>NZ_JAHCSX010000002.1:0-710690 GCF_018726825.1 Pantoea sp. B270
GAATGCGCACCCTGCGGAAACAACGGGACATGCACTCCCCGTTTCCAGGTGCGCATGAATGCGCACCCTACGGAAATAACGGGACATGCACCCCCGGTTTCCAGGTGCGTATGAATGCGCACCCTGCGGAAACAACGGGACATGCACTCCCGGTTTCCAGGTGCGCATGAATGCGCACTCTGCGGAAACAACGGGACATGCACCCCCGGTTTCCAGGTACGCATGAATGCACACCCTACGGAAATAACGGGACATGCAATCCCGGTTTCCAGGTGCGCATGAATGCGCACCCTGCGGAAACAACGGGACATGCACTCCCCGTTTCCAGGTGCGCATGAATGCGCACCCTACGGAAATAACGGGACATGCACCGTAGGGTCGCCGTTAACGGCGACCGGCTCCACTGTTAACCCGCCAGCCTCTTCTGCTACCCGGCGCTAAAATTTCATTAACTAAAAACCACAATCTGCCGATGTTCTTTAATCTGCCCTTGTACCCGCCGCGTCAGGCGTCGGGGTGCGTTTAGATTAAGGATAATAAGATGAACATCTCCCAACGATTGTTACTGACCTTTTCCATGCTGTTTGGCGCCATCATTCTACAAGCCGTGCTCGCCATCTCACTGCTTTCCGGCTTTCAGGAACGCTTTGAATATGTGCAAACCAATGCCATCCCTTCGATCAAAGACCTCAACACGTTAATTGATCGCAGCAATCAGCTGGCGCTGACGCTGTACAAACACCAGACCCAGTTGCAGGACAGCAACATGCCCGCCGTCGAAGCGGACATTGATAAACAGATCGGCGGGCTGAAATCGCTCACCGATTACTACATGAAGCATGATATCTCCAGCGAGGAAGATAAGCGCCTGACTGAGGTGGCCTTTAGCAATATTCAGCGCGTGACTGAGCGGCTGCCCGCTTTTCTCAGTGCGTCGCGTGCACACCAGAATGCCATCAGCCTCGACCTGATTGAGGGCCAGAGCGGCATCGGTGCCGCTATTCGTCAGCTGATTGCCGATTACCAGAAGCAGCTGATGCTGAACATCGCCATTGGCGACGAATTACGCGCCACCAACCGCAGCACCTTCCATAATGTGTTGTGGACGACCATCAGCGGCGTGGTTGCAACAGTGCTGGTATTCGGTCTGTTCGCCCTGTTCACCGTACTGCGCATCCGCCGCAGCCTGGCGGATGTCGGCAAAGTGATGATGCGCGCCAGTGAAAATCTCGACCTGACGCTCAGCGCAGACGAAAGCCGTCGCGATGAGGTGGGCAATATGGCGCGCTCCTTTAATCAGTTGATGCGCAGCGTGGCCGGTTCGCTGAGTGCCGTGCGCAGCGCGTCGCATTCGGTAAGCAGCGCATCGGTGCAAATCGCCGCCGGCAATGAAGATCTCTCTGCGCGTACCGAACAGCAGGCCGCCTCACTGGAGCAGACTGCGGCCAGCATGACTGAACTGAGTGAAACCGTACGTCAGACCGCCGATAACACGCGTCAGGCCAGCCAGCTGGCGGCTAACGCCAGTTCGCTGTCGGAAAAAAGTGGTACCTCGCTCAGCACCATGCTCTCGACCATGGATGATATTCGTGGTAGCTCGCGCAAGGTCACGGACATTGTTTCGATGATCGAAGGCATCGCTTTCCAGACCAATATCCTGGCGCTCAACGCGGCAGTCGAAGCCGCACGCGCCGGTGAGCACGGCAAGGGCTTTGCGGTGGTGGCGGGTGAAGTACGCAGCCTGTCGCAGCGCTCAACCTCGGCCGCACGCGAAATCAAAGGGCTGATTGAAGAGTCGCATCGACTGACTGAAGCCGGAGCCGCCCAGGCCAGCGACGTCAGCAGCAATATGCAGGTGATGAATGACGCTATCCATCAGGTCAGCGAACTGATGAGCGAAATCGCCGCAGCCGCGGTTGAGCAGAGCCAGGGTATCAGCCAGGTGCAGCAGGCGGTGAATCAGATGGATGATGTGACGCAGCAGAACGCCGCGCTGGTGGAGCAGGCCTCAGCCGCGTCACAATCGCTGCAGGAACAGGCCCAAACGCTCAACCAGCTGGTGACCCGCTTCGTGCTGGCGGAATCCGGCGCAACGCCGGTCATCAAGCCGGCGCCGGCGAGCCACAAAGCGCCACAGCCGGGACGCCTGGCACTGGCCAGCGATGCCGACTGGCAGAGTTTCTAATCCCTTTGCCCTCCGCGTCGTCGCGCGGAGGGGCTTTCTCCCACTGACGAATTCCCCCGGCGCGCTGGCGCGAGCGACATTGCCTCAACGAGCGCCAGCAAAACTGCTATTCTGTGAACCATGCTAACGGCCATCAGCAACGAAAGCGTTTCACCCCCGCTTGCCCACCGCTCCCTAAAGGAACCTTATGCACCCTCAGCAACAGACACGCGGTAAATGGGCCATCTTTGGCCTGATGTTTATTCCTGGCTTTACCTGGGCTTCCTGGGTTAGCCGCACCCCCTTTATGCGCGATGTGCTGCACGCCTCGACGGAAATGATGGGCCTGATTCTGTTTGGCTTCTCCTGTGGCTCCATGCTGGGCGTGCTGCTGGCCGGTAAGCTGGTCGCGCACTTTGGCACCAGCCGGGTGATGCGCACGGGTTACCTGATCCTGCTCAGTGGCCTGGTGCTGATGACCGCTGCGTTAACGCTCGCCAGTAGCGGGCTGGTGTTTACCAGTCTGGTGTTGCTGGGCGGCGGAACCGCGCTGATGGATGTGGTGGTTAATGTCGAAGGGGCAGCGTTTGAGCGGCGCATCGGCGAGTCAATCATGACGATCATTCACGGCTTCTTCAGTTTCGGCACGCTGATCGGCGCACTGGCGGGTCTGGCCATGACCGCAGCCGATATCAGCACCCACTGGCACTTTAGCGTGGTGCTGCTGGTAAACCTACTGATTGCCGCCCTGGCGCTACGCCATCTGCCCGCCACCAGCGACAGCGAACGCAGCGAACAGCCGCATCATGGCGGCTTTCTGGCCCAGGTTGGACGTGAACTGCGTGACCGCCAGCTGCTGGTGCTCGGCGTGGTGATTCTGGCGATGGCGCTGGCGGAAGGCTCGGCTAACGACTGGCTGCCGTTATTGATGATCGACGGCCATAACCTCAATCATACCCAAAGCACGCTGGTCTACGCGGGCTTCACCGCTGGCATGACGCTGGGGCGCTTTCTCGGTGGGCTGGTGGTTGATCGTCTGGGCCGCGTCTGGGTACTGCGCGCCAGCGCATTCTCCGCCGCGCTGGGGCTGACGCTGGTGATTTTCTCCGATAACCCATGGCTGGCGGCGGCGGCCGTGCTGTTCTGGGGCGTCGGCGCGTCGCTCGGCTTCCCGCTAACGGTCTCGGCGGCGGGCGATGGCCATAACAGCGCGGTGCGCGTCACGATTGCCGCCACGCTGGGTTATCTGGCGTTTCTGGTCGGCCCGCCCGGACTGGGCTTTATCGGCGAACATGCCGGATTGCGCATGGCGATGCTGCCGGTACTGATCATGGTACTGCTGGCGCTGGTGTGCGCCGGTGCGGCTGGCCGCTCGCATCAGGCAAAAACACCGGCGGAACAATAAATCTCAGGGCACGCGCCAGCTGCCCTGCCATCCATCCACAGTGGCCTCGAATCGTGCGCGCTGATGGAGCTCACGGCTGACATCCAGCCACTCCACGCTATGCAAGGTGATCTGCACCAGCGCGAAGTGTTCGTCGGGCCCGGTGCACGCTTTTTGCGCGCTGACAGGCTGTGCGTTATCAGGATGGGCAATCACGCTGCCCGGCCTGACCGGTGACTGAAACAACGCGTGCGAATGCGGGCGCAATGCATGCCAGGCTGCGGCACGCTGTTGTGCATCGTCAACGCGCTGAGCCGTGCCTGCCAGCCTGAGCTGAACGCGCCTGGCGGCATCATAAGCCAGTAACGCCACCTGCGGCTGGGCTGCAATATCCTGCATTTTGGCGCTGCGCCGATCGGCGGTAAAACGCAGGGCCGGCAGCGCGGGCAAAAACTGCCTTATCACCACGGTGCGCATGCTGGGCTGGCCGTCAGCGGTCACCGTTGCCAGCTGCATCAGGGTGAAAGCCGAACGCGATGTGGTGGCTGTGCTAAGCAGCTGCCAGATGGCTTGCAGGCGGTCGTCGAGCGAGATCATGATTCCCTTCCTTAGCGGGCGTGAAGCGGGTTGCTGCCCGCACGTTTCAGCGCCGACAGCGCCAGCGCGCTGAGCAGTAACCCAATGACGATCAGCAGCGCGTAGCTTAGCCACTGCAGCAGCAGAATGCCCAGCACGCCGCCAGCGAGAAACGCCAGCACGGTGTAGCAATGCAGTTTTAGCCGCTCAATGTACAGCGGCGCGTCTTTTGGTGACTCTTTGCGACGCAGCACGTCGAACAGCATCGCCAGCTCAATGCCGATATCGGTTGACGTGCCGGAAACGTGCGTCGTGCGCACGCGGGCATTGGAGATGCGCGTTACCACCGCATTTTGCAGGCCCATCAGAAAGCTCAGGCTGAGAATCAGTAACACGCCGCCCTCGCTGAAATGAAAGCCGCTTTCGACAATCCCCAGTACCAGCAACGCTATGCCCTCCAGCAGAATATTGATGGCGTAGATGCCGCGTATCTGCCGCCTGCGGCCGGAATTGATGATCAGCGTCGAGACCGACGAACCGGCGATGAATAACAGCACAATCAGCAGGAAGAACAGCCCGATATGCAGATTGGCTTTCGCCAGATGATCGGACAGTGACGAGACGTTTCCGGTCATGTTGGCGGAGAAGAAACCAACCGTTTCGAACGCCGCAGTGTTCAGTGCGCCCGCCACGGCGGCCAGCGTCGCCGCCAGGCGGATGTCGGTGTTGAAAGTGCGCGTATCCTCAGTGGAGATCAGCATGAAAAGGTCCCGGCCCGGCAAAAGGTTTATCATCCTCCGGCGGTCAAAAATTCTCAACTAGCTGGGCTGAACATTAACGCGGCTCGCTGTCGATCAGTGCACGCCGGGCCAGGCGTTTGTGCAGGATTTGACCCTGTCACCGATAAGCCGGATAATTTGGAAACGATTCATTCTAAATAGCACGCATTATGACCAGTAAACCCAATCCGGCGCCGGCTGCCAGAGAGCGCGGCAGACCGCGCAACTTTGATATCGACGAAGCGCTCGACAGCGCTATGATCGTGTTCCGCCAGAAGGGTTTTCATGCGGCCTCGATTGCCGATTTAGGTGAAGCGATGAACCTGACGGCGGGCAGTATCTATAAAGCGTTTCAGGATAAACGTTCCCTGTTTCTGCGGGTGTTTGAGCGCTACATCCTGCTGCGCAATGTGGACCTGCGCACCCGTTTGCAACAGTACCCGACCGGCCGGGCGCGCATTGCTGAGCTGTTGCAGTTTTATCTCGACTCAGCCAGCGAGATCGAGGGCAGACGCGGCTGCCTGGTGGTTGGCAGTACCGTGGAACTGCAAACGCTGGATGAAGAGTTATCCCAGTTGGTGCGTGAAGCGGTATTACGCAACCGCAACTTCCTGACTTCGCTGGTTGAGCAGGGGCAAGAGGACGGATCGATTTCGCCACGACTGGATGCCGACACCGCCGCCGGACTGCTGCTTTGCGTGGCATTTGGTATGCGTGTGGTAGGCAAAATTCAGGATGTGACTAATGGCAAAGAAACCATTAATATGGTGCTCAGCATTCTGGACTGATTCGTCTGGCCTATTAGGAAATAGGCGTTTCCTAATTAATATTCGCCGCGATAACTTTTTAAACCCTGGAATCGCGCGCTTAATAATATTTATCAGTCAGTAACATATTACTTAGATTTATGTTTATTTGTTCCGGGGGTTGAGTGAAGCACGATGAATTAGAAGATGCCGATGAGATCTATCTTTTATTGGGCAAAGTCGTCACACAGATTGTACAACCGGGTGAAACCTTATCTGTTCAGCAAATAATTGGCGCGCTGTATCGCACGGGCTTGCGCTCTGAGAATCCGGCCATCCAGCAGGCCTGCGATAATGCGATCAGGCTGCTGGCCAAAAAGCTGAATTAACGCACTGCTATCAGGGTAATGATGATGCGATACGATCCTTTTCATAATAATTCTGAAGATGCATTACCATGGACTGGTGGATCGCTGCAGGCAAAGCAGCATGAGTTACTTGGCACGCTGGTGCAGGAAATTTTGTGTAGCGGCAAGTTGCTGAACCGAAAAACCCTTTTTGTCGCGCTAATAGCAAGTCTCGACCAGTGCGACGATGTGATATTGAAAACGCATTACGAGGCTATTTTTTCTCTGCTGCTTGGTCGCCTGGCCGCTGAGTAATATCGCAACGCTATCCTGCCTTCCCAATATACGCGGCGAAACACATTAGCCGCGCCTGGTAATTTCCTCCTCATCAATTGCACGCTAAACCGCATTATTTGTGCAAAGAAAGCGGGTCAGGTCAGACCAGAATCCGGATTTTGTTCTACGCTTATAGCTGGACTTCAGACCAATCAGGGAAATTACTATGAAGAAACTGACTGTAGCGGCTGTGTTATTGACATCGATTTTTGCCATCGCCGGCTGTTCATCGAATCAGGCGATTAAAACCACCGACGGACGCACTATCGTCACCGATGGTAAGCCACAGGTGGACAGTGATACTGGCCTGGTCTCTTATAAAGATGCGCAAACCGGTAAAACAGAACAGATTAACCGTGACCAGATCACCAATATGAGTGAACTGAACAACTGATCTACTCGATAGGGAGAGCGACATGAAAAAAGTGATTTTGTTACCACTGGCAGCCATTGTGGCACTGAGCGCCCTGACCGGCTGTACCCGTACCAGCTACGCCATTCATACCAATGATGGCCGTACCATTGTCAGCGATGGTAAACCGCAGGAAGCGGAAAGCGGACTGCTGGGCTACGTTGATGCCAATGGTGTCAAACAGCAGATCAACAAAGCGGATGTCAAAGAGGTCTCTGAGATTCCGCATTAATCGGTTCTTATCAAGCCCGCGCAGCGGGCTTTTTTGTGCCAGAATTTTGTGATTGAACCCATACGCAGGGCCGTCGTAAGAGAGTAATCCGGTCCATCGCGGCGCCTTTGGTCAGGGACGCACGACGGTGAGTTTAAACGGCCCGCTGTTTTTCGCAGCATGCGCGACTGAATCATTCACTCTCTCAAGCGGAAACTCGGTTACGTCATAGTGGCTCAGATCAAGCAGTCCCGCGCGTATAAGGCCGCAGAGCGTAGGGACTGCCGAAGGTTCATACATCCACTGCCCTTTTACGGTAATGAGGTTACGCATTATCCAGGGATAAGGTAGCGAAAGATCGTCCCCACCCAGCATGCCAACACCGCCCATAAGGACTGCACGACCATAAGGTCTGACTGACATAATCGCATTCCGGACGACAGAGGCCTGCGCAGACGGCGGAAGGAAATCAAGGACCGCATCAATGGGTCCCCCGGCCATGTGCTTCATGGCAGCGATATCGATCTCTGCTGTACCTGTGAGCTTTACTGTTTCCACACGCGATCCAAAACGTTTTTTCAAATCGTTCAGCATCCGTTCACTACGGCCCGGTGCGATGACTTTATGGGCTCCCATGGCCAGTGCAGCAAGCACAGCGGAGCTGCCGAAATTACCGGTTGCACCACTGACCAGCAGGCGCTCTCCCGCTTTCAAATCCATAGATAACAATCCGCCATAGGCTATAAGCAGCGTATTGATGGCACACCACCGCCCCGCTTCTGCAGGCGATATGTCGCCAATGGGCACTGCGTTTTCAGTCGGAATGCGTATTTGTTCAGCAAGACTGCCATTCAGGTGATATTGCTGGATTTTTTGTCCTCCTTCACCACGGGCACTCCAGCCCTGAAGGACAATTTCTGGCGACAGCGCGTTGTCACGGGAACGCACCGTCGGATCGCAGAATACCCAGTCTCCTGGTTTCAGCCAGGCTGAGTCAGGGCCGGTCTGGCGAACCTTTCCGATGGCACCACAGCCCGGGATGACCGGCACAGGTAACAGATATTTTCTCTCCCCACTCAGTACTTCATTCGTGTAGGAGAGAACGGGCGCCGCAACCACATCGACAATGACTTCCCCGGTTCCCATCACCGGTGCAGGCACATTCTTAACGTCTAGCGGATGGCCAAAGGCAGTAAGCACAGCAGCTTTCATGGTCATATTCTCCTGAGGGCATAGAACAATATGAAACCATCATAGGGCGACCAAAAACGGCGTAAAATACACTAGTTTTATACAGGTATAATTTACTACCAGGTTCAAAAAATGGTTAAGAATACTGAGCTCAGTCAGTTTTTACGTTCACGACGTGCCAGGGTGAAGCCTGAGCGTCCCCCCTCTGCCGGGCCAGAAAGACGGCGGACGCCCGGGCTAAGGCGTGAGGAAGTTGCGGCGATGCTGGGAATAAGTACGGAATGGTATACCAAAATCGAACAGGGACGGGTCAACACGCTTTCCGAACGGATAGTTAACGCCCTGGGTAAAGCTCTGCAGTTGAACGAGGCAGAATTTCTGCACCTGAAAACACTGACAGGCCGGAAAAAAAGTGCAGATATCGAACATGAAGTCCCGGCTAGCTTATCGCATCTGGTCAGGGCGCTGAATGAGCCTGCCTACGTCACCAATGACAGATGGGATGTATTGGTGTGGAATTCTGCAGCAGAACAGGTCATCACGGATTTCAGCCTGTTGGCTGCAGATGAGCGAAATATCATGGTTTTCATGTTCACTACAGAGCAGGCCAGATACCTTTTTGGCGACACCTGGCCTGCAGAGGCACAGAGAATGCTCGGCCTGTTTCATTCCAGTTATTCACGAAATGCAGACGATGAGACCTTCACTGCGCTGGCAGAACGCTTAAGCCGTGAATGTCCGGAGTTTGATACATGGTGGAGCGAGCATGTGATAACGGCGCCGGTGTCCGGAGAGAAAAAACTCACAGGGAAGGACGGGATAACGCGGACATACTGCTATTCAACGTTTACGTCAAATGACTCCCCTTCACTCAAACTGGCAATTTATGTCCCGTTGTTATCTGCATCGGGCAGCAAGGTTATATGACATCATGATTCCGCCGGAGCAGTGTTAACGGGGTTTAGCTGAGTCTGCCGTAGCCTATAAAGAGCGATCTAACCTGCCGGTGATCCATGACGAAGTGGAGCGGCAGCAGCGTGAAGAAATATGTTATTACCTCCAGGAGCGCCGACATTATCTGGGGTATGTCGACTGCTGGACTGCACACGTTTTACATACATAACCCATCTGCTATTCAGTACAGGTGACAGGCTGTTTCATATTGCGTCCCGCAGGCTACCAGCGTGGTGTAGAAAACCATGAAGTCAGCCAGTCTGTTAATGCACTGATTTTTGCCGACTGCAACTGGCTTGAAGGTTTCATTAACCAGACACCATCCTCGCCTGTTGCCTGCCAGTCCGACAGCACTGGCACCAGTGAACCCTCAGCCAGTTCTTTCTGTACCAGCCAGTTGGCCGCGAGTAATATCCCCATACCCGATTGAGCGGCCAGTATAAGGCCATCCATTTCGTCACTCTCGTAACGCGTCTTAACAGGTACCGCTATCTGTTGGCCGTCTTTCTCGAGTCGCCATTCGGGCCAGCTGTGCATGGGCGTGAAACCCAGGCAATCATGCTTACGAAGGTCCTGAGGGTGTGTTACAGGAGAATGGCGCTCCAGGTAATCCGGCGCGACACATAAAATGCGACTTGTATTTGCCAGCTTTCGGGCAATTAATCTGCTGTCCTTCAGAACACCAATACGGATTGCCATATCAAAATTATCACCCAGTAAATCTACGTAGCGATCGCTGCAGTGCAGCACAATACGGATGTCAGGATAGGCTTTCAAAAAGAATGGTAAGGCCTGCACGACCCACTTTCGTCCGAATGAGGCTGGAACGGTAAGGCGAATCGTCCCGGCCGGACGCGCTGCCAAATCACGGGCTTCCTCTTCCGCTTCCCGCAGCAATTCATCAGCCAATTCAATTTTTTGCCGATAGCGTAAGCCCTCTTCTGTGGGACGTATGCGGCGGGTGGTGCGTTCCAGCAGGCGAATTCCCAGACGTTTTTCTAATGCAGCTACACGCCGGGAAACGACAGAGACATCTCTTCCCAAATCGCGCGCACCAGCACTAAAGCTGCCAGCGCGCACTACCGCAAGAAAAGCTTCCCGCTGACGATAATCGTCATCATGCATTATTGCACCTCATGCAACAGTTATTTGTTTTTCAGGCTCATTATAGCGTCAGTTCTGCCTCAAAATGGTCGTATTAATTGAACCGGGGGACACCATGAAAGCTATCCACTTATCCGCTGCAGGAATAGACGGCTTAAAAATATGTGATATTTCACGACCACAACCAGGGTATGGAGAAGTGCTGATTCGTCAGCATGCTGTGAGTCTGAATTACCTTGATTTGGCGCTGGCCACTGGTAAATTCGGCGCTGTTTCGCAGCCGGTTATTCCTGGTGCAGACAGCGCGGGAGAAATTGTTGAGTCTGGAGAGGGAGTTGTAGGCTGGCAAATCGGCGAACGTGTGGTGCCGGGTATGATGTCTCACTGGCATGCTGGAGCAATACGATCCGAACATCATCAAACATTACGCGGAGTTACAACCAACGGTGGGCTGGCAGAATACGCTGTAGTGCCTGCTAAGTCACTGGTGCGTATACCCGACTTTCTCAACTGGCAGCAGGCAGCGACGTTACCCATTGCCGCAACGACCGCATGGAACGCTATAGTGCGCGGTAAAATACAGCCCGGCAGCACAGTTTTACTGCTTGGCACGGGAGGGGTGAGTCTGTTTGCATTGCAATATGCGAAGGCAGCAGGTGCACGGGTGATCATCATTTCCTCTTCTGATGAAAAGCTGGAAAGAGTGAAAGCCCTGGATGCGGATGATGGAATTAACTATCACGAGGTGCCCGAATGGGATCAACGGGTGCTTAAGCTGACTGAGGGGCATGGCGCTGATCTCGTACTGGAATCAGTGGGTGGCTCAACATTTGCGAAATCGATTAACGCAGCAGCTCATAACGGAACCATTTTCGTTATTGGCTTTGTTGGTGGTGCTGAAGTCAGCATGCCTGTTCTGCCCGTAATGCAAAAGATGTTGAATATTGTGGGTAACAATACGGGTTCGACTTCAGATTTGCGCGCGGCGGTCAGAGCGATTGAAACCTCCACGATTTATCCCGTAATTGATCGTATTTTCCCTTTTGCCGATACACGGAAAGCTTATCGCTACCTTGAGGCTGCCGGACATATCGGGAAAGTGGTTATTAGTCTGGATGCATAACCCTGAATCAGCCGGGAGTTCATCATGGGGCCTGATACCGGCTGATTACTACTGTCCAGTAATGATGGACACTATTTTCCAGGAAACGGAGCCCGCTGCGCAAAAGCGCTGAATTAAACGCTGGCATAAGAGTGCAGGATTCATTTTTTCCTGAGAAGTATTGATAGTCCGATTTTCCATCAGGTGGTAAGGTCAGGTTTCCCGGGAATTCCTAAACAGGATTGAGCGTGAGTATTTCAGAGAAATATGAGTGGCATAAAGATAACTACCTGATAAGTACAGACAGAAAAAAACTGGATGTGCAGGCTATCCATCTCTATCTCACGAGGTCAACCTGGGCAAAAGGGATTGATCTGGCTCTTGTCCGTGCATCCGTTGAAAACAGCCTTAATTTCGGTGTTTATCACGATGACGCCCAGATTGGTTTCGCGCGCTTAATAACAGATTACGCTACGTTTGCTTACCTTTGTGATGTTTATATCCTGGAGGAATATCAGGGAGAAGGGTTGGGTAGATGGGTGATGCAATGCATACATGATCATCCTGTTTTTGAGCGGCTTCGCAGGATCATGTTGTTTACAACCACAGCGCCCTGGCTCTATGAAAAATTTGGCTACGAGCCTGTTAATCGGGAAAACTATGCATGGAGTATCACACGTCCTGATATCTATACCAGAAAATAAAATCAAATATAACAAGTATTTCTCAATGCCCGGGCACAACTCCTTTGAGAGTACAACATCCGCTTCTGGCACAGAGCTTCCTCTGATGCCCAGGGGCTGTTGAGAGCGAGAAGCGGACGTTGAGGGCTTATTACCTGAGGGGATATTAAAATCAATTTCGCATTCTGCAAAACGCCTTTAGGCACAAAAAATATAAGATTTTTGAGACATAATTAGAGGTGGAAGACAGCATCAACATCTTTATTTAACTCTCTTGTGTATTGCTGCGTGCTCATGTTGCGCTGCGGCGGTCAGGGTTATCCAGTCACGGAATCGACGACTTATCTTCTGCAATATAGCTGACTCGTCATACACCAGATAATACGCAATCGGCGAATTAACCTCTACTTGCAGTGGGTTAATTAATAAACCACTTTCCAGTTCTTCAGTTACTAGGGCACTGCGTACGAGGGCGATACCTTTACCCGCGATTGCAGCTTCAATCACGCCGTTAGAATCGATGAAAACAGGACCGGTGTCAGTATTCACATCTTCAATACCCAGAGCCCGGAACCAGACGGCCCAGTCCAGCCGGTGCTCATCGTGCAGCAGCGTGTAATTTGCCATATCGCCCGGCGATGAAAGATCGTATTCTCTGGTTATTAAGCGGGGACTACAAACCGGGAGAAGTTTGTCATTCACCAGACACTCAGACTCCAGTCCGGGATAGTTACCAGCGCCGTGACGGATAGCAAAATCAATCCCTTCAGACAATAAATCAACCTGCCTGTTGGTTGCACTGATTTGCACTTCCACACCCGGGTTGGCTTTTTCAAATGCAGGTAGCCGTGGCAGCAACCATTGAATGGCAAAACCACTTGTGCAACTGACCGTTACTTTGTTGGCCTTTCCCTCATTCATTAAGCGTTGTGTTGCTTCTGCTATCTGGATAAAAGCGGGTCTTATCGCCCTCAGATAGATGCGCCCCTCAGTTGTCAGTTCGAGACGGCGAGGACTACGTATAAACAACCGGATATTCGTCATGTTTTCCAGTTTTGCAATCTGCTGGCTGACCGCGCTGGATGTCACACATAACTCTTCGGCGGCAGCTTTCATGCTCATCAGCCTTGCCGCAGACTCAAAACACATAAGCGCATGTAAAGGTGGCATTTTCATCGGATACACAGTTCCATGAGTTAGGAAATCTTAAGTATAAACAAAAATCTTGTTTGTCAGCACGTCTGACATGTTTCACAGTTTCGCTGTTACTTCCATTTAAATAAAAAGGAACTGTTATGCGTATTGCTGACTATTTTCGGTTATTGCTGCTTGCCGCTATCTGGGGGGCGAGCTTTCTTTTTATGCGCATAGCCGTGCCACAGTTCGGTGCCATTAATACTGCTTTTTTGCGAGTGTTTTTAGGTTTCACGGGCCTCGCTATTATTTTGTTTATGTTTAAATCTTCTTTTGATTTTAAAGATAAGTTCAAGCCTTCAGTCATACTTGGCGTGATAAACTCTGGATTGCCTTTTCTCATGTATTGCCTTGCGGCCAGGTGGTTGCCTGCCGGGTATTCCGCTATTATGAATGCAACAACCCCTTTGATGGGAGCGCTCATCGGGTTTTCATGTTTTGCCGAGAAATTAACATTTAGAAAATGGGCAGGCATGTTCCTGGGACTTGTCGGCATCATAGTGATAACCACCATCGGTGAAGCACAGTCATCGGATAAACAAATTACCGGTGTTATTGCCTGCCTCATCGCTACCAGTTGCTATGGGCTTTCCAGTTTTTTGACACGTAGCTGGATTTCAGACAAAGGTGGACTCGATCCTAAAATCGTTGCTTTCGGCAGTCAAATGGGAGCATCTATTTTTTTACTGCCCTTTTTCATATGGAGTATCAGCGTTGGGCCTGCCGTTAACTGGCTACAGCAAGAGCCATGGATTAGTGTCATTGCTGTGGGGGTGATCTGTACTGCGTTAGCGTATATATTATATTTTCGACTGATTGCCGATATCGGACCGTTACGCTCCTTAACCGTTACATTCTTAATTCCTCCGTTTGGCGTACTGTGGGGATACCTGGTACTGAACGAAACCATTAATAATGGTTTCATTATCGGTGCGATAACTATAGGGATAGCTGTCTGGATGGTTGTGAGTCCGGAAAAAAATCAAAAAGCTGAAAATTGTGATTAGTCAACCTAAGGGGTTTCATAACCGGAACCCCTTATAAGTTGATAAAAATATGTTACCTGCATCATTTCTTATAACTGGATAAACTAATGATGGTCCGCTCCTGGCACAAAACGGACATTCAGCATGCATTTTTACAAAGTACCAACATCCCAATGGTCAGTATGTGAAAGCATGTAACTCTTCACTCGTCCCGTGTTATAAGCCCCATACTCCACACCTGTTTTTTGAGAATACCTGCTTAGCCCAGTGCTGACGCGGATATGAGCATGCCCGCACTTTCTGGGCATATACAGGGAAAGGTAGGGTATGGCACGATTTATACGACTGTAACCGACTACGCCGGGCGTATGGCGCCGTCCAGCTTCACACCTGAACGCTCTGCATGCCTTAAGAAAAATAAGGTAAAAGATCGTTCATATGGAGGAAACCTATTTTTGCAAGATGCTCAATCAGGAGTGCTGATACGGGGAGATTGTCATTCAGCTACCGTATTTTAATTGTGGGAGTTGCGATCTGCTTCAGGGCTCTGGTCGATATTTATTGCCCTGGCTAACTCCTCCATTGCCCGTGTTGCTGACCGGAGTCGGTCATCACCCATCTTCATGGACAACTTATCTTTAGCTGATTTCCATACAGGCAAGGCTTTTGCCATGAGCTGGTATCCGGAATCCGTCAGACTTAGCCGCTTTCCTGCGCGACCGCGTCCACCTTCGGAACGGACTAAACCTCTCAATTCCATGTTCTGAACATTTCGGCTCAGGGTTGTCGCATCAACTCCCGCGCTGACCGCAAGATCAACTATTGTGGCGCCCTCGAAAGCTCCAATTCCAACCAACAGGCTAAATTGCTCGGCGGTGAGACCGAGCGATTTGAAACAGACATTGTAGTAGCGCGTGACTGCGCGCGCCGTGGCACGAGCCTGAAATCCCGGACATTCAGCTGCTATTTCCCTGAAATATTTTGGATCAAAACCGCTCATGTAGTACCTCTTGAAATCCCGATCAACCAATAATAGTGTATATGCATTATTTAACAACAGGAGAAGCATTATGCCAGCGTACGTGCACATCAATCTGCGTGTTATCGACCCTGACAGGCAGTCTAAACTCGCTCCCCGGTTTCAGGCAGCTCTGAAAGAAGCCGGCGGGCGAATTCTGCATTTTGGCACCGTCTCGGAGGTTCTTGAAGGCGATGAGGTGCCTCTGCCATTAGCTGGCGTATTTGAGTTTCCAACCCTTAACCAGGCATTAGCCTTCTACAACTCTGAAAAATACGCCCCCATCAAGGCCGAACGCCGGGAAGCTCAGGAAGCACGAATGTTTATTGTCGAAACCGACTGAGATCTTTTCCCGGAATACAGACAGATTCTTTTGAGTCCGTCCTGTGCCTCATAAGGCTTTGCCAGGAAACCAAAAATATCCTGCGCAGAGCCTGTTTATTATGAAGACAAAACCTACATCCCTGGATAGGGTGTAAAATAAGATTCATATAAATCAGTCGTTAAATGCAACTCTTGATTCCAGATCACAAAAATTGTTGCCGTTTTCAGAACGCCATAACACCGATGACCCCGTTTTCGCATCAGTGCACCGATGGCTACCATTTTAGGTTTGCCCCTGAGACACATTTCCTTGTAGATATTACGCATCCGTTTATTGTTAATTTTTCCGCATAGGGCAGACATGTAGAGCTTTGCTCTAAGCTGAGGCGGCCGATTTAAGATATGCGTGGCCGTACCCGAACGTTTTTCAAGAGGCACCACGCCCGGAAAAGCCGCAGCCTGATCTGCTGATTCAACGTTATGGCTGCGCAGCACAACCAGCATGTGCATCCCCAGTTGGGGCCAGACAGATTTAATCGACGTCAGCAGCGCACAATCCCGTTTCAGGTCTGGGCTGGCCTGAATGTCCGCTTTACCTGCCGTTCAATCTTTCTTACTTCTTCATGGAGCAGCTGCGCCATCCTGATGCATGAACCGATGACGTCTGCAGGCGTGTCACTAGACTGATATTTTTCGAGCCGGTTTCCCCCCGCATAGCGTCAGCCAACAGCACGTCCCAGCAATACCGACTGGAAACATGATTTCACTCTTCTCACATAGAGTGTCACGCCAGTTCGCCTGGTATATACGGAGCCGTGATCACGGAGACCCGGTCCGGTACGCCCGGAAAATCTGACGCAGGCATTTACGCGCGCGCGAACACGCAGCGGTCTGGATGAGGCGGACAACCCGCCCACTTTCCATGAGATCCGCAGTTTATCGGGAAGGTTATATGAAGCGCATTAGGGTGAGGTGTTTACACAGCGGTTACCGGGTTATAAGAATCTCGCGATGACACAGAAGTATTTCGACCTCCGTGGCGATGAGTACTCGCTGGTATGAGGCACAGGCAATTACGCACAGCTGAAAATCTGACCTTGCAAATCATGCCGTTGTGGATATGCTATATACATATCATATTTGTTAAAAAACGCACATTTAATCTAGTAAATTCAAAGAGATATGCGCTAACCACCAGCTTATGAATGGTAGCAATACTAATCAAAGCATCTCTTTATAATCAGACAGTTAGAATTTTTTCGGCCTCTATTCGGACAGATTTCGGCCAGCCTATACCAGCCAGAATAAAGTTTACCTGGACTGAGAAGAAAAAAGTATGGCGCGACTGGCAGTGGTCAATGTCAGGTTGTGATGAAGCGTTCTGGATACCATGCAAACGTATCTCAGTGTCCGACAGATTGCCGATTGTGTAATGCAGCGATAGCGTTTATTCAGGGTAAAATCTTAAGAAAAATGTCTGAGTGAGGTAACTGTCAGGCATCAGTTTCATGTGAAAGGCGCTTAAGATAGGGGCTCTCACTAACATATTCGCCGATAATGCTTTTGCGACCGTCTCATCCCCCAGCCGTAAAAACCGTGTCCCTTCCTTCGGCACGTTAAGCATCACTGCACTGCACTATCACTTAACGCCAACTCCTCCCCATGCGCTGCGACTCGATCAGCCCGGTAATAGCGCACCACATCGCCCACAATCAGTAACGACGGCGACACCGGTTTTTGCTGTTCAATAGTTTCAGGCAACCCGGCCAGCGTGGTGATCAGCACCCGCTGGTTCTGACGCGTACCGTTTTCAATGATCGCCACCGGCGTCGCCTCGCTGCGGCCATATTCCCGTAACCGGGCGCTAATCACGCTGCTCCAGCTTAATCCCATGTAAAACACCAGCGTCTGATTGGTCGCGGTCAGCGCCGCCGCATCCAGCTGCGGTTCGCCGCTGCGCCCGTGTCCGGTGATAAAGCGCAATGACTGGGCACAGTCACGGTGCGTCAGCGGAATGCCGCTGGCAGCCGCACAGCCCACTGCGGCGGTAATACCGGGCACCACTTCGCAGACAATATTCGCCTGCTGCAGGCTGACCATCTCTTCACCGCCACGGCCAAAGATAAAGGGATCGCCGCCTTTTAAACGCACGACATTGCGCCCGCTGGCAGCCAGGTCCACCAGCAGTTGATTAATCTGAGTCTGCTTCAGGCCGTGATGACCCGGCTGTTTACCCACGTCGATACAGAGTGCACTGCTGACGACTTCCGCCATCACCGCTTCGCTGACCAGGCGATCATAGACCACGACATCCGCACGTTGCAGCAGGCGCAGCGCCTTGACTGTCAGTAGATCCACATCCCCCGGTCCGGCCCCTACCAGCCAGACTTTGCCAGGGCTGGACGCGTTGTCCGGCGCCAGCAGTTTATCTAAAGGGTTGATCGCAATCATCATTCTTCCTCCGGTACAGCAACGGAAAGCAAAAGGTGTTTTAGCTCCGGCAGGCAGGAGCCGCAGTTGGTACCACAGTTGAGTGCGTTACCCAGTGCCTGAGTGCTGTGACAGCCCTGTTTAATCGCCTGTAAGATGGTGTTTTCCCCAACGCCAAAGCAGCTACAGATCGTCCGGCCAGCCACGGCACGTTGTGCCGATTGTCCCGCCAGCAGAGCATGCCGGTCCGCCGCATTCACAGGTGCCTGGCGAAAAGCCTGCGCAACCCAGTCATGATTGATCTCGGGTAAAGACGCGCCTGCATAAAAGACCAGGAGCAGCTCACCGTTACGCCAGGCCAGCAGGCGGTAATGCGGTTCCGCCGCATGAGCGGTTTGCAGTTGCAGCCCGGCCAGCGGGATCGTTGCCATGAGCCACTGTTCTGGTGAACCGTCTCCAGCCACGCTAAAGCGTTGCACGCCCTCATAGGGTGTTCGCGCCCAGTAGCGCAGTGCATCAGGCGGGCTTGCGTCGCGCTGCCAGAGCCAGCCCTGCCAGCTGGCGTTGAGCGGGTGGATACGCACAGCGGTTTGTTTAAATGCAGGCTGTGCCGAGACTGGACAGCGGGTTGAAGCCACCAGTCCGCCAACCGTGCCCTGCAGGCTGAACTGTCGGTTCCAGTGCATAGGGACAAAGATCTCACCGCGCCGCAGACCGCTGTCCAGCGTCACACGCACCGTCACCCAGCCCGCGTCGGACTGCACCCGTGCCAGTGCGCCCGCGCACAGGCCATAGCGTTGTGCGTCCTGCGGATGCAGGGCTGCAAATGGCTCATCACAATGCTGCATGAGCCGGGGAACCAGGCCGGTACGCGTCATGGTGTGCCACTGATCGCGGATCCGTCCGCTGTTCATTAATAACGGGTAAGCCGTTTCGCACACCACTGGCTGCGGCGTGGCCGGTGGCAACAGGCGGGCTTTACCATCAGGATGGTAAAAGTGCCGGTCGCTAAACAGCCGGGCGCAGCCCTCGGGATAACGAGCGTTGATTGGCCACTGTACCGGCTTCATCGCATCCCACTGTGCGTCGCTCATACCGGCCAGACCGCTGATATCAAAGGCGCGCTGGCCGTTGTTCTCAAACCCCGACAACGCCGCATGCTCGCGGAAGATGGCTGCCGGATGCGTCCAGGTAAAGCCTTCATGAAAGCCCAGACGCTGGGCGACCTGCGCGAGTAACCACCAGTCCGGTTTAGCTTCTCCGGCCGGAGGCATAAACGCGCGCTGACGGGAAATCCGGCGTTCAGAATTGGTCACGGTGCCGTTCTTTTCCCCCCAGCCCTGCGCGGGTAGCAAAATATGCGCAAAGGCGGTGGTATCCGTTTGCGCCAGCACGTCTGACACAATTACCAGCGGACAGGCAGCCAGCGCCCGGGCAATGCGATTGCCTTCTGGCATCGAAACCGCCGGATTGGTGCCCATAATCCACACAGCTTTGATTGCTCCACGGTCAATGGCGTCAAACAGATCAACCGCCGTCAGGCCGGGCTCACGCGCCATACGCGGACTGCGCCAGAAACGCTGTAAACGGTCGCAATCTTCTGCGGTGAAACTCATATGCGCCGCCAGTTGGTTGGCCAGCCCCCCTACTTCCCGCCCGCCCATCGCATTCGGCTGTCCGGTCAGCGAAAACGGGCCGCAGCCGGGTCGGCCAATCTTGCCGCTCAGCAGGTGCGCATTGAGAATAGCATTGTTGTTGTCACTGCCGCTTTGTGACTGGTTAATGCCCATGCACCATAAGGTCAGTACGCGCTCATGCCGGGTAAACAACCCGTAGAACGCGGCGATCACTTCATGGCTGATATCACAATGGGCTGCCACCGCCGCACCATCCCACTGCCGCGCGGCCCGTAAGGTTGTGTCTACACCGTCCAGATGCGGCAGCATCGTGACGTCAATGCCGTCATGCTGTTCCAGCCAGTGCAGCAGGCCCGAGAACAGGGCCGGATCGCTGCCCGGCCGGAGCGGTAAATGCAGATCGGCGAATTCACAACTGGCCGTGCGGCGCGGATCGATAACCACAACCTGCATCTCAGGGCGCTGCACTTTTGCCTGTTTCAGGCGCTGAAACAGCACCGGATGGGCCCAGGCGGCGTTCGAGCCGACAAGAATGACTACCTCGGCCTCATCCAGATCCTCGTAACAGCACGGTACGGCATCCGCCCCAAATGCCCGTTTATAGCCTGTCACCGCGGAGGCCATACACAGGCGTGAATTGGTATCGATGTTGGCGACGCCGAGAAAGCCTTTCATCAGCTTGTTCGCCACATAGTAATCTTCCGTGAGCAACTGGCCGGAACCGTAGAAAGCCACCGCCTCCGGGCCATGCGCATCGATAATCCTGCGCAAACCATCAGCCGCGGCATCCAGTGCCGTCTCCATGCTGACCCGCTGGTGATGAAGCTGAGGATGCAGCAACCGTCCGGCCTGTGTCAGGGTTTCGCCCAGTGCCGCGCCCTTTACGCATAGCCGCCCGGCATTCGCCGGATGACGGGTATCGCCACTGACCTGAGGCGACGCGCTCTGCGGCTGCGTGACCTCGACGCCGCAGCCCACCCCGCAATAAGCGCAGGTAGTTTTCATGATGCCTGCGCCATCAGGTTAAGCGGACGGTTTGCGACCCAGACCTGGCCGTCCTCCAGTTTAACCGGCCAGCAACGCAGCTGATGCTGGGGATTATCAAGGCTCTGTCCGTCACGCAGGCGTACACGCTGTTTGTAAAGCGGCGAGATCACCACCGGCTCCCCCGCAACATCACCAAGGATACCGCGTGACAGTACGCTGGCTTCGCTGCCCGGCTCACGATCCTCCAGCGCATAACAGTCATCACCCATGCGGAATAAGGCAATACGGACGCTGCCAAGACGGGCTCCGATGCCGGCCTCTGGCGGAATGGCCTCCAGTGGGCAGATTTCGCTCCAGGGTTCGGCGGGCAGATGCATCAGGGGAATACCACTAGCCTTGTGTGGCTGGCGCTGTCCGCGCACGCGTGCATAGTGCAGCGTTTCATCCGGCTGATCGCTGTTCACTGTGGCGGTAAACAGCGCACGTCGCGAGGGATCGGCCAGCGTGGTCTGCCATTCGCATTGCCAGGTGTCCACCACCTGTTGCATTTCCTGTTCCAGCGTGGCGGCGATCCCCAGGCTGTCATGAATCACCACCTCACGCAGGTAGTCCAGCCCGCCCTCCATGTTATCCATCCAGACGCTGGTACGCTGCAGGCGATCCGCCGTGCGCACGTAGAACATCAGAATCCGGTCGACGTACTGGATTAGCGTGTCATCGTCCAGATCGCTGGCAAACAGTTCCGCATGGCGCGGCTTCATGCCGCCATTGCCGCAGACGTACAGGTTCCAGCCGTTTTCCGTGGCGATGACCCCGATATCTTTACTTTGTGCTTCCGCACATTCGCGGGTGCAGCCGGACACCGCCATCTTGATCTTATGCGGTGCGCGCAGACCCTTATACCGGTTCTCCAGCGCGATGGCGAAGGCGGTAGAATCCTGCACGCCATAACGGCACCAGGTCGAGCCGACGCAGGATTTCACCGTACGCAGGGATTTTCCGTAGGCATGACCGGTTTCAAAACCGGCTTCCAGCAGGGTTTCCCAGATAGCAGGCAGCTGGTCCAGCCGCGCACCAAACAGATCGATACGCTGGCCGCCGGTAATTTTGGTATAGAGATCGTAACGCACGGCCACTTCGCCGATGGCAATCAGGCCCTGTGGCGTGATCTCGCCCCCCGGCACGCGCGGTACGACCGAATAGGTGCCATCTTTCTGGATATTGGCAAAGTAACGGTCATTCGTGTCCTGTAACGGTAAATGTGCCGTTTTCAGCAGGTAATCGTTCCAGCACGAGGCCAGTAGCGACCCCACCAGCGGTTTGCATACCTCGCAACCACAACCCCGTCCGTGGCTGGCCAGCAGATCGTCAAAGGTTTTGATGCCATTAATACGGATCAGGTGATACAGCTCCTGACGGGAATAGGCGAAGTGCTCACAGATGTCTTTTTTAACAGCGACGCCCAGGTTTTCCAGCTGAAGCTCCATCACCTGTTTTACCAGCGCGGCGCAGCCGCCACAGCCTGTTGCGGCTTTAGTGCAGCTTTTTATACTGGCCATATCGCCACAGCCACTCTGCACCGCATGGCAGATATCGCCTTTACTGACGTTATGGCAGGAACACACCTGGGCACTGTCCGGCAGCGCAGCGACGCCCAACCCTTTGGCCGGCGCGCCATTCAACGCAGGCAAAATCAGCGCTTCCGCTGCCGTCGGCAGCGGCATGGCGTTTAACATCATTTGCAGGAGCGTGGCATAGTCGCTGCTGTCTCCCACCAGCACGCCGCCCAGCAGTCGTGCATTGTCGGCGCTAACCACGATCTTCTTGTAAATGCCTTTTGGCCCGTTGGCCCAGTGGTAGCTCAGGCTGCCCGGCGTTTTGCCGTGCGCATCGCCAAAGGAGGCGACTTCTACGCCCAGCAGCTTCAGTTTAGTGCTCATGTCGGCACCGGTGAACTGCGCCGGTTCGGCCGCCAGATGCCCGGCCAGCACACGCGCCATCTGGTAGCCAGGTGCTACCAGGCCAAAAATCTGCCCGTTCCACAACGCGCATTCGCCGATAGCATAAATGTCGCTGTCACTCGTCTGGCATTGATCATTGATGGTAATGCCGCCGCGCGGCCCCACGCTGATGTCGGCGCTCCGGGCCAGCTCATCACGCGGGCGGATACCGGCAGAGAACAGCACCAGATCGGTGGTCAGCTCGCCGCCATCGGCAAAGTGCAGCACCAGACTGCCGTCAGGCTGGGTGGCAATCTGTTCGGTCTGCTTCGAGGTATGCACCGTCACGCCCAGCGAGTCGATCTTTTGCCGCAGCATCAGCGCCCCGCCGTCATCCAGTTGCACGGCCATCAGGCGCGGCGCAAACTCAACCACGTGCGTCTCCAGCCCCAGCTGCTTCAGCGCATTGGCGGCTTCCAGCCCCAGCAGCCCGCCTCCGATCACCACGCCGCGCTGACTCTGGCGGGCACAAGCTGCGATGGCATCCAGATCGTCCAGCGTGCGGTAGACAAAGCAGCGCCCGGCGTCATGGCCGGGTACCGGTGGTACAAAGGCGCGGGAGCCGGTGGCCAACACCAGCTTATCCCAGGCCAGCTCACGTCCCGCGCTGTCACGCAGGCTGCGCTGCTGGCGATCGATCGCCTCTACCCGGCAACCGCTGCGCAGTTCAATTGCGTTCCGGGCAAAAAAATCCTCGCTCACCAGCGACAACTCTGTTGCCGTTTTACCGATGAAATACTCAGAAAGGTGAACCCGATCGTAAGCCTGATAGCGCTCTTCGCCGTAGACCACAATGTGATAATGCTGATGCAGGTTACGGGCGACCAGCTGCTCCAGAAAATGGTGGCTGACCATGCCGTGACCCACCACGGCTAATACAGGTTTCGTTTGGCTCATCACAGGGTTTCCTGCAGCCAGCGGCTGCGTTTCAGGTTCATCAAGGCCGAACAGCGTATTCACAGAAACCGGTCCGGCATTATGGAGTTGGTTCAGCAGCGCGCCACTTTGCTGGCAGTCGCCATACAGCAGCACGCCGTTCAGTCGGCCGTCTTTGAGGAACAGGCGTCGATAGTGCCCGGCGATCGGGTCAAAACTGGTGACAGACGGGGCTTCGCGAACGTCACCGGCGCTAAACAGGGAAATGCCGCTGACTTTGAGACGGGTGCCCGTGGCCGCACTGTAGAAATCTCCCTGAGGCCGATCGGCCAGTTGCGCCGCCAGAATCTTTGCCTGGGCCAGACAGGGCGCGACCAGACCGAAGGTCTCGCCGCTGATTTCACAACATTCGCCTACGGCATAAATTCCGGCGTGCGCAGTGCGCAACTGGCGATCCACCAGAATGCCGCGCTGACAGGGAATACCGGCGGCCTGCGCCAGGGCGATCGCCGGCTGGACACCAATGGCCATCACCACCTGCTGCGCCGCCAGCACACGGCCATCGTGGAGGATCACACTATCCGTGCGGATCGCCGCAAGACTGGCATTCAGTTCACAGCGAATGCCGCGCGCCCGGAGCTGAGCCAGCAGTAATTCCCCTGCCCTGATATCCAGCTGTCTGTCCAGCAAACGTGACTGTCGATGTATCAGCGTGACCTGACGTCCCTGCGCCTGAAGTCCGGCGGCGGCTTCAATACCCAGAAAGCCCCCACCGACCACCACTACCGGACCGTGCCCGGCCAGCAAAGTGTCCACATCCTGCAGCGTGCGAAAGGTGCTGACATGCGGCAGGTCGCTGCCTGGAACAGACGGTCTGCAGGGCTGCGATCCGGTCGCCAGTACCAGGCGGTCCCAGTGCAGCAGGCGCTGGTCGGTGCGTAAGGTCCGCTCAGCAATATTCACCTGTTCCACCGTCTCTCCCACCCGCAATGTTATGCCGTGACGGTGATACCAGTCAGGGTCGTGGATCAGCGTTTGCTCAACGGTGGTTTCTCCGGCCAGCAACGGCGACAACAGCACACGGTTATAGTTGCCGTGCGGCTCACGGCCAATCACAGTGATGTCGTAACGCATCGGCGCCAGCTGCAACAGAGTTTCTACCATGTGCATGCCCGCCATCCCGTTACCCGCAACCAGCAGCCGTTGTCTCATGGTGTCGTCCTTATGCCGCCGAAGTCTGTTTTTCGTAGAGAAAATGCAGCACTTTCTGGCGCAGCTGGTGATAACGCACGTCATCCGCCAGCGCCACGCGTGAACGCGGCCGGACCAGGTCGATCGTCAGGATATCGCCCACCTGCGCCGCCGGACCGTTGGTCATCATCAGTACCCGATCGGACAGCAACACGGCTTCATCCACATCATGGGTAATCAGGACGATGGTGGTGTTCAGCGCCTGCTGGATGCGCATGACGCTGTCCTGCAGATGCGCGCGCGTTAAGGCATCCAGCGCACCGAAGGGTTCGTCGAGCAGCAGCACGCGAGGTTTCATTGCCAGCGCGCGGGCGATACCGACACGCTGCTTCATGCCGCCGGAGATCTCGCCGGGGCGTTTATGCATGGCATGACTCATTTGCACCTGGTTCAGGTTGTGCTCGATCCAGTCACGCATTTCCGCCTTGTTCATCTTGCCTTTAAACACCTGCTCTACCGCCAGCTCAACGTTCTGATACGCCGTCAGCCAGGGCAACAGCGAGTGGTTTTGAAACACAACGGCGCGCTCAGGGCCGGGGCCGGTGACTTCGCGGTTATCGCATAACAGGACGCCGCTGGTAGGTCGGGTTAAACCGGCGATCAGGTTGAGCAGCGTGGATTTACCACAGCCGGAGTGGCCGATCAGGCTCAGGGTTTCCCCCTGATGAATATCAAAGCTGACATTATCGAGCGCCAGAAAATCGCCGCCGGAAGTGGTAAAACGCTGGCTGACCTGCTGTACACGAATGATAGGTTGCATAGTGTTCCCCTTATTTATCCCAGCTAAAGCGACGCGCCAGCAGCATCAGTCCCTGCTCCAGTAGCAGGCCGACGACGCCAATCAGCAAAATGGCAATCAGGATGTTTTCAACATTGAGGTTGTTCCACTCGTTCCAGATCCAGAAGCCGATCCCCAGGCCTCCCGTCAGCATTTCGGCAGCCACGATCACCAGCCAGGCGATACCAATCGACAGGCGGACCCCGGTCAGCACCGCAGGCAGAACGGCGGGAAACAGGATGCGGCGCAGGATGGTCCATTCCGACAGTTGCAGCACGCGCGCCACATTGAGGTAATCCTGTGGAATGCGCTGTACACCTTCGGCGGTATTAATAATCATCGGCCAGATAGAACAGATAAAAATGGTCCAGCTGGAGGCCGGTTCGGCGCGCTGGAACAGCAGCAGGCCGATAGGCAGCCAGGCCAGCGGGCTGACCGGACGCAGTAGCGCGATAACCGGATTGAACATGCGTGCCACAAAGGCAAAACGCCCCAGCAGAAAGCCTGCGGGAATCCCCACCAGCGCGGCCAGGCCAAAGCCGATAGCGACGCGCTGCAGCGAGGCCAGCACATTCCAGCCGATGCCCTGATCGTTAGGGCCGTTGTTATAGAACGGATCGGCGAACAGGATTTTCGCCGCTTCCCAGGTGGCGTACGGGCCGGGAAAGCCTTTGCTGGAAAGGGCCGCGATCTGCCAGATCAGAAGCAGAAGCATCACACCGCACAGCGCGGGAATGGCACGCTGCAAAAACGGACGCAGGCGCGCAGGCGAGCGCATCTTTTTTGGCGTGACCTGAAGGGGCACCACCGTGGCCCGGGTGGGCAGCGTCTCAGGCTGCGTCAGGGAGCGAGTCTGGCTTTTCATCACGACCTCTCTTTGTGGTTAATGGCAAAGCTGGCGGCGTAAACGGCAGGATTCGTGCCATCCCACACCTTGCCGTCGATCAGGGTGCTGCTGCGCATCTCACTGCCGGGCAACGTGATGTTGCCGACGGCGCTCGCTGCCTGTTTGTAGATATCAATTCGGTTGATCTGATTTGCGACGCCCAGATAGTCCGGATCCTCGGTCAGCATTCCCCAGCGCTTAAGCTGGGTGAGGAACCACATGCCATCGGACAGATACGGGAAACTGACGCTGCCGTCATGGAAGAAGCGCATCGCATGCGGGTCCTGCCATTTCTGTCCCAGCCCGTTTTCGTACTGGCCGAGCATGCGACCCTGCAGAATCTCAGGTTTGGTGTTGATCCATGCGCGTCCGGCCAGCACCTGCGCCGTTTCGCGGCGGTTATCATCGGAGGCATCGATCCAGCGTGCCGCCTCCAGGACAGCCGCCGTCAGCGCGCGCGCCGTATTGGGGTTCTCTTTCACCCACGCGGCGCGGGTGCCAAGAATTTTTTCGGGGTGATCGGGCCAAATCTGCTGACTGGTAGCGACGGTAAAACCAATATCATCACTGATAGCGCGCTGATTCCACGGCTCGCCCACACAGAAGCCGCTCATATTGCCAATCTTCATATTCATCACCATCTGCGGCGGCGGCACGACGACAGTGCGCACGTCATCAAATGGATTGATACCGGCATTCGCCAGCCAGTAGTAGAGCCACATCGCGTGGGTACTGGTCGGAAAGGTATGCGCAAAGGTGAGACTGCCTTTGGCCTTGCTGTCGATGGTCTTTTTCAGGCTGGCGGCATCGGTGACCTTTTGCGCTTTAAGCTGGTTCGACAGGGAGATTGCCTGGCCATTGTTATTGAGCGTCATCAGGTTCGCCATCGCATGCTGAGGGCCGGCAACGCCCAGTTGCAGGCCATAGATCATGCTGTACAGGACGTGTGCCGCATCGAGCTCACCGGAGATCAGTTTGTCGCGGACGGCTGCCCAACTGGCTTCTTTACTGGGCTGTAGCGTCAGACCATATTTTTTGTCGAAGCCTTTCACCGAGGCCATGACGACCGGCGCACAGTCGGTCAGTGGGATAAATCCCACCCGCACGGTGGCTTTTTCTGGCGCATCGGAACCCGCCGCCCATACGGTGTTGCGCAATCCCGGTAACAGCCACAGCCCGCCAGCGGCGGCGCTGGATAACAGCAGTTGACGTCGAGACAGTGAAACTGGCGATTTGCTCATTTTTTGCCACCCTCAGGAAATAAAAAAGGCGTCCTCTCCACTGCTTTTACAGGGAGATGGACGCCTTTATCCAAAAGCACTCGCTTTACCGCCGTTGGCAAAGCAAATGCATACACTTAATAGGGTAAAGCAAACTGCATGCCAGCTTTGAAACGGCCCTGCGCGTGGCGATCAGGGCTTTCGCCGGGCTGGTTTTTTAACCGATTTTGCACGTTTGTGACGCAGACCACGCACAAGCATTGTGCAGCTAACGCTTTAGAGTTATCTCTTCATTGTGGCTGCCACCGTGACGATCGCCTGGGCGATTTCCGGTAGCCGTTTATTCTGATCCATCGCGCTTTTACGCAGCCGTTGCCAGGCGTGCTCTTCACTCAGCCCATGCTGCTGCATCAGCCAGGTTTTGGCCTGGTCGAGCAGTTTGCGCTCTTCCAGCGTGGCGCGCAGGGTGGCCAGCTCATTGGCCTGATGCTGTAAACGCTGAGACTGCTCCGTGATCAACGACAGCAGTGAACGACCCAGCTGGGGTGCCAGCCCGTCGCTGTTCAGCGCACCGGACTCGGTGGGCAGCCAGTCCACCCCGGAGACATATAATGTAAAATCGCAGCCCGACTGCGCCACATGCAGAGGTTCAGCTGCCTGATGCTGTGCCAGTGCGATCGCCTCGCGGCAGCGCAACATCAGCGTGGCTGACAGCCGATCCTCCAGCAATTTCATTTGGTCGATGCGCTGTGACAGCAGCGAAAACCAGTGCAGCGCGCCACTGTCGTCCCGCCGACCGTCGGTACAGGCAATGCGTCGCAGTCGTTCAATTTCACGACTGGCCTGCGCCAGCGGCTGCCAGTGGTGTAAAACCGCCTCATCGGCAAACTGCTGGAAGGTCGAAAAGCTTTGTTCCTGTGCTTCAATTAAGGCCACCATGGCGCTGCGCTGCTCCGCGCTGAATTGTCCGGCAGCAAAGCCGGCCGCTCCCAGGGCGCGTTCCTGTCCCGTCAGCTCTTTGCCCTGCATAAAGCTGAACAGCGCAATGAGCGCGCGGGTAATGTCAGGATGGCTGGCGGTGTCGGCGGCCTCAAAAACCAGGTTCAGTAAGCTACGGATAATGGTACTGAACGCCGCAACGGCCTGCGCGTGCGCGATCTGCTGTTGCGTAATCTGCTGGCGCAACGCCGGTAATCCAGCCAGGGCCTGCAGCGCGGCGGCGATCAGGTTACAGAAGCGGCTGTATCCCGGCTGGGCTTCAACCCTGGGTAAGGCCTGGCAAAAATCCCGTTGGCAGCGCGTCACATCCTGCTCACTGGCGAGCCGCTGCTCGCCGTAAAGCCTGCCTTCTGAACATATCCACAGATTGCTCGCCCCCCGCTCGCGCTGAAGCTGATGCACCAGCTCGCTGACGGTGGTAATGAGTTTGCCGGTCTGGCGAAGGCGTTGCAGGCTGGCAATATCGCTTTGCCTTGAGGCCTGTAACCAACTCAGTGCGTCATCCATTGCTCCCCCACCCTTTGATGCCAAAAAGTGAGTCAAGCAAAAGCCGTGCCGTTTTCGTATCACCTCATTTCTCTTCACGAGAATCGCAGCGGCTACCCGGTCATAAAAATCTTTCTATGACCAAAAAGTATCCCGGTCCGCGTGGAGACGAGAACGTATTGGTCTAAACAATGTTTTTGATTTTCTGACAAATTTCGCAAATTTACCGACAGGCGAAAATCTGAACTTGCAAATCATGCCGTTGTGGATACGCTATATACATAGCATATACGTTTCATATAAAGGCCAGCCATGGGTATCGTCAAAATTTCAGATTTAATGCATGAGAACCTGCGCATCGCCAGCACGGCGCTCAGTCGTTCGATCAACGCGCAGGCGGAGCACTGGATGAAAATCGGCATGCTGGCCGAACTTTATCCGCAGCTCAGCCATCAGGAACTGACGCGTCTGCTGATGCGGGTCGAACGTGATGGCGGCGCTGAACTGGCGCAGCTGCTTGACCAACCTTCCTTTATTCCGCAGGGAATCGCGCAATGAGTATCAAACTGCATACCGCTGAAGAGATTGAACGGGCGCGTGCCGCCGGTCACGCCGCCGCCAAAGTCCTGGAGATGATCGCGCCCTGGGTGAAACCCGGCGTCACCACCGATGAACTGGATCGCCGCTGTCACGACTATATTGTCAATGAGCTAAAGGTCATTCCGGCTAACATTGGCTATCAGGGTTATACCCGTACCGTTTGCACCTCGGTTAATCACGTGGTGTGCCACGGGATTCCGGGCGAGAAAAAGCTCAAAGACGGCGACATCGTCAATATCGACGTGGCGGTCATCAAAGACGGCTGGTACGGCGACACCAGCCGCATGTATTTCGTCGGTCAGCCTTCGGTACGCGCTAAGCGCCTGGTTGACGTGACGTATGAATCAATGGTGGCAGGCATTCGGGTGGTGAAACCCGGTGCAACGCTGGGCGATATCGGTGCGGCTATTCAGCAGGTCGCTGAAAAGGCCGGTTTTTCCGTGGTACGCGAGTATTGCGGTCACGGCGTCGGCGAGATCTACCACGGCGATCCGCAAATTTTGCATTACGGCACGCCGGGCCAGGGGCTGGCGCTGCAGGCTGGCATGATTTTTACCATTGAGCCCATGATTAACGCCGGCAAAGCGGGCACCAGCGTGCTGTCTGATGGCTGGACGGTGGTGACCAAAGATCGCTCCCTGTCCGCGCAGTGGGAGCACACTGTCGCCGTCACGGATACCGGCTTCGACCTGCTCACACCCTGGCCGGAGGGTACCGGTGATTACGCCGCGATCGTTTAACGCCTGCCAATCGTCCAATCTGTGATCTCTATTGTAGTACAATCAAAATAGATTGTACTACACTTCTTACTCATGACGATTTATATCGCTCATGTGCAATATCACTATCGGCATAGTTAATGCTGCCGCGTGGCCGAAATAAAATGATTTTTATTTTCGGCTGCACTTCATTTATTGCTTAGCAAGCGAAACAGATCATTCATGACATCGCTACCCTTGCGCCTGTCTGCCGGCGCGGAGTGGCGTAATGCTGCGTGACGAGGTGGATATGATAAGTTCCGATGTTTCTGGTTCTACGTTGAGTCAATTAAATAAGCGCATCATCCCGTTTATCGTAATCTGTTATTTTGTCGCTAATCTCGATAAAACCAATATCTCTATCGCTGCGCTGCAAATGAATGCCGATCTCGGGCTTACCACCAGCATGTACGGCCTCGGTGTCGGCATGTTCTATATTTCCTACATTCTGTTTGAGATTCCCAGCAATGTCATTATGACCAAAGTCGGTGCCCGGCGCTGGATAGCGCGCATTATGATTACCTGGGGCATTGTCAGTACCGGCATGGCGCTGGTTCATAGCGCCAATCAGTTATATGTGATGCGTTTCTTACTCGGTATGGCCGAAGCCGGTTTTGCGCCGGGTATTATCTATTATATTTCCTGCTGGTTCCCTAAAAGTAACCGCGCACGGGCAATGTCTTTCTTTTATATGGGATCGGTGGGCGCGTCGATTATTGGTCTGCCCATTTCCGGTGCCATTCTCAATATGCATGGCATTGCCGATATCGCAGGCTGGCGCTGGCTTTTCGCGCTGGAAGGCATTCCCGCAGTGGTGCTTGGTTGTCTGGTTCTGTGGCGCTTACCCGATAAGCCTGACGATGCTGTCTGGTTAACTACACCGCAAAAACACTGGCTGCGTCAGCGCCTCGAACAGGACAATCTGGGTGTTATCCTGAATAAGAACCACTCCTGGCTGCAGGCATTAAAAGATCGTACGGTGTTATTGCTTAGTCTGGTGTGGTTTTTACAGGCGTTCGGCTCCATCGGCATTACGTTATTCATGCCGTTGATTATTAAAAGCATGGCCGCAGAACAGAGCAATTTTATTATCAGCCTGCTATCCGCCCTGCCCTTTGTGATGGCCTGCGTATTTATGTATTTAAACGGACGCCATTCCGATCGCAGCGGTGAACGCGCCTGGCATATGGGCTTGCCATTAATTTTATCGGGCCTGGCATTAACCGGCGCGATTTATTCGGGCAGCCTGTTGCTCGCCTATATTTTGCTGGTCTTCACCGTCGGGCTTAACTTTGCCCTGACGCCAATATTCTGGGCCGTGACCACAGAAAAATTAGCTGGCGTAGCCGCTGCGGCATCGATTGCCTTTATCAATACGGTGGCAAACTTTGTCGGACTGGGTTTACCGCCGCTGCTGGGAAAAATGAAAGATGCGACGCAGAGTTATCACTCAGGATTGCTGATTGTGGCGATAGCGCTGATTGTCGGCGGTATTCTCGGTATTATTATCGCCCGTCCATCGGGCGGTGCCGGTGCCAGCAAAACCCGCGCGCCGCATGCCGAAACCGGGCACTGAACGTGATTACGGCCCGCCTGCGGGCCTGACACTGGCCATCGCCTCTATCACCTCAGTCATGCGCTGAATCACCATCTGCGCCGCCCGCGATAGCTGGCGTGACGGCGCAGTACACAGCGCCAGGGTCAGCGGTCGCATCACGCTGTGCCTGAGCGGTACAAAGCAGAGCTGGTTCTCCTGCACCTCGGTCATTACGTCCAGCAGGCTCAGCACGCTGATGCCGGTGCCCTGCGCGATCAGGCTGCGAATCAGGCGGATGTCGTTACAGGCGATAATGTTTTCCGGCGCCAGGCCCTGCTTGCGGTACAGCGCATCGACACGTTCGTGGACCACCAGCGCGGCGCCAGGCACAATGTGTCGCTCATGACTGAGCTCACTGAGCGACAGCAGCGGCCTCGTGCTAAGCGGATGGTCAGCGGCCATCACCACGCCCATCTCCAGTTCGGCAAACGCCAGCACTTCCAGTCCGCTCTGCCCGGCGGGATCGAGAATCAGGCCAAAATCGATTTCCGACTGGCGAATCATCTGGCTGATGCGGTGGCTGTTGTCTACCGTCAGCTCCAGCCGCAGCCACTGATGCTGGCGTGCGATATCGGCGATGGCGTCTGCCACGCTGCCTTTGGTCAGCGACTGCACCAGCCCGGCCGTGACGTTACCGCGCTTGAGTCCCTGAATATCATCGAAACGCTGCCGCGTGACGCGAAACTCACGCTGCCAGCGCATCACATCGTCATACAACAATTCTCCGGCGGTGGTCATGCGCAGCCCTTCCGGCAAACGTTCGAACAGCGGCGTACCAAAACTCTCTTCCGCCTGCAGAATCTGCCGGTTAATGGCAGAAGCGGAAACGTGCAGTTGCTCAGCGGCTTTGCGCAAACTGCCACTGCGCGCCACTTCGGCAAAATAGACGGCAAAGCGGGAAAACGGGCTCATTGCTCACCTGTACGGTTTTTTGCAACACCTGGCTGCATTCTTGCTGATGGATTTGCACAGGCAAGCATATTAACAATGTCCTGACAAAAATGAAGCCTTCTATTTCGCCTTGTGTGAGCACCTGACAGGACAACAGCATGAATAACATTACGCCTCCCGCACACTGCACGTTTGAACCTGATGACTGGCTGCGTCTGGCGCGACAGTGGCATCCGGTTGCCCGTTCCTGTGATATCGCCGGCGCACCGACCAAAGCGGTGCTGCTTGACGAGCAGCTGGTGCTGTATCGTCTGCAGGGTCAGGTGGTAGCGGCACGCGACGTTTGCCCGCATCGTGGCGTCCCGCTGACGCTGGGTTTTCATGATGAAGAGGGTATCGTCTGCCCTTATCACGGCTTGCGCTTCGGTGCCGGTGGCCGCTGCAATCGCATCCCGTCCAGCCCCGATCAGCCGATTCCGGCCAAACTCAATCTGATCAGCTATGCGGTGGAAGAGCGCTTTGGTCTGATTTGGGTGTGCCTCGCACCGGATGCTGACCAGCCCGCGCCGCTGCCCACCATGCCGCACTGGGATGATGCCGGTTTTCAACAGATCAACTGCCCCGGTTTTGACGTCAACGGCTTTGCCGGACGCCAGGTGGAAGGTTTTCTGGATGTGGCGCACTTCGCCTGGGTGCACACGGAAACCTTCGCCGATCCCAACAACCAGGTAGTACCTGCCTATAACCCGGTCGAAACCGAGACCGGCTTTGCCGTGGATTACTGGAGCTCAGTGAGTAACTTTGCCGCTGACAGTCCGCAGCAGGCGCCGGAAGGATTTAGCTGGCTGCGTCATTTCGAGATGCATCTGCCGTTTACCGCCACGCTGACCATTCATTTCCCCGGCGAATCGCGCCTGGTGATCATGAATGCCGCGTCGCCGGTATCGGCGCGCAAAACGCGCATGTTTGCACCTATCGCGCGTAATTTTGACCTGCACATCCCGGTTGAAGAGGTGCACGCCTTCAATCAGCGCGTGTTCGAAGAAGACCGCCTGATGGTGGAAACCCAGCAGCCGGAGCGTTTGCCGCTCGACCCCGCTCTGGAAGCGCATATCCCGGCCGATCGCAGCTCCATTGCTTATCGTCGTGGTCTGAAGCGCATGGGCTTCGGCGAATTTTTCCTGGTGTAAGGAGGCAACGATGAGTGATCTGCTGAATGTGGTGGTGGATGGCCTGTATCGTCAGGGACGTCACAATCTCAGCGTCACGCTGGTGGCAGAAAATGGCCAGCCGCTGCCGGACTGGCAACCGGGTGCGCACATTGATGTCCACCTGCGTGATGGCCTGATACGTCAGTACTCACTGACCGGACGCTGCGATGACGCGCGCGGCTATCAAATCTGTATTGCCCGCGACGGGCAATCACGCGGGGGATCGCGCTACGTGCACGACACGCTGCGCCCCGGCCAGACGATTGCGATTTCGCCACCGCGCAACCTGTTTCCTCTGCAACCGGCCGCTAAAGTCATTTTGCTGGCGGCTGGAATTGGCATTACGCCACTGTACGCCATGGCGCTGGCGCTGGAGGCCGCCGCCGTGCCTTTTGTGCTGCATTACTTCGTGCGCCAGCGCGGTGATGAAGCTTTTGCCGCCGAACTGGCGCAGCGTTACCAGCATGGATTTTGTGAAATCTGGTACAGCAGCGAAGGCCGCAGCGCCCGTGATTATCCACCGGCGGAACTGCTTGATGCTGCCGCCGACACGCATCTGTACCTGTGCGGGCCGGAAGGGTTTATGACGCACATGCAGCAGCAGGCGCTGGCGCGCGGCTGGGACAGCGCCAACATACACGCTGAAGCGTTCAAACCTGTCGCCCGCAAGGCTGGGGCTGAAGAAGGCTTTACCGTGACGCTGGCACGCAGTGGGCAGCAATGTACCATTCCGCCTGACAAAACCATTGCCACGGTGCTGCTGGAGCATGGCGTCGACGTTCCGCTCTCCTGCGAGATGGGCATGTGCGGCGCCTGCCTGACGCGGGTTACCGCTGGAGAGATCGATCACCGCGATACCGTGCAGTCTGACAGCGAAAAAAGCGCCCCGGAGCAGTACATCGCCTTATGCTGCTCGCGCAGCAAATCGGCGGAACTGGTGATTGATCTCTAGGGCGCGCCGCAGGATGACTTAATCCGTGCCGGAAAGCTCAGGTTCCGTGCGCAGCACAATGGCTTCCTCTGCCGCCTGTGGCAGCAGCTGCAGCAGCCAGCTGGCCATCTGGCTTTCCTGCTGCAGAATGCGCCGCACAATCCTGACATCCTCCCCCTCTTCCGCCTGCTCTGCGGCCACCAGCAACGTCGAGTAGGTGGCGATTTTATAGTTACAGAACACGTAGCTGCTGACGGCCACACGGATGCCCTCTTCATCCTGCAGCATGTCGCTGGCGGCCTGACCGACCACCGACATCCGGCCTAACGACTCCTTCAGCACCGACCAGCTGCTGTCATACTGGCGCAGCAGCGTTTTCACCTGCTGCTGCTGGTCACGGCTCTGCTCAAGATACTGCTCAATACGCGCCTGCAATGCGGGATGATCCGTCAGACGTGATGCAGCCGCCTTCAGCAGGCTCTCCGCATGTTTCTCCATAGCATGCGCATCGCGCAGCCAGTCCAGATATACAGATTCCTTCGTCATGGTTTGCTCCAAAGTGAATGACACGGGCGATCTACCTCAACGGCGTCAGAGATGGATCCCTGATCGGGCAGCACGCTTTGACCTCATCGCTTTCAGGCTGGTTATCTGAAAAATAAGCGAAGCGCTAATTAAGTCCAGGCGAACAACTTAATTAAACGTAGCAAGCAAGCCGGGCTGTGCAAGAAAGGTTTTTAAGAAATGCGACAGCGGTTAATTGTCATAACGTCATCAATTCACATTAGCGCCGCTAAAAGAACGCTTCCCTTTATGAAAGTAAAATGTTAACAATCCCCCCCCAAATGATTTGCCGGAATAAATCAGCTGAAATTGACTCATCGTTAAACAACCAACGTGCTGTAAATTAAAAGTTAAGATTATTCCTGGCTTGATTATGGTAAAAACATCGCTACATTTATTTTTGCTTCATGCGGGTATGAACAGAGAGGAAAAAATGAAGGATCCAAAGAAGAAACCTGAAGAGGAAGAAAAAGTGACGCAACGTCGTGGGGGTTCAGGCAACTTCGCCGCCGATAAGGAGCGCGCGGCTGAAGCAGGCCGCAAAGGCGGTCAGGTCAGTGGTGGTAACTTCAAAAATGACCCACAGCGCGCCATTGAAGCCGGCAGGAAGGGAGGAAAGATCAGTCGTCGTAAATAACTACTCCCCATCTTTGTATTGATTTAACCTCGATAACTTTTTGCACTGTGCTCTCCTGACATCGCGTTTACGCTTCGCTTAAACGCACGTCTAACCTTGTCAGGAGAGTAATTTTCCCATCCGAAAACAATTAATCGATCAAATCTTCAGCGATCCTGCGTTATTTACCGCTTCGCTTATCAGGCGACCGCTTTTCAGTTTATTTATCCTAAAATTAAATCATTGATTATCTAACTATCAGCTTCAGGCACCCTATATTTGTACAAGCCACGCAGAGTTGTACACTTTTATTTAATCTGCGTTAATTACCCGGGCTGATATATATACACAAGCTTACAATTGGCTAACTCCGCAATATTTAAGGAATTATTGCATACGCAATGCACCTTACATGGATTAATTACCCGCTATCCGCTTGATATCACCCCGCTTTTAGCTAAATTCTCCATTCACGCTCACTATTGCGTCGCTATTAACCTGACGCTAAGGGAAACGCATGAACGCTGACCTCAATGACTGTATTGCGCTGTGCTATCGCTGCGCGACCGCCTGCGACCAATGTGCAGCCGCCTGTCTGCTGGACGCTGACGCCAGTGAGATGAGCGTCTGCATTAGCCTGAATCAGCAGTGCGCGGCGCTGTGTCGCGTAACCGCCCAACTGCTGGCTGCTCAGAGTGAACTGAGCGAGCAGCTCTGTACCATCACGTCGATGGCCTGTCAGCTGGCTGGTTGGGAGTGCCAGAAGCACCAGCATCCACACTGTCAGACCTGTGCGGAAATTTGCCTGCAATGCGCAGATAGCTGCATGACGGTGGGCATGGCGGAATAAGGGATTGAGGTACCGGGCGGGCGGTGGCAGGTCGCCAGTGCGGTGACTGGCGACCTGGCTTAATGGTCCTGCATCACCAACCCGCCATCGACATACAGCGTCTGGCCGGTGACAAATTCGCTCCATGCTGATGCCAGAAACAGCACCGGCCCGGTGATATCCGCAGCGCGCGCCAGTCGTCCGAGCGGCGTTTGCGCTGTCAGCGCATGGCGTACCGCTTCTGGCGTATGCTGACTGGCATCGGTGGGATACACCAGTCCCGGCGCCACGCAGTTCACCCGAATACCCAGCGCCCCCAGTTCGGCCGCCAGCGTCCGGCTAAAGCCCGTCAGCGCGGTTTTTGCGGTGATATAGTCGTGATAAGCCACCGCTGGCCGGGCGATCAAATCACTCACCAGATTGATGATACTGCCGCGCGCCCGGCGGCGCATCAGCGGCAAGGCCGCCTGACACACGTTGTAGCAGGCGTTCACTGCGCCATCAAACTGCGTCTGGTAAGCGGACCAGGACGTTTCCCAGAAGCGCTGGCGCTGGTCCGGATCGAAGCGATAAGGTGCGAAGGCATTGTTCACCACCACATCCAGTCGTCCGGTAGCGGCGTCGATCTGCTGCATCATATCGGCTACCTGTGCGGCGCAGGTCACATCGGCGGCAATCGCCAGTGCCCCCCCGCCCTGTGCTTCACAGGCCGCGACTACCTGCGCAGCGGCGTCGTGATTACGTAAATAGTTGACCACGACAAACGCGCCTTCGGCGGCAAAGGCCTGGGCAATGGCGGCGCCAATACCGCGACTGGCGCCGGTCACCAGCACGGTGTGATTGCTGAATTTCATTGCGTTTCTCCACGCCCGCTCAGTCAAGATAGGGCGCATAATGTTCAGCGGCGGTTTCCGCCGCCTGTTCGATTTCGCACAGTGTGACCAGATCCAGCAGGCTAAAACGGCCATCGTGATGCCAGCCCGCCTCCGGTGAAGTCATGTTACCCAGCGCCGTGATGCGCGTGACGCCCGCCGCTCCGAGTTGCGCCGCCAGCCGAAACAGCACCTCGGGCGCGGCCGCGAGGCCAACGCTTTGCAGATACGCGCGCTGCGCGGCTACCCAGCTTACCGTCTCCTCCAGCATATCCACGGCAATCACCTTCAGCGTACGTTCGAGCGCGCCCGGTTGTAACGGCTCCGGCTTGTCGACGTACACCACCGCCCAGGCATCGTGCTCATCGCCGTACAGCGTGCGGTCACCGCTCAGCGCATGCATTTCCTCCGCGTTACGCCACGCGGCCACAGCCTGACTTTCACCCAGCGTCAGCGTCGCGCGCGGATAGCGCTGTGCCAGCGCGGCAAGTTCATGGGCGAGGTAAGCAGCAAACTCCTGCGGCGTCACCCGGCCGCCGCGCTCAATAAACAGCGCCTGCGGCGAGTAACAGCCGGCCTGGTCATAGCGCATCACATCGTAAGCCACCTGACGCGCCAGCGCCGTACCGCGCCGGACGTCCAGCGCCGACCGCGCCACCATGCCAAAACTGATTTTATGGCCGTGCGGCAGAAAGCGCGTGGCTGGCGGCAGACGCCGCTGCATCGCCGTCAGCGCGGCTTCTCCGCCATAAGCCATCACCACGTCTGACTCGCGGAACCACTGCTGCTCAGTGCTTTCATCACCCCCCTGCCACCATACGACGGCCAGACAGTCGCCCAGCTGCGGATCGATCTCCGCCAGCAGCTGGGCGAACCAGCCCGCCATCAGCGGCTCAGCGCTCGCCACTTTGCCCACGCTTCCCGCCTTCACCAGCAGGCCGGCAATCAGGCTCCACAGCGGCAAACCCGGCACATTGCCGGCCCAGACCTGCAGCAACAGCTGCGGACCAAACGCGCGGGCAAAGCCGCCTTTTGGCCGCGGCTGAAAATCGTCCAGCATCTGCACGTTGCCGAAATCCTCCGCCAGAAAACGCCGCAGCTGCGGTTCACGGAAGGTTTTGAGATAGCCGGTTAAACCGAGCCGCAGCATCCCGGCGTCATAGCCGGTAACCAGCGGCAGCAACCGCTCCGCCTGCTGGCGCACCGGGTGCGAACGGTCAAGCAGGCGCGCGATAGCTTCATCAATCAACGCGGTGATGCGCGCTACGCTCAGGGTGTGCAGGTAGCGGCGCGCGTTATCGCGTACGCTGGCCGCCAGCGTGACAATCTGCGCCTCGGACAGCACCGGCACGCACACTTCCAGCGCGCTGCCCTGCTGGCCAAAGTGCAGGCTGTGCCACGCCACCTCGCTGTGGCGGATGCCCGGCAGATGGCCGGCATACAGTTTCATGCCCGCGCCTGCGCGGCAGCGAGAAACGATTCCATCGCCAGCGAGCAGCCTTTGGCATCGGCGTCCGCGACGCGCCCCAGCAGCTGAAACCCGCCGGGCACCATCACGCCGGCATCTTCGGTCAGAATGGCGGAAACAGAATTGAAATGGGCGAGATCGTGATGCACCAGTACGCCTGTCTCACCTTCCGGCACGTCCGCACCGGTCAGCGGGTTGACCACACGCGTGCGGATCCAGTGCGGTCCGGATTTCACCGGCGGGCAGATTTCATTGCCGGCATCGTAAAACTGCGTGCTGAGTTCAGTCATGCCGTACATATTGATGCAGTGCGAACGCGGCACGCCGAGCGTCTGCTGCAGCGCGCTATAAAACGCTTCCGCCGCAACTTCACGCGACTGGCCCTTAAAACCCCCGGTGTCGAGGATGCGGCTGCCCGGCGGCAGCCTGAAACGCCGCTGCTGACGCGCCAGTTCGTCCAGCAGGTGGACAAAACTGTAGCTGGCACCCAGCAGGGCATAGGGTTGGCCGCTGGCCTGCGCCTGCTCCAGCGCGGCGATCAGACGCGGCAGTTTCAGCCCCTGCGCATCCACCATCACTTCGCTGTCTGGCGTGCCACATTCTTGCATCGCCAGCGTCAAATAATGGGCCAGCGAAGAGTTGGGCAGCTCGCTGCTGTGTGGAAACAGGATCGCCATCGGCAGGCGCGGATATCCGGCCATAAAGCGCTGGCGGAAATTGATCAGCATCGAGCGATCGTAAACCGCCAGCGTCGGGTGATAGCTGCGCCCCCGGCCGGTCCCCGTGGTGCCGCTGGTCATAAAGATGTGGGGAATCTCCGCCACTGGACGGCAGCTCAGCGTCAGATCTTTAAACGCCGTAATCGGCACCGCCGGAATCTGCCGCCACTGTTTGACCGTCAGCGGCGTACGGCCGTGCTGGCGGGCGAAACGGGCGTAAGGGAGATTGTGTTCGAATTGCCACGCGAACAGCTGCAGCGCCAGCTGGTTGAAATCCGCTTCGGTGGTTTCTTCGCGCTGCATAAATGCCAGCAGCGCGGCAATGATTGACGCTTCGGTCATGAAGGTGCCCTCTTTGGACTGCGGCATAACGGCCAGCCAGGGGCTGAGTGATGCGCAGAATTCGCAGAAAGGCGCAAAGAGGGAATGAGGGCGTGCAGTGACCCCGGTTCCACATCCCTACGCCGGTATTAGCCGGATCAGGTTCAGAGGGTCACTACGTTGCCGGCCGTGACAGCCGCGCGGGTAGAATCTCAGCCCTCTAACAGGGCACCCCTTGGAACAAGCTGCATTCTGGGGTCGGAACGGAGGGCGTGTCAAGGCGGGAAGGCGCAGAACCCCCCGCTTCAGCAACGCGATTATTAACGCGCAATATCACTCACAGGAGCGCGATCAGCCCGGCTGACGCAGGCAAAGCGATCGCTGAGCAGCGGATAGTTTTGCGCATCCGGCAGTTCAAAGTGCCACCATTCGGTGGGCATCCCGACAAAACCGCCGCCAAGCATGATGGCGTTCAGCAACAGGCGATGACGCTGCGCCTGCTGCGGCACGTTGGGATGGAACGGGTGCGACTCAGCAGACATGTCGTCAAACCCGGTCCCCATTTCCAGAATGTTGCCCGCCTCATCCACCAGCGTCACATCGATCGCCACGCCACGGCTGTGATTCGAGCCCCGCGCCGGTGGCACCACATAATCCGCGTCCGGACAGGCATCCCACAAGTGCCACTGCGCCTGCTGCGGACGATACGCGTCCAGCACCAGCAGGCGAAATCCCGCCAGCCGGGCGATATCGCAGCTGCGGCGCAGCGCGGCTGCGGCATCCGGATGCAGCAGCGCCTGCGCGTCGCGATAAATGGCATATCCGGCGATGTTATCGGCGGTGGCGTATTTCAGATCAAATATCAGGCCCGGCAAGGTGGCAGCCAAATCGATTAATTCAACGTCCTGCACTGTACATCATCCTGTTAATTGTTAGCCGGCAGCGTAAACGGCTGGCGCGGCAGCGTGGTGAGTCGCTCTGCGCTCTGTGCCGTGACGCGCACGGTTTCACTGAAGGCGAGGCCCTGCGCTGAAATATACATGTGAAACACCATGTTTTCCTCCAGTAACCACGGCGCCTGAGGATGAAAACAGCAGCTGAAATCGCTCGGACGCGGAGTGCGCGTATACAGACCCAGCGCATAACCGGTGATGTTGCTGTAATCCTCACGCAGCCCGGCGCTGAGCACCGCCTCACGCGCGACGGCATCCACCGTACAAGCCGCAATGCCCGGCTTCATCGCCCGTAGCTGGCGATCCTGAATGGCGATCAGCTGTTGTGCCAGCGCCGCGCGCGCCGCAGAGATTTCACCGACAATCAGCGGACGCATCAGGCGCGCGCTGTAGTGCCGCACTTTTGGGATCAGCTCAACGTGCAGCACATCGCCCGCTTGCAGACGCTGCTCATGGCCGCTGGCATGCAAAAAGCCGCTATCGCCGCTGGCGATGACAATCGGTCCGGTTTCACCGCTGTCAGCACCGAGCCGCAGAAATTGTGCCGCCGCCAGCGCGGCGACATCACGCACGCGCCAGCCGCCCTGCACCTGCGCACTAAGCTGGGCCAGCGTGGCATCGGCAATGCCGGCGGCCTGGCGTAAGCTGGCGATTTCAGCCTGAAATTTGACGCCGCGCAGCCGGTCGCTCAGACCGCTGACATCACACCAGCGCACCCCGGGCAGATGGCGCGCCAGCTGCTGCCAGCTATGTACCGTCATGCCGTAGGATGCATAATCCGCGCCCAGCCGCGCCCGCTGATAGCCGCGCCGCGTCAGGCTTTGCGCCACCGCCAGCCACGGATCGTCTTCATCACGGTACGCGTCAATCGCCAGCTGCGGTGACTGCGCGCGGCACGGCGCGGCATCCAGCTGGCGCAGCACCATCCACGGTTCGTCCTGCAACGGCACCAGACAGGCACGATAACGCGTTTCCGACACGGTATAACCGGTTAACCATGCCAGCAGTTCGCCATGATCGATCAGCATCACCTCGATGTCGGCGGCGCGCATGGCGCTGCGCAGCCGTGACAGCGCGTCGGCGATCATGACGCCGGTTCAACCGGCTGGCAGATGTCGAGGATCGCCAGCAAATAGATGCGCACCATATCGAGAAACTCACTGATCTCGACGCGCTCGTCCGGCATGGTGTTGTACTTGCCGCCGGGCCCGCACACGATGCCCTCCATGCCCGCATGCTGATACAGGTGGGCCGCATCGGTACCGTAGAAGGCGGGCGGCGTGATCACCCCGGTGGGCTGCGGCGTGCCGCGCACAGTCTGCCAACCGCGATTGACCGCTTGAACAATCGGCGATTCCGGCGACACCTCAAACGGCAGCATGGTGGGTTTATCGCGCAGGCCGTCATCGAACAGCTGCGCCTGCAGACCCGGATAACGCTGGCACAGTACATTCAGCAAGGCCTGCAGGTCGGCCAGCACGCCGTCCACCGTTTGCCCCGGCGCAAAGCGGGCGGAGCCTTTCAGGCGGACAAAATCCGCGACCTGCGGCGGCCGCCACTCCTGCAAATCCCGCCCCAGCGCACCGTGTACGGTGCCAATATGACCACGGTTAATTTTGCGGTGTTCTGCGCTTTTCGCTCCGCTGAAGGTGATGTTATTGATCTGCGGAATCAGTTCGACCGCCGCCGCAATCGCATCAACCGCCTCCTCACGCTTTGACAGATGGCGCGTATCGCCGGTCAGTTCAATGGTGAACATTAGCGAGCCGGCATGCATGGTCAGCGCCTGTAAATCCGTGGGTTCGGCATTGATGAAATAGTCGGCGCGCACGCCCTGCTCAATCGCCGCCAGCGTGCCGATGCCGCCCTGTAACTCGCCGACCACATAAGTGAGGATCACGTCACCCCTGAGCTTCACGCCGGCATCAATCAACGTCTTCAGCGCGCAGAAATAGGCGGCATCGCCCGCTTTCATGTTAGAAACGCCGATGCCGTAAATAAACTGCTCGTCGATTTTTCCCGCCCAGGGATCGACGGTCCAGCCTTCGGTGACCGGGTTAGTATCAAGATGACCGTTGAACAGCAGGCTGTGGCCGCCTCCGCTGCCGGCCAGCCGCCCAATGGCGTTCAGCCGATCGCCGGCCACCGGCTGCAGTTCAGTCTCCAGGCCCAGCTGCGCCATCTGTTGTGCCATATAGCGGGCTAATTTGCGCTCGCCCTCGGTGGCACTGTAACTTTTGTGCTGCACCATTTTTGCCAGGAAAGCGAGGCAGTATTCACGATCGATGTGATGAATTAACTCTTCAGGGTTCATGCGCTTCTCGTTATGCCACGGATTGGGTCAGATCAGGGATGTGCACGGCATCAAGCAGTGCACGGGTGTAAGGATGCTGTGCCTGCGCCCGCATATTCTCGCCGGGCAGCACTTCCACCACATCGCCGCGATACATCACCGCCACGCGATGAGCGATCTGCCGGATGAGATTGAGATCGTGGGTGATGAACAGATACGCCGTGCCGTAGCGACGGCGCAGCTCCAGCAGCAGCTCGATGATGGTGGCCTGCACCGACACATCCAGCGCCGCCGTGATTTCATCGCAAATCACCAGGTCCGGCGGGTTAGCGAAGGCGCGCGCAATCGCTACGCGCTGCTTTTGCCCACCCGACAGCGCGTGCGGATAGCGGCTGGCAAATTCCGCAGACAGCCGCACTTCCTGCAGCAGACGCGCCACCGCCTGCGCCTCGCTTTCTCCTGGTGGCAGTCCATACAGCCGCAGCGGACGCGCGATGATTTCGCCGACGGTCATGCGCGGGTTGAGTGACGCGTCCGGATGCTGAAAAATCATTTGCACACGGCGGCGATACGCCGGGTCCATCTGCGCGCGGCCATATAACGTTGCGCCGCAGAAATCGAGACTGCCAGTGAACGGCACCAGGCCGGTTATCGCCTTACCGAGTGAAGATTTACCCGAACCGGACTCGCCGACCACGCCGAGAATTTCGCCCTGATGCACCGTCAGCGAAACCGCATTGGCGGCCCGCGTCGTGTTCGCCTCCCGTTTCAGCAGCCGATCGAGCACGCCGTGCTGGCCATAATCAATCGTCAGCGCCTGCAGGCTGAGCAGCGGCTGACTGCCGGCCGCATCCGCGACCAGCCGATGCTGCGGATCCGGCACCGCGGCAATCAGTTTGCGCGTATACGCATGCGCGGGTGCGCTGAACAGCGTGCGCGTCGCGGCCTGCTCGACGATGCGGCCCTGCTCCAGCACGCACACGCGGTCGGCCACTTTCGCCACCAGCGCCAGATCGTGTGAGATATACAGCGATGCGACACCGGTCTCGGCGCGCAGTCGCTCGTAAAGATCGAGGATTTGCGCCGAGCTGATGACGTCCAGCGCCGTGGTCGGCTCATCAAAAATCAGGCAGTCCGGCTGGCAGGCGAAGGCGGTAGCGATCAGGATGCGCTGCTTCTCACCACCGGAAACCTGATGCGGATAGCGCTGCATCATGCGTGCCGGGTGCTTCAGCTCGACATCGCGCAGCAGCGACTCCCCCAGCTGCTGCGCTTCGCGCGCTGACAGCCCACGATGACGTCGCAGCACTTCGGTGACCTGTTCACCCAGCGTCAGCGTCGGGTTCAGCGACGCGCTGGGATCCTGAAAAATCATGCCAAGCTTTTTACCGCGTAGCGCCATCAGTTGGTGCGCTGGCAGCTGCAGCAGGCTTTCGCCGTTCAGCCGGATATCACCCGCCTGCTCGCGTGCGTTACTGGCCAGCCAGCGCATGATCGCCCAGCCGAGGGTGGTCTTGCCGGAGCCGGACTCCCCCACCAGCCCCAGCACTTCGCCCGGCATCACCTGCAGGGTGATATCGCGCAGTACTGGCAGCGAATGGCCGCGCGCTAACGCATAATCGAGGCTGTAATTGTCCACCGACAGCACCGGGTTGTGCGGACTCTTCATTTGTGGCTCCCTGGATTTAACACATCACGCAGGCCATCGCCCAGCAGGTTGAAGCCAATCGCCACCAGCGCGATAGCCAGACCGGGGATCATCATCATCCACGGTGCTTTAAAGAAATAGCTGCGCGCTTCGGACACCATCAGCCCCCACTCCGGCTCGGGCGGCTGCGCGCCGAGGCCGAGAAAACTCAGCGTGGCAAACAGCATGATGGCGAATGCCACGCGAATGGTGGCTTCCACGATGATCGGCGCGAGAATGTTCGGCAGCATTTCGCGCAGAATGATGTAGTAACCCGCTTCGCCGCGCGCGATGGCGGCGCTGATGTAGTCCTGCTGACGCGCCGCCAGCGCCACGCTGCGCGCAATGCGCACCATGCCCGGCACAAAGGCGATGGTGATGGCCAGCACGGCGTTCATGCTGCTCTGCCCCAAAGTGCTGACAATCAGCAGCGCAAACAGCAGGCTGGGAATCGCCATCACCGCATCCATGGTGCGCATCAGGAATTCATCCACTTTGCCGCCAAGGTAGGCGCTGGCGGTGCCCAGCACCGAGCCAATAACCATCGCCAGCGCGGTCGCCAGCAGCGACAGCAAAATGGTGGATCGCGCGCCGACCAGCACCCGGCTGAAAATGTCACGCCCCAGCTGATCGGTGCCGAACCAGTGTTCTGCGCTGGGCGGGCGGTAACGCGTCAGGATCGAGATCGCTTCCGGATCAAACGGTGCCACGTGCGCGCCGCCCGCCACCATCAGCAGCGCCAGCAGCAGAATCAGCACCCCCGCCGCACCCTGCGGCGAGCGCAGTAATCGTTTCAGTATTTCAGGCATAGGAAATCCGCTTATCGAGCATCACATAGGCCAAATCCGCGAGGAAATTCACCACGGCATAGGTTGCCGCGAGGATCATCACGCCGGCCTGAATAGTGGGCAGATCGCGCGCCTGTACCGCGACAATCAGCTCCCGGCCAATACCGGGAATGGCAAAAATCTCCTCCACCACCACAATCCCGCCCAGCAGATAGCCGACGTCGAGCGCCACAATGGTGATGGTGGGCAACAGGCCATTGCGCAGCGCATGGCGCCACAGGATGCGCCGGCGCGACAGGCCTTTCAGCCACGCGGCGCGAACGTAGTCGGTGTGCAGCACGTCAACCATTTCCGAGCGCACCATGCGCGAAACGTGTGCCACCAGAATCAGCGCAACGGTGATCGACGGCAGAATCAGGTGCTGAATACCGCTGATAAAATTTTCGCTGAGCGGCACGTAGCCGGTAGCGGGCAGAATCTGCCAGACATCGGCAAACAGCAGCAGCACCAGCGTGGCGGTGACGAATTCCGGAAACGAGATGCCCATGTACGAGATCACGCTGACCAGCACATCGGCGGTCTTACCGCGCCGCACGGCCGCCCAGATGCCGAGCGGAATGGCGATCACCAGCATCAGTAACAGGGCGCACAGCGCCAGCAGCAGCGAGCGCGATAGCGCCGTCAGCAGCGTTGGCCCGACGGCCAGGCCATTGCGCATCGACACGCCAAAGTTGCCCTGCAGCGCCTGTGTCAGCCAGTGCCAGTATTGCAGCCAGGCGGGCGCATCCAGCCCAAGCCGCGCCCGCACCGCCGCCAGCGCTTCCGGCGTGGCGTTTTGTCCCAGCAGCGTAACCGCGGCATCGGCGGGCAGCAGCTGAGTGATGCCAAACACCAGCAGCGACACCACCAGCAGCGTGTAAATCATCAGCAGCAGGCGTTTAAGCAGGTAACTTGCTGTCACGGTCGCTCCTTACAGGCTGCGCTTTGGCGCGTTAGCAGTCAGCCAGACATGATCGAGGCGGAACACCGCACCGCGCGGATGCAGATGATAGCCCGCCACGTGCTCACGACTGGCAGCCAGCAAATCAAAGAAGGTCGGGATTAACGAGGGCACCTCGTCGTGCATCAGCTGCTGGGCTTTGCCGTACAGCTGGCTGCGCAGCGTTTCGTCATTGGTTTCGCGCGCCGCCATCACCGCACCGTCGAAAGCCGCATTGTTCCAGCGCGTTTCGTTCCACGCCGCTGTTGAGGTATAGAGCAGAGAAAACACCGCATCTGGCGTCGGCTGCATGTTGTAAAAGCCGACGTAGAAATTGCCCTTCTTCCACACCTGATCGAGATAGGTGCTGTGCGCCATGGTCTGCACGTTGATACGGAAACCGCCCGGTTTCGCCATCTCCCGCAGGGCAATCCCCAGCTGGGTGCGGGTTGACGGCTTGTCTGAGGCGATAAGCGTTAAGTCCAGCCCATTCGGATAACCGGCCTCCGCCAGCAGCGCTTTGGCCTTGCTGTAGTCCAGCGCTTTTTGCGTCAGCTGTGCGTAATACGGATAAGCGGCGTTGATCGGCGTGTCGTTACCCGGCGATCCCAGCCCGTCTGCGACAAAATCCACCGATGCCTGGCGGTCCACGCATAACGCCAGCGCCTGGCGGACGCGCACATCATTAAACGGCTTTTGATCGCAGCCCATGTTGACGTTAAGAAACTGGCCGGACGCCACGCGCAGCGGCAGTACGCCCGCCGATTTGGCTAAGCGGGCGAACTCGCTCGACTGCGCACTCAGCATCAGATCGGTATCGCCGGCAATCAGCGCGGAGCTTTCAGCGATAGCGTCGGGATACACCACCACTTCCACGCCATCCAGATACGGCCGCGTGGCGTCGTAATAGTGCGGGTTGCGTTTCACCACGATTTTGCGTTCCGGATCGTAAGACACCAGCTGGAACGGCCCGGCCCCCAGCGAGGCGCTACTCAGCTTGTCGTACTGCCCCTGCGCGATATGCGCCGGGATGATTTTGGCATCCGGATAGGCCAGCATCACCGGCAGATCGGCATAAGGCGCCTCGGTCTCAATCAGGATGGTGTTGTTGTCTTTGGCGCTTACCGTTTTAATCGGGCCGATGTTGTGCAGCGCCGGTGAGGCGTTTTTCGGGTCCAGCAGTGCCTGCAGGCTGGCGACCACGTCCGCTGCGGTGAGCGGCGAACCGTCGCTGAAGCGCAGATCGGGCCGCAGCGTGAAGGTCCACTGGGTTAAGTCGTCGTTCGGCTGCCAGGACTGCGCCAGATCGCCTTCCGCTTTCATCGCCTGCGTCAGGCGGGTTAAGCCGCTATACAACAGCTCTGCCACCAGATATTCCGGATTAACCCGCACCTGATGGGGATTGAGCACGCTGACCGCCTGGTCAACGCTGATGCGCAATACGCCACCTTTACGCGGCGTGCCGCCCGGGGTCGCGCTGGCAACGGCGGCAGCCGAGGCACTGAATGACCAGGGCAGCAGCGCCGCTCCGGTCAGGGCGGTTGAACTGGCGATAAACTGTCTGCGGTTTAACCCTTTCATGGCGCACATCTTCTGTTCCTCGTTGGTTTATTAATTACCCTGGGTTGGCTGAAAATCATTGGCGAGATACGCCAGAATCGACTGCGAAAGTGCAATAACATCTGCCATCGTGGTGTATTCATCGGCGGCATGAATGCGGTTATCGGGACGGGCAAGTCCGCCCAGCAGAATTTCCTGAATGCCGGCCTGCTGTACCCAGCCCATATCCGAGCTGGTGGCGGATCCCCAGGCTTTGAATTCTGCTGGCGGGAAGCCGAAGCCCTGGCTGAGCGCCGCCTGCCAGCGCGGCCAGTGCGGACCGGTGGGATCGGCGACCGGCGCCAGATGGCCAATCAGTTGTAGCGTGACGTCACTGGCGGCGCTGCCCTGCATCGCCTTATCCACGCACTGCGTCAGCTCCTGCCACACGTCGGCAAAAGGCTCTTCCGGCGCATAGCGGCGATTAACCAGCAGCTCGAAGCGTTCCGGAATGGTGGAGCCTTTACTGCCACCGTGCGCGGCGGCCAGCGTCAGTAAGGCGGTGAGCGGCTGGCCCTGATAATGCGGCGGCGCGGGCATTGCCGAAACCCGCTGTTCCACCTCGCCTTTCAGCTGATACAGCGCATTCATCAGCGGAAGCGCAGCCTCAATGGCGTTAATACCCTGCAGCGGATCGCCGGAGTGCGCCGAGCGGCCGCTGACGATAATTTTGATATCGATACTGCCAAAGCAGCCGGCCCAGATGCGCGGCACCGCGCCGCCGTTGAAGCTGAGCAGGTGACCGTGAAATAACTGCTGCTCCGCCAGATAACGAATACCGGGATAAAGGCCGCCCTCTTCATCGGTACAGAGTAAAAACACAGGGTTATAGCGCAGGCTGAGCTGATAGCGCTGCGCGGCCCGCACCGCAGCCAGCGCGGCCACGATGGTGCCTTTCATATCCGCGGCGCCGCGTCCGAACAGCTTGTTTTCCGCCACGCTGAGCGCCAGCGGCGGAAAGCGCCAGCCATCACCGGCCGGAACCGTATCGGTGTGAAAGTAGAGATTGCAGTTTTCAGCCGCGCCGGCATCCAGCGCGGCCAGCAGATTCACCCGCTCGCCCTGCGCGCTGCCGTCCGGCGTCTGCCACAGCGCGTCGGGCACCGAAACGCGCTGCAGGTTAAAATGCAGCGGCTGCAGCATCGTGCTCAGCAGGTCGGCGAATGCTGCGTAACCCAGTCCGGGCGGGAAGCAGGTATCCACCGCCAGCATGCGTTGCAGATCGTCAAGAATCTGCGCCTGATCGTCGGCGATATGGGTCAGAGCGCGCTGTAGTGATGAATTTTCCTGCATAAACTGTTCACTTATTGTATTTCTATATAGTTTATAGATAATGCAAATGAACAGCTGGGGTCAATCGGTAATCGGAAACATGCAAAAAAACTATGACGCGCACGACGTTCCACAATTCAGTCGCCTGAACGAAGGCGAAGGCGCTCCGCTGTACGAAGTAGTGAAGCGCCATATCAGTGAATCCATCCTGCAGGGCGAACTGCCGGCGGGCACCATTTTGCCCAGTGAAAACAGTCTGGCGGCGAAGTTCGGTGTCTCGGTCGGTACGGTGCGCAAGGCGCTGGCGGCGCTCACGACGGAAGGGATGCTGATGCGCCGGCGCAAAACCGGCACGGTGGTTACCGGCTGGGCGCCGCTGCATAACCTCAGCCATTTCTTTCACTATTTTCGTCTGCATGACAAATCGGGCGGTTTGCTGCAGTCGGAGACGCGACTGCTGGAGTATCAGCACAGTCGCGCCAGCGCCGACGAGGCCGATAAGCTGCAGATCGCGGCCGGTGACGCAGTGATTCGCCTGAAACGCCTGCGCCGGGTGAAGGGCATTGCGGCCATGCATGAAACACTGGTGCTGCCCGCCGCGCGTCTGCCCGACTTTCCACCGGCGGAACAGCTACCGCAGTTGCTGTATCGTTACCTGTTTGAGCAGTACGATGTGCGTGTTGCGGCGGTACGCGAGCAGATCAGCGCCACGCTCGCTACAGAAGAAGATGCCAGCCTGCTGGAACTTGCTCTGCCGCACGCGGTGATGGTGATCGATGAGGTCTCATTTGATCAAAGCGCCACGCCGGTGATTCTTGCGCATCACCGTTTCAGCACGGAACACTTTATGTATGTCAATGAGATACGCTGATTACGCAGATGTTTTACTGTAAGGTGTTCAGATGCGCATCCACGCGCACCTGATTAATTTGCACCAAAACGCCGCGAACGTTGTGAATAACAACCGCTAAGGTGACCTCACTTAACAGGACATTACCCATGGCAGCACAGCAGCACCATTACCAGATTCACCTTCGCTGGAGCGGCAATCGCGGCGATGGCACAGCTTCTTATACCGCTTACGATCGTGACAGCGAATTACAGGCACCCGGTAAACCGCCCATTTTGCTGAGTGCCGATCCGGCATTTCGTGGGGATAAAACGCGCTGGAATCCTGAGGAATTGCTGCTGGCGTCTGCGGCGACCTGCCATAAGCTGTGGTATTTACACCTGTGCGCCGATGCCGGCATTGTGGTGGAGGAGTATGAAGATGCTGCCGAAGGGAACATGGTCGAGGGGGCGCGTGGACGCTTCACCGATATCACGCTGAAGCCGCGCATCAAACTGCGCGACCCTGCGGATGCCGATCGCGCGCGGGCATTGCATCATCAGGCACACGAAGCCTGCTTCATCGCCAACTCGCTGAATTTTCCGGTAAACTGCGATCCTGAATTTTTCTGATTATGATGCGCGGGCCAGCGGCGTTTGCCACAGCCGCACGCCGTTGCGCCCGGCGCGCTTCACTTCATACAGCGCTTCATCCGCATGGCGCAGCCAGTCGCTTAACGATTCGGCGCTGACCGCAGGCGCAATACCGATACTGACAGAGCAGCGAAACTCTGCCGAGGCCGGTAAGCGCAGCTGGGCAATCTTCTCTTTTAGCCTTTCGGCCAATTCTACCACCGATTCATCGCTGGCCTGATGCACGATAACGCCCAGCTCATCGCCGCCAAAGCGCGCCGGAATGTCCTGCAGCCCGACATAGTTGCGCAGCAGCGCCGAGATCTCGGCCAGCAGAAAATCGCCCGCCTCATGACCCCAGCTATCATTGACCACTTTGAAGTGATCGACATCCAGCAACAGCAGATAGCCGCTGCTATCGCCGCGCCGCGTGCTGAGAAACTCACTCTCCAGCCGCCGCTCAAACAGGCGCCGGTTAGGGATTTTCAGGCCGGGATCCATCAGCGCGATGCGCTCCAGTTCACGGTTGCGGGTGCGTAAATGCCAGGTGAGATTGTAGGAAGCCACGCTGAGTACCAGCATGTAACAGGTGGCCAGCGGCAGCGTCAGCCAGACGGTTTGCGTGCTGAACGCCAGATGTACGCTGGTGCCATCCAGTAGCCACACCATAATAAACCCGCACAAAAATGCCTGTATTGCGGCAATCAGCTGCGCGCCGCCGCCAGCGGCATAGCGATCCGATGCCAGCACCGCCATGATGACAAAAGAGGGCATCGGGCTTAACGCCATCAGCGCTACCCAGATTCCGCCGAAAGCGGCATCCAGCGTCAGATTCTGGCGTTCGGTACCAGTTGAGTCTTCGGCACGAAGCGCACGCTGATACGCCAGCCATGGCCAGAAAAAGGCGTTCACAAACAGCAGCGCGCTGAATGCCAGTCCGCGCTGCATTTCCAGTAGCACTGAGAGAATCGGAAAGAAACAGAGGATCGTGCCGAGCTGACGCATGATGAACATACGACGAACGAAGCGTTTTGACCGGCGCTTCAAATGGTTTTCATCAGGCGAGTAGTAATTCATTCACGGGAAAATTCAGGTCGACAAAAATGGCAGTGTATCGGGAAAAAGTCGCCCTGCGGCGACTTTTTTTAAGAATTTTCGCCTTGCACACTGGCGATAATGAAAATAACAGTGCTTTGCCGCCAATAGCAGCAGCGGCCAGCGGGTGAAGTTCGCTGCCGCTGTGCGTGTTGTTAGCTTACAGTTCCCTGCAAACGGAACTGGCTGACCAGCCGCTGCAGCATGAATGCCTGCTCTTCCAGCGCCTGTGCGGAATGGGATGACGCGCTGACCAGCGACGCATTTTGCTGGGTGGTACCGTCCAGCTCACCTACTGCGCGCGCGATTTGCTCAATGCCGCGGCTCTGCTCATCAGAAGCAGCCGAGATCTCCGCCATGATTTCATTTACGCGTGCGATGCTACTGACAATTTGCTCCATCGTTTCACCCGCGCGCGCCACCTGCTGATGGCCGTTGCTGATACGCCCTACCGATTCGCCAATCAGTCGTTCAATATCTTTCGCGGCTCCGGCACTGCGCTGTGCCAGATTACGCACTTCGCTGGCGACCACGGCAAAGCCTCGCCCCTGCTCGCCGGCGCGGGCGGCTTCAACCGCCGCGTTGAGCGCCAGGATGTTGGTCTGGAAGGCGATGCTGTTGATCACCGCAGTAATCTCGGCAATTTTCTTAGAACTATCAGAGATCTCGCCCATGGTGCTGACGACATTGTGTACCGCGATACCGCCCTGACTGGCGTTATGCGTCGCTTCCGCCGCGATCTGGCTGGCGAGACGCGCATTGCTGGCATTATTTTTCACCGTGGCGGTCAGCTGCTCCATGCTGGCGGCGGTTTCCACCACCGCAGCCGATTGCTGGGCGGTGCGCGACGACAACTCGAGGTTGCCCTGATGTATGGTGCTGGCTGCCTGCGACACATTGCTGACGCTGTGCAGCACCTCGCCAATCATGCCGCGCAGCCGCGCATTCATGCGTCCCATGGCAGAGGTGAGCTGGCCGAGCTCGTCCTGGCGATTAGTGACAAACTGCGAGCTGAGGTCGCCGCTGGCAATGCGTTCCGCCAGCGCGAGGTTGTGAAACACCGGGCGCGTAATCTGCCGGATAATGGTCCAGGCCACCAGCACGCCCAGCCCTATTGCCAGGCTGCCCATCAGCAGCGAGAGCGCCGCTGACCCGTTAGCCAGTTCATCGTTACGCGCCTTAACCAGGGCGATGATCTGTTTGATCGCCGCGCTGCTGTTATCGCCCGCCACTTTGACGGTGTTTTCCGCGACACGCAGCTGGCCGTAAATCGCAGCCGCCTGCAGGCTCAGATCTTTAAAACGTTCGGTATCCTGCCATAGCGCGTTAAATCCGCCCTGCTGCTCCGCTGGCAGCTGAGTCAATAGCGTGTTCATGTCCTGCCCGGCGCGCTGAAAATCATGTTCCAGTTTATTGCGCAGTGCCTCGCTGACGTTGAAGCGCAGCGCCCAGGCCTCTTCGCGCACATTACTGATGGCAAACAGCAGCTGATATATCTGGTTGGTGACTTCGGGTGTGCTGACGGGGGTCCGGATTAGTCCGGTATAGCGCGACGTCATGTCCTGCTGGCTCAGCGCATCCAGCTGGCTGCGCAGATCGTTGAGCTGTCGGGTTGCCTGGGTCATGGCGGTGATGCTGTGCTGAAAACGGGCAAGATGGCTGGCGACATCGTTGAGCAACCCTCTGGCGTCCGCCGTCCACGGCAGCTGCTGGGCCTGCTGCGTCAGCTGTTGAGCGTGCGTGACGTAATCCGTCATGGTTTCGCCCGCTTTGTCCTCGCCATACAGATATTTAAGACGATTGATTTTGGCCTGAAAGACTTCAATGTTGATGTCATAAATCAGATTGGTTTTCTGATAGATGTCGTGAATCTGGTTGAATCGTTGCACGCTGAGCGCTGTGGCCAGCGCCACTAGCAGCAGGACGATGCCGAAGCCCGCCGCCAGTTTGCGCGTGATGCGCACATTCCGTAATCGGGAGACCAGTCCCATGTCTCGCTCCTGTCATTGTTGTTTTTGTTGAGTCTGCAGAAGGAGTTATCGGACCGTAACGGGAATTGTTTACTGTTGCGGGGCGAAAATGTGCTGTGTCATAAAAGCGGTATAGTATTTAGCCAAAATACTCTTTTAAAGCACTTCTTAAAGCGCTAATATCAGCACCATAAAGTGTTAATATACTTCACCTGTTTTCATTATCTAAGTCCGGATATCTCACCATGCCATTTCAGATCCTGTCAAACACCGCTGCCAGCATCACCGATTTAAAGCGTGATCCCATGGGAACAGTGCGTTCAGCGGAAGGGGAAACCATTGCTATCTTAAACCGCAACGAGCCCGCTTTTTACTGCGTTCCACCGGCTGTTTACCAATATCTGATGGAATTAGCAGAAGATGCAGAACTGGGTCGTATCGCTGATGAACGCATTTCTGAATTAGCGGATGCGAAAGAGATTTCGCTGGATGACTTATAAATTAAAGTTCGTTCCTTCCGCTGAAAAGGAGTGGAAGAAACTGGGTCATCCGGTGCGTGAGCAGTTTAAGAAAAAGCTGGTACAACGGCTGGAAAATCCCCGTGTCCCCTCAGCACAACTTCACGGACGAAAAGATCAGTACAAAATAAAACTACGTGCTTCAGGCTATCGCCTGGTGTACCTGGTGCAGGATGAAACCATCACTGTCATGGTATTAGGTGTGGGTAAACGCGAAGGCAGTCAGGTCTATGCGGATACGGAATACAGATTGCCTGAGTAATCTGTTGATAGCAAAGCCGGCGATTTCAGCCTGAAATCGCCGGCCATGGCTGGGCAATTACCAGCGAGTCGCCAGCATATCAATGACGAAACGGTACTTCACCTCGCCCTTCAGCATACGCGCGAAGGCCGTTTCGATCTCTTCACCGGCGATCAGCTCAATATCTGCCGTGATGTTATGCTCGCCGCAGAAATCCAGCATCTCCTGAGTCTCTTCAATGCTACCGATGGATGAACCGCTGATGCTCAGACGGCGAAACACCAGCGGCGTGACGTTCGGCGACTGATGCGGTTGGTCAGGAATGCCGACCAGCACCAGACGGCCATTGGTCTTCAGCGTCGCGAGGTAAGGATCGAGATCGTGCGGTGCCGCCACGCAGTCAATGATGAAATCAAGCGAGGTCTGGCATGCCGCCATCTGCGCGACATCACGCGACACCACCACGCGCGTCGCACCAAGACGACGTGCGTCAGCGCCTTTTTCCGGCGAGGTAGTAAACAGGGTAACCTCAGCGCCCAGCGCGCTGGCCAGTTTTACCGCCATGTGGCCCAAACCACCCAGCCCCACTACCCCGACGTTATCGCCGGCTTTGACGCCAAAGTGGCGCAGCGGTGACCACACCGTCACGCCCGCACACAGCAGCGGTGCCACGCCCGCCAGCGCCAGATTTTGCGGGATCGACACGACAAAATGCTGATCGACCACCACATTCTGCGCATAGCCGCCCCAGGTGCTGTCGCCGGTGTATTTATCGATGCCGTTGTAAGTGGCGGTGAAGCCCGCTTCGCAGTACTGCTCTTCCTGCTGCTGGCAGAAGTGGCAGGCACGGCAGGAATCCACCATCACGCCCACACCGACCACATCACCGGCTTTGAAGCGCGTAACCTGAGTTCCGGTCTCCAGCACGCGTCCAACGATCTCGTGGCCCGGCACCAGCGGATAACGACTGACCGCCCACTCATTGCGTGCCATGTGCAAATCGGAATGGCATACGCCGCAGTAAAGAATTTCAATTTTTACGTCCTGCTGCTGCAGCGGACGCAAGGTAATCTGGCCGGCAGCGAGCGGTTGCGCTGCATCCTGTGCCACCAGTGCGTTAATTTTCATGGTGCCTTCCTCAAATTCTGGTGTGGGCTGAATGAAGGCGGCAGACTATAATCAACGCGGTGCAGAATTGATAGTAGTCACCATTTGGTGACCATAAAGGAGAGTGCGATGCCTGTCTGGATTGATGGCAAACTGTTTTTCTATGCGGATTCGCCACCGCGCCGTCTGATGGACCTGTTTTCGGTGAAATGGAGCACGATGGTGCTGCACGCGTTGTATCACTGGCCGGGACAGCGCGCCCGAACCGGTGAACTGCAGCGTAGCCTGCAGGGGATTTCGAAAAAAATGCTGTTTCAGACACTGAAAGAGCTGGAGCAGCGCGGCTTAATTGCGCGTCAGGTTTACGAAGTGATCCCACCGAAAGTGGATTACCGGCTGACCGCGCTGGGCATGACCTTCGCCCGGCCGATTGAGCAGATGTATCAGTGGGGATTAGAAAACCAGGCGGCACTGGATGAAATGGAAGCTAACCTTCGCGTGGCAGGCGGCACGCCGGCGGAAAACGCCCGCCCTGCAGCGTCATCCGCCCGTGAATAACCACGCGCGGGTCGCATACTGTCCGTCGCGGCGCGATTTATCACACATTAAATAGCGCCGCAGTTCGTGGATCGATCCAGTGACCGTTAACCAAACGGCGTTTCGCGTGCCAGCAGACGGGCGATGACGTTGAGAGCGCCCTCGTCGTTATTACTTTCCGTCCGATAACGCGCGACGGCTGCCACCGGTGCAGCGGCGTTGGCCATGGCAAAGCTGTAACAGGCCTGGCGCAGCATTTCGATATCGTTGGCGCTGTCGCCAATCGCCAGCACTTCACAATCATCAATGCCCCACTTCTCCTGCAGCAGCGCGATGCCGTGCGCCTTATGACAGCCGGGAATGATTAAATCGACAAAGCCAAATCCGCTTGAGACCGGATGCATGATGTTTTCAATCGCGTTCAGTTCGCTGTGCAGACGTGCCAGCAGCGCCTCGACACCTTCGTGTGCCAGATTCAGCGAAAACTTGAAAATGGTATCGTCGATATCGTACAGGCTGTCGCGCTTCTCCAGCCGGCGATAGTGATTGGCCAGCATGGCGACCACCTCATCCGGCATTGACTTGTGCACATAGGCTCCGTTGCGACCGCACACCACGGTGCTGATCTCCGGTTCTTTGGCGAGAATATCCAGCACCTGATGAACACGTTCCGGCGCCAGTTCACCGCAGAAAATTTCTTCGTTGCTGTCGGATACCCAGGCACCGTTTTCAGCCACGAAGGCGATCTCATCTTTGATAGCGGGAAAATAGTGCTGCAACTGATAATACTGATTGCCGCTGGCGACCACGAAACGGATGCCTTTCTCCTTCAGCAGCGCGTACTGGCGCGCAAAACGCTGCGCGTTGTACTGCTTATTGTCATCGAGAAATGTCCCATCCATATCCACCGCAATCATTTTTACTGCCATCATGCTCTCCCGTCTCTGTGTGCCGTCAATCCATCCGGCTTTACCAAGGTTTTATCAAGCTTACTCGCGGTGTGGATTAATGAGAATGTGAATAATGAGTTTGTTAACCGCTTTCAGAGATTTCCAGCCCATTTTTTACTGCAATTCGGCCCCTTTTTCTCTGATCCAGGCACAGAACATGTCTGCCATATCGCGCGCATAAGCCTGAATTTCTGCTGCGCTGCGCGGCGATTCGGAAAAATGCTTGCCGACGTCACCCAGCGTGCTGTTGATTAAATCCGCCGCCCGCGCCACCTCAGCCGCGTCCCGCTGCGGCAGCAGCTGTTGCAGAAACTCGCACATCACATTCTCGCCATTGGCGCGCGCGGCCTGCACTTCCGGCGCATCCCGGTAAAGCGGCGCGGCATCATTCAGTGCGGTGCGCATCGCCGCCTCTTCACACTCCGAGTGCAGGAACGCCCAGGTCAGCTGGTGCAAGCGCTGACGCGGCGTGGATGTGCTGTCGCGCAGAATCGAACCCAGCAGATCGCCGGTTCGCTGCCACTCTTCGCTCTGCAGACGGAAAAGGATAGCGGCCTTGTTGGGAAAATACTGGTACAGCGATCCAATACTAACGCCCGCCCGTTCGGCCACGCGGGCAGTGGTAAAGCGCGTGGCACCTTCCTGCTCCAGAACCTGAGTCGCCGCCTGCAAAATAGCCGCCACCAGCTCACTGGATCGCGCCTGCTGCGGCTTTTTTCTTTCAGAAATCTTAGCGTTACGTTGTGCGGCCATCGTCTGCTCCTGAACGCGAATAGTGAAATGCGAGTAATTCATCGTATTCTGTTCCTGACGCAAAATCCATCTTCTGATGCAGGAACCCCGATGATGAACACCCTGACTTCCGCGCCGCTGGCGCCGCTGCTTAACTATCTGTTTGAGCTGGCGGATAACATGGCGCATCCCACCAATGAAGCGTTTCGCGTGATGTCCGATGAGGAGCAAACACGTCTGCTGCAGAGCAAAACCGATTACCGCGAACTTTACGGTCATTTAAAAGATGTGCCGCTGGCGGTCTCGCGGGAAACCGGCAAACTGCTGTACATGCTGGCGCGCAGCAGCCGGGCGCAGCATATCGTTGAGTTTGGTACTTCGTTTGGTCTCTCCACCCTGCACCTGGCGGCGGCGGTGCGCGATAACGGCGGCGGTCGCATCATCACCAGCGAGTTTGAACCGGGCAAAGTGGCGCTGGCGCGCAATCATTTTGCCGATGCTGGCGTCAGTGATCTGATTGAAATTCGCGTGGGCGATGCGCTGGACACGCTGAGTCAGGACCTGCCAGCCAGCGTTGATATGCTGGTGCTGGATGGCGCGAAGGCGATCTATCCGGAGATTCTGCAGCTGGTGCAGCCCTGGTTGCGTCCGGGTGCCCTGATTGTGGCCGATGATGCCGATTTCAGCCCGGAGTATCTGGAAATGGTCCATGGCAGCCGCCTCTATACCTCGCTGCCGTTTGCTGATGGCGTCGAAGTTTCAATGTGGCTGGGATCGCCACATAAAGGCGCTTAACAGCGTCACGTTTATGTTATATCGTTACAATCCCGTGCTCTGATTGAGGTTGCTGCGATGAAGGTTACCGTTCCACTGTTAGTGATTGCTTTTGCTTCGGCGAAAGCGGGGGCATTTCAGGCGAAAATCGATCCGTTAAAGCTGGCGCTGAAACCGGCCAATGCACTTGCCAGCACCGATCAGGCGCAGCCGCTGGCGATTGCCGAAGCGCATGCGCGCCTGGCGGCGGCGGTGAGCGGCTGTCAGTGTCCGTTCTGCACCCAGATGCGGCTGATGAATACCGGATTATGATGATAGGTTCGTCGCCGCACAGCCCGCTGCGCGGCGACGCATCAGTCAAACCATGGCTGGAACGGATCCGGCAACTGTGCCCAGCCGTCTGGCCCCAGCGCCATTTCCTCATCGGTCAGTAACGCATGGTGCAGCTGCTGACGCAGCACGGTTTCATCCATATCGATACCGATGATCACCATCTCCTGCCGCGCATCGCCGGTGCCTTCATGCCAGTTTTCGCGGATGTAGTGCAGCGTGTCTGCGTCCTGCGGCCAGCGATCTTCAGGCACGCAGGCCCACCACATCCCGGCCAGCCCCTGCCGCGTGACGCCGCCGGCCTGCGACCAGGATCCGGCGTGACGCGGGCGGGTTGCCAGCCAGAAATACCCTTTCGACCGCACCACGCCCTGCATGTGCTGCGTAATCACCTGATAAAAACGCTGCGGATGGAAGGGACGACGCGCGCGGAAAACAAAGCTGCGGATGCCGTACTCTTCAGTTTCAGGCGTGTGCTCGCCGCGCAACTCTTTCAGCCAGCCGGGGGCCTGTGCCGCAGCATCGAAGTCAAACAGGCCGGTATTCAGCACCTGATCAAGCGCCACCTGACCAAACTGTGCGCGAATAATCCGCGCGCGAGGATTGAGCGAGTGCAGAATCGCGGTCAACCGTGTCTGCTCTACCGCATCAATCAGGTCGGTTTTGTTGAGAATCAGCACATCGCAGAATTCAATCTGATCGATCAGCAAATCGACCACCGTGCGCTCATCCTCCTCGCCGAGCGATTCGCCGCGCGAGCGGACGCTTTCACTGGAATCATAGTCACGCAGGAAATTGTAGCCATCCACCACGGTCACCATGGTATCCAGCGCCGCCACGGTGGACAGGCTTTGCCCCTCTTCATCGGCAAACGTGAAGGTTTCCGCCACCGGCAACGGCTCAGAGATGCCGGTCGATTCAATCACCAGATGATCAAAACGCCCCTCTTTAGCCAGCCAGTTGACTTCCAGCAGTAAATCTTCGCGCAGCGTGCAGCAGATGCAGCCGTTGCTCATTTCCACCAGCTTCTCGTCGGTACGTGACAACGCCGCCCCGCCCTCACGCACCAGCGCGGCATCAATATTCACTTCCGACATATCGTTGACGATCACCGCCACGCGGCGGCCTTCGCGGTTGTTGAGAATATGGTTAAGCAAAGTGGTTTTTCCGGCACCGAGAAAGCCAGAGAGTACGGTGACCGGCAGCCGCCTGAAGCCGCCGTTTGTGGATAAAGCTGACATAATCACTCCTGAATAATGACATCACGCGCACCTGAAAGGGTGCTGATATTGATATGTTATAACATAACAATATGCAGTGTCATGATCGTCGTGCACTTTTTGTGGGGTTTTGCTTTGGGCAGGATGGGAACAGCGGGCCGGGCGCCCGCTGCGGGCAATTACTGGTTGTCCGGATAGCTCAGTTCGATGGCATCGTCCGGCAGTTGAGTGAAGGTCTTTACGAGGGTATGGAAATCAGCCACCGGTTTGAGATCGGCAAACTGCTGCGGATAGAGATCCTTCGCGAGGATTTCCATGCCGATAATGTTGTACGGGTGATTGTAGAAGTGATGATACACCCCATACACGCGCCCCTGCTTCACCGGCGCGATTTGCGCCAGACCGGTACGCTGCAATAACGTCTGAAACGTGGCACGTACTTCCTGCGGCTGCACGCCGTAACCAAACGGCAGCACATTGCTGTTTGGCCGCTTTGAACCGGTCATGATGTAAACATCCGGTTTCATGGCGATGATTTTTTCCAGCGCGACAAAGCCGGCATTGCCTGGCAGCAGTGCCGAACCAATATTTTTGCCGCCGACCGCTTCTACCAGCCCACCCCAGCCATTATGGCTGTGGGTAAAGCAGCAGTTATCGCTGTTACCGGCAATGGGTTCGATAAATACCGTGGGTTTGTTTTTGACCTTCGCAACGGCTTGGGTGATGCGGTCGAAGCGCTGCTGGTAAAAATCGGTGTAGGCTTTGGCTTCGCTTTCGCGGTTCAGCACTTTGCCCAGCAGCGTGACGCTCGGGGCGGTGTTTTGTGCCGGATGCAGTTCATAATCGACGAACAGCACCGGGATGTGCAGGTTGTTCAGCGTGCTCAGCACGCCGGATTGTTCCAGCGCCGGCTTAGCGCGCAGCTGCGCAATCATCAGATCCGGTTTCTGCGCCAGCACGCTTTCCAGATTAACCTGGCCCTGATCGCTGAAGCCCATATCGACAATTTTTGTCGCTTCAGGCCAGCGGCGCTTCAGCATATCCCAGGTTTGCGTATCCTGCTTTTTCGGCAGATTGTTCCAGGCCACAACGCGTTTAAACGGATCGTCGCGATCGAGTAGCGCCAGCGTCAACACATCGCGCCCATCCTGCAGAATGATGTGCTGCGGTTCTTTGCTGATTGTTTGCGTGTGACCATCCATGTCGGTGACGGTGAGCGGATAGTCAGTCGCGCAGGCTGCGGTTGAGACCAGAATCCCCATTGCCAGTAACAGGCGCGTTTTCATGCCAAAACTCCGTGGTAAAAGAAATAGTTATTATTATCAATTACCTTAACACAACCTTAATCACGGCAAAATAAACCCGACGGCACGCGGTTGTAAGCGAATAATACGGCGCCGGGAGCCCGCCGCATTACGCTGTGGCGAAGCAACGGCTCAGGTGAAATCAGACAATTTCTGCCCAGACGCGATCAGTTCCTGCAGCAGCATCTGTCGGCGTTCCGCCGGAGTATCACGGCTGACCATAAAGCAGATTGCCGCAACCGCCTGGCCGCTGCGCGAGCGAATCGGTGCAGCCATACAGCAGGTAAAGCTTTCGGACAGACCTTCGGTCATGCAGTAGCCCAGCTGGCCGGCACGGTGAATCTCTTCGAGGAAGGTCTGCTTGTCGAGAATCTGACCGCTGGCCAGCCGATAATCCTCCTCTGGAATCAGGTCGAGAATGGCGCTGTCCGACCAGTTACTCAGCAGTAAACGACCGGTCGCCGTCCAGGTGATCGGCACGCGCACACCGATATCAGAGGTGATTTTAAACGGATGGGCGTTACTCTCCGACAGCACCACGGTGTATTTGTTACCTTCCAGCATACACAGCTGCACGGTTTCGCCATGACGCGCCACGATCTCAACCATAAGCTGATGTGCACGACGGATCAGATCGTTGTGGGCCATGTAATCCGCACCGTAATAGTGCATTTCACGACCGAAAAACACGGCACCTTCCGCATCAAGCTCAACCAGACCCGCTTCACTCAGCAAACTGACCAGCTCATAAATACTGGAGCGCGGTGCACCGGTCGCTTCGATTAAATCCCGCATCGCCATAGGCTGACGCGCGATATGCAGCTGGCGAAAAATATCAATAACCCGGTCAACACCGCGTGCCCGGGACGTTTTTTCATCCGGCATACGCTCACTCCCCTGTCGTTATGGTGCTACTCATCTGCGTTTAAAAAGAGCTGCATGATACACCCGGCAAACGAAATTACCCATCCCCGCAATAATAAAAATCTTTCCGGCGACTTTATTTATCATGCGCTATTTTCGGGCCCCATTGTGGCGCATAAAAAAGATGGGACTCGCTGTTAAATTCGATAGCGGTCACATTTCCATTCAAAAAAATCACGCACTGGATTTTATTTTGCGATCGCACCAGCACGGCAAAAAATTAATTGCCGATTGCCATATTGCAAAAAAGCAACAGCTGTGCAAATCTCGTCCTATCTGGTATTGCAGATAGCAGTCTGGTATATCAGACAGAAACGGTAGTGTGCAAAGGAGCAGAAAGACATGACGATCAAACGTTATGGCATTGAGGGCGGTACCGGTACCGGTGGGCAAAAATTGCCGTTCGCCCGCGCCGTGGAGGCCGATGGCTGGCTGTATATCTCAGGCCAGACGCCGATGCGCGACGGCGAAGTGGTAGAGGGCGGCATCATCGAACAGACACAGTTAGCGTTCGACAACTGCCTCACCATCATGCGCGAAGCGGGTTATCGCGTGGAGGATGTGGTCCATGTGACGGCGGTGTTGACCGACGCGCGTTATTTCAGTTCTTTCAACAAAGTATTCAGTGAGATATTCAGTGGTCATCCACCGGCGCGTATTTGTAGCGTGCAGGATTTAGTGGTCGACTGCAAAGTCGAAGTGGACATGAAATGTTTCCGCGCCGACCGTAAATAAGTAATACCGTTCAACCAGGCTGCGATGTTCATTTTCTTCGCCAACACCAGGCCAGCCTGATATTAATTAATACATTTGCTTTTTCAAAAAAATAACCCGAAACAGGCGGTGCTGCCGCTGCGCTGGCGATCGTCTATTAAACGGGTGATGCGGAATAACGCCGTCTCGTCAAACATTTAAAGAGAGCATAAAGATGAATGCAACATCGCTGAAATTAAGTGCCAAAACCGTGGCCGGTGCGCTGGTCTTGCTGGCGATAGCAGGCTGTACGCCCACCGAAGAGAAAAAAGAGGCTGGCGCTGCGCCACAGTCGGCGCTGCAAACCGTACTGCAGCGCGGCACATTGCGCGTCGGTGACTGCCTGAGCTTCGCACCGTTCGGTTTTTATGACAAAGACGGCAACCCGGATGGTTACGACGTTGACCTGGCGAAAGCGCTGGCCAAAGAGATGGGCGTGAAGCTGGAAATGGTCAACACCACCAGCGCCAACCGCATCCCTAATCTGCAAACCAACAAAGTCGATGTGGTGTTTTGTAACTTCACCCGCAATCTGGAACGTGCCAAAGAGATTGGCTTCACCCATCCGTACGTAGTAGCCAGTGAGGCAATGCTGGTGCGCAAAAACAGCGGCATTCAGTCTGCGCATGACATGGCCGGCAAAACCATTGCCACGGTGAAAGGCTCGACCAATGGCGACGAAGTGCGCAACCTCGGCATCGACGTGAAAATTCAGGAGTACGACTCATCCCAGGCGGCGATTCTGGCCGTCAAACAGGGTCAGGCCGATGCGATGATCGAGGATAACAACTTCCTCGCTTACCAGGCGAAGCTCGATCCGTCACTGGCCGTGACCAACGAAGCGCTGGTCCCACTGGAGTACAACGCCTTTGGGGTGAAACAGGGCGACCAGGTATGGACCAATTACCTCAACGAATTCCTGTTTGAAATCAACGCATCCGGTGAGAACGCCCAGCTGTATGAGAAATGGTTCGGCAGCAAACCGCGTTATCCGCTGAATCCGCAATACTGATTGTCCGCCCACGGCGCAGTCGCACAGGCTGCGCCGCCTGAAGGAGTCATACCATGAGTTATCAATGGCTAACCCTGTGGCGTTACGCCGACACCTTTCTGGAGGCCGCGTGGCTCACGCTGCAGGTTACCCTGCTGGCGTTCGCGCTGGCGGTGGCGCTCGGTCTGCTGGCCGCGCTGGCGAAATCTTCACCGCTGGCGCCGCTGCGCTGGATCAGCCACTGTTATGTTGAATTCATCCGCAATACGCCGGTGCTGCTGCAAATTTTTATCATCTTTTTTGGCCTGCCGTCGCTCGGTATCACCATGAGCGCTTTTACCGCCGGGGTGCTGGCACTGGGGATTAACGTTGGTGCCTATTTGTCGGAAACCTTCCGCGCTGGTATTCAGTCCGTGGCGAAGGGCCAGCTGGAAGCGGCGTATATCCTCGGCATTCCGCGCCACCAGATTTTCCTCAGCGTGGTGCTGCCGCAGGCGGCTCGCGCCGTCTGGCCGGCGATCATCAATAACCTGATTCAGCTGCTACTCGGTACGTCGCTGCTCTCGGCGATCGCACTGCCGGAGCTGACCGGCACCGCCACGGTGATCAACGCGCGCACCCTGCTTTATATCCAGACCTTCAGCGTCGTTGCCCTGGTGTATCTGGTGCTGAGTAACCTGTTTTCATGGCTTGGCACCGTGGCCGGACGCCGGCTGTTCCACCCGCCGCTGGTGACGCCGGTAAAAAAGTCCGGCTGGCGGTGGGCAAAAAAATGGCTGATTAATCCAGTGAAACGGGAGAATGCGTTATGAGCGAACTTATCATTAGCTCGCTGCCAATTCTGCTGAAAGGGCTGGTCATCACCTTACTGCTGTCCATCGCCGCTATCGCCGGCAGCACCCTGCTCGGTTTACTGGCCGCGGTGCTTCGCACCAGCCGTCTGCCGATCGCCAGAGAGATTGCCGTGCTGTACACCGAGCTGTTTCGCGGCACGCCGGTGCTGATCACCTTGATGTTCATTTACTTCGGCGTGGCCTATTTTGGCTATGAAATCAATCTGTTCGCCGCCGGCATTCTGGGCCTGAGCATTTATCAGGGCGCTTACATTGCTGAAGTGTTCCGGGCCGGCATTGAAGCCGTGCCGAAAGGGCAGTGGGAAGTGTCGTGGATCCTCGGATTATCAAAACGCCAGACGTTTCTCAGCGTAGTGCTGCCACAAACGCGCGGCATCGTGCTGCCGCCGCTGGTGGGTCAGTATCTTTCGCTAATCAAAGATACGTCGATTGTCAGCATGATCGGCATGTCGGAGCTGATGCACCAGGGGCAGGCGATTGTTGATCGCATTGGCCAGCCGGTGGTGGTTTACGGCCTGGTCGCCCTGCTCTACTTCGCTGTCTGCTTTCCGCTTTCCCGTTGGGTTCAACATCATCAAACCAGGAGCCAGTTATCATGAGCAAATCCGCCATTACGCTGAGCCGTATTACCAAATCCTTTGGCGCAACTCAGGTACTGAAAGAGATCAGCCTGGACGTGTCGCCGGGCGAAGTGCTGGGGCTGATTGGCGCCTCCGGCTCGGGAAAAAGTACCGTGCTGCGCATTATGAGTGGTCTGGAAACCGCCGACGGCGGCGAAATCTGGGTTAATGAAGTACCGCTGCACGACCGTAAACGCAGCAGCGAAATTTGCGGCCACGTCGGCATGGTGTTTCAGCAGTTCAACCTGTTCCCGCATAAAACCGCACTCGGCAACGTGACGCTGGCGCTGATCAAAGCACAGAAGCTGTCCGAAGCGGAAGCGAACAAACGCGGCATGGCGGCGCTGACGCGCGTTGGCCTGGCGGAGCGCGCGCATCACTATCCGGCTCAGCTGTCCGGCGGGCAGCAACAGCGTGTGGCGATTGCCCGCGCGCTGGCGGTCGAGCCGAAAATCATGTTCTTTGATGAGGCCACCTCCGCGCTCGATCCCGAACTGGTTGGTGAAGTGATGGAAGTGATGCGCAGTCTGGCACGGGAAGGCATGACCATGGTGGTGGTGACGCATGAGATGGGCTTTGCGCGTAAAACCGCCGATCGCGTGGTGTTTATGGACCAGGGGGTGATCGCCGAACAGGGTTCGCCGGAGCAGATTTTTGTTAATCCGCAGAATCCGCGCACCCAGCAGTTTTTGTCGCGCGTGCTTGAACACTAACAGGAGGCAGGATGTCGATTCACTTCCCTTTGCAGGCCGACGGCGCGCTGGATGCGCTGCAGCCTGCGCCGCGGTTTAAATCAGTGGCCGGAACGGGCAATCAGCCGCTGGCTAACGGCACGCCGGTGTTTAACAGCCCTGAAGTTTTTTCACCGCTGATGCTGATGAAACAATCGGCGCTGGAGAATAACCTGCGGCAACTGGCAGCGTTCTGCCGGGAACACGGTTTGATGCTGGCCGCGCACGGCAAAACCTCGATGTCGCCGGCGATTCTGCGCCGTGCCGTCAGTGAAGGCGGCGCCTGGGGCCTGAGCGCAGCGACGCCGGCCCAGGTGCGCGCACTGCGCCAGTTTGGCATCCGCAACGTGTTTCTCGCCAATGAACTGGTCGATCCCGCCGGGATCCGCTGGATTGGCCAGTGGCAACAGCAGCATCCCGACCACGGCTTTCTCTGTTATGTGGATTCGCTGCAGGGTGTAAAACTGCTTGAGCAGCATCTCGGCGGCGCGCAGATCGCCGTACTGCTGGAGATGTCGGTCAGCGGCGGCCGCACCGGCTGTCGCTCGCCGCAGGCCGCGCTGGAAATCGCCCAGGCAATCCAAGACAGTCGCTCGCTGCAGCTGGTGGGGGTGGCCGGTTATGAAGGTGCGCTGGGTGCCGGACGCGATGCTGCAGGCGTGCAGCGCGTGAAAGATTACTGCGAGATGATGATCGCGACCGCCGCGCTGCTGGCTGAACACCAGCTGTTTGCCAGCGGAGAAATTATTCTCAGCGCCGGCGGTGGCGCGTGGTTCGATGTGGTCGCGGCCTGCTTCAGCGCGGCACAGTTGCCGCTGCCGGTCACGCCGCTGATTCGATCCGGTGCGTACATGGCACATGACAGCGGCTTGTATGCACGCATTGCCCCCTTTGCGCAGCCGGGAGCAACGCACCATTTCAGCGCCGCACTGGAGATCTGGGGCCGCGTGTTATCGCGTCCGGAGCCGGGGCTGGCCTTTGTTGATTTCGGCCGGCGCGATGTGCCGTTCGATCAGGATCTGCCCAATCCGCTGTGGATTCGTCAGGTGGACGGCAGCGCACCGCGCGCGGCCACGCATTTGCGCATCACCGACGTCAACGATCAGCACGCTTATTTGCAGTTACCGGCGGACGATCCGCTGCAACCGGGCGACTGGATTGGCTGCGGCATTTCCCATCCCTGTACCGCATTTGACAAGTGGCGTTATCTACCGTTGGTGGATGATGACTATTGCGTCACCGATTCACTGGAAACAGCGTTCTGACGCTTTTTCAGCCACAAAAAAGGCTGCCAGTGCTGGCAGCCAGTTCTGGCACATCCCTGTGCGACCATGCGGGTCGGCGTTGTGCCTTCAATGAACACATAATAACACAGCTTATAATTAGCAGGCTAGTTATTTGTTGCCAGCGCCAGCTTCACCGCGTCCTGCGCATGGATTAATGTGGTATCGAACAGCGGCACCGCCGCATCCTCCGCTTTAACCAGCAGCGTGATTTCGGTACAGCCAAGGATAATGGCTTCAGCCCCTTGTGCCACCAGCTGAGCAATGATGTCACGGTACTGCGCGCGTGATTCTTCACGGATCACGCCAAGGCACAGCTCCTGATAAATAATGTCGTGCACCGTTTTACGTCCGGTAGCGTCCGGTACCAGCACCTCGATGTCATATTGCTGCTCAAGGCGCCCTTTATAGAATTCCTGCTCCATGGTGAACGCGGTCGCCAGCAGACCGACGCGTTTCACGCCGGCCTGACGAATGCGTTGTGCCGTGGCGTCGGCGATATGCAGCAGCGGAATGCGGGTGGCCGCGGTGATCTGATCGGCGACTTTGTGCATGGTGTTGGTGCACAGCACAATGAAATCCGCCCCGCCCTTCTCCAGGCTACGGCCGGCTTCGGCCAGGATTTCACCGGCCTGCTGCCATTCACCGGCGACCTGCAATTTCTCAATCTGCTGAAAATCGACGCTGTACATCAGGCTGCGCGCCGAGTGCAATCCGCCCAGCTGCTGCTTTACCTGTTCATTGATGATGCGGTAATAGAGCGCGGTGGATTCCCAGCTCATGCCGCCAATCAGGCCAATCATTTTCATCAGTTACCGTTCCCCACGGAAATTAGCTCGTCTGGCACTGTACGGTATTCAATGAAGGCATGAAAGCGTCGCGGCGCTGAACCGCATCGCAGGCACATAAAAGCCCGGGATAACCCGGGCTAAGCACGTTAACGGAGAAAGGGATTGTTATTATTTGTACAGCTCAGCAGTCATGTCCACGCCGTTGTCTGCGCGGGCGCTGGTGATTTTGTAGCTGTCTGCACCACTCGCTTTAGCCTGAGCGGCAACCTGGGCTTCAGCGCTATCCAGGGTGCTGCCGTGGACGGAGATGCTTTCAGCGGCGAAGCTACCGAAAGAGATCATAGAAAGAGCAGCAACAGCAGCGATGGTCAGAGTTTTTACGTTTTTCATGGTCATATTCCTTCAATGTTTGGGTCAGAGCTGAATGCTCTGCATGGGAGTTATAGTAACCATTGTTATTATTACCGACCTAACAAAAAGTGCGATCTTAATCACACTATGTGCGGTTTTGCTCTGGCAGCGGCTGCGGCCAGCGCGCGCCAGGAAAGAGCGACAGACGGATATTGAACAGATGAAACAGCGGCGCAAACAGCGCATTTTCCTGCTGCGCCGCCGCCTCCAGCCGCAGCAGTAACACATCAAGCTCATGCAGCAGCGCAGGCGATGGCGTGCTGTACAGCGTTTTCAGCCGCTGCTTAAGAAACTGACTCAGCTCGTGAAACATGGCCGCGCTTTCTATCTGATTCGCCAGCAGCAGGTGCCGATGACGGGTGTAATAGTCATAGCAGTTAGCACCGAGCCAGGCCTCCGCAATCAGATTACCGCCCGCCACCAGCTCCGGTGCCGGATCGACGCGTTTACGCGGCAGAATCACGTTTACCCTGTCCAGCGTGCGTGCGACAAATTGCTGCCGCGCCGTCAGCGTTGCGGTGTTCATGCGCAGCGCGGTAATAAACTGCAGCAGATCGCGAATGCCTTTACGCAGCGCACGCGTGGCCGTCCACGCCGGGCGTTTGTTGCGAATCAGCAGCGTCAGCACCAGCGCAACGGCAATGCCCACCAGCGTCGAGATCATGGCATTCACTATAAGCTGCAAATCGGGTTTGAAATGGTGGCTCATGCCGATCAAACCGGGGATCTGCGTGGCGACGATGAGACCGATCAGGTTGGTGGACGGATTGGCGATCACCAGCCCTAAAGCAAACAATCCCGGCGCGAGGCAAATCACCAGCGCTTCAAACGTCACCGCCTGCGGGATCAGCAGCGTGACGTAAATCAGGCTGATCGCCATAGAGATCAGTACGCCCTTCAGAAACAGCTTCATTGGCGCGATGGGGCTATCCAGCCCGGCGAAGAACGAACACAGCACCGCCGCCATCATCGGCGCGGTTGAACCATCACGCCAGCCGCTGCCGATCCAGAACAGGCAGCTGGCAAAGGTGGCGATGAAGGCAGTAAAGCACGACAGCAGTAATAGCCCTTTATCGACATGCTTGTGCGCGCGTGACGCCTTGCCCGGTTTCACCGCTGGCGTCCAGTCACTGACGCGCTCGCTGACGCTGTGGTAAGCATCGGCAATACGGACAAAATTGAGTAACCGTTCCAGCAGGCCGATGAGCAAAATGCTCTCTTCACTGTTAAGCCGCCCTGCGCGCCAGGCCTGCTGCAGCTGCTCCTGAGCGCCGGTGAGGCGATCGCGCACCGGCTGTTGCGCGTCGCCGTTCAGCCATTGTAAAAATTGCTGAAAGGCCGTCGCGACATAATCGGGAAAGCGGATCTGCTGCTGTGCCAGCAGATTCAGCCGCGATTCAATGGCGGTGAGCGTCGGGATAAGGTACGACAGATGCTGATACTGCACGCTGACCAGCCGCACCAGCCGCCGCGCGGCATCCCCTTCATAGACGCAGTGGGTGATCAGCGTTTCGACGTTAAGCGGATAGTTGGCCATCTGCACCAGAATATCCTCGCGCTCCAGCGATTTTGCCGCGGGCATCGCCGTCATCAGCTCGCTACACAATTTACGCGCGTTCTGATACCACAGCCCGACGCTCTGTTCGAGCAGATGGCGCATCGAAACCGGGAAGATCAGCCGATGCACCAGGCTGCTGCAGACAATCGCCACGGTGATTTCCTCAATGCGGGAAATCACCGTATAGGTAATGGCGCCGGGCGAGGTCACATCGGGAAAGCCCATAATGGCGGCGCTGTAGCCGGCCAGCATGAAGACGTAACTTTTTGGCGTGCGATCGTGCAGCGAGAGATACAGACAGACGGCAACCCAGAGTGAAATACACAGGCTAAACAGCATCGGCGACTGGACCGTAGCCGGATAGATCAACAGAGTAAACAGCCCGCCCAGCACGGTGCCAAAAAAACGAAACACCGATTTGGACACCGTCGAAGCAGAATAAAGCTGCGAGGCAACATACACGGTGGTCAGTGACCAGGCGGGTTTGTCCAGGTTGAGTTCCAGCGCAAGATAAAAAGCCAGAAAGGCGGCCAGACAGGTTTTGGCAGAGAACAGTACGGCGCTTCGGGAAAACCACTTCATAGAACAGGAGCAACCTATAGCAGGCAACGTTATCGCTTATCCTGACAGAAGCCTGCGGCGATGACATTTTGATTTGTTATACAAATTATTACCGTGCTAATTATCCGGTTCTCTATGCAACTTGCCCATTACAGTGAATGCTGATTCAGGCTGAAATTAGAGTTATAAGCGATATTAAAAAGTTATTTATTGGTTATATAACAACTTTGCCAGGATGGAGAAAAACCACGAGAGACGCCCCATGAAAGCACAACGTTTTGCCCTGAGCGCACTGGCACTCAGCTTCGGCCTGCTCGCCACGCACGCCTTTGCCGCCAACCCGGAAACCGTCACCATCGGTTATCAGAAAGCCAACATTTTTGCACTGCTGAAATATCGCGGCACGCTGGATGAGACCTTAAAAAAAGAGGGTATCGCGGTGCGCTGGGTGGAATTCCCCGCCGGCCCGCAAATGCTGGAGGGGCTCAACGTGGGCAGTATCGATCTGGCCGCCACCGGCGATGCGCCACCCGCCTTCGCGCAGGCGGCAAAAGCCGATCTGATTTATCTCGGACATTCACCCGCCAACCCTAAAACCGAAGCCATTGTGGTGCCGAAAGACTCACCCATCAAAAGCGTGGCCGATCTCAAAGGCAAACGCGTTGGCCTGAACAAGGGTTCAGACGTTAATTATCTGCTGGTGAAAGCACTGGAAGATGCCGGGCTGAGCTATAAAGATGTCACGCCGGTTTACCTGCCGCCGGCCGATGCGCGCGCCGCCTTCCAGAAGGGCGCAATCGATGCCTGGGTGATCTGGGATCCTTACCTGGCTGAGGTCGAAGCCAACGCCGGCGCGCGTGAAGTGCGCAACGCCGAAGGTCTGGTGCCGCACTACACCTTCTATCTTGCCAGCCGCCCGTTTGCCGAAAACCACCCGCAAACGGCTAAGCAGGTGGTTGACGAGTTGAGCAAACTGAGCAACTGGGCCAATCAGCATCAGGATGAAGCCGCCGCGATTCTGGCGAAATCCACCGGTCTGGATAAATCCATCTGGCAGACCACGCTGCAACGCCTGCCTTATGGCGCGTCACGCATGTCACCGCAGGTGTTTGCGGAACAGCAGGCGTTGGCGGACACCTTCACCCGCGTCGGCCTGCTGCCGGTGAAGGTTGATGTGCGCAGCGCGACCTGGTCGCTGGATAAGAAATAACCTCTTTAAGTTCTGGCGATTTGGCGCCCTGACCTGAAGCGGAGTAAGCCTGTTTTCCACGGCCGGACGGTAAGTTACCGCATCCTGCGGGAAAACGTATCGCCCTCCGCTTTTACGTCGATAAATCTTCACGAAAGTTCTTACATTGCCATATCCGAACGTTAACGGCTTATGTTAAGCATCATCCGACGGATTTCTGTATGTCCGCTTCTGGCATCAGGCTGGCATTAGCTTCCGCCAATAAGATGCTTACAAATCTTGTGTGCATCCCAGTTAGGTTGGGGAACTTGTTTAAATTCGCTGAACACCTGTGCTGGGGCGGTATTCACGCTAATGGGGTAACCTGCTGGAACTTCACGAACACCATAGTTCACCGCAAAGTAGTAACGCTTACCCGGCTGAGAAATGATAGGGATCCACTGCACACCAGTGTAGGTTGTAGACGTGGTCATAGTCACTACAGGATCTTTGGCATTGTAAATCTGCTGTATAGCAATTAGTTTGCCCGGTGGTACTTTTTGCACTATGAGTTTCTTACTCATATCCCACATATTAGGGCTTAGTTGAAAGCGCTCTATGCGATCATAGCATTCGCCTTTTTTCTCGTAGAACAAGATATAAAGCATCCCACTTTGCTCTTCCCTCTGTTGTATCACCACAGTGGCAGCATCTTTACCGCTATACGATTTGTAATTTAACGGCAGCAATGCAGAACAGCCTGAGAGCAAGAATGTTGAGGTCAAGACTGCTAAAGTAAGTTTGATATTCACCGCTCACATCCTGTTGATTTTATACTTATAAGCCAAAGGTATTAACGGCAGCCTCTTTGAAAACTTGATTTATGTTACAGGAAGCAGGCTGCGTACAGGTTCCATCTTTTCTCCATTAAGTCCCCTAATGGCTACCTGGCCACCTTCAGTTACATCACGCTGAGCGTCGGCCAGCCCATGTCAGTTTTCATCAGGATAAAAAAAACCGGGCAATCGCCCGGTTTTGTTTTTACAGATATCATCTGAGGCTTAAGCTGCAGCAAACTGTTTCTGTACGGCCAGGGCTGTGCGGCGGAAGGCCACGCCTTTTTCATCAAACAGATGTGCGTGCTGTGGCGGGATCATCAGCCCAACGTCATCACCCAGGCTCAGCTCCAGCTCTTCCGCATGTTTAACCAGAACAGGATCGAAGCCTTCTACCGCAATGTAAAAGTAGGCGGCTTCCCCCAGATGCTCGATGTGCTGGATCTGACCTGTAAAATGCGCCTCAGACTTATTGCACAGACGCAGATGCTCAGGACGAATGCCTACTTTCACCTTCTCACCGGACTGCGCCACGGCAGTATTGACCTCAACATCAATGACCTCTCCTGCATGACCCAGCCGGACTTTGCTGCTCTGCGCGCTGCTATTGATCAACTCTGCAGGAAGGAAGTTCATTTTGGGTGAGCCGATAAAGCCGGCGACAAACGCATTGACCGGGTGGTGATAGAGTTCAAGCGGATGACCCACCTGCGCAATTGAACCTTCATTGAGCATGGCCGCGCCACTGTTCAGCAGCACAATCTTATCGGCAAGCGTCATGGCTTCAACCTGATCGTGCGTGACGTAAATCATCGTATTGCCAAGTTTATGGTGCAGCCTGGCGATTTCCACACGGGTAGCTACACGCAGCGACGCGTCCAGATTCGACAACGGTTCGTCAAACAGGAACACCTCCGGGTTACGCACAATCGCGCGCCCGATGGCCACGCGCTGACGCTGCCCACCGGAGAGCGCTTTCGGAAGACGCTGGAGTAACGGCTCAAGCTGCAGAATTTTGGCCGCATTCAGCACGCGAGACTCAATCTCCGCCTTTTCGGTTTTAGCGAGCTTTAGGTTAAACGCCATGTTGTCGTAAATAGTCATGTGCGGATAAAGCGCGTAGCTCTGGAATACCATCGCTACACCGCGATCGGCGGGTGCCAGCTTATTGACGACCCTATCGCCGATGCGAATTTCACCCGAGGAGATGGTCTCCAGCCCGGCGATCATACGCAGCAGCGTGGACTTACCGCAGCCTGATGGCCCGATAAACACGCAAAACTCGCCGTGTTTAATTTCAAGATCGACCTGATTGATAACCTGCGTATCGTGAAAGCGCTTAAACACATTGCTCAGACGTATACCTGACATAATTCAATACTCCTCTCTTCTGAGCTACTTGACGCCGCCCATGGTTAAACCGCGCACCAGATGTTTTTGTACCAGCAGACCGAGCACCAGCATCGGCAGCATCACCAGGGTTCCTGCCGCAGTCAGCGGCCCCCACTCTGTCCCCTGGAAGGTTAGGAATGAGGTGATCGCGACTGGCAGCGTCTGTGTAGAGTCGCCAGAGAGCGTCAGGACAATCTGGAATTCATTCCAGATAAAGAACAGCGTCAATACGCCTGATGCGGCCAGGCCGGTTCTTGCCAGCGGCAGCATGATACTGCGAAACACGCGCCATTCGCTGGCACCATCAACGCGCGCCGCTTCACGAATTTCAGGGGGAATATCTTCAAAGAAAGTAGTGATCATCAGAATGGTAAATGGCACGTTAGCTACGGTGTAAACCAGAATCAGCACCAGATAGTTATCCGTCATGCCAAGCTTCGTAATGAGGTAATACACCGGGATAACCAGCATAATGACCGGTGCGTAGCGCAGGCTCATGATGAACTGCTTAGCCTGTCCTTTTCGCTCAATAAAGAACACCAGTCCGTAGGCAAAGAGCGACCCGAATACCAGGCACAGGAACGTTGAGACCAGCGAAATCAGCAGACTGTTACCGAATGCGCGAATGAAATCGCCATTGCTCAGCACCTGCCGATAGTTGTCCAGAATCGGCGTAAACCAGAGCTTTGGTGGCATGGCGAAGGCATCTAAGTACGTTTTAAATGACATTGTCACGAGCCAGTAGATCGGCAGCAGGAAAAACGCCAGTATGACCATCAGCACCAGCCAGAAGCCGGTTCTCCGGCAGATTAACTTCAGTGAATCACTCATCTTTCATTACCTTCTTACTGGCGAATGACAGCACCACGATCACCAGCAGCGTGTTGATGATGGCGATCACCACCGCTGCGCTGATACGAAAATCCTGGAACCCGGTGAGGTAGGCGTACATGTTGGTGGTTTCCGTCGCCAGGGCCGGGCCGCCACGGGTCATCACATAAATCAGGTCAAAAGATTTGAATGCATCAATCATGCGCAGGAACAGCGCCATGAGAATAATGGGCTTCATCATCGGCAGCTTGATGAAGGCCAGCAACCGCCAGCTACGTGCACCATCCAGCTCTGCCGCTTCAAGAGGTTCATTTGGTAACGCGTCCAGCCCTGCGGATACCAGCAGGATAATGAAAGGCGTCCACTGCCAGATATCCGCCAGAATCAGCGAGGCCATTGCTGTGCCGGGATTGCCTAACCAGTCAATTGGCGCGATGCCAAACATGCCCGCGATCCAGTTGAACAGCCCGGCATTAGGATCGTAGAAAATACGCCAGATAAGTCCCGCCACGATGGGGGTCACTATCATGGGTAAAAGTAACAGCGCTCGTACCAGCTTGCGGCCAAAAAAGTCGCGGCTGATGAACAGCGCAATAGCACTGCCGAGTACCAGCTCTGCCACCGTGGATCCCGCCACATAGACCAGCGTATGCCACAGGGAGAGCCACATGCGGGGTTCTTTCAGCACCTCAATGAAGTTCGCCAGACCGATGAAATCAAACGGCGGTGGCGACATCAAATCGATGTCATACACGGACAAATAGATGGCGTAACCCAGCGTGTAGAACGAAACCAGCAGCAATACAATCAATAAAGGCAGTGTAAACGCCTGCTGCGTGAGTTTTGCTTTCATAGTTTTACCTGGATCTGCGTAAGAAATTCATTTCCCTCAGCACGCCTGAACGCACTGAGGGAGAAAGGTTAACGAGACAACGCTTTATTGTTACGGGTGTTCGCTGCCTTAAGTGCGCTTTCAACAGACTGGGTGCCAGCCAGCGCTTCAGACAGGGCAATGCCGGTGATATTGATGATCTGCGTAGCCTGCGGCACGGTAGGCAGATATTTCGCGTTTCCGTTCTTTAGAGCAGCAAGCATGCCGTCCTTGAAAGCGCCATAGCGCTGAGCAAAAGCATCACTGTTAATGGCGCTGAGCGAACTCACACCAGCGTTCGGATTCAGCTCAACTGATTTCATCTGCGTCTGGCTGGCGGTTGCCCAACTGATGAATTTCCAGGCGGCATCCTGATGCTTACTGTCACTGTTGATGAACATACCGTGAACCTGAAGTGCGCCGCTGTTCCCCGGATGATCACCCGGCTGTGCAGGTACCGGGGCATAACCGACTTTCCCGACGACTGAAGATTGTTTCGCGTCTTCATTGAAACCACCATTCACGGTAGAGTCGATGGTCATCGCCGCTTTGCCCTGCTGGAACACCAGACGGTTTTCCTGCCAGCCAAAGTTAGCCGCACCAATCGGGCCGTAATTCTTCAGGATATTCACGAACGCATTTGTAGCTGCAATCGCCTCGGGTGATGAGATGGCAGACTTGCCGTTACTGTCGATCCACTGGCCGCCGTAGCCCCACAGGAAGGCAGCCCACGCAAAGGTGTTCTGAATACCCTGTGCGCCGCGAAGAGTGATACCCGCGACCTGACCGTTCGTTTTCTCCTTGATGGTTTTAGCGGCTGCGGTCAGCTCATCAAAGGTTTTCGGCACGGCGATACCGTACTGCTCAAACAGGTCTTTGCGATACATCAGGAAGGTACTCTCCCCGTATACTGGCAGGCCATAATAAGCATCTTTATAGCGCAGCGTATCTGCATAGCTCGGTACCAGATCCGCTTTGTCATAAAATTTGGTATCACTCTTCATCCACTTATCAACGGGTGTGATATAGCCTGCCGAGGCGTAACCCACGGCGTGAACCCAGTCGTCCATAACGACATCGTAACGTCCGCTGTGCGAGGAGAAGGCCAGCAAGGCTTTAGAGGTAAGATCGTTGTAAGGTACAATTTCTGCCTGAACCTTAATACCGGTCTCTTTTTCGAATTCCGGCAAAAGCGCTTTGATGGAATCACTGGTGCTGTGTCCTTCAAGCAGTACACGAAGGGTTTCCTCTGCGCTGGCGTTACCTGCCAGCAGAAGTGTGCCAATAACACCTGCAATACCCATTTTTTTTATGCTCATCTCATCACCTGGTTTATTCAGTCAGAATGTCAGACCCGGACGATTTCGCCGGTACGGGCGGAGTCCATAATGGCAAGCGTAATGCGCAGCGCCTCGTTAGCTTCTTCACCGGTCGCGACTGTCGTCGTGCCGTTGCGGACATCACCGAGGAACGACATCAGCTCTTCACGCAGGTCGCCTTTGATTTCACCCTGGCTCAGCGGCCAGTGCTGGGTGTCGATATAACGGTTAGCCGTTTCGGACGCGTGATACAGTCCTGACTCACCGCATTCAATTTCAATCAGCCCTTTTGTCGACAAGATCGACATTTTGGCATCGAGCAGCGTGCGTGAACCGGCCGGCAGTGCCCAGGAGCTTTCCAGATTCACGACGGTGCTGTCCGCGAAGCGAATGATGGCGAACACGGAATCTTCGGTACCCAGATGGCCAAGCAACTTGTTGGTGGTCTGCGCATACACGCTCACCGGCTGGGTGTGCTTCAGCAGCCACAGGATCATGTCCACGTCGTGCACCGTAACGTGCAGCGGCAACGGCAGGCTGCCACCGTAACGGGCCGGACCTTCAATTGCCGGGCTGTTACGACGAGCAGTAATGTGGCTGACTTCGCCTGCGCTACCGGTCGCCAGAATTTCCTGAGCACGGGAGTAGCGCGGGTCGAAACGCAGCAGGAAGCCAATACCCAGCTTCACGTTGGCATCGCGGGCAGCGCGGATGATGGCTTCGCCGTCTTCCATCGTTGCGGCAATCGGTTTTTCCAGGAAGATGTGCGCACCTACTCTGGCGGCCGCGAGGGCCGGTGCCACGTGGAAATCATCCTTGGTGCAGATGCTGACGATGTTGGGTTTTTCATGATCCAGCATCTGATTAAAATCTTCATAGCAGTTCAGCTTCGGGATCCACTCCTTCAGCGCTTCACTGCGGGACAGGTCCGGGTCGGCCACGCCAACCACATCAACGCCATACATCTGCTGCCAGATGCGGGCATGCATTGCTCCCATGAAACCTGCGCCAATGACGCATACTTTAATAACGCTGTCTGTCATTTCACTTTCCTCAGTACCTGGTTTGAAAACTACATAACGTTCCCGTGGCATATCAGGTGATTCAAATAACATGCCAGAATAAGTCCAGATCAATACCAAAGTAAAAATTAGTTGCATATCAACGCAATCAGCGTTAAATCAATATTTTTGCAACATATTTAACCTGTTATAACGCCTAATCCTGACTGCTGTCCAGCACGATCATGGTGCTTTTGGTCAAAATCAGAGCACCATCACGGTGCGAGAAGTATGTCTTTAAAATACCAATTTACAGATCTGGTATTATTGTGGTTATCTGATGGGTAATTGCAAAACCAACAGGAACGGAAGATGACGCTCGATGTGAATAAACTTAAAAATCAGTTGGTTGTTTCGTGCCAGCCCGTAACTGGTGGGCCAATGGATCACGTCGACATCGTGGTCGCGATGGCGCGTAGCGCAGAACTGGCAGGCGCGGGTGCCGTGCGTATCGAAGGTGTGGAGAACGTGAAGCAGGTTTCTAAGTCGCTGGAAATCCCGGTGATTGGTATTGTGAAGCGTGATCTGGATGATTCGCCGGTGCGCATTACACCTTTCCTGCAAGACGTTGTTGATCTGATAGCTGCCGGAGCCAGCATTATTGCAGTGGATGCTACCGATCGTCAGCGCCCGGTTCCCGTTACAGATCTCTATAAGCTTGGCCGTCAGTCAAATGTGTTACTTATGGCCGACTGCTCGTCACTGAAAGATGGCATTGCTGCCGCTGAGATGGGCTTTGATTTTATTGGCACCACCCTCTCAGGTTATACCGATGAAACTGCCGATCAGCCGATGGATCGACCAGACCTTGAACTCATCTCAGCGCTGGCAGCTCGCGGTTATCGTGTGATGGCGGAAGGCCGTACCCGCACGCCGGATCACGCCGCAGCAGCGCTGAAAGCAGGCGCGTTTGCAGTAACGGTCGGATCTGCCATCACCCGCGTCGAGCACATCACTGATTGGTACAAAGCAGCACTGGCTGACGTGATTAAGGGGAGAACAACGGCATGATACTGGCGCTGGACATTGGCGGGACAAAACTGTCCGCCGCATGGATTGAGGGGCAGGAATGTATTGCTCGCAGGCAGGTACCCATGCAGCATGATGAGGCGGGTTTTCTGGCGGCGTTACGCGAGGTCACCCAATCAGACTATCCAGTTGAGCGCGTGGCTGTTGCCGCAACGGGTTATTTGCGCGAAGGCCGCGTGTGGTCGGTTAATCTCAACACCATCCCCTTCTGGAAAGGTTTTGCGCTGGGCGAAGTGCTGGAGAAGCAGTTTAACTGTCCGGTGATCATGCTCAATGATGCACAGGCTGCGGCATGGGGAGAGTACCTTCCACGCCAGCATAATCGTACAGATCTGCTTTTCATTACCCTTTCTACCGGGGTCGGAGGTGGCCTCATTTGCGACGGGAAACTACGGATTGGTCCGCAGGGGCTGGCCGGACATATCGGGCATGCGACGGTGAGCGTTGCACCGCTGGATCCGGACGCAGGGCGCTGTGGTTGTGGACGCACGGGTTGTCTGGAACATATCGCTTCCGGCACTGCCCTTGCCCGCCAGGCCACGGCACTTTTTGGCCGCCGGATCGACAGCCGCGAACTGTTTTCCCTGGCGGCAGATGAACCACAGGCCAGTGCGATCCTCGATAACGCAGCCACGGCTGTAGCACAGGCCATTGCCGATACGCTCATGGTTGTAGACATCCAGGAGGTGGTGCTGGGTGGAAGCGTAGGTCTGGCAGAAGGCATGATAGCGCGGGTTAATAAGGCACTTCAGGCCTTCCCGGCACTGTTTAACCTGCCCGTGACGGCAGCACTGGGCGAGGGTGATGCCGGTTTACTGGGCGCTGCTGACTGGGCACAGCGCAATTAGATGGCACTGGTTTACTGGCCCGACGAGATATCTCGCTGTAGCTCAACCAGAAAGTCGTAACTGTCGCCCCGATACCAGGTATGGGTGTATTCAATCGGCCGACCATCTTCCAGATAGCAGTGGCGTTCTACGTGTAATGCCGGGCTGTGCGCTGGCATATCCAGCAGATGGCTGTGTTCGCGGTTCAGCGGTTCTGCACGAATACGCTGAAGCGCCCGAGCAGGCATGAACCCATGCAACTGAAACACGGCATACAGGGAATCTTTCAGTTCATTCATATCCGGAATAAATGTCTGTGGCACAACCGCAATTTCAACGGCCATCGGACGATCGTCGACAGTTCGCAGGCGCTTCAGACGCCAAACCAGCGCGCCAGGAGAGAGGTTGAGCGCAATGATTTCCGAAGGCGATGCGTGCGTCAGCTCTTTCTCAAGCCATTGGGCACCTGGTTGATAGCCACGTGAAATCATGTCCTCACTGAAACTGGTCAGCGATGACAGCGGCTTTTCGACTCTGCCAGCGACCGTACTGCGTGCACCGCGTCGCTGAATAATGATCTGCGCATTCGCCAGTTCGCTCAATGCCCGGCGCACCGTCACGCGAGACAGGTTCAGTTGTTCGGACAGCTCGCGTTCGCTTGGAATGGCGTATCCGGCTTTCAAATCACCGCGGGTGATCATGTCGCGAAAACCTTTCTCGAGGCGAAGATACAGCGGGCCGACGGCACGATTTGTATCGTCACAGTAAGTTTTCAGTGTCTCGATGAATTTCGTATCCATGCTCAGCCGTCCCTTCCTCATGAGAGTTCAAAGATACCTGATGTTTACCTGCTGGCATAGGGATGAAACTCCCGTTTTAACAAAACTGGTATCCTCTGGTATGGTTCGCGTTATTTTAACAGGATGCAGCAATGATGAGGGGCCGCGAGAAGATCCCGGCATTCATGAAGAATAATGAAAGGTCGAAAAACTACCAGTTTGACCTGCCGGATTCAGGCCAGACATTTCAGCTACTGATCCGGCTGAAGACTTAAAACAGCACAGGTAGCGTCGCACTGGCCGTCTGCTGGCTTGCCGTTGAATACAAGTTCCCCATCGCCGTAAGTTCGCGGATGATTACTTCAACCCGCAGCATGGCACCCACCTTAGCGCTCAGCGATCCGGAGGTAAGCGAGCCTTCCCGTCCTGCCCCCTATTGCCGCAGCGCCCATATACGGCGAGCGCCATAAATAGTACGAATTGCGCCCTCACTCATAGCCATGCTCTCCCCAAAAAATAGATTTTATCTTCCAGTCACATGTTAAAAAAAACCGAAAATAGGAGAGAATGTATAGCAGTATATATTTCTAAAAATGAGTGATAAATCAAATAACTGCTTAAAATCTAAGAAACTACATGTAAGCAAAAGAAATAATTTCCGTATAAAACCGTAAAATTATGAATTAACAGGAAACCGTTAAACAGAAACGTTATTCAATTACGCCAGATAAAATCACCAAAAAGATAAATTAGCAAAATCACACCAGTTTTGTCTTGTTTTCATAAAAATAAAAAAGTTGAAAGTAAATTACTCACGGTGTATTTGTTTGTCTGGCAATGTTTTTTATTAAGCTCACCACAGCCATAAACAGGAGTTATTTATGAAAGTAATCGCAAGAGACCTTTTAGACGAAATATCTGGAGCCGGGGGTCGTAACGATTCCTCCTATAGCTCAGGGCGTAATAACACCAGTAATAAGGGTGGCTCGAGTTCAGGATCCAATGGTAATCCCCGATATAATGAATCAGGCGTGGTAAACTGTAATAATGGTATTATTGGCGGAGCTATTTCCGGTGCAGCCGGGGGAATCGGTGGTGTAGCATTGGGCATAGCGGGTGGCGCATTTGCTGGCGGCTGCTTTACAGGAAGCGGTAACGGTGGAAATAACTCTGGTAATAATAGCTCTTCTGGAAGCTGTAACTCCGGTGGAATGGGTGGCTCCTGCAGCCGTTAAAAATAATCACCCGCCGCTTCTTTTGCGGCGGGTATTAAGGAGGATTAATTGAAACTTATCATAAAAAATATTATTTTATTTTCATCAATAATGACTGGCTTTTTGTTTCTCAGTGGTGCAGGTATCTTCCCAGGATTCAACACCTTTAAACCTCCCGTTTAATTATCCAGGTTAGTCATCACTATCAGCTCATTAATATCTTTTGTGTTGCTAGGCGGTAAGATTATAAAGATTTTATTTAAAGATGATATAAAAGCACATGGTAACATTAAATGAACAAAAAAGATGGATATTTATTCTTATCTGTTTTTATTGTTATGGTTATTCTTACCGGGGCTCCACTGCTTTTACCTGAACAGTTAAGAATGATGTCGATCGTGTCTGGTATGTTTTTCCCATTGATGTTCACGGTGGAGATCCTGGTTATTACACCTCTTTATTTTTTTTGAGAGAAAAAGAAGGTTTTGGGGTGGGAAATTTCAACCTGAAAGATTTCATCCTTTATTTATCCATTATTTTGATTATACAGTTCATCCTCCCAAAACTGTTCTTCGAAGAAGAAACCTATGACAGTCATTCTGAGACAATCCTGCCTGCAATCACCTTTATTTTTATACAAATATCTTATATTTTAATGGCGCCTGTTTATGAGGAAATTGCAATCAGAGGTGCGCTATTCGGATCACTGACCATTTTTCTCAAAGCAAAATTCCCTGCGACAATTTTATCCTCTCTGATCTTCGCCGTTTTACATACTCAGTATTCAGGCTACAAGCCATTAATCATTCTTTTTTTTGTTTCATTAACGCTTACAGCAGCGAGAGTTCGGTCAAAGGGATTATTATTGCCAGTCATACTGCATGCGCTGATGAATTGTATCATCATAAATAAAAGCTATATTTTTGGCAGTTAAATGAAAAAGGATTTCCCACCATATAGTATACTTTTATAAGGAGATGACATTGTTTCGCAGGGAGGCGGTTGATTATCAGAGGATGAGATTGCGTGGCCGGACACTGCTGCTTCCCGGAATCCCTTTTTGGGCAGTGGCGAGCCTGTGTTTCTTTTTTATTGCAGCATTTTTGACATTCATTATCGCCGGAACCTATAGCCGCAGGATCAACGTCTCAGGTGAGATATCGACTTATCCCCGCGCTGCAACTCTCTACTCCGGTGTTCAGGGTACAGTTGTAAAACGATACGTTCACGAAGGGCAATCAGTTGAGGCAGGCTCGCCCGTATACCAAATTGATGTAAGCAAAAGTACACGTAACGGTGTCATAAGCGAAAATGAACGCAGGGATATTGACAACTAGCTTAACCGGATTTCACAGATAGTCAGTCGCCTGGAAAGCAATAAGAAAGCTACGCTGGACATGTTAGAGAAGCAAAAAGAACAATACATCTCAGCCTTCATGCACTCTACGAATATTCTGCGTCGCGCACAGGAAGGGCTCCGTATCATGAAAGAAAATATGGATAACTATCGCCAGTATCAGAAGCTTGGACTCGTTAACAAAGAACAACTCATTAGCCAGGTAGCTCTTTATTACCAGCAACAGAACAGTCTTCTCGGTTTGTCAGTTCAAAATGATAATAATTCTCTTCAGATAACGTCACTGGATAGCCAGATCCATACTCAGGCAGCCGATTTTGACAATCAAATCTATCAGATGGAACTACAGCGCTTTGAACTTCAAAAAGAGCGAACCCGTATTGATGCCGATGACACCATTATCGTGCGGGCACTAGCCGCTGGTCGTATAGATTCGCTGAGCGTTACAGTGGGACAAATGGTTAATCCGGGTGATAGCCTGCTACAGATTACTCCAGAAAAAATAGAATATTACGCTCTGGTGCTTTGGGTCCCTGATAACGCCATTCCTTATATTAATCCCGGTGACCGGGTCAATATTCGTTATGAGGCTTTCCCAGTAGAGAAGTTCGGCCAGTTTGCCGGCACGGTTTCTGTTATCTCAAGAACGCCTGCATCGCTGCAGGAAATGCACAGCTACCGAAGCGCTCCCTCATCCGCTTTAAACACTGTTTCTCCCTATTACAAGGTCATCGTCAGGCCTGAAATGCAGGAAGTCAGGTATGTCGGAAAACGACTGCGCCTGGAAAATGGCATTCAAGCGCAGAGCACAATGTTTCTGGAGAAAAGGAAAATCTATCAATGGATGATCGCCCCCTTCTACGATATGAAGGTCAGTACTTCAGGACCAGTCAATGAATAGAATGACCTTTAAAACTTTGGTCGCGAAGTTGGAAATAAAGTTACGCAACCGACTGCCGATGATCCACCAGACCGAGTCTGCTGAATGTGGCCTTGCCTGCCTGGCAATGATCTGCGGACATTATGGCAAGAATGTGGACCTGATAGCGCTCAGGCAACAGTTTAATCTGTCATCTCGCGGTACTTCGCTATCCGGACTGACGGATATGGCTGAACAGTTGGGAATGAAAACCCGCCCTCTTTCGCTCGACATCGACGAGATTGGGGCTCTGAAGATGCCGTGCATTTTACACTGGGAATTTAATCATTTTGTAGTGCTGGTCAGCGCCAGGAACAATCGCATGGTGCTACACGATCCGGCGCGCGGACGGCGGACGGTTAGCCTTAAAGAACTTTCGCAGAGTTTTACCGGTGTGGCGCTGGAAGCCTGTCCTGGGAGTAATTTTACTGCCGAAAACGTCCTCAACAAAATTAGCCTCAGATCCCTTATTAGCAGCGTACACGGTCTAAAGCGAGCGCTCGGTAAAATATTTTGTCTGTCGCTGGTGTTTGAAACCATCAATCTGGTAATGCCGATCGGTACACAGCTGGTAATGGATCATGCCATACCGGCAGGAGACAAGAGTTTACTGACGGTAATCTGCGTCGGACTGATTTTTTTCATCCTGCTTAGGGCCGTAGTCGGTATGGTACGCGCCTGGTCAGCACTAATTATGGCAACGCTTATAAACGTGCAGTGGCAATCCAGCCTCTTCAGTCATCTGTTATGTCTGCCGCTCAGCTATTTTGAGCGACGTAAGATGGGTGATATCCAGTCACGATTTAGCTCACTGGATACGCTGCGCAACACTTTCACCACCAGTATAGTCGGTGCCATCATGGACAGTATCATGGTCATTGGAGTGGTGATTATGATGGTGCTTTATGGTGGATGGCTGACCTGGATTGTGATGGCATTTACCGTCCTTTATGTATTGCTGCGCCTGCTAACTTATGGACGCTACCGACAGCTGTCAAAAGAATCACTTGTCAGAGAAGCTCGTGCCAGTTCTTACTTTATGGAAACGTTATACGGCATTGCCGCTGTAAAAATACAGGGAATGGGACGGCGTCGCGCCGCCCACTGGTTAAACCTTGAAATTGACTCAATTAATACCAGCATTCGCATTACTAAAATGGACATGCTGTTTGGCGGTATCAACACATTGATTATTGCCTGCGATCAAATTACTGTGCTTTGGCTGGGTACGAGTCAGGTTATCGATAACCAAATGACTATCGGAATGTTTGTTGCATTCGGTGCTTTTCGGGGACAATTCTCTGATCGCATCAGTTCACTGACGGAGTTTGTATTACAGCTGCGCATGATGAGCCTGCATAATGAACGCATTGCCGATATTGCACTAAATCCGCGGGAAAATCATAAACCTGACCGCTATTACGAAACAGGGTTAAAGCCTTTAGGACTGGAGACCCATGAAATTAGCTATCGTTACGACACTCAGTCACCTTACATATTTCGTAAAATGAATATCTCAATCCTGCCGGGGCAGAGCGTGGCAATCACGGGCCCTTCCGGGGCAGGAAAATCTACGTTACTTAAAATATTATGCGGGCTATTTTCCCCCGACAGCGGAAGAGTAGAGATAGAGGGTGTTGATATTCAGCAGATTGGAATCAATAACTACCATAAAATGATCGCCTGCGTCATGCAGCATGACAAGCTGTTCAGTGGTTCAATCAGGGAAAATATCTGTAGTTTTGCAGACGAGGCTGATGAAGTCTGGATGAAAGAATGCGCCCGCGCCAGCTACATTCATGAGGTGATTATGCGTATGCCGATGGGTTATGAAACTCTTATAGGCGAGCTGGGTGAAGGGCTTTCTGGCGGACAAAAGCAACGCCTGTTCATTGCGCGAGCACTTTATAAAAAACCATCAATTTTGTTTCTGGATGAGGCGACAAGTGCGTTGGATAATGAGAGTGAAGCGATGGTGAACCGGGCAATCAGAGAGCTCAACATTACCAGAATCATTGTCGCACACAGGGAAAGTACGATCGCCTCAGCTGACAGAGTTATTACTCTGGATTGATCGCAGTTGGATATCGTCAACAAAAGGATTCATGGTGCTTTTCGTCATTTATCATGTCTGCTTAGATTAAAAGCAAACAGATACAAACAGCAACGTCGCACTAATTAGTCCCCTCTAGCCCCACGCCCTGTTTTGCATCACCACCCGGTACCCGTCGGGATCAACGAAGGTTTTCCCATTCACATCCCAGTAAGGATTGAAAGAGTTCGTCCGTTTAAAACCCGCTTCGATCATGGTTTCGCATGCCAGCTTCCATGCATTTTCATCCGGATAATAGAGGACGAGGAGATCGTCTTCGGTTGGCGAGGGTATAACGGGATGTCCCGGGCAGCAGGTGAATTCGAGGTGCCAGTCGAGGTCTTTTCGCCCCAGCATCACGCCATTGAAACCGTCGTGATCGTGGAATTCGGCAATTTTTTGCAGACCCAGTCCCTGACTAAACATCAGAACCGATCGTTCAAGCTGGGAGACGGGTCTGGCAATGCGCATGTGCGTAAACATCTGGCTTGACTCCTGAAAACGTTTTTCTGGGTGTTGTTAACCAGGTAGAGTTTACACATGATCGGGCTGGTCATTTGTCGATGAGAGCCTGCGCAACATTCCCTGCCCGCGTTGTGCACGTCATGCTACAGCACCGCGGCGGTATAACCCGAATGGCAGCAACGGTTATTCAGGTTTCCCGACCGGCGCACTGCGCAGCGGGCGACAAATCACGCTCATGGCAACGGCGCTGCACAGGGGAAACAGTGCCAGCAGCAGCCAGGGATAAATAGCCTGCGTTGAAGGGACAAGCGCGTTGTCCAGCAGCGGTCCAAACATTAAATTGCCGGCCAGCACCGCGAAGCCGCCGGCGGTGGCCAGGGCGCCGTAATGTGCACCCAGCGTCGCGGGGTCGGCAAACCGGGGAATCAAATCCTTGGCCGACGGCACCAGCAGCATCTGGCCGAATGTCAGAAAAGTCACCAGACACACCGCAGGGATTAACCGCAGCCAGCCGTCAGGCGGCGTGGTTGACGCGAACAGGGCCACGCTGGCAAACGCGGCGGAGAGCAACAAAAAACCCACCGGTAAAACTTTTACCGTCCCCACGCGTCGTGCAAAGCGCGCCAGCGGCAGCTGAAAAGCGATAATCAACACCGAGGCCAGCATAAAGAGCGGGCCGAGATCTTTCTCGCTGCCGCCTGCTCGCCGAATCTCCACTGGCAACGCCAGATACAGCTGGTTGTAGCTCAAAAGCCACGAGCTGTAAGCCACGATGAAAGCGACAAAACGCGGCTGGCGGAAGGTCATCCACCAGGAGACTATTTTCAGCGCCTGTTTGCTGTTACCTGTAGCAGGGAGAAAAAAGTACAGCACAATCAGCGCGATGACAAAGACCGCGGCCCCTGCCAGCGCCACCTGGCGAAAACCGAATCCGGTCAGCAGTGCGCCAGCCACCGGGCCCAGTACGGCACCGAGTTCGCCGCACACCGCAAACAGTGCAAACCACTCCGCGCGGCCGCGCATGCCTTTGGCCTCGCTTTGCGTTCCCGCTTTGGCCAGCAGCGCTTCGATCGACGGGGAAAACAGCGCACCGCCGATGCCCGTCAGACATGCACCCAGAATGATCGGCCACAGCGATTGCCCCAGCGCCAGCAACAGATAACCCGCAATCCGGACCAGACAGCCACACAGGATAATGATCTTTGCGCCGTAACGGTCAGAGAGCGCCCCACCGAGAAGAAACATCCCCTGCTGGGAGAACGTGCGTAATCCCAGAATCAGCCCGATAACGCCGCCGGAGAGCAACATATCATCGCGTAAGAATATCGCCAGAAAGGGAACGACCGCGTAAAAGCCAATGTTGAAAACAAACTGGCTGCCCAGCAAAACGCCCGGGCGCAGGGTAGAGACAGGACGCAGCGAGAACGGAAGCATGCTACCTGACCCTAAAGAATGAAATGAATGTGCTTCTTGCCATGGAAACGGGAGATCTCAATTTTGGTTTTCACCCGGAATACCTGCCAAAGCAGCGCCTCGGTCAGGATATCCTGCGGCGTGCCGGTTGCGATGATTTGACCGTTCTGCATCACGATCAGCGAATCACAGAACATCGATGCGTGGTTGAGATCGTGAATGGCGACAATGCTGGTAACCGGTAACTCGCTGATGAGCTGCATTAATTGCATCTGGTGATGGATATCCAGATGGTTGGTCGGTTCGTCCAGCAGAATTTCGCTCGGCGTTTGCGCCAGTGCGCGGGCAATGTGCACACGCTGACGTTCGCCACCGGAGAGACTCAGCCATCCCTGCTCACTTTTCTCCAGCATGTCCACGCGCTGCAGAGCGGCCGTCACAGTCTCGTCATCGTGCGCGCTCCAGTTGGAGAATGGCGAATGATGCGGAATGCGCCCCAGTTTCACCACATCGCGCACACGCATGTTGGCGTCAGTCATGCCGTGCTGCTCGACGAATGCCACCCGGCGGCCAAGCTGTTTGCGGGCGATGCGGGCGATATTTTGCCCGTCCAGCGTCACATTGCCGGCATCCGGGCGCCGCAGGCCGGCGAGGATGCGCAGGAGGGAAGATTTGCCGCAGCCATTTGGACCAATCAGCCCTACCGTTTCACCACGGGAAATGTGCAGCGATACGTTATCGACGATGACCTTTTTTCCGACCTTCCAGCTAATGTTGTCAGCGGAGATACTCATTATTTATTCCCCGAACGCCAGATAATCACCGCAAAGAACGGTACGCCAACCAGCGCGGTCACCACGCCTACCGGCAGGCTTTGCGGGGCAATCAGCAAGCGTGACGCGATATCTGCCAGCACCATCAGAATGGCACCGGCCAGTGCGGTGGCAATCAGCAATGTGCGATGCAGCGGACCAAAGAAGAAACGCATGACATGCGGCACCACTAGGCCAATAAAACCAATCGAACCGGCCATGCTGACGATGGTGGCAGTGATAAGCGCGGTGGTGATAAAGAGCGCAAGGCGCACCTGAGGCACCGCAATACCCAGCGAGGCAGCCGCATCGTCACCAAAGGTGAACGCATCCAGCGCCCGGGAATAGTAGAGGCAAATGGCCAGTCCGAAGGTCACCACCACCAGCACCAGCTGGAGTTCCGGCCAGCGCACGCCACTGAAGCTGCCCAGCAACCAGAACATCACATCGCGCGCCTGCTGCGCACTGGCAGAGGTGCTGATGGTATAAGCGGTGATGGCATTAAACAGCTGGGAAGCCGCAACGCCAGCCAGGATGGTGCGTTCATTACCGCCGCGTGCCCCTTTCGTCAGAAAAGCGACAAAGGCAAAGGCGGTGAAGGCGCCGGCGAAGGCTCCCGCCGACAGCGAGACGGCTCCGCTGCCGATGCCCAACACCACGACAGAAACCGCCCCGGTGGAGGCACCGGCAGAGACACCGAGCACATAAGGCTCAGCCAGCGCATTCTTCAGCAGGCTTTGCAAAACGGCACCGCAAATCGCCAATCCAGCGCCACAACACGCTGCCACCAGCGCCCGGCTCAGGCGAAAGTCCCAAATCACACTTTCGTAGATGCGGCTGAGGGGAACGTGCGTTAGCCCCATTTTATTACTGATGGCATAAAAGACGCTTTTTAGCGGGATCGACAGCTCCCCGACGCTGACACCGGTCGCAATCACCAGCAATAATAACGCCACGGCAGCCACCAGCGAGGCGGTCAGGAACAGCCCCTGTCGCGCCTGAACAACAGCGATGGTCATCAGTTCAGTTCCAGTTTTCTCAGCTGCTCACCCACCTGTTCGGCTCCGTAGATAGTGCGGATGGTCGGGTTCATGGCCTGGCCGTCCATCACCACGATGTGGCCTTTTTTCACCGCATCCAGCTGGCTGACGGCGGGATCGCTTTTCAGGAATTTGATTTTCTCTTCGGCCTTATCCAGCGCCCAGCGATTGCGATCGAGACTGGAGACCACGATCACATCCGGATTGGCAGCAATGATGCTCTCCCAGCTGACCGTCGGCCATTCGGTTTCTGACGTGATGGCGTTGTGCCCGCCCAGTACGTTAGCGATGAATCCGGATGGACTGTTTTTACCGCCCACATAGGCATCTGCAGACGGTGACGAGCTTGAGAACCAAAACACAAACGAGAGATCTTTCTTGCTGCTACCAAACTCCTGACGCAGTGCCGCTTCACGCTTTTTGAAATCGGCAATCACCGCCTGGCCACGATCTTCCACGTTGAAAATTTTGGCGAAGTCCTGAATCTCCTGATACAGGTACGTCATATCCCACAACTGCTGGCGACTGCCATACATATCCCCTGCGGCTTTTTTGGTGGCGCACATTCCTGGCGACACATAACTGTTTACGCCAAGGGTGATTAAATCTTCGCGTTTTGCCACCTTGCTCTCGGGTCCCAGCAGCAGCGGCGTCTGGGCAGGAACGAAGCCCGGGTTTTGCGCCAGCACGGATTCAAGGGTGGGGATTTCAACCGTCAGCGTTTTGATTTTTGCATTCTGTTCAGCCAGCTGTGGCAACACTTTAGTCGGCCAGAATGCACTGGCGATGACCTTACCCTGCAGGCCGAGCAGCAGCAAAATTTCTGCGGTATTTTGCCCCAGCGCCACCACGCGCTCAGGCGGTTTGGTAAAGGTCTCTTTATAGCCGCAGTTTTCAATCGTGAGAGGATAGGTGGTGGCCAGCGCAGAGCTAACCGATGCAAACACCAAACATAACGTGCAGATGACCTTTTTCATTTACCCCTATCCCCATTGATATTGTTTTGAGAAGCCCGCGCCGCTTTAATGCAAATGAAACTCATTAACGAAGCGGGCTTTTATACAATGGGCACTTTAAGGTGTCAACGGGAGATTGTTTCCCTGAGTTATCATCGTCATGGGCCTGCCGGGATCGCATACCGGACGTTCGGTAAAAGCCTGTCCGCAGCCAGCCGGTCCCCTTCCCTGCTGGCGTCACGTATTTAATACGCAGAGCATGCCAGGCCAGCATTCGCTTCGCGGCACCGGGTAAGAGGCGTCCACCGATTCAGGCCTGACGCTGACCGCACTCAGCGATGTTTACCGGTTGCCTGCGCTTTTCTGACAGCTGCAGACTGACCATCGCCAGCAGAATAAAGGCCACCGACATGCCGATCAGCCCGTAAAAGCCGGCCAGTGGATATATCCATGATGCGACCGCCGAGCCAAAGCCGATACCGCCAAACATGAAGGCACTGGTCAGCGCCAGCGCAATGCCGCGATGGCGGACTGATGCCAGCTCGACGATCCGGCGCTGCTGGCTGGGCCAGAGCAGATCGGTGGCAAACGCCCAGACCACCAGTGCCGCCAGCAGCACGCCCAGCGCTTTCGGCAGCACGGCGATCAGCGCCGTATCGACGATGAGCAACGTCATGCCGCTCAGCAGCAGCTTCTCAGCGGTAAAGCGTATCGCCGCGCGGGTGACCCAGAGATTGCCCAGCACCCCGGCAACGCCCAGCACGGCCAGCGCTGCGGAGACCGCATGCGTGCCGCCAGTGTAGGTGTCGCGAATGAGCGGCGCGATAAAAGCGTAAAAGCTGTAAACGCCGGAAGTAATAAAAAACACTACCAGGAAAGCCGTCAGGTATTTGCCATCGGCCAGCACGCCGGCCATCTCACGCAGGCGGATGCGCGTCCCGGCACTGTCATCCGGCACCGTCAGCAAAATGTTCAGCCCGCTCAGCAGACTTAGCAATCCGACCAGCACAAACAGGGCTTTCGCGCCCCACAGGCTGGCTACCCAGGCGGCGAGCGGAATACCGGCAAGGCTTGCCATCGATACCCCGAGCAGCACCATGCCGATGGCCCGGCCGCGCTGCTGTTCATGGACCAGTTCGGAGCCCAGCGCAACCAGCACCGGACCGATGAACCCGGCGCCGGCCCCCATCAGGATGCGTGAGGCGAGCAGTGCGTTGTAGCCCGGCGACAGCACAAACGCGAAGGCGCCCAGGCTAAACAGTGCAATGCCGGTGAGCACCAGCCGGCGACGGCGCAGGTGACCAAACAGCACCTGTACCAGCGGAGCCGCCAGCGCGAAGGTGAGTCCGAAAACACTCAGTAAGCGCGCACTCTGCGCATCAGTCAGCTGCCAGGCAGCGGATATGGCGGGCAGACTACCAGCCACAGAGAGCGCGCCGGTAGCCTGTACGAAGTAGGCAATGCTCAGCGCACGCAGCGCGCGGCGCTGGGAAGAGGTGATGACAGCGTTCATTATTTCTCTCCGGCATAAACTTCAGGGGCGCTGCCCCTGAAATGTTTACTGAACAGGAATCGGGTTATTCGCCACAGACTGGTTGAACTGATTCACCAGCGTATGCTCGTTCGCGCCCGGGTTATCGCGCACCGGCAGCACGCGGTCGACAATCGCTTCGATGGTGTCGGTACCCAGCTTTTCAAACGTCTCGCTGATGAAGTCGTCCAGCGGCATGGCGCGCGGGTCGCCGCTTTTATAAATCAGATCGGTATCCACCCACGGCGGTGAAATTTCGATGACCTGCACGCCGGTATCACGCAGCAGGAAGCGCTGCGACAGGGTATAGGAGTGAATTGCGGCCTTGGTGGCCGAGTAAAGCGCGTTGGTCGCCAGCGGCAGGAAGGCCAGCACCGAGCTGTTGTTAATCAGCACCGCGTCCGGCTGCTGCTTCAGGTGTTCGATAAACGCTGCACTGACGCGTACTGGTCCCAGAATGTTGGTGTTGAGCAGCGTCACCGCCTGCGCGTCATCCAGTTCGCCCGCCGCGTTGTCAAACGGCATGATGCCAGCATTATTGATGACCACGTTCAGGGCCGGATAGCGTTCCAGCACGTGGTGTGCGGCGGCCTGAATGCTGTCGGCGCGCGTGACGTCCAGCACCACATAGTCCATGCCCGGACTGGCGGCGGTGACTTCCTGCAGCAGCGCCTCGCGGCGTCCGGAGATAATCACCTGGTTGCCCAGCTGATGAAATTTTTCTGCCATGGCGCGGCCGATGCCAGAAGTGCCGCCCGTGATGAAGATGGTGTTATCGGTCAGTTTCATGATCTGATTCCTTAATGGGACAGTTATTGGGATTGCGATTCTGAATAAGGGGGCGTTCAGTGCACAGAGACGGGCCGATAGCGTTCAGCCGGCGCGTCGCTGCCAAGGTGCGGCATCATGGCCTGACGCGCCTGCTCATAGCGGGTCCAGAGCGCTTCGTCCTGCAGGGACGGAATGGTAATGAGCTCGCCGCGGGCGAAGCCGGTGAGCGCCGCATCAACCATCTCCTGCGCGCTCATGACGATGTTCGGGTCAAGCTGGTCAACCGGCAGACCGCCGTTATCCCAGAACGGCGTCGCGGTAGCGCCAGGCAGTACGGCCTGCACCTGAATCCCCTTACCGGCCAGTTCATGGTGCAGCGACTGACTGAACGCCAGCACGTAAGCCTTGCTGCCGCCGTAAACACCGTTGAGCAGCTCAGGCGCAATGCTGACGATCGAGGCGATGTTGATGATGGCGCCGCGTCCGCGCGCCACCATGCCCGGCACCAGCGCATAGGTCAGGCGGGTCAGCGCGATGACGTTGAGGTTAATCATGGCGTTCATCTGCGCCACGTCGCTGTCCAGCAATGGGGTATGGGTGCCGATGCCGGCGTTATTCACCAGCAGCGTAATGCTCGCGTCCTGACGCAGCTTTTCTTCCAGCGCGTTCAGCTGTGCGGCATCGGCCAGGTCCGCGGTGATGACTTCCACGCTGCGACCGCTGTCGGTGGTGATGTGTTCAGCCAGCTGGTTCAGACGGTTGTGATTGCGGGCCACGATGATCAGGTCATAGCCCATACGTGCCAGGCGGCCGGCGTACAGTGCGCCCATACCGGTAGAGGCACCGGTGACAACGGCAGTGCCGCGGTTGGTGTGTGTCTGCTGCGTCATGATATTCACCTTGTCAGTTATCGGGTTGGTGAATTCATAGTACGCAGTCGCGCACCGGCGCGGCTGACGAGAAAGGTCGTGATTTCGGACAACATGATGACCGGGATGCCGGCCATCATAATCAGAGGGCGTTCAGGAGGGACAGCGCGCGTCAGGCTTTACCGGTACGCAGCGACTGCGGCGGGATGCCGTAACCGCGAATGAACACTTCCCGCATATGTCGACGATCGCGGAAGCCGGATTCACGGGCTATTACCTCCATCGGTAGCCTGCTCTGCTCGATCAGCAAGCGGGCGTTTTCCAGTCGTAATCCCTCAATGGCTTTGGCCGGCGACTTGCCCGTCTCAGAACGGAACAGGCGGCTGAGCTGCCGCGCGCTGAGGTGAACCGCATCCGCAAGGTCTTCGATGGTCAGCGCTTTGTTGAGATTGTTGCGCGCATATTCCAGCGCCGACTGCAGCCGGTCGCTGCGCGGAGAGAGCATCAGCATCTCAGAGTGCTGCGTCTGTCCGCCGGAGCGGCGGTGATGCATGACCAGCAGGTGTGCCACGCTGCGCGCCACTTCGGTACCGAGATCTTTCTCCACCATTCCCAGCGCCATATCCAGTCCGGCGGTGAGTCCCGCCGAGGTCCAGATGTGATCGTCAATAATAAAGATGCGGTCTTCTTCTATCCGCGTCGTCGGGTGCAGCAGTTGCAGACTCTGGGCATGTACCCAGTGCGTAGTGGCGCGGCGCTCCGATAACAGACCGGCCTGACCCAGCACGAACGCGCCGGTGCAGATCCCGGCCACCCGCCGGGCACGGGGAGCCTGCGCCTGCAGAAAATCAACGATACCCGGTGTGGCCGGCAGCTCCAGCGGCGCCATCACGCCCGCGACCAGCCAGGTATCCATTTCCAGGTCGGCATGAATCGGCTGGCTGTCGACGCCGAAGCCGGCAGAGGACTGCACCGTGCCACCGCGCTCTGAATAAACCGTGCAGTGATAAAACGGTTCGCCGCTGACCTGATTGGCAAACTCAAAAATGCTCAGCGTGGATAATCCCAGAACCTGAAAATCATCGGAAATCAGTAAACCTACCCGGTGCATCGTCGTCTCCTTCAGTCGTCCGGCACCGTCTGCCACACTGTGTCCGGCCTGATCTTAAGCAGGGTGAGCGATGACAATAACCCGATTTCGTTCAGCGGTATCACCTGCGGAAAAATAAAAAAGGCGATGACACCGACCTGCTGCGGATCTTCTGCGCCGTTTTATGTTAAGAGTACCCGATCGGGCAGTTCGCCAGGCATACGATTTTAAACAGGCGGCCATTGCCCAGGTCATCAATCAGAGAAAAAACCATGAAAAAATCGATCGTTCCTGAAGAATTTCAGCACTATTACCATGACTGGCACTTCTCTCCCGTTATCGAAGCCGATGGCACCCTGTATCTTTCCGGGGTGACGGCAGCGCGGAAAGACAAACCGATAAGTACCCACCCTGAAGAACAATTCCATGATGCGTTTTATAAGCTGGGTGTGTATTTAAACGCTGCCGGACTGGACTATGAACATATACTGGAGATGACCACCTTTCATATCGATCTTAAAAAACACATCGGGGTATTTTCCAAGGTCAAAGATGTGTATATCAAAGCCCCCTACCCGGCATGGTCTGCCATCGGCGTGTCAGAGTTCATTCCGGAAAACGCCCTGGTGGAAATGCGGATTGTGGCGAAAAGGGTGCTTCAGGCGGATGGGCAAAAATAACCGCAACCGCCGCTTACGTCACAGGGCTGTGATTACAGCCCTGCTTCTTCGGCAATTATTCGACTTTTCCCTGCATCAGCTGCCGGTATTTCATGCTGTCGTGGTACATCTCATGGAATACACGGTATTTACGGTCGTAATACTCTTTGATTTTGTTGGTCTGCGGCGTGATGGTCTTACCGATGCGGCTCATGGCGGCCATCGCTTCGGGTAAAGAGTCGTACGCACCCGCCGCCACGGTGCCCATCATGGCGCTGCCGAGCAACATGGCTTCACTCTCTTCCGGTAACAGCATTGCGCAGCCCGTCGCGTTGGAGTGCTCCTGCACAAAGATTGGATTTTTGGTGCCGCCCCCGCTGGCCATAATGGTATCAATGCAGTAACCACTCTGGTTCATGGTCTCAATAATGTGGCGAGTGCCAAGCGCCAGCGCCTGAATGGTGGCGAGATAATGCAGCGCCATGTCTTCCGGCGTGCGTGACAGTTTCAGGCCAGTCAGCGTGCCGGTCAGGGTCGGATTGGCACGCGGTGAGCGGTTGCCATGGAAATAAGGCAGCATATGAATGTCTTTGGTCAGGAAGGCAATATTCTCGGGTTCTCCCGCCATCTTGCGCAGTATGCCGTTGAGCACTTCATAGATGGTTTTGCCGCTGTCTTTGCCCTGCTTGAGCAGATCCTGATAACACGGATGCGACTGAATCACATGGTCAATCAGCGCGCCGGTGGTGGATTGCCCGCCTTCGTTCAGCCAGTAATCCGGCAAAATCGCCGAATAGTACGGCCCCCAGATGCCGCCGATATAGCGCGCGCTGCGCGACATCGCCATATGGGCCGTGGACGTGCCGCCAATCAGCGCGATGCGGTTGTCAAAATCCGCTGATTCGCCGGATGCGCCGCTGGCACCGAGAATACCGAGGCTGCCGGCGTGCGCATCAATAATCGAAACGCTGACCGCCGTGCCCGCCATTAACCCCATCTCTGCGGCGGCGCGCTGCGTCAGGCCATGCCCCAGCGGCTCACCCATGGTTTTCACTTCGCTGCCGATCTTTGCCGCGTTGTTTTCCAGTAAATCCTCCAGGCCAATCTGGCGGAAATAGCTCGGATCCCAGCGGTCTTCATGGCCGATATAGGTCCATTTGCAGACGGTTGAGCACAGCGATCGCGTAGTATCCTGGGTGGCACGCCAGGTGAGGAAATCCGGCAGGTCGAAAAGATGCCCGACGTTGCTCCAGGTGGTCGGCATGTGCTGTTTCAGCCACAGCAGTTTGGGGGTCTGCATTTCCGGCGAGATAATCCCGCCGACAAACTCCAGCACGCGATGGCCGGTGGCATTGATGCGTTCTGCCTGCGTGATAGCGCGGTGATCCATCCAGACAATAATGTTCTGCTCGCTGCGCCCGGTCGGGCTGACGGTCAGCGGTTTTCCTTCTTTATCCAGCACCACCAGCGAACAGGTGGCGTCAAAACCGATGCCTTTCACCTGAATCGGGTTGATATCCGCCTGACTGACCACGTCTTTAATCGCGTTACACACGGACTGCCAGATCTCATCAGAGGATTGCTCAACAAAATCAGCTTTCGGGCGGTAGAGCGTGATCTCCCGGCTGGCCTGGCCGAGCATACGGCCAGTCATATCGAAGACGCCCGCGCGGGCGCTGCCGGTTCCTACGTCGACGCCAATAAAATAACTCGCCATGTTCTTTCCTTTCTTGAAAAGCTTTCGCTTATGATTTTCTGTTTTGCAGAGCGATAAACAGGATCAGGACACAACCCCACAGCGCCATGGTCAGGTAACTACTGACGCCCATCAGGTTCAGGCCGCTTTCCAGCATTTGCAGCACGATGAGCGCCAGCACCAGCCCAATCACCCGGCCAAAACCGCCGTCAGGGTTAATGCCGCCAAGCACCGAGGCCAGAATGGTCACCAGTAAATAGGAGTCGCCGTAGCCAGCCTGTGCCGAGTTAAATTTGGACATCATCAGCAGTGCCGCGCCCCACCCGAGCAGAGCTGAAAGCACGTACACCGCGATGGTGACTTTATGCGTGTTGACCCCGCTGAACCGCGTCGCCTGCTCGCTGGAACCCATCAGATACAGGCTGCGGCCGAGCGTAGTGTGTTCCAGAAACACCCACAGCAGCAGTGCCACCAGCAGGAATAGCACCAGGGCGACCGGAATACCCAGCAGGCTGCCGTTGCTGAGGTACTGAATCACCGGCGGGAAGCCGGAAATTACCGCGCCGTTGGTCAGCAGAATATTCAGTCCGGCGATCAGCGTCATGGTGCCGAGCGTTGCCAGAATCGGTGAAACCCCGATAAAGGCGATCAGCGCGCCATTGAGCACCCCAATCACCAGCGCCACCGCCAGACCCGCAAGCAGCGCCAGCGCGACATATTCCGGCTGGTTCGGATGCGCCACCAGAATCGCCGCCATCACCAGCGAACACGCGTTGGCACCGGCAATGATCGAAAGGTTGATCCCGCCGGTCAGCATGGTAATGCCCATCCCCAGCGCCAGCATGCCCAGAATCGGTAACTGCGAGGAGATCGACTGGAAATTGCCGACGCTGTAAAAGCTGCCACCCAGCGTAAAGGAGAACAGCACGGCAACGGCCACAATGATCAGCAACTGCAAACGGATGATGCGGTCGCCGGGGAAGAATCGGTTTAAGGTGGTCATGTCACATCCCCTTCGCCAGTTTGCGTTTTTCGTTCCACGCGGTGCTGCTAATGCTGACCAGAATGATCGCGCCGCTGAACACCTGATGCCAGTAAGATGAAATGCTCAGCAGGGTCATGCCATTTTGCAGGAAGGCCAGCAGCATCACGCCCAGAATGGTGCCGGTTAGCGAGCCGCGCCCGCCGGTCATGCTGGTGCCGCCTAATACCACCGCCGCCAGCACCGTCAGTTCATAACCGAGCAGGGAATTAGGTGCCACCGACTGGGTAATTTGCGCCTGTACCACCGCAGCAATACCCGCCAGCAATCCCATAAAACCGTAAACGTAAAAATGCAGCCGCAGGATGTTCAGACCGAGACGCGATGCGGCGTCACGGTTGCTGCCCATGGCGTAAATCTGGCGACCCACGCGGGTGCGATTCATCAGGACGCCGGTAACGATGATCACTCCCAACAGGCAAAGCAGCGGCAGGGTCAGGCCATAGTCGTAACCGTCGGCGGCGGTGAACGAGAACCAGCTGATCCCATTCATAAACCAGTCGGGGAAACCGTACAACCAGGTGCCGTTAGTCAGATACACCAGCAAACCGTAAAACAGGTTGAGTGTCGCGATAGTGATAATGATGGCCGGCACGCGCAGCCAGTACACCAGAAAACCGTTGACCAGGCCGAGCAGCAAACCGATTCCCATCGACATGGCAAACGCCAGCGGAAAGCTGCCACCGTGATGAATGATGTAGCTCGCCATCACGTACTGACCGATGGAGGTGACAGCGGGAAAGGAGATGTCGATGCCGCCGGCAATCAGCACCACAAACAGACCACAGGCCAGAATGCCCAGAATGGCATAGCTGGTGGCGACGTCTGTCAGGTTACCCAGCGTCATAAATTCACTGCTGCTGGCGCTCAGACCCACCACCAGCAGCAGCACCAGTAATCCCAGCCAGAATTCGTGCTGAGTAAACAGTTTCGATAGCGATTTGTTACCCATTAATCACCTCCGCAATCTGCGCTTCGCTGCTCTGGTGCGGCGCGAACTCCGCTACCAGTTCGCCTTTGCGCATCACCAGCACGCGATGGCTGTTGTAATACGCTTCCGGGATTTCATCGCAAATCATCAGCACCGCCATGCCGGATTCCGCCAGATCGCGGGCAATGCGGTAAATGCCTTCTTTATTGGCAATATCCACCCCTACCGTTGGTGAATCGAGGATCAGGATATGGGGCCGCGTCGCCACCCATTTGGCGATGGCGATACGTTGTGCATTGCCGCCGGAGAGCGTTTTAACCGGTAAACTGCTGTCCGGGACTTTAATGTTCAGGTCACGGATCAGGTCTTTAACCACCGCCGCGGCTTTGCGGTGATCCATTAATCCGGTGCCGGTATGCAGCTTGTCGAAAATCGATACCAGCGTGTTGTCATAAATGGATTGATCCATGATGAGCCCCTGCGTCAGTCGGTCTTCCGACACATAGGCGATGCCGTGACGAATGGCGTCGCGGTTAGAGTGGAATTTCACCACCTTGCCGTTAATGCGGATCTCTCCGCTGTCCGGCTGGCTCATGCCAAACAGGCTCAGACAGAGTTCCGTGCGGCCCGAACCGAGCAGGCCGATAATCGACGTAATTTCTCCCTGGCGCAGCGACAGCGAAATATCGTGGTACTGCCCTTTGCGGCTCAGCTGGCTGATTTCCAGCAGTGGCGTCACATCGGCGGGCGCCCGGTGCGGCAGATGGCTATAGGTGAAGCGCTGCCCGGTCATCAGGAACGCCAGTTCATGGCTGTCGAGTTCACTGGCCGGATAGGTGCCGACCAGTTTGCCGTCGCGCATCACGCTGATACGATCGGCCACTTCCATCACTTCATCGAGACGGTGACTGACGAACACCACGCAGATACCGGCGGCTTTGAGTTCATTCACCACCCGCAGCAAACCATTCACCTCGCTGCGGGTCAGTGACGCCGTCGGTTCATCCATAATCACCAGGCTGGCGTCAGCAGCGATGGCACGGCATATTGCCACTAACTGGCGGTCGGCGATCGACAGCTTTTCAACTTTACGATCCGGATCCAGAGCAACGCCGACCCGTTGCATCGCCGCCAGTGCTTTTTTGCGCATTGACTCGCGATGTACCCAGAAATCACCGCCCGGTAAATAGCGGTGAATAACGATATTTTCGGCGACTGACAGATTGGGAAATAACGACAAATCCTGATAAATAACCTGAATGCCGTAATAAGAAGATAGCTGTGGCGTCAGGGTATGAAAGAGTTTTCCGTCCAGCGTGATGGCCGCGCCTTTTTCCGGTTGATAAACCCCGGAAATGACTTTAATTATGGTGCTTTTGCCGCAGCCATTCTGCCCGGCCAGACAATGCACCTCACCTTTATTCAGCGTCAGGCTGACATTATCCAGTGCTAATACGCCGGGGAACTTTTTACTGATTTTTTCGAGGCTAATAAAGGCCTCAGCATTGGCGGGGGACGTGCTGAGCGTATTCATCATAGATCCTTAAGCCTGCCCATCCTATTTCCAGTCGGGTGTTGACGATGCTCGCTTATCCGAATCATTTATTTAAATCTCATCGAATTTCACTGACTTTCGCCGCGCCTGACGCGAATTATTCAGGGTATATGTTTTCAATTTCTGAGTAGAAGTTCAGATACAGCACAACATACAACGCCGTATCTGTTTCTATTTGCCTGGTGTGGCGCTGGAGATAATCTATCTCCGTTAAATTAAGGTGTTAAACATTCTGATCAGAAGCCAAGTGATTTCGCATTCTCTGGCGTTACTTCGAGAATTTTATTAAAGCGAATCACTTTCTTATCCATATCGACATCGGCTTTGCCCAGACCTTCAATGCTCAGGTCTTTAGTGACTTCTTTACCCTGCAGCAGCTGATCGGCCACCGAAACCAGGGCGTAACCGGCATCTTTTGGATCCCACAGCAGGACTTTCTTAATGTCACCGCGCATCAGGTATGGCGCAGCCTGTGCTGGCATCGCAATACCGACAACCGCGATTTTATTTTTCGCCCGCTTCTGCTGAACCGCCTGACCGGCACCGATCGGACCGAGCGAGCCGAAACCGATAATCCCTTTCAGATCAGGATAGGTTTTCATCAAATCCAGCGTGGTGGAGTATGACTTATCAATATTTTCAGCCACTGGCAGGCGTGACGTGACTTCATGCATGTCCGGGTATTTTTCTTTCTGATATTTGATTGCCGCATTGGCCCACGCATTATGCAATGGCACGGTCAGTGAGCCGACATAAATGGCATAACCGCCTTTGCCACCCATATCTTTTGCCAGCTCGTCCATATTGGCTTGCGCATATTTCTGGCTGTCGATGGTTTCGACATCCCACTGACCAATTGGCTGGTCCGGCGATTCATGGGTTAATACCACGATGCCCTGGTCGCGCGCTTTTTTCAGTACCGGCTCCAGTACTTTGGCATCGTTTGGCACCACAATGATGGCGTCAACTTTTTTGGCAATCAGATCTTCAATCACCTTGACCTGCTGCGCCGGATCGGGCGTCGAGGCGCCAACCTGATAGGCGTTGACATCCAGTTTCTGCGCGGCTTCTTTTACGCCTACTTCCATGCGGGTGAACCACGGAATACCGGTAACTTTGGCCACAACGGCGATATCGTAAGGTTTGGCAGCGAATGAGGGTGTTGTGAATAACATGCACGCTGAAACCACACATGCACTGACTAATGCGAGGTTAAATTTCATTTTGGTACCTTTCTGATGAGGTTCTGATATAGGGAACAGGCGGTTGCTATTTAATTCACGCTCAGAGATTAACTTACCGGTACATAGGTTTTCGCGCAGATGTGAAGGAAATGTGAGCGAAGTCCATGAATGTTAAATTATATAATTGCATATGTTAAATAAAAGTTAATTAAGAGAGGATTCTGGCACGCTTTTGAGCTTTATGATGGCTTCCACTACCATCCTGCAACATTAATAGATCTATAAATTAACAATAAAGTTACATATAAAACACCACGCTAAGGGTTTTACGACTGGAAAGTCACCGCGGTGTCTTTTAAATTGCACGGATTGTGAACAGCGTCACGGGAGCTGGCGCAGAGGTTTTGCACTGCCTGTACAGATGCCCGGGCACGATGAAACCACATCCGCACCAGAGGCAGGTCGGACATGCACGCAGCTATAATTCCTTATGAGCGAGGAGCGGACAGCGCTCAAAGATCAATCTCATACTCAATAGCCTCTTTAATTTTCGCCAGGGCCTCGCTCAGCTGATTCATCGTGACTGAGCCAAGAGCCAGACGAATAGCATGCGGCACACAGTTTGAGGTGCTGAAGGGTTCTGCTGTGGAAACAGAGATATGTTGCTGCATCAATCGGTGAACAAGCCTGTCAGCCCTTACTTCCTGAGGCAGTGATAGCCAGATAAAGTAAGAGTTGTCATGGCTTACCCATTCACAGTTCACAAGTATTTTGCGCGCCAGCGCCTGCCGGTGACGCGCGTCCCGTCTTTTCAGCGCCTCAAAGCGTTTAAGTGTGCCATCTTTAATCCAGTCGCAGACAATCGAAACCATGAGGGAGGGAGTATTCCAGGTCGTTGCCCTGATGGCTCGCTCCAGGGCAATTCGCATTTCAGCGGGACACACCACGGCACCGACGCGCAGGCCAGTGGCGACACTTTTAGCAAAACCGGTAACATAAACGGTTCTTTCGGGCGCATAAGTGGCAAGCGGCGGCGGTGGACGACGGACAAGAAATGCATAGGCCGCGTCTTCGATGATAAGAAGATCGAACGTTCTGGCAATCCGGGCCAGCTCCCTGCGCTGGGCATCATTCATAACCCAGCCAAGCGGGTTATGCAGTGTTGGCATGGTATACACCGCGCGCAGGCGCCGGCGTTGGCAGATTTGCCTGAATGCCGTCAGGTCCGGTCCACTGGCATCAGCGGGTATCGCCACCAGCTCCAGATGATAGAGGCTGGCCAGGGCTTTGAAGCCAGGATAGGTCAGAGCATCTACAGCCACCACATCCCCGGGTTTCAGCAGCCCCATAACAGCAATGCTAAGACCGTGCTGCGCGCCATTTACAATCAAAACCTCATCAGCAGACGCGGTCATGCCGGAGGCATTGAGCCATAACGCGATTGTCTCCCTGTCGCTTTGCCTACCAGCGTGCGGCTGGTAACGCAACAGTGAAGCCAGATCGCCAGATGTGGCCAGCTGTCGCATTGCCTGGCGTAACCGTTCCGCCTGGTCCGGTAGCGTAGGATAGTTGAAGTTCAGATCGAGCACGTCAGACGCCACTGCGTACTGATCCAAACCCAGCCCGGCGGGCAGCGAAATTTCCCTGACAAATGTTCCTCTTCCGGTTTCTCCGCTCACCAGCCCCATGGCTTCCAGCTCAGCGTAAACGCGGGTAGCCGTTGCCAGTGACACGTGCTTTTCAGCCGACAGCGCTCTGTGGGTAGGCAGGCGGGCGCCCGGCAGGAGCGCGCCTGTTCGTATCGCGGAAGCGAATTCATCCACGATGACTTTGTATCGAGCTTTCATGAATTGTATCTATGACAATTATTTGATTGTCCTGAATGCTAGTACTTAGCATGGGGGCTGTCAACGTTATCTGTTAAATCATTTATCGAACTTAATGAGGTCTGTTGTGACAGTTACCAGGGTAAAAAATACACATTCTGGCCTGAAATCAGGTTGGCTGAACGGGCTGACCGGCGTGATCATCTTCAGTGGCTCTTTGCCCGCAACACGCATAGCAGTGCGGGAAATGGATCCCTTTTTTCTGACTTTTTCACGCGCTTCAATTGCCGGTGTACTGGCCATTATGCTGATTCTCTTTTTAAGTCAGGCTCGTCCTCAGCGGCATCAGCTGATTTCTCTGGTTGTCGTTGCTGCAGGTGTAGTGGTTGGTTTTCCTCTTCTGACAGCCATGGCGCTGCAGCACGTTACCTCGGCTCACTCTATTGTCTTCCTCGGTCTGCTACCCATGGCGACGGCTATTTTCGGCGTTGTCAGAGGAGGCGAAAGGCCCAGGCTGGCTTTCTGGATTTTTTCAGTCGCCGGCAGCCTGCTGGTGATGGGATTTGCCCTACTCCAGAAAGGTTCTGTATCAGTAACCGGCGATCTTCTGATGCTGGCTTCCGTGATTGTGTGTGGCCTCGGCTATGCCGAAGGTGCAAAGCTTTCGCGTGAATTGGGAGGATGGCAGGTTATCTGTTGGGCACTGATTATGTCCCTGCCGCTGATGCTTGTTGCCACCCTGGAGACCTTGCCGGAGAACATGGGCGAAATAAGCCTGCAGGCGTGGCTTTCACTGGGATATGTATCGCTGTTCAGTATGCTGATTGGTTTCATTTTCTGGTACAGGGGACTGGCTGCGGGCGGCATCGCCGCTGTGGGACAATTACAGTTGCTGCAGCCATTCTTTGGTCTCGGACTTTCAGCAACGTTACTGTCTGAAACGGTAAGGCCGATGATGATTCTCATAACACTGGGCGTGATCCTGTGTGTCGTTGGCTCGCGCAGGTTTGCAGATTAGTCCTTAGCCTCATGTCGTCTGGATTTACGTAAGTGTCCGCGTTGGGCAAAAAGTGAACCACAATATGCGACGATCAGCCTGATTCTTAATACCGGTACAGTTCATGCTATAAACGATGAAACTTTTCATTCACCGACGATTGAGGGAATTTTCATGTTTGCGGTTGAGGAAATAAAAAAGAAGTATCCTGGCGCAGATGCCTGGCAAATGGGTGACAGTGCGGAACTGGCCAGCAAGCTGGCGGAACTGGTAAAAAAAGGCATCAAAACAGCTTCCTGCGGATCGTTTACCGCTTACCAGCAGGAGGAGTCTGCTCCGAAGATTGGGAGCTATAACATTATTCTTGATGGTCAGAATACCCCGGTCTGTGTGATCAGATTGATTTCACTGCGGCTGGTGCGTTTTTGTGATGTAACAGAAGAGTTTGCCCGCAAAGAAGGTGAAGGCGATTTAAGTCTTGAATTCTGGCAGAAAGAACACCAGCGCTTTTTTAGCCGTGAAGGTCATTTTTCAGAAGATATGGAGTTGATTGCTGAAGAATTTGAAGTGGTGGAAGTGCTGTAAGATCAGGCAAATAGTTAGCATTTTATCGGCGGCCATCAATAATAATATCCGCTTTTAGCCTACAGAGGACTGAGCACAAGCCCATGTCTGCTATGAGCGCGAAGCGGTCATCAGCTATTTATCGACAAAAAATGCATTCTTATAGCATAATGCTTATCAATTGAGAGTAAACAGCAGGCACATTTTTGTAGCGGTGCAATTTATTGCGCGAAGCATTGATGGGCACGGTGCTGCTATTAGTAGGCGCGATTAATCGCGCCGCTACGAAATGTGCGGTAAGTGAATTTGGGACTTAACTGAACGGCATTAAGGCTTATAGCATGGTTGCTTATTTATCAACGGGAGCTGGTTTCTATCCATCTGCTGCTGTGTATCCATCATAAATGCATAGTTAAACCGATTTCAGTAATGCTTTTTCCTGGAAAAAACCCCATCGCGTTTAGTGTATAGCAATAAAGCAGGCTTATCATATAGTTGGATGGTCAACTTTCGAAACTCAGCAGGTAATCGAATGATCTTAAGTGTTAATCACGTTGGTTTTTCAGTTAAAAACATTGAAGACTCCGTATTCTTCTGGACTCATATCCTTGGAGGTGAATTATTACGCGAAGGAAAAATGTCTGGACCCATAATCGATGAAGTCACAGGTGCAAGGGGAGCTGATGTACGGATGGCTTTGCTTGAACTGGCTGGTATCAAAATTGAATTACTACAATACAGTAATATTGAGCAGCCAGCAGAACCTTCAGCACCTTATATCCCAGGCTACGCTCACTTTGCTTTTACAGTTGAGGATCTTGATACGCTGTTGAGCAAAGCATCGGACTATGGCTGGAAGACGCCGGGTAAACCCCAGACAGTGTTGTCAGGACCGATGAAGGGAACCAGAGTAATATATTTACAAAGCCCTGATGGTCAGACGCTTGAATTAATGGAGCTTAGTCATTGAAGCCCATAAACTACGATCTGTTATCCGCTAATTAAAACAGTGACGTTTTCGACGTCCGCTTCTGACACACAGCCGACATTGATCGCTTTACCCGGCAGGCCATAGAAGATCATGTACCGATCTGTTTTGCAAAAACACGCTTATTAGCACTACAACAGCGTGACATGCTTCTGCTGTAAAATCTGGCGCAGCTCTTTATCGGGCTCGCCATCAACAATCAGCGTATTGGCCAGCTCTAGGTCACCAATTGCGAAGGCAGAGGCGGAATTGAGTTTCTCTTTTGACACCATGACAACGGTTTCAGCGGATCTTCCTGCCAGTGCGCGTTTAATGCCAGCCTCTTCATAATTGCCGGTCGTAAGTCCGGCCGTTTTATGCACGCCGGTAACGCCCATGAAAAACAGATCGGCATTGATGCGCGCAGCCGCCTCATGGACCGCCGATCCCACCGCGACCACCGAGTGGCGATAAAGCAAGCCGCCCAGCGTTATCACTTCTACCCGCGGAAAATCCACCAGCGCAACCGCAATACCGGGGCTGTGAGTGATCGCCGTGAAAGCCAGGTCCGCTGGCAGTAACTGCACCAGTTCTGCTGTGGTAGTGCCGCCATCAATAATCACCACCTGACCGGGCTGAATCAGCTTCACCGCCTTTTGTGCCACACACTGTTTGGAACTCATTTGCACGTTTTTGCGTTTTTCGAAGGATGCCAGCGCGGCTGAAACCGGCAGCGCGCCGCCGTGCACGCGCTGTAACAATCCTTCAGCGGCCAGTTCCCGCAAATCGCGGCGTATTGAGTCCTCGGATATGCCAAAACGCTGACTGAGCTCACCTGACATCACCTGATTTTCAGCCGCCAGAATCTTCAGAATCTGTTGTTTACGCTGGCTCGATAGCATAATTACCCGCTCACGTTTTTTCTTGAATTTGCACGATTATGCATGATAGCGTCTGTTTTGTCATCTTCAGGAGGCAAGCTATGCAGCAGAAAATACGCAATATCCGTGAGCAGCTGTTGTCCGACAACTGGTACACCCTGAAAAATTACAGCTTCGAATTGCAGCGCCGTGACGGCTCGTGGCAGGAGCAGCAGCGTGAAGCGTATGACCGCGGTAATGGTGCCGTCGTGCTTCTCTATAATCGCCAAAAGCGCAGCGTGGTGCTGACCCGCCAGTTTCGTCTGCCGGTTTTTATTAATGGTCACCAAGGTTTTTTGATTGAAGCGGCTGCCGGGCTGCTCGATAACGCTTCGCCGGAAACCCGCATTGTCGCGGAGGCAGAAGAAGAAACCGGTTACCGGGTGCAGCATATTGAAAAAGTTATGGAAGCGTTTATGAGTCCGGGTTCGGTTACCGAGAAACTCTATTTCTTTATCGCCGAATATGCTGATGACGATCGCCAGAGCAAAGGCGGTGGCCTTGCCGATGAGGGCGAGGATATTGAAGTACTGGAATGGCCTTTGACTCAGGCCCTGAGCGCAATTCGCAGCGGGGAGATTATGGATGCGAAAACCATAATGTTACTGCAATACGTTGCCATGAATGTCCATTTTGAGGAGCCAATACCATGCTGATCCTGATTGCCGGCCCTGTGCGCAGCGGCACCGAAGGAGACCCGGTTTTAATTGACGCGAATATGCGGAAATTAGACGAAGCCGCACTGCAGGTTTATCACAAAGGGCATACGCCGGTAATTGGAGAATGGCTGGCATTACCTCTTGCCGCCGCCGCAGGTTCACAGGCAATCGGTGATGAAATCAGTGAGGCTTATCTTTATCCGGTTGCACATCGGCTGATTCAGCATTGCGACGCGATCTTACGTATGCCGGGCGCGTCGCAAGGCGCCGATCACGATATACGGATTGGCAGAGAACGCGGGTTAAAAATTTATACTCACATAGATGAGATTCCGATCGGGTGATTATGCTTTCACTGGATGGCGACGATGCCCGCGCGGCCATTCAGGCTTATGGACATTTGGCTTGTCGCCGTCATTCAAACACGGGTATTTTTCGCGAATAAAACAAACCTATTGATGCCCGGAAAATATGCCACTATTGCAGATGGTGGTTTCTCTGCATCATCTGTTGCAGTGATTCATAACACCGGGCGGCCCTATCCGCAGCAGGCTGACAACATCGTGCCAGTCTGAGTCAGGCATTTGAATTAATGCTATCGTGTCTGGCTTAACGCCTCACAGGCATGACAACGATAATTGGTACCAGGATGGAAACAGGCATGCTCATTCCGTGCACATCCCCTTCCGACTGCGATTGCGATAATGACAGCGCAGCCACTCGTACAGAGTTCTGGCGCGATCCGTCGCTGGATTTTGTCGAAAGTCGTCGCGCGTGTCACAGCCGCGCATGTTACAGACCACACAGTCATCCAACCTTTTCAATTGGCGCAGTTGACGCAGGCGGCAGCCTGTTCACAGGCGCATCCGGTGGTCCCTGTTCTTTAAAACCTGGAATGATGGTTTTTATTCCCGCCGGCGCGGTTCACTCCTGTAATCCATTGCCTCACAAGCATTGGAGCTATCAGATGTTACATATGGATGCCGCGTGGTTAAATGCTTTACTTGCTGAAATGGACGATGTTTCAGGCGGCTTCATCAGTCAAGGTGAAGTTCGGGTGACGAATAATCAAGAGCGCTATCATCGCTTCTGTGAACTGGATAACCTCCTGTTTTCGACTGCCAGTACAGAAGACAAAAATACAGCGCTAATCGAGTTTATTGGCGACAGTAAATATGGCACCGGCCCGGTGAAAGCCTTTCCTGTCATGACGTCTGACATCAGTCGGGCATTACACAACGTGATTGAAGTATTGCAGCAGGCTGAAAGGCAGCCGTGGGCGTTGTCGGAGCTGGCAAACCTCTCGGGCATGAGTCGTTATCAGCTCATCAGAGCATTTCGCGCTGCGACTGGCATGACACCGCATGCTTATCAGCTTAATTTGCGCATAAACAAAGCACGTCACTGGCTTCAGTCAGGCTGTGATATTACCGATATCGCTTACCGGCTGGGTTTCGCTGACCAGAGTCATTTTCAGCGCGTATTTAAGGCCCACACTGGCGTGACGCCAGGCTGCTATCGAACCTGAGCAAGTGCAATTTTGTTCAATACAATCCTGCCCGGGAGTTGCACCCTGTTAAAAATTTTTAAGAGGGTAATACCGTGTTGCAGCAATTTCTTATCGTGGCAGCAGCGCATTTTCTGGCGTTGCTGTCGCCTGGCCCGGATTTTTTTCTCGTGGCACGCACCTCAATCAGAGCCGGCTGGCGGCGCGCCGCCAATGTCTGCCTAGGGATAGCCATAGCGAACGGCGTGTTTATACTGGCTGCCTTCAGCGGTATCACGCTTTTCCATCCTGAGAGCATCAGTTTTATCGTTATTCAGCTCGCGGGCTGTGCTTATTTACTCTATGTCGGTCTGCTTTTTATCCGCTTTGCTGGCATGAGCTCATTGTCTGCCTGCAGCGTCAAAACAGCGGAATCAGTAACTCAGCCTGCTGGTGCCTCGAACCATTACCGTGAACTGGGCATGGGTTTTCTCTCCGGAATACTCAATCCCAAGAATGCGCTGTTTTACGTGAGTCTGGCCACGCTTATTGGTGGCGGCGATGCGATGGTGAATGTGAAAGTCGTCTATGGCATATGGATGTTTAGTGTCGTGCTGCTATGGGATTTACTGGTCGCCGCTTTCATTGGCAATCGTCTGGTACTTCAGCACTTTTCCCGGTTATTACCCTGGCTGGAACGTATCTCAGGAATGATGTTGATTGGCCTGGCATTGAGTGTCATCGTGGTTAATTTAATTTCGATAGTCTGACAGACAGTAACGGGTTTCCATTTTTTATTGCACAACCATTGCCTTTGCTGATGGCAAAGCCACTATCACCTTTTAGATGAAGGCATTATTTATGAATGATTCTGCATCAACATCCATCGGTCTGCTGCTGTTCCCTGCGCTTACGCAGCTTGACCTGACCGGTCCGTTTGAAGTCTTTGCGCGGGCACCAGACACGAAAGTGCATCTCATCTGGAAAAATCTGGACCTTGTGGTGTCAGACCGGGGGATGGCGATTCAGCCAACCACCACGTTCGACGCGTGTCCCGCGCTGGATATCATCTGTATTCCCGGCGGGCCGGGGCAGATAAACCTGATGGAGGATGAAGAAGTCCTTTCGTTTATCCGGGCTAAAAGTAAACAGGCGAAGCTGGTAACGTCGGTATGCACCGGATCGCTTGTGCTGGGCGCGGCCGGGCTTCTTGAGGGATATAAAGCGACGACACACTGGGCTTCGCTGGATCAGCTGGCGCTATTGGGCGCAGAGCCGGTAAATGAGCGCGTTGTACGCGACCGCAATCGCATAACGGGCGCCGGTGTGACTTCAGGTATCGATTTTGCCCTCAGCGTCGTATCAGAGATGTTCGGACCGGATATCGCGCAAAACATTCAGCTGCATATGGAATATGACCCTGCCCCGCCCTTTGACTGTGGCTCGCCCCGCTCCGCATCTGAAGAACAGCTAAAAAAAGCTCAGCAACAGGTTGCGCCATTTATTGAAAAGCGGCGACAGGCAACGTTGAAAGCCGCAGGCAGACTGCAGAAATAACGGGTCGGCACGGAGCGGACTTCCCCACCGACGAATGCCTCGATGAGCGAAAAACGGACCTACAGGTAAGAGTAAATAGGCTTTTGTCGTCATAAATTTATTTTGCATTAAAGAACGTGCCCTACAGAAATTACACCGTTAAGTGGCTTGCGATGTTAGGGTGACATCCTTGCCACATTAAGAGGAAAAACGAATGATTGTAAGGACCTGGCACGGTTGTGTTCCACTCAAACACGCTGAAGATTTTGCGAAACACCTTGAGAAGACAGGTGTGAAACATTCACGAAGCATTGCAGGGAATATAGGCGCTTATGTGCGCAGAGAAACACAGGGCGACTGGGAGCATTTCTTTCTGGCAACTTACTGGAAGGATCTGCAGTCAGTAAAGACCTTCGCGGGAGAAAACTATCACGTGGCAGTGACGTATCCGGATGACGAACAATCTGAGTTACTTTCCGATCCATACGTTTTTCAGCACACCGTGGAAACCGTTTTACCGCTTTAGCCCCCTTTTCAGGGCGACCTAACGGTTGTCCTGATTCGTCTCTAAGTTGATTCGAAGCGTCAATGTCCGCTTTGCGCGACGAGCGGACGTTTCTCTCAATAGTCACGAGCCGGCAGGTACCTCCCTGGATTCAGAGGATGAGCAGTGGAATGCCCGCGTTCAGAGTGAGTCCCAGACATGTCCGGCTTATTACATTACTGATATTTCAGAAATGAGGTGATGGTTAAGATTGCCGCCTCGTTCTATATTTCAATAAGGCAACACATACTATTAAGGACATCTGTCATGCTCACGCAACGCACGCTCAAAACAACCTTTGCTCTGATGATTGGTTTCGCCGTTTTTGTTGCACCGGCTTATGCAAACCCTGGCAATGGCAATGGCAATGGCAATGGCAATGGCAATGGCAATGGCAATGGCAATCACGGTAATAATGGCGCGCACGGAAATAAAGAGCAGGGTTACGCATCGTCGAAAAACGAACATGGACATCGCAAGAACGCCCGGCACCCCGATCATGTTCAATCTGATATCAGCTTCTCTCAGGCACGAGCGCTCGCCGTCAACTATGGCCTGGTAGGCTATCAGTCTCTGCCGCCGGGAATCGCTAAGAAAGTGGCGCGTGGGAAAGCATTGCCACCGGGTATTGCTAAGAAAAATTTGCCAGCATCGATGATCAATGCGCTACCTTACTACCCCGGCTACGAGTGGCGCGCGGTGGGAGATGATTTAGTGCTTATTGCGTTGAGCACAGCAGTTGTGACCGCCGTGATTAACGGTGTGTTCAACTAACCACAGACTGCAAGCCCGGCAAAAAGAGATCGCCGGCAAAGTCATGTATACGCAAACAACCTGTTTCCCGAATTGCTTGCAAATTAAACGGATGATGTCCGCTTTTCGCTCAAAGCGGACATCGGTCTGTTCGTCAATTCGTTCTATGGCAAAAGCCGATGTTTACGATTATCCGACTCAAATGCCCCCAGACGAAACTCACATAGTGCTGTATTTAGCGGCTATTTACTGAGTGGGAAAAGGTGAATCAAATTAGCGGCAAGGGGATAAATACCTAATGATCGCGTTGAAGCCCTGAGGTCATCAATGGAGGCACCTTCTTTCGGCATGCTTCCTCCCCACACCGTAATTCCTTCCGAAAGATGCGACGGGCGCTGCTGGCTTTCGTCACTAATTTCAACGGTTTCACCATTACTTAATGTGATAATCAAAGATGCAACATCCTGTGTTTCGGATGTTCCATTTTCTTTTTTAAGTGTAATTTTCATTAGCCTTTTCTCCGTCATGATCATTCATATGGCTATAATACCAGGCGTTTAGCTCCCTCGCACGATTATCACATTAATGTTGTGTCCCCTTCTCGCTCATCGCGGGCATTAGCAAATCATGAAAAATGATAATTAAAAAATTAGTTATTACAAAGTTGAATAATCCGTTATCTCTTTCATGCCTGATAAATAACTTTAGCTGAGGAGGAATGATGTCAGACGAAGACCAGAAATGCCTCGAAGCTTGTTATCTTTGTTGCGGCATGTAATCACTGTGCGGCTTCGTGCCCTGAGGAACAGAGGCTGCGCATGTGCATCAAACTGGATAAGCAGTGGGCAAATTTCTGCCGGATTTACGCTGATATGTCATTAATGTGGTCATGCCAGATATAGCCAGCCACAGACAGGCAGTTTTCGTTCTCCCTCTTCCCACCGCCTGAATGTGTCTTAGCTCTTCTGAGTTACCTGAATTTCAGGGTTTCAGAATGACTTTTGTCCAGCCATTATCACGATCATCAAAATGCTTATAGCCTTCGGCAGCGTCTGCCAGAGCAAGTCGATGCGAGATGATCTGCGCCGGATTGGCTCTGCCCTGATGGATAAGCCTTGCGAGCTGGCGGTTGTACGCTTTGACATTACACTGACCGGTCTTGATTGACTGACCTTTGAACCAGAAATTCCCAAAATCGAATGGCACTTTACCCTCTTTGGCCAGGTCGGTCGCGCCTCCGGGATCCTGCGGAACAAAAACGCCGACCGCACCGATGCCGCCCGTGGCCTTAGTTGACGCGACAAGACTGTTAAGCGTGGCAGAGTTATCCTCGTGGCCATACTTATTGCAACATTGATACCCCACACACTCACAACCGCAATCCGTGCCGCGCCCGTCGGTTAACTCGAGAATTTTGTTTACAGCCTCATCGCCCACCCCATTGATCGCTACTGCGCCCAGCTGTTCGGCCAGCGCCAGTCTGTCCGGATGGGTATCAACCACAAACACCTGCGATGCGCCTTTAATCATGGCCGAGTGAGCCGCCATCAGGCCGACCGGGCCTGCACCATAAATCGCCACATTTTCTCCGGGGCGCAATCCTGCCAGTTCAGTGGCATGCCAGCCGGTGGGGAAGATGTCGGAAAGTAAAACGTAGTCCTCCTCTTTTTCTACCGCATCCGGCGGCAGCACCAGACAGTTAAAGTCAGCATAGGGCACACGCAGTAACTCCGCCTGGCCGCCATCCCACTCGCCCATTTCAGCAAAGCCATAGGCGGCCCCGGCCGTACCCGGATTTGCCGTCAGGCAGTAGCCGGTTAACCCTTTCTCGCAATTTTCACAGAATCCGCAGCCGACATTAAAGGGCAGGCAGACATAATCGCCAACTTTCACCCGCTCAACCGCGCTGCCGATTTCAATGACCTGCCCCAGATTTTCATGGCCAAAGATGCGACCCTGTTCGAAGCTGGTTCGTCCTTCGTACATATGCAGATCCGAACCGCAGATATTGGTGGTGGTAATACGGACAAGCACATCGGTAGGGCGAACGATTTTGGGATCCGGAACCTCTTTGACTGAAACGTCAAAAGGTCCGTTATAGACAACTGCTTTCATGATGTTCTCCTCACGTGCATGATCAGTTATGAAGGCTGCGGCTGCGTGACGCTTTGCGGTCGCCTCCCTCTCAGTGATGCTGCTTTTTCAATCAAAAGGCTTGATTGAATGTGTAAGTGTAGAACAGCGCATGAAGTCACCCGGGAGTATTAATATTATGTAACTCTATGAATTGTAAGCACCGTTTCGCTAAACGTCTTTTGTCTCCGCCTTCTCCCAGCCCCCTGGCGCACCACACCGCTACGCTGACTTAGCCTTGTGCTGAATCCCGTAACAGCTATTGTCCTCAACCTCTGCCTGGTTTGAATACCACATAAAAAAGCCCACTCCAGGGTGGGCTTAAGCGTACACACGGTGACCAGCGTCATGCAATTAATCAAATATACCGGAGGGGCAGAAATTGCCTTCCCATCCAACTATCTTAGCGCCTGGATCCAGATCTCTCACCGATACGCTATCCCCGCCAAATTCTGAGCCAGTGACGACGATATCGTAATCATGATTTGGCTGAGGAATGAATCTGGTGGAGACAGATCGTTCTGTATTTTGGTAGTAGCCCGGCTGAGTCCAGTAATGAATTATACTTATCAGTTGCCCCGGCTTGATCGTAAATTCATTTATGAAAGCCCCCTTATTGTTACTTGATTCTGGCATTCCGATTTTTTTATTTCCTGACACAGGAATACCGAGAATAGCCAGACCAGCCGTAACCCGGCGCTCTAAAACTTTTTTATAACAGCCACTCGGCTGTTTTTCGTAAAATTGCAGGGCTGTATTGCCCTCAGATGCAGCACGAACCCTGGCTGCATCTGAACCTTTATAGTCTTCCAGAGAAGGCCTAAACCCAGCCGAACATCCACTTAACAACGTTACTATTATTCCCGTAATGACCAGTTTTCCATACATGCGCATCTCCTTACGTTTCTGTCGCTCCTGTTTTTATCGGCCTGTGGGTGTGAAACCTTTAACAGATATTAAGCCAGCCATCCGGGGATAATCTGTCCCTGAGATACCTGCCTGACACCTGAACAATGTCCGCTCCCGGCACCAAACGGCCCTCCCCCCTGCGCACTCCGCTATCAATACCACGCTGACATCACAGCTAAAGCAAAGCATCAGGTGATTATTGAGACTTAACCTGTTAGTTTAAAACGATGAAAACTTGCTCAGCCCTGTCTTCCGCAATCATTATTATCACCTTGCACGTTCAGGTGGGATAACGTTTGCCATTTTCCCGCCGGTAAGGCGGGCCTTACCGGTAATCAACCAGTGAGGTCAGCCATGAACACCACCGATGTCGCATCACCTGAAAAAGCCACGGTTCACCTGTTATGTGGAAAAATTGCGTCGGGTAAATCTACGTTATGCGCAAAATTAGGCGCTGCACCGCGCACTATCATTATCAGTGAAGATCGCTGGCTTGCAGCGCTCTATGCCGATGAAATGCACTCGGTCGCGGATTACTTGCAGTATTCTTCTCAGCTCAGATATGCCATGAAACCGCATCTGGTATCATTACTTAACGCGGGGATGTCGGTAGTCCTGGATTTTCCGGCTAATACACCAGCCAGTCGTGAATGGATGCTGAGTATCATTAAAGCATCAGGTGCTGCTAACCACCTGCATTTCCTTAACGTCCCTTATGAGGTGTGTAAGAGCCGATTACGTGCCCGTAACGCAGCCGGCACCCACGATTTTGCCGCTTCAGATGATCAGTTTGAAATCATAAGCCGTCATTTCTCAGCACCAGCGGCTGATGAAGGTTTCAATATTATTGAATACCGCTCTTAAGCCGCCGGGTTGCGGCTTATGAGGTGCTAATTCCATGACGCAGCCGGATTCTGCGCCATAAAACGGCGCCGTTTGCTCATCAAGGCTGGTTACCCCTCTCCCCTGCCGATTTGCCAGATGCCGGTTGGCGGCGTGCCGTTGACTTTCCAGTCACCGATGTCGCGCGCTTTGTAGATCACCGGGTTATGCGACGAGACGGTGCGCGCATTGCGCCAGTGACGATCCAGCGCTTTGCTGACGCGCGTATCCGACGCGCCAAGCGCATTAAACAATTCGGTGGCAGCACGCGGTACCAGCTCGCTGGCGATCACCTGCGCCTGTCCGGCCTCGGCTTCCGCCAGGTTGTTGATGGCGGCGATGGCCGCTTCATCGGCACTGACGTGCGCTTCATACGCTGATTGCAGTGAATGGGTAGCGCGAATCACCGTGGCTTCGACGGCAAATGCCAGACTGGTGATCTCGCCTACCACCTGCAGCACCTGCGCATCCTGCCGCGAGGCCGCTCCGTTGCCGTGACTGTAAACGCGGTTGCGTGCGGCAACGGCTGCCGCGCCGTCCCGCGCGACCGCGCGCGCAATGCCCGCCAGCGTCGCCAGCAACACGTGCTGGTAATACGCGGTCTGATAACGGAAGCGCGTGGCAAAATCATACACGTGCTGCGTCTCCACATGCGCGTGCTCGAAGCGTGTTGTGCCGCTGCCGGTCAGGCGCTGGCCAAATCCGTCCCAGTCATCTTCGCGCGTAACGCCCGGCTGATGCGTATTCACCAGCGCGATCACGTCACCCTGATTGTCATCGCGACGCGCATAAACATCTATCCAGTCGGCGAACAGCGCACCGGTACTGTAAAACTTCTCGCCATTCAGCGTCCAGCCATTGGCGGCAGGCGTAACGCGGGTGATCACGTCGCCCAGCCTGACGTTGCCAATCTCCGTCCAGCCGCTGCCCACCAGCTCGCCATCAACAAAGCGGCGAAACCACGCGTCGCGCTCCGCATTGTCCGGCTGGTTGAGCCGGTCCTCGACAAAAGCAAAGTGCGCGCGCAGCGCCTGCGGCAGGTTGGAATCCGCTTCCGCCAGTTCAATCAACAGCTGAAACAGCTGCGGCAGCGAGGCGCCCCAGCCACCTTTTTGCTGTGGAATACGCACCGTGCCAAAGCCGGCCTCCTTCAGCCACTGCAGTGGTTCATAAGGCAAGGTACGCGTACGCTCGCGTTCCGCCGCGCCCGCCGCGATGCGGGCAAACAGCGGTCGGAAGTGCGCCGCCAGCGTGTCATAGTCAGTACCGGTAGAGAGAATGCTCATGTTTTACTCCTGAGGGGAAAGGTCGTCGATGTCGTGGCGGGTCGGTTCGTGACGCACCGCCAGCAGGAAAAAGATCGGAATGATGGCGGCCAGCGATACCACCCAGAACATGTTGGTGCCGAGCGCCGCCTGCAGAATCGGCAGAATGAACAGCGCCAGCGCACTGCCGATGCCCGACAGCGCACGGCTAAAGCCGACGCCGGTCGCGCGAATCGAGGTGGGATACGAGAGCGCCGGATAGACCATCAGCTGTGCGCCCGGCCCGAATCCTTCGGCAAACAGCCACAGTCCGAGCATCAGCACCGCAAACACGATGCCCACCAGCGCCTGCGGGTGGCCAATCAACGCCAGCGCCACCAGAGCAAAAAACTGCAGCGCAAAGCCAGCGATCGCCACGTGGCGTGACGGATATTTCCACGCCAGGCGCATCCCCAGCAGCCCGCCGGTAAAGGCAAACAGCGCGTTCAGCCCCAGCGAAGCTGAGATGGTCTCGAACACACCGGCACCGAGAAATTGCGCCAGTATCGACGGCAGGAAGAAGGCGATGGCGGTGTACTCAAACGAAATACAGATATTCATTACGCCGGCAACGAGGGTGCGTTCACGCCACGGCTTCTGGAACAGTACGCGAAAACTCACCTTCGGCGCCGCCGCCGCGGGTGGCGTTTCCGGTTCTGCTTCGTGAGCATGAATACCGTACGAATCACGCAGGATACGCACCGCCGAGGTCAGATCGCCCTGATTCGCGGCCCACAACGGTGATTCATTCATGAACTTACTGCGCACCGCGATGATCAACAGCGCAGGTACCGCGCCAAACAGCAGCGAGGCGCGCCACAGCCAGTCGAGATGATCTTTAGGCAGCAGAAAATAGAGGCCAAAAATCAGCAGGAAACACACAGTGGAAGCCGCATACCACATCGGGCACCAGGCCGCGAGCCGTGCGGCTTTGTTGCCTTTGCCGGCAAATTTAGAAAATTCCGCCAGATAAGACATCGCCACCGGCAGATCGATGCCCACGCCAATGCCCATCAGGAAACGCGCGCCAATCAGCACCCAGACGTTGGGTGCTAAGCCCGCCGCTATCGCCGATACGACAAAAAACAGCATGTCGGCCATGAACACCGAATAGCGGCCGTACTTATCCGTCAGCCAGCCACCAATCAGGTTGCCGACGATGGTGCCGACCATGATGGATGAAGTGACCAGCCCGGTGGTGAACGGCGATAGCTGGAACTCGCGCACCACGTCATCGATGCCGTACGACAGTGTAGTCAGGTCGTAGGCGTCGAGAAACACGCCACCCAACGCGAGAAACACAATCATGCGCGCATAGTTGTTTTTGCTACTGCGGGTGTTGATCAGCCTTGCCACATCACTGACCGAACGTACCGGTTGCGAAGCCGGCAAGGTGTTTTCTAAAGGAAGAGTACTCATAACGCCTCACGTCTGTTTTTGTTGTGCAGGTGAGGTGGTTATAAGCGCTTTATGCAGGGAACCAAAGCAACAATATTTGCTATTAATTACAATATAATCAATAAGATAATAAAGACACCAACACTAAAACCCGGACGCGCAGTGCGGGTCCGGGTAGCGTATTCGGCAGTAGTGTTATTCAGCAGAAACCGGCACCAGTACGCCTTTGACCAGCGGGTCATCGGTGGTTTTTAGCCACTGCTGTACGCGCGGATCGGCAAAAGCCTGCCTGAGTTTGACGATGTTCTCCTGCTCCAGGTAAGGCGTACCGATCACCAGCTGCGAGGAAAAGGTGCGCGGCGCGGGCGGGAACAGAATGCCTTTGTCACGCGGGACTTTACCGGCGTCAAACTGCGACACATAACCAATCGCCGCATCGACCGAATTGAGCGCCCGCGGCATGGTCAGCAGATCCAGCTCTTTAAACACGAAACCGTGCGGATTACCGACAATGTTTTTCAGTTTGGCGGTGCGTGGTTCTACCGTCGGATCGAGGGTGATCAATCCCTGACGCGCCAGCAGCCAGAGCGCCTGGCCCTGATTCGCCCCATCGTCAGGCACTACAATGGTTGCGCCCTGCGGTAAATCCGCCACCGAGCGGTAGCGATCGGAGTAAATACCAAAGGCCCACTGGAACAGAGGCAGGCTGGAAGTGAGCTGGAAGCCGTTAGCATCGACCACCTGCTTCAGCCACCACTGATGCTGATAGACCGTCGCAGCATACTGCCCTTCTGCTACCGCACGGTCCGCCTGCACCGGATCCTGCACACCGACCGCCTCCAGCTTCAGGCCGTAGTCCGGCGCGATATGCTCACCCACATAGTCAATCAGCTTCTGTTCCCCGGCCATTGCCGGCTCATAATGCACTTTCAGCGTGGTGCCAAACACCACCGCCTGCGGCTGCTGGCTGCGCCACAACCAGCCAGCGACGGCCAGCAAAATGACCACTATAATCAGCAGCAGCCACGGCCAGCGGCGTGTTTTACGTAACTCAAATTCTTGTGTTGTCATAACGATGTCCCCTGAGGATGGCGCAAGGCCGCAACCAGCCGGTCGCCGAAAAATTGAATGGTCTGAATCAGTGCAATTAACACTATGATGGTGGCGATCATGATGTGGTTATCGAACCGCTGATAGCCATACACCACCGCCAGGTAGCCAATGCCGCCAGCGCCAATGGTGCCGGCGATGGCCGAGTACTCAATCATGGAGATCAGGTTGAGCGTGATAGCTGCGACAATCGCCGGCAGCGCTTCACTCAGCTGGGCGGAGCGGATGATCTGCCAGCGCGAACCGCCGCACACCAGCCCCACGGCAGTAACTTCACCAGGCAGCTCACGTAATGCGTTGTCGACCAGGCGGCCAAAGAAAGGAATACCGGCGGCGATCATCGGTACCACCGCCGCCGGAATGCCGATGGTGGTGCCGGTGAGCCAGAAGGTAAACGGAATGATGGCCGCCATCAGCACCAGAAACGGTAACGAGCGCCCCATATTGACGATCCAGCTCAGCACCCGATGCACGCCGCGCTGTGGAAACAGGCCGCGCGGCGAGGTGTTAAACAGCACCACGCCAACCACGCCACCGAGGCTCACCACAAACAGCATCACAATGGCAACCATCAGCGCGGTTTCACCCAGCGCTGGCAGCATCAGTGCCGGAATTTCAGGCCAGGGCGTGTCCTGGCTTATCACGGATACGCTCATACCGCCTCCCGCAAGGGCGGCATGCTGACAGCAACGCTGGCCGCCAGGCCATACTGCTCCAGCTGCGTCAGCAACCGTGCCAGCGGCACCTGCTCCTGCTGAAAATGAATGCCCACCTGCAACCGTCCGGCCTGGACGCCATTGACCCGCTCGACATGCGCCCCCAGCAGATCCACCTTTAAAGCGAACTGCTGGCTGATGCGCGAAATCCAGTCGCTGGCCACCGCGACATCGGTACGGTAGCTAAGCTGCAGCACCAGTCCGGCATCACTGGTTTGTGCCGTCAGCGGCAGCAGCCGCTGGCCGAGCGCGCTGTCCGGCTGTGCCAGCAGCGCACTGACGGTGCCATACTGCACTATCTCTCCATCGCGAATCTCGGCAACCGCATCCGCCGCCTGACGTACGGCATCCATCTCATGGGTGATCAGCACGATTGCCAGCCGGTAGTCGTCACGCAATTTTTTCAGCAGCTCAAGGATGGTGACCGTCGCTTCCGGATCGAGGCCGGAGGTGGCTTCGTCGGCCAGCAGTACAGACGGACGCAGCGCCAGTGCGCGGGCAATACCGATGCGCTGCCGCTGCCCACCGGAGAGCTGGGCGGGAAAGGCGCTGGCTTTGTGGCTCAGTCCGACACTCTCCAGCAGCTCGCCGACGCGGGCGCGGATATCGCGCTCGACCACACCGAGATAGCGCAGCGGCAGCGCGATATTTTCCCAGGCACTTTTACGCTGCAGCAGCGCGGAAGACTGAAATACCGTGCCGATAGCGCGACGCGCGCGGCGCAGCGCTTCGCCATCCAGCCGGGATAAATCGCTGCCGTTAACCCGGATGCTGCCGCCGCTCGGCTGCTCCAGCAGGCTGATGCATTTCGCCAGCGTAGATTTTCCGGCACCGCTCGGTCCGACCACCGCGGTGATGCTGGCTTCCGGCACCTGCAGCGTGATGTTTTTCAACACGTCGGTGACGCGACCGTCCGGCGCACGGTAGTGTTTACTCAGGCGCTCGATTTCGATCATATGACCTCCTGCTGCTGCGCGCTGCGTACGCGATAGCCAGCACCCGGATGCGGCGCGCTGAGCTGCGGCCCGGCGGCAAACAGCTTTTCGCGTAGCGTGCCCGCGGCGTAATCCTGTTTGTAAACGCCGCGTTTTTGCAGCTCCGGAATCAGCAGCTCGACCACATCCTCAAAGGTTTCATGGGTCAGCGCATACGCCAGGTTGAAACCATCCACGTCGGTCTCCTCTACCCAGCTCTGCAACTCATCCGCCACCGTTGCCGCACTGCCCACCAGCAGCGGGCCAAAACCGCCGATGCCCACCCAGTCAGCCAGCGCTTTCACCGTCCATTGACGATCGGGATCGGCAGTAGAGAAAGTTTCAACCGCCGACTGAATGGCGTTGGTGTGCAGGTATTTCAGCACCTGGTCCGGCTGATATTGTCCAAAGTCGATGCCGGTCCAGCCAGAGACCAGCGCCAGCGCGCCTTCGTAGCTGACCCAGTTTTTATACTCCTGCCACTTCGCCTGCGCCGCCCGATCGGTTTCACCGACAATCACCGTCTGCAGGTTGAAGATCAAAATACTGCGCGGATCGCGACCGGCTTCGGCTGCACGACGCCGGATGTCGGCCACGGTTTTCTTTAACAGCACTTTGGACGGCGCGGCGACAAACACACATTCTGCGTGCTCAGCCGCAAACTGTTTGCCGCGGCTCGATGCACCGGCCTGATACAGCACCGGCGTGCGCTGCGGCGAGGGTTCACACAGATGGATGCCCGGTACGTTAAAGAACGTACCCTGATGGTTAATCGGATGGATTTTGCTGGGATCGCTGAAAATGCGACGCTGACGATCGCGCAGCACCGCATCCTGCTCCCAGCTGCCTTCCAGCAGTTTATAGACCACCTGCAGGTACTCATCGGCATAGTCATACCGGCTGTCATGATCGGTTTGCGCTTTATGACCAATGTTGCGCGCGCCGCTCTCCAGATAGGAGGTAACGATGTTCCAGCCAATGCGGCCTTTGGTCAGATGGTCCAGCGTCGACAAACGGCGCGCGAACGGATAAGGATGCTCAAACGACAGCGAGGCGGTTAAGCCAAAACCGAGGTGCTCTGTGACCAGCGCCATCGGCGTAATCAACGCCAGTGGATCGTTCACCGGCACCTGAGTGGCCTGACGTATCGCCGCGTCACCGTTGCCGTTCAGCACATCGTAAATGCCGAGCACATCGGCAATGAACAGGCCGTCAAACTTGCCGCGCTCCAGCAGGCGCGCCAAATCAACCCAGTATTCCAGATCTTTATACTGCCAGGAGCGGTCACGGGGATGGGCCCAGAGTCCGGGCGACTGGTGACCGACACAGTTCATATCAAAGGCATTCAGGCGTATTTCTCGTTGCGATGGCATAGCAATCTCCATAGCGAGGCCGTGATCGTGCAGCGACCCGGCGTTCGTCAGTTAATTTTCAGGATGTTGAGTGTTCAGGAGGCGGAAGGGGAACATCGCTCAGCGTGAGCGACAGGCAATACTTTAAGAATTTCATCCGCTACGGCGGCCGCGTGATCGGCCACCTGCGGCAACCCCATCAGCTCGCCAAAGCGGGCGCGCGCCGCCGGGCCCACGACAAACAGGCGTGCGTTGGGCTGACCGGACCGGTTGAGGGTGCGCGAGCGATCATCCACATCAATGCCGAAGCCGAGCACATCGGCGCGGATCAGGCCCTGCTCGCTGAGCGATTGTAGCAGCGGCTGGCTGGACGTCAGCGCTTCATGTCCCGGTCCGGTCGTGACAATCAGTTTATCCAGCACATGATTTTGCCGGGTGCCATCGCGCTGACGCAGGGTGATTTCCAGCTGCTGCGGGTGAGTGTGAATCGCCACGAGGCGAGCGGCCAACACCTGCAGGCTACCTTGCTGCTGTCGCCGGGCGATGATGGCGGCGACCTGCGGGGCAATGCGATAGCGATGCACATCCCACCATGAACGCAGATGACGCGCAAAGCGTCGCTGTTCAGGCAGCGGAAGTGACTGCCAGATGGCTTGCCCCTGCACACGCACCTCATCAAGCACACGCTGCCACGGCAGCTGCTGCGCGGCGGCGCGAGCGACTTCATCACGAATATGCCGCAGCCAGTGACGCGCGCTGGGCTGAGGTTGCGCGGCCAGCGTCCACTCCGGCCATTCGCCGCTGAGATTGGCGCGTGACAGTTGTCCGCGCCGTGAGAACGCCAGCAGCGGCCCCTGATGCTGACGCGTCGCCAGCGAAGCCACCACGTCAGCCATGCTCAGGCCGGTGCCGACAATCGCCACCGATGCATCAGGCTCAATGTTATCCAGCACGCCTGGCTGCCACGGGTTGGCAATCAGCGCCGGATGGTCGGTAAACGGCTGTAGCATGCGTGGCAGCGACGGCGGCGGATGGCTGATCGCCAGTGCCAGGATGTCGCCAGTCAGGGTTTCACCGTTACTCAACAGCAGTTGTTGCCTTTCCCACGCCAGCGCACGCGCCTGAACGTGCCGCAGAGTGACATGCGGATGCGCCTCAGCGGCGGCGACAAACTGCTGAGCCAGATAACGGCCAAACAGCGCGCGCTGCGGATACACCGCGCCATCGGCACAGTGTGCTGCTGAATCCAGTGAACATTCCGGTTGCTGACGATACCAGCGATCAAAGGCGCCCTGCTCTTCTCCGCTGAGCTGCATACGCGCAGCCGGCACATTGATGCGGTGTGCCGGTTCCGGCGTGGAATAGGCAACACCGGCGCCGAGGCTGGCGCGCGGTTCGACCACTGTAATCAGTAGCGGCGCGAGCGACGTGCGGGCGAGGTGAATCGCCAGCGCTGTGCCGCTGAAGCCCCCGCCGACAATAATGATGTGCGCTGTTGCCATCGCCTTCTCCTGCATCAGCTGGCGCTCGTCTGTTTCGCCGATGGGCGCTTATCGCCGCCGATGGTTTCACCAAACGGGCCAGTGTTAATGGTACGGGCGCGCTGCTGCTGACCGTGGGCCAGCGGTAACAGCGGCAGCAGCAATTCAGCCACGCGATGGGCCTCTTCCAGATGCGGATAGCCCGAAAGAATGAAGTTAGTCACGCCGAGCGCCTGGTATTCCCGAATGCGTTCAGCGACCTGCTGCGGGCTGCCCACCAGCGCGGTGCCGGCACCGCCGCGCACCAGTCCGACGCCTGCCCACAGATTCGGCGCAATGTAGAGGTTATCACGCGAACCGTTGTGCAGCGCACTCATGCGCGCCTGACCGGCGGAATCCATGCGGGCAAAAATCTTCTGCGCCTGAGCGATAGTGTCGTCATCCAGATGGGCAATCAGTTTATCCGCCGCCGCTCGGGCTTCTTCTTCGGTTTCACGCACAATCACATGCAGGCGGATACCGTATTCGAGTTTCCGGCCGCGTGACTCAGCGCGCTCACGCACGACCGCCAGTTTTTCTGCTACCTGCGCCGGTGGCTCTCCCCAGGTGAGATAGGTGTCAATCTGCTGCGCCGCCACGTCGATCGCTGCCTCCGATGAGCCACCAAAGTAAAGCGGTGGACCGTTTTCCTGCACCGGTGGAAAAAGCACTTCAGCGCCTTCAACCTGAATATGCTCGCCCTGATAATCCACTTTTTCGCCGCGCATCAGCCGGCTATACACATCCAGAAACTCGCGAGTCACTTCATAACGTTCACTGTGGTTGAGGAAGATGCCGTCGCCTTTGTTCTCCACCGGATCGCCGCCGGTGACCACGTTAATTAGCAGACGGCCTTCCGACAGACGATCCAGTGTGGTAGCCATGCGCGCTGCCAGCGTGGGTGGCTGTAATCCCGGACGGACGGCGACCAGATAGCGCAGCCGGCGCGTCATGGGTGCCAGCGCGGAGGCCACCAGCCAGGAATCCTCACAGCTTTTCCCTGTCGGAATGAGGACGCCGTAGAAGCCCAGATTGTCGGCGGCCAGCGCGACCTGCTGTAAATAGGCTAAATCAACCGGGCGTCCGCCTTCTGTTGTACCCAGGTAACGGCCATCGCCGTGCGTCGGCAGGAACCAGAAGACATTTATGCTCTCGTGCGCAGAATCGGCCATTATGCTTATCCTATATAACTTTATGAGAAAACGTTCATTCTTAACTTTCTATTTGGTTATATAGGCGTAAGCGAAAAGCATGCCAGCTTTTAACGAAACAGAGATTGTGCATTTTCAGTCAGTTAGGTCATCAGAGCGCGTCATGTCTGTTGCAATTGCAACGCAACGCCAACAGCATTTGCTGCATATGCAACTGCTTATGCTTTTTTCCTGCTGTTCATTGCCACTTGCCGGGTTTAGCGTGATGGCAGACCTTTACAGGAGCCACCCTCATGCTGACACCTTACAATCAACCGGATTCACCTCGCCTGGTCGACCCGGCATCGCTGGCTTTCCAGTCGCTGCTGGATAAATTCGCACCCACCGACGCCACGGTGCTGATTGTGGGCGAAACCGGCACCGGCAAAGAAGTGGTCGCCCGGTATCTGCATCATCACAGTCCACGCCGGCATGCCCCGTTTCTGGCCGTCAACTGCGGCGCCCTGACGGAAAGTCTGGCAGAAGCTGAATTATTTGGACATGAGAAAGGTGCCTTCACCGGCGCGACTCAGGCGCACCCTGGCTGGTTTGAAGCGGCGCAGGGCGGCACGCTGCTGCTGGATGAGATCGGCGAACTGAGCCTGCCGCTGCAGGTTAAACTGCTGCGCGTCCTTCAGGAGCGTGAGATCACACGCGTCGGATCACGCAAGGCCATTAAAATAGACGTGCGCGTTATCGCCGCAACCCATGTCGATCTGGCCCAGGCAATTCGCGAACGGCGTTTTCGTGAAGATCTGTTTTATCGCCTGAATATCGCCGTTGTTCCCCTGCCACCGCTGCGCCAGCGTCGCGAGGACATCCCGCTGCTGGCACAGCATTTCCTCTCCCTGTACGCACGCCGCCTTGGCCGTCCGGCGCGTCGCCTGTCGCCTGACGCGCTGGAAGCCCTGCGCGACTACAGCTGGCCCGGCAATATTCGTGAGCTGGAGAATACGCTGCACAATGCGGTGCTGCTCAGTCGCGATGAGACATTAACGCCGACGCAGCTGCGGCTGGCAGGTTACAGTGAACGTGGATACAGCGAAACAGACAATTCGACGCTGGATAGTTTTCTGCGCCAGCAGATTACACGCGAACCGCAACAGCTGTTTGATCGGGTGATTCAGAGTCTGATCAGTAACGCACTGGAAATAGCGGACAACAATCAGACGCAGGCCGCCACGCTGCTGGGCATTAGCCGGCACACGCTGCGCACGCATCTGGCACAGATGGGCGTCATAAAAGGGCGGCGCAAGTCCGCCGTCATGGCCTTCGCGCACGCCAGCGGGGCCGCGCGCCCTGAACGCGAGTTGCGCATTGGCTTTCAGAAATTTGGCAATCTCGGCGTGTTGAAAGCGCGCCAGACGCTGGAACAGTGCTTTAACCAGCAGGGTATCAGCGTGGTGTGGAGTGAGTTTCCTGCCGGTCCGCAACTGTTATATGCGCTGCATAATGATGAGATTGATTTTGGTACCACCGGTGAAGTGCCACCTATCTTCGCTCAGGCCAGCGGTAACGCCGTGACTTATATCGCCTGGGAGCCACCGGCACCGGGCAGCGTCGGGATTGTGGTGCCACGCGACAGTACTATCCACAGCCTGGCAGATTTGCGGGGTAAGCGTATTTCGGTCAATAAAGGATCGAATGTTCACTGGCTGCTGTTGCAGCTGCTGGAGGAAGCCGGCATCGGTCTGGATGAAATTAAAGTGGTGTACACGCCACCTAAGTATCCGCTTACAGCCAGCGATTACCTGGCCGTCGATGCCTGGATGATGTGGGATCCGCTGCTGAGTGCCGCAGAAAGCAACGCCGATTTGCGCGTGCTGGAGAAGGGCGAAGGCCGGGTGCGCAATCACCAGTTTTATCTGGCGCGCCATGATTATGTGCAGCAGCATGACGATATCGTGCAGCAGCTGGTGACGAGCCTGCAGCAAACCGGGACCTTTATCGATAATCATCGCCATGAAGCTGCCACTATGCTGGCGCAGGAACTGGGGCTGGAGTTCGCAGCCGTGGAACGTGCCTTATCCCGTCGCAGCCACCAGACGCGGGCCATGGTTTTCCACGTCATCAAAGAACAGCAAACTATCGCTGACCGCTTTTATGCGCTCGGTTTGATTCATAAACCGGTGCGCGTGCGTGATGCAGTGTGGCAGTCGCCCAGCCAGACGGCGCTTATGGCATAGCGGCTACAGTAAAAGTTATCCACGTTTTCTGTGGATAACACATTGAATATCGTCTGGCTAAATCCCCGTTATTCTCACGGCAGCATAAGGATTTACTGTGAAATTCGGGCGATTTCAGCCTGAAATCCTGCTAATAAAAACCCTGTTTTCAGTCAGTTAGAGGTGAAATCGTCATGGCGAATGTCGCCTGATTCCGGCAAATTCCGTTAAGGATTCTCCCTGCTGGTTTCACTGTTGCTTTCGCATCCAGCAAAGCTGGCTATTTTCAAAGACTAAGACGGCGAGGGCGCGGTTTCACCGTATTATATTGAGGGATTGGCGATTTCAGCCTGAAATTCCGGCTAAGGTTGATTTGATTTCATGCACTTAGCGCTGAAATCACGCTGGCGAAGGATGAAATTTTGGGGGGGGAATCAGGTGGGTGAGGTAACAATCTGTAGCGGCACGGTACAGGGTGTACGGGATTGTTCTGCTACAGATTGCTTATCATCAGAGGTGAAGCGCTATTACTGATTGAGATACTTATTCAGCGTCTCGGTGATAACACGATCCAGCTCTTCCTGTAATTCTCTGGACTGGCGGTTAAACTCATAGCTAAACATGCGTCCGCGCGTTTTCTTGCGGGCGTAACGGTCTTTATCCGCGAAGGTCCACAGCGGTGTCGCCACCACTTTATCTTTAGCCGGCGCCTGCACCAGCGTCTGGCTACCGTTACGGACCAGCCTCAGGATGCCATTCTTGACTTCATCTTCCGCCAGGCCTTCACGCGCACAGACGCTGTCCACATCCATACCGATGGTTTCGATCAGAGCATCAACAGTCTGACCGGTTTCCTGCAGTTTTTCGTAGGCCTGCAACAGCGTTTTGTAGTCAGGATAGGTCAATTCTGAATGGTTCGGGAACAGGGTGACCAGCTCCAGCGGCACACTGGCAGCCTGCAGCGCGCGGGTCACTTTTGCCTGTGACAGCCCTTCAGTTTGCGCAATCTCTTTTTGCGACAGGCCGCTGTCTTTCAGTGACAGCAAACGCATGCCGACTTCACGCAGATTATGCTCACGCGCGGTCTGGATATCCTGCGCCAGACGACGGGCTTCTTCGGCAGAGATGGCAACGTCGGTAACCAGCACATCCAGCCCGGTTTTACAGTGCAGCGCGGCCGCCCGACGACGCGAACCATCGAGGATTTCAATCCGATCGCCACGCTTCACGCCGATGGCCGGGAAGAACTGCTGCAGTTTAATGGTACGGATGATATCGCGCAGTGACTCTGGCGTGAGACCGGACTGGTCACGGCCGTTGGTTTCCATCACCACGTACGTACGTTCTTCTATCTCTTTAGCCGTGATGTGTTCCAGGGTGAACAGGGCGCGTTTACCGGTGGAAAGGATAAACGTCTGGGAGTGGCCATCCTCGCTGGGTTCATTTTGTAACGGGCTCTGGCTGAAGGTGCGGCCAATAGTGATTCTTTTTGCGCTCATAATAACCTCAGTTCAGGCGGATAAATTCAATACGGTCAAAAACGGCTTTGGCAAAGTCTTCTGCCGCCGAACGCGCGTTTTTCAGGGCTTCGCTGCTGCCGACATAGGTAGATGGGTTAGCGGAGATAACCGTATCGAACGATTCACCGCAGCGTTCAAAGCCATCCAGCCGAGGTAGCGCCGCATCCAGCATATCGCCGCCAAATATCTCTTTCGCCAGGCTGTGACACATCTTGTGGTCCGCTTTATTCGACAGCTTGGACATAAAGCCAATGTTGCCCTGCAACCGGCAGGTGGCTCCCGACTCTTCGATGATGTCGATAAGCTCGGGCAGGCGCGTCAGATACTTCAGCGTGGAGTGGAAATCAACCTGTGCCGGCGGCACCGGCGTCATCAGCAAATCGGAAGCGGCAATGGCGTTTTTCAGGAAGGCATCCAGATGTGGGCCGCTGTCAATAAAGATGAAGTCGTAATCTTTTTTCAGCTTAGCCACCACGTTTTCATACAGCACCGCATGCACGTTTTGCTGCGGCAGATGCTCTGCACACAGCTCTTCCCAGCGTGAGGCAATGAAAGCGTCATCGATAGAGGCAGGCAGTACGTCAACGCCTGGAATAATCGACGGCACAATAAATTCGCTTTTCAGCTCGTCGCGGCTGACGTTTTGCAGCATCGCCTGAGCTGCGGTGGCTTCAACCAAACCGACCGAACGTTCATGATTCAGGAACATGGTGGCCGAAGACTGAGGATCGAGATCGATAACCAGGATGCGTAAATCTTCGAACAGCAGGTGCGGATGCGCGCGCAGCGCGTGCGCCAGCGATACCGTGGAAACGGTTTTAGACACGCCGCCTTTCAGGTTACCGACAAACAGCGTAAACGCTTCAGGATGGCGATCGCGGTATTTCGGGACGCCGCGATGATGGTAGATGTCGATAATATTTTGGATCGACATCGCGTACTTGGTGGAACTGCCGGCCGCGCGCTTATCAAACGGATAGCCGTTTTCTTCCATCTCGTTAACCGCGTAATCGACACTGGCGCGCGTCAGCCTGGGCAACTTGGCTAACGCCGCTTTGGCATAAACCTGGTAAAAAGTATTCTCGTGTAACTCTTCTTTTTGCGCCTGAATCTGCTCCGTCAGGCTCATCAGCATTCTTTCTGAGCGTTGAGCGACTTTCAGAACCTGCTTCTCATCGTTAGCCATACTTGCTCCACACATGTAGGATTTATGACTTTATACCGAAATCCTGCACATGAGGCAAATCTATCTCATCTGTTCATCATCGGCTCGCGTTGTAAAAAGACCTTTTGCAATAGGGGGTTAAACCAGACGTTCACTGCAGTCAGTAGTGCGCGTTGATTGTTTACCCATCAATTGATGAAAATGTGCTCGGCGTAAGGGCGGCACTCTGCCACTGTTCACTGTAATCAGTAACCGACATGTGTGGCAGAAGCGGGCGATTACGGTGAAATACGGCGCGCCGTTACCTGACAGAGCAGCCCGCACGTTCACTGTAATCAGCGGGTGGCGAAAAGGAATGAACTGCGTTCACTGTACTCGGCAGAACATTCACTGCAATCAGTAACCCTGCCGTAAGATTCACTGTAATCAGTGATTCTTAGCGCAGGGACAGTGCTACCGGCGCCAGGGTGAGCCAGTGCGCAAAAGTAAATGTTCACTGTAGTCAGTGGTTCCGCGCATCATCCGCTCACGCAATGGTCAGGATTCACTGTAGTCAGCACAAGCCCACTACATTCTTCCCTCACTGACTGCCTGCAATGCACGGTGTGAGGGGGTGCTGCCAGCCAGTGAGAAGGGGAGAAGGGGAGAAGCTGCACATGATGAAAATTACGCGGTTTGCGATTGCGGGCTGGCGAGCATCGCCTGCAGGAAGATTGGGCTGCGTCGCGGCGAGCGCCGTACAGTGCAGTGCAGTGCAGTGCGATGTTCAGGGCCGCCTTCCTTGCGGCAATCTGCCAGCGCATCGATTGATGCAGGTATAAGATTCACTGTAATCAGTAAACTGCGACGTCGATGCCAGCGGCATTCACTGTAGTCAGTAAACTATGAACGCCTTTTCGTCAATGTTCACTGTAATCAGTAATGTGACCGTTATCAGATATTCATAACCTGATCGCTGCGGCGCATTCACTGTAGTCAGTAAAAGGAAAAGCGTGTTTAAGCCTGAACTACTGACCTGCCTGACTGAGTATTCACTGTAATCAGTAAACCCGATCATCTTTATCGCGCCAGGTCGAGGGAGGGTCGTGCGGCACAGGGAAGGGCACTCAGCTAACAACATTCACTGTAATCAGTAGCCGGGTTCGCGCGCGCTGCGCTTTGAAGCAGCAGTACCTGACGAACACGTTCACTGTAATCAGTGCATGCCCGCTTAGCCTCAGCCCGATAACGTTCACTGTAGTCAGTAACTGGCTTTCTCTTTCTTACAGGGCAGCGGCCACGCTGAGGGTAGGGGAGCGTTGAGAACGTTCACTGCAATCAGTAAAAGTCAGACGACGCAGAGGGCCATTTCGTCATGAAATGACGTTCACTATAATCGGTAATCCCTCCCACGATTCACTGTAATCAGTGATAGTGACCAACCCTGTCACTTTTACTGGTTACTTTTACAGCACAATTGCTGAATACAGTGAATATATTGCAGTATATCGATTATTAACTTTGATTTTCAGTCAGATACGATAAATCGTTCACTGTAATCAGTGAGCTCGTAGGCTTACGTGTTCACTGTGGTCAGCAGAATCGCCCGGCAGACCAGACATTCACTGTAATCAGCCAGACTGGCTCTTAAGGCACAGACAAGATGTCAGTCGACCCACCTGGTAAGTACCCACTATCAATAAAAGCGCTGTTCTGCATGAAAAGGAAGGTTTGACGATTTTTACGGAACAGGCGATACCGGCAGCGACCACTGATTACAGTGAATGCTACCGATTACAGTGAACAGATCAGGATGTGCTGATTACAGTGAATGAGGGGAAAGCGGCAGTGTCACTTTTAGGCTCAGTGACACTGCGGAAAGAGGGTGAACTGATTATAGTGAATGGATGAAGTCAGTCTTCGAAATCGAGGTCTTCCAGCGAATCGATACTTTCCAGATTGCTGATGCCATCGAGTTTCGGCGTGCGACTGTGGATGATGAAAAACACCGAACGGCCGCGTTTCACTTCGGAATAGTCGAGGTAGCCAATCTCTTTCAGCTGCTCCATGGCGCGCCGCACCACATGGTTTTGCGTGGTGGTTTTTGAGCCGAGATTAAGACGCATGCGTAAGCGCGCCAGGGAGATAGGCGCCGGATTAGTGGGCAGGCTTTCCAGGTAAGTATACAGCGCCTGCGCCGACTCCTTACGCTTGAGGCGCGAGATAGCTCGCAGTTGCAGCAGCACCTTGTGGTCGAAGTTATACAGCTCAAACAGCTTAGGATCGGCCTGAATGCGCACCAGATCTTTCTCACGATCGTAGTAAGCCGACTGCACCAGGTGCGTGTGATAGGCTTTACCATTCCCCTCAAACGACAGGGTATTGGTTGCGATGCGTCGCAGCGAGGCGTCAAGACGCTTACGCAGCGCCGCGGACGAGTTGGCTGAGGGAATACCGCACATCTTGACGAAGTCGATAAACGGCAGCGTGACGGTGTCGCCCTTCGACGGATAACGCGAAAAAGACTGAATGATGCCGGCCCAGGTTTTGAAATCATTATCCATATCCAGCCGTGCGCCGGTGATGGTAATCTTTTCATAGCCTTCCGCTTTCACCAGCGACAGGTTTTTGAGCTCTTTGGTGGCATCGGTTGAAGCCATCGCGCCGGATTTCCCGCGCGCCGTTGACTTCAGGGTAGGAACAAACAGACCCAGGCGCATCAGTGCGACCGGTTGTACGGTGTTATTTTTATTGGGATGAAGCTGAATAACTTCACCACTGTTTTTCGTCACCGACAGAAAAGGTTCAAGTAACGCCTTGTTTTCACTCTCTTTATCTGCCATAGCCTGAGATCTTCATTCTGTGGATGAAAAGGATCGGTATCTGATTACAGTGAACATTAACACTGTTTATAGTGAACATTCTACTGTCTATAGTGAATAAAGTACTGACTATAGTGGATACTTTACTGATTATAGTGAACACGATCACCTTCTCAGCCCTTGTCGGGTGCGGCCTGCCGCGATCGGGGATCTCTTAGGATCTCTTTTAGATCTCTTTATGATCTTTCTTTAAGATCTAGTCACTGTATAAGTGGATAACCCGTTGAGGCGACTGATGCTGATAAGCGTAACCTGCAGAATATTCGCTTACGTCTTTAAATCACCCTGTGAGGGTGGAAAGTGAAAATCTTCAGGCCTGCGCTGCCTCTCAATTCATTTCAGGTGAACAACTTGCTCTCATCTATTCATTTTTCATCACCTGATGGCTGGCGTAAGGTAGACCTCACTCTGATCAACCCGATTATCTGACGAAGGCATCCTATGACTGATCACGTTATTTCACGTAATCCCACCAGCGGCGAAATCATTGCCACTTATCCCCTGCAGAGTGCAGCCGAGCTGGAAACGGCTTTACAGCAAAGCGCCAGCGCCTTTGCGCAGTGGCGTAACACAGAGATGGCACAGCGCGTGAAGGTACTGCGTCAGCTGGGTGAGCAGCTGCGCCAGCGTCAGGAGCAACTGGCTACGCTCGCTACGCTGGAAATGGGTAAACCCATTGCGCAGGCGCGTGCCGAAGTCCTGAAATGCGCCAGCCTGTGTGACTGGTATGCTGAACACGGACCGGCAATGCTGGCCGATCAGCCCACGCTGGTGGAAAACCAGCAGGCCTGGCAATCGTTTCGTCCACTCGGTGTGATCCTGGCGGTGATGCCGTGGAATTTTCCTTACTGGCAGGTCCTGCGCGGCGCGGTCAGCATGCTGCTGGCGGGCAACACCTACCTGCTGAAACACGCTCCAAGCGTCATGGGCTGCGCCTGGCTGATGCAGGAACTGTTTGCCGCAACCGATTTGCCGCGTGGTGCATTCAACGTGATCAACGTCGATAACGACGGTGTCTCTGCCGCCATTAAAGATCCGCGCGTCGCGGCCATCGCCGTGACCGGAAGCGTTCGTGCTGGTGGGGCTATCGCCGCTCAGGCCGGTGCGGTACTGAAAAAAACCGTGCTGGAGTTAGGCGGCGCCGATCCTTTTATCGTGCTGGCGGATGCCGATCTGGATGCAGCAGTGGCCTCAGCGGTCACAGGACGCTACCAGAACAGCGGGCAGGTGTGTATGGCAGCCAAACGCTTCATCATTGAAGAGAGCATCGCAGAAGCGTTTGAGGCGCGTTTCAGCGCAGCCGTGCAGGCACTGAAAGTGGGCGATCCGCTGCAGGAAGAGACTTATATCGGTCCGATGGCACGCTACGATCTGCGTGATGAACTGGATCATCAGGTGCAGGAAACCCTGCACCAGGGTGCACGTCTGGTGCTTGGCGGCCACAAGATCGAGGGCGTCGGCAACTATTATGCGCCAACCATTCTTGCCGACGTCACGCCCGCGATGACCGCTTTTCGTCAGGAGATCTTCGGGCCGGTGGCGGCGATCACCGTCGCGCGCGATGCGCAACATGCACTGCAGCTGGCGAATGACAGCGAGTTTGGCCTGAGCGCCACCGTGTGGAGCGGCAATGAAGCGCTGGCGCAGGAACTGGCAGAGCAGCTGGAAACCGGCGCAGTGTTTATCAACGGCAACGGCGCCTCCGATCCGCGCGTCGCTATTGGTGGCGTGAAAAAGAGTGGTTATGGCCGCGAACTCTCCAGCTTCGGTGTCCATGAGTTCTGTAACATCCAGACGGTATGGAAAAACCGTCGCTAACCCGGCCGGGGCGCGCCATACTGTGCGCCCCAACTTACGGAAGCAATCCTTGTATGCAGACGCCAGGCATCCTCATTCTTGCTGCCGGTCTCGGCAGCCGCTTTCGTCAGGCCGGCGGTACCGGGCACAAACTACTGGCACCGTATCCTGACGATAATGGCGTGCCTCAGCCGCTGCTGAAGCTGACGCTGCAGCAGGCGCAGCGCAGCGGTTTGCCGCTTCTCCTCATTATCCGGCCGGAAGATCGCGCCATTCAACAGCTGGCACAGCAGTGCGGCGTCGCGACCTGCACTATTGCCAGCGCCGGCAGCGGTGAAAGCATTGCCGCTGGCGTGCGGGCCACCGCCCACTGGCATGGCTGGCTGATCGTACCCGGTGATATGGCGTGGGTGAGGGCGGAGGATCATCAATGCGTGGCGCAGGCGCTGCGCAACGGTGCGCCGCAGGTACGGCTCAGCTGGCAAAACCAGCCGGGCCACCCGGTGGGATTTGCCGCGCACTATGGCGCGGCGCTCGCTCAACTGCAGGGCGACAGCGGTGCCCGCGCGCTGCTCGACCCGTCTATTCTCATCACTCTGCCGGCCCATCAGGGCACGATCCGCGACGCGGATCTGCCGCGATCCGGGGCAAGCCGCTGACCTGCAGCGCGCCTGAATGGGTCAGTGGCTGCCGGGATTAGCGCGCACCTGCGCCACTTTTTCGCTCAGATTCTGCCACGCCGGTTGGTCAGGTGCGTAGCGCTGGCGCAGCCAGGCAGCAATATCCGCAACCTGCTTATCCGACAAACTGGCGGCAAAGCCGGGCATATAACCGAGCGCATCGGTTGCCGGTTTGTCGATACCGTGCAGCACCACCTGTAACAGATTATCCGCCGTCGCGCTGGTTATGCTGCTGCTGTTGGCCATCGATGGGCTGACGCCAAACAACTGCGGTCCGCCCTCGCTGGCGCTGTGGCAGGCCTGACAGGCGCCTTTAAACAGCCGTTCCCCTGCGGCAGTGTTCCATGCCGGTTTTGCCGCCGGCGCAGCGACAGGGCGCGCTGCCTGACCATTGATATCCGCCAGATAACTGGCCATGGCGCGCACATCGGCTTCCGGCAGGGTGGCGAGATGGCTTACTACCGGTGCCATCGGTCCGGCGGCAACGCCGTGCTGCGCATCGTAACCACTACGCAGGTAGTTATACAGCGACTGCGCGGTCCACGGCTGCGGGGCTTTATTCAGCTGATTGAGAGCGGGCGCTTCCCAGCCGTCCACCCAGCCACCGGCGAGGAAATTGTCCCCGCGTTTTTCCGCGCCCAGCAGATTACGCGGCGAGTGGCAGGCACCGCAGTGTCCGGCTCCGTTCACCAGATAGGCACCGCGATTCCATTCGGCGCTTTTGCGGGGGTCAGGCTGGTATTCGCCGCGCCCGAGGTAGAGCGCGTTCCAGCCCGCCATCAGGAAGCGCAGGTTATAGGGAAAGCGCATCTGGTTTTCTGCTGGTGCCTGCTGTACCGCCGGCTGCGACATCAGCCAGGCGTACAGCGCCTGCATATCGCCTTCGCTCAGCTGGCGAAAGCTGGTGTAGGGAAACGCCGGATAGAGATGATGGCCGTCGCGGCTGATGCCCTGGCGCATGGCGCGATCGAAGGCGTTAAATGACCAGCTGCCGATGCCGGTCTGCTTATCCGGCGTGATGTTGGTGGTGTACAGCGTGCCAAACGGTGTCTCCATCTTCAGGCCGCCAGCATTGGTCGCGCCGCCTTCCGTGGTATGGCATACCGCGCAGTCACCGGCGGCGGCCACCTGACGGCCACGTTCCAGCATCTCTGCCGACCAGCTTCCGGCGGCCGGGGGGGTCACGGGCGCAATCGGTGCGCGCCACGGCAGCGCGTTAATCGCCACGCCAGCGGCGAGGCCGAGCAATCCTGTTACGCCACCCAGTGCCCATTTTCGGCTGCGGCGGCGGGCGGTTTGGGCCGGTGCGGCCAGCTGTGGCTCCGGCTGCGGATCGGGGCCGTTCAGCGCCTGACGCAGTTTGTCAGCGGTAATGGGCAATTCGCGAAAACGGATACCGGTGGCATCAAACACCGCGTTAGCGATGGCCGCGGCGCTGGGCACCGACGCGGATTCCCCCGCGCCCAGCGGCGGTTCGTGCGGGCGCGGCACCATCATCACGTCGATATCCGGCACTTCCGGAAACGTCAGGATCGGGTAGCTGCCCCATTCCTGGCTGGCGATCAGGTTGCTTTCAATCGTCACCTGTTCTTTGAGCACCCGGCTGGTGGACTGAATGACATTGCCGTGAATCTGATGCTTGACCCCTTCCGGGTTGATCATCATGCCGGCATCATGGCCCACGGTGATGCGCGTAACGGCGATCTCGCCGCTCTGCTTATCAATCGCGACATCCGCGACCCAGGCAGCCCAGGCGGCACCGAAGCCTGGAAATTTGCTGTGAATGTAGCGTGCGTAGGCAAAACCGCGTCCGCGCAAAATGCCGGGTTCGCTGGCGGTCTGCTGAATGGCGGTGCGCGGCGTCCAGTCTGCACGCGTAGCGGTAGAGCGCATTAGCTCGGCGGCGCGCTCGTCCTGAATGTAGCGCAGCCGGTACTCCACCGGATCGACGCCTGCCGCGTGGGCCAGCTCATCCATATAGGATTCATGGGCAAAGGTGTTGGGCAGGGCCGAAACGCCGCGCATCCACGAGGCGCGCACAATCGGCGCCATGTCCTCAATGGTGACGCGCAGATGGGGAAAATCGTAAGGTGGAATGGAGGTGCGATCGCCCATTTCATACGCCAGCGCCACCGGATCGACGCGACCGGTCAGCAGCAGCGCAAGGGTGGGTGCGCCGTTGGACGGATAAGACGTAGTGAAATCATACACCTGCGGATTGCCCTGCGCGTCCAGCCCGCCGTCCACCTCCATCAGCTGTGCAGTGCCTTTCGGTTCCCACACGTGTTCCTGGGCGCGCGTCAGCTGTACCCGCACCGGCTGGCCCACCGCGCGCGACAACAGCGCCGCATCGGCGGCCACGTCATCGGCGCAGTTGCGACCATAGCAACCGGCGGCTTCCATGCGGTTCACTTCAATGGTCTCTTCCGGCCTCTCCAGCAGCCATGCCAAATCGGCGCGCAGCAGGTGCGGATTCTGCGTGCCGCTCCACACCTGCAGCGAATCAGGCCGATAGTCGGCCACCGCGCAGGAAGGGCCAATCGACGCATGCAGCTGATACGGCCAGACATAGCTGCGGGTAAAACGCTGCGCGACATTCGCCAGCGCGGCATCCACCTCACCGCTGTCATGCACCACGCGCGAGGTGCGGGGATTATCACGAATAGCCTGTTCAATATCGCGCAGGTCTGGCAGGCTGTGTTCCCACGGCTTCCAGCGCACCTGTAACGCGTCCATCGCGGCGATGGCCTGCTCCTCGCGCTCGGCCACCACGCCGACAAAATCCGCGATCTGCACCACTTTCACGATGCCTTCAAGATGCGCGATCGAGCTTTCGTCAATGCTGAGCAATGAGGTGCCGACAAAGCTGCCGGTGTCATAGCCCGCATACGGTGGACGGATGACCCGGCCGTGCAGCATACCGGGCACGCGCAGGTCATGCACCCACGTCAGTTCGCCGGTGGCTTTGGCGGGAATATCTACCCGCGCCGAGCTGGTACCAACTAAGCGATATTCACTGGCGGGCTTGAGTGTTACCTGATGATCAATTGGCACGATGCTGCGCTGCTGCTGCACCAGTTCGGCAAATGACAATTGCTCACCGCCGGGGTGCTGCAGGAAACCGCTGTCCAGCGTGATGCTCTCCACCGGCAGCTGCCAGCGCGCGGCGGCCTGTTGTAACAGCCACTGGCGCGCCGTTGCAGCCGCTTTACGTAGTGGTACGGCAGAAATTTGCAAGGTGGCGCTGGCGATGGTGGCGCCCTGGTTGGGCACGCGCAGCGTATCGCCCAGCACCATTTGCACCTGATCCATGCGCAGATTGAGCTCTTCGGCGACGATTTGCGTCAGCGCGGTTTTCACCCCGGTGCCGAGATCAACATGGCCATTGAAGGCCCAGACGCGGCCAGAACCGTCAATAGCCAGAAACAGTGCGCGCTCTTTGGCTTTCAGCGTCGGCGTCTGACCTTTGGGCACCAGCCCTGGCGGCGGCTGAATCTCATCGACAATCAACAGGATGTCGCTGGCTGCCAGCAACTGCTGCTGCGTGGGGACGTTAGCCGTACTCATGATGCCGCCTCCGCCTGCTGCAGGCATAAGGTGATGGCGCGCTTCACCGCGCACAGGATCTCCTGATGGGTGCCACAGCGGCACAGGTTACCGCTCAGCGCCGCACGTATCTGCCGGTCATCAGGGCAGGGCTGAGCGCGCAGCAGCGCGGCGGTGGTCATGATCATGCCGTTAAGGCAGTAACCGCATTGTGCGGCCTGCGCCTCGATAAACGCCTGCTGCACCGGGTGCAGTGCTTCGCGGTTGCCCAGCCCTTCCAGCGTGGTGATAGCGCGCTGACGCACGCCATACGCCGGGATCACGCAGGCGCGCGCGGCAACGCCATCGATCAGCACGGTGCAGGCGCCGCATTCGCCCAGGCCGCAGCCATATTTGGGGCCGTTAAGCTGGAGGTGATTACGCAGCACCAGCAGCAGCGAGGTATCGCGGTAGCTGCTGATGGGGTGAGTCGCGCCGTTCACCTCAAGGGCGTAATGGCACGTGGATGCAGGTGAAACTGGTGTGGCAGTCTGATGTGCCAGCATTTTCATTATTAACCGCCTTAGCGAGGCGGCTAAGCGCCCCGGGTTAGGGCTGGCTCGTATCGTCCAGCATTTTCTTCAGCAGATAAATCAGCGCGACCCGTTCGGCCGGATTCAGCTGCCCGTAAGTCATTTCGGTGATGCGCATCGCGTTGTCTGTCGTGCTGTCAATCAGGCGGTGGCCTGCATCGGTCAGCATGACAATCACTTTGCGTTTGTCGGTGGGATCGGGACCCAGACTGACCAGATCGCGCGCCTTAAGACGCTCAACCACACCGCGAATGGTGGCCTGATCGACGGCGGTATAGCGCACTAAATCGTTCTGTGCGCTCGGACCGCGATCGCGCAACGCACAGAGGGTAATAAATTGCACGGCGGTGATCTGTGAATCACCGACGTGTTGCTGAAAAATCGCCGCATGGCGTTGATACACCTTGCGCAACAGATGGCCAACCTGCTCGGTATAGTCATAGCGCTGGTCTGCGCGCGGATCCTGCTGGTGCGACATGCCTTTATCCTTTTTCCCGGAAACTGTCAGGCAGTGTAATGCATTGTCACTGCGCTGACAGCCGTTCCCTGCGCACGATTAACGCGCGCGTGAGGCCTCCGGTGCCACCACTTCACCTTCCGCCACCACCAGCAAATCGTCCACTTTGATGTCGCAGCGGCGCAGAGCAATGTCCATATGGCACGGCGTTTTGCGCTTACCGCCCACTTCGGTGTTCGGTCCGGTCGAAAACAGGAAGTTGCCGTAAAAGGCGCGCGCATCCATACACATGCCGTCGTTTTTGTCGTGTAACCCCATCGCCGTCCACTGCGCGCGCGGCTGCAGTCCCCAGCCGATGTGGGAAATACCGTACACTTCCGGATCGTTGAAGTAGCGCATGTAATCGCGCAGATACTCAGCCTCAAAGCCGCCGTGGATGCGGGTGACAAAGCCCTGCTCAATCTCCAGCGTAATACGTTCACGCGCGTAAGATTTAAACGGCAGCAGGATGTCACCGACGTCCAGCACCAGCACGCCTTCAGCCTGATCTTCATTCGGCCAGGTGAACAGGAAGCCGCTCGGCCAGTGATCCCAGCGGCCCGGCTCATCCGCGTAGCCATATTCTGTTACCGTGGGGTACTGGCCGAGCGGGGCGCGAAAATCACTGCCGGCCGGCGACTTCACCGTCATCATGCGCGCTTTTTCCAGCACTGCCGCCGCGGCCAGCACGCGCGACTTGTCCTCTTCAGTGGGCAACATTCGTGCCAATACTTCCGGCGGCTCAACCGCCAGCAAAATTCGCGTCCCGGTTTTCAGGATTTGCTCCTGCTCCGGCGAATGCAGCAGCATCATGGTATCGACGATCAGGTCCGCCGCTTCCAGCGCGCGCTGTGCGGCAATGTTGCCGGTAAGCGCGGTATCACCACAGTAGGCGGTCATGTCGTTACCCATTGCCGTCGGGTGATTGAAGGCCGGCAGCTCAATGCAGTACACCTTCGCGCCCAATCGTAGTGCAGCATCAGTGGCGGCCTGCACGGTGCGTGCATCGGAATAGTGACTTTTCAGGATGGCGACACTCTGGCTGGCGTCGACTTTCGACAGCCGTAAAACCTGCTCGAACATCTGGCCTAACTGGCTCTGATTTACTGCCATAGCGGTTTCCTCTCAGGGTTAGATGTCAGACAATTTGCTGCGCAAAACTTCAGCTATTTATAGCGAACACGCTTTATGTGTTTGTTATAGACGTGTTGCGAAGAACAGTGCAAGCATTTCTTTTTGACATAAGAAAAGCCTATTTAACCTTATCATCAGGCTGTGATTAACATCATGTTATCGAGTTTTCACTGTAAATACGGTTGCTTTTAACAGTGTCATAACCTCAATAATTAAAGTGTGTGCACTATAAATTCAGCGTCGGGTTTGATCGTTTATCCGTGTGCATACCTTCAAATCAGCGTCAGTGTGAGAGGAAAATATGAGCAATATGAAACGCATCGCGGTAATCGGCGCCGGGCTGGGCGGGCTTGCCGCCGGCTCGCTGTTACAGAAAGCGGGATTTCATGTCACGGTCTACGAACAAAGCCCGGCTTTCTCCCGTCTGGGTGCTGGCATCCACATGGGGCCGAACGTGCTCAAGGTGTTTCGCCGCATGGGTATCGAACAGCAGCTGGAGGATCTGGCTTCGCATCCCGATTTCTGGTTCAGCCGCGACGGTGAGACCGGGGAGTATTTGTCACGCATTCCGCTGGGCGCTTATGCGCGCAAAGAGTACGGTGCGGCTTATGTCACGGTGCATCGGGGCGATTTGCAGGCCATGCAGATGACCAGTCTGCAGCCGGGCAGCGTCCAGTTCGGCAAGTGCCTGAGCAGCGTCGAGGACAGCGGCAGCGATGTGGTGCTGCGTTTTCAGGATGGCAGCGAAGCGCGCGCGGATATCGTGATTGGCGCGGATGGCATCAACTCAAAGCTGCGTGAGCATCTGCTGGGAGTGGAAGCGCCCACTTACAGCGGCTGGGTGGCGCACCGTGCGCTGATCCGCGGCGAACAACTGCGCAAATACAACCTCAGCTTTGAAGATTGCGTCAAGTGGTGGTCTGAAGATCGTCATCTGATGGTCTATTACACCACCAAAGCGCGCGACGAATATTATTACGTCTCCGGTGTGCCGCACCCGGCGTGGGATATCAAAGGCAGCTTCGTTGAAAGTAGTCAGCAGGAGATGCTGGAAACCTTTGGTCACTACCATCCGGTGGTACAGGCGCTGATCGAGTGCAGCGAATCGGTCACCAAATGGCCGCTGCTCAACCGCCAGCCGTTGCCGGTATGGAGCGAAGGGCGCATTGTGCTGCTGGGTGATGCCTGCCATCCGATGAAACCGCACATGGCGCAGGGCGCTGCGATGGCCATCGAAGATGCCGCCATGCTGTCGCGCTGCCTGACGGAAACCGGTCTTGATGATTATCGCACCGCATTCCGCCTGTATGAAGCCAACCGCAAAGAACGTGCGTCGCGCGTGCAGGCCGTCTCTAACGCCAATACTTTCCTGCGTACCCAGGAAGATCCGGCCTGGGTGTACGGCTACGACGTGTTTGCCGCGCCGCTGAAAAGCGAGGTGACCTCATGAGCCGTTTTATGCACGGCGGTCAGGTACAGGCCAACGGCATTCGCCAGCACTATCTGCGCTACGGCGGCAGCGGGCCCGCGCTGATCCTTGTACCGGGCATCACCAGCCCGGCGATCACCTGGGGTTTTGTGGCGGAAGTTTTTGCGCAGCATTTTGATACCTGGGTACTGGACGTGCGCGGTCGCGGGCTCTCGAGTGGCGGTGAAGGGCTGGATTACGGTATGGAGAGCTGCGCCGATGACATCAACGCCTTCGCGGATGCGCTGGGGCTGACGCGCTATCACCTGGTTGGCCATTCGATGGGCGCGCGCTTCATCATGCGTGCGGCGGTGAAACAGCCGGCCGGCGTGCTGTCGCTGTCGCTGATAGATCCGCCGGTTTCCGGACCGGGCCGGCGTCTCTATCCTGGACAGTGGCCGTGGTATGAAGATTCCATTCGCGACGCGCAGCGCGGCATGGATGCTGAAGCCATGAAGCAATATTGCCCGGCCTGGAGCGATGACCAGCGCCAGCTGCGCGCCGAGTGGCTGCACACCTGCTATACGCCGGCCATCCGTCGCGCCTACGACGATTTTCACCAGCTCGATATCCATCAATATTTCCCTCAGCTGCCGGCAAAAACCCTGCTGATGGTGGCAGGCAAGGGCGGCGTCATTCAGGCGGAAGATGAAGCCGAAATCCGCGAGCTGCTGCCGACCATTGAGATCAGCCGGGTAGCTGGCGCCGGTCACATGATCCCGTGGGATGATTTTCACGGCTTCTTTAATGCCTTTGGCACCTTCCTTGGCCCCTCACTGACTCCGGAGACGCAGCCATGACGCGTTCGTATCGTATCGGCCAGATTGTGCCGAGTTCCAACATCACCATGGAAACCGAAATTCCCGCCATGCTGCAGGCGCGCCAGCTGATTCGCCCGGAGCGGTTTACCTTCCACTCCAGCCGTATGCGTATGAAGCATGTCAATAAAGATGAACTGGCGGCGATGGATAAAGAGTCTGACCGCTGTGCGCTGGAGCTGTCCGACGCGCGCGTTGACGTGCTTGGCTATGCCTGTCTGGTAGCGATCATGGCGATGGGCCCGGGCTATCATCGCCAGTCCCAGCAGCGCCTGACGCAGGTCACGCGCGACAACGAGGCGCTGGCACCGGTGATCACCAGTGCCGGCGCGCTGGTCGACGCGCTGCATATTATGGGCGCGAAGAAGATCGCGCTGGTGGCCCCCTACATGAAGCCGCTGACCGAGCTGGTGGTGGATTACATCCAGCGCGAAGGGATAGAGGTAAAGCAGTGGCGCGCGCTGGAAATTGCCGATAACCTCGCCGTCGCCCGCCACGACCCGGCCAATTTACCCGGCATCGTGGCGGACATGACGCTGACGGATGTTGATGTGGTGGTGCTGTCGGCCTGCGTGCAGATGCCATCGCTGCCGGCGGTGGCAAAAGTGGAGGCGCAGACCGGCAAGCCGGTAATTACGGCCGCCATTGCCACCACGTACGCTCTGCTGAAGGCGCTGGAGCTGGAGCCGGTGGTGCCGGGCGCGGGCGCACTGCTGTCCGGTGCGTGGTAAGGAGAAACCATGAGCCAGAGTGTCAGTGATAACTACGCCGGTGTCTGGGGCAACCGCATCGGTTTTGGTCAGCGTCCGGCGCTGCTGATGATCGACTTTCTGCAGGGCTACACCACGCCGGGCGCCGCGCTATTTGCCCCGGGCGTGGTAGAGGCAGTGGCCGCTGCACAGGGCCTGCTGGCGGCGGCGCGCCAGTGCGCGATTCCGGTGATCCATACGCAGATTCGCTACCACCCGCAGCATCAGCAGGACGGCGGGATCTGGGTGCAGAAAGCTCCGGTAATGCGTGACATGGTGGAAGGCAATCCGCTGGCTGAGTTTTGTCCGGCGGTGCAGCCGCTTGCCGCAGAAGTGGTGATCACCAAACAGTATGCCAGCGCGTTTTTTGGCACGTCTCTGGCATCGATGCTGGTGGCGCAGGGCATTGATACGCTGCTGATCGCCGGCTGCTCTACCAGCGGCTGCATCCGCGCCAGCGCAGTGGATGCGTTGCAATACGGTTTTCGCGCCATGGTGGTGCGCGAATGCGTGGGCGATCGCCATGATGCACCGCATCAGGCCAATTTGTTTGATATCGACAGTAAATATGGCGACGTGGTAAGTAAAGCCGCGGCGCTGGAGTATCTCGGGAAGTTCAGCGCCCGTTAAGGGCGCGTTTCACCTGCACGGAGTGCGCACAAACAGTCCGTTTCGGCTGCGGCTGAGACGCATAACAACATCTCCCCGACGACGGGGTTATTGCGCCCGGAGAACACCATGACTGACGTTTCAACCCGTCCTGCTGCGCTGGCAGCCGAAGACACCGCTTCGATTTATCGCAAAATCACCTGGAAGCTGATTCCGTTTCTCTGCCTGTGTTATCTCGCGGCCTACCTTGATCGCATCAATATCGGCCTGGCTAAGCTACAGATGGCGAGCGATCTGGCGCTGAGCGAGACCGCGTTTGGTCTGGGTGCCGGGCTGTTTTTTGTCGGCTATATCCTGTTTGAAGTGCCGAGCAACCTGATCCTGCAGCGGGTCGGCGCGAAGATCTGGATCGCGCGCATTATGATTACCTGGGGCCTGCTCTCGACCGCCACGCTGCTGGTACAAACGCCGACCCAGTTCTACATCATCCGCTTTTTCCTCGGCGCGGCCGAAGCCGGTTTTCTGCCTGGCGTGCTGTTCTATCTCACCAAATGGTTTCCCTCGTGGCGCCGCAGCCGCATTATTGCGCTGTTTATGATTGGCCTGCCGCTCTCCAGCCTGATTGGCGGACCGCTTTCCGGCTGGATCATGGGGCATTTTCATGAGGTTTACGGCATGCGCGGCTGGCAGTGGCTGTTTCTGCTGGAAGGCCTGCCCAGCGTATTACTGGGTGTGCTGACGTTCTGGCTGCTGCCGAACAGCGTCGAGAGCGCCAGCTGGCTCAGCAGCAGTGAGAAGCAGGCGGTGCTGCGCGAACTGGCGCGCGACGAAGGTGACGCCAAAGGGCTGAAACACAGCCTGCGCGATGGTCTGCTGAATATCCGCGTGGTGATGCTCGGCGGCATCGACTTCTCGATTCTGCTCAGCGCTTACGCCATGGGTTTCTGGATGCCGACCTTTATTAAGAATGCCGGCACCACCGATATCACCACGATTGGCTATCTGACGGCGATCCCCAGTCTGGCGGCGTTGATTGGCATGCTGGCGATCGGTGCCAGCTCAGACCGCCTGCGTGAACGCCGCTGGCACATCATTGTTCCGTTTATTATTGGCGCGGCAGCGATGGGCACCAGCACCTTCTTTGCTCATAACGTAGCGATGACCGTGCTGCTGTTCTCAATTGCGCAGGCGATGATTATCGGGGCGGTGCCGGTGTTTTTCAGTCTGCCCGCTACGTTCCTGAAAGGCACGGCAGCGGCAGCGGGTTTTGCACTGGCCTGTTCGATCGCCAATATCGCCGGACTGGTGAGTAATTCCGTGATGGGCGTGGCGCTGGACCTCACCGGCAGCAGCAACGGCGCGCTGTGGTTCTTCGCCGTGTGTCTGCTGCTCAGCTCGCTGTTGGTGGTCGCGCTGCCAGCGAAGCTGGTGAACCGGTAGAAGATACCTTCGCGTTAGAAGCACTTATAATTCCCTGGTGCGCATCAATGCGCACCCTACAAAACAGTGCGAATTCGTTGTAATTATCGGCGCAGGGCCGCCATTCATGGCGACCCGGTTGCATAATCTGCACAACCAGGCGCGCATCAATGCGCACCCTACAAAACAGTGCGAATTCGTTGTAATTATCGCCGTAGGGTCGCCATTCATGGCGACCTGGTTGCATAATCTGCATAACCAGGCGCGCATTAATGCGCACCCTACAAAACAGTGCGAATTCGTTGCAATTATCGCCGTAGGGTCGCCATTCATGGCGACCGCCTCACAGCCGCAGGATGCAGCTCCACACCCCGCCAGACCGTCACGCCCATCCGCACCCAATCCTCCTCGCTAATCGGTTATCCATAAGGTAAAAATCTTGTGGGATAGCTCAAACTATCAGCTAAAGGTATTATAAAGGTATCTATTCTGGTGCTAGATTGGTTCTACCAACACCGGGGAGTCTATTTCGATGAAAACTACAATTCCAAAGCTGTCGTTCATGATGTTCTTAGAGTGGTTTATCTGGGGGGCATGGTTCGTGCCGCTGTGGGCGTTTCTCAGCAAAAACGGCTTTTCGCCAGTTGAGATCGCCTGGTGCTACGCCTGTACCTCCATCGCTGCCATCCTGTCACCGATTCTGGTCGGCTCGCTGGCTGACCGTTTCTTCCAGGCACAGAAAGTGTTATCGCTGCTGACCATCGCCGGCGCGATTCTGATGTTCTTTGCCGCACAGCAGACGCACTTCAGCAGCTTCTTTCCGCTGCTGCTGCTGTATGCGCTCACGTATATGCCGACCATTGCGCTGACCAACAGTATCGCGTTCTCTCACGTCGGTGACGTGGAGCGCGACTATCCGCGCATCCGCGTGATGGGCACTATCGGTTGGATCGCCTCCGGCATCGCCTGCGGTTTCCTGCCGCCGCTGCTCGGTTTTGGCGATATCTCCGCCAGCAATGTACCGTTGCTGATCACCGCGGCCAGTTCGCTGCTGCTTGGCCTGTTCGCCCTGACCCTGCCAGCCACCGAACCCAAAAGCACCGGCAAGTTCAGCCTGCGCGTGGCGCTCGGCCTCGACGCACTGCATCTGCTGAAAGATCGCAGCTTCCTCGTATTTTTCGTCTGTTCATTCCTGTTCAGTATGCCGCTGGCGTTCTACTACATCTTCGCTGAGGGATATCTGACCGAAGTCGGTCTGCCCCACGCCACCGGCTGGATGACGCTCGGCCAGGTATCAGAAATCTTCTTCCTGCTGGCGCTGCCGTTCTTCATTAAACGCTTCGGCATCGGCAAAGTGCTGCTGCTCGGCCTGGTCACCGCCGCGCTGCGCTACGTGTTCTTTGTGTTCGGCGGCGATCAAAACCTGCTGACCTTCGGCCTGCTGTTTATGGGCATTCTGCTGCACGGCGTCAGCTACGACTTCTACTTCATCACCGCCTACATTTATGTGGATAAGAAAGCGCCGGTGGCGATGCGTAACGCTGCGCAGGGCCTGATCACCCTGGCCTGTCAGGGCATCGGCAGCCTGCTGGGTTACCGCCTGGGCGGCTATCTGATGCAGGAGATGTTCGCGTATGACCAGCCGCGCAACGGTCAGACCTTCAACTGGGCGGGAATGTGGATGTTTGGCAGCGTGATGATAGTCATCATCACCATCGCCTTTATCGTTCTGTTCCGCGACGGCAAAAAACGCAGTGATGAATTAACCGCTTTTGAACACTCAGCAACCGCTGACAGCCATAAATAAGAGATGTAACCATGACGATGACACACCAGGAAAAACGGATTTTGGGCGCATTTTACGGCCAGGCATTGGGCGATGCGATGGGCATGCCATCGGAACTGTGGCCGCGCAGTCGCGTGAAACAGCACTTCGGCTGGATCGATCGCTTCCTGCCCGGCCCGGCAGAAAACAATGCTGCCTGCTACTTTGGCCGGGCGGCTTTTACTGATGACACCTCAATGGCGCTGGCGCTGGCCGATGCCATTATCAGCCACGACGGCGAAATTGATGCGGAAACCATCGGCGCCAATATTCTGCGCTGGGCGGAAGCGTTTGATGCCTTTAACAAAAATGTGCTCGGGCCGACCTCCAAAATCGCGCTTAACGCGCTGAAAAACGGTACGCCGGTGGCGCAGCTGGAAAATAACGGCCTGACCAACGGCGCGGCGATGCGCGTGTCACCGCTGGGCTGTCTGCTGCCAGCGTGTGACCTGCCGGCTTTTATTGACGCTGTCGCGCTGGCCTCCAGCCCGACACACAAATCCGACGTGGCGATTGCCGGTGCCACCGCGATCGCCTGGGCAATCTCCCGCGCGATTGACGGTAGCGACTGGGCAACAATTCGTGACGAACTGCCGGCGATTGCCCGCGCGGCGCAGGAGCGGCGCGTCACCACTTTCAGTGCGGCGATGGCGGCCCGCATCGAACTGGCGTTGCAGGTGGTGGCGCAGGGCAGGGGCACCGAGTCGACCATGCAGCAGATCTACGATCTGGTCGGTACCGGCACCAGCACCATTGAATCGGTACCAGCAGCGATCGCCATGGTCGAACTGGCAGCCACCGATCCCAATCGCTGCGCCATTCTGTGCGCCAATCTCGGCGGCGATACGGACACCATCGGCGCGATGGCGGTTGCTATCTGTGGCGCGCTGCACGGTATCGACGCGATCGATGCGCAGCTAAAAGCGGAGCTGGATGCCGCTAACGCGCTGGATTTCACCCATTACAGCCGCGCGTTTGTCCGTTTCCGCCAGCAGCGCGAGGCCGCCTATGCTGACGCCTGACGATCTGTCCCGACTGGCGGGCCGGTTGCCAGTGTGCGTGGTGGGGGCGGCGGTAGTAGATGTGATTGCCGATGCCTGGACTTTGCCGTATCGCGGCAGCGACATCGAACTGCATCAGCAGGGCGTGAACGTTGGCGGCTGTGCGCTTAACGTCGCCATTGCGCTGCATCGTCTCGGCATTCCTTCTATCAACGCGCTGCCGCTGGGGAACGGTATCTGGGCCAGTATCGTGCGACAAAAGCTGGCGGAATACGGTGTGCAGAGCGTACTGGAAAATGCGCACGGTGATAATGGCTGGTGTCTGGCGCTGGTCGAGCCGGATGGCGAGCGCACCTTTCTTTCCGTTAGTGGCGTGGAAAACCAGTGGGACGCCGCGCTGTTGCGCACATTGCCGCAGCCGGCGCAGCGCTGGATCTATCTCTCCGGTTATCAGCTCACCAGCAAAAGCGGCGAAGTGCTGATCGACTGGCTGGAGCAGCAGGCACAGCCGTATCAGCTGCTGGTGGATTTTGGCCCGCGGCTGGCGGACATCGGCGAGGCGCAGTTTGCGCGTATCATGGCGCTGCAGCCACTGATTACAGTGAACAGGCAGGAAGCGGAGCTGCTGTGGCATGAGCGTCTGCGCGCATCTGAACCTTTCGACGCCCATCAGCTGATGGCGCGCTGGCAGCAGCAGTTTGGCGGCGCAATGGTGTTAAGGCTGGACAGCGAAGGTGCCGGATACATCGACGCTGAGGCGCAGGGCTGGGTGCCCGCACTGGCGACAACGGTGGTCGATACTATCGGCGCGGGCGACAGCCATGCTGGCGGATTACTGGCGGGATTAGCGTCCGGCTGGTCACTGGCGGAGAGCGTTGCGCTGGGCAACGCAGTGGCGTCATATGTGGTTTCCCGGCGCGGTGGCGACTGTGCGCCCGATCGCGCCACACTGCGCGCTTACTGGCAGCAACGCCTTACTCAGCAATAAACACGTACATATCGCTGCGGCAGTAGCTGATGCTGTACTCCAGCGGATTGCCCTGTGCGTCGAATGCCAGCTGCTTAATCACCAGCACCGGCACATTGGCGGGCAGGGCAATTTGCTGCTGCAGGGCTTCGTCCGGCATACGCGCACTGACCCGGCTCTGGGATTTCACCGGCAGGATCTGCTGGCGATGAAAATAGTCATACAGCGAAATACCAATCTCATCGGCATCGGCAATGTAGCGCGCCGGCACCCATGACTCTTCAACCGAGACCGCCTGGCGGTCAACATAGCGAATACGTTTCAGCAGATAGACATCGCTGCCCGTGCTCAGCCCCAGCTTCTCGGCGATCTCTGCGCTGCAGGCAATTTTGCTTTTATTGATCCACACGGTGTCCGGCGTTTTACCGCGCAGCACCGCCTGCTGCGACAATCCTTTTGGTTCTTTGAGTGAATATTCAAACTGGCTGCAGATCTGCGTGCCGTAGCCGCGGGAACGAAACACGACGCCCTCTTTTTCCAGCTCGTCCATGGCTTTACGCACGGTGATGCGTGAGATGTTCAGCGACTGGCTGAACTCGCGCTCGCCCGGCAGGATCTCTTCGTGCACCAGCGTACCATCGCGCACCGCCTCTTTAATCGCACTGGCAAAGCGTTTGTACAGCGGCGTGCGGCTCTCTGCCGCCAGCGTGGTGGTCAACCGCGCCAACAGCGCATTGTGGTCAGTCATAGCGGGCAGGGCACTCACTCGGGTCAGCGGCAGGAACCGCTATAATACTGAATTTTAATGCGGCGCGCAGCCAGCGTCGTGTGACGGTGCGGGTGCTATGCTGCCTGAAGGCTTGGTGGTTCGCTTGTTTATTTCCGGAGACATTATGTTAATCGCTCAGATTTCAGACATCCATGCCGCACCGGACAATGATCACCTGCTGCGCCTGGCGCGGGCGCTGGCGTGGCTCACTCATGTGAAACCGGATGTGCTGGTGTTAACGGGCGATCTTGTTGATGGCGAGTGGCTGCAGGGTTACTGGCAGATAGCTGAGCAACTGCGCCAGCAGCATTACCCTGCATTTATATTGCCGGGCAACGCCGATGATCGACGACTCATGCAAACGACATGGCATGAAAATCACTGGGCGAAAAACACCCCGGCAGACGCGCTGCATTTTGTTCAGGATATGGGCGGTTTGCGTATGCTGGGGCTGGACTCCACGGTGAATAAACAGAATTTTGGCAGCGTCGGGGATCATCTGGAATGGCTGGAAAGACAACTCAGCAATACGCCTGCGCTGCCAGCGCTGCTTTTTCTGCATCATCCGGTTATCGCATCGGGCATACCGACGCTGGATGAATCAATGTGTCGCGGGCTTGATAAGCTTGAGTCGACCCTCAGACGCAGCCGGGTCAGAATACTGGCTATTGCAGCCGGGCATGTGCACCGGCCCGCAGCAGGCATGTTTGCAGGGGTTCCGGCTTATATTTGTGGCTCAATTTGCCCGGCGAACCCGCTGTGGTTTGGCAGCCAGCGGGTTCCTCCGGTGAATGATCCACCGGCACTGATGGTGCACCGTTTCGCCAGCGGCGTTTTGACCAGTCATCATGTCTCTTTATCCTGCTCATAATGAGGCACATGGTCGCGTTCTGTTAGCCACGGCACGGTGTGCGAGCACCAGATATAGGAAACCGGCGTCTGAGCGGGATCGTCGTCCAGCGTGGCCACACGCAGAATCACGTGGCTCTGATGAGGTCTTTCAGCCATCAGATGAGATCCGCAGACTGAACAGAAATAACGCAACTTATCCGGGGAAGAATTAAATGCCGTCAGAAATTTTTCTCCCTGGGTCCACCTGAAATCCTCACGCCGCACGCGCGCTGTGGAGGTATAAGCGGCGGCGTGCGCTTTCCTGCAGGTATGACAGCAGCAATGCGTAATGCTGCCCGCCAGGCGATCGCATTCGTAGCGCACACGTTTACAGAGACAACTTCCGTTCATTTTTTCTCCTGATTCCTGTGCCGAATTATTGCATCAGCTTCAGATGGAGGAGGGGAAACGGTTTCCCCTCACCATCAACGGAAGACCGTCCAGTCACCTGAAAGCCCAGATGCTGATAAAACCCGAGCGCAGCGGTATTTTGTTCGTTAACGTCCACTTTTTTCGCTGAAAGATAACGGATTGCGTAGTGGACTAACCGTGCACCGACCCCTTTTTTGTGATGAGCGGGCGAGACGAAAAGCATCTCGATATTCTCATCCTGCACGCCGATGAATCCGACAATGTCATGGTTTTCATCGGTCACCTTTCTCAAATCAACGGCATCAAAATAATTTTCCAGAATAAGCTGTCTGAGCCGCAGGATATCCTGTTCATTCAGGAAATGATGCGTTGCCCGGACGGCAGCCTCCCAGACCTGAATCAGAAAGTGATACTCTTCCTTGCTTACTTCGCTAATTGTCACTATGCCTCCTTAACATGCCAACGCGATGGCTTAACGCAATGCCTGCGCTAATCGCTGGCCAGCCGCGCATAAAGATATTCATCGCCCCACATCCCTTTGAAAAAAATATTCTGCCGGTAGTGCGCTTCACGGCGAAAATTCAGCTTTTCCAGCAGGTTTATAGCGCGAGTATTACGTGTGTCTACCACGGCAATGAGCCGGTGTTTTGCAAACTGCTTGAAAAGCAGGGTAACGATGGCACTCATTGCTTCAAGCGCAAAACCCTGTTTCTGAAATCCGGCATCAAATGTCATGCCGAGTTCAGCTTGTCTTCCTTCATCAAAAAAATGAATTCCGATGTCCCCTATTAGCCGGTCGTCTTCCTGGTGTGCTACGGCAAGCTGAAACCAGGTGTTATCGCTGTTGAATGGCAGCGCATCCTGCTGCGCATATAATTTCTCAGCGTCCTGCCAGGTAAATTCTTCCCAGCTCTGATAACGAGCAACGTCTGGCAGATTGCGATAGCGCGACAGATGCGGCAAATCAGCCACTGTCAGCTTGCGCAACACCAGGCGTTGAGTATAAATCGGCAACGTCAGTGCCATATGTTCTCCGCTGCCTGCGTGCAGGCGAGTTAAAGTAAACCGGGAGCGGTGCGTATCGCTTCAAGCCCGACGCGTTGCCCGAAAGACAGCTCCAGCGTATTGCCATCAGGATCGGCAAAAAAAACGTAATATCCCACCGGTTCGCCAGCCTCTTCGGGGGCTTTGCGTAACACGCCTTCGGCGACGGCCATCGCTGTTTTACGATCGATCTCTTCGCGTGACGCACAGGCAATGCCTAAGTGTCCAAATTTACCCAGTGGCGTATCTGACACGTCATCCGCCTGCACCAGAACCAGCGCGAAAGGGCGGGTATGATCGCTCAACCATGCCACCTTGCGGGCAGCCGGGACGTCAGGTTCACGGGTGTGTATCACCTTCATTCCTGCATAGCGACGGTAGAAATCCATGCTCTTCTCCAGATCCCTCACCATAAACGCAACGTGGGTAAATCCCACATCGATATCCTTCATCTGCATCCTGTCTCCATTTGTTGCCTCCCCGACACGATAAAAACTCAAGCCTGATAGAGGTTAATCGCCATAAAGGGCGTGGTAGCTGATCATTTTTTCGTGTGGAGGTGTGGTGCGTGAAACGGTACTTTCTCTTAAAATTTCAATATAACTCAACAGTTTTGGAATAAAAGCGACACGGCATCGCGTGCTATATGCCTATTAATAACGTTGACGGAGCGGAAATAAAAACGATTTAATTTCCGCCTGTTTTTTAGGAAAACTAAACGATGCGAAACAGCCTGCCTTCTCTTAACGCCCTGAAGGCGTTCGAATCCGTTGCCCGGCACCTCAGCATGACCCTTGCAGGCCAGGAGTTACACGTCACGCCCGGCGCGATCAGCCTGCACATCAGGGAACTGGAACGGCAACTGGGCCTGCCCCTGTTTCAGCGAAATGGACGCAAGCTGGCGCTGACGGCATCCGGTCAGGGCTATTACTACTCGATTGCTTCAGCTTTCAGCCTGATGCGTGAAGCCACTGAAACGCTGGTGCAGGAGACACAAAAAAATACCATCACGCTGGCCTGCACCACCGGATTTGCGACTCACTGGTTACTGCCGCGACTGGCTGATTTTGAACGTGCCTGTCCGGAGATCGATCTGCGCATCAGTGCCACTTCCCGCATCCAGTCTTTCGCCACGGATGGTATCGACCTGGCCGTACGGCATGGCAACGGTTTCTGTGAGGGTTGCGTGAGTGAGAAGCTGATCGACGACGACTACCTTGCAGTCTGCATTCCTGCTGTGGTGCAGCAGCTGGGAGAACCGCCGGCACTTGCCGCACTCGGTCGCGTCACGTTACTGCATGATATGCACCGGGAAGACTGGCAGCGCTGGCTCGCTGAAGCCGGCGTCGGGCATATTGATTCCGGCAAAGGGCCTTTGTATAGCGATGGCAGCGGGGCGTGGCTGGCGATGCTTGCTGGCATGGGCGTAGCGCTGATGCGCAGGCGGTTTGTTCAGGCAAACCTGGCATCCGGTGAAGTGGTGGCCCCGTTTCCAAATACGCTGAATACCGGACACGCGTACTGGCTTATTACGCCTCACGAAGCGCTGCTGCGTTCTGCCGTGGTAAAAGTAAGAGCCTGGCTCATGCAGCAGTCCACAGAATAGAACAGCGTCCGGGAATTATCGCAAAGCAATTTATGGGTAATTGCAAGGATTATCGGTTAGCGTGGCCGCGGGATTATCGAGCTTAAGAGAGTGGCGTGATGGCGGTTGTCTCTGACTGTTCGTTGAATGCCTGCCATTGTCCCATTTCTTTCACCAGCGCAGTCAGCGCGTTAATGTCGGGCATATTCTCACGGAAAAAGGCGTAGAACCGGACGTGGGGCAATGCGGGGAATCCCTCTTTTTCACTGAGCCATTTCAGGCCATGCCGCAGCTGACTTTTTGCCAGTGGCGTGACTGCAAAACCTGCCTTCGCGGCCGAAATGCAGCCCGCCATACTGACACTTTCAAATGCCAGCCTCCACGGTATTTCGGCGTGACTTAATGCATTAATGGCGGATTCCCGATAAACGCATGGCTCAGGAAAAAGTGCCAGCGGCAATCGTTCCTGCTGGCTAAAGTTTGCGGCGCTACCGCATGCCCAGACCAGGGGTTCTTCCCAAAGTAAAAAACCGGGCTCATGAACGCGCTGGCAATACTTGCCAAACACGATATCCACACCACCGTCATTTTTTTCCTTTAACAAGCTTGTAGTGATGCCGACTTTAAGCTCGACAGTGATCCCGGGGTGCCATTGCGAAAATTTTTGTAACAGTATCGGGAGCCATGTGCCGGCAAAATCTTCGGATGCTCCGACGCGGAGATGGCGTTTAAGCGGCATGTGGTGCATTCGTGCCCGCGCCTCACGTTCTAGTTCAACAATGTTGCGGGCGTAGGTGTAAAGCACTTCCCCCTGAGCAGTTAACGTCATCCTCCGGGTGGTCCGCTTAAAAAGGGTTGTCTCTGCCGCAGTTTCCAGACGTTTGATATGCCCGCTGACCGCGGATGGCGTGATCGCCAGGCGCTCTGAGGCATCGGCAAAGCTTTCACATTCGACGACCACGATAAAAGTTCTGAGTAACGTAATGTCAAAAGGATGAGAACCAGAAAAAGAGGACATAATTTTTGCTCAGGTCATTCAACACAAAATCTGTTTAATTGTAGCCCATTCATCATGAATTGAAATGTTTATGTCAATTAGTATCGACCTGCCACTTATAAATAAACAGAGGATAAAAATGCAGGTTTATCAATTTATTCAAACAGACTTACTGGAAGTGGGATATCTGGAATGGAATCCGGCAGCTGACAAGACGGCAATTCTGGTACATGGCTGGCCAGACAGCCCTGAAGGCTGGTCGCAGGTGGCTCAGGAACTTGTCGTCAGCGGATATCGTGTTTTAGCCCCGGCTTTGAGGGGCTTTCTCCCGACCCGCTTCCTGTCCCCCGAGACTCCCCGCAGCGGCCAACTTTCTGCGCTGGCGCGAGATTTAATCGAGTTTATTGATGCACTGGATATAAAACAGCCCGTGCTTGTCGGGCATGACTGGGGCGCACGAGCCGTGGCCAATGCCTGTGGACTACGACCGGGCATCGCTTCGCATCTCGTGATGCTTTCTGTGGGGTACGGAACGAACTATCCCAATCAGGCGGTTAGCTTCAGGCAGGCGAAAAATTACTGGTATCACTGGTTCATGGCAACGCCACGAGGCAAAGCCGTCGTTGAACAACAGCGTGAAGCGTTTACCCGCACAATGTGGGAAACATGGGCACCAGGCAACTGGTTCAGTGAAGAGGACTTCGAAACCGCCAGCAAAGCATTTCAGGGTGAAGACTGGGCTGAAGTGGTCCTGCATTCCTATCGCCATCGCTGGGGATTTGTAGAGGGTGATGCGCGATATGCTCCGGATGAACTGGCGTTAATCCCTGCTCCAGAACTGAATGTTGACACGCTAGTCATCCATGGCGAAGCCGATACCTGCAACCACCCGGACAGCTCTAAAGGAAAAGAGACTTTCTTCAGCGGAAGGTATAGCAGAACTGTACTGGACAACATTGGCCATTTTCCCCAGAGAGAGGCGCCACTGCTTGTGGCACGATACATTCTAAATTTCATTAACTCGCGTTGAATTTGCGCCTGGTGGTTGGCAACACCACGTTGCCGGCCATATAGCGCGGGAACCAATGCTGAAATCCTGATTCATCAACATGAGGATTCGAATGAAACCGGTAAGCGGCTTTAGTGCCAGCACTGCCCTGACTGACAAACGGGATTTTGCTTCCTGTATTTTCCAGAAATTCTCCATGAGTTCACGAAATCGCCGACCAGGCCCGCAGTCATTGCGACATGCACATTAGTTAAGTAAACCACCATGAGCAGCCTGATTGTCGCGGCGCGACGCAGCGCGCCCTGCTTCAGGCCGTCACTCCGGTGTGATATCCGCGCCTAGAGTCTTGATCTCAAATGTGTTTAGATACCTGAACGTCAAAGCCTGTGAATCGTTGCCATGAATCTAAAGGAAACTATCGTCCGCGAGTTCAGTGAATTATCGCCAGAACTACAGAGGGCTGCCGAATTCTCACTGCAGAATGCCAATCAACTGGTGGTGCAATCCATGCGCACCTTTGCGCAGCAGGCCGGGGTGAAACCGGCAACGTTGCTACGTCTGGCGAAACGGCTGGGCTATAACGGCTGGAGTGAACTCAAAGACGCATTCATCGATGATATCGGCCTGCGCAATGATACCTATGTCTCGAAAGCGGAAAAGCTTGTGGCCGCCGGCACGCAGCCGCAGCTGTATGATGCGATGTTCCAGGCCCACCAGACCAACCTGGCCTTTACGCAGGAGGAAAACCGCCAGGCAATGGAACAGGCCGTGACCTTACTCGATGCGGCTGACAATGTTTACATCTGCGGCTTCCGCGCCAGCTTTCCGATCGCCTGGTCATTATTTTATGTGTATCGGTTGTTCAATCGTCAGGTGTCACTGGTGGATGGTCTGGCGAGCAACATCGAAGTTTTCACGCGTGAACTGACCGCCGCGGATTGCCTGTTGCTTACCAGCTTTGCCCCTTATTCACGCGAATCACTTGATGTACTGCGCGCAGCGCAGCAGGCGGGTGCAAAGATCATCGCCATCACCGACTCACCGGTCTCGCCGCTGGCGCAGGCCGCTGATTGCTCGCTCCGGTTTTCACTGGACAGCCCATCGTTCTTCCCGTCTGTCGTCTCTGGCATGGGCCTGGCAGAGTGTCTGCTGGCGATGCTGGTGGCCCGTCATGGACGTGATGCGGTCAGTAAAATTGAAAATGCCGAACGCTATTTAATCGATTCCGGCGCTTACGTGCATGCCGGCAAATCCTGACAGATGATTCATTTGTATCTGTCATAAGAATATTGAATGCGATTGAATCATTATTGCGTTGACGTGATTCAAATGGATCCTGCAAGATACGTTTCAACAACGAAGCGTATTCAGGAGCAGGACCAGCATGAGCCGTATCATTCACCGCAGTCTGCGCAGCGTGCCCGCCGTGGCCACGCGCGCACACGGGGCCTACATTTTTGATGCACAGGGAAAGCAGTATCTTGATGCCTGCGGTGGCGCCGCCGTTTCCTGCCTGGGCCACGCCCATCCTGACGTCCTCGCAGCTATGCATCGTCAAATCGATCAACTGGCTTATGCGCATACCAGTTTCTTCACCAGCGATACCGTTGAACAGCTCGCCGAACAGTTAACGCGCACCGCACCGGGCGATCTTAACTATGCCTATTTCGTATCGGGCGGTTCTGAGGCGGTGGAAACCGCGCTGAAACTGGCCCGGCAATACTTTGTTGAGATCGGACAGCCCGCGCGTACCCGTTTCATCGCCCGCAAACAGAGCTACCACGGCAATACGCTGGGCGCGCTGGCGGTGGGTGGCAACGAATGGCGCCGGCGTCAGTTCGCACCCCTGTTAATCGACGTGATTCGCGTTTCCGCCTGCAATGAGTATCGCGATCGCCGTGCCGATGAAACCCAGCAGCAGTATACCCAGCGGCTATTGAGCGAGCTGGAGCAGGCGATTGTCGATGCGGGCCCGGAAACGATTATTGGCTTCTGCGCGGAGACGGTGGTCGGTGCGACCAGCGGTGCCACGCCGCCGACGCCGGGCTATCTGCAGGGTGTACGTCGCCTGTGCGAAAAGTACGACATTTTGTTTATCGCCGATGAGGTGATGTGCGGAATGGGGCGTACCGGCACACTGCACGCGTTCGAACAGGATGGCGTGGTACCTGATTTGGTCACCATCGCCAAAGGACTGGGTGGCGGTTATCAACCCATTGGCGCGGTGCTGGCCAGTGAGAAGGTCGTGTCTGCGCTGCAGGCTGGCAGCGGTCTGTTCCAGCATGGACACACTTATATTTGTCATGCGACAGCCGCTGCGGCGGCGTTAGCAGTTCAGCAGGTGATTGAGCGCGACCATCTGCTGGAGGCGGTTCAGCAGCAGGGCGCTTATCTGCATAAGGCGCTACGCGACGTGCTGGGGGAGTTACCGCACGTGGGTGATACGCGCGGCCGCGGCCTGTTTGCCGGTGTGGAGCTGGTGCGTGATAAAGCCACAAAAACCCCGTTCGATCCGGCGATGAAACTTCACGCAGCCATCAAGGCCAACTGTATGGCGCGCGGTTTGCTGGTCTATCCGATGGGCGGCACGCTGGACGGGCAATATGGCGACCATATTTTAATTGCCCCACCGTTTATCGTCACCCCGCAACAACTGGATTTTGTCGTGGATACGCTGAACACCGTGATACGTGAAGAGACCGGCAAATTATGATTAACCGATTACCGCCGCTGGCAGAGCAGGACTGGGATGAGCAGCAACGTCCGCTCGCGGAAGAGATTATCAACGGGCCGCGCGGCGCGCTGCTGCCCCCGTTTGAGCCGCTGCTGCGCAGCCCCGAGTTAATGGCACATGCACAGCGTATGGGGGAATATCTGCGCTATCGCAGTGCGCTGGGCCAGCGGTTATCGGAACTGGCGATTTTAATGACGGCAAGGCACTGGTCACAGCCGGTAGAGTGGGCAATCCATGCGCCGATAGCGCGCGAAAAGGGGATTTCTGCTGCAGCGGTGCAGGCCATCAATGAAAAACGTCAGCCCGCGGATTTGCAGCCTGATGAGTGGGTGATTTATCAGTTTTGCCAGCAGTTACATCAGCAACAGAAAATCAGTGATGCCACCTGGCAGCAAGCCATCGAATTATGGGGCGAGAAGGGCGTGGTGGATTTGATAGGCATTAACGGCTATTACAGTTTTCTCTCGATGATCATGAACGGCGCACAGACGCCGGTACCCTTTACGCAGGATCACTTGCTTCCTGCATAAGTTGTCGCATTACTCCGGGCGTACCTGATACGCCCATTATATTAACCACCTTCTTTGACCATGTCCGCCGGGTTATTTCGCTGGATGACAATCATTGCACGCTACATTACTGACGCTGAGGGTTATTATGTCTGCATTTTTAAATAAATTAAAGGTTACACTGGCATTGGTTGCCTGTTCCGCCAGTTTTATCGCTGCGGCGCAGGATAAATTAACCGTCGGGGTTGATACGGCTTTTGTTCCTTTTGAATTTAAGCAAGGTGATAAATACGTCGGTTTTGACATTGATTTATGGGATGCCATCGCGAAGAAAATGCATGTCAGCTATGAATTACACCCAATGGACTTTGGCGGCCTGATTCCGGGGCTGCAATCACGGAATCTGGATGTCGCGATGGCAGGTATTACCATTACCGATGCGCGTAAGCAGGTGGTGGATTTCAGCAACGGTTATTATGACGCCGACTTATTAATGGCTGTCAAAAGCGATGATAACAGCATTAAGAAATTCAGCGATTTAACCGGCAAGAAAGTGGGCCTGAAACAGGGCACGGCCGCAGCCAGCTTTATGAAAAGTAAATACAAGGCAAATTATGTTGAGTTTCCTAATATCGACAACGCCTATCTGGATTTGCAGGCCGGCAACCTTGATGCGGTGGTCCACGACTCGCCCAATGTGCTGTACTACGTGAAAACGGCGGGCGATGGCAAAGTCAAAGCCAGCGGTGAAAACGACACGATTCTGCCGCAGCAGTATGGCTTTGCCATGCAGAAAAACAGCAGCCTGACGCCTAAGATCAACGCCGCGCTGCAGGCCCTGCGCGCGGATGGGACTTACAGCAAAATCTACGTGAAATGGTTTGCTAAGCAGCCGAAATAATCCTGCCAGGCCGGAGCCCTCCGGCCTTGTTTAGCGTTTATAGGTTAAATTATGAATTTTGACAGTAAATATATTTGGGAATCTCTGCCGCTACTGCTGCAGGGTCTGCAGCTGACCTTGATTATTTCGCTGTCAGGTCTGCTGGGCGGTTTTATTATTGGCTTACTGGCGGGAACCTGCCGTGCTCTGGGCGGAAAAATCGCCAAAACGCTGTCACTTATTTTTGTCGAGCTTATTCGCGGTACGCCCATCATGGTGCAGGTAATGTTTATCTATTTTGCACTGCCGATGGTGTTGCCGATAAGAATTGATCCCGTCACCGCCGCGATCGTGACTATTGTGATTAACTCCGGTGCCTACATTGCTGAAATTACCCGGGGCGCGATCCTCTCAATCAATAAAGGCTTTAAAGAAGCGAGTCTGGCGATGGGCTTATCGCAGCGCAGTACGCTGTGGTATGTCATTATGCCTTTAGCGTTACGCCGCATGATTCCGGCTTTGGGTAACCAGTGGATTATCAGTATTAAAGATACTTCACTGTTTATTGTGATTGGCGTGGCAGAACTGACGCGTCAGGGGCAGGAGATCATTGCGGGTAATTTCCGTGCGCTGGAAGTGTGGACGGCGGTGGCCATGATTTATCTGCTGGTGACGTTATGCCTGAGCTTTTTACTGAAGCAGCTGGAAAAAAGGATCCATATTTTATGAGCATGGTTGAATTTAACGCAGTGTCGAAAAATTTCGGTGCCACGCAGGTCCTGCATAATATCAATTTAAAAATTGAGTCCGGCGAGGTGGTGGTGATTATTGGCCCTTCAGGCTCGGGTAAATCAACGCTGTTACGCTGCATCAACAAACTGGAAGAGATCTCATCCGGAACGCTGCTGGTCGCCGGAATGCATATCACCGATCCGCATGCGAATGAATGTGATATCCGCCGCGAAGCCGGCATGGTGTTTCAGCAGTTCCACCTGTTCCCGCATCTGACTGCGCTGGAAAACGTGATGTTCGGCCCGATTCGCGTGCGTCATCAAACGAAAGCCGCGGCGCGCGAGCAGGCGCTGGCGCTGCTGGAGCGCGTTGGCTTGCGCGATCGCGCCAGCCATTATCCGTCTGAACTTTCAGGGGGCCAGCAGCAGCGCGTGGCGATTGCCCGGGCACTGGCCGTCAGGCCGAAAATGATGCTGTTCGATGAGCCAACCTCCGCGCTGGATCCGGAGTTACGTCATGAAGTGCTGAAAGTGATGCGCTCGCTGGCTGAAGAGGGCATGACCATGGTGATTGTGACGCATGAGATTGGCTTTGCCCGCGATGTGGCTTCGCGGCTGATCTTTATTGATGGCGGTACCATTGCCGAAGATGGGCCACCTGATATGCTGCTGACTGCCAGCCGTAATCCGCGTCTGAAAGAATTTCTGCAACATGTATCCTGAAATGAAGTGAAATAACGCTATGAAAAAACTCGACTTCCGTGGTTCGGCTTTTGTTATTGGTCAGCAACTCGGTGACTTTGGCCGTGATGCCTGGCATAACAAACTCAGGCATACCCGTCTCTGGCAAACGGTCACCGCCATGAAAGATGCGCAGCAAGCCCGCAGTATGCGCGCGCGGGTCCAGCACCAGTTTCCGCTGATCTGGCAGGAGCTGGAAGGGCTGGCTGCAGGATTACAGGCACCGATTGACGAGGTGTTTGCGTGGAACTGCCGGGGCGATCTGGTGCGTTCAACTTCGGATGGCTGCACCACGGTGGCGGGAAAAAGTGCCAGCGGGGAGTTGATCATTGCGCACAACGAAGATGGTTTCCCCCAGCTGCTCGAGGACTGTGCGCTGGTCACCGTGACCCCCGATGACGGCCTCGCGTTCACCAGCTTCGCCTATCCGGCATCCATTTGCGGTCACACTTTTGCCGTTAATGAGAAGGGCATCGTCAACACCGTCAATAACATTCGCGCACAGCATCGTCCGGATGGCATACCGCGCCAGATTATCGCCCGCGCGTCGCTGAATGCGACCACGCTGGATGAAGCGATCGCCATACTTAGCGCCACGCCGCGCGCCGGCGCGTTTCACCATACGCTGGGGCAGCAGGGCGATAGCCGCCTGATCAGTATTGAAGCGACAGGCTCAGGCTGTTCAATGATCTCACTGAACGCACCTTTCGGGCACGCTAACCATCTTGTTCACCCGCAGCTTGTCGCCGTCGAACAGGTGGTCACCGCCAGTTCCGGCTCGCGCCAGCAGCGTCTGGAGACATGGCTGACCACGCAAACGGCGGTAGATGGCGCGGTGGCTAAGGCGATTTTATCGGATCAGCAGGATGCAGCGTTGCCGATTTACCGCCTGTCGCCGCAGGATCCGGATGAGGAAAATACCCTCGCCACGGCTGTTTTTACCCTGAGTGACGACGCGGTGACGTGGCAGATCTTCACGCGCGACCGCCAGCGCGCCGCTTTGCAATCTGCTGGTCGTCAATGAGGTGGTATTTTTAATCTCCACCGCCCATCACTGAAGCCGGACAGTGATTGCTGGCAGCGCGCTAACCCGCGCTGCCAGCAATACTGACTATGTTACTCGTGGAAACGCGCTTCTTCGGACATCAGACATCCGTCGCTGAAACTCCAGTCATCGACGGTGTTAAACTGAATAATCACCATCACATCCTGCGGATCGATATCCAGCGATTGCGAGAGTTGCTGACACAATCTGCGACACAGCTTGTGCTTCTGTTCGCGGCTGCGCGGCTTGCCCGCAGTAATCATGAACTGAACAAAATTCTCTGAACGCCCGCGGCTTTTATAGTGGCGATCAAACACCCTTAGCCGTGCCGGCAGTTCTTCAAATACCTGAAAGCGGTCGCCGGGTGGAACGGCAAATTCGTCCTCCAGACTCTGTTGCAGGATGTCGGAAATCTGCGTTAATTGCGCGTCGCTGTAACCCTGACGCAGTATGATGCGGGTAAAAGGCATGAGGGTTACGCCTCTTCCAGACAGCTTAGCGCTGACACCGCCGCCGGCCAGCCGGCATAAAAGGCCAGATGGGTGAACACTTCGACGATCTCTTCTCGTGCCAGGCCATTTTGTTGCGCGAATTCGATATGCCACGGCAGCTGTTGCACTCGCCCCAGCGCCGTCAGCGCGGCCAGCGTAATCAGGCTGCGTTCGCGCGGCGTAAGCGCGTCTCGTTGCCAGATGTCATCGAAAAGAACCTGCTGACTGAGTTCCGCCAGCTTTGGCGCGATGCGCGCCAGCGTTTTACTATCGAGTGTTTTTGCCATGATGTTTCTCCGTATTGACTCAGCCGCGATTGTGGCGAAACATAACCATCCTGAAAATCAAATAAAACACCGTCATTCATCCCATAAATCAGGACGATTATGCAAAAGTTAGCTCAGACGCTGGATCTGGATGCGCTGCGCAGTTTTGTTACCGGCATGGAGTGTGGCAGTTTTGCGCAGGCCGCCGTGCGGCTCTGTCGATCCACTTCGGCGGTCAGCGCCCAGCTGAAAAAGCTGGAGCAGCAATGTGGCAGCAAGCTGGTGGTGAAAAGCGGGCGTCATCTGGCGTTAACCCGTGAGGGGGAAGTGATGATGGGTTATGCCCGCCGTCTGCTGGCATTGAACGACGAAGCACTGTGCACCTTCAGCGGTGCAGGGCTGCAGGGGGAAGTGCGCCTGGGCATGCAGGAAGATTTTGGTGACACCCTGATGCCCGGTATTCTGGGCGAATTTACACGTCACCATCCCGGGCTGCGGATTATCGCCCGCGTGGCGCGTAATCAGGAGCTGCTTGCAGCGCTGGACAGCGATGCTCTTGATATGGCGCTGCTGTGGCAGGCACAACCGCTGCAGCGTAAAGGCGTGTTGATCGGCCAGTTCCCGCTGGAGTGGATCGCCCACCCCGACTGCGACGTCAGCGCGATGATAAGCCAGGGCGAACCGCTGCCGCTGGTGATGTTTGATAATCCATGCCTGATGCGCTCGCGCGCCATCGACAGTCTGGACCGGGCGGGCATTGCATGGCGAATCGTGTTTGTCAGCCATAGCCTGAGCGGCATCTGGGCGGCGGTGCGGGCCGGTCTGGGGATCACCGTGCGCACGCGGGTCGGCATGCCCGCTAACCTGGTGAGCGCCGGCAATGTTTTGCCGCCACTGGGCGCGCTGGGCGTTACGCTGGAACAAAAAAGTGGCAGCCAGACTGAACCGAATGCGCAAAACCTGCTGGCCAGACTGATGGAAAATGCGCTGCGCAGCATAGAGCCGTTACCGGGTCTGAGGCCCGCCTGAATTGCTGCGCTAATCCCTGCGACAGTTACTTCGCAATCAGCAGCGCATCGGCGATTTCCAGCATGGCGCGCAGGCGATCCATGTGCCGCAGATCCTGATGATAGCCTACCCAGATATCGCGCGAAGGCGGCGGCTGCGGGGTGGGAATCCGCTGCAGTCCATTGGTGGCATCGCCCAGCGGCTGGGGTAACACCGCCACGCCCATGCCGCGCCGGCACATCTGCGCCTGCACCGCCCGGCTGGTGCTGGTAAAAGCCCGCCGTGACTGTGGAAATTGATCGAGCAGCCAGACGACGTCCGGAAAATGCGCTTGCGCGGTATTCATCAGGATCAGCCCCACTGAGGCGGGATCGTGTTGCAATGCGCGGGCATTTTCAGGCGTGCCGTATAACGCATAGGTCATGCTCATCAGGCGCCGCTGGACGATATCCGGCTCGGTAAAAGGCACAATGCGAAAAGCCACGTCGGCGTCGCGCCGCGACAGATTGAGCAAACGGTAGCTGGCGATGATTTCCGGCACGATAGCGGGATGGCGCTGTGTCAGCTCGCTCAGTACCGGCGCCAGCACGGCGGTGGCAAACCACTCGGCACAGGAGATGCGTAAAATACCTTCCAGTCGCGGGTGATTGCCCGCAAGCCGTCTCTCCATCGCCAGCGCAGCATTTTCCATGCTTTCCGCCAGGCCCAGCACGGCGTCACCGGCATCAGTTAACACCAGGCCATCCGGCGTGCGGCGAAACAGCGCCTGATGGGCCTGCGCTTCCAGCACCTTAATGCGACGACCCACGGTCGGATGGCTGACGCCGAGCCGGCGCGCGGCCTCGCCATAGGATCCGCTGCGCATCACTGCCAGAAAGATCCGTACATCGCTCCATTCCATTGCGCTCGCCCCGTTCAAAAATGAACGTCGAATATACAAAAATGGCAGTTCTCAAACAACTTTGTAGCTATCACCATAACGGCATCATCCAGACTGAACTGATTGAGGATTGCAGAACATGAAGAAGCTTCAGGACAAAGTCGCCCTCGTAACCGGCGCATCTAAAGGCATTGGCGCGGCAATTGCCCGCCAGCTGGCCGCCGACGGCGCAGAGATCGTCGTCAACTATGCCGCGGATAAAAACGGGGCGGATAAGGTGGTCGCCGCTATTGAGGCCGCCGGTGGCACGGCGGTGGCGCTGGCAGCGGATGTCACCGATCAGCCGCAGGTTGAGGCACTCATTCAATCTACCCTCGCGCAGTTTGGCCGGCTGGACATCGTGGTGAACAATGCCGGTGTGTATCAGTTTGCGAAGATTGAAGAGAGCAGCGAAGCGCTGTATCGCAAGCAGTTTGACATCAATGTGCTCGGCCCGCTGCTGGTGACAGGCGCCGCGGTGCCACATCTGGGCAAGGGCAGCAGCATTATCAATATCAGCTCATTTGTGACGCGGGTATTTCTGGCGGGGAGCGCTATCTACAGCGGCAGCAAAGGCGCGATTGATGCCATTACCGGCGTGCTGGCGCGCGAACTCGGTCCGCGCGGCATCCGCGTCAACGCGGTCAATCCGGGGTTAATCGAAACCGAAGGCACGCACAGCACCGGCGCGATGGGATCGGAGTTTCAGCGCTGGAACGAAAGCCAGATGCCGCTTGGCCGTATTGGCCAGGTGCAGGATATTGCGCCGATTGTGGCTTATCTCGCTTCCGACGATGCCGGATGGGTGACGGGCGAGGTGATGATGGCGTCAGGCGGCATGCGTTAACGGGAGAAAAGGATGCATCAGATGATGGTGGTGTGCGTCGGCGATGAAACCCATCGCTTTGACCGCGACTATTATACCCACACGCACCTGCCGCTGGCGCTGGCGTGCTGGCAGGATTATGGGCTCATTTCGGCGGAAGCGTTCTATCCCGCTTCAGACCGCAGCGGCTGGCTCTCCATCGGTGTTTACACGTTTGCCTGTCAGCAGGATGTCAACCGGGCGCTGGAGTCCGAACAAACCAAAAGGGTGATGGCAGATGTGGTGCATTTTACCGACGCCACCACGGTGATTCGCAGCCATTTCATTCCCTTCTGAACGGCAGCGACGCCGCCGCGCGGTTATGCCCTCCATTCACCGGTTTGATAGCCTGCTTAATGAACGTATTGTGCATTAAGCAAGCATCCCGGCAGCAAAAACGGGACGCGCTGGTGCCAAATCAGGACAAACCAATCCCTGAATCTGGTACGTGGCGCTGCCTTTTGCTATTTCATGTGTGAGCTATCAACGCAGCAGCACACAGGACGCAAACATGAATTTTTACAGCAGCAGAGAATTTACGGGTTCCAAAGCCTGGGAGTCTCAGCATATTGCCAGCTTCGATAACACCAGCGTTAAACTGCACTGGACCGATCAACCCTATAAATGGCATATCAATGATGGACAAGAGGTGTTTGCCGTTATGGATGGTTGCGTTGACATGTTCTACAAACAAGCGGGCGAAGTGAGAACCCAACGATTAACCGCCGGTGATATTTTTTATGCCAGCGAAGGCACTGAACACGTCGCACATCCGCAGGGCGTAGCCCGGGTGCTGGTGATTGAACAAGCGGGATCGGTTTGATGCGACGCCTCAACCCCGGTTATTTCACGATCGACGAAGCCTGATCAGCGCGATTACCGGCTATGACGCGCCGGCGATGACAGTTGGCGGGATCGAGTCGTTCTCCCCGGGCAGAATACACGGCCAGTTCAGGTAACGGCTCACCGTTAGCGTTATCCAGCAAAACCGAGTGTGTCTCGCCTTTTTCAAACAGATAACGCTCTCCCCACTGGCGCATCGCCACGACGATTGGGAAGACGTCTCGTCCCCGTTCGGTCAGCACATATTCCTTGTAGGCGCTGCCATCTGACGCCGGACAACTCTCAAGCACGCCGACTTCGACCAGCAGTTTCAGCCGTGACGCCAGGATATTTTTTGCCAGCCCAAGGTTTTTCTGGAAATCACTGAAGCGGCGCACATCATCAAACGCTTCACGGATAATCATCAGACACCAGCGTTCGCCAATCACCTCCACGGTCCGGGCGACCGGGCATTCGCTGGTTCTGAGCGCTTCCTGTTTGGCCATCTTCTCTCTCACTCTGCTGATTTACTGACGGCAGCTTAGCCTTCAGCAAAACAAGTTGCAAAAAAAAACCACCGCTGCTACTTATAGAATAAATCGGTTTCAAAAAAAAACCACATAGGAATGCAACATGACTTGCACCAGTGACACCCCTGCAACCTCTGAGGTGCCTCTTTCGCCGGCGACGTCCTCAGTGCTGTCGCCTCACATCATTTTTCTGTTCTCACTGACCTGCGCGCTGGCTGTCGGCAATGTCTATTCTGCCCAGCCATTGCTGGAATCCATCTCCGCAACGCTGCAGGTTTCGCCCGGCACCATCGGCCTGGCTATCACGGCAACACAGGCGGGTTATGCCATGGGATTGTTCTTACTGGTGCCGCTCGGCGATCGCTTTGATCGCAAAAAGCTGGTGGTCACGCACCTGCTGTTTTCGGTGCTGGCACTGATCGCGGCGGCGTTAGCAAAGAGTTTTCTGGCGCTGCTGGTGGCGATGCTGCTGGTGGGGCTGATGGCGGTGGTGACGCAAACCGTGGTGGCGTGGGCCGCTATCCTGTCGGCACCGGCTCAGCGTGGCAAGGTGGTAGGCAGCGTCACCAGTGGCATCGTCATGGGCATACTGCTGGCGCGGCTGGTCTCTGGCATCATCGCCGATATCGCCGGCTGGCGGGCGGTGTATATGACCTCAGCCGCGCTGATGCTGCTGATTACCGTGCTGCTGATGAAAGTGATACCTGCTGCCGGTCCGCAGAACACAGCCACTTCCGTGGCCGGGCTGCTGGGGTCTGTCCCGCGTCTTTTCGTCACCGAGCCCTTGTTGCGTCAGCGCGGCGCGCTGGCTCTGCTGATTTTTGCCGCGTTCAGCATGTTGTGGAGTTCCATGGTTTTGCCGCTCACGGCCATGTCGCTTTCCCATACGCAAACAGGGCTGTTTAGTCTGGCCGGGATAGCCGGAGCGCTGGCGGCTTCCAGAAGTGGCACCTGGGCTGACAGGGGAATCGGCCAGCGCGCCAGCGGATGCGCACTGGTTTTATTAACGCTCTCGTGGCTCCCGATCGCCTTCGCGCAGACCTCTTTATTGTTGCTGGTTATCGGCGTGATCATGCTGGATTTCGCCGTACAGACGGTGCATGTCATCAACCAGAGCATGCTGATTGCTGGCAAACCCGCTATCACCAGCCGGCTTATCGGTGCCTATATGTGTTTTTATGCGACAGGCAGCGCGCTGGGCGCTATTACTGCCACTCAACTCTATGCGCACTGGGGATGGTATGCCGTGTGCGGCGGCGGGGCACTGGTCAGTGCCTGCGCACTTATTCTCTGGTATGGAACACGTCAATCATGAAATTATCACACCTGCTGCTGGCCATCGGTATTACCGCCATCTGGGGCATTAATTTTTCGGTGATTAAATTAGGGCTGCACGCCATCGATCCGTTTATTCTGGCAGGGCTGCGCTTTACGCTGTGTGCCATCCCGGCGCTCTTCTTTATTAAAAAACCTGACGTCCCGTGGCGCTACCTGATTGGCTACGGACTGGTGTTCGGCATTGGCTTGTGGGGCCTGGTCAATCTGGGAATAAAAACCGGGCTGTCGGCGGGGATCGCCTCGCTGGTGCTGCAGTTCAGTGCCTTTTTCACTCTGCTGCTCGGCAGTTATGTGTTTAAAGAACAGCTCAGCCGCTATCAGATCGTCGGCTTTGTGCTGGCGTGCAGTGGATTGATGAGCATTGTGTTTATTACCGACGGCTCGGTGACGTTTGCCGGGTTGCTGCTGGTGCTGGCAGGCGCCATAGCCTGGAGTATTGCCAATATCATCATGAAAAAAGCCGGCACGAAGCAGGTATTCGCGTTTCTGGTCTGGTCGAGCGCCTTTTCGCCGCTTCCGCTTTTTCTGCTGGACGGATTAATTAATGGCAGTGCGGGCTACAGCGCATTAATCAGCCATATGGATACCCGTGCGATATTGTCCATTCTGTTTCAGGTCTACCCCAATACGTTATTAGGCTACTGGATCTGGAATTCATTGCTTAAGCAGTATCCTGTCACCACCGTCGCGCCATTATCGCTGCTGGTGCCGGTATTCGGCATTCTCGGTTCGATGATGATATTTGGTGAAGTTATTTCTCCGATGAAAATCCTGGCGCTGGTACTGATTATTACCGGGCTGGCGGTTGGGTTGTATGGACAACGCATCAAACGTTATTTCATTCCGCAGTCGGATTCGCTGTGATCGGCAGCCCGCTGACGAGCCGTGATCCGACAAGAGCAGGCATCCCGCCCGCTCTCTCTGTCAGTGAAAATCCGCTTACTGCACCACGAAACGCGCGACTGAGCCTTCCAGTGTCGACGCCTGATCGCGCAGTGCGCTGGCGGCGGCCGATGATTCCTGCACCAGCGCGGCGTTCTGCTGCGTCACGCTGTCCATCTGAACGATAGCGACGCCAACCTGCGAAATGCCGCGATTCTGCTCATCGGATGCCTGCGCGATTTCGGCGAGGATGCTGGTTACGTTGCCAACGGAATGCACAATTTCATCCATGGTTTTACCGGCCTGACCCACCAGCTGTGAACCACTGCTGATACGCGCCACCGATTCGCCAATCAGGGTTTCGATCTCTTTGGCCGCCTGAGCGCTGCGCTGCGCCAGACTGCGCACCTCGCTGGCGACCACGGCAAAGCCGCGTCCCTGCTCACCGGCGCGCGCTGCTTCTACTGCTGCGTTTAACGCCAGGATATTGGTCTGGAAAGCAATGCTGTTAATGACGGTGGTGATTTCGGCGATTTTGCCGGAGCTGGCGCTGATCTGGTCCATGGTTTCAACCACGCCTTTGACCAGCGAGCCGCCCTGATTGGCCTTCTCCGAAGTGGCACGCGCCAGTTCGCTGGAGTGATGAATGTTTTCCACGTTCTGCTTCACGGTAGCGGTCAACTGCTCCATGCTGGCTGCCGTCTGCTCCAGCGCGGCCGCCTGCTCCTCGGTGCGGGCGGAAAGATCGTTATTGCCTGCAGCAATTTCTGCGGAAGCGTGGCTGACCTGCATCACGCCGCTGCGAATGTTACCAATGATGCCGCGCAGATCGTTGCTCATCTCACCGACCGCCTGCATCAGCTCGCCCAGTTCGTCCTTACGCGAAGTGTGCAGCTGTACGCTCAAGTCTCCCTGCGCAATCTGCCGCGCGACGTTCAGTGTTACCGCTAAAGGACGGGTAATCTGCCGGGTGATAAACACCGCAATCAGAATGCTGATTACCACAGCCGCCGCCAGGATCAGCGACATCCACAGGATTGCCCGGGCGATATCCTGGTGCGTGGCGGCCAGCTGCTGGGTAAATAATTGATTACTGGTATTAGTCAGATGCAGGCCCGCGATGGCAAGCTGGCGGGTCGCTTCCACTTCTTCTTCCGCGGAGGCGTTGTAGTCCTGCACGCTGTCGCGTCTGGCCGCCAGCGTTACGGCAATTTTATCCAGCGCGTTGCTGTCATCAGCACTCAGGCGTGGTCGTGCCTGGTCAATGAGTTGAATCGTTTCAGCTATAAAGCCTGACAAAGCCAGACGATTTTCATCGCTGTTGTCCAGCGCCATCAGCTTTACGCGAATACTAATACCGTTCAGATATTTAGCGATTTCAGTGAGCGCGGTTGCCGTATCCTGCTGTGTGCTGACGTAGTTTCTGGCCAGCGCGGCAACCGCCGTGGTTTCGTCACTGAAGCGCAGCGCCTGTAGAATGCTCTGGCGCTTATGCACTTCGTTCACCGTTTCTGCACGATGCTGACGATAAAGGTTCATCGCAGCCGGCAGAGAGGCAATCAGCGCGGTCTGCGCGCTATCCCATCGCCAGGTTTTCAGCTGGTTGATACTGCCCTCAATCGCCTGCAGTCGCGATTCGTTGTCGGCAATGAATTTTTCATCGTGGGTTTTTACGTATTGCAGGCGGGCATCTTTAGCCTGCGCGAACTGATCGTTGATGCCTTTCAACTGGCTGAGTTTTTCCGCACGTTCCGCGATGTCGTGCAGATTTTTGATGCCACAGGAAGCTACAGCAATGCTGAGGATAAGCAGCACACCAAACCCGAGCATGAGTTTTCTGCTGACTCTGATATCTTCCAAAAAAACACGTATTTTTTTCATTAAGGTGAATCTCCCTGGTTGTTGTTGTCCACGCTTTTGCCTGATGGCAATGGCGTTATCGGCAGGGAGACGGTTAATTTCAATTAAAATAATTAAAAAACATATAATCACCTAAATTTATTAGATGAGCTATGCTTGGGGAAGGGCTGCAACGGTAGGGCAGGCGTGGAGCTCGGGTTTTCTGTTTTAGATTGGTACTGATTTTGGCGGATAGCGGTGCGGGGGAAAGTATTGACGCAACCTGCCGGTTTGTCAAAGCGCCGGGATTTCAGGCGAAGGGCCCGATAGCCCTCAGGCCAGGCGTTGCGCCTGAGGACATTCCGCTACGCCTGAAATCCTCAGGACTCCGCTGGCTGATTCGTCAGCCACTGAGCGGCGCTGGTGGTGGCAATGTGTTCGCGGTAATTAAACGTTTCCTGTTTAGGCCATGCCACACCGTCCGGACGGGCAAAGGCCAGCCGATAGGCCGCGCCAGTGTCATGGGGATGACGCTCTGCATCTTCCCTTAGCCTTTCCCGGCTAAGTAATACTCGCCTGGCTGCGCTTTTCCAGTGAGATTGCATCAGGTCAGCCAGCTCTGCATAAGTCAGCGTATCGCCAGCGATATAAACAATGGCGTTCTGAAAAGCGGGCTGATGAAAGAAGATATCGGCTGTCAGCTGCCCGATATCGTCTGGCGTGGTGAGTGTCAGGGCATAGTTCCAGTCGCCGAGGGCATAAACCGTTTTATTCCCGGCATCGATCACGCCAAAATCGGGTTCAAACAGATAGCTGGTAAAAATACCGGTCGAAACAATTACCCAGTCAGTGTTGCTTTGGGCGCGCAGCAGATGGCGCACTTCAAGCTGCTCATCCCATACCGGTTGCCCACTCTCTTTGCCGATAACGTCATAATCCACGCCAAACTGCCAGGGAAAATAGCGGGCGACACCCGCCTTCAGCACGGCCTGAGTGATTCTGAGCTGCGTTCCCGGCCCGCCGACAAAACCACTGCAATTAATGATGGCATCATAAGTGCGAAATAATGCTGAGAGTTCGCTCAGGCTATTTTTCTGCAGGTCGCCTTCCACCACAGTGATATTTAGCTTTTGCAGCGCATCCAGCCGGGTTTTAAGTGGGCCGGACGTGACATGTGCAGCCTCGCTTCTGAGTAATACACTTATTTTAATCAGAGGATGCTGCTGCGCTTTTTTAGCCATGGCGTTTAACACCGCCATGCCTAATTCTCCTGCGCCGAGGATAAGAATATTTTCGACATGTTGATCAACGGGTAGCATGCTTGTCTCCTTAGGTTATATCCGTCATCCTGACAGCGGACAAACCCTGATTCAATCAGGTACACCCGTGATACCGGAGGAGAGATGGAACCCAATCGCGAAGCCCTGCTGCAGTTTTCCAGACAATTTTGTGAGGCGTTGAGTCACGATGATGAAACATTGAAGCGTGAAATTCTTTCACACGCCGGCAATCGCTGGTCGCTGGGTATATTGCATATTCTGGTCACCCATGGACCGTTGCGCCATGCAGAAATGGGTCGTTTACTGCATGGTGTCACACAACGAATGCTGACGCGCACACTGCGAACGCTTGAGCGTGACGGCCTTATATCCCGTTGTGATTATCAGGAAAAAGTACCGCGTGTCGTCTATACGGCCACGGACGCGGGCGAAGAAATGATGATGAAAATGATGCCGCTCTGGGCGTGGATTATTTCGTCGGCCGACTATTTTAAGCAAAGCAGAATTACGTTTGATACTCCTGATCAGTAATGGCATTAAATTGCGTGATGACGACCTTGCTGAGGATGCGTGATTATTTCCCTGCTGCCAATAGTGCAAAATTTTTTGCACTATTAATCCTGTCCCGGTTTTGACAGGTTGTCTCTTGAGAATTCACGCATTGAGAGCAGCACGGGCATCAGATTATGACCTGCATGCGTGAGTGCGTATTCAACACGTGGGGGCTGTTCACCAAAATCAGTGCGGGTTATCAGCCCATCACTTTCAAGCTTGCGCAGATGTTGAGTCAGGACTTTATGCGATATCTCCGGCATACTCTTCATGAATTGCGAGTGACGCATCACAGGCTCCGAAATAATCTGAATAAAATCTGTAGTGTCCATCTGCCGGAAATAATAGTTAAACATTGCGTGACATAAGCGACCGAACCTTCTGGTCCGAGACAACGTGTTTTCTCATCATCGCCTACAGGCACTTTCAGGTGCGTAATTGATTCATTCATCAGTTTATTTTCCAATAGATTTTTCACGTATTCTGGAGAACAGTAATGGATCTGAAACTCGACGGCAAAATTGCTCTGATAACGGGTAGCACCAAAGGTATTGGAGAAGCGGTAGCCAGAGGGCTTGCCGCTGAAGGCACCCGCGTTATTATACATGGCCGGGATGCGGCTAAAGCTGAAAATATCGCCAGCGATATCATAAAGCAAGGTGGACAAGCGTACGCAGTAACGGGAGATTTAACCCGTGAGGCAGATATTCAACTGCTTTATCAGCAAGTCTGTTTGCTTGTACAATCCGTTGATATTGTTGTTAATAATGCGGGTGGCTCCGGCCCCACAGAGGACTGGACGTCTTCTTTGCCAGAAACCTGGGCGGCTGGGTATGATAAAAATGTCCTTTCAGCCTTACGTGTCATTAATCTTTTTCTTCCTGGGATGCGTGAACAAAAATGGGGCAGAATCATTAATATTTCGAGCCTGGCAGCGTTGATGCCTCCCGCCAGGCGTCCGGATTATGCTGCTGCTAAAGCAGGGATTATTGCCATGACCTCATCGCTGGCAAAAGCGGTCGCACACGATGGCGTAACCGTAAATACTCTCTCACCGGGTACTATTCATAGTGCAAGCCTGGAAAAAGCGTTTCGTCAAACGGCCAAAGATGCAGGGCTTTCAGCTGACGCGCCCTGGGAAGATATTGAACAGGCCGTATTGCCCCTGTATGCCAATGTGCCCATGGCGCGCGTTGGTACGCTCAAAGAAATAGCGGACGCCATCACCTTTCTGGCCAGCCCGTTGTCGGGTTACATAACGGGTTCTAATTTAAGGCTTGATGGCGGTATGTGGCCCGGACTTTAAAGCCAGCCGCACAATATCCTGAATAAAATCTCTGTTTCAGCTACTACTTCATTCGATGACATCATCACAGCCGATTTAATTATCAGAACTGGGCGGGCTGCTGTTGCAGCCCTGCTTATACCCTAACGTCATCCTCTTCATGATGCGCGCAGTCCCGGTCGGTATGCCCAATCCTGATTATTGACAGTCCACGCCTGGTCATGCATATTGTTATGTTATAACGTAACAATGAAAGTACCATGATGAAAAACTCGCTCTCCCTGATTATTGCGGCGCTGCTGTCGCTTCCTGTATTCAATGCTAATGCCAGTAACTATCCGCTCACCGTTGATAACTGCGGTGTCCAGGAAACCTTCGCTCATCCGCCTGCGCGCGTCGTCACCGTTGGCCAGCATGAAACGGAACTGCTGCTGGCGCTCGGTCTGGCAGATAAAATTGCCGCAACCTCGGTGTGGTTTGGCGCGCTGCCCGCCGATTTGCAAGGGCAGGGCAGCCAGCTTAAACGGCTGGCCGATAACGCCCCAGGCTTTGAAGCGGTGGTGGCGCAGCGCCCGGAGCTGGTGCTGGCGCAGTACAGCTGGCACGTCGGGCCGCAGGGTGAAGTCGCCACGCGTGAACAGTTTGAACAGCTCGGCATCCGAACCTGGATTTCGCCTGCCGACTGCATCGGCAAAGCCGTCACCACCACGTCCAATAGCGACGGTGCACGCACCACACCGTATGGGATCGAGGTGATCTTTGCGGAAATCAGCGCGCTGGCGCGCATTTTTGATGTGCCGGCGCGTGGCGAAGCGCTCAAACAGCAACTGGCCGCTCGTATAGCACAGGTTCAGCAACAGCTGCACAAATCGCCGTCAGCGCCTCTGAAGGTGGTTTACTGGTTTTCCAGCCCGCGCCTGAAAGGCGATCCCTGGGTCGCCGGCAATAAAGGGGCGCCGGGCTGGATCAGCCAGACGCTCGGTCTGACTAACATTATCGATTCAGACGAAGAGTGGCCGGCGGTCACGTGGGAGCACATTGTCTCCGCGCAGCCGGACATCATCGTTATTGCCAGCATGGCGCGGCGGCTCTATCCCGCCGATGACGTCGCGGTTAAAAAACACTTTCTGCAAAGCGATCCGGTGACGCGTGAAATGCCAGCGGTGAAAAACGGCCACATCGTGGTGGTACCGGCCATGTCACTGAATCCCTCGTTGCGCAACGTAGAGGCCGTGGAGCTGATCGGTCAGCAGATCGCTGCTTTCGCACCTGCCCGATGAGCGCTCACGCTGTCTGTTACTGGCGCACCGGCCTGCTGATTGCTGCGGGCGCGCTCAGCCTGCCGGTGATGATGACGCTGGCCGCGGCAACCGGCGATGTCGCGATCAGCTTTACCCTGACCGCGCAGGCCATCACCAATGGTCTTGGCATCACCCATTACGACCTGCCGGCGCTGGAAGCCGGCATCGTCTGGCAATACCGCATGAGCCGCGCGCTGATGGCGGCGAGCAGCGGCGGCGGCCTGGCACTGTGTGGGATGGTGTTGCAGTCGTTGCTGCGCAATTCGCTGGCCGACCCTTATCTGCTGGGGATTTCCGCCGGTGCATCAACCGGCGCGGTGTGCGTGATGCTGCTTGGCATCGGCGGCGAGGCCATCACCACCGGTGCCGGCGCGTTTGGCGGTGCCTGTCTTGCATTTATGCTGATTGTTCTGCTCTCCGGCGGCATGCGGGAAAACACCGCGCGCATCATTCTGGCCGGTATTGCCGGGACGCAATTATTTAATGCGCTGACCGCTTACATTGTCAGCACGGCGGCCAATGCTGAGCAGTCGCGCGGCGTGATGTTCTGGCTGCTCGGCAGCCTGAGCGGCGTGCGCTGGGCAGATGCATTACTGTGTTTTGCCGTAACCCTCGCCGGTCTGCTGACTGTGCTCTACCATGCGCGCGCGCTGGATACCTTCTCGTTTGGCGCGGAAGTTTCCGCGACGCTGGGCACGCAGGTTTCAGCGGTGCGCATCGTATTACTGCTGACCACTGCGTTAGTGACGGCGGTAATCGTCAGCGCGATTGGCGCGGTCGGTTTTGTCGGGCTGGTGATCCCGCATATCACCCGCATGATTGCCGGGCCGCGTCATCTGGTGACGATCCCGCTCGCATTCCTGGGCGGCTGCCATTTCATGGTGATTGCCGACCTGGTATCGCGCACGTTAATCACCCATCAGGTGCTGCCGATAGGCGTAGTGACGGCGCTAGTCGGCGCTCCGGTGTTCGCCCTGATTCTGTATCGCAACCGGGAGAAATCATGAAGTATGTCGCGGTGGATAAACTGAGCGTGACGCTACAGGCGCGCAGCGTGTTATCTGACATCAGTTTTGCGGCGCAGCGGGGACAAACGGTCGGGTTGCTCGGCCCTAATGGCTCGGGCAAATCGACGCTCATCCGTGCGCTGGCGGGCGTTCAGCCTTGTGCTTATAACGGGCTGGAGATGGGCGGCACGCGGCTGAACCAACTCAGCCGGCGGCAGCGTGCCCGTACGCTGGCCTTCGTGCCGCAGCATGCCGAAATGGAAGCTGAGATGTGCGTTAGCGACATCGTGCGTCTGGGGCGGGCGCCGCATCGCAACGCGTTCAGCCCGTGGCGGACGGCAGATGAAACGGCAGTGCAGCACGCGCTGTCGCTGATGAAACTGGATGCGCTGGCCGGGCGGTCGTGGCAGCGGCTGTCCGGTGGCGAACGCCAGCGCTGCCAGATCGCACGTGCGCTCGCGCAGCAGCCGGATATCCTGTTGCTGGATGAGCCGATTAACCATCTGGATATTCAGTTTCAGCTCGAGCTGATGCGGCTGATTGCCGCACTGCCGGTCACGGTGATTGTGGCCCTGCACGACCTGAATCTGGCGGCAAAATTTTGCCAGCATCTGGTGGTGCTGCAGCACGGGCAAGTGGTGGCGAGCGGTGAGCCCGCCGCCGTGCTGACGCCTGCTCTGATTCAGCGGACGTGGCAGGTCGAGGCCATCGTCAACCGCAGCGAGCGCGGCATCATGAATATTCAGTACGCCTGAACCGGGCTGATCTTAACGTTCGTCGAACGGCACGCCGCCTTTGGATTTATGATGCTTCGGCGTTTCGATAATCGACACGGTGACCACATCAGCATCAATCTCAAACGAATCCACCACCGCTTGGGTGATGGCTTTAAGTAACTTTTTCTTCTGCTCAACGCTACGGCCTTCCGCAGCATAAACGACAATCTCTGGCATAACGGCGTTTCCTCACGGGTTAGAGTTCTTCTCAAGCATACCTCAGCCAGGCTGCCGCGCGCAGCGTTAACCTGTCGCGACGGTTAAAAGGCAACAAGCGCCTGACGAATTCCCTGCAATCACCGTGTGTTAAAGTGTGAATTGTTATGTTATAACGTAATTTATTCGATGATAGTGTAACGTTTTATTCGGAAAATTTAATGAAATCAATGCAAAATTTGCTGATCGCTGCGGCGCTCGGCCTGGCTTCCTGCGCCGTTGTGGCGGCGAGCACACCCGAAAAACCGGTGCGGATTGCCGCACCGTTTGAAATTAAATGCAGCGATCCGGCGCTCTCCGGCGACATTCTGTTGCGCATGGATGTGGTTGAAACGCTGGTAGAAGTGAACGAACGCGGTGAGCCGGTGGCGGCGCTGGCGCAGCGCTGGCAGGTCTCTGACGATGGGCTGCGCTGGCAGTTCCAGCTGCGCGACGGCGTGCATTTTCACGATGGCTCGCTGCTGGATGCGGTTGCCGTGGTGAAATCACTCAACACCGCACGCGGCAAAGCGGGCTTACTGGACAAAACGCCAATCGCCGACATCAGCGGGGCAGGGCAGCTTGTCACCATCACGCTGCGTGAACCCTTCACGCCGCTGCTGTCAGTCCTGGCGGAAAGCCGCTCGCAAATCCTCGCACTGGCCAGCTGGGATGCGCAGGGCAACATCACGCGCATTATTGGCAGCGGGCCGTTTACGCTCACTTCCTTCCAGCCGCCGCAGTCGCTGACGGTGGCGCGCTTCGCGGATTACTGGGGCGAGAAACCGGCGATTGCCGCCGCCAGCTATCTGGCGACCGGCCGCGCGGAAACCCGTGCGCTACTGGCAGAAAGCGGTGATGCAGATTACGTGTTTAACCTTGATGCCGCCAGCCGGCAGCGCCTGGCACGCAAAGCGTCGCTGCACATCCCGGCGATTCCGGTGCCGCGCACGTTGATGCTGAAGCTTAATCTGGCCGATCCGCTGCTGGCGGAACTGCCGGTACGTGAGGCGATTAGCATGGCGATCGATCGTAACGCGCTGGCGCAGGCGGTGCTGCGTTATCCGGGCGCAGCCAGCCAGCTGTTTCCCCCTAACATGGCAGAGTGGCACAACCCGGCACTCACGCCGCTGCACTATCAGCCGCAGCAGGCTGCTCAGTTATTACAGTCGGCCGGCTGGCAACGCGGCGCGGATGGCGTACTGACGCGCAACGGCCAGCGCTTTAGCCTGACGCTGCTGACCTATCCCGATCGCCCTGAGCTGCCGCTGATGGCGATGGTGATTCAGCAGCAGCTGCGTCAGGTCGGCATAGATGTGCGAATCAACGCAACCAACGCCAGCGAGATCCCGGCGCAGCACCACAACAACCGTCTGCAGCTGGCGCTGTTTGCGCGCAACTTTGCCCTGACGCCCGATCCGACCGGAACGCTGCTGCAGGATTATGGCACCCACGGCGGTGACTGGGGGGCGATGAACTGGCATGCGGCAGGCTTCGACGCGGCGCTCCACACGCTGACGCAATCCACCGATGGCGCAGCCCGCGCCGGGGCGCGCAGCGTCATCACCCGTGCGCTGCAACAGGATCTGCCGGTGATTCCGCTGGCCTGGTATCAGCAGTCGGCGGCGGTTAATAGCCAGCTGCAGGGCGTCAAACTCGATCCGTTTGAACGCCACTTCGGCCTGCGCCAGATGCACTGGGGGAGCCATGATTAAACAACTCAGCTGGCGCATGGCGCAGGCGCTGTTCGTGGTGCTGGCGGTAGGATTACTGACCTGGCTGCTGGTGCAGGCGCTGCCGGGCGACATGGCGTGGCGCATCGCCTCGGGGCGCTATGGTTACGATCGCGTCGATGCCGACGCGGTGGCGCGGGTACAGCAGGAGCTGGATGGAGCGCTTAGCGGCGGCAGTGCGCTGCTGCACTGGCTCTTCGATCTGCTGCAGTTTAACTTTGGCCGCTCGCTGGTTTCCGGTGAGCCGGTGATGGATGAGCTGCGCTGGCAGCTGGGCCAGACGCTGGCGCTGGCGGGCGTTTCGCTGCTGCTGGCGTTACTGCTGACGCTGCCGCTCGGCATCTGGGCCGGTTGCCACGCCAACGGCCGGCTTGACCGTGCGCTGTTCTGGCTGACCGCCTTGCTGAAATCGGTGCCGCATTTTGCACTCGGCATGCTGCTGATCCTGCTGTTCGCGCTGCAACTCGACTGGCTGCCGAGCGCCGGTCACGGCGAGCTGCGCCATTTCCTGTTGCCGGCACTGACGCTGGCATTGTCGCTGACGGCTGTCGGCGTGCGCGTGGTGCGCGAAGCCACCTGGCAGGTGGTGTCGTCCGGCTACTATCGCTGGGGAGCGCAAAAGGGACTGGCACCCGCGCGCCTGCTGCTGCGTCATGGCCTGCGTAATCTGAGCGCGCCGGTGCTGACGTGGTTTGGCATGCAGTTTGTCTGGCTGGTGGAAGGCGTGGTGGTGGTGGAAACCCTGTTTGCATGGCCGGGAATCGGTCACGCTCTGGTGCACGCCATTTTTGCGCGTGACGTGCCGGTGATTCAGGCCAGCGCCATGACGCTCGGCCTGCTGTTTGTCCTGCTGAACATGCTGGTGGATGCCGGTTGTCATCTGCTCGATCCCCGGGGGGCGCGCGCATGAAGATGACGCTTTCACGCTGGGTGGGTCTGGTACTGCTGGCAGCGCTGCTGGCTTACGCGTTTGTGCTGCCGCTGATTCAGCACGGCGATCCGCTCCAGCAGGATTTGCTGCAGATGTTGCAGACGCCGAACCGCAGCCATTTGCTCGGTTTCGACCATCTCGGTCGCGATATGTTAACGCGCCTCAGCGCCGCGCTGCGCCTGTCACTCGGGCTGGCAGCCCTGTGCGTGATCAGTGCGCTGATAGCGGGCGTGTTCACCGGTGTGCTCAGTGCGCTATACGGTGGCTGGCCGGAGCGATTACTGAGCATCGTCGGCGATATGTGCCTCGCGCTGCCGGGATTGCTGCTGGTGCTGCTGCTGGCCGCCATTGCGCCAGACGCGCCGCAGATGCTGTGGCTGGGCATTTCCCTGGTGCTGTGGGTGGAATTTTTCCGCGTCACGCGTGCCACGCTGCGGCCAATTGTGCAGGCGCCCGGTATGCAGGCCAGCAAACTGCTCGGGTTCTCTGCCTGGTATCGTTTTCGTCATCATCTGTGGCCTGAGCTGGCACCGGTGCTGCTGACGCTAACCTTGTTCTCTTTCAGCAGCGCCATCATGGCGGTGTCGGCGCTCGGGTTTATCAGCGTTGGCGTGCGTCCGCCTACGCCGGAGCTGGGCCTGATGATGACCGAACTGCTGCCGTTTGCGTGGGAAGCGCCGTGGCTGCTGATGCAGCCGGTAGCCGCACTGTTTTTACTGTTGATCAGCCTCAATCTGCTGATGAAAAAGGAGCGATGATGAAGGGATTACAGATCACCGGGCTGAGCGTTGCCACAGCGACTGAAACACTGGTTGAGCCGGTGGATGTGCGGCTACAACCCGGTCAGCCGCTGACGCTGCTCGGCGAAACCGGATCGGGGAAAAGTCTGCTGGCGCAGGCGATCATGGGAATATTGCCGCCGTCGCTGCTGGCCAGCGGTGAGTTGAAGATCAACGGCAGGCGCTTTCAGCTGCCGCAGGATACGGCGCAGCTGCGTCGGCTGTGGGGCAATACGCTGGCTTCGCTGCCGCAGGAGCCGTGGCTGTCGCTCGATCCGACCATGGCGATTCAGCAACAGGTGGCGGAAGGGCATCGCTTCGTGCGCGGTTTGCCGCCCGCCGCCAGCGCTGCAGCGGCGCAGCGGGATCTGCAGCAGCTTGGTCTGGCCGCGGCGGCACGGCGTTATCCGTGGCAGCTTTCCGGCGGCATGGCACAGCGCGCCGCGTTTGCGGCAGCCCGTGCCGGTGGCGCGCAGATTCTGATTGCCGATGAGCCGACCAAAGGGCTGGATGTGGCGCGCCGCGACGAAGTCAGCCAGCTGTTACAGCGCGAAGTGGCCGACGGCGGCATGCTGTTGACCATCACCCACGACATCGCCCTGGCACGCCAGCTGGGCGGCGACGTGCTGGTGATACATAAAGGCAGCGTGATTGAACAGGGCCCGGCGCAGCAGGTGTTGCAGTCACCGCAGCAGCCTTACACGCGCGCGCTGCTGGCTGCCGATCCGGCCGTCTGGCCCGCCCGACAGCAAACGGTGATCGGTGCCAGGCCGGTGATCAGCGCCCAGGACATTATGCTGGCGCGCGGGGGCAAAAGGCTGGGTGTGCCACGCGATTTCACGCTGCACGCCGGTGAAATCGTTGGCCTGCACGGTGCCAGCGGCAGCGGCAAAAGCAGCTTCGGCGACGTGCTGTTGGGGTTGCTCGTGCCGCAGCAGGGCCGCGTAACGCACCACGCTGATGCGGATGCGCTGAAATATCAGAAAATCTATCAGGATCCTTCCGCGCTGTTTCCGCCGCAGCGCACGCTGGGGCAAAGCATCAACGATGTGCTGCGGCGTCACGCTCTCCCGCCGGCACAGCGCGATGCGCTCATGACGCGGCTGGCTTTGCATCCCGCGCTGCTGACGCGGCGACCAGAGGCGCTCTCCGGCGGCGAACTGCAGCGCTTCGCGCTGCTGCGGGTGATGCTGCTGCGGCCGGTATTTCTGTTTGCCGATGAGCCGACGTCACGCCTCGATCCGCTGGTGCAGCAGCAAACATGGCAGTTGATCGCGGAACTGGCGCGCGAGCAGCAGTGCGCGGTGCTGCTGGTGAGTCATGACCGCGATCTGCTGGAGAAAGGCACGCATCGGGTGATCGCCATGGAAGCGGCTTAGCGATCGGGCGGCTGGCTGTCACCGGGCCCGAGACTCCGCTGCATTACCACGGTGTCCAGCCAGCGGCCATGTTTGTAACCCACCGATTTCATCACGCCGGTGTGCTCAAAACCGAGCGCCCGGTGTACTCCCAGCGAGCCCTGGTTGGCGCTGTCACCGATAATCGCGATGATCTGGCGAAAGCCAGCGGCTTCGGCCAGCGCCACCGCTTTTTGCAGCAGCGCTTTACCGATACCGCGTCCGGTTTGCTGCGGGTCGAGATAGATAGAGTCTTCCAGCGTGAAGCGGTAGGCGTAACGCGGACGATACGGCGCGAGATAGCAGTAACCCAGCACCTGATCCTGCTCTTCAGCCACCAGCCAGTAACCGCCGCGCTCATGCACGTCATTGATACGCCGCAGCATTTCACTCTCCGCCGGCGGTTCCGTTTCGAAGGTTGCGGTGCCGTGCAGCACGTGCCAGGCGTAAATCTTCTGTATCGCCGCCGCGTGATGCGGCTGCGCGGGAATAATGTCCATATGTTCCTGCTGTTCTGCCAATGATGCTGACAGCATGCCACCGCGCTGCAGCGCAATCATCCGCATTAGTCATAGGAAATTGTGATAGTGGTTTTGCTAATGGGTTTTAAGACGATGCGTATCTCGCTCAAAATCCTAAAGCCGTACCCTGTACCAAAAATAGCTGGAAATCAGTACGGGGTACGACTAAAGTGACGGGTAATTATCTGGAATTTATCGAAACGCGCGTGTTTTCAAAAGCTCGTCAGAGTCTGCTGGCAGACGATCAAGAATTTCAGGAACTGCAAATTTTTTTGCTTGAGCATCATGAGTTAGGTGACACCATTAGTCAGACCGGAGGATGCAAAAAGATTCGCTGGAGCCGGGCCGGAATGGGTAAACGTGGTGGAACAAGGATTATTTATTACACCCGCCTGAGCTCAGGCAGAATTTATCTGTTACTCATCTATCCCAAAAATGTGAAGGATGATTTAAATGAAGCAGAAAAAGCGTTGCTAAAAGTCTTTACCCAACAAATGAACCTCTAAGCCATAGACCTGCGAAGATTAAATTATGGAAAAACAGCTATTTAATGACCTGCTGGAAAGCGTACAGGAAATGGTCGCCATTGAGCAGGGTCATGAATCACCGGATATGAACCGCGTCCACCGTCATGAACTGCCGGATGTAAAGCTGATCAGAAAGAATGCTGGGCTAAAACAAGTTGAATTTGCCCATGCGATGGGCGTTAGCGTGGATCTTATTCGTAGCTGGGAGCAGCACAGACGCAACCCTACCGGTCCAGCATTGAAAATGCTTTATCTGATTCAGCAGCAGCCATTACTCATCAATGCTTTACAGGCGCTGTAATTCTTGTTGTGCCACCGATTATTATCCCGGCACGGCAGATTGTCTTTTGCGGAGCCTTCAGTAACCACTAAACGGATTGAGCTCACAAACTTTTGCTGTGAGCGAGTCCATATTTGCTGGCTTTACGCCTAATTCTGCTCTGACAACTGTACCGCCATGGTATCGGCTTCGAGCGCCTCGAAGATGTGCGGTTCATCGGCGGGATAACAAATATAATCACCGGGGAACAGTTCGACCGGCGCTTCCATCAGGCCAACCCGCGCGCGGCCGCGAGCCAGGATGATGTGTTCGACGGAACCCGGTGGATGCGGTTTTGACGCGCGCGGTGCGCCGGGCTGGCTGGTGATCAGATACAGGTCGCGGCGGCCGCCCGGCGGGCAGCTGGCCAGTAGCGCGGCCTGAAAGTCCGCTAACTCTGCTGACACCACCATGCCTTCGCCACGCCGAATCACCTGCATCTTTTTCACTTCCGGCTCCATCAGCCGTGCAAACGGAATATTCAGCGCCACACACAGTGACCATAACGTCTCAATGCTGGGGTTACCGTTGCCTGCCTCCAGCTGCGACAGCGTTGACTTGGCGATGCCAGCGCGGCGCGCCACTTCTGTCAGCGAAAGTCCGGCGCGCTGGCGTTCGCGCACCAGTCCGGCGGCAATGATAGCAATGGGCGGGGTCACAATTACTCCTGTTCTTTATATCGAACGATTTGTTCATCTTGTAAAACAAGTACGGCGCGTTCATTATAACGGCTTTCTTGTTCGTTATGAGATCAAATTGTGATGCGTCTGGGTGCCGTACCGCTTGATCGCGGCGTATTGAAAGCGATCTTCCTTGTTTGTCTGGCCGACGGCATCGTTGGCCTTTCCTATGGTTCTCTTGCCGCTGCCGACGGTTTTCCGCTCTGGGTGCCGATTGCGCTCTCGACGCTGGTGCTGGCGGGGGCGTCCGAGTTTTTGTTTATTGGCATAGTGGCAGGCGGCGGCAGTCCGCTAACCGCTGCCGCTGCCGGTTTACTGGTCAACGCACGTCATCTGCCGTTTGGCATTGCGGTGAAAGACCTGGTCGGGCAGGGCGGACGCAGCCTGCTGGGGTGCCATATCATGAATGACGAGAGCGTGGTGTTCGGTATTTCACAGCCAAAGCTGGCGCAGCGTCGGGCGGCTTACTGGATTTGCGGACTGGGTATTTTTGCCATCTGGCCGCTTACGGTGATTGCCGGTGCGGTGATTGGACGCTTTATTCCTGATGTGTCGGCGATTGGCCTGGACGCGGTGTTTCCGGCCATCCTGATCGCGCTGATTTTCCCGGCGCTGCGCCAGCGTCGCACGCGCATTCCGGCCACCCTCGGTGCACTGTTGTCCGTGCTGGCAACGCCTTTTGTGCCAGCCGGTATGCCAGTGCTGTTTTCTTTACTCGGTTTGCTGAGCTGGCGGGAGCGCAAAGATGCAAAATAGTTTAGTGATTGTCGGCATCGCGCTGCTGGCTGCAGGGACGTATGCGATTCGCTTTGCCGGTTACCGGCTGGGCAGCCGGATGCACATGTCGGAACGTGTGCGCAACATGCTGTCCGACGCGGCAACGGTGCTGCTGCTGGCTGTCGCTGTCACCACCGCGCTGTTTGAGGGCACCGATTTCGCCGGCGTCGCGCGACTGACCGGCGTGTTGTTCGCGGTATTTCTCGCCTGGCGTCGCGCGCCATTGATACTGGTAATCATCGGTGCGGCTGTGATGACGGCGCTGCTGCGCTATTTTGGCGTGCCGTAAGCGGCGGCGAGACGACCGGCGCAAAGATGACGGCGCACTGGCACCTGCTTTGCAGCTATGATTAGGGATAGTGAGTACAACAAGGACAACGCGAAAATGGTGATTAACTGCGTGGTGTATCGCCACGGCAAACGCGAAGAGCATGTCGAAGTCGATCAAATCAGCGAAGTGCTGAAAGAGGAAAAATCGTTCGTCTGGCTTGGCCTGTATCAACCCGATCCGGCGTTCATGCAAACGCTGCAGGAAGAGTTTAGCCTGCATGAGCTGGCGATTGAGGATGCGCTGGTGGCGCATCAGCGGCCCAAGATTGAGCAGTACGGCGAATCGGTATTTATCGTGGTGAAAACCGCACACATGGAAGATCGCCAGCGCATCAGCTTTGGCGAAACCCACTTTTTCCTCGGCAAAAATTTTCTGATTACCGTGCGGCACGGTTCGGTTGAGGGCTATAAAGCGATTCGCGCTAAAGCCGAGAAAAACCATGCCATGCTGTGCCAGGGACCCGGCTATGCGCTCTACTGCATTCTCGATTTTATCGTCGACAACTACAGTAAGATCACCGAATCGCTGAGTGAACGTATTGCTGATCTGGAAGACGGCATGTTCACCACCCGCTTTGACAGCGTCACGCTGGAGAATGTCTACCACTTGCGGCGTCAGCTGCTGTCGTTGCGCAATGCGGCGATGCCGGTGACAGAGATCTGCCCGCAGCTGGTGCGCTTCCATGAAGATATCATCCCGAAAAATCTGCGCGCCTATCTGCGCGACGTGCAGGATCACGCGCACCACGTCATGATTGATGCCGAGGATATGCGCGAAACGCTGGCCAGCGCCATGCAGGTGAATCTGGCGCTGGTGTCAGTGCAGCAGAGTGAGGTGAACAAAAAGCTGGCCGGCTGGGGGGCGATTCTGATTGTGCCGACCATCATCTTTAGTATGTACGGTATGAACTTCTCTGATATGCCCGAGCTGCACAGCCACTTTGGCTATCCAGCGGCGCTGGCGGTCACGCTGGTGATCTGTTTCGTTATGTGGTGGCGGCTGAAAAAAGCGGGCTGGCTGTAAGCGTGATGGCCTGCGCGCGCTGTCACCAGACGCGCAGGCCAGGGCGATTTCAGCCTGAAATCGCCAGGCCCAATCTGCCTCAATGCGCGCTGGCAGTAGGGCGCACCGTGATCTCATTGACATCAACTTCGCCAGGCTGATTAATGGCCCAGCTCACCGCCTGCGCAATGGCTTCGGGTTTTAACGCAATCTGACGATAGCTCTGCATGGCCACGCGTGCGGTCTCGTCAGTGATGGTGTCCGCCAGTTCCGATTCCACTACGCCGGGATTAATGACCGTCACCCGCAGCTGGCGCGATTCCTGACGCAGGCCATCCGAAATGGCGCGAACGGCGAATTTTGTGGCGCAATACACCGCTGCCGTCGGCGATACCGCCAGCGCACCAATCGAGGCGATATTGATGATATGGCCGCTTTGCTGCGATTCCATAAGCGGCAGTACGGCAGCGATGCCGTACAGTACGCCACGCACGTTGACGTCGAGCATACGGTCCCATTCATCCACCTTCAGCGAACTGAGCGGCGACAGCGGCATGACGCCGGCATTGTTGATCATTACATCAACCCGACCATATTTATCGCGGGCAAAATCGGCCAGCTGCTGCGTATCGGCTCGCTGCGTCACGTCGGTGGCCAGATAATCCAGTTGCGCGCCGCTGGCACGCAGTTCATCACACAGTATTGCCAGCCGATCGGTACGGCGCGCGCCCAGCACCAGTTTATGCCCCTGACTGGCCAGCAGACGCGCTATCGCTTCGCCGATGCCGCTGCTGGCGCCGGTCAGAATAATCACTTTCGCATTGGAATGAGCCATGATGGTTTCCTCGTGTTGGTTGACGAGGCTATTGTGGAAAACGCCGGCTAAAGCGAACAGACCGGATTGTGGCGCATCATTGCCTGATTCTCTCGTCACGGTTGTGAGTAAGGAAGAAACCTGGCTATGCTTTGCCTGAACCTCTCACCGGAAACCCGTTATGTCGCAAACCGTACAACAGCAGACCTGCGCGCTGCTGCGCCAGCTGGCACCGCAGGAAGGTTACACCGCTTCACTGCTCGACGGCGTGCGCTTTATGCGTGCCGACCGGCAGTGGGCGCGCACGCCGGTTCTTTATGAGCCGAGCATCATCATTATCTGCCAGGGCTCGAAGCGGGCGTTTCTTGCCGACAAAATGTATCGCTACGACGCACAGCACTATCTGGTGTTGTCGGTGCCGCTGCCATTCTCCGCTGAGACTGAAGCGACCTCGGCTGAACCGTTGCTGGGGCTGGCTATCCGTCTGGATGCGGCCACGCTGGCACGACTGGTGACGCAGGTCGCAGCGGCAGACATTCCGCTGGCGGAGACACCAGCCAGCATTATTTCGACGCCGGTAAATGAGACGCTGGCGGATAGCACGCTGCGCCTGTTGCAGGCGCTGAGCGATCCGCTGGAAGCGCAGGTTTTAGGTCCGGCACGGGTAGAAGAGATTTGCTTTCGTGTGTTGCTGGGTGAGCAGGGCGGTGCGGTGCGCGCAGCGCTGACCTATCAGGGGCACTTTGGCCGCATCGCGCGGGCGCTGCAGCGCATTCATGCTGACTGGCAGCAGCCGCTGGATGTGCCGCATCTGGCCAGCGAAGCGGGCATGAGCGTTCCGCGCTTCCATCTGCATTTCAAAAGCGTGACACAGACCTCGCCGATTCAGTATCTCAAGTCGCTGCGGCTGCATCAGGCGCGTTTGATGATGATTCGCGATAATCTCACTGCCGCCGGTGCCGCCGCACGCGTCGGTTACGAAAGTGATTCACAGTTTAACCGGGAGTTTAAGCGGATGTTTGGTCGCACCCCGGCTGACGAGGCGCGGGTGATGAAACGCGCATTTGCGCTGCTGCCGCCGGAACAGTTATCCGCGCGGCTGCAGGCACATTAGGTCAGTACGCGATAACGATTGCCACCACCACGCCAATCCAGAACAGCAGGCTGGCAGCCAGTGCCAGCTGGCACAGTAACCGGCGGGAAAAACTCAGCAGCGCACTGAGGCGCGGCGATAACATTAATACCATAATCATCCCTCACAACAGCCAGCAACCGATCAGCGCAGCCCCATCACGGCAACCACCAGCAGAATCCAGAAAAATGCACAACCTGTCAGCAGAAAACGCCAGACAAGATGGCGTTCGGGAGTCAGCAGCGTGTGCAGACGCATACGAAGAAGCAGTGGCATAGCGACCTCAAATCAGAAAGTTTTATAGGGAATATCCGGCAGCTGAGAACAGAAAATTCTGTCAGCGAATAAGAACATTCTGACGTGTTATAAGGCCGCGAAACGACAAGACCAGTCTTGAAAACAGGCTGAGAAATTCCTTAGCAGGCAGGCAATAGCCACAGCGGATATCAGATGCCGCTGTGACCATCAGGCACAGCAAAGCCGGTTACACGCTGCGCGTGACGCCGCCGTCCACGCGAATATTTTGCCCGGTGATATAAGCCGCGCCGGGCGAAGCAAGAAACGCAATGGTAGCCGCCACTTCTGCAGCCGTGCCATAGCGCTGCATGGGCACGCTGTCGCGCCGTTCATCCGTTTTCGGCAGGCTATCAATCCAGCCTGGCAGGACGTTATTGATACGAATATTCTCAGCTGCGTAGGTGTCGGCAAAGATTTTACTGAAAGAAGCCAGACCGGCACGGAACACGGCCGAGGTCGGGAACATGTCGGTGGGTTCAAACGTCCATGCCGATGAGATATTAATGATACTGCCGCCACCCTGCTGCTGCATGATCGGCGTGACCAGACGTACAGCGCGCACCACGTTGAGGAAGTAGGTTTCCATTCCCTGCTGCCACGCATCATCGCTTAATTCAAGGATCGGCGCGCGCGGACCGTGACCGGCACTGTTAACCAGCACGTCGATACGTCCCCAGCGCGCCAGTGTGGCATCAATCAATTGCTGCAAATCGTCTACTGACTGATTCGAACCGGTAATGCCGAGCCCGCCCAGACGATTTGCCAGTGCCTCGCCTTTGCCGGAGGAGGAAAGAATCGCGACCCTGAAACCCTCGCTGGCCAGCTTCTCCGCTGCCGCTGCGCCCATACCGCTGCCACCTGCGACAATCACCGCAACTTTTTCTACTGTCATGTGAGTAACCTCATCAATTAAATATCCTGTCATGCCAGTATAATGGCCGGGAGATGCCGCAGAGAGTCAGCTCAGCTGGCAATTGACGATAGGAAAACTACAGGATGAATCAGGGCTTTCAGGCATTACCGTCGCTGAATGCGCTACGGGTATTTGAAGCCGTGACGCGGCACCTTAATTTTCGCCTCGCCGCTGAAGAGCTCGGCGTGACGCAGGGTGCGGTGGCGCAGCATATTCGCGGCCTGGAGGCCAGCCTTGGCCTGAAACTGTTCGATCGGTTGCCGCGTTCGCTGGCGCTGACCGCTGCCGGTGCAGGCTATGCGGTGCACATTCGCCAGGCATTTGAGCTGATTGATGAGGCGACGCGCACGCTGCGCCCGGAGCCGGATCGCCTGACGCTGAGCGTAACGCCGACCTTTGCCAGCCGCTGGATGCTGCCGCGTTTACCGGCATTTACCGCGGCCTGGCCGGATATCGACCTGCGCGTGCTGGCCTCTGAACGGCTGGTGCAGTTTCACCATGAAGGCGTCGATCTGGCGGTGCGCTATGGCCGGCCGCCGTTTGGTAGCGGGCTCGAGGCCACGCTGTTGTTTAGCCAGACGGTGCTGGCGGTGGTCAGCCCGGCGCTGCTGGCACAACACGGTGATGCAGCGCAGCCAGAAAATTGCCTGCGCTATCCGCTGCTGCATGATGGCCATCACCTGTGGCCAGCGTTCCTGGCGTTTATGTTCCCTGGCCAGTCGCTGCAGCATCAGCATCATCTGCGCTTCAACCAGACCGCGCTGGCGCTGGAAGCGGCACTGAGTGGTCAGGGTATCGCACTGACCAGCCCGCATTTTGTGCAGAACGATCTGGCCAGCGGTCGGCTGGTTCCCGCCTGGCAGCGTGAGATGCCCTTTGATGCCGGCTGGTATCTGGTGGCTCCGCGTCGTCCGCGTGAGCAGGCAACGGTGAGTGCGGTTCGTGCGTGGCTACTCAGTCAGGCGGAGCAGAGCAAAGATTGATGGCTGAGCAACGCGATGCTTTTATGTTCAATAACAAAATCAGTAAAACTGATGATAGTCTGCGAATTATGAATGTTATAACTGACTGAGCATGCATTTTATAAGGTTTATCCTGCACAGGCAGGATTTTAGGAAAATATCACGCAAATTCAGCAATTAAGGAAAGGATTTGTGCGTTGCAATATGACTGTGGCTGTGAATAAATAAAACGCTAAATTTCATAAAAATGCCATAACGGCCAGGCGACAGCCTGCATAACCGTATTACCACCATGACCGATCATAAAATTCTTTTAGCCAGGGATATCAGCGCCAGAAGTGAAAGCATGCAGGCGCACCTCATCGCCATCCGGCGCGATATTCACGCACATCCGGAACTTGGTTTCGATACCGTCCGCACCGCAGCCATCGTGGAGCAGGAGTTGCTGCGCCTCGGGCTGACGCCGCAAACCGGCGTGGGCCGCACTGGCGTGATGGTAGACATTACCGGCGCGCAGCCGGGCAAAACCGTGCTGCTTCGCGCCGATATGGATGCGCTGCCGATTCATGAGCAAACCGGCCTGCCGTTTAGCAGCATCTGGCCGGGTAAAATGCACGCCTGCGGCCACGATATCCACACGGCTACGCTGCTCGGTGTCGCGGCGATCCTCACGGACCTGCGCAGCCAGCTGCACGGCACGGTGCGGCTGATTTTTCAGCCGGCGGAAGAGACGCCAGAGAGCGGCGCGCAAGCCATGATTGCTGCCGGCGCAGCGGACGGCATTGATGTGGCAATCACGCTGCACAATAAGCCAGAGCTGGCCGCAGGGGAAATCGCCCTGACGCGCGGTGCCAGCACCGCTTCCAGCGATGAATTCGATCTTGTGATTCACGGCAAATCCACCCACGCCGCCCGGCCGCACATGGGTACCGATCCGATCATTGCCGCCGCCAGTCTGGTGACTCAGCTGCAGACCATTGTGTCGCGCGAGCTCGATCCGGCGAACTCTGCTGTGCTGACGATTGGCCATATCCACGGCGGCACCACCCATAACATCATCTCCGACAGCTGCCTGATTCAGGGCACCATCCGCGCTAAATCACCGCAGGCGCGCGCTCACATGGAAGACGCTTTCCGCCGCATCTGTGCCGGTGTCGCGCTGTCGCTCAATACGCGGATTGAGGTCAATTATCAGCGAGGCGTACCGCCGCTGATGAATGATGATGCGCTGATTGATGCACTGGAGCCGATTCTGTCGCATCAGTTCGGCAAGCCGGTAGTGGCAAAACCCAGCAGCAGCTTTGGCGCGGAAGATTTCTCGCTGTTTACCGAGCGTGTGCCGGGCTGTCAGATCCATATCGGCTCTGGCGCGCCGGGGCGCGATGACCATCTGCACAACTCCGACTATCAGCCGGACGAACGCAGCATTCACGCTGGCACACAGGCTCTGGCCCGTATAGCGATCGACTTACTCTCCTGATAATAATGAGGTTTTATGATGATGCGTAAAGGGCTGTTCTCCGCCTCCGCGGGCATGTTGCTGCTGGCTGCTGCCGCTGTGGTTCAGGCCAAAGATTTCGGCACGTTAAAATTCGCTACCGAAGCGGCCTATCCGCCGTTTAACCAGTCCACGCCGAGCGGCAAAATTGTCGGCTACGAGCCCGATATGGTGGCCGAACTGGCGAAGCGCGCGGGGTTCAAATATGAAATCGTCGCGCAAAAGTGGTCCGGACTGATCCCCGGCCTCGCTGATGGCAAATATGATGCAGTGGTCGATGCCGTCACCGTGACGCCAAAACGTCAAGAAGTGGTGGATTTTACCCATCAGTACACCGTGAGCGTTTCGGGCTTCGTCACGCTGAAGGGCAGCGCAGTGGATACCCTGCCGGGCAACGGTGAAGTGGTACAGGCGACCGATGAAGCCGGTATGAACAAAGCCATCGACGCGCTGAAGGCGAAGTTCAAAGGCAAAACCATTGCGGTGCAGGTCGCTACCATTCAGGCCGATTTCCTCAACAAATACCTCGGTGATGTCGCGACTATCCGTACCTATCAGGCCGGCCCGGAAACCTTCGCCGATCTGCTCAATGGCCGGGTTGATGCGGTCATGGCATCGCGCACCAACCTCAATGCCTATGTGAAAAAACATGCGGACACGGTCAACAGCACCGGTTATGGCTTTGTGGGCGGCGTGCTGGGCCAGGGTTCAGCGATTGCGATTCGCAAAAACAATCCGGAGCTGAAGGCCGCGCTGGACCAGGCGCTGCTGTCAATGATCAAAGACGGCACGCTGAAGCAACTGTCAGAGAAATGGTTCGGCGAGAACGTCGCGCCTGCGGAGTAATGCTGAGCGCTTATGACTATTGACTGGCAACTGTTAGGGTTTGGTGACGAAGGCTGGGGCGGCGTGCTGCTGGACGCCGCTACCGTCACGGTAACGGTCTCGCTGTGTGCGTGGCTGCTGGGCGCGATGCTCGGCAGCCTGCTGTGCTGGATGCAGATTGGTGGCGGCCGCTGGCAGCAGCGTGTTGCCAGCGGTTACATCACGCTGTTTCGCGGCGTGCCGGAGCTGCTGGTGATCTACCTGTTCTACTTTGGTGGGCGGCAGGTGGTCGGGTTTATCGGTGAAGCCATTGGCCTGCAGGGACCGTTTGACGTCAACGGCTTTGTCGCCGGCGCCATCGCTATCGGGCTGATTTCCGGCGCTTACCAGAGCAGCGTATTTCGCGGCGCGTTTTACGCCATTCCCGCTGGCACGCTGGAAGCCGCTACGGTGACCGGCATGGGCCGCTTTATGCTGTTCCGCCGCATGATTGTGCCGCAGGCGCTGCGCACCGCGCTGCCTGGCATGGGCAATCAGTGGCAATCGGTGATCAAAGAGTCAGCGCTGGTGTCAGTGACCGGGCTGGTGGAGACCATGAACCAGATTTCCACCGCGTCGAATTCCACCCAGATGCCGTTTTTCTTCTACAGCGTGGGCGCCGTGATTTATCTGATCATCACCACCTGTTCGGATTTTTTCTTCCGCTATGTGGAAAAAGTGGCCATGCGCGGGCAACAACGCGCGCGGTTGTAAGGAGCCACGATGGATTTCACCTTTTTACAGCACACGCTGGCGGCACTGCTGCGCGGGCTGCCGCTGACGCTCAATCTGGCGGTCTTGTCGCTGCTGGGCGGCGGGGTACTGGCGCTGCTGCTGAATCTGCTGCGCCAGCATCGCCTCGGCAGTTACGTCACGCGTTTTTACGTCTGGCTGTTTCGCGGTACGCCGCTGCTGATTCAGATCTTCATGATTTACTACGGCCTCGGCAGCCTGCCGGCGGTGCGCGAAAGCGTGCTGTGGCCGCTGCTGCGTGAACCCTACTGGTGCGGTTTGATCGCGCTGATTCTCAACGATGCCGCTTACACCGCTGAAATCCTGCGTGGCGGGCTGAATGCGGTTAGCGTGCAGTCGCTGGAGGCGGCGAAAGTCAGCGGCATGTCACGCTTCACCACGCTGCGGCGCATTACGCTGCCGCTGGCGGTGCGTCAGGCGCTGCCGGCCTACAGTAATGAGATCATCTCGATGATCAAATCCACATCGCTGGTGAGCACCATCAGCCTGATGGAGATGACCGGCATCGCCGATTCCATCGTGTCAGAAACCTTCCGCGCGCTGGAGGTGTTTATCAGCGCGGCGATTATCTATCTGCTGCTGACCGTGCTGGTGAGCAAAGCGGTGGCGCTGCTGGAGCGTCGTTTGTCCCCTTATCATGCTGGAGCACGTTAATGAATAAACCCACTATTGCCCTGAGCCATCTCAGAAAAAGTTATAGCGGGCATGAAGTGCTGCATGACATCAGCCTGACGGCGCAGGATGGCGACGTTATTTCGCTGATCGGCGCCAGCGGCTCCGGTAAAAGCACGCTGCTGCGCTGTATTCCGTTTCTCGAAGTGCCACAGGCCGGTGAAATTACCGTGGGTGATGAAGTGGTCACCATTGATAATCCGGACGAGAAGCTGAGCCGCGAACAGCGCCGCCGCATCAAGCTGATGCGGATGCAGCTCGGCTTTGTGTTTCAGGGGTTCAATTTGTGGCCGCACAAAACCGTGCTACAGAACATCATTGAGGCGCCGATCCATGTGCAGAAGCGCAGCCATCAGGAGGCCGTCGCCGAAGCCGAAGCGCTGCTGCATAAAGTCGGGTTATATGAGAAACGCAACGCGTGGCCGTCACAGCTCTCCGGTGGTCAGCAACAGCGCGTGGCAATTGCCCGGGCGCTGGCGCAGCAGCCGAAAGCGATACTGTTTGATGAACCGACTTCCGCACTTGATCCGGAGCTGGTGGGCGAAGTGCTGCGCGTGATTCGCAGCCTGGCGGAAGAGGGACGCACCATGATTATCGTCACGCATGAAATGGGTTTCGCGCGGGACGTGTCCAGCAAAGCGGTGTTTCTGCATCAGGGTAAAATTGAGGAGTCAGGAACGCCGCAGCAGGTGTTTAGCGAACCGATTTCTGCGCGCTGTCGCGCTTTTGTCAGCAGCCACCTGCAACGCAACAGCTAACCAGATTTGTGCCAATGGTGTTCTAAGCCAAATTATGGAAAAATCGCCCTCCCTCAACGGAGGGCTTTTTTATCGGCGCAGGGAGAGTGCTCGTTGCCGCGCACTTCACGTCCATCGATAACCAGCTACCGTCAGGCCTGGCTGCTGTTGCGCGACATCGCCGCGGCAGAGCCGAAATTTTCCTGATTTTCAACATGCGGAGTACGCGATGGGCGCGAAAGTATGGTTAGTGGATGATGATGTGTCCGTGCGCGAGTCACTGGGATTTCTGCTGCGGACTGTAGATTATGATGTCGCCGACTTTGCCGACCTGGCATCGTTCGAAACGGCTGCCGCCGGGCAGCAGGCGATAAGCGGCTGTCTGCTGCTGGACGTGCGTCAGCCGGACAACAGTAACCAGAGCTGGCTGGCGCAGCAGGGCGCACGCCATCCGCTGTTGCCGGTAATCATCATGACCGGGCATGACACGCTGGAGGCCTGTCGCCACATGTTCGCCGGGGGCGCCTTTGCCTTCTTCACCCGGCCGCTGGACATTGAATCACTGCTGCAGACGATTCAGCTGGCAATGCGTGAAAGTGAGCAGCGCGCCCGCCTTTAATGCAGCGCCGTGTTGCCGGGAAGACTGCGCCGGGAAGCCAGCGCACACAGCAGCGGTACCGGCAGGGTAAACAGCAGTAACAGCCACAACAGCACATACACCGCATCCACGCCGTCGTTTTGCAGATTGTTATACAGCTGCGCCGGTATTCCGTGGGGAAACCAGGCGAAAATCATCACAATGCCGAATTCGCCCATCGCCCGCACCCACGCCAGTGCCGTAGCCGACGCCAGGCCCGGTGCGGCCAGGGGCAGCGCCAGCCGCCAGAAGCGCGGCCACGGCGCGGCACCCAGCGTCCGACCCGCTTCAAGGATCTCCTGCGGCACCGCGATAAACGCCGAGCGTGCGCTGGTGACAAAGTAGGGCAGCGCGCCATACCACTGCGCCAGAATAAAGGCGGCGGGATTGTTCACCAGCGTCCAGCCCAGCTTGCTCAGCAACTGGCCGGGTAAACTGTACGGACCGTAAGCGCTGACCAGCAGGATTCCCATCGCCAGCGGCGGCGTCAGCAGCGGGATCATCACCAGCGTTTCCACCAGCCAGCGTATTTTTCCCCGCGCCTGCGACAGCCACCAGGCCAGCGGTAAGCCGGTCAGAAAAATCAGCACCAGCGCGATCGCTCCCAGACTGAGCGAAGTGGTAATCGCCGCGCCGTCACCCCACGCCAGCCGCAGGTGTTGCCAGTGTGTAACGTCCGTCAGGGTGATAAACGGTACGGCCAGCAGCACCAGGGCGGGCAGCGACAGCCACAGCGCGCCAGCATGGCGGATTTTCATGGCGTATAAAGCCCATCGCCCTTCGGTGCGGCATAGCCTTGCTGTTTAAACAGCGCCTGTCCTGACGGACTCAGCATGAAATCTACAAAGGCTTTGCCAGCGGCCGTACCGTGCGGCGCATTCCTGAGCACCGCCGCGTAGTAGACCAGTGGCTGGGTGTGCAGCACTTTATCTTTACCCTGGCTGTCTTTGACGCTAAAGCTGACCGTGTTGTACCACTTAGTCGCCATCGCCGGATTGCTGAGGTTGATTTCATCGGGCAGCGCGATGTAAGGCAGATGGGCAGAAATCACTTCGCTTTCATAGCCCGCAGCTGCATCCACCTGACCGCTCTCGAGCCGCGTCAGCAAGCCACCTTCCAGATGGGTTTGTGCGGGATTCTGGTAACCGCCGAGAATGTGGTCAGCGATGCCGGGCTGCCGGTAATACTTCTGCGCCAGTAGCAGGGTGAAAATGATGTTCTGGCCTTTAGGATCGTTTACCGGATCGGTCCGACCAAATTTCAGTCCCGGCGCTGCCAGCAGCTGAAGCCAGCTGCCATCATTGCCTTTGGCTGCGGCAAACTGCGGCGCAAACGGCCCCTTCGGGTTATAGGCGATCACCATGCTGGTGCTGGCTACCGGTACTGCGTTGTCGATCAGTCCGGCGTCTTTCAGGATCTGCATCGGACCGGGAGTAATAGACACGAACACGTCAGCAGTGATTTTTTTGCTCGCCAGCAGGCGCGCCATGCCGTAAGCCCCCTGGCCCTGACCTTCATACTTACCGTCATGCTGTTGTGCAAATGCCGGGCCCAGTGCCTGATCCATCACTTTTCCCATCGAACCGGCATACGTCACGCGGATATCCATGGCGGCCTGCGCCGGTAAACTCAATCCGCCGGCGGCAGTCATTAACAGCAGGGTAAGCGTCTTCACGCGGAGATTCCTTTTCGCTATATAAATGAGTAGATAACGATTATCGGAATTCTCCGTTTTAGCGCAAGGTAAAATCTGTTGCGAAATCCTGCGGTCGCGCGCCAGCGCCGGGTTTTAGTGCCAGTTCATCGCGCTGAGAGAAAAAATTCATTTACCGATCCGTGAGCTACCACAAACACAGGCGGCCAGCCGTCTGCTGGTTAAATAAGCGGCTATAGTTATCCCAGTTGGATTATTTTGCATGCCGCTGGGCGTGCACCTTTTCCTCATTTACCTGGAGCCCGTTACTACGTCACGAGGTTTAACGTGTTAGCCGATCTTTCCTGGAAAATTATTCATCAGGTCATCAACCAAACCATCGCTGAGATGGTGGATGAACAGCAAACGCTGGACGTGCTGAGCCTGCGCAGGCGCTTGAGGGAAATGGCGGAGAACGAAACTAACGAGGAGATGGTGCTGTGTTACTGGCAGGCCAGCAAAGTGCTGACGCGTTTGCCGCCCACCGTCACCGCCAGCCAGCTGATAGAAGAGGCGCGCCATGCGTTCCGCAGTCCGCCCAGTCACGATTCGCTTTAACGCGAAATGCTTTTCTTTCCCCGTTGCGCTTAACAGACTCTAATTGGCTGAAATTTAATCATAATCAGGCAATACGCTCTGCTAGACTTCCTGGGTTAACAACGCTGAAAACAGAGGACAGTAATGAAAATCAAAAGTTATGCCGCACACAACGCCGGTGATGCGCTGGTACCGTACGAGTACGAAACCGGTCCGCTGGCGGCGGAAGAAGTGCTGGTTGAGGTCGATTACTGCGGTGTGTGCCATTCTGATTTGTCGATGATTGATAACGAGTGGGGCATTTCCTCTTATCCGGTCATTGCCGGTCACGAAGTGATTGGTCGCATCAGCGCACTCGGCGATGCGGCGCAGGACAAAGGATTGAAGGTCGGCCAGCGCGTGGGTATCGGCTGGACCGCGAAAAGCTGCCAGCACTGTGATGCCTGCATCAATGGCGAGCAGGTCAACTGTGAGAACGGTTCAGTGCCCACCATCATGAACAAAGGCGGTTTCGCCAGCCATCTGCGCGCCGACTGGCAGTGGGTGATTCCGCTGCCGGAATCCATGGACATTACCTCTGCCGGTCCGCTGCTGTGCGGCGGGATTACCGTGTTTAAACCGCTGCTGATGCACCATGTAACGGCCACCAGCCGCGTCGGCGTTATCGGTATTGGCGGCCTCGGCCATATGGCGATCAAACTGCTGCGCGCCATGGGTGCTGAAGTTACGGCGTTCAGTTCGAATGCCAGCAAAACCGAATCCATCAAAGCCATGGGCGCCGATCGTGTGGTCAACAGCCGCGATCCGCAGGCGCTGAACGCGCTGGCCGGGCAATTTGATTTGATTATCAGCACCGTAGCCGTCGATCTGGACTGGCAGCCGTACTTCCAGGCGCTGGCTCCGCACGGTAAGTTCCACACCGTGGGCGCGGTAATGAAGCCATTTGAGGTGCCAGCGTTCAGTCTGATTCTGGGCGATCGCGCGGTAACAGGTTCTTCTACCGGTTCACCGGGCCAGCTGCGTAAGCTGATGCGTCTGGCGTCACGCGCCGATGTGGCACCGCAGGTGGAAGAGTTCCCGATGTCAAAAATCAATGAAGCGCTGGATCACGTACGCGCCGGTAAAGCCAATTACCGCGTGGTGCTGAAGGCCGATTTCTGAGTCGGAATCTGAGGCGGATAATACGCTGACGTTTGTCAGGCAAAACGGCGGATGGGGGATCATCCGCCGTTTTTTACGCCTTATCCCTGCGAATCATCCTTTTCGCCGAGGAAGAAGTACCACAGCGGAATCGACATCAGTGCGGTGAACACCGTGGTGTAAAGCGCGATCATAAAGCCCTGCGTCAGATACATGGTCAGCGTCCAGTGGCTGAACGGGATGCCGTATTGATCGATCACGCCGCCGATAATCGCATTGCTCATCACCGTACCGACAATCAGCGCCAGAATAAACAGCCCACGCAGGTAGTAACGCATCTCCTTGCGTTTCACCTTGAAACGCGCCCGCACGATACCGAGCGGCGACTGCTGCGCGGCGAGAATTTCCGCTTCGCTCATCGGCGCACGCTGTTGTCTGCGCCAGCGCAGTACGTCCACCAGCACGAAGGCCAGCAGGCTGACGCCCATCACCGGCAGGGCATAACCGAGCGCCAGCGCCAGCATCAGGCAGACCCCTTTGGCATAGTGCGGCAGCGCCAGCCAGCTTGCGCTCAGGGTTTGCGCCGGGCTGGCCTGATCCAGCGCCGGGCGGCGCAGCCACCACATACGATAACCCAGCACAATCATGCTGCACAAACCCAGGCCAAACAGCGCCAGCAACAGCTGATTAGGCCAGCCAAACAGCACGCCCATGTGCGCATCGACGCCCCAGCGCGTCAGTTTTGCCACCAGCGGGAAGCGATCAAACCAGACGTGATCGACAATCGCGAAGCTTTGCGGATTCACGGACACTGCATCCACCTGTGTGGGCCAGCTGCGATCAATCTCACTCACCGTCCAGGCTTTGCCCTCGCTTTTCGGCTGGCGCAACTCCACTTTAGCCGCGCGGATGCCATCCTGACGCGCCGCCGCCAGCACGCGATCCCAGTCAGCGTCGGCGGCATTTGCCGGCAGTGACTTCGCTGGCTGCGTCGCCGGTTTCGCCATCGACGACATCGGCATGCTGGTCATGTCCATGTCCGGCATACTGCGGTGATCGGCGTGAGGATCCGCCGGCGCGGCGGGCGCATCACCGCTGAGCGACGTATTCACCTGTGGCGTCAGCCAGTTAAGCTCGGTGCGCATCTTATCGATATTGCTACCTGCCCATTGTGACCAGGTGAGGCCGGTAACGGAGAAGAACAGCAGCCCGAGAAGCAGCGTCAGCCCCAGCGTGATGTGCCAGTGCCGGGTGAAGGCAAACCCCTTTCGCACGGTTTTCAGCCGGCGTTTTGGTCGCGTGCCCAGCCACAGCAGCACGCCGCCGAGCGCGGCCACCCACAGCCAGCTCGCCGCCAGTTCGCTGTAGTTGCGACCAAAGTCACCGAGTAACAGGCTGCTGTGCAGCAGATCGAGCGTGGTGCGCAGCGGCAACACGCCACTGGTGCCGTACACCGTCATGTCGCCGGTTACTTTGAGGCTGTAGGGATCGATAAACACCGCGCGCGACTGCGACGGACCGAGTGTGGCATCGCTGAACTGTACGCGCGTGGTATCGCGCGCGGCGGGGGCAGGTCGAACCGCATAAATGTGCTGATTTTCACCCGCATAGGCGCGTGCCGCGGCGATCTGCGCCGAGAGCGGTTGCGCATTGCCCTGCGGCTGCGCGGTGAGCGCATCAGCGTAGATCAGATTTTCCAGCTGCGGCGTCAGCACATACAGCGTGCCGCTGAGCGCCGCCACGAAGATGAACGGCGCGACAAACAGGCCAATGTAAAAATGTAAGCGACGTAGCAGATTAAGCACCGCGCCGCGCGGTGCTGCAGAGTGAACAGCAGACAAAGCCGTCTTCCTTCCGATAAGAGAATGTCAGGGCACAGCGCAGGCGTTGTACCGATTAATGAGATTCAGCAGGAAAGAAAAACCGGTGGCGCGCGCGGACGATGGGTACCGCTAAAGCGGCGCGGCCGGGGTGCCACCAGCGGCGGCAGAGGTGGGGCGCGCGAGATCACCAGCATCAGCCAGATGAACGGGATAAACACCCACATCATCAGCGGAACATGCACCAGCAAATCACAATAGCCGCAGGCAAATTCGCCGTCGTCCATGTTGTGATGCATCATGCCCGGCATCGCCATCTCCATCGGCATATCGTGATGGTGCATTGGCATGGCAGATGAAGGGCTGTGCGACGCCACGGGGTCAATGCGCGTTTGCCGCTCCAGCAGCGTTTTCGACACAATCGGCGCGACGAACAGCAGCAGCACCGCCACAATGGCGACGCAGGCGGTCAGGCGCTGGCGAAAGTGATAGGAAAACGTCATGGCAAATACTGAGTGCTTCAACAAATGAGGCCGAAGTGTAACGCGATTGCCGCACAAGGGTTAATAAAAGTGAGGCTGGGAGCGACAAAATTCGCACCTTTTGAAAAGGGTCACTTAACGTGGTGCGTTTGTTAACTTAATTGCAACCTGATGAGTACATTAGAGAAACACTATTTCTCATTGCTGAAGGATGAGCGGTGTCTGATGGCATAACCTGTCATCGCTCAGAATTTGTGGTCGCCATTAATGGCGACCCTACAAGGTATTGGCACTATTTGCACAGGGTGCGCATTGATCCGCACCGATATAAACAGTCACTTGCAACTTTATTGCAAGGTGTCACGTCATTTACTGCGGCCTGTAGGCAGTTGCACGATTTACACATGACGGCGCATTGATACGCACTGTTCTAATCAGGTCATTTTCAACTTAATTGCAAGGCATAACGGCATCGATCGCAATCAGCAAGGAATTACACGATTTTCGTAGGGTGCGCATTTATGCGCACCGATATAAACGGGCGGCTCATTGTTTAATTCTTTTCATTTACACGGAAGCCTCTCAGTATGAGCCGGGCCTTAAAATATCGATCGCCCCAGCCGCTCCGTGAGTTTCTCCAGCATGGCGGTGCCGGCCAGCGAGTTACCGGAATGATCCAGCGCCGGCGACCAGACGGCAATACTCATCTCACCGGGAATCACTGCGACAATCCCGCCGCCGACGCCGGATTTAGCCGGCATGCCCACGCGCCAGGCAAACTCTCCGGCGCCGTCGTACATGCCGCTGGTCATCATCAGTGCGTTCACCTGCCGCGCCTGGCGTGCAGAGATCACCGCCCACTCATCATCCAGCGTGCGACCGTGATTGGCGAGATAGAGAAACGTGCGCGCCAGTTCGCTGCAGCTCATCGCCAGCGAGCAGTAGTGAAAGTAGGTTTCCATTACTTTACTGACGTCATTATGAAAGTTGCCAAACGACTTCATCAGCCAGGCAATGGCGGCGTTACGCGCCGAGTGCTCATACTCTGAACGCGCGACCACACGGTCATACTGAATGTCCGGCTGCTGTGCCAGACGACGCACAAACTCGAGCATGCGCTGGCGTGGCGCGGTGAGCCGGCTTTCCAGCAAATCGCACATCACCAGCGCGCCGGCGTTAATGAATGGATTGCGCGGCTTTCCCTGTTCCAGTTCAAGCTGCACCAGAGAATTGAATGCCTGGCCGGATGGCTCTTTGCCTACGCGCTGCCAGATCTCGGCGTCCTCGTACAGCGTCAGCGCGACGGTAAGCGACAGGACTTTGGAGATGGACTGGATTGAAAAGCGCGTGCCCGCATCGCCGGCCTGGTAGCTGCGTCCATCGGCGGTGGCAATGGCGATGCCCAGTTGATCGGCATCCACGCCGGCCAGCGCCGGGATATAATCTGCCACTTTGCCCTGACGGGTGAGGGGGCGTACGTCCGTGATAATCTCTTCAAGCAATGCATTACTGAGTTCCGACACCTTGTGGCTCCGGGGTGACTAATCCTGGCGCGATCATGGTGATTTGCCGTCGGCGCGTCAATCCACCGCGCAAAATTCTGTGAGCATGCTGCAGCAAGCCTGCACCGCATTGCGGATTTTCTGCCCGGTTTGTTGCGCCCGATCGCAACCCAGCCTGGCGCCTACGCCACATTGCGCGGCCTGAGGTAAAATTATGTTGCGAATGATTGAGTTACCGATCAGGCAATTTTGGTTATGCTAAGCCCAAACTCTTTCCGGCGCTGCCAATGCGCTCAACTGTTGTAATTGAGGATGACGATGTCTGCCTTACCTGATGCCTCCGAACCTGCCAATACGATGCGCGCCGGGCGCTTTATGCTGCTGCAAAAACTGCTGCGACGCGATAAAACCCCGCTGGCATTGCTGCTACTGGCCGCGCTGGTCGGTATCCTCACCGGGCTGGTGGGGGTGGCTTTCGATCGCGCGGTCAATTTTATTCTCCACCTGCGGATCGGCTGGCTGACAGAGCGGGCGGATAACCTGGCCATGGCGTTGCTGAGCGCGTTTTTTATTTCGGCGCTGCTGGGCGGCATCGGCTATTTTCTGGTGCGCCGCTTCGCGCCAGAGGCGGGAGGCTCGGGCATTCCGGAAATCGAGGGCGCGCTGGAAGAGCTGCGTCCGGTGCGCTGGTGGCGCGTGCTGCCGGTTAAATTTATCGGCGGCATGGGTGCGCTGGGTTCTGGCATGGTGCTGGGGCGCGAAGGACCCACGGTACAGATTGGCGGCAACATCGGCGGTATGTGCCTCGATCTGTTTCGCGTGCGCGATTCCGAATCGCGTCATACGCTGCTGGCGACCGGTGCCGCGGCGGGGCTTTCGGCGGCGTTCAACGCGCCGCTGGCCGGCATTTTGTTCATTATCGAAGAGATGCGCCCGCAGTTTCGCTATAGCCTGATATCGATAAAAGCGGTGTTTGTTGGCGTGATCATGTCGAGCATTGTCTTTCGCGTGCTCAACGGTAATGAAGCCATCATTAATATCGGTCAGCTGCGTGACGCGCCCACCGAGACGCTGTGGCTCTATCTGGTGCTGGGTGTGCTGTTTGGCGGCTGCGGCGTGGCGTTCAACCGGCTGATATTTCTCGCACAGGACCAGTTTCAGCGCCTGCATCTCGGACGTACCGGGCACTGGGTGCTGTTCGGTAGCCTGCTGGCCGGACTGTGCGGCGTGCTGGGTTTACTGCTGCCGCAGGCGGTGAGCGGCGGAACGACGCTGATTCCGGATTTCGCTACCGGACACTATGGCGCGCTGGCGCTGTTTGCTCTCTTCGCGCTGCGCACGCTGGTCACCATTTGCTGCTTCTCTTCAGGCGCGCCGGGCGGCATTTTTGCGCCCATGCTGACGCTGGGCACGCTGCTGGGCACCTGCTTTGGTCAGCTGAGCGCCGACTGGTTCCCGCATTATCAGCTGGAAGCCGCCACCTTTGCCGTCGCCGGGATGGGCGCGCTGTTCGCCGCCTCGGTGCGCGCGCCGCTTACCGGCATCGTGCTGGTGCTGGAGATGACCAATAACTATCAACTGATTCTGCCGATGATCATCACCTGCCTGGGCGCGACGCTGGCAGCGCAGTTCTTTGGTGGCAAACCGCTCTATTCCTCAATCCTGGCACGCACCCTGGCCAAAGCACAGCTCACTAACCGCGCCAGCGCCCGGACGGATTAGGCGTTTTTCCGGCGGCCATGACAGTTGAAGCCGGTTAACACTATCGGCTTCACTCTCCGTCCTTATCGTGCTGTTAAAACTCAACGGTGGCAGAATCGATCCCGCAGGCTTTGGCGTAACGCGCAATGGTTTCAAAGCTGGCAGAGGTAATATTCTTTTCCATGCGCGAAACCGTGGGCGGTTTTACCCCCATCCGCTCAGCCACTTGTGCACTGGTCAATCCGGCATGCTGCCGCCACGCTTTGAGCAAGGCTTGCATACGGTCTTTTCGTTCCTCTGCTTCCCAGGCTGCGCGGTATTCAGGATCCTGAAGCATTTCTTCATGTAGCTGATTATGGGTTTTATATTTCATTGAGCATCTCCTCCAGACAACGTAACGCTTTTTGAATCTCAGCTTCCGGGGTTTTTTGACTTTTCTAAATGAAAAGCTGCCACATATATCGTGGCGGGCCAGGTCTGCAGGAGTATATTAACTCAGAGAGATTGAGACGCCCGATGCGATCAAAGCTTCAGGCGCTGGTCTATGAAAGTTTTGATTCGATCGGGCGTGTTGATATCACCTCACGCCCGGCTTTTAACCCATCGGATGCGCTGGCTGAGGCTCCAGAGCATCAGTGCGGCGAGGGCAATGCTGCCGAGCACGGCGAAAGCGACCTGATAAGACCAGGCGGCGGCGATGCTGCCGGTCAGTGCCGGGCTGCATGCCGCGCCCACGCCCTGCATCAGCATGACGAAACTCTGGCCGGCATTGGTGTGTCCGCTGCCGTCAAGCACGCTGACGATGTAGCCCGGTACTGCCACGCCCAGCAACCCGGCGGCCAGACCATCAAGAATCTGTACCGGTACCATCGCATAGGTGCCATCGAACAGGGAGGCGATGCCGGCACGCACCGGCAGCACCACCAGCGCGAGGGTAATCAGCAATGGAAAACCGAGGCGGCTGGCGTTTCGGGCGGCGAATAACGCCACGGGAATCATCACGCATTGCGAAATCACCACGGTTGCAGCGGTATAAACACCGGGGCTGAGCTGTCCGCTGTGCGTTGCCGCCGCGCGAATGCCCAGCATCGGCAACAGCGCGGCGTTGCCGAGGTGAAACAGCAGCAGCGTCAGGCCGGTAATCAGCAGCACCGGATTGCGCAGCAGGGCAGAGAAACCAGGAGGCTCTGCGGCCTGCTGTCCGGCACCGCCGCGCGCCGCGCGGTCATCGATCGCGTTACGCTGAATGGCGGCCACGGCAAAACATGCGCACAGTGCCATCGCGGTCATCAGGATAAAAACCGCATCGGTGCCCCACAGCCAGACGGCAAACCCGGCAAACAGCGCGGCAGTCATATTGCCGCCATGATTGAACGCCTCGTTTCTACCCATCTGCTGGCTGAACCCCTGAGAGCCGGTCAGGCCGAGGGTGACGCCGGTCAGTAACGGGGCAATAAGCGCGGCCGCGAGACCGGTAACCACCTGCGAGCCAACCACCACTCCACCGTAAGGAAACCACCACAGCATCAGGGTGGCCAGCGTAATGAGCAGTGAGGCCAGAATCAGCAGCCCTTTTTTATGGTGCGTGGCATCGGTTGCCAGACCCGCCGGCAGCGTAGCCAGCAGACCGGCTAAACCGCCGGCAGTCATCGCCCAGCCAATATCATCCGCTCTCCAGCCATGTTCAGTAAGAAAGATCCCCAGGAAAGGGCCGAGTCCATCCCGCACGTCGGCCATGAAAAAATTGACCAGGCACAATGCCTGAAGAGACCGCAAAGCAGCGGGATGCGCTATCGGATTTGCATTCATGTTGTGATGAAGAAAGAGTGGAGGATGGTGACAAGCATAGAGCAGCAATGTGACATCGTAAATTAGCGCAGCGCGATTGGCGCACCGCTCGTACTGCGCTATACATCGCCCGCCGACTCACGGATAATTTGCTATTTTACGCCCTTAAAGAGATAAGCAATGCTGGAAAATCATCCGTCGCGCGACGCCATCAGGCTGGAGAATGTGCTGGCCGCGCTGGGCAATCCGATGCGCATGGCGGTCGTCGCGCTGCTGGCACAGGGGGAGGAGCGCAGCTGCGGTTCGCTGCTGCAAGGCGTATCCAAATCAACCTTAACCCACCACTGGCGGGTACTGCGTGACAGCGGCGTAATCTGGCAAAAACCCTCTGGCCGCGAGAATCTGCTGTCACTGCGGCGCGACGATCTGGACGCGCGCTTTCCTGGTCTGCTTGATGCGCTGCTCAGTGCCGCCGTTGACGATGCCGCCACCCGAAGCGCGCTGCAGGCTTTTCAGCACGCGGAGTAGCGCCCTTTTCGCCGGAGCGGCTGCAATTGCAACAGCCTGGCGACAGCGGCTGCTGCATCCGCAACAGACATTCCTCATCCTCTCATTCAGTTAGCCCGCAAATCAGGCGTTTAATCTCTGCCAGGAACTGGCACGCTCACTGCATAGCCTCTTATAGCCAAAAACATTAATGAAGATAATTTTACGTTAATCCAGCTATAAGAAGTCTCAGGAGAAACCTATGTCACAGGTAAAACCGCTGCAGTTTGCTTACTGGGTGCCTAATGTTTCAGGGGGTTTAGTCATCAGTCAGATCGAGCAGCGCACGCGCTGGGACGCGGAGTACAACCGTGAACTGGCGAAAATCGCTGAACGCGCCGGCTTCGATTATGCCCTGACGCAGATTCGTTTCACCGCCGGCTATGGCGCGGATAATCAGCACGAATCAGTCACCTTCTCTCAGGATCTGCTGAGCCACACCACAAAACTCAAAGTGATTGCCGCGCTGCTGCCGGGGCCGTGGAATCCGACGCTGGCGGCGAAGCAGATCGCTACCATCAGCCATCTGTACGGTCCGCGCATCGCGGTGAACATTGTCAGCGGCTGGTTTCGCGGCGAGTTCAAAGCGATTGGTGAACCCTGGCTCGATCACGAAGAGCGCTATCTGCGTTCGGAAGAGTTCATTCGCTGCCTGCGCGGCATCTGGCGTGAAAGCAGCTTCAGCTTCGCCGGGGATTTTTATCGCTTCCGCGACTACGCGCTCAAGCCTAAACCACTCGATCCTCTACCGGAAATTTTTCAGGGCGGCAGCTCGCGCGCCGCGCGCGACATGGCGTCACGGGTGTCTGACTGGTACTTCACCAACGGCAACACGCCTCAGGGCGTACGCCAGCAGGTAGACGATATCCGCGCCAAAGCCGCCGTCAATCAGCACGCCGTTAAAATCGGCCTGAATGGTTTTGTCATCGCCCGCGAGAGCGAACAGGAAGCCCAGGCGGTGCTGCAGGAGATCATCGCCAAAGCCAATCCGGATGCAGTGAAAGGCTTCCAGCATGAGGTGAAAAATGCCGGCAGCGCGTCGCCGGAAGGCGAGGGCAACTGGGCCAAATCCTCCTTCGAGGATCTGGTGCAATACAACGACGGTTTCAAAACCAATCTGATTGGCACGCCGCAGCAAATTGCTGAGCGCATCATGGAGCAGAAACGCGCTGGCGTGGATTTACTGCTGCTGGCGTTTCTGCATTTCCATGAAGAGGTGGAGTTCTTTGGGCGTGAAGTGATCCCACGCGTGCGCGAACTGGAACGGCAGGAGGCGCTTAACGCCGTCACGGTCTGAGGTCAGATAGCGCGGTCGCGTCCGGCCAGCAGCGCCATCGCCATTTGCAGCGCGCTTACCGCCAACAGCATCAGCAGCGGGAGCTGCCAGCTACCGCTGACATCATGCAGCATGCCGAAGCACAGCGGTCCCAGCGCCGCCAGCCCGTACCCCACGCACTGCGCCATGCCGGAGAGTTTCGAGGCCTGGCGATGGTCCCGGGTGCGTAAATTAAACAGTGACAGGCTGATCAGCAGCGAGGCGCCCGCACCGAGGCCTGCCAGAATCAGCCACAATAGCGACCATGCGGGTGCCAGTAGCAGGCCGGTCACCGCGAGGAAGATCGACAGCGAGGCCAGTAGCCCGATCAGACGCTGATCGCGCAGCTGCTTCAGCGCCCGCATACAGGCCAGATTGGAGGCGATCGCCACAATTTGATAGACGAACAACATGCCGCCCGCCTGCAGCTGACTGATGCCATTATCCTGTGCGAACGGGGTAAACCAGCCAATCAGGGTATAAAACAGCAGCGACTGGCTGGCCATGAACAACGACACCTGCCAGCCGATCGCGGAACGCCACGGCGAACGCGTTACGGTGACCTCTGTCGCGCGCTGCTCACGCGTCGCGGGATTTTTCAGCTGCGGCAGCCACGCCAGCAGCGCGACCAGCGCCGGAATCAGCCAGACCGCCAGCGACAGACGCCAGCCGGCGCTGCTGAGTTCGGCCAGCGGCACGGCCACGCCGGAAGCGATGCTGGCGGTGATGCCCATGGTCATGGCATACAGCCCGATATAACGCGCGGTGTGCGCGGTGTAATCCCGCTTAATCAGCGGCGGCAGCAGGACGTTGGCCGCCGCGATCCCGCTGCTGAGAATCAGCGTACCCAGCCACAGTGCCGTTTCGCTGCCGCTGATTCGCAGCAGTGAACCCAGGACGATCAGGAGTAACGCCCCCCACAGACTGCGCTCCAGGCCAAAGCGATTGCCAAACCAGGCGGCTGGAGGAGCCAGCGTGGCGAACATCAGCAGCGGTAAAAAGTTAATCACGCCGGCAGCGCTGGCGCTCAGGCCAAATGTCAGGCGAATATTTTCCAGCACCGGCCCGGTGGCGGTGATGGGCGTGCGTAAGTTGGCGGCGGTGAGTAACAGCAGCAGCAGGAAAAAGCCGGAACGACGCAGGGCAGAATCAGCAGATAAAGCGGTATGGGACATGTTTGCGCACCATAGAAATGAGGCAGAAAGTCTCTGCATATGGTGCGTTGATTGACGTTAACGCGTACGCAGCAGCCTGGACCGCTGAACCGCTGGCTATACTAACCAGCTGTTAAATCGATGTAAAGCAGACCCACCCGGCCGCCATTCAGGATAACCTCCTTGCCGCTTTGCTTGTCTGACAGTGACAGCACGCATCTGTGACCTGGCTGGTATGTACGCTGCCGGTGCGTTTTTTTGCCGGGGACTTGCGCCTTTCGCTATCCACGTCCACCTTTATACTCTCACTCTTCGCAAATGGACCAATGATGCTCTGGTTATGGAATGCGCTTATCCTGCTGGCTACCGTGATACTGATGGAGATCGTCGCGGCGCTGTCGCATAAATACATTATGCATGGCTGGGGATGGGGCTGGCATTTGTCGCATCATGAACCGCATGAGAGCAAATTTGAGCTCAACGACCTGTATGCCGTGGTGTTTGCGCTGCTGTCGATTGGCCTGATTTGGCTGGGTGTCAACGGTGTCTGGCCGCTGCAATGGATTGGCGCTGGCATGACGACCTATGGCGCGCTCTATTTTATGGTGCATGACGGCCTGGTCCATCAGCGCTGGCCGTTCCGCTACATTCCGCGCAAAGGCTATCTGAAGCGGTTGTATATGGCGCACCGCATGCATCATGCGGTGCGGGGACGGGAGGGCTGCGTTTCCTTTGGCTTTCTTTACGCCCCGCCGCTGCACAAGCTGCAGGCGACGCTGCGCCAGCGCCATGGGCGTCGTGTCAACGCGGACGCTGCCACAGACCGGCAGGACGCGCCTGGGGATGAGCAAGGCGCGAAGTAAGCGCGACGCCGGCACCTTTCACCAGCAGCGCCAGCTTTTCGCCTTTACTGGTGCGCTGGCGCGCATCCCACGCCCGGGCGCCGGCGTGCTGCACCTTTACGCCAATTTCACGGTAAACGCCGCGCGCGGTGGCGATCGCCCATGCCGAACGGAGCGGCAGTCCGGGCAGCCCGCTGCGCGCTGACTGATAGTAAGGTTCAGCCTCGCGCACCAGACGCGCCGCCAGCGGGGCCAGCGCTGCGCGATGTTGCGGATCGGCGAGCTGGGCGGCGCTCAGTCCGGCCTCATCCAGCCAGCTTTGTGGCAGATAGCAACGGCCATTCTCCGCGTCCTCAACGATATCCCGTGCGATATTGGTCAGCTGAAACGCCAGACCCAAATCACAGGCGTGATCGAGTACGCGCTCATCACGTACGCCCATCACGCGCGCCATCATTAACCCCACCACGCCGGCCACGTGATAGCAGTAACGCATCGTGTCCCCGAAACACGCGTAACGTTCTTCACGCGCATCCATCGCAAACCCTTCCAGATGATCAAACGCCAGCTGCTGGGGAAGCTGATGCGTCAGCGCCACTTCCTGAAAGGCACGAAACGCCGGTTCATCCATGTGGGCACCGCTGTAGGCGCGGCGGGTTTCGATTTGCAGGTGGCGCATCCGTGCCTGGGCATCTGCCACCGCGTGCTGCGTGCCGCCTTCGCCCAGCGTCTGACCATCTATCACATCGTCACAGTGACGACACCAGGCGTACAGCATCAGCGTACTGCGGCGCGTTGGAGGATCAAACAGTCGGGTAGCGCTGGCGAAACTTTTGGAGCCCTGCGCCATGGTTTGCGTGACCTGCTCAATCAGCGGCGGTTGGTTCATCCGGTCAGATCCTCCACCATCAGCTGGGCGGTGGCTTTCGCGGAGCCGATCACGCCTGGCACACCGGCACCGGGATGCGTGCCAGCCCCCACCAGATAAAAGTTAGTAATGTCGGCATCGCGGTTATGCGGCCGGAACCAGGCGCTTTGCGTCAAAATGGGTTCGAGCGAAAACGCTGAGCCCTGATGCGCGTGCAGCGTGTCGCGAAAATCAAACGGCGTAAACATACGGTGTGTTACTAACTGCTGTCGCAGACCCGGCATATAGTGCTCCTCCAGATAAGCAAAAATGCGATCGCGCAAGCGCGGTCCTTCCTGTTGCCAGTCAATTGCGGCGGTGCCGAGATGCGGCACCGGTGCCAGCACGTAAAAACTGCCGCAGCTCGCCGGTGCCAGCGACGGATCGCTGGAGCAGGGCGCGTGCAGATACAGCGAGAAATCTTCCGCCAGCTGGCTGCTATTGAAGATCTCATCGATCAATTCACGATAGCGCGGACCAAAGCACACCGTGTGATGCGCCAGCTGCGGATGGGCATGATTAAGACCAAAATAGAGCACAAACAGCGAGTTACTCATCCGCTTGCGCTTCAGCGTCGCCGCGCGTTTACGCGCCGCAGGATGCTGGCTCAACAGGCGATCGTAGGTATGCACCACGTCAGCATTTGACGCAACGGCGGCGGCGGCAAAACGGCGCCCATCCTTCAGCTGGACACCGCTGATGCGGTTACCCTCGGTCTCCAGCTGGCTGACTTCGGCGTTGAGCAGCAGTTCACCGCCCAAATCGCGAAACAGACGCGCCATGCCATCAACCAGCGCACCGGTACCGCCGCGCGGAAACCACACGCCCCATTCGCGCTCCAGTGCGTGAATTAAGGTATAGATCGAAGACGTTGCAAAAGGATTACCGCCGACCAGCAACGAGTGAAAGGAAAAAGCCTGGCGCAGATGATCGTCCTGAATAAATTTCGCCACCATGCTGTAGACACTGCGCCAGGCCTGCAGCCGACCTAACTGTGGCCCGGCACGCAGCATGTCGCGGAAATGCAGAAAAGGCACGGTGCCCAGTTTCAGATAGCCCTCACGAAACACATCCTGTGAATAGGCCAGAAACTGGCGGTAACCGGCGACATCCTGCGGGTTAAAAGTAGCAATCTGCTGCTCCAGCTGCGCCTGATTGTTGTCGTAGTCCAGCTGCCTGCCGTCTTCCCAGCACAGGCGATAAAACGGCGTCACCGGCATCAGGTCGACATAATCACTGAGTTGCTTGCCTGCCAGCGTAAACAGCGCCTCGATAGCACTGGGATCGGTAATCACCGTCGGACCGGCATCAAAGGTAAAACCCTGATCCTGATAAACATAGGCGCGCCCGCCAGGCTTATCGCGCTGCTCCAGCAGCGTGACCGGCACGCCGGCCGCTTGCAGACGAATCGCCAGCGCCAGGCCACCGAAGCCTGCGCCAATCACATAGGTGCGTTTCATTATTTCTTCCCTGGTAACGGAGAGGTCATCATCAATGCGCGCAGCGCTTCGCCGAGAGGGACCGGCGGTTTGCCGCACAGAATGCGTGCTTTATCGCCGAAGCGCAGTTGCCCGGCGTAAAAGCGGCTAATCAATCCGGCGTCAAGCCGGTAAAAACGCTGCATCACGCGCCAGCGCTGTTCAGGCCGTCCGGCAAGAAACAACATGCGATTCAACAGACGGAAAAAGCGCTGCTCGCGCCAGTGCTGACGGGCAAAGGATTCGATGCAGTGGCTCAGCGTATGGGCATCGGCGGGCAGCGTGCTGGCAATCTTCTCCGCCAGCGCCACTGCGGCGGGCAGCGAGTAACCGGTGGTGGCGTGAAACAGTCCTGCGCGCAGCCCGCTGCACGGTTGTCCGTGCTGTTGTTGCCAGAACTGATCGATATCGCCGCTGAGCGTGATCGGCAGCGAGCCGTGCTCCTCGCGCAGCAGCTGGCTCAGATTCCAGCCGCGCTGGTGGGCATAGTCCGCAATGTGCCGGCGCGCCTGTGCGGCATCGAGCGTGGCATGGTTGATGTAGTGGGTATCTTCAATCAGTAAACGGCTGGCACTGAGCGGCAGGGTGTAAACAAAGCGATAACCCTGCTGTTGATCGACGCTGGCGTCCATCAATATTGGCTGCTGCAGGCCATGCGGCGCGGCCAGCTGCCACTCCTGACCGACAAATGCCTGATAGCCGAGCTGCAGATGCGGTGTCGGCTGCAGTCCGCGTCCGTCAATCACCGCCTGCGCCTGTAACATCCCGCCATCCGCCAGTCTGACCCCGGTGGGCGAGACCTCGCTGACCGGCGCTGCGGTGCGTAGCGCGGCACCGAGCACCTGCTGTAAGTGCCGGGCAAAATCCTCCGAGGCAATCGAGCAATATTCTCCATCCAGCTGGCGACGCAGGGTGGGGAAGCGTACCTGATAACCGGGCCAGCGCGCCGAAAGCAGCGGCTCGAGCCAGCGGAACTGCGCTTCGCTGACGTCTTCGCGATGGAACGACCAGGTATGATTGCCGGCCGGCTGCGCCTGACTCTCCAGCAGCAAAACCTTAAGTGCGGGCTGCAGCTGGCGTAAACGCAGCGCAATCAGCCCGTTAGCCAGGCCGGCACCGACCAGAATGACATCATAAGGTGCGCGCATCAGGTGGCCTCCGCCAGCACGATTTGCTGCTGACACAGCGCCTGCTCGACAATATCCGCCGCGCGCGTACAGCCACCGGCCCGCTGCAGCTGCGCCTGAATGGCTGACATGCGCAGACGATAGCGATCGTCACTCAGCAACTGTTGCAGGTGGTGCTCCAGCTGCGCGACGCGGCCGAAACGTGAGGCGCGCCGGCCGACGCCGTGCCACTCAATACGTGCCGCCACGCCGGGCTGATCGAAGGCGATCGGCAGCGCCAGCATCGGCGTGCCACACTCCAGCGCTTCCAGCGCACTGTTCAGACCGGCATGGGTGATAAACAGTTGCGCATGCTGCAGCGCCGCCCGCTGATCCACAAAATCGGTCACCCACGCAGCACCGGCCAGTCTGAGCTGATGTGCCTGGCTGGCGGTCAACCCGCCACAGTGTGCCACCACCAGCGACAGCTGCTGATTGCGGCAGGCCTGGGCCAGGTGCAGAAACAGGCGAAAGCGATGTCCCTGTAGCGTGCCCAGCGAGGCATACACCACCGGCTGGCGCAGCGCTGCCCAGGGTGCGGCGAGCGCGCCGCTAGCGACTGGAGTCCGCAGCGGGCCCACGCTGTGATAGCAGGCTGGCAGTTGCTGACGCGGAAAATCAAAAGCGGGCACCAGCTGACTGATTTGCGCCAGCGGCGACAGACACTGATGTAAGCCATGGCGTTCGGGCAGGCCGAAGGCGCGCGCATGACGAGCGATGACAGCGCCATGACGACGCATGATGCGGTCGTAGATGTCGCTGCTGGCCTGATAGCGCTGCAGCGCTTTCTCATCCTGAGCAAAGCGAAAGGGCATTACCGCCAGCGGAATGGCCGCTTCACGATTGACCGGCAGCGCGCAGGCCACCGACACGAATGGCAGCTGTAACGCCTCTGCCACCAGACCGCCAGCCGCTTCCATTTGGTCGGCAATCACACCATCGACCTGTAGCCGTTTCAGCACCGCGGGCAGTTCGCGGCACAGCATATCGGTGGTGCTGGCCAGATCGTGAATCACGCGAAACAGCGACAGCCCGCCCGGTGCCGCCAGCCGCCTGAGTTCGCTGGAGAGCGATCCGGCAGGATGCGTGCGCTCGCCGACGGCCACAAAGGCAATACGCTCGTCGCTCAGCAAGGCGCGTGCATCGCTTTGCTGAATAAAGGTGATGCGGTGTCCGCGCGCCAGCAGCGTTTGCGCCAGCGCCTGCAATGCGTGAAAGTGGCTGTAGAGCGGTGGCGCAATAACGGCAAAATGCCCCATAGGTATGACCGGCTTCAGTTAAACATCGCCAGCTGTTGATTAAACAGGGCGTGCATATATTGACGGGTGGCGACACCGCGATGGCAGGCGCAGGCAAGGTGTGCATCGGCGCTGCTTAGATGGTCGCGCAGACGACGTTCAGCCCCTTCCGGGCCCAGCATCTGCACCAGAGTGGATTTGCCCTGATCCTGATGACAGTCCTTGCCGGTGTGCTTAGAGCCATCTGCCAGGTCGTCCAGTAACTGGAATGCCTGACCTAAATCCTGCGCAAAATAGCTTAAACGCTGACGCACCTGCACTGACGCATCGGCCACAATCGCCGCCATCTGCAGCGTGGCGCGAAACAGGACGCTGGTTTTCAGTTCATTGGTCAGGGTAATGGCTTCCGGACTGCGGCTGTGCGCGCCGTCATGCAGATCCTGGAATTGACCCTGAACCAGTCCCTGCAGGCCCACGGCAGAGGAGAGCTCGGCAATGGCTTCGGCTTTGTGCGTTGCCGGCAGACCCGGCGCGAGTGCAATCACCTCAAAGGCGCGGCTGAGTAGCGCGACCGCCGCCAGGATCGCCACGTTTTCCCCATATTCACAGTGGATTGCCGGGCGTCCACGTCGCATCCGGGCGTTATCCATTGATGGAATGTCGTCAAGGATCAGTGAGGCGGCGTGCACCATTTCGACTGCACAGGCAAGATCAAGGATGCCCTGCTGCGCCACGTCACAGCCCATATCGCGTGCTGCCAGCAGCAGCAAGAGCGGACGAATACGTTTGCCCGGTGCCAGCGTGCCGGCACGCATGGCGGCCCGAACGCGATCGGCCTGCTGCCCGGCAGGCAATAAATGTTCAAGATGAGCCAGCAATGCGTGATGCAACTGAAGGAGATCGCTTTCCTGGCTTGCTGTGGTATCGACATGGGCGGTCATAGCGGCTTTCCATGGTTAGTTAAATTCTTGTGCTTTTTCAATTAACCGTAGACCCGGTAAGGGGAGTGCGCCAGCGAGCGAAGCGACTTTAACGCACCGTCACGCTTTTTTTATTTATTGAATAATCTGAGAAGTAATTCCTATGACCCTCAGGCCAGTTTTCGCTGCGGTGACTGCTATGATGACGGGCAATCAGAGGAGACAGCTATGACGACGCAAAAAGTGGCGGTAATCGGTGCGGGTGTGATCGGCCTCGCCGTGGCGTGGGCGCTGGCGCGGCAGGGCGTGCAGGTGACCCTCTTTGACCGGCAACACATGGGCGCGGGCACCAGCAGCACCACATTTGCCTGGGTGAACTCCAACGGCAAACAGCCTGCCAGCTACCACCGCCTCAATGCGCTGGCGATGGAGGAGCATATCCGGCTGCAGCTGACGCAGACCAATGGCGTGCGCTGGCTGGAACCTTGTGGCACCTGGGAGTGGGCCGGCGCGGGTGAAGCCGAACAGCAACTGCAGCAGCGTGCCACCGCCTTGCAGGCCGCTGGCTATGCGGCACGGCAAAGGACGCTGGCCGAGCTGCAGCAGGAAATTCCTGAACTGCGTGCGTCTGCGGTGCACGGTAGCATCTGGCATTTTCCAACGGAATCGGTGCTCTATCCAGCGCTGTATCTGGCACGGCTGTGGTCAGAGGCGCAGGCGCACGGCGCGGTACTGCATCAGCATCAGGCGATTCAGCACATCAGTGAAAATGCGGAAGGCGTGACGGTGCAGCTGGAGCAGGGTGAGCAGTGGCAGGGTGATCGTCTGGTGCTGGCGACCGGACGCTGGGCCAATCAGCTGCTGCATACGCTTGGTCTGGAACTGGCGCTGATTGACACCAGCAAGCCTGATGCGGTGGCCTGCAGCTTTCTGGCGCGCACCGCACCACAGCCGTTATCGCTTGGCACCAACCTGATTTCTCCGCAGCTGAACGTGCGCCCGGACGGCGGCGGGCGGTTACTGTTACAGGCGCTGGATCTCGATCACCTGGCCGATCCGGGCGCGCCGCCGTCGACTCATAGTGCCATCGCCGATCAGTTTCGTGAGCGCTACCGTGCGCTGTTTGCCACGGCTGGTGCGTTGCAGATCGAGCAGATTGTCGTCGGGCAGCGGGCGCGTCCGGCTGATGGTTTGCCGGCGCTGGGCTTTGTCACCCCGCATCAGCGCGTGTATGTCGCGGTGACGCACAGTGGCATCACGCTGTCACCGTTGATTGGCCGGCTGGTGGCGCAAGAGCTGATCGGCGACAGTCCCAGCGACCTGCTGAAAGAGTTCCGGCCACAACGGCTGATCGGCAAAACCGCCAGCGCGTTTGCACCGATTCAGCGAAACTTTCCGGCGGCACAGTGAGCGAAGCGATGGCGCAGACCACAGGGTAGCGGGTTGATTAATTTTTAACCTGAATTAAGGCGTAGGCTGATCGCGATCAAAAAAACATCTGCCGGGCTGCTCAACCATGAAAGGCGAAACATAAGCCAAATGGAGGTGAGTATGCGTACCACTCTGATGACGCTGCCGCAGATGGCGCATTACCTTGATATCCCCTGTACCACGCTGGCGCGTGCTATGTGTAATCGTGGCACGCTGGAAAAATTGCCGCTGCCGGCGGCGGTTGATGACAGCCTGCCGCTCTCCTCTCGCTGCTGGTCACGCGAAGAGGTCAGGCAGTTTCGCCATCGGCTCCAGCGCCGCCGCCATCAGCGCTAAGCGAATCCAGCCGGTCGTCCTGACCGGCTGAATATCAGGCAGCGACACCATTCGGCCGTGCAGCGACATGACCGGCCCACAGGCTGGCAACCCACTTCACGCCTTTCGCGGTAAACCGTGCCTGCGAAAAAGCATGCTGGTTTTCACCCATTCCGCTGCGCAGTGCAAAATAGCCAGCCTGCAGATGGTGCTGCTGTGGCGTCAGCGCACCTTTGTCACGGTACATAATGTTGCGCTCAAGCAGAAACTGCCGAAACTCTGGCTCTTTCACCTTGAGCATTTTGCACAACTGGCGAAAACCCAGCGACTCATGCACATCAACAAAGCGATCAAAGAATTCTGCCTTTGGGGCCGTCAGCGCCAGTTGCTGTTCCGCCGCACGGCGTTGCTCAAACTGTTCTGCCCAGGCACGTGCCGCTTCCGCCGGATTGGTGAAGTCGGGCAGATGGGTGAATTTTTCCCGCTCCTGCCAGCGGTCCAGCAGTTCGGCGGTAAAGCCAGGGGAAAGACGAGCAACCGCCAGCAGCGAGTCACGTTTATTCAGCTGGAACTCCTGACGTGTCTCACCTTCATGCTCGTAATGATTCACCGTGACAGGCTGGGAAAGGCGCTGCGCGGTTTCCAGGCTTTTAATCAGGCGCTTCACTTCGCCATGCGTGATGCCGGTTATTCTGGCAATTTCACGGCTGCTCATCAGCAGAGTTGCGTTGAGAGCAGCAAGACTTTCCGTTGAGATCATCATCAGTATCACCTCTTACAAACGTGGAACAGTCCATCAGACTGCTGGATAAGTATACAATATACTGTTTGCATATCCAGTATTATTTTTAGCCGTTACTGTAAGAAATGCCTCTCTGCGAGATATCGCACAAAGCGCAACTGCGCCGGACCCCGCTCTGCACCCGATACCGATACGCTTGCCTATTCGACTATTACTACCAGGCTTAAGCGATTCAGGTTAAATAAAGACAGCCTTTCGTTACGCTTATTTATGAGGAGCTGATTATGAAAGCGTTAACTTATCATGGCCCACATCGGGTGCGCGTTGAAACTGTTCCTGACCCGATTTTAGAGCAGCCGGACGACATTATTTTACGCGTCACCGCGACGGCAATTTGCGGCTCCGACTTACATCTTTATCGCGGGAAAATTCCCGGTACCGATCACGGTGATATATTTGGTCACGAATTTATGGGTGAAGTGGTGGAAGCGGGGAGTGAGGTTACCAATGTGAAAATTGGCGATCGCGTTGTGGTGCCCTTTGTTATTGCCTGTGGCGACTGTTTCTTTTGTCATCTGCATCAGTATGCGGCCTGTGAAAATACCAATAGCGGGCGCGGTGCTATTTTAAACAAGAAAAATATTACCCCGCCTGCAGCGTTATTTGGCTACAGCAAACTGTACGGCGGCGTGCCGGGCGGCCAGGCGGAATATGTGCGGGTACCAAAAGCCAATGTCGGGCCGTTTAAAGTGCCGCTGGCGCTACCGGATGAAAAAGTACTGTTTCTCTCCGATATCCTGCCCACCGCCTGGCAGGCAGTGCAAAATGCCGGACTGGATAAAGGCTCCAGCGTCGCCATTTTTGGCGCCGGCCCGGTCGGGTTACTGAGCGCCGCCTGCGCGCGCCTGGCAGGGGCGGAAGAGATCTTTATGATTGACCACAACGCTTATCGACTGGAATTTGCCCGCCAGCGTTATGGAGTTACGCCGATCAATTTTGACGAAATCGACGATCCTGCTGGCTGGATCATTGATCATACCCAGGGCCACCGGGGCGTTGATGCGGTAATCGATGCGGTAGGTTTTGAAGCCAAGGGCAGCCTGACGGAAACAGTGATGAGTAATCTGAAGCTGGAGGGCAGCAGCGGGAAGGCCCTGCGGCAGTGTATTGCGGCAGTGCGCCGTGGCGGTGTGGTCAGCGTGCCGGGCGTGTATGCCGGCTTTATCCACGGCTTCCTGTTTGGCGATGCATTCGATAAAGGACTGACGTTTAAAATGGGCCAGACGCATGTGCAGGCCTATTTACCGCGCCTGCTGTCGCTGATTGAACAAGGGCTGCTGACGCCGGAAGAGATTGTGACGCACCATATGCCGCTGGAAGAGGCCGCGCGCGGCTATGAAATCTTTGAAAAACGCAAAGAGGATTGCCGCAAAGTGATTCTGGTGCCCGGTATGGCCAGTACCACACCGGCGGCCTGAGTGCTGACAGGCTGCCTGACGGCAGCCTGCTTCTGTGGCTTAACGCACGATATCTTCATCGCGGTCGTTGAACTCGGGTAGTGCAATTTGCCGTGAGGGCGCGTTATCCAGCCGATCGCCATAATCAGCACTGACATCGGGCAGGCTGGTAAACTGGCCATCGACGAACAAAAAGCTCAGGTGTTTTTCCACCTCGGCCAGTAATTCGTCCACTTCCTGCTCCGTTTCTCCCCCGGCATCTTTACCGTCCAGCTGCCAGCGATAACGATCGCCCACTCTTTCCGCACCGCCAATATCAACGATATGGCCGTCGATATTTTCCACCAGTAAACGCTGACGGGAAAAATAGAGTAAATAGGGCATCCGATCGCGATTGTTTTCTGACATAACATAACTCCTTCATGACGTTACCACGGTTAGCGCAGAAAATAATAGCGAAACGCAAATACTGCCCAATATACCGCGTTCAGACCTAAATAAGCCCAGCACCCCCAATAAGCCACAGGCTCGCGACGGGTGCGCAGTTTAGGTAAGAAAGCCAGTAAATAACCGGCTGCAGCAATAAGCGAAACGAAATAAAGTAGTTTCATGCGCTCTCCTGAATTTATTATCGTCTGATAAGCATAGTCAGGATAAATAAGGTTGGGGATAGCGCAGGACATTCTTATCGGTGGCGATGGCAAAGATAACGGACGTCAGCCAATCAGCGCTTTAGCTTTAGCGCGAATCTCACTCAGTTCGTCGGCGGTCACATGGCTTTTTTTCACCACTTTTCTGGCGCGCCAGTCGATGGAGGTGACCTGATCGGCCAGCGCCACACTTTCACGGCTACCGACAAGGGAAACTTCGAAAGGATAGCCTTTGACCTGGGTGGTACACGGGACGCACAACAACATGCCGACCTTGTTGTTATAGGCAAAGGGACTCAGCACAACCGCAGGACGATGGCCGCCCTGTTCATGGCCAAGGGTGGGATCAAAATCCAGCCAGATGAGATCGCCTGCATCGGGAACAAAACGTGACACCATCAGATTCTTTCCTTGCCCACTGAAGGTCCAAAATCAATTTTATCATGGACGTTATCGTCGGTGATCTCGTCCAGCAGAGCGTCCAGTGAATACACCTTTTCCCTGAGCGGCACAAGGATCAGCTTGCCATCTTCAACGCTGAGTTCCAGTTTATCGTTCACGCTGAGCGACGCGGATTGCATCACGCTGGATGGGATGCGAATCGAGGGACTGTTGCCCCATTTCTTTAAGGTGACGGTCGTCATAACAGGCCTCCGAAGGATGTGTATACATTGTATAGCCGTGATGATGTCGATACAACGTATAAACACCTTCAGCCTGACATGCTAAGAAAGCGGCAGGATTCAGCGCGCCGTTAACTGCTGCAGCGCCGCTGCGCTGGCGGCATCATCCGGCACATACACCAGCAGGCGGTCGCCGTTGCGTGACGCCGACCACCAGTTGTTCTGGCGTAGCGTCATTTCGCCCACTTCGGCACGGTAAAAGCGTTTCACGCGGTTTTCTACCTTGCCCAGTTCGTAGCGCTGCCAGGTGTGCGCGAACTCATCGGAACTGTTCAGCAATCGCGCCAGGAAGCTCTCCCAGTGCGGATCGCCCAGATGCTCGCCCATCTGACCGCGAAACATCGCCACCATCTGTGGCATTACTTCGTCCCAGTCGGTCATCACGTTGCGCCAGCCGGCATGGTTGAACGCCAGCCAGATACAGTTGCGATCTTCCGGCGCGATCTGGGCTAAATCGACGCCCATCAGTGCACACCACGCCTGGTTATAGCCGAGGATATCGAAGCGCGGCGTTTCGATGATCGCCGGTAGCTGAATGGCATCCAGCATTTGCTGATTATGTCCGGCGAGTTTGCAGCAGGCAGCGGCGACGCGCGTCGATGGCAGGGTGTGTCCGGCCAGCGAGAAAAGATGCTGCGTCTCAACATCATTGCATTGCAGGGCGCTGGCGATGGCCGTCAGCGTTTTGGTGGAGGCTTTGATATCGCGCCCCTGTTCCAGCCAGGTGTACCAGGTGACGCCGACATCCGCCAGCTGCGCTACCTCTTCACGGCGTAAACCCGGCGTGCGGCGCTGACGCATGCGCGGTAAACCGAGGCGGTTAGGATCCAGGCTCTCACGGCGCGTACGTAAAAAGGTACCGAGTAATTTACGGTTGTTCAGCTCAGCGGGGGTAAGGGTTTGCGCGGTGCTCATCAGCAGCTCTCCAGACGAGACGGGTAGAATTTATACCATGATAATCAAGAACTGGTACCCGTTTAATGGTTAGGTGATGCTATGCCGTAGTGAAACTAAAAACAAGGTTAACGCTATGCAGACATCGCAACTTCAACGTGCAGGACTGGTGGTCCTGCTGGCCGGGCAGCTATTGCCGATGATCGACTTTTCCATAGTCAACGTCGCGCTGGATGCGATGGCGCAATCGCTGCGTGCCTCGCCGATCGCGCTGGCGCTGATCGTGGCGGTGTACGGTATCGCTTTTGCTATTTGTCTGGCGATGGGCGGACGCCTGGGTGATAACTTTGGCCGCCGTCGCGTGTTTCTGGCTGGCGTCTGGATCTTTGGCATTGCGTCATTATTGTGCGGCATCGCTAACAGCGTCGGCATGCTGATGTTTGCGCGCGCGCTGCAGGGCGTCGGTGCCGCTTTTATGGTGCCGCAGATTCTCGCCACGCTGCACGTTACGCTGCAGGGCAGGGCGCATGCGCGGGCGATTGGCCTGTACGGCGGTATCGGCGGGCTGGCTTTTATTGTTGGCCAGGTGCTGGGCGGTTTTTTGATCAAAGCCGATATTGGCGGCTACGGCTGGCGCAGCGTGTTTCTCATCAACCTGCCGATCTGCCTGTTCGTCCTGCTGACCGCGCGCCGCTTCGTACCGGAAACGCATAACCTCAAGCGGGTGCCGGTGGATGTGAGCGGTACGCTGCTGCTGGCTGGCGCGATCGGCTGTCTGATGCTGGCACTCGCGCTGGGGCCGCTGCTGCACTGGTCGTGGCCGTGCCTGTTACTGCTGGCGCTGTTTCCGTTGTTTCTGCATCGGCTGCGCCACAGCGCGCTGCGACTGGAAGCCGCTGGCGGATCGCCGCTGCTGCCGCCCTCGCTGCTGCGTCTTTCCAGCGTGCGTTTTGGTCTGACGCTGGCGGTGCTGTTCTTCTCCTGCTGGAGCGGCTTTATGTTCGCGGTGGCGCTGACGCTGCAATCCGGCATCGGCATGACCGCTTTCCAGTCCGGCAATGCGTTTATTGCCCTGGGGGCGGCCTATTTTATCGGCTCAATGCGTACTACCCGCATGGTTGAGCGCTATGGTAAACGTGCCACGTTACTGTCTGGCTGTGCGATTCAGATGGTCGGGCTGGTGGCGCTGATCGCGACGCTGCAGCTGAAGTGGCCGCAGGTGGGCATTGCTACGTTGATTCCGGCTACCGCGCTGATTGGCTTTGGCCAGTCGTTTATTGTCAGCACCTTCTACCGGATTGGCATGAGCGGGGTGCCGCATCATCAGGCCGGCGCAGGCAGTGCGGTGCTGTCTACCGTGCAGCAATCGGCGCTGGGACTGGGACCGATGCTGCTCGGCGGCGTGTTCACCCAGATCAATCAGCATGGTAATCATCTGGCAGCCATCAGCGGTACGCTGGCGGTGGAGTTGCTGATGATGGCACTGCTGGTGGTGCTGACCAGCGTCAACCGCCGGACGTTCCAGCCGGCGACGGCTGAAGGCTGACGCCGGAGGGAAAAAGTCAGCCCGTCTGGTCACCGTAGACCGTGACCCTGCAAGGTAATAACAGGTTTTTGGGCCGGGTGCGCATTGATGCGCCCCGGCACCTGAAAACCGCGCCGCGCTTACTTTTCCGCCAGGCGTAAACCACTTTCGGCATCGAACAGATGAATTTTTTGCGGATTGAAACCGATGCGCAGCGTCGCGCCACTGCTGGCCGCATGCCGTCCGGCCATCTGCATATGCAGCGCATGACCGTGCCAGTCAAGGTGCAGCAGAGTTGATTCCCCGGTAATCTCCACCACATTCACCCCCGCAGGCGCGCCGTCCTGCACTTCGCACAGATCGTGCGGGCGCACCCCCAGCGTCACGGCAGCGCCTTCACGTTCCCGCGCCACCGCCTGCCACTGCGCGGGCAGCGGTTGCCACCAGTCCTGACACTGCACGCCCGTCACGCCATCGTGCGTCAGCAATTGTGCCGGTAACAGGTTCATGGGCGGCGAACCAATAAAACGCGCCACAAAGGTATCTGCCGGACGATCGTAGATCGCCAGCGGTGCGCCCTGTTGCACGATGCGTCCCTCTTTCATCACCACAATCTGATCGGCCAGCGTCATCGCTTCTACCTGATCGTGCGTGACATACACCATGGTGGTTTTGAAACGCTGATGCAGCGATTTGATCTCGGCGCGCAGCTCCATGCGCAGCTGGGCATCAAGGTTAGAGAGCGGTTCGTCAAACAGAAACACCTGCGGATTACGCACCATGGCGCGGCCCATCGCCACGCGCTGACGCTGCCCACCCGATAGCGCGCGCGGGTAGCGTTGCAGCAGCTTATCAATGCCAAGAATCGCGGCGATGCGCGCGATTTTCTGCTGCTGCTCATCGCGGCGTACCTTCTTCACCTGCATGTGAAACGCCAGGTTTTCGGCCACCGTCAGATGCGGATAGAGCGCATAACTCTGAAACACCATCGCAATGTCGCGATCGGCGGGATCGCGATCGTTAATCTGCACCTTATCCATCAGAATCGCGCCGTCGGACAGGCTCTCCAGTCCGGCGAGCAGGCGCAGCAGCGTCGACTTGCCGCAGCCGGACGGGCCAACCAGCACGGTAAAGCTGCCGTCGGGAATGGTCAGGTCGAGCGGATGCAGCACCGACTGTTTACCGTAGCGCTTGGCCACTTTAACGAGTTCAACACCGGCCATAATTTAAAACTCCTGTGCGCATAGTTGCAGTTGTTGCCAGTCGGGATAGCGACGTGGCTGCGTGCTGATTGCCAGTGAGGCCACCGCAATGCCCCATTGCAGCGCGGTGGCAAGATCCTGCTGATGCAGCAGCGCGGTGAGAAAGCCGGCGTTAAAGCTGTCGCCGGCACCGATGGTGTCGACCACCGCGACCGCGCGACCAGGCTGTTGCAGGCTGTGCTGACGTTGCCAGCAGCCCGCGCCCTGCGCACCGCATTTCACCACGCAGCCGCCGCGCCCGCTGAGCCGTTGCGCCAGCTGGTGCGCACCGGTGTGCAGATCATCTGCGCCACTCAGCCCGAGCGTTTCGACTTCATTGAGCAGCAGCCAGTCGCACTGCGGCAGCCAGCGGGCGATCTGCACGCGTACCTCATCGCTCCAGCCCTGCGGCGGCCAGCCGGTATCGACGGCGGTGATAAACCCGCGCTGATGCAGTTCGGCCAGCAACTGCGGATAGTCGTCATACAGTTGCAGGCAGAGAAACGTGCCGCACAACAGCACGATATCGCCGCTGCTGGCTTGCGCCGGGAGCTGGCTCAGCACGTCCTGCGCGCTGAGCCGCACAATGTGACCGAGATTGCTGAGGAACGATCGCTCGTGATCGGAGTGCGTAACGCCAACGGTGAGCGAGGTTTCGCAGGGGTAGCGTGTCCAGTGCGCCGCGCTGTGCGGAAAATGGCTCGCCAGCCATGCGCTGAGGCCGTCATCACCCTGATTAGCGACGGCGCGATGGCGCACCTGCATCGCTTCCAGCGCCAGCGCGCAGTTGCCCGCCGAACCGCCCGGACGCAGCTCACTGTGCTGCAGCATCACTTCGGTGCCGCGCTGCGGCCAGCTGTCCAGCGTACCCATGATGACATCGACATTGATATTGCCCACCACGTAGAGCGTGGCGCGGGCTTCCTTATTGCTCATCATCCTTTGCTCCCGCCACTGGCAAGGCCGCTGACCAGCGTTTTTTGCAGCCAGATAGCGATAAAGAGAGGAGGAACCGACGCCAGAATACCGACGGCGGCAATCAGCCCATCGTCTGTGGCGCGGCCTGCGGTAAAGCCGGCAATGGTGACCGGCAGGGTTTGCGCGGCGATATTACTGGTGAACAGCAGGGCATAGAAAAATTCATCCCACGCCAGCAGCCAGCCAAACAGCGCCGCCGCGCCCAGCACCGGTTTCGCCAGCGGCAGCGTAATGCGCAGCAGCACCTGCCAGACGCGCAGCCCATCAAGACGCGCGGCCTGTTCGATATCCTGTGGCAGGGCATCAAACTGGTTTTTCAGCATCCAGGTGAGAAACGGCAGAATCAGCGAGCAGTACACGATGATCAAACCGGGTCGGGTGTTGAGCAGATCGAACTGCTGCAGCAGAAAGTAGAGCGGCAGCACAAACGCCACCGGCGGCACCATATAGATGGCCAGAGACGCGAACAGCCAACCGTCACGGCCGCGATAGCGCGAGAAGCTGAACGCCGCCGGAATCGCCAGCAGCAGGCACACCAGCGTCGCGCCGGTTGCCACCAGCAGGCTATTACCCAGCGCATGCAGAAACAGCGCGCCGGGCTGGCCGGGTTCCAGCGAGATCAGCCTGCCGTAGCGGCTGAAATCCCACTGGCGTGGCAGCCACTCCAGCGGCACGCGTGTCAGATCGCTGGTGGCGCTGACGCTCATCAGAAACAGCCAGCCCATCGGTGCAACGACGGAGAGCGCCACCAGCAGCGCCGCCGCGTATTTAGCGCAGGTACGCAGTTTAACCTTCATAGGCACTTCCCCGACGGCGCTGCCGCCACAGTAATAGCATGTAAAGGGTGATCAGCACTGCGCACAGCAGCGTCATTAACATGGCATAAGCCGCACCGCTGCCGGCGCGCAGGTAGCTGAAGGATTCCTGATAGACGTAAAAGCTCAGCGTTTTGGTGCTGTCGACCGGACCGCCGCGCGTCATCACATAGATGATGTCGAAGATCTTAAAGGCGTCGATGGTGCGTAACACCAGCGCCACGCTGAGCGAACCGACAATCGCCGGAAAGGTGATGGCACGAAAACGCCGCCATGCCGATGCGCCATCCAGCCGCGCCGCTTCGTAGAGATCCTCCGGCACCGACTGCAGCGCTGCCAGCACCAGCAGCGTCACCAGCGGATAGTTTTTCCAGATGTCGGCGAACATTACCGCGTTGAGCGCGGAAGCCGGCGACCCCAGCCAGCTGCGGTAGCCATCAATGAAACCGAGTTGCGTCAGCAGGGCGTTGATACTGCCGTAGTCCGGATTGAAATTGAGGCGCCACATCATGGCGTTCACAATGGTTGGCAGCGCCCACGGCAGAATCACCAGCACGCGCAACACGTTACGTCCGGCGAATTTCTGGTTGAGCAGCAGCGCAACCAGCACGCCGATGACGCCTTCAATCGCTACCGACACCACGGTGAAGTAGAGCGTGCGCCACAGCGAGGTTTGAAAATCCGCATCGGTAATGGCGTAGAGATAGTTCTCCAGGCCAATCCATTGCGGCGCTTCACCGCCGCTGCCAATCAGCGCGGCATCGGTAAAACTCAGCCAGATAGTGCGCAGCAGCGGCCAGGCGGTGAGCAACAGCATCACCAGTAGCATGGGTGCCAGCAGCACCCATGCCTGCCGTTGTTCGCGTTGACGCAAACTCAGCATACTGACCCCTTAACGCAGACGCGCCGCACTTTTGTCTACCGCCTGCATGGCTGCTTCCGGTGTCGCGCTGCCGACCAGCACCTGTTGCAGTTGCTGCTGCAGGGTATTGGAGAGACGTGAGTAATCAGCGGTTTCCGGACGCGACAGCATGACATTCAGCGATTTGTCGGCAGCAGCGATCAGGCTCTCCTGATTCTTACTGACCGCGGGATCCTGGTAGGAGCTTTTCCAGATCGGCAGACTGAGCGTGGCGTATTTATTCTGTACCGGCTGCGAAGTCATGTAACTGATGTACTGCCACGCCTGCTCCGGATGGCTGCTGCCTTTGGCAATGCCCAGACCCATCGAACCGTTGACCGCGCCGAAACGATTGGGCGCATCGCCAGGTGCCGGCATGATGCCAACCTGGCCGGCGACTTTACTCTGTTTGGCATCGTTGGCCATGTTGTACATGTAGGTCCAGTTGAGAGCGAAAGCCGCATCGCCGTTGGAGAAGGCTTTGCGCACGTCCTCTTCCAGATATTCGCGCGAAGCCGGGTTGGTCAGGCCCTCATCAAGCGAGCTTTTCATCAGCTTCACCGCCTGCAGCGAGGCTGGCGTAGAGAAATCGAGCTTACCGTTGTTATAGAATTTGCCGCCGAAGCCGGAGACCAGCGTGGTGTAGTCACACACCAGCGCTTCCGCCTGTGACCAGCTCCATACCAGCGGATATTTAACGATATTTTTCTGCTTAATGATGCGCGCATCATCCAGCACCTGCTGCCAGGTTTGCGGCAGATCTTTGATGCCGGCTTTTTCCAGCATCGCTTTGTTGTAGTAGAGATATTTGGTGTCGAGGATCCACGGCATGCCTAGTGTTTTGCCTTTGAACACCACGGTGTTCATTGCGCCGGGGAAGATTTTCTCTTTTTCATCTGCGCTGATACGGCTGCTGACATCCTGCAACAGGTCGAACTTGCTGAATTCCGCCGGCCAGATGGCATCAAACAGCACCACATCGTAACCATTGCCGCCCGCGCCGCGTGCCGCGACGATCTTATCGTGCAGCGCTTCGTAAGGAACAAACTCGAGATTGACCTGCACGTCCGGGTGCGCTGTCTGAAACGCCTGCGTCATGGCGCGGATATCGTTTTCACTGTAGGCCGCCTGGGTCATAAACAGGGCGTTAAGCGTAGTGGTAGCCGCTGCCGCGCTGCCCGCGCAGGCGAACAGTACGGCGGCAAAACAACCTTTCATCTGATTTTTCATTGCGTTCTCGCCTTCATGCAGTGGAGGGTGTTTAATTAAATCAATTTGATTGATTTAATATCGCGCACAGATTGCCAGCGCGCAGTGGCTGACAGCAGTGAGCTAAAGCAAGGGACGTGCCAGGGCAGAAAACAACGCTGCCATCCGACACTACTTTGCACAGATTTTTGCCGCTGTCAGGTAAACAGGTTGTAAAATGTGTGGCCGATCATAGATATTGAGGCGGCGGTCCGCAGCGGTGGTTAAAAGAGGGAAGCGAGCAGGATGAAAACGTCGGGAACCAATCTGGAACATGCGCGCGCGCACAATCGCCGGGTGATTATCGAAGCGATACGCCTGCACGGTGAGTTGACCCGTGCCGAGCTGGCGCGACTGACCGCGCTAACGCCGCAAACCGTCTCGAATATCGTCGCTGAACTGGAGCAGGCGGAGTTGCTCACCAGCCGTCAGCCGCGTAAGCAGGGCCGCGGTCAGCCGGCGATTCCGGTCACCCTGAATCCGGCCAGTGCGTTTTCCATCGGCATCCATCTCGACCATCAGACGCTACTGATTGTGCTGGTGGACCTGACCGGTGAAATCCATTTTCGCCGCCTTATTATGGTGCAAAAACCGCAGCCGGATGCCACATTAGCGCGCATTGCCGGGGTGCTGGCGGAGATCAAACAGCAGACCGGGCCGCGCTGGCAAAAAGTGCTGGGTATTGGCGTGGTGATGCCGGGGCCGTTTGGTGTGGAGGGTATCTCGTCAATGGGGCCGACCACGCTGCACGGCTGGGAGGATGTCGATATCGCCGCGCGTCTCGCTGAGATGAGCGGACTGCCGGTCACGCTGGAGAATGATGCCACAGTCGCGGCGATTGGCGAACGCTTTCACGGTGTGGCGCGTCATCTTAATTCCTTTATTTATCTGTACATTGGCACGGGCCTGGGCGCGGGCATCATCATGGATGGCCATGTGTACAGCGGCCATGCGCACAACGCCGGTGAAGTAGGGCATGTAGTGGTTGAACCCGGTGGACGTGAGTGTTACTGCGGCAATCATGGCTGCCTGGAGCGTTATGTTTCGCTGCAGGCCGCTTACGAATTCTGCGGGCTCGACCCGATGAGCGCGCTGCCGGAAGATTTACTGCAGGTTGATCCGGCGCTGTTTGATCGCTGGATTGGTACCGTGCTTACGCCGCTGCGACAGGGTATAAACATGCTGGAGTGTATCTTTGATGCCGAGAGCGTGATTATCGGCGGCATGATGCCAGCGGTGTTGCTGGATAAAATTATCCAGCGCCTGCCGCCGCTCTACCAATCGGTGCGCGGCCGCTATCTGACCGGCACGCGACTCAAGACCGGCATGACCGGCAGTGACACCGCCGCCCTCGGCGCAGCGGCTTTGCCAATTTTTGATGAGTTTAATCCGCAGTTCCAGGTGCTGATGAAGTGAAAAACGCGGCCAGCGTCCGCCGCTGGCACCCGTTATCATCCATATTGTCTGGTGCCAGCCAGGCTGTAAGTGCCTGCTGAACAATAGGCCATTCACCATCAATCATTGAGAGCCAGTCGGTATCGCGATTGCGCTGTTTACGCGTCATGGCCTGGCGAAAGCGTCCTTCAAAGGTAAAACCAATGCGCTCGGCAGCCCGGCGTGAAGCCAGGTTTAACGAATCACAGCGCCATGCAACGCGACGATAGCCCAGCGCAAATGCCTGGCGCAGCAACAGGAACAAGGCTTCCGTACCCATGACGTTACGCTGCATCAGCGGTGACCAGGTGACGTGACCGATTTCTATCGCGCCGTTCTGCATATCAATACTGGCAAAACAAACCACGCCCACGGCACGCTGATGCCCGTCCATGACGGCATAACACACCAGCTGGCGATCGCTGATTTTATGCTCAATCCAGCTCTCCATCTCCATCAATGACTGTGGCCGGCTGGCGCCCAGCCAGGTCCAGTCGCGATCGTCTGGGGCGAGTGAAAATGCCATAAACAGCGCCTGGCTGTGGCTCAACTGCAATGGCGCAAGCTGACAAAAGCGCCCTGACAGATTTTCTGCTGGCGGATAGCTGGCAGGTTGCCAGTCCGGCAAGGTAAAACCGATGGGCTGACCATAATGATTATGACGTGTCACGTTGATTTCCTTAGCCGTGGCGTCGCGCATGATGTCCGGTAAATGAAACCAGAATATCATCGGCACTTATACCAGCGTTTTACCGCATCACCCAGTGTCCGGCGCTCACTTCCTGATAATGCCGTGTTTCCGGCACAAATCCATTGGCGCGCACCGGGCTCTTCAGCTCGCTGACGTCCACGTGCCGTTTTAAATGGCGGCGCGCCGGATCGGGCACCGGCACCGACGCGAGCAGTTTTTGTGTGTAAGGGTGCTGCGGATTCTCAAAAATAGCCGCGCGCGGTCCAATCTCAACAATCTCTCCCAGCAGCATCACCGCCACACGATGGCTGATACGCTCTACTACCGCCATATCGTGTGAGATAAACAGATACGACAGATTCAGGCTGTGTTGCAGATCGAGCAGCAGATTGATGATCTGCGCTTTCACGGTGACATCAAGGGCGGACACCGACTCGTCGGCAATGATCATTTTCGGATCGAGCATCAGCGCACGGGCAATGCAGATGCGCTGACGCTGGCCGCCGGAAAATTCGTGTGGATAGCGTTTCAGCATGGTTGCGGGCAGGCCAACGCGCGTCATCAGTTCGGCCGCTTTGTTCTGTGCGGCGGCCTTACTGCCCAGCCGATGCTGTAAAAAAGGTTCGGTGAGGGCTTCAAGGACCGACATGCGCGGGTTAAGGCTGGCAAACGGATCCTGAAAAATCATCTGCATGGCGCAACGCAGCTTGCGCAGTTCTTGCCGGGAGAGGGTCAGCACGTCGCTGCCATCAAAAGCAATCTGCCCGGAGGTCGGCTGCACCAGCCGCGTCAGCGAGCGGCCGGTGGTGGATTTACCACAGCCGGATTCGCCGACCAGCGACAAGGTTTCACCCGGCAGCAGATCAAACGAGATATTCTCCACGGCGTGCACCGCACCGGTTTTACGGCTGAACAGCCCTTCATGAATGCTGAAGCGCGTGCTGAGGTTCTTCACCGACAGCAGCGGCGTTTGCCCTTGCGGCGCCTGCCGCGCCTGCGCCATCGGCGCTTCGCCGTTGAGCGCAAACTTACGCGGTCCATCAATGCCGCGCATGGCACCCAGCTGCGGCACGGTTGCAATCAGCGTGCGGGTATACTCTGCTGCCGGGGCTGAAAAAATCGCGGCGGTGCTGCCGCTTTCCACCATCGCGCCCTGGTTCATCACCAGCGTGCGGTCGGCGACTTCTGCCACCACGCCCATATCGTGGGTGATGAACAGCACGGCGGTGCCTTCCTCCTCCTGCAGGGTCTTGATCAGGTCAAGGATTTGACCCTGAATCGTGACGTCGAGCGCCGTGGTTGGCTCGTCGGCAATCAGCAATTTTGGACGCAGCGCCAGCGCCATGGCGATCATCACGCGCTGACGCATGCCGCCGGAAAAGTGGTGCGGGTAATCACTGAAGCGTTTGGCCGCGTTGGGAATACGCACTTTCTCCAGCAGCCGGATGGTCTCCTCGCGGGCGGCGCGTGCGCTGATTTTGCGGTGCGCGATCAGCGCCTCAGCAATCTGGTGACCGATAGTGAACGACGGATTAAGGCTGGTCATCGGCTCCTGGAATATCATCGCGATGGCATTGCCGCGGATGTCGCGCATTGCACGTTCGCTCAGCGTGAGCAAGTCCACGCCGTTCAGCAGCACTTTGCCGCTGATATGTGCGTGACGGCTATTCAGCAGACGCATGATCGCCATCGAGGTAACGCTTTTGCCTGAGCCCGACTCACCGACGATCGCCAGCGTTTCACCGGCCCCGAGGGTAAAAGAGACGTTTTTCACCACCTCACGCCAGCGGTCATCGCTGCGAAACGCGACGGTGAGATTTTCGATGCTCAACACCGGCGGGTCAGCGCGATTCATTGTGCCGCCACAAAGCGCGCCGAGCGGGTGCTGACCGGCACAAAGGTAAAATTGGTATCGAACGGATAAGCCGGCTGCAGCTTGCGCTTGCGCACCAGCCGTTCAACATACTGATCGACCACCCCTTCCGACAGCGCCATCAGGTTGGGATTGGCAATCGGCGCCAGCTCGGGCGACAGGTAACCGGACTTTACCACCACAATTTTTGCCTGGCGCGGATCGAGTCCAAGCAGGGCGAAATCCGCCAGGTTGTGATAAGGACGACGCCGATCGGCAACCACCACGGTAATGCCTGCAATCTTCAGCAGCGCCTGACGGGCAACCGAACGGGCATCATCACTCAGCAGTAGCACGTCAAACACGCCACTGACTTTGCCGCCAGCAGGATCCAGCGTGGCACCGATAGTCAGGGAGAGCCGGGCACCGACGCCCGCGGCGAAGGCCGCCTCCGTGGCCGGTTTATCGGTAATGCCGGCAACGATGACATCCTGCGCATTTTGCCGCAGCAGTTCGGCCAGTACATCGGCCCGATCGCCCACGCCGCCGCCGGTCGGGTTATCACCGGAGTCGGCGAGAATCACCGGTCCGCCAGGGCTGGAAATCGCCATGCGTACGCACTCTTCAGTACTGCCGGTCACGCAGCCAAACACAAATTGCTCACGCGCCTGCCAGTAAGCCAGCGCCAGTTTGGCCGCCTGCTCAGACAGCACATCGGCATCGGTACCGGTCATGATGGCGGCCGCCGTGGCGCGTGGCTCATCCGCCCAGACATAGCCAACCATCAGCGAAGCATCCCAGATATGTTCAAGTGCGTTAATCCCGGGCAGGCTGGCGTAAAGGCTTTTGGCCGGTTCATCTTCCGTGCTGGTGCGCTCGCCTGGCAGCACCACAGGGATCGGTGCCCACACCACACCCGGTCGGATGCCGCTTTGCAGGCTATTGACCAGCATTGAGACGGATCGGCGCATGGTCTCTTCCACATCGATATGCGGTGCCGTGCGGTAGGTTGAAAACATATCGATCGCGTCGATGATGCGCTGCGAGACATTGCCGTGCAGATCGTAGCTGACGCTAATCGGACAATCGGGCCCGACCAGCTCGCGCGTCGCGCTAATCCAGTCGCCTTCCGCATCTTCCATTCCTTCGACATAGACCGCGCCGTGCATCGCCAGGTAAACGCCATCCACGGGCAAATACGCTTCGAGCCGACGGAGAAACTCCTGTTTGAAGGCATCATAGGTCACACGTGCCACCGGCCCACCGGCAATGGCGCGGGCGTGAAAGGTCGGCAGAAATTCAGCTGCGTAATCCTGCAGAAAGGCGAAATAGGGATTGGTCGTCATCGCTTCACCCCGCACGATGCGGAAATCGTCGGCGTAATTGAGCACCGGATTCCAGGTACTGCATTCAGTATGAATTCCACCATAGGCAATGCGCATAACAGACTCCGCTAGTCGGGTAAGTGAACGATAAAACGGTAAGCCGCCACACTGGCTGCGGCGCGGGCCCAGCTCAACTGATCAATCGCCATGCTGGCGATGGGCGTCTTGCCCATGATTGAAGGCAACACGTGACTATCTACCGCCTGCATCACCACGGTTCTGAGCAGGCCGTCGAACGCATCCGGCTGATGGGCGATGACAATCATCTCCGGATCGTTCATCTGAATGATATTGGCGATGGCGAGGCCAAGTGCGTCACCTGCCTGGTGCAGAATGGCGATCGCGGCGCTATTGCCTTTTACCGCCAGCGCTTCCAGTTCGGCAACGCTGGTGCAGGGCAGCTGTTTGTCACGCATGCTTTCACGCATTGCAGTGAGCGACGCCAGCGTATCAAGGCAGCCGCGTTTGCCGCAGCGGCACGGACGCCCGCCTGGCTCTACGGTACAGTGAGCAATTTCACCGGCCCCACCGTGCGCGCCGCGGTGCAGCTGCCCCTGAAAGAAGTGCGCGGAGCCAATGCCGTCGCCGTGGGAAATCAGGGTGAAATTCTGTGCCTTTTTCGCCACGCCGAAAATCTTTTCGCTGACCGCCAGAGCTTTGGCATCGTTTTCCAGTGACACCTCCAGACCGGTTTGCGCGTTAAGCAGTGCCGCCAGCGGGACGTTTTTCCAGCCCAGCAGGGCAGACTGGACGCACACCGCCTGGTTTTCATCCACAAAGCCGGAAAGCGTGACGCCCAGCCCGATAAGCTGATCGGCGGAGATGCCTTTTTGTGCAAGCAGGCCGGGGATGGCGGCGGCCAGCGCACCAGCCAGCAGCGCAGGATCGGGATTCAGCGGCATGTGGGTACTGGCCAGGATGCGGCCGTGCATATCCGTCAGCACCAGATACACATCGTCACCGAGCAACGACGCACCGAGAAAATAGGCACTGTCGGCACGCATTTTTAATAACACCGAAGGCCGACCCTGACCGTTACTTTCCGGAATGCTCTCTTCAAGCAGTCCTGCGCTAAGCATCTCTTTGATTAATGTGCTGATTGCGGCTTTACTCAGCTTCATTTTTTCCGCAATTGCCGTGCGGCTCATGCCATGCGAAGCAATTAATAAACGCAGAATTTGTTGCTGATGAGCATTAAGCATCAGAGTTCTCACGGCACAGGCTGTATTTGGCCGACAATAATCAGCAGTGAAAACAAATTCAAGCGTATTTAGTTTATTTTCTGAATGCAGATCGAATTATAAGTAAAATATATGAACTGACATCTTGGCTTTTGTTTGCAGAGTGTGCCTTATATAGCGTCGAGCCCGTTCTTCTGCTGCCGTTAACATGACCAAAGCGTATGGCAGGCGATGGCGTGCATTGACGGTCAGCTGCCTGCCGGGCAATGACTCTTCACTCTTTGTCACTGATTCACTGAGGCCTTCATGCAAAGCACACTCAAGCATTTCAGGGTACTGACACTTGCCGCGGGTATTCTGGCGTCGTTTTCCAGCGCATCAGTTTTGGCTGCTCAGCTGGTCATTATGCAAAACGAACCGCCGCGCAGCATGGACCCGGGCAATCAGACCGCGACCTTTACTGGCACGGTGCTGGACCCGATGTATGAAGGCCTGACGCGGCTCGGTGACGATGGCAAAATCATGCCGGCCCTTGCGCTCTCCTGGCATGCCGACGACAGCGGACTGCACTGGGAATTTACGCTGCGTCCCAACGTTAAATTCCACGATGGCACGCCATTTAATGCCGATGCGGTCGTTGAAAACTTTCAGCGTCATCTGGATACGAAGCGCGGTCTCGCCGGAAGTGGGAAAATTCGCACCTTTATTCAGGACGTGCAGAAAAAAGATGACTTAACCGTCACCTTTACACTGAAGAAAATTAATCCGGCGTTTTTAACCGTGCTGGCCTCCGGTCCGGGATTAATGGTGAGTCCACAAGCTGACAAAGCCGGCACGATCAATAATAAAGCCGACGGTACCGGACCCTATAAACTGGCGCAGTATAAATCCGGTGAATTTGTCCTGGAGCAGAAGAACCCGGACTATTGGGGCAAGTCTGCCGGGCCGGACGAAATAAAATGGACATGGAGCAGTGAGCCGTCAGTCATGAATATGGCGCTGCAATCCGGTCAGGTCGATATTATTAACCCGGTGCCGCCGCAATTTGCCGGCATGTTAAAAAATAATCCCGGCGTGCAGTTAAAACAGTCGCCGGGCGCGGCGGTATTCTGGATCGATCTCAATACGCAGAGTAAAGCCCTCAGCGATGTCAGAGTACGCCAGGCGCTGAACTTCGCGACCGACCAGCAGGCACTGGTGAAAGCGGTAATGTTTGGTTATGCGCAGCCAGCCAATTCCCCGCTGGCGCCGGTCGATGCCAACTACGACAAAGCGTTGCATGACTATCCGTACGATGTGCAGAAAGCCAAAGACCTGCTTAAGGCAGCGGGCTATGCCGACGGCTTCGCCATGTCGATTGCCGTGCAGGCACCCGACGCACGTACCGCGCAGGTTCTGCAGGGTATGTGGAGCAAAATAGGCGTCAAGCTCAGCGTGCGCCAGATGGAGAGCGGCGTGTGGGCCAAAGCGGCGTTTGCCGATGCCAAAGAGAAAGCCGCGCAGGGTACGGACGCGGTGCTGGCGTCCTGGTCTTCGGGGCTGTACGGCTCGGATCTGCAGTTGCGTCCGCTGTATCACAGCAGCAGCTTTGCGCCCGGCGGGGCTAACCTCGGCTTCTTCAGCGACAAACGTACCGATGAGCTAATCGATAGCGCCGCCTCCACGCTCGATGATGCCCAGCGCAAAGCGCTCTATTTCCAAGCACAGCAGCGGATCAGCGGACTCGCGCCGCAGGTGCTGCTCTACTATCAGGACGATCTGTATGCGACGCGCAAAAATATCAGTGGCGTGACGATGCAACCGGGCGGCCAGATTGTGGTCCGTGATGCCGTGAAAAAATAGTGTTGATGGCTGATTGATATGAAAGCGTATGTCGCAAAAAAGGTGCTCTCGCTGCCGTTGATTATCTTCGGTGTGTCGATCATCGTGTTTATCGCCATCCGCGCGCTGCCGGGCGATCCGGCACGCTTGATGGCCGGCCCGGAAGCGCCGCAGGAAGCAGTGGACAGTATGCGCGTGCGGCTCGGTCTGGATCAGCCTTTGCCGCTGCAATACGTCAGGTTTGCCGGTGAAGCGCTACATGGCAATCTCGGGCTGTCGCTGCAGTCGCAGCGTCCGGTGATGACCGAAATCAGCGAACGCCTGCCCTACACGCTGTCGCTGGCGGCGCTGGCGTACCTGCTGGCGATTGCCATCGGCGTGCCGGCGGGCATGACCGGGGCCATTTACCGGCAGCGCATTCCCGATCAGATCGTCATGGTACTGACCATTGCCGGTGCCTCGATTGCGAACTTCTGGCTGGCGTTGCTGGCGATGAACTACTTTGCGGTACAGCTCGGCTGGCTGCCGCTACTCGGCGCTGATTCGTGGCGCAACTATGTGATGCCGACCGTGACGCTGGCGATTCTGCCGATGGCGATGATCGCGCGGATGACGCGCTCCAGCATGCTGGATGTGCTCAGTCAGGACTACATCCGTACCGCCAGAGCCAAAGGGTTATCATCGGCCAGCGTTAACTGGAAACACGCGCTGCGCAATGCGTTGATACCGATTGTCACCATCGTCGCACTGAATTTTGGCAGCCTGATCGGGGGTGCAGTGGTCACTGAGTCGGTGTTTAACTGGCCGGGTATTGGCCGCCTGCTGGTGGATTCGGTGAAATACCGCGATTATCCGGTGATTCAGGGCGTGACGTTAGTGGCGGTAACCGGCGTGGTGTTGATGAATCTGGTCGGTGAGATAGTGATTGGCCTGCTCAACCCGAAAATAAGGTTCGACTGATGAACAGTTTCGACACGTCTCTCCAGCCGCCGCCCGCGCGCCGCCGCCAGATCGTGAGGTTTTTACTTGGCAACCCTTCAATCACGACCGGAGGCGGGCTGGTGCTGCTGGTGGTGCTGGCTGCCCTTTTCGCACCGCTGATCACTCACTGGGATCCCATCGAGCAGGATCTGTTGAACACGTTGCAGGCACCTTCCGCTGCCCACTGGTTCGGCACCGATGATTACGGCCGCGATATTTTTGCCCGCGTCATTTATGGCGCGCGCATCACGCTGTTTGAAGTCAGCCTCAGCGTAGCCATCTCGATGGCGATCGGCATTCCTCTGGGCATCATCTCGGGGCTGGCCGGACGCAAAATTGATGCGCTGATCATGTGGCTGATGGATATTATTTTCGCCTTTCCCGGCATCGTACTGGCGATTCTGATTGTCAGCGTGCTCGGCGAGGGGCTGACAAACATGCTGATCGCCATTTCGTTGTTCTCGATCCCGGTGTATGCACGTCTGAGTCGCAACCTGACGCTGGGACTGAAAAATATGGAGTATATCGAAGCGGCGCATATGCTTGGCGTGCGATACCCGCGCATTATCACGCACTATATTCTGCGCAACGCCATTGGCCCGCTGATTGTACAGTCGACGCTGACGGCTGGTGCGGTGGTGCTTTCTGCCGCCAGTCTGTCGTTTCTCGGGCTCGGCGTGCAGCCGCCGATGCCGGAGTGGGGCACCATGATGAGCGATGGCCGCAACTTTCTCGGGCTAAATATTTACGTCTCCCTATTTCCCGGACTGGCGATTTTGATTACCGTGCTCGGTTTTAATGTGCTGGGCGACGGCCTGCGCGATGTAATGGATAAACGTTTATGACTCACCCGCACTCAACCGTGATCTGCCTCGATTTGGGCGGCTCCTTTATCAAGCTTGGCGTGATGGATGCACAGGATCGGCTAACCCTGCTCGATCAGCAAAAAATCCCGGCGACGGACTGGCAGGCATTTTGCGCCAGAGTCAGCGAGATGATCGCCGGGCAGCATAACCATTTCAGCAGCCAGGCGGCTGTCGCCATCTCTACGGCGGGCATTGTGGCACCGCAAACCGGCGAAATGTTTGCCAGCAACATCCCGGCTTTTCACCGGCGTAATCTGGCGCGGGAACTGGGTGAGGTGCTGCAGCGGCCGGTGATCGCGCACAACGACGCCGACTGCTTTGCCCTGGCCGAGGCGCTGGCCGGCAGCGGCAAAGGGCACAAAGTGGTGTTTGGCGCGATTCTCGGTTCCGGCGTGGGCGGTGGTCTGGTGGCGGACGGTCGCATTATCACCGGACAAAACGGCCTGACCGGCGAATGGGGCCACGGGCCGATCACCCTCACGGAAGTGACGCTGGCGCATGGTCGCGTGCGCGTGCCGCGCCAGGCGTGTCCGTGCGGCCAGACAGGGTGTCTGGACACCTACGGCGGCGCACGCGGACTGGAAACGCTGCATCAGGTGCTGCACGCTGAAAGCGCCAGCAGCGTGGAAATCATTGCCCGCTGGCAGCAGGCAGAAGCGCGGGCGCAGCAGACGATAGAAGCCTGGCTGCAACTGGTGAGTGAGCCGCTCGCCTACACCATTAACATTACCGGCGCGTCACGGGTGGCGGTAGGCGGCGGACTGGCTTCGGTCACCCCGCTGATTGCTGCGCTTAATGATGCGGTGCAGCGCTGCGTGTTGCGCAGCACAGCGCATGCGCTGGTGGTGCCGGGCGAGTTTGCCCACCAGGGCGGCATGGTGGGCGCGGCGCTGCTGGCGCGGCAGGCGCTCAGCGCGTCCTGAGCTTTTGCCCTTTCGCCCGTTGCTGGTGCTTTTCGGTTACCGTGTTGCGCTCAAGACTTCGTTGAACCCGATTCAACCTTAAATGCGCTAAGCTTGACGCGCTAAAACCCGCAGCAAAGAGGCTGGTGAACAGACACTGTCGCCAGCCTCTTTGCTGTTTTTTTCACCTGCGGTACGGAAAAAAACATGTCATCAGTACAACCTCAACTTTCTCAGCTTCCGGACGAGGCCTCGCTGCCGCGTCACAGCGTGCCAAAAGCGCTGTTCGCGCTGGGCACCGGTGGATTTGCCATCGGCACCGGTGAATTTGTCATCATGGGCCTGCTGCCCGATGCGGCGAAAGGCCTGAACGTCACCATTCCTGAGGCCGGCCATCTCATCAGCATTTATGCCCTCGGCGTAGTGATTGGCGCGCCGCTGCTGGCTATTCTCGGCGCGCGGGCTTCACGGCGTAATTTCCTGATGACGCTGATGGGCCTGTTTGCGCTGGGTAATCTGCTAAGCGCTGTCGTGCCGGGCTACCCTGCGATGCTGGTGGCCCGCTTTCTGGCGGGCTTTCCGCATGGTACTTTCTTTGGCGTTGCGGCGCTGGTGGCGGCAGGACTGGTGGAGCGCGCACGGCGCGCGCAGGCGGTGTCGATGGTGCTGCTGGGATTAACCATCGCCAACCTGATTGGCGTACCTGCCGTTACCGCCATCGGCCAGTGGTTTGGCTGGCGTGATGCGTTTGCCATCGTCGGCGGACTGGCGCTGCTGACGCTGCTACTGGTGTGGCTTTGGGTTCCCAATGTGGCCGGTGACAAGCAGGCCAGCCCACTGCGCGAGCTCTCGGCGCTGACGCGCAAGCAGGTTCTGCTGACGCTGGCTATTGGCGCGATTGGCAGCGGCGGCATGTTCTCGGTATTCAGTTACGTTAAACCCACAATGATGGAACTGGCCCACCTGCCGGAGAATCTGGTACCGGCGATACTGGCGCTGTTTGGTCTTGGCATGATTATCGGCAACCTTGTCGGGGGACGTCTGGCCGATCGCGGGCTGGAGAAAACCATCCGCATTATACTGGTGTGGTCGCTGCTGGTATTGAGCGCGTTTGTCTTTGCCGCGCATTATGCGCTGGCGGGCGCGCTTAACGTGATGCTGGTCGGTACCATGGTGGCGCTGGGAAGCGTGCTACAGATCCGCCTGATGGACGTGGCCGGTGATGCACAAACCCTGGCGGCCGCGCTTAATCACTCAGCGTTTAACATTGCCAACGCGCTGGGGGCGTGGCTCGGCGGCATCACCATTTCCGCCGGGCTGGGCTGGCAGTCCACCGGCTGGGTTGGGGCCATTCTGTCCGTGCTGGGGCTGATGATTCATGCCATTGCGGTGCGCGATGCGCGCCGGACGCCGGCGCTCGCCATAAAATAATTTTTACCGCGCGGGAATAAACGCCGCGCTGGTTCGTCTTATGCCCACTTTCCCTTACTGAGTTGGCTAAGATGAACTTTAAACCTACGGTCAGACATCTGCCGTTGTTACTGCTGGTGGTCATTATTCCCGGATTACTGCTGGTGCTGTTTCTTGCTGCAGGCGGTTGGCTGACGCCGCAGCGCCTCAGTGCGCAAAGTCTGGTGCAGTCGCTGCAGCAAAACAGCGGTGTGCATCCGGGATACCGGCGCAATCATGCCAAGGGCGTGTGCGTTACCGGTGATTTTACCTCCAGCGGCAACGCGGCGTTTCTGTCACGGGCCAGCGTTTTCCAGCCGGGTACGGTGCCGGTGATTGGCCGCTTTGCCATTGCCGGCGGTAATCCGCACGCGCCGGACTATGGCATGCCGGTGCGCAGCCTGGCGCTGGAATTTCAGCTGGCGCACGGCGAGCAGTGGCGTACCGGCATGAACGCACTGCCGTTTTTCCCGGTCAGTACGCCGCAGGCTTTTTACGATCAGCAGCAGGCCAGTCGACCGCTGCCGCAGACCGGCAAACCTGATGCGCAAAAGCTGATGGCGTTTACCGTTGCCCATCCCGAAGTTAAACCTTTCTTTGCCTGGGTAAAAACCCACGTACTGGCCGCCAGCTGGGCACAGGAGCAGTACAACAGCCTGAATGCCTTCCGCTTTACCAATGCGCAGGGGGAAACGCGCTTTGTGCGCTGGAGTCTGGTGCCGCGTACGCCATGGCAGCCGATCAGTGCCGCTCAGCAGCAGCAGCCGGATTATCTGCAGAGCGACCTGCACGACCGCCTGGCGACCGCACCGCTGAAGTGGGATCTGGTGATCAGCGTGGCCCAGCCCGGCGATGCGGTGAACGATGCCAGCAAGGTGTGGCCAGCCGATCGGCAGCAGGTTGTCGCCGGTACGCTGACGCTGCGCGACAGCAGCCCGCAACAGGGCGGCAGCTGCAATGACATCAATTACGATCCGCTGATTCTGCCGCAGGGCATCAGCGGTTCTGACGATCCGCTGCTCAACGCGCGCTCCGCCGCTTACGCGAAATCTTTCAATCTGCGCACGGCTGAACAGGCGCGCCAGCAGGAGAAAAAATCATGAGTCACCCGACAACCCTGTTTGATCCGCTGCTGCGCATCGTACACTGGTTGATGGCGCTGGCCGTGCTGACCATGCTATTTATCGGTGTGGCGATGGTGGCGGATATCTCGGCTGCCCATTCACTGCTGCTGGCGATACACAAACCACTCGGCGTGGCGATCGCGTTGCTGGTGGTCGTGCGTATCGGGCTGCGGCGTTACTATGGTGTGCCCGCCATGCCCGCGTCGGTGCCGGGCTGGCAGCAAACGGTGGCTCATTTGACCCATCTGGCGCTCTATTTACTGATGCTGGCGCAACCGCTGGTAGGCTGGGCGATGCTGTCGGCAGGCGGGTTTCCGGTGACGATTGGCGAAGGTCTGGTGCTGCCGCCGCTGCTGCCGGTTAGCGTGGAAAGTTATGCCGTGCTGCGCCCGTTACACTCGCTGCTGGCGTTTAGTCTGTTCGCGCTGATCCTGGCCCATCTGGCTGCCGCGCTGCTGCATGGTCTGATTTTACGTGATGGCGTGCTGAGTAGCATGACCGGCCTGCGCCGGGTGCGAGAGCAAAAATAATGTCTGCATTGAGCGATGACGAAATCCGCACATTACTGCCGCATTTGCAGCGTTTTGCGCTGGGGCTGACGCGTGAGCGCATGGCCGCTGAGGATTTGGTACAAAACACGCTGGTCAAAGCACTGGACGCGGCGCGCGATGACACGCGCAGTCTGCGTGCCTGGCTGTTTTCCATTCTCTGGCATCAGTTTATTGATGGCGAACGCCGCCGCAAGCGTTGGCAGGCGATTATGACGCTGTTCAGCCGCGCCGAGCCCTTTGCCGAGTCGGCTGAGCATCACGCCATCGCCGATGAGATGCTGGCGCTGTTCGCCCGTCTGCCGGCTGACAGTCGCGCATTGCTGCTCCTGGTTAACGTGGAAGGCATGCGTTATCAGGAAGCAGCTGACACGCTGGACATTCCGCTGGGCACCGTGATGTCACGGTTGTCGCGGGCGAGAAAACAGTTGCAGCACATGACCGAAGGCCTGCCGGCCCCGGTGACGTTGAGGAGATTAAAATGAATATCCCGCCCGATGAGAACCAGCTGCACGCCTGGCTGGATGGTGAACTGGATAGTGCCAGCCATCAGGCCGTCAGCGACTGGTTGGTGCAGCATCCTGACATCGCCGCCCAGGTTGAGGGCTGGCGTCAGGACAAGCTGCGCTTGCAACAAAGCCTGCAGCGCAATATGGCGCGAACCACCTTTACGCCACTGCAGCCGGCACAGCTGCGCCAGCGGCGTGCGCGGCAGCGTTATCAGCGGCTGGCGCTGGCCTGCTCGCTGGTGCTGGCGTTGGGGATCGGCAGCCTGTCCGGCTGGCAGATGACTGAACGCTTACAGAATCATCCGTTACCGATGGAGGATGCGGTACAGGCTTACCGGTTATTCGGCGATGGCGCGCAGCAGGCGACGATGGACATTAGCACCCACCAGACAACACAGCTGGCCAGCTGGCTGGGCCGCTATTTTATCAACGGTACGCTGCCGCCCAATCTGGAGCGCTTTGGCTATCAGCTCATCGGCGCGCGCCTGATGGCGAATGAGCATGGCGCCTCGGCGCTGGTGCTGTATCAGACCGCCAGCGGCACGCGCGTTGGCTGGTACATCCGCCCGCAGACCGTGCGGCTGGAAAAGGGATCGCGCCAGGCGGACAACCTGGTGGCGCAATACTGGAGCGATCGCCACTATAACTATGCGCTGGTGAGCCCGATGAGCGGCGAAGCCGCACCGGCGCTGCGTGCTGCGATAGGCAGCGAAGTGGGCTAATTCATTTGCCTGCCAGCTTGGCCTGCAGGAACGTCATAAATACCCGATTGATCTCGCTGCGCTGGCGATGCTGCGGATACAGCGCATTCAGGTGCAGCGAGGCCGGATGCCAGTCATCCAGTACCGTCACCAGCTCACCTCGCGCCAGCGCCGGAGCCACGATAAACTCCGGCAGCAGGATCATCCCCAGCCCGGCGACGGCCGCATCACGCAACATTTCTCCGTTATTGCTGACCATCGGTCCCTGGACCGCCAGCACTTTACGCGTGTCGCCCTGAAACAGCTCCCAGCCGGTCTGGCTTTCACGTCCATAGCGCAGACAGAGATGGTGCAGCAGATCCTCCGGCTCACGCGGTGCGCCGGCGCCCTGCAGGTAGGCCGGGCTGGCGCAGATCACGCGGCGGAATTCCCCCAGCCGTTTGGCGATCAGGCTGGAGTCCGGCAGCGTGCCGATGCGAATCGCCATATCAAAACCTTCACCCACCATATCCACATGCCGATCGGCCAGTTCCACCTGGAACTGGATACCGGGATGCTGGCTCAGGAATTCGGCGATAAAAGGGGAAAGATGGCTGATGCCGAACGACATCGGCACGCTGAGACGGAAACTGCCGCGCAGCACCTGACGACGACCGGACACCGCAAGTTCGGCTTCCTGCACATCATCCAGAATGCGCTGCGCATGCTGGGCAAACAGCTGGCCGTTGTCGGTGACAGACAGTTTGCGCGTATTGCGATTCAGCAAACGCGCCCCGAGCGACTCTTCCAGCGCGGCGATGCGCCGGCTGACGTATTGCTTAGAGAGCATCAGCTGTTCAGCCGCAGCGGTAAAATTGCCCGCTTTGATTACGGCGACGTAAATCCGGAGATCTTCAATCTGCATATTGTCCACTTATCTGTGACAGTCATTGTCATAAAGGCGCATTGTTGGGCAAATCAGTTTACGTATACTGGTCAGCAACGGGAAGGGCCTTCGCCCTCCAGCTAAAAATTTAAGGAGCAGACCATGATTGAACAACGACTGTCCGAACAACGTGGCTTAGGCGATCACGGCTGGCTGCATTCACGCCATACCTTTTCGTTTGCCAGCTACTGGGACCCACAACAGACCGGTTTCTCCGATCTGCTGGTGATTAACGATGATCAGGTAGCACCGGGTCGCGGTTTCGGTGCGCATCCGCACAACAACATGGAGATTATCTCTTACGTGCTGGAAGGCGCGCTGGAGCATAAAGATTCCATGGGTACCGGTTCGGTTATCGTGCCCGGTGACGTGCAGCTGATGAGCGCTGGCAGCGGCGTGACGCACAGCGAGTTTAACCACTCGAAACATGATAATGTGCACTTCCTGCAGATCTGGATTGTGCCGGCAGAACGCGGTACCGAGCCAGGTTACCAGCAGGTGTCAGTGGCAGAGGCCGACAAACGCGGTCAGCTGCGCCTGATTGTTTCGCCACAAGGCGACAACGGCTCGCTGCGCGTACGTCAGGATATGCGTATTTACGCGGGACTGTTTGACGGTGCCGAGCAGCAGACGCTGGAACTGGCTAACGATCGCTATGCTTACATTCATGTGGCGCGCGGCAGCATTGAAGTGAATGGCGTGAGCTTTAAAGCCGGCGATGGCGCGCGCGTACGCAATGAGACGGCGCTGCAGTTCGCTAACGGTAACAACGCTGAAGTGCTGGTGTTTGATTTACGACCAGTAGAAGTTAATCATCCGCAGCGTTAATTCATTGCGCGGTAAGTCAGCGAGGCATGGCGTGAACCTTCACGCCATGCCTTTTTATTTGGCTTAAGGTACGAATAATAACCAGCACCTGACAGGTCCGGCATAAAATAGGAATTTTTACCTTCCACAAAAATGCAAAGCCCCTTAAATTTGCCTCCAGGATAAGCACGCTACGCCAGGTATTTGGCGGCTAAACAACAAACAAAGTTAACACTATTACATTCCATTAGAATTAATGGTAATGAGGATTTTGATGGTTTTAAAACGCAGCTTTAATATCGCAGTGGTATTGGTTCTAGCCTTTTCTGTAACGGCTTGTGGCATGTCTCATCGTGGCCGCAACACCGCCATTGGCGCCGGTGTGGGTGCGGTGGGCGGCGCTGTTCTGACCGGTGGCAGCACCTTCGGTACCCTCGGCGGCGCGGCTATCGGCGGCCTGATTGGTCACGAAGTCAGCCGTTAATTTTACCGGTACTCAGGATTTCGCCAGCAGGAATGCTGGCGAAATTTTAAACCATTTCATTTTTTAAATCCTAATTCGCCCACTTTTCTCTTTTATCCATTGCGGGATAGCATCGTGTTTTATTTGGCTGCAATGATAAACACACCTAATCGCGATGCGAGATGTAAAACCTCGCCATAAGTATCGGAATCATCAATCAGGCTTAATGATTTATTAAGTGGCGTCAGCATGCCAGGTGAAATTCGATCGCCAAATAACATCACTGCCCGCGCTGAATCATCCTGACGGGATATCCATGAAAGGCCCTGCGCTGATTCACTCTGATGATGCAGAGCGGCTGCCCAGCGTCGGGTGAGGGGATAGTGATGTTTTTCTGTATCGATAAGCTGCTTACGCGTGATACCTAACTTGCGCAATGCGATGCTGCTCAGGTCGATCAGCAGCATATCTTCATTAACTTTAAGACAGGAGTAAAGTTGATAATGTAATTTATTCTTATCCAGCGTCTTAAGACCGGGTGCGAAAGGCACGTCATGAAATACCGTTTCCATTAATGCGCAATCTCTGGTTGAACCGCCGTATAGAGTCGGTATTGGCTGCCCATGTCTGGTTTTTATCGGACTGAAGCGGGCATTCCCTTTCACTCCAGGATTAAACTGGTTGGCGGCATAATGCGACAGATGGACCCGGTGCAGAATGCTTCCTGCTGAAAGCGTAATAAATGACAGCTGAAGTAAAGCGCCTGGCAATGGCGCACCTTCTTCGGCAGTAATAACAGGCAGAGTTGATAAATCATCAGGTTGCGCCGCAGTGCTGCGCTTATCCATGCGTTATTCCTTCCATTTCATCCAGAGCGGCGTCGATGACGCGTTGCGCTTCGGTTAGCAGTAGATCCTGTGGTCGTTTGCCCGCAAGGAAACTGTTATTAGACAGAAACCACAACGCAATAGCCCAACTGTCTTTGCGTCCGGCAAAAATCCTGAGTATTTGAGCCAGTGGTTTAACCGGGCGAAAGTGCGTGTCGCGATCCAGGCCATAATCGGGGAAATAATCTATCCCATTGTGATTGATGGCAAATATCTGGCCGCTTTTTTTCCATTTATTCGGCTGAGCGCTCGGATTTGTGGAACTCAACCCTGCCAGTTGCGCCACTTCTGCGGCGCTGAGCCAGTTTCCGCTCTCCAGCACGGCATTGCGCGCCTCTAGTAACATCGCCGCTTCTTTGAGTAAATGAGGCGAAGCTGGCACGCGCGGTAACATCGCACTGGCAAGTTGCTCCAGCGATTCCTGCCGCTGCCGCTGCTGAAAAATTGCAAACATGGATGAAGCGATTGCGGAAAGATTTTCTGACAGGTTGCGCAGCGTCAGCGCATCGCCTGGATGGTCGAAAGTAATGGCAACAACGTGACTGGCATGTGATTTTGACAGCCGACCCTGAATCTCCTGCGGGGTACCTGTCAGTGCAGAAACTCCGGTGTGATCTTTATCGCTAACCATCAGTTAACTCCCGCAAGGTTATTTAGGTTATCTTATTTTAATGATATCCCGAATAACTTGCAATGGCATCAATGGTGCTGCTTTAAGTAATCAAGAGGCGAGAGGTGAGAGGTAAGAGGGAGCACACTGCAGGAAACGGATTGTTAAAAGTGGGAAAAGCTAACAATCCGTTTGAGGTTCAGTCGATCTGTAGCTGATGAATCATCAGAGCGGCGCGGGCGGCTTCTTTGCCTTTTTTAATAAAATGTTCGGTATAAAACGCTTCAATCGCATCGACCGGCTGAAAATTGTGCGGAGTGAGTGATACCGAAAACACCGGAACATTGGTGGTGAGCTGCACATTCATCAGGCCATCGACGACGGCCTGCGCGACAAAGTCATGGCGATAGATGCCACCGTCGACCACCAGCGCGGCGCAGACAATCGCATCAAATTTGCCGGTTTCGGCCAGGCGTTTGGCCAGCAGCGGCATTTCAAACGCGCCGGGTACATCGTAGCTTTTTAATGTATTTTCGACGCCTTGTTCGGTCAGTTCCTGCTCAAATCCCACCAGCGCGTTGTTCACGATCGCCTGATGCCATCCTGCTTTGATAAAAGCCACACGAAACTTATTCATAATGCTTCCATGATTAGCTGAAAAATTTATAAGTGAATAATAAAAAAGTCTTTTTTATCATCTGCCCGCTATCCGTCTGGTATACCATATGTTGCAATTTTGATCCACAACGCGGGCAGTGCGGTTAACGTGCTGCTTGACGCCAGCCAGCGCCTGCAATACAAATAGACGCGTCGGGGGAGTCTCGCCTGAGAGACTGAGAGGCTAATAGCGCACTGCGCGGCTTAGCGACCCTTTGAACCTGACCCAGTTGATACTGGCGTAGGAAGACTGACGGTTTGATGTGCAAAGCCGTCTGACGCAAAGGCGAGCCCGATCGCTGGCGTCGATTCCCTTCACCTGTATCTGCGGGTCTCAGTTATCACTGAGAGGCCGATGTGAATTCCCCAGATTATTTACCGGAACGTTGTTCATGAGCCGCTGGAGCGTGCTCGGTAGCGGCGTGTCCGGGCTTTGTGTCGCCACGCTGCTGGCTGAGCGCGGCGAAACCGTCGAGGTCATTGACGATGAAGCACGTCAGCCTGCCTCGTGGTTTGCCGGTGGCATGCTGGCGCCGTGGTGTGAAGCAGAAAGCGCGCCAGCCGACGTAATTACCCTCGGCCAGCATGCTGCGGCATGGTGGCAAACGCGCGTCAGCAGCGTGGTGCATCAGGGCACGTTAGTGCTGGCACCGCCGCGTGATAACCCGGAGTTAAACCGCTTCGCGCGCATGACGACGGCGCATCAATGGGTTGATCCGGCGTCGCTCGAACCGGCGCTGGAAAACCGGTTTGCGCGCGGACTGTTTTTCCCGCGCGAAGCACATCTTGATCCGCGCCGCGCGCTGGCTGAGCTGCGTGACAAACTGCTGCAGCGCGGCGTCCGCTTTGATGCGCGCCAGCCATCGGGCCAGATCATCGACTGTCGCGGTATCCATGCCAGAGCGCAACTCTCCGGCCTGCGCGCGGTGCGCGGGGAAATGCTGATCCTGCAGAGTCATGAGGTGACATTTTCCCGGCCGATTCGTCTGCTCCATCCGCGTTTTCCCTGTTATCTGGTGCCGCGTCGCGACGGCCACTTCATGCTCGGCGCCACCATGATCGAAAGCGACGATGCCAGCGCTATCAGCGCGCGCGCCATGATGGAACTGCTCAGCGCGGCCTACACCCTGCACCCGGCGCTGGCGGAAGCGCGCGTCATCGAAAGCGGAAGCGGTCTGCGTCCGGCATGGCCGGCTAATCTGCCGGAAATCCACTATCACAACGGTATTTTTTATCTTAACGGCATGTATCGTCATGGTTTTCTGCTGGCACCAATGATGGCAGAACAGCTGATGCAGCGCCTGTCCGGGGAGGTTAGCCATGAATATTCAGCTTAACGGCCGCATCATCAGCACTGAGGCCACCAGCCTCAGCGAATTGCTGATCGAACAGCAAATCGACGCGGCCTGTGTTGCCACCGCCTGCAATGGCAATTTTGTGCCGAAAGGTCAGTATGCCAGCCTGCAGTTACAGGAAGGCTGGCAGCTGGAAGTCCTGTCACCGATGCAGGGAGGCTGAGCGATGTTTTACGATTTTACGCCGCAGTCACGCTTGCTGCTCGGCACCGCAGGCTACCCTTCACCGGCGATTTTGCAGCAGGCGATCGCCACATCCGGCAGTGAAATTATCACTGTCAGCCTGCGCCGCGAAGGCACGGCGGGCGCGGCTTTTCGCGAGCTGCTGACGGGCCTGAATGTGCGCGTGCTGCCCAATACTGCTGGCTGCCACACGGTCAAAGAGGCCGTCACCACCGCGCACATGGCGCGCGAGTTGTTTAACACGCCATGGATCAAGCTGGAAGTGATTGGTCATGCCGATACGCTGCAGCCCGATCCGTTCGCGCTGGTCGAAGCGGCACGCATTTTGTGCGCCGACGGCTTCCAGGTGTTTCCCTACACCACGGAAGATCTGATTGTCGGTGAAAAACTGCTGGCCGCCGGCTGTGAACTGCTGATGCCGTGGGGCGCGCCCATCGGCTCCGGCCAGGGATTGCGAAATATTGACGGGCTGCGGGCGATGCGAGCCTGGTTCAGCGATATTCCACTGATCATTGATGCCGGCATCGGCGCGCCGTCACAGGCAGCGCAGGCGATGGAGATGGGCTTCGATGCCATCCTGCTCAATACCGCCGTGGCGAAAGCGGGCGATCCGGTGGCGATGGCGCGCGCGTTCAGCCAGGCGATCGCTGCCGGGCAGGGCGCGCGAAAGGCCGGGCTGATGGAGAAGCGTGATATGGCCGTGGCCTCAACGCCGATCTTCGGCCTCGCTAACCTGAACTAAGGAGCGCGCAATGGAACGCTACCAACGCCAGATGATGCTGCCGGAAATTGGCGTCGTCGGGCAGCAGAAACTGGCTCGCGCCCGCGTACTGGTAGCCGGTGCCGGTGGGCTGGCCGCCACGCTGCTGCCTCAACTGACGGGCGCGGGCGTCGGTCAGCTGTGTCTGTACGATGACGATCAGGTCGCGCTGCATAACCTGCATCGCCAGACGCTGTTCACCCTGCAGGATGTGGGGCGCAGCAAAGCTGTGGCGGCGCAGCAGGCTTTGCAGCAGCGTAATCCTGAGGTGCAAATCGAAGCGGTGCCCGAGGCGCTGAGCGCCAGCAATATCGTGCAGGCGCTGACGGGGTGCGATCTGGTAATTGATGCCGCCGATAACTTCGCGGTGACTTACCAACTGTCTGATGCCTGCTTTCAGGCAGGCATACCGCTGATCAGCGCCTCGGTGCTGGGTCGTCAGGGCTATGCTGGCGGTTTTTGCGGCGGCGCACCGAGTTATCGTGCGCTGTTTCCGCAGCTGCCTGCCTCCGCAGCTAACTGCAACACCGCTGGCGTGATGGGCCCGGCCGTGGCGGCGCTGGGGGCGATGCAGGCGCAGATGGCGCTCAGCGTACTGCTCGGGCTGCAACCCTCACCGCTCGGCTGCATGGTCAACTGTGACTTCGTCAGCTGGCACTTTCGTTCGTTCCGCTTTGATGCGGCACAGGAACCGGCCCAGCCCGGCGTGCCGTTTATTGATGCTCACCTGTTACAACCCGGAGACTGTATTGTGGAGCTGCGCAGCTGCGAAGAGGCGCCCGCCAGCGTGGCCGATCGGGTTGAGCGCGTATTGCCGCACGAACTGGACGCCTGGCAGCCACCGGCGGATCGCCGCATCGTACTGGTCTGCGCCAGCGGCATCCGGGCAGCGCAGGCGGCCAGCGCACTGGCGCAGCGCGGCTTTAGCCACCTGGCAATTCTGGCGGCGCGGCGGCCATGACGCAGGACATCCGCTTTGACCAGGTGAGCTTTGCCTGGGGCGAAAAACAGCTGTGCGATCGGCTCAATCTGCAACTGCGCGGCGGCAAAACCACGGTGCTGCTGGGCTGTAGCGGCATTGGTAAAAGTACGCTGCTGCGTCTGGTGGCCGGCCTGGTGCAGCCGCAGCAGGGCAGCCTGAGCGGTATTGCGCAGCACGTGGCATGGATGGGGCAGCAGGATCTGCTCTATCCGTGGCTGACGGTGCTGGAAAACGTGATGCTGACGGCGCGTCTGAGCGGTGCGAAGCCGGACCGCGTGCGGGCGCACCATTTGCTGGCGCAGGTGGGACTGGAAGACGAGGCACAAGCCGCGCCCTCACAGCTCTCAGGTGGTATGCGGCAGCGGGTCGCGCTGGCGCGCACGCTGTATGCGCAGCGCGAGCTGGTGCTGATGGATGAGCCGTTCGCCACGCTGGATGTTATGACTAAACACCAACTGCAAACGCTGACCGCGACGCTGCTGCGCGGCAAAACGGTGCTGCTGGTGACCCACGATCCGCTGGAAGCCTGTCGTATGGCCGATGACATTCTGCTGTTGCACGGCCAGCCGCTGCAGGTGACGCACTGGGCTGTGCCGGCAGGTACGGTGCCGCGCGCGCTCAATGATGCCGGACTGCTGCAGGCGCAGGCCGAACTCTTTTCCCGACTGAATTCCTATGAAAAAGCTGAGTAGTGGTATCTACCTGATCGCGGTGGTGCTGGGCGTGTGGCTGCTGGCGCGCCACAACGGCGTACCGGCATTTCTGCTGCCGGCACCGCAGGCGGTGCTGGAGGCTCTGTGGCAAAAGCGGCAGCTGCTCGCGCATCACGCAATGTTCACGCTGGCGGAAATTGTGCTGGCGCTGCTGCTGGGCGTCGGGGGTGGCGTGGTGCTGGCGGTGCTGATGGCCTCCAGCCCGCTACTGCGTCGGGTGCTGTTTCCGTTGGTGACGGCCAGCCAGACCATCCCGGTATTTGCGCTGGCCCCGCTGCTGGTGCTGTGGCTGGGTTTTGGCATCGCGTCAAAAGTGGTGGTGGCGGCGCTGATTTTGTTTTTCCCGCTGTGCCTGTCGCTGTTCGACGGTTTATGTCGTACGCCTGCCGGCTGGCTGGAGCTGGCGCAAACTCTGTATCCCTCGCGCTGGCGAATTTTCTGGCGCGTGCGCTGGCCTGCTGCGCTGCCGCAGTTTTTCGCCGGCCTGCAGATGGCGGTGGTGCTGGCACCCATTGGGGTGGTGATCGGCGAGTGGGTTGGTGCCAGCGAAGGGTTGGGCTACCTGATGATGCAATCCAACGCGCGGCTGGAAACGGCCACCAGTTTTGCCGCACTGCTGCTGTTAATGAGCCTGGCGCTGCTGCTCTCAGCGGCCGTGGCGCTGGTGCGTAAAAAATTTCTCTGGCAATCATACTAAGGAACTTGAGTGAAAAGACTTCTTCGTGCCATCGCTTCGTTACTGCTGCTGGCCGCCATCAACGCACAGGCAGCCGAAAAGGTGCGACTGCTGCTCGACTGGTTCATTAACCCTAACCACGCGGCGATCTTTGCCGCTCAGTACAGCGGGGCGTTTAAACAGCAGGGGCTGGATGTCGAGATGATCGCACCGGCGGATTCCGCGTCGGTACCGCTGTTGCTGGCGGCAGGCAAAGCGGATCTGGCGATTAGCTATCAGCCTCAACTCTATACGCTGGTGGACAAGCAAGTGCCGGTGATCCGGGTTGGCACGCTGATTAACCAGCCGCTGAACACCCTGACAGCCGTATCGGGCGATATCCACAGTATTAAAGACTTCGCCGGTAAATCGATTGGCTATGCGATTCCCGGCGCGGAAGATGTGGCTATCCGCAACATGCTGAAATCGCAGGGCGTCGACGTTAACAGCGTGAAGCTGGTAAATCTGAATATGGACGCCGTCTCCGCGCTGCTGACGCATAAAATTGACGGCGCGCTGACCATCTTCCGTAACTACGAGCTGCTGGATTTGCAGGACAAAGGCGCAAAGCCGGTGTCGTTTAAACCGGAAGATTACGGCGTGCCGGCCTACGATGAGTTGATCATTCTGGCCAACAGCAACACAGCGGCAAACGATCCTCGCATCCCGGCATTTCTGCGTGGGCTGGATGCGGGCATCGCCTGGCTGCGCGCTCATCCGCAACAGGCATGGCAGGCGTTCATTAAGCGTTACCCTGAACTGGATACGCCGCTCAATCATCAGGCCTGGCAGGCGACGCTGCCTTATTTTGCAACGCACAGTGCGGAATTCAATCAGGCGCGTTATCAGGCATTTGGTGAATATATGAAAGCCAACGGGCTGATCACCACCGTGGCGCCGCTGGCGCGCTATTCACTATAATCCATCCGCTTGCGCCGTTTTCCCGGGCCGGGAGAACGGCGCGCATTGACATTGCGTGCGGCCGGGGGACAAACGAAGACCCGCATCCCCGGTTTTCGGAAAATACTGGATTTCAGTGACTGTTATCACTGCGCGGGTAACGCTAAAATAAATACTTCTCATTTAGCAGAAGGTTTTTCGTCACGATGTTTTCGCGTTTCACACTGGCCACGTTAACGGCCACACTCCTGCTCACCGGCTGCGCGCGTCATGCTGCCAGCGACAGCAGCGCTGATGCTGCCGCCGCAGAAGCCCCGGCTACCGCTTCCGCTCCGGTCGAAAACAACGATAGCGCTTCGCCGTTTGCCAGCGGACCGACCGTCATCAATGTCTCCCATCTGGTGACGCGCACCGACGATGGCTCATCCGTGTACGTGACGGTGGATGGCCAGGAAGCCGGACTGCTGCAAAAGGGCGAGAGTAAAGAGCTCCGCGTTCCGGCCGGTAAACACCAGATTGGCGGCTACGTACAAACACTGTTTGGTTTTGGCAAAGTGACCATTCCTGCGGTCGATGTCACCACAGACACCAATGGCCCGAAAAACGTGGTCTATTCCGTTACGCGGCAAAAACCGCAGTTCAGCGAAAGCGCTGCCACGCCAAACAACTCCTGATTGACTGTGGTGCGGGCCAGATGTCGGCACCGTTGATCGGAGTCCGGGGCAGGGCGTTATGCGCTCTGCCTGAACGGTCAGATAATTAAGTCGACATGCTGACCACCCGGCATCTTTACACCCAGCGTCAGCTCTCCACCCAGCGCCTCAATGTAGCGCTTCAGCGTGGAAATTTTTAACTCTGCGCCACGCGCTTCCATCGCCGCCACAGATGACTGGGCAATGTGCATGGCCTGCGCTTGCTGACGCTGAGTCCGCTGCATCTGCTCACGTAATTGATAAAGCTGGTATTCCAGACGCATCTGGCTGACGCGTTCATCGACCTGATGTTGCTGTTCGGGCGTCAGCGCCGCCAGCATCTCATCCAAGGTTTTCATTATGTGTTTCCCCGATTGCTTTCAGATGATGATGGTATTCGGTTTCGGCAATGCGAAGCATCCGCTGATAGAAACGCTTTTGATTTTTACCCTGTTTGTTGCCGGCACACAGCACAATCGCATGGCGGCGCGGATCGAAAACAAAAAAGCTACGGATGGGACGACCTTTACTTTGCACGCGAAGCTCTTTCATATTGGGCACCCGGGATAACATCAGGGTATCAACGAAAGGGCGGCCAAGATGCGGACCGTCCTGCGCCAGAAGCTTCAGGGCGGCAAGCACGTCGAGACGCAACGCTTCATCCTGAGCCTGCAACCATTTCCAAAACCGATCTGTTGCTTCAACCTGCCACACGATACCATCCTTGATAGTCTGTAGTCTATTTTATCGTCTGCAGTCTATCAAGGCTCGCGGATTAAAAAATCCGTGACGGGGAATTTATCTCATCTTTCGAGTCTGGCTCGTAAAAAACAGCGGTAAAGCGCAGCGCATTAAGCCATCAGTGCATCAACGCATACACGACATCAATGGCGTTGATGACCAGGAAGAACAGGATAATGTGGGTGAGAGCATTAACGGACATCGCTTTGGGTTGAGACATCATCAGTCCTGAATAATTAACGTGAATACAGTGAAGTAACGTTAAATATTACCTGTTAAGAATAAGATTACTATGCTGTGCCACGGTTATCAGAGGTGCCGGACGGCTGCGTTCTCATGCGCGGATTCAGAAGGCGCAGCATTTCATCCGCTTGCGGTCGTGCGTCCTTAATTTTAAAGATAAATCGCAGAGGGATTCGCCTGATGGCTGGCCCGGATTGCGTGGCTGATGGCGTCGAGGCGCAGCGGTGAGATTAAATCGCCGGTAAGATTTGCGCCGTCAGAGTGCGTAAATGTTCACGCAGTAATTGATGTAAAGCGCGAATCGCCGGCGAGAATTGTTTGCGATGCGGGCAGATTAAATGCAGCGGCGTGCTTTCGCCTGGCAGCTGCGGCAGCACCCGTTCCAGCCGGCCGTGTCTGATATCGTCGCAGACATCAAGCCAGGATTTATAAGCAATCCCCATCCCGGCAATCGCCCAGCGGCGCGCCACTTCAGCGTCGTCGCACAGCAGCCGGCTTTTCACCGTAATCTGTCGCCGCATCCCTTCCTGCGGAAAAGTCCATTTATCATACACGTGACCGCCCATGACAAACGGCAGACAGTGATGCTGTGCCAGATCCTCGAGTTTTTCCGGACGGCCATGTCGATCGAGATAATCGGGTGCGGCGACCATCACACGGCGGTTTTCTTCCGCCAGCGGTAGCGCGACATAGCTGCTGTCCTCCAGCTTACCGTAGCGAATGGCGATATCCACCGGATCGCGGAACACGTCACTCACCTGATCGGAAAACGAGAGACGCAGCCCGAGCGCCGGATGCGCCCGGCAAAATTCTGTCAGCAGCGGCAGAATAATATGGCGGCCGATGTCAGACGGCAGAGCGATTTTCAGCTCTCCGCTCAGGGCATCGTCGTGGCTTTGCAGGCTTTCTGCACCGGCGTGCATCAATGCCAGTATCTCTTGCGCGAACGGCAGATACTTTTCGCCTTCCGCCGTTAAACGCAGGCTGCGCGTCGATCGCGCAAACAGGCGGCGATCGAGATCGCGCTCCAGCCGCTGGATGGCGGCGCTGACCTGACCGGGCAGCAGGTTGGCTTCGCGCGCTGCGCGGGAAAAGCTGCCCAGCGCGGCAGAGCGCACAAACAGGGTGACATCTTCTAAACGAATCATCGACGTTCTCGCCATTATTTTGATTTTCACTCTACGAGTGAAAGTGTTGTCCTGCAACAGGCATTTTTCCCGGCGCGATGTCTGGCTATGCTGCTGTCAACACCCTGAAAATATTCACTCACCTGGAGCCTGTTGCATGAAAGCGATTGTTTATAGCCAAAACGGTTTACCGATTTCAGATGAAAATGCGTTATATGAACTGGACGTGGCGAAACCGCAGCCAGGCGCACGCGATCTGCTGGTAAAAATCAGCGCGATTGCGGTTAACCCGGTTGATACCAAAGTGCGTGCTGGCGCCCCGACAGACACGCCGCGCATTCTCGGCTGGGATGCGGTGGGCGTGGTCGAGGCGGTGGGCAGCGATGTCACACTGTTTCAGCCCGGCGATGAAGTTTACTATGCCGGCGACATCACACGCGCTGGCAGCTATGCCGAGTACGGACTGGTGGATGAACGCATCGCCGGACTCAAGCCGCGCACGCTGAGCGACGCCGATGCCGCCGCGCTGCCGCTGACGTCACTTACCGCGTGGGAACTGCTGTTTGATCGCCTGGAAATTGATGCTGCCGACGAAGGCACATTGCTGATCATCGGCGCGGGCGGCGGCGTGGGTTCGATGCTGACGCAGCTGGCGCGCAAACTGACCCGACTGACGGTCATTGGTACCGCCTCTCGCCCGGAAACCGCCGACTGGGTGCGCTCGCTGGGTGCCCATCATGTTATCGATCACCAGCGTCCGCTGGGTGAGCAGCTGGCAGCGATTGGCCATAAAGAGGTGCGCTACGTGGCCTCACTGACCCATACCGACAGCTACTATCCGCAGTTGATCGATGTGCTGGCTCCGCAGGGCAAACTGGCGCTGATTGACGATCCGGAAACACTGGATGCGGTACCGCTGAAGCGCAAAGCCATCTCGTTGCACTGGGAACTGATGTTTACCCGCTCGCTGTTCCATACCGCCGATATGCAGCGCCAGCATCAGATTCTGCAGCAGGTGAGTCAGCTGATTGACGATCAAACCCTGCAGACCACCGCTGGCGAGCATCACGGCAGCATCAGCGCGGCCAACCTGCGTAAAGCGCATGCGCTGATTGAAAGCGGTCGCGCACGCGGCAAGATTGTCCTCAGCGGCTTTTAAGTCATTAAAACACGTAAGGTTAACCGTCCGTCAGCCCGGGCGGTTATGGTAGCGACTTTGCTATTTATCTGCGCTCTGGCGCAATCTTCAATCAGGAGACTCTCATGACCCTTAATGATGCGGTTGCCCGCCGTCACACCGTAAAAGCTTTCTCTGCGGGCAAAACGCTGCCGCAGCAGGAGATCGACACGCTGCTTAACCTGCTGCGCAACAGCCCGTCATCGGTTAACTCGCAGCCGTGGCACTTTGTTGTCGCGTCGACTGCGGAAGGGCGGGAAAAGATGGCGCAATCCACCAGCGGCGCGTTCATTTACAACAACCCTAAGGTGCTGAACGCCTCACACGTGATTGCGCTGTGCATGCGCACCGATCTGGATGAAGCGCACCTGCAAAATGTGCTGGCGCAGGAAGAGAAAGACGGGCGTTTTGCCAAACCCGAAGCCAAAGCCGGGCAGGATAAAAGCCGCCGCAGCTACGTGGATATGCACCGTTATGAGCTGCGCGACGTGCCGCAGTGGATGGAGAAACAGGTCTATCTGGCGCTGGGCGGACTGTTACTGGGTGCCGCGATGCTCGGCATTGATGCCACCCCGATGGAAGGCTTTGATGCGCGCGCACTTGACCAGGCGCTGGGCCTGCGTGAACAGGGCTTTACCAGCGTGGTGCTGGTTTCGCTTGGCTATCGCAGTGAGGAAGATTTCAACGCTACGCTGCCGAAATCGCGTCTGCCGCAGGACGAAATTTTCACCTTTATCTAAGGGACTTAACCAGGTGCGCACCTGCGCGCTCAACGTGGGAACCGCAGGCAGAAACGGGTGATGCCGTGTTCGCTGCTCACCGTGCAACTGCCCTGATGCAGTTGCATGATCCCGCGCACGATCGACAGACCCAGTCCGCTGCCGCCCTGCTGGCGTGACGCATCGGCGCGCCAGAAGCGGTCAAACAGGCGTGCCTGCTGCGCCTGACTTAGCGTCGGCCCCTGATTCTCCACCACCAAAAGCATGGCGTCTGGCTGCGGAATGCTGGAGACGTGAATGGTGCCGTCGCGCGTGCCGTAATGCAGCGCGTTAGCGATCAGATTCGCCAGCGCGCGCTGTAACAACTGTGGATCGGCGTGCAACTCGCCGTGAAGCGAGATGACAAGCTGCATGCCATGCTCTTCCGCCATGCCCTCAAAATAGTCACTCAACCGCTCACCCAGCGGTGTCAGATCGATGCGTTGCCTGTCCAGCGCCTGGCTGGCGTCTGCGGCTTTGGCGAGAAACAGCATGTTATCAATCATCTTCGCCAGCCGCTCCAGCTCCGCATAATTGGAACCCAGCAGCGTTTGATACTCGCTGACGCTGCGCGGCTGGTTCAGCGCCACTTCCGTCTGGCCAAGCAGCGTGCCAATCGGCGTGCGCAGATCGTGTGCCATGTCCGCTGAGACCTGGCTAAGTTGCTGATAACCTTGCTCCAGCCGGCTCAGCATCTGGTTGAGCGCCGCCAGCAGCGGTTGCAGCTCGCCTGGCGCACTGGTCAGTTCAATGCGATGCGACAGCCGCCGCACGTCGATCACCCCGGCTTCCGCTGCCAGCCGGCGCAGCGGCGTCAGGCCGCGGCGCACCAGCAGCACACTGATCGCGGCGACCAGCAGCGCCGCCAGCGCGGTGCACAGGATAATCTGGTGGCGATAGCCGGTGAGGGTCTGCGTGCGGTCGCTCATCAGGCGACCGGTGATGATTTCGATCTGGCCGCTGCCATCGCGCGTTGGTGTTAACGCGGCGGCGGCAATAAACGGCGTGCCGTCCGTCGCCTGCTGATGGTGGACCGATTGCAGGGTTAACGGCTGATCGGCGGCGACCGGCGTAATGGCTGGCACCTGACGCCCGCCGGGATTGATCACGATCAGCGGCGGCTGGCCGGGAAAGCGCAGCACCAGCAACGATTCGGTATTGCCCAGCATGTTGGCGAACAGCCGCGGCTTCTGCTGAATCAGCGTCAGCGCATCTTCATCGCGCAGCAGCGTGCGCATTTGATCGATGCGCGTCAGCAGGGCTGCGTCATCGCGCACGCCGATCTGCTTCGCCAGTGCGTGATACAGCGCCATGCCGCTAAGTGTAAAAATGACCACCACCGTTGCACTGAGCAGTAGCGAAAGGCGGACGGCGAGCGAGCGGGGTTTCATGTTTCAGCTTCGCAGCGATAACCGACACCGTGCACGGTATGAATTAATGGTCGGGTAAAAGGGCCGTCAATTTTCTGCCGCAGCCGTTTTACCGCCACATCCACCACGTTGGTGTCGCTGTCAAAATTCATATCCCAGACGCGCGACGCAATCACCGTGCGCGTCAGTACCTCGCCGGGATGCAGCAGAAACAGATGCAGCAGATTGAACTCTTTGTTGGTCAGGTCGATGCGCTGTCCGGCGCGCTCGACCCGGCGACGGGCAATATCCAGCTGCAGATCGGCCAGCGTCAGGATGTCTGGCAGCTTTTGCTGGCTACCGCGCCGCAATTGAGTGCGCACGCGCGCCAGCAGTTCGGCGAAGGAGAAGGGCTTGACCAGATAGTCATCGGCACCCAGTTCCAGCCCTTTGATGCGATCTTCCACCGTGCCTTTGGCGGTGAGGAAAATCACCGGCGTTTGCAATTGCTTATCCAGCTGCGCCATCACCTCCCAGCCATTGATGCCGGGCATCATCACATCCAGCAGAATCAGATCGTAATGGTGCTCCTGCGCATAAAACAGGCCATCCTGACCGTTTTCCGCCACGTCGACGATAAAACCGGCCTCGGTCAATCCTTTGCGCATGTAATCACGCGCCCCGGCTTCATCTTCTATCACCAATATTTTCATGCGATCTCCCGGCAGTGGCGGCCGCTTGCTGATGGCGGGCAGTATAACGCGGGTTAGCATAGAAAACCGAGGCTGACAGCGGCATGAGCCCCGGATGACAAAATCATGACAGAGCGTTAAGTAAAACTTAATGGCGCGACAAATTTCGCTAACTCATTAACATATATAAGAATTTGCTCTGCATTTTTGCGCGCTTTTGATGGTGGCGTCAGCGGCATCGTGTTATTACAAGGTTAAAACCTGTGAGATAGCCTGCCGGAGAGCATCATGAAAAAGCGTTGGTCTTATGCCTTACTGTTGTCACTCAGCGCCCTTAGCCAACTGGCTGCGGCGCAGCAGACGCTGCGTTTTGGCGTCGATCCCACTTTTCCACCGTTCGAATCCAAAGCCAGCGATGGCTCGCTGCAGGGTTTTGATATTGATCTGGGCAATGCCATCTGTGCGCAGGCCAAAGTGAAATGTCAGTGGGTGCAGATTGGCTTTGACGGCAGCATTCCGGCGCTGCAGGCGAAGAAATTTGACGCCATTCTGTCGGCGATGTCGATGACGGAGAAGCGCCGCGAGCAGGTGGCGTTCAGCGATATGCTGTATATCACGCCCAGCGCGCTGCTGACACCTGCCAATAGCACGCTGACGGGGGACATCAGCACGCTGCGCGGGAAGAATATCGGCGTCGCGCAGGGCACCATTCAGGAAACCTACGCCAAAACGAAGTGGGCACCGCAGGGCGTCAACGTGGTCTCGTATCCGAATCAGATGGAGATCTACCCGGATCTGGTAGCGGGTCGACTCGATGCCAGCCTGGCGAATGCGGTTTCGGCCGAGCAGGGCTTTCTCAACACGCCGGAAGGCAAGGGCTATGTCAATAAAGCCACGCTGGTGGATAAAGCATTATTGGGCAACGGCGTGGGTATCGGGCTGCGTAAAGGCGATACGGCCAATCTTACTTTAATAAACAATGCGCTGGCCGCGCTGCACAGCAACGGCACCTATGACCGGCTGGCGCAGAAGTACTTTAAGGTTAAGGTTTATCCCTAATCGCAGGGCGATTTGCGTTCATTACGCACAGGAAAATCATGTCGTTACTCCCTGATTATACCCAGCAGCGGGCGCGATTCCTGGCCGCCGTCACGCGCCAGCACGGCGCGCTGACTGCCTATCGCCATCCGCTGACCGCGCCCGACGGGGCCGCGCTGTACACCGACGTCGCGGTGATCGGCGATCCGGCGGCTCCCAAACGCATGCTGATTCTCTCCGGCACACATGGTGTGGAGGGCTATTACGGTTCAGACAGCCAGATCGCCTGGCTTGATAGCCTTGATGTCGCCGCGTTACCGCCCGACTGCGCCCTTGTGCTGGTCCATCTGCTAAATCCATGGGGCGCTGCGCATCTGCGGCGCGTCAATGAAGACAATATCGATCTCAACCGGAATTTCATCGATTTCAGCCAGCCCGCACCCGCTAATCCGCACTATGCGCTATGGCACGATCTGTACCACGGCGACCGCGCACATGCCGATCGGCTGCTGGCGGAGACACTGCAGCAGTCAGGCTGGCCGGCGCTAAAACGGGTAGTGGAAGCGGGCCAATATCAGGCAGCAGATGGCCTGTTTTATGGCGGGCAGCAGCCGGCCTGGTCGCACCGCACGCTGCACGCCATCGTCGAACAGCATCTGCGTCAGGCGCAGGTCATCCTGAGTTTCGACCTGCACACCGGTGCCGGCGCGTGGGGCCATCCGATGCTGCTGGCGATTGCTGAACAGCGCTATCCGGCGCATGACTGGGGCAAAACGTTATACGATGAGTGGCTGACGCTGCTGTTTACCGGCGCCGGGCGCGACAGCGACACCGGCGTGACCGCCACGGCAACGGGCTATGTCTCGCAGTTTCTGCTGACGTCGCTGCCTGACACGCAGCTGCTGCCATTGGTGGTGGAGTGCGGCACTTATCCGGGCGAAGAGATGCATCGCCGGGTGCGCGACGATCACTGGCTGCATCTGCAGGGCGATCCGGCAAGCCACGCCGGACGCGCGCTGAAGCAGCAGCTGGTGGAGGGGTTCTGGCCCGCCGATGAAGACTGGCGCGCCTTAACTGCGTTTCGTACCCGGCAGATTTTCCTGCGCGGCTGGCGCGCTCTGGTGGCTTACAACCGGCCGTAAAAGGTCATGCGCGCGGTTTCGGACAGCGCGATACCGGGCTGGGTGTTGTAGGCCAGCACCGCCAGCATACGCGTGACATCGCCTTCGGTGGGCGTCACGCGGTGCAGCGAATTGCGCCCGCGAAACAGCACCAGGTCACCGGCATCAATCTCCAGCGCCTCGACCGGCTGGCGCTGATCGAGTACGGCGGCGACGCCGTCGTAGTTCATCTCGCCGGCATCCGCATCGCGCAAATCTTTCACATACTCGAATACACCGCCGCCGCGCGGTTTTTGCACCAGCAGCGTGATGGCGAAAGAGGAGTTGTCAAAATGCCAGCCGAGTTCCTGGCCGTCAGGTGCGTAATGCAGATTGATGGACGACAGCGGGTCTGCATACGGATATAGCGCCTCCTCGTCCAGCACATCACACAGAAAGCGTTTAAACAGTTCGTCATTGTACAGCTGACGCAGCGGCGATTCCGCTGCAATCACATCGTCGGTGATGCAGCCTTTGGTGCTGATTACGTCACGATTGCGCGGATGATCGGCACGGTACGCCTCATCCGGCTTCAGCAGATAGACGTTGTGCTTGCTGACGGTGTGGTAAGCCAGATGGCGCTGGGCCAGCCCGTCAGCCACGATCGCCTGCAGCGCAGCCGGTTGCAAAAACTGACGCAGCACCAGCGCGCCGTGTTGCTCCAGCTGCTGGCGACAGTGCCGACGCCAGTCGGCGTCGGCCAGTGGGTGCAAATCAAATCGAATCAAAGCAGACATCGCGGTGGTTCTCTGAGTTGGCAGGTGTAGAGACTGTAACGGCCTGATATGTTGATGCCTAACGATAAATATTTAACGCCTTGCCAAGGAAACCTTAATGCCTGCACCCGCGTCGCGTTTGCCGAAAATCAGCGTGATTCAGTCGTTCAAAGTGGCGGCGGAACTTGGTAGCCTGGCGAAAGCCGCCGCACAGCTGGCGCTGACGCCGGCTGCCGTCAGCCAGCAAATTCGTCAGCTGGAAGCGCAGCTGGGCAGCGCACTGTTTGTGCGTACCCAGAGCGGCGTGATGCTGACGGAAACCGGCAAAGAGTATCTGCGCTACGTCAGTGAAGCGTTCGACATTCTGCATCTGGGGCAGCAAAATTTGCGCCATGCGGCCAGCATGCCAAAGCTGACGCTCTATTCACTGCCGGCGCTGGCATCGAAATGGCTGCTGCCGAATATCACCGCCTGGCGGGCTCACTGCACGGGCTGCGATCTCAGCCTGCACGGCACTCATGCGCCGGTGGATTTCAGCGCCACACCGGCAGATTTCGTCATCTGCTTTGGTGAGGATCGCTACCCGCAACTCGACAAGCAACGGCTGTTCTGTGACGAGGTGCTGCCGGTCGCCAGCCCGGCGCTGATACAGCGTTACCCGGGCGAGTCGTTGCTCAGCCAGGCGCCGTTGATCCATCTGGACTGGGGCAATGAAGGGCGCTTTCTGCCCGACTGGCGCAGCTGGTTTCAGGCCAAAGGCAGCATGGAGCCAGCGGCCCAGCCGGCATTCAGCTTTAACCTCACCTCCCTGGCCATCGACGCGGCGGTAGCCGGGGCCGGTGTGCTGCTGGGGCAGCGTCGCCTGATTGCCGGCGAACTGGTGCGCGGCGCGCTACGGGTGGTGGATCCGCTCAGCCTGCCGCTGAGCAAACCCTATTTCCTCGCCTGGCCACAGCGCTCCCGCAGTCAGCCCGGCAGCGAGGCGCTGATACAGTGGCTGACGCAGCTGGCGAGTTAACAAACTGTTAACTGCCGCAGCGTTCTGCGCCAGCAATTGCCCTATGCTGATGCGCTTTGTGCGCAGTTGCGAAGAAAGGGAGTTCAGGCACGATGATCGAGTCCTCATTCTGGCTGACCACGCTGGTGGTCAGCATCACAATTTTGCTGTGGGCGCTGGCGCGGTTGCCGGAATACCTTACCGCGCTGCTGTTTTTTGCGGCGGCGATGCTGCTGTCGATAGCGCCAGCCAGCAGCGTATTCAGCGGTTTTGCCTCCTCAGCGTTCTGGCTGGTGCTGAGCGGTTTTGTGCTGGGCGCGGCGATCCGCAAAGTGGGCCTTGCCCAACGCTGGGCCAACTGGCTGGTGGTGCCGTTCAGCCAGAGCTGGCCGCGGATGGTGGCGGGCACGGTGCTGCTGAGTTATCTGCTGGCGCTGGTGATGCCGTCGAACATGGGACGCATCGCGCTGCTGATGCCGGTGGTGCTGGCGCTGGGCGAGCGGGCCGGTATCCGGCCGGGCAGTCGCGGCAGCATTGGGCTGGCGCTGGCGGTGGGCTTCGGCACCTTTCAACTCTCTGCCAGTATTCTGCCCGCCAACGTATTAAACCTGGTGCTGAGCGGCGCGGCGGAAAGCGCGTACCAGCTGCATTTGCAATGGCTGCCGTGGTGGCTGCTGCACATGCCGGTGGTGGGGCTGGGCAAAGGTATTCTGCTGGTTGCCTGCATTACGCTGCTGTTCCGCGCTCAGCCGCAGCCGGTGGCAACGCGGGAAGCATTGCCGGCGCTCAGCGGGCGCGAATGGCGGCTGATTGCTCTACTGGCCGTCACTCTACTGTTGTGGATGACCGACAGCCTGCACGGCTTATCCGCTGCGTGGGTCGGGCTGGCCGCGGCGTGTCTGTGTTTGTTACCGCGCGTGGGCTTTCTTTCGGGCGACGATTTTGCCAGCGGCGTCAATTTCCGCACCTGCATCTATATCGCCGGCATTCTCGGCGTCGCCACGGTGGTGGTGGACTCTGGCCTGGGGCGGCTCATCGCCAATGCACTGCTTCACCTGCTGCCGCTGCATGACTCGCCGTCATTCAGTAATTTTGCCGTGCTCAATGCGCTGGTGACGCTGCTGAATTTTGTGCTCACCGCCAACGGCGTGCCGGCGATGGTCACGCCGATGGCGCAGGAGCTGGCTGCCGCTTCGGGCTTTCCGCTACTGAGCGTGGTGATGTTGCAGGTTTTTGCCTACGCCACACCGCTGCTGCCATATCAGGCGTCGCCCATCGTGGTGGCAATGGGGTTGGGGAATGTGCCTGCCAGAGCCGGTCTGCAGCTGTGCCTGCTGGTGTTTGTGCTGAGCGCGCTGCTGCTGTTACCGCTGGATTATCTGTGGTTCCGGCTGCTAGGCTATGCCTGATACGCCGTCAGAGGTCACGAATTCGCTATGTCAGCTACTAACGATTGGGTAGATTTCCGTCGTGATGAGGAGACGGGCATCGAAAGTGTTAACGCGCACTTCTGCGGCCACGCTTACGATCCGCACGACCACGACGAATTGCTGGTCGGCGTGACGCAGCAGGGGCTGCAGCGCTTTAACTGCCACCGCGCGCTGCACACCAGCACGCCGGGCCGCGCTATTCTGATTGAGCCGGGTGCGGTACACGATGGTCACGCGCCCGATGCCGCCGGTTTTACCTATGTGATGCTTTATCTGCCGCAACCCTGGGTGGCGGAGATGATGCAGCGCCGCGGGCTGGGTGATGTGGCGAATATTCAGGGGGCATTTCGCTCCACGCTCACCGATGATGCGCAGCTGGCCAGTGCGATTCAGCAGGCATGGTTTGCGGTGCATCAGCGGGAAGGGCGGCTGGCGCGCGATCAGAGCCTGGATCATCTGCTCACGCTGCTATCCCGGCATCTGGAAAATAAACCCGGCGTGCAGCTCAGTGACGCTCAGCGGCAGATGCATCTGCTGCGTGACTATCTGCACGATTTTATGGCGCAGGATATCGGGCTGGACGATCTGTCGCGCCTGTCCGGCATCGATCGTTTCCGCCTGACGCGCCAGTTTAAGCAGGCGTTTGGTCAGTCGCCGCACGCTTATCTGGTGCGGCTGCGGCTGCGTAGCGCGCGTGCGCTGCTGGCACAGGGCGTTGAGCCAGTGCAGGTTGCAGCGCAGGTGGGCTTTGCCGACCAAAGCCATCTTGGCCGCTGGTTCCAGCGCGCTTATCGTCTGACACCCGCCGCCTATCAGCGCCAGTGCACAAACGTTCTATACCGCTCTCTGCCGGCTATCCGATGATGGGATTTTTAATCCTCACCGGAGAGTTCTGACAGATGTTTGATACCAAAATTGCCCTGATCGTACGCGATGATTTAGCCACCTGGCAGCGCCTGAATGTGGTGGCTTTTCTGGCGACCGGCATTGCGGCGGCCGCGCCGGAGATGATGGGTGGACCTTACGTCGACGCGCTCGGTCGTCAGTACGGCAACATGGCCGGCCAGCCGATGCTGGTGTTTGCCGCCGATTTAGCCGGCCTGCAACGGGCGCATCGCCAGGGCGTAGAGCGTGAGTTAACGCTGATTCCTTACGTCGAAGCGATGTTTTCCACCGGCCACGATGCCGCCAACCGCGCGGTGTTTCTGGCCGAAGACGCCGATAATCTCAACCTGGTGGGCATCGCGCTGCGCGGCCCGAAAAAGGCGGTGGATAAAGCCATCAAAGGGCTGGCGCTGCACGGTTGAACGGCGGGGTCGCCTGTTCAATCTGTTCTGCCGCCATTAACAGCACGTCTTCCCGGTCGCGCAGCGCCAGAAGCTCCAGGCCGATGGGTAACCCCTCCGTACTTAGGCCGACCGGAATGCTGATTGCCGGTGCGCCGGTGACGGCTGAGATCAGCGCGTTGCTGCCAGGCTGCAACTCGCCATGCTTCACCGGGGGATGGCGGACGACCGGATAAGCGAGCAGGTCGATCTGCTGCTGCTGAAAAAACTGCGCCAGTTGCTGATACAGCCTCTGCTGGCGCAGTTGCACCTCGCGATAGCCGTCACTCTGCATGCCGGGATGCTGCGCGCGGGTTTTGACGGTAGCCTCCAACTGGGGATGATAACGCCCTGACGCGGCAATCGCCGCCAGCGTGCGCAGCGGTGCCTGCGGTTTATCCGCCAGCCAGGCGGCCAGCGCGTCGGCAAATTCATAGGCAATAATATTGGCTTCCGTGGCCAGCGTCTCCAGCTGCGGCCAGCTCAGCATGCGCGGCTGAAATGGTGCCACAGCATCCTGCACCGCCTGGTTGATCTCCGTTTCCTCTGCGGCAAATCCTTCCTGCCAGATACCGATGCGCAACGGCCGGTCGGGACGGGAAAAACGCTGGCCCGTGAGTATTTCACTGATCAGCCGCAAATCGGCCGCGTAGCGCACCAGCGGTCCTGGGATATCCTGGGTAGGCGACAGCGGCACGATGCCAGCACTGCTCAGTGCACCGCGCGTCATACGTAAGCCGAACAGGCCATTGAATGCGGCCGGAATGCGCACCGAACCAGCGGTATCACTGCCTATCGCCAGCGGCACGAAGCCTGCGGCCACCGCCACGGCTGAACCGCTGCTTGAACCTCCCGGAGAACGGCCTTGCTGCCAGGCATTATGGGTGAAGCCGCTCAGCGACGACGCGCCGGTGATGCCTGCCGCCAGTTCATGCATGGTGGTTTTGCCGATGAGGATTGCGCCAGCCTGACGCAGAACAGTAACCAGCGGTGCATCCTCGCTGGCAATCACATCGCGGAGCAGCGCCGAACCGGCACTGGTCGGCCAGCCTTTGACTTCAATGTTGTCTTTAATCAGCAGCGGAATACCGGCCAGTGGGCCAACTGGCGCATTCTGCTGCCGTGCGGCATCGCTGGCAGCGGCCGCAGCCAGCGCGTCATCGGCAGACAGCCAGCTGATGGCGTTGTAGCGCGGCTGATCCACGTCAGCAATGCGCTGCAGCGCAAATGTGGTGAGCTGGCGTGCGCTCACCCGGCGCTGGGCCAGCGCCTGTTGCATATCCCCCAGCGACGCGGTGAGGTAATCAGCGTATTGCATGGTTCAGGCCTCCACAGGAATCCATTGCCGCTCTGGCGAAACCCGGCCGCACGAACTGCCGGCAAAGTGTGAGCTGCACCAGAGTGCCTGATGGCTGATGCACCAGTCTATCAGTAACTGACGTGACGTTACGGCGCGTGGTAAATCCTCACAAAAAACTGAGTTCCATTGCGGATGTGCAAACTGAACTGGATGATGCATCACATCACCGCTAAATACCGCGTGGGCACCGGCGCTTTGCAGCACAATTGAAGCGTGATCGACGCTGTGACCCGGCGTCGGCATATAGCGCAGCACACCGGCAAACAGCGGGGAGTGCTGCACATCAATGGTTTCCAGCTGGCCGCTCGCCAGCAGCGGCGCAAGGCTGTCGTGATACAACACCTGCATTGACGGCGTGCTGCGGCACTGTGCCAGTTCACGCGCTGAACAGATGTAACGCGCATGACGAAACATCGGCTGCCAGCGGCCAGCGCGCCAGCAGGTATTCCAGCCGACGTGATCGGTGTGGATATGCGTCATCAGCACCAGCGTCACTTCATCAGGGTCGACGCCCGCTTCGGCCAGACGTTGCGGCCACGCGGTTTGCAGCTGGTGAAACAGCGGCTTGTTATCGCGGTTGCGGCCATTGCCCGTTGCGGTATCAATCACGATGGTGTCGCGAGCGGTGCGCACCAGCCAGCTATGGATGGATATCTCTGCCGGCTGCTGTGCCAGCGTGTCGCTCATCGTCTCGCGGTGTGCCGGAAACAGCGCAGCGAATGGGAGTGAGCTGGTCTGCTCGATCACTTTATCAATGCTGCATTCACCTATGTGCAGGGTCATATTGCCTCCTTAAAGCGTGGTGCCTGTTACTGCAGGTCACTATACTGAGGGCTATGTCATTATTTAAATCGATTAAAATCATGAAAAACATCAATGAAAATGATTTCAGCAAAATCGATCTTAACTTATTGATTGTGCTGCTGGTGATGTATGACGTGCGTAGCGTAACTCAGGCGGCAAACCGGCTTTATCTGGGGCAGCCGGCGGTCAGCGCGGCATTAAAAAGATTGCGGGCAATGTTTGACGATGCGCTGTTCGTGCGTTCCTCGCAAGGCATGACGCCCACGCCGCGCGCAGATCAGCTGGTGCGGCAGATCGCACCGCTGCTGCAGAGCGTCCATCGCGTTATTTTCACTGCCGATCGCTTTGATGCCGCGCACGATAGCCGCAGTTTTACGCTCGGCATGAGCGACTGGCTCGAGCACTGGCTGATGCCCGATTTACTGCTGCAGCTGGCCGACTCGGCCCCGAATATTGATATCCGGGTGGTGGCTGCCGATCCGTGGCAGGCCATTCCGCTGATGGAGCAGCAGCAGGCTGACGTGGTGGTGACCGTCGGAGAGGAAACCAGCCGCGATCTCACGCGGGAGCACATTGCGCGCGCCGGCTTCCGCACGGTATGGCATCGCGGACAAATTGACCTTGCACCACCGCTGACTCTGGCGCAGTTCGTGCAGTATCAGCATGCGCTGGTCTCCTATCGCGGCGTGAGTGAAAGTGCGCTGGACGCCGCGTTAGCCCGCGAGGGGCTGACGCGCCGCGTGCGCTATGTCACGCCGCACTTCTCGGTGTTACCGCTAATGTTGCAGCGTCTGCCGCTGTTCGCGACCGTTCCGCAGGGACTGGTGCAGGCATGGCAACAGCGCTATGCGCTGAGTACGGCGGCGGTGCCGATCGGCATGCCGGATTATGCGCTTTCGCTGCTGTGGCATAACGCCCGGGCCGAAGACCCGGCGCACCGCTGGCTGCGCGCCACGCTGCGTCAGCTGATCGAACGCAAGCTGGCGTGAAATGCTTACCACGGCACTACGCGGCCGAGGTAATCGAGATAGTGCAGGCCGCCGCGTCCGGTCTGGCTTTCCACCGTGTTGAGCAGATTCGGGATGCTCTCCTCAATGCTCAGTCGCGCCCCGGCGCCACCCATGTCGGTGCGCACCCAGCCTGGGGCCAGCAGCAGTAGCGTGCGTGCATCGTCGTGACGCGCGGCAAAGCTGCGCATAAACATATTCAGCGCCGCTTTACTGCCGCGATACACCTCGTAGTTGCCATGGGTGTTGTTGGTGAGACTGCCCTGGCCGGAGGACATCACCGCCAGCGTGCCATGCGCGCTGACGTTGTTTCTGAAGGTTTCCAGCACGCGCAGCGGGCTCAGCGCGTTGGTTACCATTACGCGAATAAACTCTTCCGTCGACACATCGGCAAGGGTTTCGCGATCGTCATTTTTCACGCCGGCGTTGACCAGCAGCAGATCGAACTGCTGGCCGCTTAGCCGCAGATGCAGGGCGTTGACCTCTGCTGGCACGGTGATGTCCACGCTCTCCACCGTCAGCTGCTGCGGGTAGCGCTGCGCCAGCTGTTGCAGCGCGTGAAGGGAGTGCTGGCGGCCGGTCGCCACCACCTGATAGCCACGCTGCAGCATATTCTCCGCCAGCGCGAAGCCGATGCCGCGTGAAGCACCAATCAATAAAGCACGGGAAGCCTTGTTCATGACCCTCTCCTGGTTTTGGGGTGAGTGAAAAGTCTACCCTTGCATGACAACAGGCGGAACGCGCAGCATCTGCATAGATAACCTGCAGCAAACGCCTTGCCAGATGGCGCTCAATCAATAAGGATAATGCGATGAATAGCGTCGATTTGAATTTACTCCCTGCGCTGGACGCGCTGCTCAGTGAAGGCAGCGTAGTGGGCGCTGCGCGTCGTCTGGGGCTGAGCGAGTCAGCGATGAGCCGCACGCTGGGGCGACTGCGTGCTGCCACCGGCGATGCGCTGCTGGTGCGCGCCGGGCGCGTGATGGTGCTGACGCCACACGCCGAAGCGCTGCGCGGCCAGGTGCATGCCACTTTGCAGGACACGCAGGCGCTGCTGAGTCCACCCGCGCAACGCTTTGCTGCCGCCGAGCTGCAGCGCCACTTCACGCTGCGTACCAACGAAGGTTTTGTCGAAGCGTTTGGCAGCGCGCTGATCGCCGCAGTCCGCGCACAGGCGCCCGGCGTGCAGCTGCGCTTCATGCCGAAAGCAGAGAAAAATGATCGACCGCTGCGCAGCGGCGACGTTGATCTGGAGATTGGCGTACTGGGCAATATGGGACCGGAGATTCGGCTGCAGGCGCTGTTTCGCGATCGCTTCGTCGGCGTGGTGCGCGCCGGGCATCCGTTACTCGCGGACGTGACGTTGGCGCAGCTGGCCGCATATGGTCACATCGTGGCGTCAAGGCGCGGTGAGCTGGGCGGGCCGGTGCATGAGGCGCTGCTCGCCGCCGGTTTTACCCGCCAGGTGGCGGCCGTGGTACCCGCTTTTTCCACTGCCGTCGCGCTCACGCTGCACAGCGACTGGCTGGCGCTGGTGCCGCATACGCTGTGCCTGCACCATCCGCTAATCAAAGATAATCCGGCGTTTGCGATGTTTGAATTACCGTTTGCCACGCCAGAGGTGACGGTGTCACAGCTATGGCATCCGCGGCTGGAGCAGGATGCCGCACACCGCTGGTTGCGTGACACGGTACGGCAGGTATGCCGCGCTTAGATCAGCCGCCACGCACCGATCCGCGCCATACCACATCAGCCTGATACAGTAGCATGTCGTGCTGCTGCTCACTCTGCGGCGTAAAACCACTTTCCGCCTGCTCGGTCTGCGTCAGCCAGGCGATGGCGTCGCGGGCAAAGCGCTCCACCGGCTGGGCGAAGGTGGTGAGATTGTAAGATGACCAGCCAGCCTGCGCGATATTGTCGTAGCCAATCAGGCACAAATCCTCCGGTACGCGCAGCTGGAAACGGTGGCGCGCTTCATCCATGAAACCGCAGGCCATCAGGTCGGTGACGCAGAACACTGCGTCCGGGCGCTGATGGCATGTTAGCAGGCGATGCGCCAGAATCTGACCGCTCTCATACGAGGTGGTGCCGAACCGCTCCACGCTGACCGTCAGTCCGGCGCGCTCCGCCACGGCGATAAACGCCGCTTCGCGTTTGATCAGGCTCGGCGTACCGGCCAGCGAATTGGCGAACGCCAGCTGACGGCAGCCGGCGCGCTGAAACGCCATCACCGCCGTTTCGGCCGCCGCCTGCGCGTCGAGGTTGATGCTGAGCGAGCCCGGCAGCGCTTCGTCGCGGTTGATCAGGATGATGCGCTGACCGTGCTGATAGCACTGGCGGGTGATGGTGCGATCCGGCATGCCGGAAAGGATGATGGAGGCGTCGGCGCGAAAATTGATCGCCTGCAGCAGCGCGGCGGAGACGCTGTTGTCGGAACGATCGGTATTAATCAGCATCGCCACTTTGCCCGCTTCCTGTAAAAACTGGGTCAGCCAGCGCACCAGCGTGGCGCGGTAAGGCGTGGCGATTTCAGAGACAATCAGGCAGACGATGCCGCTGCGGTTGCGCACCAGCCCGCGCGCCAGGTGGTTAACGTGATAGCCCAGCTCCTGCGCCGCTTTCATCACCCGGGCACGCGTGGCTGCAGAAACGCTGGCACCGGGCGTAAAGGCGCGCGACACCGCCGAACGCGACACACCCGCGCGATCGGCCACATCCTGTGCGCTCACCCCGGCTTTGTCATTCTGCATCTTCAACTCCTCACAATTACGGCTGAAAAGCAGTCTGCCGTAAATTGCAAAGCTGTGCAATTTGTCTGCGATCACATTTGTTGCATTTTTGTGACACAGCCTGTCAATTGCAGATTGCGCTATTTGACAGGCTATTTTCTGTTCATTACTAATTTGCACACACGTGCAAATAAAAACCTCTGTTAAGCACGGAACCCTGCCAACCAAGGAGAACATCATGCGCTACACCTCACTGGCCATCGCGCTGTCCCTCAGTTGTACTGCGCTGCCGTTTGCCGCGACGGCCGCTGGCAATCTCAATATGGTCTGCTCGGCGGACGTGGTGGTGTGCGAACACATGACGCGCATTTTCAGCCAGGCACATCCGGATATTAAAGTCAGCATGGTGCGCCTGTCAGCGGGTGAAGCCTATGCCCGCCTGCGCAGCGAAGCGCGTAACCCGCGCACCGACATCTGGTGGGCCGGCACCGGCGATCCGCATATGCAGGCGGCGGAAGAGGGGCTGACGCAGCCGTATAAATCGCCGCTGCTCGACCAGCAGCAGGACTGGGCGCAGAAGCAGGCGGAAAACTCAGGTTACCGTACGGTAGGGATTTATGCCGGTGCGCTCGGCTGGGGCTACAACACCAAACTGCTGGCGGATAAAAAGCTCAAAGCGCCAGCCTGCTGGGCTGATTTGCTCGATCCGGCCTTCAAAGGCGAAATTCAGATTGCCAATCCGAACTCGTCTGGCACCGCCTATAACACCCTGGCGACGCTGGTGCAGATCATGGGCGAGGACAAAGCGTTCGATTACCTGAAAAAGCTCAACGCCAACATTTCCCAGTACACCAAATCCGGCTCGGCACCGGTGAAGGCGGCGGCGCGCGGCGAAACCACCGTGGGCATCGTGTTTATGCACGACGCGGTGGCGATGGAAGTCGACGGCTTCCCGATCAAAACCGTCGCGCCCTGTGAAGGCACTGGCTATGAGATTGGCTCAATGTCGATCGTCAAAGGGGCACGCAATCTGGCCAATGCCAAAGTGTGGTACGACTGGGCGCTTAGCGCCGAAGCGCAGTCGCACATGAAAGAGGCCAAATCCTTCCAGCTGCCGTCAAACCGCAACGCAGAGATCTCCGAATACGCGCCGCGCTTCGAGAACATCAAACTGATCGATTATGACTTCAAAACCTACGGCGATTCCGCCAAACGTAAAGCGCTGCTGAGCCGCTGGGATAAAGAGATCGGCGCCAGCGCGCAGTAATGCCGCATCGCCGGACGCTGCCGCTGACGGCGGCTTGCCGGTTCCGACAGCGCTAAGGATGGCGCGATGATCCCGCATTGAGGTAACACATGAACGCAAATAATCGCCGTCTGACAGGCGCGCTGCTGCTGGGCGCCGTCGCGCTGTTGCTGCTGCCGTGGTACAGCCTGGAAGCAGGCTTTTTCGATAGCGGCTGGCTGCTTAACCTGTGGCGTGATGAAGCCAGCGCGCCGGCGCTGTGGCAGATCGGCAGCCATCCATGGCTGGCGCTCGCCGTGGCGCTGCTGGCGCTTTGCGCCGCCTGCGGTTTACTGCCCGGCAGCGCGCGCAGCCGGTTGCTGCTGCTGTTCAGCGCGCTGGGCGTGATCTTCCTGATTGTGGAAGGGCACGCGGTTGGCTACAGCGGCTGGAGCTGGCTGTGGCTGGAAAATCGCTTCGGCGCGCTGCCGCAGGGACAGCCAGCGATGGGCGCTGGCGCGCTTCTGCTGCTGACCGTGTTTTTGCTGCTGTTCTCGTTTGCGCTGGCCGAACGCGGCGTGCTGAAAGGCGATGCCTTTGTGGTGGCGTCGCTGGTGCTGCTGACTGCGCTGGTCAGCATCTTCGTACTCTATCCGGTGCTCAGCATGTTTGTGGTGTCGGTGCAGGACGTTGACGGCAGTTTCAAACCGGACGGTTTGATCAGCAATCTGCAGGATCCGTCAATCTGGAGCCTTGCCTGTCTGAAAGGCGGCACCTGCGGCACCGCGTGGCGCACGCTGTGGCTGGCGCTGATGACCGCCAGTGGTTCGACGCTGCTGGGTCTGGCCTTTGCCCTGGCGGCCACGCGCACGCCGCTGCCCTGCAAGAAAGCGCTGCGCATGCTGACCATTCTGCCAATCATCACGCCACCGTTCGTGATTGGTCTGGCGCTGATTTTGCTGTTCGGTCGCTCGGGCGTAGTGACGGAGCATCTGGCGGCGCTGTTTGGCATCGAGCCCGGCCGCTGGCTATATGGCCTGACCGGTATCTGGATTGCCCAGGTGCTGTCGTTCACGCCGATTGCCTTTCTGGTGCTGATTGGCGTGGTGGAGGGCGTCAGTCCGTCGCTGGAAGAGGCGTCGCAAACGCTGCGCGCTAACCGCTGGCGCACCTTCAGCCGCGTTTCGCTGCCACTGATGGCGCCAGGTCTGGCTAATGCCTTTTTAATCAGCTTCATCGAAAGCATGGCCGATTTTGGTAATCCGATGGTGCTGGGCGGCAGTCACGGCGTGCTCTCTACCGAAATTTTCTTCTCGGTGGTAGGCGCGCAAAACGATCCGAGTCGCGCCGCGGTGCTGGCGATGATTTTGCTGTGCTTCACGCTGGCCGCCTTTGTGCTGCAGCGGCTGTGGCTGGGTGGCAAAAACTTCGCCACGGTGACCGGCAAGGGCGACGGCGGCAAACATGGTCAGCTGCCGCGTCTGCTGCGCTACGGCGTGTACGGCATGGTGATTCCGTGGGGTCTGTTTACCCTGGTGATCTACGGCATGATTGTGGTGGGCGGCTTTGTGCAGTCGTGGGGCCTGAACGATGCGCTGACCATCGAACACTACGTGCGCGCTTTCCGCGTCAGCGTCAGTGACGGTCATCTGCTGTGGAGCGGCGTGGCGTGGAACTCGTTCTGGACCACGCTGGAAATAGCCCTGATTGCCGCACCGCTCACCGCCGTGGTGGGCCTGCTGACCGCCTGGCTCATCGTGCGGCAGAAATTTGCCGGTCGTCAGACGTTTGAGTTCCTGCTGATGCTGAGCTTTGCCATTCCCGGCACGGTGATCGGCGTCAGTTATGTGATGGCCTATAACCTGCCGCCGCTGGAGATTACCGGCACGGCAATGATCCTGATTGCCTGCTTTGTGTTCCGCAATATGCCAGTCGGCGTGCGCGGCGGTATCGCGGCGATGAGCCAGCTGGATAAAAGCCTTGATGAAGCGTCACTGACGCTGGGCGCCAGCAGTTTCCGCACGCTGCGCAAAGTGGTGCTGCCACTGCTGAAACCGGCGATCAGCGCGGCGCTGGTGTATGCCTTTGTCCGCGCCATTACCTCGATCAGCGCGGTGATCTTCCTTGTCAGCGCCCAGTACAACATGGCGACGTCCTACATCGTCGGGCTGGTAGAGAATGGCGAATACGGCGTCGCCATTGCTTATTCGACAGTACTGATTGTGGTGATGCTGCTGATCATTGGCGTGTTCCAGTGGCTGGTGGGCGAACGTCGCCTGCGCCGCGTGGCGCGCCCGGTGGACGTCGCCGCGCCACCTGCTTCCCCTTCGTTAACTCAGGAGAGTGCCGTATGACCGCGATTACTGCTGGTTCCGTGGTGTTTGAACACGTCGAAAAACGCTTTGCCGGTTTTACCGCGCTGCCGGATTTATCGCTGACGGTGGAGCCGGGTACGCTGGTGACACTACTGGGGCCTTCCGGCTGCGGCAAAACCACCACGCTGCGCCTGCTGGCCGGCCTGGAGCATCCGACTTCGGGGCGCATTTTGATTGGTGGTAAAGACGTGACGCATCTGCCAGCCAACGAGCGCGACGTGGCGATGGTGTTTCAATCCTACGCGCTGTTTCCGCACATGAGTGCGCTCGACAACATCATGTACGGCCTGCAATCGTCCGGCATGAGCAAAAAGGAAGCGCAGGATCGTGCGCGCGAAGGGCTGAAACTGGTCGGGCTGGAGAGTCAGGGGCAGCGGCTGCCGTCCGAACTTTCCGGTGGGCAGCAGCAGCGCATTGCGGTGGCGCGCGCGCTGGTGCTGGAGCCGCAGGTACTGCTGCTGGATGAGCCGCTCTCCAATCTCGACGAGCGCCTGCGCCGCCGGGTGCGCACCGATATTCGTGATTTGCAGCAGCGGCTGGGCTTCACGGCGGTGTATGTCACGCACGACCAGGAAGAGGCGCTGGCGGTGTCGGATAAAATTATTGTCATGAAAGAGGGCGATATTGCTCAGCAGGGCGCGCCGGAAAGCCTGTATCACGCGCCCAATTCGGTGTTCATCGCTGACTTTATGGGCGAAGCCAATATTCTGCCGTGCGAAGTCGAACAGGTAGAAGGCAGCGAAGCGCTGGTGCGACTCGGCAGGCAGCGCTATCGCGTGCGCGGTAACGGCGTCGCGACCGGCTCCGCGCAGCTGTCGGTCAGACCGCAGTTCATTACCCTGCACAGCGGTGCTGAAGGCGCACTGCGCGGCGAGGTGACACACGCCACCTGGCTGGGCGATCACATCGAATACGAGGTCAACACGGAACTGGGCTCGCTGTTTATCGTCGATGCGCAGATGGAGCAGCAGCTGCCGCTGGCCGCACGGGTGGCGATTGATTTTAAACCTCAGGGTCTGGCCCTGATTGCCGGTTAATTTAAGGATAACGCATGAGTGATACGAAAAATGACGCGCTGCAATCGCGTCTGCTGCTGGCCGAACGCGTCGCGCGGGCGGGCGGGGAGAAGGCGCTGGCCTACTTCAATCAGCGTGACACGCTGGTGGTCGAAACCAAGCACGACCTGCAGGATGTGGTATCACGAGCTGACCGCGAGGTGGAGCAGATGATCGACCAGCAGATTCGCGCCAGCTTCCCGGACGACGGTTTTCTTGGCGAGGAGTACGGCCTGCAGCCGGGCACGTCAGGCTATACCTGGGTGGTCGATCCGATTGACGGCACCAGCCCGTTCCTCAACGGTATGCCAAACTGGTGTGTTTCCGTTGCAGTGCTGCATGACGGCGTACCGGTGATTGGCGTGATCTTTGCGCCGACCTATCAGGAGTGCTACGTCGCCGCGCTCGGCCAGGGCGCAACGCTGAATGGCCGCCGTTTACAGGTAGATCCGTCACGTACGCTGCAAAATCACGTGACCGGCTTTGGCGCTAATAGCTATGTCAGCCCGGAAGAGGTGGGCCGCCTGCTGGCGTCGCTGCTGGCAGCGGGGGGCAACTTTATCCGTATCGGATCTGGTGCGCTGATGCTGGCGTGGGTGGCAGCCGGACGCGTGGTGGGCTATTTCGAACCCTACATGCACGCGTGGGATTGCCTGGCCGGTTACTGTCTGGTGAAAGAGGCCGGCGGCTGGTATCACCCGTTTAACACCGAGGGCGACCGGCTGTTAAAAGGCGCGCAGGTGCTGGCGGTGGCGCCGGGCGCGCAGGCGGAGCTGAGGCGGATTGCCGGCGTTTAAGTGGTGCATTTCGCTGCCGCGCGACGTTTTCCGGGTCGCCATCCATGGCGACCTTACAACGCTTGCGCTGTCGTAACTGGATAATCGCTGATTTTTAACGATTACGTGGTGACTTAAACCGCCACGAACTCGCGGTATCCCGACCAAATCACATACACCGCGAAATAACAGAAAATCAGCGCTGAGGCGAGATACGAATATTTCAGCAGGCGCTCGCCTAATAGCTTTCCGCCCATGCTGCCGATCAGGCAGATCACACAGGTCCACACCACCCCGGCGAGGAAAAAACCGCTGAGAAACCATGAGGTTGCAGCGGCATCACTGTGGCCGATGCGGGCTATCAGCGCGCCGCCCACGCTGGCGAACCACAGAATCGCCGTCGGTGACGACATCGCCAGCACGATGCCGCGCCGAAATTCGCGCAGCAGTGAACGATAAGGCTGGGTTTCAGCCGTGGGAATATCGATTTTTTTGGCCAGCGCGGCGTAAAGCATTTTAGCGGCAAACCACAGCAGCAAGATGCCGCCGCCAATCCATAGCAACCAGCGCACCGGCGTAAACTGCAGTACCACCGCCATGCCAGCCATCGCCAGCAAGGCGTAAATTAAATCGCCCACGCAGGTGCCCATGCCCAGCCAGAAACCGTGCAGATAACCGCGCTGCATCGCCAGCGTCAGCATGGCGATGTTGGCGAGTCCGATATCAAGACACAGCGATAAACTCAATAAAAAACCATTAGAAAACGGCAGCATAACGTCGTGACCATCCCTGAGTTCGGTAAAGGAAAGATTAAAGCATGCGTGCCGGGGCTTTTTACACTGCTTCCTGCCATCCATAACCAAACGCTATGACCTATTAGCAAAGGCACAATTAAATAAACCGATTTGTGAAGCCGATCGGCCTGCGCAGCTTTGCGCGCAGGGAATGCCACTATAGTCGTTAACGAGACGTTAACAACGTCCGTTTCAATACAAAAAAATCAACCTGGTTTGGGCGCAGGCCCGTGAAAATTCCGATTATGGTGGAAAGACAATGAGTGGATACCCAAAACCGGCAACTGGCGGTTTAGCAACAAACTTAACCGTGGCAATATCACTGGCTCTATTGACGCTGGCGGGGAGTGCTATGGCGCAGAACACGGAACATCATCAAACAGCATTAGTCGGCACCTGGACCAGTATTCCGGATGCCCCTGCGGTACAAAAGCCGGATCGACCCAGTGAAGGTTTGTATCGCATGCAGGTCAACAGCGACGGGACGCTCAAGCCGCTGGAGGTGATCAGGATGAAAAGCCCGTCGTGGATCGTTAAATCACGCGACGGGCGGTTTGCTTATACCACCAATGAGGAAAATGCCGGTGCCGTTACCGCGCTGGCGATCGATAAACAGGGCGCAGTGCAGGTGCTGAATCAGGTCGACAGCCACGGCGAGCAGCCGACGCACGCCACTCTCAGCCCGGACGGCAAATTCCTGTTTGTCGCCAACTATTCGGTGGCGAAAGGCGGAGCAGGGGTGACGGTGTTCCCGATTGCGTCGGACGGCAAGCTGGGCGAACAGGTCCAGCATTTCGCGTTCAGCGAAGGCAGCGGCGTGGTAAAAGATCGGCAGGATGGCGGCCATGCGCACTCCACTACCTTTACCCATGATGGCCGCTATCTGTATGCGGCCGATCTCGGTGACGACAAACTGCACGCCTATCGCTACCACGCGGATCGGCGAGAGCCGCTGCAGGCGGATACCAGCCGTGATGTAAGCTTTGCGCCAGGTGCGGGTCCGCGCCACATGGTGTTCTCCGCCGACGGTAAACATGCTTATGTGATTACTGAAATGGCGGGCGAAATCGTGGTGTTCCGCGTCACTGATGACCGGCTGGAACGGCAGGCACAGGTGGCGCTGAATACGCAAAACAGCAGCGCCGCCTATAAAAGCGGTGGCGGCATCATTCTCAGCCCGCAGGGTAAATTCCTGATTGCCGCTAACCGCGGATCTGACAATCATCTGCTGGTGTTTAAGATTGCCGCCGATGGCAGCCTGATAGATCCACAGCGCTATGCCGCCGACGGTATTGAGCCGCGCGCGCTGGCGTTTGATAACAGCGGTAAACATCTCTATGTCACCAACGTGTTTACCAACACCATTACGCTGTTTGATTTTGATGCGCACAGCGGCAAGCTGAGCGCGCGCGGTGTGGCGGCGAAGCTGGCAACGCCAACCGACATCAAATTCTTTAACTAACTGCCCTTTCACTCATCCGGTGCGCGTGACGGCGCACCGTCTTCCGCCATGGCCGACAGCGCGCTTTCCAGCGAGGCCGGAAACATCTGGCCGTGACTGAGCCCGGGAAACAGCTGGAAGCGAGCCGCCAGGCCGTTCTCCTGCATGCCGTCGAGGGTGGTGCGAATCCGGCTCAGCACATCGCTGACGCCGGGACGGGATTCGCCGTTGCCTTCCATCAGCACCAGCTGCTTCTGCTTAAACGATGCGGGCGTCACCGCCGCCATCTGCTGCAACAGCGTTGCGTCGCCGCGCAGGGAAGGACTGGCGGCAAAATAGCGCTGGAAAAATCCGGAGGTCAAATAGCTGTCCAGCACAAACAGCCCACCGTAAGAGTGGCCCCACAGCGCACGCTGCTGCGCATTGATCGGCAGATGCTGTTCGGCACGCGGCGCGATAGTCTGTTCCAGCAACTGGCGGAATGCGGCGCTGCCGCCGGCTGGCCGGCCGCGACGATCCTGCACCTGTTGTGGCGGGGTGTAATCCAGCGTGCGCGCAGCGAGATCGAACGGCAGCGGGGTCTGATAGCCTACCGCCACCAGCACCGGCGGGTTGCCTGCCGCCAGCTTCTGCAACAGCGCTTCGCTGAGATGGTTCATCACGGCGTTGCCATCCAGCATATACAGCGCCGCGTAACCTGCGGCCGGTGCGGGTTTACGTGGCACCGCCGTCCACACTTTGTAGTGGCGCTGGCCGTCAGCGGAATCAAACGTGTTAACAGTGAAGCGATACCAGGCAGAGCCTTTGTCGGCAATGTTGGGTCCGAGCGGCGTCATATCAGGCCGGGCGAAACCGACAGCGGGGCCGAGCAGCAGGCTCAGCAGGGTGAACAGCGGAATGATAAGGCGATAAATCATGGCGCTTCCTTACTAGCTGGCGAGTCAATTACTTCCGTGTCACAGCGAAAGCGCCAGACAGATTAGTGATAATGATTATTAATTTCAACAACCATTTTGCACCGTCATGCGCCGTGCGGAAGTGTAAAGATTTCGTCAGGATCGCCGATAACGTAGCGGTATAATACCAGCGAGGATAGTCAGGATGATTAACGGTATCGGACCGGGTAGTTTCTCACAGCTCTATCTCAGCAGCGCCAGCGCACGCGTGACCAGCAGTACGGCAAGCAATGCGACCCGGCAAAATAGTCTGACGGCAGACGCCTCAGCAAAAGTCACCTTTAGCGAAGCCACCGACGCCATCTCTGCGGTGTACCAGATGACGCCGGCGCGCGTCACCGCCAGCACGCCTCTTTCGCCTGATATGCAGACGCAGGCGATGGGGGCGGTGCGAAGCTCGGGCGTCAGCATGAACGGCATTGGCAGCGCGTTGCTGAGCGCACTGACGCAGCAGCGTGACGATGTCACCATCAGCGTACCGGCCAGCGGCGGCGCGCAAACTGACACGCAGAGCGCGGTGGCGCTGGAGATTACCACTCAGTCCGGCGTTAGCCTCACCCTGCAGATGACGCGGCAGCAGGATGGCGTAGCGGTGGCGCTGAAAACCACTCACGGTAAGCTGAACGATGACGAAGCTGCGGCAATTGCCAAACTTTCCGGCGCGCTGGAGAAAACCCTGAGCGGGCTGGATAACGGCAACGGTAAACTGGATGTCGGTGACCTGCTCAGTTTTGACAGTAACCAGCTGGCCAGCGTTGATCTGAAAACCGACCTGCGTCGCAGCGGCGAAGTGATGCAGTCGCTGAATCTGCATGCCGACCCGGGTTCACGCTGGCTGGGTTTCCATAATGCTGACGCCAGTTTCAAACTGACGACGGACATGCGCAGCCTGGCGCAGGCCAGCAACGCCGGTCAGCAGCAGAGCGCCCTGGCGCAGTGGAGCGCGAAATTTGATCAGGCCGCTTCGCGCGGTCACGGCGATCGCGCGGCGCTGGCACTGTTTAAGCAGGGTTTCGAGAGCTTAAACAGCACCAGCGCGGCGGCCGGCGTGGCGATGCGCACCCCGCAGGCGATCACCGTAGGCGCGCATGCGGCGCAGGCCGGTGCCATCAGCGGCCTGGCGGATTTCTCGGCCAGCTATCACCAGACGGCGCGCTCCAGCAATCCGCTGAAGCCGGAAGAAGAAGATACTTTCGCTCTGGATGTGGCGCAGCGCAGCAGCCAGCAGAAGAACGGCGATACGCAGCGCATGACGCAGGAAACCCTGTTTAAGCTGAACGCCAGTTTTCATACCGCGCTGAGCGCCAGTTCGCCGCTGGCGCTCAATGAAACCAAAGAGTCACAAAACTATCACTACCACCAGATTCACGATGAAACGCGCAGCACCACTGAGGTGACGCAGGATGCGCAGGGTAATCTCACCGCCCGTTTTGCCCAGCAGCTGACGCAGCAGGAAACGGTGAAGACCTATCAGCTGGCGAAGTTGATTGACAGCACCAGCACACCGCACAGTGAGAAGAGTGAATCGACGCGCCACTATTCCCCGGCGATGTATCTGGCGCAGGCGTAATACCAGGATAACGTAATGCCCACTTTATTGCGCCAGCCCATGGCGCAATAAAACCATAATGTCATTTATCACTATCGATAGCGGAATTAATACTTAAGATAATTCGCCCGTGTCACTCAGCGTAATAACCCTGTATCTCCGCGCCTGCTAACGCCTTCTTATCCCTGATAAATTCTTTATTCTCTTTCTGCATGCCGTTTGCCGGATATAGCATAACCGCGCTCTTTACCGCTGTTATTCCCGCTGATTATCATCGCGCCCAATCTGTTATTAAATTACGGCTCTCTGCCCTGGCAGAATGAGCCTGTGAATCACAGCAAAATAAAAAGTGAATCCAGCGATGACGCAATTCAGGGCTCAACAACTTCAGCGCGCGGCGGTGATCACGTCTGACGCGGCGGCAATCGATGCCGCCCGCCATCTGGCGGAACAGGCGAAAGCCGGGGCAGCCGAACGCGACCAACAGCGTATCTATCCGCGTGAACTGCTCGATCAGTTCACCCAGCTGGGGCTGGGCAGTATCAGCGTGCCGCGCCAGTTTGGCGGCGGCGGTTTGTCTTTTGCTACCGTGGCGGAGGTGTTCCGCCTGATCTCCGCCAGCGATCCGTCGCTTGGCCAGATTCCGCAAAACCACTTCGGGCTGATTCAGTTCATCCTGGGGGAAGGCAGCGCGCAACAGCAGCAGCGCCTGCTCAGCGCGGTGGTACAGGGCCAGCGGCTCGGCAACGGCGGTCCGGAAAAGAACAGCAAGCACACGCGTGATGTGCAGGCGCAGCTGGTGTCAGGCCCGGAGGGGTTACGGCTCAGCGGTGAAAAGTTCTATTCAACCGGTGCACTGTTTGCCGACATTCTGGTGACCACCGCGCAGCAGGAGGGCCAGCCGGTGATGGCGTTCATTCCGCTGCCGGCGGCAGGGGTGGAGATTATCGATGACTGGTCGGGTATCGGTCAGCGCACCACCGCCAGCGGCACGGTGAAGCTCCAGCAGGTGGCGGTCGATGCCGGTTTGACCATCGCGCTACCGTCCCCCGATAAGCCAACGCTGCGCGGTGCCGTATCGCAGCTGATCCAGGCCGCGATTGACGCCGGGATCGCCCAGGGCGCGCTGGATGAGGCGCTGGCGTTTATTCACAGCAGCTCGCGTCCGTGGGTGGACGCGGGCGTGAGCCGCAACGCAGACGATCCTTACATTCTCGCCGATGTCGGGCGTATCAGCACCGAACTGAGCGCCGCCAACGCGCTGCTGGTGCGTGCGGCGCGCGTACTGGACAGCATTGACCCGCACGCGCTTACCGCTGCGCACTGCGCGCGCGCCTCCATCGTGGTTGCAGAAGCCAAAGTGCTGACCACCGAAATTGCACTGAAAGCCAGCGAAAAGCTGCTGGAGTGGAGCGGCAGCCGCGGCACATTGCTGAAGCATGGGCTGGATCGCCACTGGCGCAACGCGCGCACCCATACGCTGCACGATCCGGTGCGCTGGAAAACGCACGCCATCGGCAACTATTACCTCAATGATGTTCTGCCCGCGCGTCATGCGTGGATTTAAGGAGCGATGATGACGCAGGTTTTCGCTAAACAGCCGGCAGCACGTATCCGCAGCGCGCAGCAGGCCCTGCAGGTGGCAGAAGAGCTGGCTGAACGCTTTCGCAGCGGCGCAGCGCAGCGCGATCGGCAGCGTGAGCTGCCACAAGCTGAACTTCAGCACTATTTCCAGTCCGGCCTGGGCGCCATTACCGTGCCGCGTGCGTGGGGCGGCATTGAGATTTCCAGCGCAGAACTGGCGCAGATTTTTGTCATTCTCAGCGCTGCCGATGCATCGATCGGTCAGGTGCCACAAAACCACTTCTACGCGCTGGAAGTGCTGCGCGTTAACGGCAGCGATGCCCAGCAGCAGCGGCTGTACAACGAAGTGCTGGCGGGCGTTCACTATGGCAACGCGCTGGCGGAGTTCGGCTCTGCGGCGGCGCATCAGCGCACCACCGCCTTCAGCCAGACCGCCAGCGGGCTACGCCTCAACGGCGACAAATTTTACTGCACCGGGGCGCTGTTTGCCGACCGCATCCCAACGCTGGCCATCGCCGATGACGGCAAAGAACAGCTGGTGTTTGTGCCGCGCCATCAGCCGGGCGTGACGGTGATTGATGACTGGAGCGGTTTCGGCCAGCGCACCACCGGCAGCGGCAGCGTGCAGTTTCGTGATGTGGCGATCGCGCCGGACGATGTGGTGCCGTTTCACAGCGCGTTTGAGCGGCCGACCACCGTCGGACCGTTTGCCCAGATTATGCATGCGGCCATCGACCAGGGCATTGCCCGCGCGGCCTTCAACGACATGCTGGCTTTTGTGCAGCAGCGCGCGCGGCCGTGGCCGGACAGCGGCGTCGAGCGAGCCTGTGACGATCCGCTGACGCTGGATCGCACCGGGCGGCTCGCCGCACGACTCAGCGCCGGTGATGCGTTGCTGGATGTCGCCGGGGAGGCGGTCGATATCGCCCAACGCAACCCGAGTGCTGAGCACGTCGCGCTGGCATCGGTTGAAGTGGCGAAAGCGCGTGCCTGGACCACTGAGGTGGCGCTGGAAGCCGGCAACCTGCTGTTTGAGCTGGGCGGATCGCGCGCCAGCCTGCGCGAGCACAACCTCGATCGCCACTGGCGCAACGCGCGTACCCACACGCTGCATGACCCGGTACGCTGGAAATATCCGGTCATCGGCAACTATCTGCTTAACGGCGTGCTGCCACCGCGACGGGGAACGCTATGAGCCGCAAACAGATTCTGCTCAATGCTTTTAACATGAACTGCGTGGGGCATATTCACCATGGCATGTGGACCCATCCGCAGGACCGCTCGGTGGAGTTCAATTCGCTGGCGTACTGGCTGGATTTAGCGCGTCTGCTGGAGCGCGGCCTGTTCGACGGACTGTTCATTGCCGATATTCTCGGCGTTTACGATGTGTATCAGCAGGGTATCGGCCTGACGGCGCGCGAGTCCATTCAGCTGCCGGTGAACGATCCGCTGATGCTGATTTCCGGCATGGCCAGCGTGACGCAGCACCTGGGCTTTGGCGTGACCGCCAATCTCAGCTACGAAGCCCCTTATCCTTTTGCCCGCCGCCTGTCGACGCTCGACCATCTGACCAACGGCCGCATCGGCTGGAATATCGTGACCGGCTATCTCGACAGCGCGGCGCGCGCCATGGGGCAGCAGCAACTGCTGGCGCACGATCGGCGCTACGACCAGGCCGATGAATTTCTCGATGTCACTTATCAGCTGTGGGAAGGCAGCTGGCAGGACGATGCGTTGCTGGCCGACAAACAGCGCCGGCTGTATGCCGACGCGCAGAAGATTCACGCGATCAATCATCAGGGTGAATTTTATCAGGTGCAGGGCTATCACCTGAGCAGCCCTTCGCCGCAGCGCACGCCGCTGCTGTTCCAGGCAGGCTCATCCGCACGCGGCGTGGCGTTTGCTGCGCGGCACGCCGAATGCAGTTTCGTGAATGCCAGCTCGCCGGCGGCGCTGCGCGAGCAGGCGCAGCGTCTGCGCCACGCGGCGGTGGCGGCGGGTCGTCAGGCGGACGACTTACGCATCTTTATGGGCGTCAGCGTGATCGTCGCTGCCAGCGAACGCGAAGCGCAGGAGAAGCACCGCAGCTATCTGGAATTCGCCAGTGCTGAAGCCGGCATTGCGCACTTCTCCAGCTCAATTGGCGTCGATCTCGCCGCGTTTGGCCTCGATGAACCGATTCACAGCGGCGACACGCGCGCCATTGAATCAGTGAGCAAAGCCTATAACGGCTGGACGCGCCGCCAGCTGCTGGAGCAGCACGCGCTTGGCAGCCGCTACCCGGTGATTGTCGGCAACCCGTCTCAGGTCGCCGACCAGTTGATCCGCTGGATTGATGAAGGTGACATCGACGGCTTCAATCTGACGCGCATCCTGAATCCGCAAAGCTACCGCGATTTTATTGAGCTGGTGGTGCCGGAACTTCAGCAGCGCGGCCGCTTCAAAACCGCCTATCAGCCGGGATCGCTCCGGCAAAAAATTTTTCAGCAGCAGGATCGTCTGCCCGCGCGCCACCCGGCCGCGCGCTGGCGGCCTGTGGCTGACGTTCGTTAATTTAACCTCAGGAAATCAGGATGAAATTTGCCTCATTAGTGGCGCTGAGCGCCGCAATATTTACCGCCAGCGCGTTTGCCGCCGGTGACTACAGCGGCGCCCTCAAAGTCGGTACCACGGCGGCTTTCGCGCCGCCGCTGGAAACCGCCGTGGCTGAAGCGAAAAAGCAGGGACTGCAGGTCGAGCTGGTGGAGTTCACCGACTGGACTGCGCCGAACGTGAGCGTGGAAAATGGCGACATTGACGTCAACCTGTTCCAGCACAAGCCGTTTCTTGACAATGCCAACCGCGAGGGCGGTTTCCATCTGGTGCCGTATGCGCCCGCCATCATCAATAACATCGGGCTCTATTCGAAGAAGCACACGGCAATCGAACAGATTCCGGATGGCGGCACGGTGGCGATTGCCAATGACCCAATTAACGGTGCGCGCGGATTGCTGCTGTTGCAAAAAGCGCAGCTGATTACGTTAAAACCGGGCAGCGGGCTGAAATCCACCGTGGATGATATCGCCAGCAATCCAAAACACCTGAAAATCATCGAAGTGGAGGCGGTGCAGCTGTCGCGCTCGCTGGATGAGGTCGACCTGGCGCAGGGATATCCGCACTATCTGCGTTTGTCGAAGACCATCGACCCCAACAAGGCCCTGTTATTTGATGGCCTTGAGCATCCGGAATATGTGATTCAGTTCGTGATTCGTGACGGACATCAGGACGATCCGCGTCTCAAAAAGTTTGTAGATATCTATCAGCACTCGCCGGTGGTGCGTGCGAAGCTGGATGAGTTCTACGGCAAGCTGTATCAGCCGGGCTGGAGCCAGTAATCATGGTCAGCCTGACTCTTCCTGGCGAGCAGGCGGCGCTGCACACCACGCCTCCGGTCGCGGGCCGTGCGCATGTGCAGATCCGCGGGCTGAGTAAACGCTATGACGGCCAGTCGCAGGATGCGCTGAAGCACATCGACCTGCAGGTTAAACGCGGCGAAATTTTTGGCATCATTGGCCGCAGCGGCGCGGGCAAATCGACGCTGATCCGCTGTCTGAACCGGCTGGAAAATCCGACGCAGGGTGCGGTGGTGATTGACGGTATCGATCTCAGTTCACTGAGCGCCAGCCAGCTGGTGCAGTGGCGGCGCCGCACCGGCATGATTTTTCAGCACTTCAATTTACTGTCCGCTAAAACGGTGCGGCAAAACATTGAACTGCCGATGAAGGTGGCCGGCATACCGGCGGCGCAACGGCGGCAAAAAGTGGATGAGCTGCTGGCGCTGGTTGGGCTGGAGGCGCGCCAGCATGCCTGGCCGGCGCAACTCTCTGGCGGGCAGAAGCAGCGCGTCGGCATTGCGCGCGCGCTGGTGCACGATCCGGAACTGCTGCTGTGCGACGAGGCAACCTCGGCGCTGGATCCGGAAACCACGCGCGCCATCCTCGCGCTGCTGAAAAAAATCAATCAGCAGCGTCATATCACTATTGTGCTGATCACCCATGAGATGGACGTGGTGCACGACCTGTGTCACCAGGTGGCGGTGATCGATCAGGGTGAAATCATTGAGCGCGGTCCGGTGTGGCAGGTGTACAGCGATCCGCAGCATGAGACGACGCGGCAGTTGCTTAATCCGCAATTCGGCGCGCTGCCGGAGGCCATCCAGCCGCTGCTGACGCCGCAACGTCAGGACGTGGACTCGCGTTTGCTGGTGCGGCTGCGCTACAGCGGGCAGGGTGCGCAACCGGATCTGGCGGCGATCAGCGCACAGGTCAGCGGCGAGCTGACGCTGCTGTACAGCGCAGTTGAGTGGGTGGATCGCAAACCCACCGGCCAGCTGTTGCTGCTGCTGGATGCGCGTCACGACGCGCCGGCAGCCCTTACCGCGCTTCATCTGCTGGCGGACCAACTGGAGGTTGCAGGTTATGTCACTGGCTATTGATCGTTTATGGCAGGGGTTGCTGGATACGCTGCTGATGGTCGGCGTGTCATCGCTGCTGGCGCTGCTGATTGGGTTACCGATGGCGGTGATTCTGGTGGTGACCGGGCGTGGTGATCTATTCCCCAATCCGCTGCTCAACCGGCTGCTGGGCTGGCTGGTGAACCTGTTCCGCTCGATTCCGTTTTTGATTCTGATGGTGGCGCTGATCCCGTTTACCCGCTGGATTGTCGGCACTACCTACGGCGTCTGGGCGGCCGTGGTGCCGCTGACGCTGGCGGCGACGCCGTTTTTTGCTCGCATCGCGGAGGTGAGTCTGCGCGAAGTGGATAAAGGGCTGACGGAAGCGGCGCAGGCGATGGGCTTTCAGCGCTGGCATATTGTCTGGCACGTGCTGCTACCGGAAGCGCGGCCTGGCATCGTTAGCGGTTTTACCATTACGCTGGTGACGATGATTAATGCCTCGGCGATGGCCGGTGCGATTGGCGCCGGCGGGCTGGGCGATCTGGCTTATCGTTACGGCTACCAGCGTTTCGATATGCAGGTCATGCTCACGGTGATCGTGGTGCTGGTGGCACTGGTCACGCTGCTGCAGCTGTGTGGCGACCGGCTGTCGCGCCGGCTGAACCATCGCTAAAGGCGTTTCACCTGATCTGCAGGCCGTCAAGCGCCGCCAGCAACGCGTCGACCTTCGGCAGCAGCTGTTTGCGCCGCGGCCAAATCACCGACAGCGGCAGACCGTCCGGCTGCTGCTGCGGCACAATCACTTCCAGCGCGCCGCTCGCCAGCGCGTCACGCACCAGCCATGACGGCATCTGCGCCACCCCAAGGCCAGCGCACAGCGCCTGCATTTGGGCATCCACGTCGCCCAGCGCCATGCGAGACGGCACCTGACGCCAGTGCGGATGTCCATCCGCCGTGGTGAACAGCCACGGCTTGGTGCTGCCGTCAACGCGCTCGTACAGAATCGCCCGATGCTGCAGCAACTCACTCTCGCTGGTCGGTCTGCCTGCGCGCGCCAGATAGTCCGGCGAGGCGCAAAACACCATACGCTCGCGGCCCATCGCCCGGCAGCCGAGCGAGGCGGGCAGATCCGGCGAACCGCCGATGCGCACCGCGACATCAATGCCCTCATCAAACAGATCAATAAAGCGATCCGAGAAAGTCAGGCTGAGTTCCACATCCGGATGCTGCTGACAGAACGGAATCAGCAGCGGCATCACGCCGAGGCGGCCATAGGTATTCGGCACTGCCAGCCGCAATCGCCCGGAAGGAATGGTGCGCTGCGCCGCCAGTACCGCTTCGGCTTCCGCCAGCTCCTCCATAATGCGCAGGCAGGTCTGATAATAGGCGCTGCCGGCGTCGGTGAGCGTCAGGCTGCGGGTGGTGCGCTCCAGCAGGCGAGAGCCGAGCCGCGCTTCCAGCCGCGTCACGCTTTTGCTGATGGCGGAACCGGTCAGGTGCAGACGCTCAGCAGCAGCGGCAAAACTGCCGCTTTCAACACTGGCGACAAAAGGAACGATGTCTTTCAGACGCTGATCGTGCATGTATTGGTGAATCCAGTTCAGGAATGATGTGAATTAATGCCACGGCTAAGAATTTAATTCTCTATTACGCTAAGGATAACTGCAATAGAGGAGATTCGACATGCAAAAACAGGCGTTAATCGTGGGGATCAGCGGGGTTATTGGTCGTGCGCTGGCGGAAAGGCTGCAAAGCGAGGGCTGGCAGGTAACCGGTTTGTCGCGTGGACGCGGTGCCATTCCCGAGGGCTGCCGCAGTCTGACGGCCGATCTGACCGATGCAGATGCGGTGCGCAATGCGCTGGCGCAGGAAAAACCGGATGCGCTGTTCTTTAGCGTCTGGTCACGCCAGGCGAATGAAAAAGAGAACATTCGCGTCAACGGCGGCATGGTGCATAACGTCATTGCCGCGCTCGGCGAGCGGCTGAACGGTGCGCATGTGGCACTGGTGACCGGGCTGAAGCACTACCTCGGTCCATTCGAAGCGTATGGCAAGGGCGCGGTGCCGGTGACGCCGTTCCGCGAAGAGCAGGGACGTCAGCCGGTCGATAACTTTTACTATGCGCAGGAAGATGAAGTGTTTGCAGGCGCAGAGCAATATGGCTACAGCTGGAGCGTGCACCGTCCGCACACCATCATCGGTTATGCATTGGGTAACGCTATGAACATGGGGCAGACGCTGGCCGTTTACGCCACGCTGTGCCGTGAAAAAGGCTGGCCGTTCATCTTTCCCGGCTCGCCGGAGCAGTGGAACGGTCTGGCCGATGTCACCGAAGCCGGTTTACTGGCGGAACAGCTGCTGTGGGCGACCCGTGCTGAAGGGGCTGCCAATCAGGATTTCAACGCGGTGAACGGCGATGTGTTTCGCTGGAACTGGCTGTGGCCGCGTCTGGCAGACTATTTCGGTATTGAAGCTGCAGACTATCCGGCGCAGATGATGCCGCTGGAAGGACGCATGCAGGAAGCCGCAGCGGCCTGGCGTGAAATCGCTGCGCGCTATCAGCTGCGTGAAGCGGACATCGATAAACTGGCGTCGTGGTGGCACACCGATGCGGATTTGGGACGGCCGATGGAGGCGTTTACCGATATGAGCAAGAGCCGTAAAGCCGGCTTTACCGGCTATCGCGCCACGCTGGATTCCTTCACCCAGCTGTTCGACCGGCTGCGGGCGGAGCGCATCATTCCCTGATAGCGTCACTGGCCGGCGTCGTCAGGCGATCTGCACCCAGCGCCGGCCAAGCAATACGGTCAGCACGATGATGCTCACGATGGCCGCCAGGTGCTGCAGCAAATCCAGCGCATGCAGGTGCACCGGATGACAGAACGCCAGCAGGCTTACCGCCATGCAGGCGACGCCCAGGCCCGCCATGGCCAGACTGCGGGACGGATAGAGCGTCCGCGTCCGGCGCAGACTGATGATGGTCAGCAGCAGCATCGGCAGACTCACCACCAGCAGGAAAACAAAGCACGGCAGCGTGTCGTGCTGCTGCAGCGGCGCGGCCGTCTGCAGCAGACTGCTGGCGCTCAATCCCAGCCACAGCAGGCCCGGCGGCAACAGCAGCTTTGCGCTGATGCCGCGCCGGCCGGCAATGCTGAGTTCAAAGGCGCTGCGCATCGCCAGCAGCCCGAGGATAAAAGCCAGCATCAGTTGCAGCGCGGCCTGCATCGCGCCGGCCTGCGACCAGTCGGTCAGGGTGCGCGGCACCAGCAAACTGGCCGCGATGCCGGCCGGTAGCGCCAGCGCCAGCCAGCCCAGCACGCGTTTTCCGGTCGCCGGCGGGCGTTTCACCGGGCGCAGATCGCGCCCCAGTTTTTCAATCAGCAAATGATGGTCAGTCATGGTTTGCTCCAAAGCGGCGCAGATTGATGAGCGCGCGGTGCAACAGCGATTTCACCGCCGATACGCTCAGATTATGGTGTGCCGCCGCCTCGTTCAGGCTCATTTCATGCAAATGAACATGCTCAACGATTTCACGCTGACGCAGCGGCAGCTGGCTGAGATAGCCCGCCAGCTCCTGCCGGGTGTCCAGCTGCTGCTGTTCTGCCGTGCTGGCGGGATCGGCGGCCTGAGCGTCGTCAAGCGTACAGTGCTGCTGGCGGCCGCGGCGGCGCAGGGCATCAATCGCGCGCGCCGAGACTATCGCCGTCAGCCAGGGCAGAAAAGGGTAAGCGGGATCGTAGGTATGGCGCACGCGATGCAGCGTGAGCAGCACATCCTGAATCACATCTTCCGTTAAGGCTTCATCGCTCAGCCTGCGCCGCACCTGTGCGCGTATCACCGGCACCAGCGCCCGCAGCAGCCGGGTATAGGCACACTGATCCCCGGCCTGCGCGCGTTCCATCAGTCCGGGCCAGTTTTCACGTGCGCTATCGCCTGTGTGCATACGCTGCCTTGTTGCCGTTACGTCTTCTTCGCTGCCGCCTGGTTTAACGCATCCACTACGATGCCGGGTGTCAGCACCTGCGGCAGTACTTTCGGTGGTCCGCCATCAGCCGGATACACCAGGTACATTGGTAAACCGCCCTGACCAAACTCACTCATCACGTCATCAACGTCCGGGTTAAATTTAGTCGAGTCTGCCACCATGTACAGCGTACCGGTTTTCGCCAGTGCGGTTTTCACCGCCTGGGTCGACAGCGAGGTCTTCTCGTTCACCTGACAGGTGATGCACCATGATGCGGTAAAATCGACAAAAATTGCTTTGCCATGCCCGCGCTGAGCGGCCACCGCCTGCGGCGTCCACGTCTGTTTGCTGACTTGCGCCTGTATATCGCCTTGCAGCGCCGCGCCTGGCTTGATCAGCCCCGGCAGCGGCGCGATCACCGCAATCAGCAATATCGCCGTGACGCTGAACAGCGCTTTGTGCCCTTTTCCGGCAAAGCGGCGCTGCTGCGCCATGCCATACAGCCAGCCGGCAAACGCCAGCACCACCGAGGCGGCCAGCACAACAGCCAGCGCGCTGCTGCCCGCCTGCTGGGCCAGAATCCACACCAGCCAGGCCCAGGCACCGAGCATGGGAAAGGCCAGCCCGCGCTTAAGGATATCCATCCAGACGCCAGGGCGCGGTAAAAATCGCGCCAGCGGTGGGAAAAGCGACAGCAGGGTAAACGGCGCGGCAAAGCCGAGCGCCAGCGCAAAGAAAATAACCAGCGCAACCGCAGGGGGCTGCACCAGCGCGTAGCCGATGGCGCTGGCCATAAAGGGCGCGGCGCAGGGTGTGGCTACGATGATCGCCAGTGCACCGGTCAGCGCGGAACGCAAAAAAGCGCCGCGCTGAATGTCGATGGCCCCGACGCGCTGCACCGTTAGTCCCACCTCAAAGACGCCAAGCAGGTTAAGCGCGGCAGCCAGCATCACCAGCGACAGCAGGGCGATCACCAGCGGTGACTGCAGCTGAAAGCCCCAGCCGACCGCGGCGCCACCCGCGCGTGCGGCCAGCAGAATGCCAGCCAGCGCCATCATGGTCACCAGCACGCCGAGCAGGAAACCGAGGCCTTCCCGCCGCGCGCTGGCAGCCTGGCTTTGATGGCGTAGCAGGCCAAGCGCTTTCAGCGAAATCACCGGAAAGACGCACGGCATGAGGTTGAGGATGATGCCGCCCAAAAAGGCGGCCAGCATCGCGGTTAACATGTCTGGCCTCTCACTTACTGCGCTTGCGGATGCGCAGCGTCATACTCTTTCACCGTCGCCAGCGCTTTTTCGATATGGGTGTCCGGGTTTCTGTCGGTATAGCTCAGCAGAATATTGCCGTTGGGGGCAATCACATAAGAGGTGCGGTCAGACAGCGTTTTGCCTTTTATCTGCATCAGCGTTTTATATTCGGCGGCCACTTTGGCACCCGGATCGGCAGCCACGGCGAATTTGTCACGACACTCCAGCTTAGAAAAATCGCTGATCTGCTCGGTGTTACCGGCAGTGACGCCAATCACCGTGGCGCCCATTTTTTTGAAATCATCCGTGGCTTCGGCGAAGTCGTGCGCCTCGATGGTACAACCCGCGCTGAAGGCCGCCGGGAAGAAGTAGAGCACCACCGGCCCTTTTTGCAGCGCCTGCTGCAGCGAGAAGGTGAGCGGCTTACCGGCCAGCGCGCCCTGAAGTTCAAAGTCAGGTGCTTTGGCCCCGACGGGCAGTGCCGCGCTGGCAGCGAAGGCGGCGAGGCTCAGCGTGGTGCCGAGGGTGAGGGTAGCGATGAGATGCCTGATAGTTGTCATGATCTGCTCCTGCGGTGAAAGAGGTCCGGTTAGGGGTGTTCAGCCAGACAGTTCGCCGCAGTCGGTAAAAAGTTGCGCGGAGGGCAAAAAAAAGCAGGGCAGATCCCTTTTTCCCGTCTCGTTTATTTATTCTTTGCGTGAAATCCTTACAATAATCGCCTGATGTTTTTTTAGGTTTTAGATATGTCTTCAACGTCTTGCGATAAACAGAACAGTGAAACCCAGCAGCTGCTGGCCTCCCTTGAACAGCACATTGCCGAGCCGCCACCTCGCGTGCAGCCGGTGCCGGAAGATTTCTGGCAGCAGCTGGAGACGCTGACCCACGGCGACGACGCCTGACTCAGTTGCGCGGCTGTATACCGTGGCACACCATGCTGAGGGTGTGCTGCAGAATCATTTCGGTATCAAAGCCCGGCTCGTGGGCAAAGCGGGTAAAGGGCACCAGCACCATGCTGAGAATTGAGGTCATCAGCACATCGACATTCAGCTGGTTATTCAGTAATCCCTGCTGCTGCCACTGAATCAGCAACGCGCGAATCCGTTCGCGTCCGGCATGACCGTGACGCTGTTTCAGCGTGCCGCCCAGCCCCTGACCACTGGCGACTTCCTGCAGCCACAGCGGTGCGAACCAGTCATGACTCAGCACGATATCCGCAAACTCTTTAATGAATCCGCTGATCGCAGCGACAGGGTCACTACTCTCTTCGACAAAATGCGCTTCCAGCCGTTGCCGTAAAGGCACAAAGCGTTCTGCGACTACGGTATCCAGCAGTGACTCGCGCGACTGAAAATAGTAATTCAGCATGGCCGGGCTGACGCCGGCTTTACGGGCTATGGCGTTGAGCGAGGTTTCCGCGATGCCGTTTTGCGCATACAGCGCGAGCGTAATGTCGAGCAGATGCTCGCGCTGCTGGGCATTGATTGCGCCGCCGCGTGGACGGCCCGGCCGGCGGGGTTTATCAGAAGGCGCTGTCTCGCTCTCCATCACTTTTTGTGCGGTCATCTTTACGTACTCACGGGTTTCGTGTCAGAATTCGGTTAATATTAATTGTGCATTTAATTAATTTCAAACGGTGTCGTTATGAAACCTCAATCTATCACATCGCAGCGCGACAGCGGGGCAACCAGCCCGCCTTCCATTCGCCTGCTGATGGGCGCGCTGATGCTGGTGATGCTGCTGTCCGCGCTTGATCAGACCATCGTCTCGACCGCGCTGCCGACTATCGTCGGCGAACTGGGCGGGCTGGATCGCCTGTCGTGGATCGTCACTGCTTACATGCTGGCCTCAACCCTGGTTGTGCCGCTGTACGGCAAATTTGGCGATCTGTTTGGCCGCAGAACGGTGCTGCAAATCTCGGTGGTGCTGTTTTTACTGGGCTCGGCGCTGTGCGGGCTGGCGCAAAACATGCCGCAGCTGATTTTTACCCGCGCGCTGCAGGGACTGGGCGGCGGCGGATTGATGGTGGTGAGCATGGCGGCGGTCGCGGATGTCATTCCGCCCGCCGATCGCGGCCGGTACCAGGGCCTGTTTGGCGGCGTGTTTGGTCTGGCGACGGTGATTGGGCCGCTGCTGGGCGGTTTTATCGTGCAGCACATGTCCTGGCGCTGGATTTTCTACATTAACCTGCCGCTCGGCCTGCTGGCGCTGCTGATCATTAATGCAGTGTTTAAAGCGGATAGCCGACGCAAACCCCATGAAATCGATTATCCGGGTGCGGTGTTTCTCAGCCTGGCGCTGGTGGGCGTGACGCTGTTTACCAGTGAAGGCGGCACGCTGCGCGAATGGTCAGATCCCCAGCTATGGTGCATTCTGGCCATGGGGCTGGTTGGCGTATTGGGATTTATCTATGAGGAGCGACGCGCGTGGGAACCGATCATTCCGCTGGATCTGTTCCGCAATCGCAGTTTTTCCCTTGCCAGTCTGATGGCGTTTATTATCGGCATGGCGCTGTTTGGCAGCGTGACGTTTTTGCCGCTTTATCTGCAGGTGGTAAAAAACGCCACGCCCACCGAGGCCGGGTTACAGCTGTTACCGCTGATGGGCGGGCTGCTGGTCACCTCGATCATTAGTGGTCGCATGATTAGCCGCAGCGGGAAATACCGTTTGTTCCCCATCGCCGGGACGCTACTGGCCACAACCGGGATGGCGCTGATGACCACGCTGACGCTGGATGCGCCGCTCTGGCACATTTATCTGTTCTCCAGCGTGCTCGGCATGGGAATGGGCATGACTATGCAGGTGCTGGTGCTGGCGGTGCAAAATGCGGTGACGCCCGGCCGCATCGGCGTAGCGACCTCATCGGTTACGCTGTTTCGCTCGGTGGGCGGTTCGATCGGCGTTGCGCTGTTTGGCGCTGTGTTCAGTCACGTACTGAAATCCGGAGCGACCCGATTGGTAGAGCAGGGTAACGTGCTGCCGCCCTCGCTGGATCCGGTCGCCGTGAACCATTTGCCTGCAGCGCTGCGTCAGGCTTATTTGCTGGTGTTCAGTGATGCGGTGCATGCCGCATTTCAGATGGCCGCCGGCGTTATGCTGCTGGCGTTTATACTTTCGCTGTTGCTGCCGGAGTCGCCGCTGCGCGATAACGTGCGCAAATAAGCTTTCCGGTTATTTCGCAGCAGGTCCGTCGGTCAGGCTGCGGAATAAAATTTAAACGCAATTTGCCGGATAAATATGCGCTGTCGGCGCAAAGCAGCAAAAGATATAGATTTTTATCCTAAATACATAGCGTTACCTTTCTGTAAACTTAGGTAAAAATAGTGAAGACAGCGAGAATTCGGGCGGAGACGCTTTATTTCTGCAACTTCTTTACGGTATAAATCTGCTATCCCTGTTATCCACTGTGAAACGTCACCCTATGATTGCTACTGCGGCCCGCAACCTGATTGCCTGCCTGATGCTATTAACCCTGGCTGGCTGCTCGTCTCACTCCTCGCCAGCACCGGAGCAGGAAAGTGTTGATACCTCGCAGGACGGTGGTAAACAGCCCGATTTAATTCCGGTAATAGCCGCTTTGCACGATCAAATGCATTCGTGGGAAGGCACCAAATATCAGTGGGGCGGGACGCAATTATCCGGCGTTGACTGTTCCGGATTTGTCTGGCGCACCTTAAAAGATCGTTTCAATATTCCCATGGATCGCGTCACAACGCGTGAACTGATTGCCATGGGTAAGCCGGTTGATCAGGCGCATTTACAGCCTGGCGACTTAGTGTTCTTCCGCATTAAGCATGAGCTGCACGTCGGCTTTTACGACACCGATCGCCAGTTCCTGCACGCCTCAGTCAGCCAGGGCGTGATGCGCTCGTCACTGAATAATCCGTACTGGAAATTGGTATATTTAGAAGCCAGACGACTTCCGCGCGAGCAAAATTCGCAGATCAGTTTCAATTATAAAAATAAAGTCTGAGGTCAGACACCCCTCCACAAAGCCGCGGCGCGACGTTTTCGCGCCCGTGCTCAGACCCATCCTGCCGTCAACCATCCGTCTCCTGTTTCAGTGGCAATTCGCCTTCAACATGATGGCTGCTTTAACGCTCTGTGCCGCTTTATGGGCATTGAGATCTAATCAAACTATTGATTATAAATAAATAATTTAAATATCATGCATTAACAATTAGTGCGATCATAGTATTCGCACTAATTATCAATTTTGTAATAGTAATCATGGTTATTATTATCCCCATCGAAGGCGCAGCGCCTTCTCATCAAACGCTAAGGAATATGACCATGAAAGCTATCAAAACACTGACCATTGCCGCCGCCGCCGCGCTTTCCCTGATGTCTGCTGCCAGCTTCGCGCAAACCGTTTCAGCCACCTCCACCACACTGGATGGTGCCGAAGCGAAAATTGCCGCTCAGGCTCAGCAGCAGGGTGCGCAATATAAAATTCTGGAAGCCAGCACCAACAACCTGGTGCACATGACCGCTGAACTCTACAAATAACGGATGGTTGCACAGGGATGTGCCAGAACGGGTCGCCTGACGGGCGGCCTTTTTTGTCGTGCAGTCAGGCTCGCAGCGTATCAATCATTCTGGCGATATTGCTGAATTTGCAGCGCAGACTGTCTGGCAGGAGAACGCAATATGCTGAACAACGTGGATATCAACCGGCAGGCGCTGGCTTTTGCAGATGCATTACGCACGCAACGCCATGCTCACGTTCCGGTGATTCGTTTTGCACACTGGCCGCAATTTATCGCGACGGTGCGCGCTGAGCTGGCGCAACCGGGCGATCAGAAATAATTAGCACGATCACGATAACCGCACTAATTATCAATTGCAGTATAGTAACCTGAGTTATTATTAGTTCCATCGAAGGCACACAGCCTTCAGCCACAACCATTAAGGAATAAGACCATGAAAACCATTAAAGCTATGTCACTCGCCGCTGTTGCCGCTCTTTCACTGATGTCAGCTGCCAGCTTTGCCCAGAGCGTAACCGTGACTTCCTCTACACTGGACGGTGCAGAAGCTAAAATCGCCGCGCAGGCGCAAGAGCAGGGCGCTCAGTATAAAATTACTGAAGCCAACACCAACAACCGCGTGCACATGACGGCTGAACTGTATAACTAAGTTCAGACTGGTTCACTGCGTTAAGGCCGCCCTCGGGCGGCTTTGCTGTTTCCGGAAGGCTTGAAACGAACAAAAGCAGCAGGCTGGCGTTCGAAATTTGACCAATCCTGCTCAGCGGGCGCAACAGGCGGAGCCCAGGCGTTTATCCACAGGATAAGCCAGCCTCTTTGCACGTCAGTTGTGGATAACTGCTTTAATATCAAACCGTCAGGCGACAAACGCTGAGTGGATTTCCCGACTTACCCGTCGGTTATTTTTCAGAAATGAATCCGGTTGCGGCTAAATAAACGCGAAGCGGGTGACTTTATTTCACCATTTCAAAACACATTACGTTTGCGTAATCTGCACCGTTATTTTTTCTGGTCGTCGTCAAAATGGCGAGAGGGAATCAGATTTTTCTCTTTATTAACCGGCGTTCTTTTCGACCGGCCTTTGTCCAGCAGGCAGTCGCGGCAACAGGCTATTTGCGGATGGTGGATACGCGCTACCGTCAGCGCCTGATGCACAGTATACAAAGAGCCGATAAAGCGCTTCTCTTCCTCAAATTCCAGTACGTAACAGCCTTTTTTATGCAATACCCAGCCGGCGTCCGGATCGTGACATAAATAAAAATAGTGCGGTTCTAACATAACTTACTCTCGGGCGAGTGATAGCCATCGAATAGATAATCGGTGATGTGTCTAAATTAGAGACGCGTTCAGTCTACGCCGATGATGACCTGCGGGGCTAATTGATTTAATGACTTTCGGATTAGACCTGAAATGGCCGGACCAGCATGAATAATGTGCCGGTCCGGTTGTTGATTTATTCGCTGGCGAGCGCGGCGACCGGATCCATTCGTGCGGCTTTGCGCGCGGGCAGATAACCAAATATCATGCCGATAATGGTTGAGCAGGCAAACGCTGCGCCAGCCGATTGCCATGAGTAGATGGCGGTCAGCACGCCGCCAGCCAGCAGTGAAATGACCGGACCTATCACCAGAGACAGCGCCACACCGAGCGATCCGCCCACCAGGCACACCAGCACGGCTTCAATCATAAATTGCTGCATAATGTCGCCGCGTCGCGCACCCACCGCCATGCGCACACCAATCTCATGGGTGCGTTCGGTCACCGACACCAGCATGATGTTCATTACGCCAATACTGCCGATCATGAGCGCAATCGAAGCCACCAGTAAAATCAGCAGCGTCAGCGTGGCCGCCGCACCTTCTATCGCTTTACGATACTTGTCCCGGTTGAACATCAGGAAATCTTTGGTGCCGTGGCGCGCCGTCAGCAGCTGGGTGAGCGATTCCACCGCCGCACCGCTCACCACATCATCTTTAAGTTTGATGCTTATGCTGGTGAGCGCGGTCTGACCGCTGATGCGATACATCACCGTGCTCCACGGCAGCCAGACGCTGAGACGGTTGGGCGAAAGCCCATCTTCATTGTTGGCCACGCCAATAACCCGCACCGGCACCGATCCCAGCACAATCATTTTGCCAATCGGGCTCGGGCCCTGTTCGCCAAATAATTTATTGCGTGTGTTGATATCAATAATGACTTCCTGGCGCGCGTGCCGCTCATCGCTGAAGTTGCTGCCTTCCACCAGCTTAATGCCCTGAATGCGAAAATAGTCGACGCCTACGCCGGAAACTGAAGTTTTGGAGGCGTTGGCCAGGTAGCGAATGGGCTGCGTGGCGATGATTTCCGGACTGACGGCGGCGACAAACTGCTGGCGCGCAATCACATCGGCATCGGCCATCACCAGGGTTTGTACCGGATGCGCCTCATCCTCGACATAATCGCCGCCGGCATAAATAGAAACCACATTGGTACCCAGTCCGGAAATGCTCTCCAGCGTTTTTTCCCGCGCGCCCTGGCCCAGCGCCACCACGGTGACAACGGCGGCAATGCCAAAGATAATGCCGGTCATAGTCAGTGCGGTGCGCAGGCGGTGGGCGTTCATGGCATTCAGCGCCATGCGCAATGATTCGCGCAGCCGGTCAAGCAGACCGCGGAATCTGCTTTGCCGCTTGCGTGGCGCTGGCGTAAAGCGCGTTTTTGCGGCCGTGGCAGCGCTGCCGCTGTCGGCAAAAATCTCGCCGTCCTGAATTTCGATGATGCGTTCCGCGTGCTGCGCCACTTTCATATCGTGGGTAACGATAATCACCGTGTGACCTTCGCGGTTCAGTTCGCTGAGGATGCGCAGCACTTCTTCACCGGAGTGCGAATCGAGCGCGCCGGTGGGCTCATCGGCGAGGATAATTTCGGCACCGTTGATTAGTGCACGCGCAATACTGACACGCTGCTGCTGGCCGCCTGACAGCTCGCCCGGCTTATGCTGTTCGCGCCCCTGTAATCCGAGCCGTGCCAGCAGTTGTGCGGCGCGCTGACGGCGTGCGTTGCCGGATAAGTTAGCGTAAATCGCCGGTATTTCAACGTTGCTCAGCGCGCTGAGATCAGGCATCAGGTGATAGCGCTGAAAGATAAAGCCGATGTGCTCGCGCCGCACTTGCGCCAGCGCATCGGGCGAGAGCGTGGCGGTATTTTTGCCGCCAATCAGGTAATCACCGCTGTCCGGCGCATCAAGGCAGCCAAGAATGTTCAGCAACGTGGATTTGCCTGAGCCCGAGGGGCCGATGATCGCCACCATTTCGCCGCTGGCAATTTGCAGATTAATGTTTTTCAGCACCTGCAGGGATTGCGAACCATTGACGTAGCTGCGCTGAATGTTGTGCAGTTCGATGATATTCACATCACCACCTTGTCCGCGCCCGGCTGCTGCGTGGCAAGGATCACTTTTTCCCCTAAGCGCAGCCCGCTTAGCACCTGGATGTCAACGCTGTCGCTGATGCCGGTGGTGATGTAGCGCTTCTCAGGCTGATTATTTTGATCCGCGATTTCGACGTAAGTACGACCATCGCTGGCCTTTTTCGTGGCCTGCACCGGCACCAGCAGCGCGTTTTTCGCCTGGTCACGCAGCAGATTAACCTGCGCCGTCATGGAGATGCGCAGCGCATTATCCGGGTTCGGCACATCAAGCAGGGCGTTGTAATAGACCGCCGCGTTCGTGCTGCTCACGGTATTGCTTTCGCTGTTGCCCATCAGCGCATCATCTTTCATCACCGACTCAGGAGCCAGTTCGATGCTGCGCAGCGTGGCGTTATAACGTTTATCCGGATTGGCGAAGGTGGTAAACCACGCCTGCTGGCCGGGCTGAATATTGGTAATGTCCGCCTCGGAGATTTGCACTTTGATGGTCATGGTGCCGAGCTGCGCCAGTTTGGCGATGGTCGGGGCGCTCTGTACGGCGTTTACGGTCTGGCCCTGCTTCGTGACGATCGCCACCACCGTGCCGTCAATCGGTGCCATGATGCGCGTGTAGCCGAGATCAAGTTGCTTTTTATCCACTTCGATCTGCGCCTGAATCACCCGCGCCTGCTGCGCCGTCAGCTCTGCCTGGGCGATGCGCCACGCTTCGGCGGCGGTATCAAAATCCTGGCGGGAAACGGCGTTGGTTTTGACCATCTGCTGCAGGCGCTGAAACTGCGCCTGCTGGCGTACCAGCGTAGCCTGACGGGTCTGTAAATCCGCCTGCGCCACGCTCAGTGCCGCCTGCGCATTACGCAAATCGCTGCGCTGCGGCTGATCATCGATCTCCGCGATCAGCTGGCCCTTACGCACGTTGTCGCCGGCTTTGATATACAGCTTTTTCACCTGACCGGAGACCTGCGCACCGACGTTAACGCGCTCAATCGCGTCCATTTTGCCGGTGGCGGCAATCACGTTTTCGATGTCGCCCTGACGCACCGCGGCAGTCATCAGCGGATTGGGTTTACTGCGTGACGCCGAATATGCCCAGAGAACCAGAATCATCACCAGCGCGGTCAGCGCGGCAAACAGCCATTTTTTCGTCATTGTGTGCATCATCGTCCCTTAAATTTAGCGAGAATAATAATCACTAAGCGGGACAAACTGGAGAAAAATTCTGCGGAATTTTGTCAGCCGCAGGGGAGTGCGCCATCCCTGGCGCAGGTTGTGGGTTAGCGATACCCCGTCAGTCAATCCGTTCAGAGCAGATTCAGCTGTTGCTTCAGCTGCGCAATCTCCCTGCGCCACTGCTGCTGCTGCGCCGGTTTCTGATGCTTTGCCTTACGCGCTTCGTCCTGCTGCAGCTTTTCTTCCAGCACCAGCAGCGCCTGCAACAGCGCATCTTCATCGCCCGGGCGGTCATCGACGGCGGCAGCGGCAAGCGGGTAATCGACTGGCACATGGGCGGTGGCCAGCCTGGCGGTCACCTGCGGCCAGTCGTGCCACTCGCTCAGCTGCTGCTGTTCAATCAGCCAGAAGCGATTGCAGCTGCTGGCGATCAGGCTGCGGTCGTGAGACACCAGCAGCACCGCGCCGGCGAACTGCTGCAGCGCCTGCGCCAGCTCCTCTTTGCCTGCCATATCCAGATGGTTGGTCGGTTCATCCAGCAGTAGTAGCGAGTAGCGCGCCAGCGTCAGGCCAACAAACAGCAGGCGCGAGCGCTCACCACCGCTGAGTGAGGCAACCTTCTGCTGATGTCGCAGCCAGGGAAAGCCTGCGCTAATCAGCGCCATTTTGCACTGCTCATCGCTCAGCGCAGCGAAACCGTGTAGCGCCGCGCTTAACGTCTGGTCGTCACGCAACTGTTGCAGGCTCTGATCGTAATAGCCGACGCGGGCGCGCGGATGAAACAGCGGGCTGTCGCCTTGCTGCCAGCTGTGCCACAGCTGGCGCAGCAGTGAGGATTTGCCGCAGCCGTTGTGGCCGACAATCGCGATGCGATCGCCACTTTTCACCTGCAGCGCGGGCAGGGAAAAAAGGGTCGGCGCCCCGGCAGCAGGCTGAATCGACATCGGCGACAGCGCCAGCACGCGATCCGCCTGCAGCGCTTCGCCCTGTAACTGCAGCTGCCACGGACTGCCGGCGCTGAGCGTGGTCTGCGCGGCTTTCAGCCAGTCGATGCGCTTCTCCATCTGTTTTGCTTTACGCGCCAGACCTTCGTTGTCATAGGTCCGGCCCCAGATCGCCAGCCGTTTTGCGCTGCTCTCAACCCGGGCGATCTCCTGCTGCTGTGCCTGGTGGCGCTGCGCATCGGCTTCATCCTGCTGCGCCAGCGCCTCGCGGGCGGCCGTGCAGGGCAGACGGAAAACATGCAGCGTGCGATCGCGCAGGATTGCGCTGCAGTTGGTGACGCGGTCCAGCAGCGCGCTGTCGTGGGACACCAGCACAAAGCTGCCCTGCCAGCCGATCAGAAAATTCTCCAGCCACAGTAGGGTCGGCAGGTCGAGATGGTTACCCGGTTCGTCCAGCAACAGTAAATCGGGCTGCAGAATCAGCGCGCGCGCCAGCAACAGCCGCATATGCTGTCCGCCGCTCAGCGTCGCCGCGGTTTGTGACTGCTGCGCTGTGCTGAAACCCAGCGTATGCAGCAGCGCCTCGGCACGCCAGCGCTCGCTGTTGCGCTGTGCTGCGGGCAGCCGGGCGATCACGCCATCCAGCAATGAGGCCCCGAATAACGTTTCCGGCAGGTGTTGTTCGATGCGCGCCAGCAGACAGTGGCTGGCTGGTGTAACGCTGCCGTGACTGGCGGCCAGTTCACCGCTGAGAATTTTCAGCAGGGTACTTTTACCGCTGCCGTTGTCGCCAATCAGGCCGATGCGGTCGCCTTTTTTCAGGCTGAAATCCAGGGAATGGAAAAGCGGGCCAAAGGCATTGTCGAAGCCGACGGCATGTGCGGAAAGGAGTGTGCTCATCTACTTACTCTCAAGTTGCAGGCGCAAAAAAGCCTTACGTCAGAATTTCGCTGACGACAACCCGGTAAGCCGGAGAGAAGGGATTAGATTGTCAGAACTTCGCTCAGGCGGATTATCGCAGCACGAGTGCGGTAAAACCTGAGCGGGTCCAGTCACCATAGAAGTGTGAGTAAACAAACAGTTCACACGACGGCATAGAGATCCTCCTTAGTTATCAGCGGGTGAATAAGTGAGCCGATAATAGTGGCGGAGTGCGGCTTTTTCCAGCGATTTGTATCGGCGTTGGTATAGTATGGCGTCAGAGTCTGATTGATGTCACAGGAGAGTGAATATGTTGATTTATGACGTTTTTGGCCGGCACATTGGCGTTCTGCGCAAGGAGGATGGCTGGCAGGTATTTCGCGCCGACGTGACAGAAAGAAAATTTTCGCGAATGTTTGATATCGCTATTCCAGATGATATGCCAGAAGACGAAATTGCAGGCTGGCTGGGTGATATCTTTCATGAAGCTGCAACTGAGCATCATCCCGATGTGAAACGCATCGAATAAAACCTGGTTATGTTGAGATGTTTGCCTTTGGCTTAAAGCGGAGTGTGAACAAGTGTATGTCCGCTTTGAGCGAGTAGCTGACTTCGATAATTGATGTCTATCCCAGCTAAAGCATTCTTAATGACTGAATTCGTCTTTTAACAATCCAAAAACCCAGTCATCCTGCCAGCGATCCTGAAGAAAATAGTTTTGCCTTAATGTGCCCTCATGTTGAAATCCTACCTTAAGCAATGTCCTGCGTGAGGCTTCATTACCCGAGGTAACTGTCGCTGTTAGCTTGTGATATCCATGTGTGTTAAATGCAAAACGAGCAATATCTTTTAAGGACTCGCTGCCAAAACCTTTGCCATGAAATTCCGAAGCAAGTATGAACCCTACTTCCGCAATGCCCTCACTACGCTCAATAAAGCCAGTTACTCCAATGGGTAAATGTGTATTCTTTTGACTGATAACGAGACACAGCCAGTGTTCACTGCCTTTTTGCCACGGTTGCAAACGCTTCTCAAAGGAGTGGATTCTGATTTCCTCTTCCGTTCGTGAATCGCTAATGAAATGCATAACATGGCGGTCCTGATTTAATGCCAGATAAAATGGCCAGTCAGTGTGGCTGAGACAGCGATAATTAAGTCCGGCAGAGGGAACATAATGCATTGGCATTCTCCATATTTTTCTTTATGTTCCGTTAGATTTAAAGATTTCATGAGCTGGATTTCAAGAACCTTACCAACATTCGTAACGTCCACTTCTGGCACAGGGTTGCTGTTGCAGCCCTCACAAATTAAACTTCAATAGACTCAGCTATCTCCAGAGCATCTTCCACTTCAATACCGAGATAACGGACTGTACTTTCGAGGTATTTGTGACCTAACAGTAGCTGGAACACTCGAAGATTCTTCGTTTTTTATAGATCAGATATGGCTTGGTTCTTCGCATAGAATGCGTACTGTACAGAGTCTCGTCGAGACCCAGCTTATCAATCCATCCATGAAAAATACGGTTATATTGCCTGGTTGAAATATGTCGTGAAGAACCGACGCGGGACTGGAACAGATAGTCGCTACTACGTAGATGAGCCATTTTGATCCACGCTGCTACAGCCTCTCTGGTTACCTTAGTCAGTTCAAACTGAACGGGGCTTCCCGTTTTTTGCTGCAGCACTGTCGCTCTGCCCGAAACAGAGTGCCCATAGGCCACATCAGAAACTTTTAGCTTAACCAGATCACAGCCCCGAAGTTTACTGACCAGAGCCATGTTAAACAGTGCTAAATCGCGTACTTTCCTTCCAGCTCAAGTCTGATACGGATTCCCCAGATATGAGAGATCTGAAGAGGCCGTTTCTGGCCAATAATACGGCCCTTGTTCCAGGGGGATGTTGTCATGCTCAATCTCCTTAGGGTTAGGAGATGTGATTATGGTTGTCCCATATGAGCGAGAATCGGACGTGGGTACTTTTGCATCCACGAGAGTATTTTTATAAACAGTCGCCATTCATTCATGTTCTCGACTACCTGCGCGCCACTTTGGCACTCAGGGCTTGGAATGTAAACTACAAAAGATAGCTAAGACGTGAAGCTAAAGGACAGACATGACAGCATATTCAAACGCTGATGCGGCAAGAGACTTACGCTCGGCCTTAGACAAGGCACCCGTTGGCGCTGTGAATGGAGAATGGTTCTTTATAACCGAACAGGCTGACGTCTCCTCACTAACTGGAGGCTACATGTATGCAGATGGGAGTCACATTGCAGAGGGGAAACACGTCCTTCGAACGGTCCGGGAGGTTGTCGAGAAACTTAAAGCATCACATTTACAGCCTTTTAATAAGGTCATCGTTCGCTGGACAAGATCTAAAATACCGTTAATAAGCGGGCGCGTTACAGTTGATACACTATTCGATAAGACAATCGTGCCGCGCGGTCCCCAAGACCCGATTTATGAGGCCGCCTCTATAGCAAGACGAGCCTTTTGGGAAAGGTATGGCAGTGTCTCAGATGAATTGATAGCTGAACGAGATGACGCAAGCGTACACAACCAGACGAACTGGTTCGGGCCCCATCGTCGAGTGCTCAACATTAAGAGCAAAACGACATTTACGCTTGCCACCGATGGCCTCTCGACGCCCTGGGCCGGCATTGCTGACCCGGTAAATGGCGTAGGCTGCGAACTCTTCATGGAATTAGACGATTCTACTACCATCAGCCACCCGATGGATGGCTGGGCTTCTCTCTTGATTAGTCTGGGCGATCTCGTTACAGATGGGTATCAGGTTACTGACGATGTTGAAAAATATGGCGCAATCCTGTTTTGTACGCTTACAGACGAATATCACCCATTGACCCGAATCATTCTCAGCCTTGATGACCGCAGGATTGATAATTTACCTTTTGGCTCAGTTCCGCTGATCCGTGTCACGCCGATAGCAGAAGCCGAGATTGAACACCTGGACCAATCTGATGAATGGGCATCACGCGCAGCAAAACATGCACTCGCGGAACGGCAACGAGAAACATAGGAATTACGACGGCGTTATTCATGCTCCTTACGAGGCAGAGTGAGTTCAGTCACCTTCTTAACATAATGAAGTTTAAGGTCCGCTGTGAGCGAAAAGCGGAAGAAATCTTTACATGGAGATGAAAATTACAGAAAATGGCTTTAGCCAGTACTACTTGATATTTATTATGAATTTGAATTATGTTTTATTTCGGTTATGGAGAGGGGAATGATTGATTTTATAACCACCAATACAGGGGTTGTATTTAAATATGATCCAGAAGCAATAGATAGATCTTGGGTCTGGAGCGAATTACAAACTTATTCAACTGTGATAATCTCTAAAGTTTTTTATTTTGACATTAGCATGTTGCTCACTCCTCCGACTACCAATCAAGATTTTGATAATTATATTTATGAGTTTCAATTTGGAAGTTTTAGTGGTGGTTATGTTGTCATACCAAGTTATATTTTAAATATCACAAATGATTTATATATAAGTAAAGACATAGCACTTAGCAGGAGTATCTTTGCCGCTGAGCGTAACATTTCTATTTTTGGTCGACTTTCGCGTGTATTGAATCACAGTAATCCAATTTTTATTGGTGGGGAGAATTCGGAGGCAATACCTTCAGATATTTTCAGTGAATTGTTAAGGAAGTTCCCAAATTCATACGAAGTGGATAGATATGCTGATGCTAGAGTGCATATTATTCTTGAGCAGTATCTGGAGGGCATGAAGGATGCCAGAGGACTCTACGAAACATATCTCAATAGAATAGCACCAAAGATAAAAAACGATTTCAATTTAAACGTTATCAACGAGTTAGAAATAGAAAAATACACTTTAATTAGAGGCGCCATTGAGAAAGCTTTAAATAATAAACAGCATTGGTCCGAAAAAGATTGGCAGCAAATGATGGTGAAGTTCCTGCTTCTTTTATTTCCAAAGTATATTCTTGTTATTGAAAATATAACAATTCCTGATTACTACAGCACCCCAGGTAAGAAAACGTCTCGATTCATAGATATAGGATTAGTTGATTCAAATGGAAATCTAGACATTATTGAAGTTAAAAAGCCATTTGATAATAAGATCTTGCGCAGGACAGAGTATAGAGGGAATAGCATACCTACATCAGAGCTAAGTGGTGGAATAATGCAAGCTGAAAAATATCTTTTCCATTTATCAAAATGGGGAATAAAAGGAGAGGATAAACTTACCAAAACATATAAACATACACTCCCTTCTGGGGTGAGCATTCATATTTCGAACCCCAAGGCTATTATCATTGTTGGGCGTGACCAGATTGACAATGGTAACATGACAGCAAATCAAAACCTTGACTTCGAGATTATTAAGAGAAAGTATACCAATATGATGGATATCATTACTTACGATGATATCTTGAGGCGGCTTAACCGCACAATATCAGCACTTAAAAACTAATAAACTTATTATAAAGGAATGCCCTGCTTCTGCACGTCAATGTAGAATTATAAACGTCCGCTTCTGACACAAAGCAGGCATTTACAGCAACTCTACATATCCAGAGGCTAAGACTAACGAGCAGAGCGCAGCCAGTCCACTGTATTCCGCATATCGAAACGCTCTGGTTGAGCATAATTACCGGCGGCGGCGCATTAGAGAATAGGTTTGCTACTGGCCTTTGGCGGCGCCAGCCTGCTGCTGACGCTTAGAGAGTGACTTAAACCGTACATGACGGGGAAGTAACTGACACCCTGGCCCGAACATGCACTTAACCTGGCAACACGCTAGCGAATTAAGCGCCGGTTACCGTCGGCTGATGTACCTTCATCGAATCATGCTTGCCTGGATTGCACTCCTGGGTGGTACCAGGAAGATAAAATTTTCCGTCCGCATCAGGATCGGTGCCGCCGGGACATCCCGGCCTGCCGGCAGAGCCATCAGTATTACCCCCATCTGAGCCGTTTCCACCGTCAGCGCCGGATTCTCCCGCATAGCCGCCGTTTCCTCCCTGACCTCCGGCTCCTCCCTGTCCAGCGCTGACAGAGCATGCGAACAGTGCCAAAAAGCAGGCCAGAAAATACTTACTCATTGGTTAGCCTCTCGATTCGTAACGGGCAGCTCAGGCTGCCGCGGCGGGTTATACTCACGAAGAGATACACTAACATCCGTTTTATCTCTGCTGACTTAACAGATCATCAACACCCGTTTTTTAGTAAAAACTAAGGCCGTCAATTTACGCAGTGCCTGCTACTGACCTTACTCTGATTACTGCCAGGGTAATAACTGACGCCCGCGCGGGCGTCAGTGGCGCTGCACCCTCTTATCGTGACTGATTAACCCAAATCAGTTGATCGGTTGCGAAGCCCAGTTGCCGGGCATAGGCGAGATAGCGTTGTTTGACTTCAGCCGGAAGGGTGGGCTGGCGCGACAGAATCCACAGATACCCCCGGTTCGGCCCGGCGACCAGTGCATACTGATAATCTTCATCCAGCGCAATCACGTTATAACCGCCGTAAAAAGGCCCGAAGAACGAGACCTTCAGCGCGGCGACGTCAGGTTTGCCGGTGAAGTAAGCTTTGCCTTCGCTCTCGCTCCACGCTTTTTTCTCAGGATCGTAACCGCGATTCAGCACGCTGATACCGCCGTCGCTGCGTTTGCCGTAGGTGGCGGTCACATGATCTTTACCGCGTTCGAAACGGTGATCGAGGCGGGCAATTTCATACCAGGTGCCGAGATAGCGATCGGCATTGAAGTGGGTGATGGGCTGCACGCCTTTAGGTGGCGTCGGGGATTTACAGGCGACCAGAGTAACAGACAGCGCCGTAATGGCGACTAACGGCCAGATTTTCATCGCAACTCCTTTATATCTCTCAAAATCCTGTCTGAAGTATAGATAAGGATAGCGAAACCGGCGCGGCGCAAAACCTTACGTCGCTACCGGTCTGTCGATTAACGGCGTTTCTCAACCTCATCTTCTGGCGGAATCAGCGGCTCATCGATAGCGATCGATTTGCCGGATTTCAGCAGCTGAATATCCAGAATCACGTAGGTCATAGTGGTAATAAACAGCGAGATGACACTGCCAATCACGCCGCTGGTGGTAAAGGTGAAGTAGTTATACATCACCACCCAGGTGAGGCAGATAAACATCGCCAGCGCCACGGTAATCGCCGACTGCGAGTAGTGCGTGGTGCGTGCCCCCATCTCATTAATCTGCAGACTCAGGTTGCAGCCGCTGTATTTTTCCAGCAGCGCGATAGTGTGATCCCAGTTGTGCAGGCGGCGTGCGCTGCCGCGCGCGGCGAACAGAAACAGCAGCGACAGGAACAGACCAGAAAAGGCGATCAGGACCGGTACCGCTTCCAGCGCATAGGCAATGCTTTTATGGCTCGACGCTTGCGCGACCGCGCTCAAATCCAGCGTCAGCGAGCAGCCCAGTGCGCCATACAGGAACACAAACAGCAGCAGATAGAGCGCGTTGCGTTTCCAGTCGAGCTCTGCTTCATGATTTTTCTGTAACCGCGCATCCTGCAACGCCTGTCGCAGGCGCAGTTGTTCGTCAGACGTGGAATCAATACTGGCGATCTCCTCGCCCAGTAAGCGGTGAATAAAAGGCTGATCGGCCTGATCGAGGGTGATGCGCATAAGTTTTCCGCTAGCAAAATATTCGTGGCGTCAGTGTAACGTAAAACGAAGCTAACCGGGCGTCCGGTGCAGCGGCTGCGCATTTTGCCGCCGTCAACACGCACCGGGTGAAGGGGGAGAGCAGCAATCCTTCGCATCCACCGATTGGCGATATCTGATTATTCGGGTAACGTGGAATTTCATACTAATACGTCAAAATTATTCCCGTACCCTACGTAACAGGAGAGGTCAGTTATGTCCGTCCATTCGCCGCTCATCGGCATCGTCAGCGATGATGTCAGTCATCCGCACAGTATGCACATGCTCAAAGAAGTCACGCGTCAGCTCAGTGCGCGTGATCGGCTGCCGGTGCTGCTGTGCGCCGCCACGCGCGAGGATTTTCAGGCCGCGCTGCGCAACGCGGCGTCGCTGCCGCTGGGTGGGCTGCTGTTCCTGAGCTCGCCGTGTCGGGATGCGCAGGAGATCGCCGCGCACCTGCTGCCATCGCTGCGCACGGTGCATCTGTGCCCGAGCGACAGCGCGGGCGCTGATGTGGTGGTTGCCGATGCGTATCACGCCGGGCAGCAGCTTGGCGCACTGCTGCTGTCGCAGGGACACCAGCGTTTGGGCGCTATGCAGGTGCAGGCAAGTGACACGCCGCCGCGCCAGGTGCAGGGGTTTATTGCCAGCCTGCAGGCGGAAGATAAGACGCTGCACGCAGCACTGCACGCCGGTGCCCTTCACCGTGAGCAGGCTTATCAGGCGATGATGGCTTATCTGAAGAGAACCCGTGCGGCAGAACGCATCAATGCATTGATGTGCGAATACGATGAGCTGGCCTTTGGCGCACTGCAGGCCGTGCGCGACTTCGGTCAGGGCGCGCATATCGCCGTAGTGGGCTTTGATGATGCTGACGAGGCGCGCGGCTCCACATGGCACCTGAGCAGCTGGGCACCGCGCCGTGATTTACTGGTGACGGAAGCCCTGAACCGGCTGCTGGATCAGCGTCCGGACCACAGCCGCGCCTGGCAGCAGGGTGAGTTGCAGGTGCGCCATTCGCATCACGGCAAATATGTGCCTGGCGAAATGTCGCAGTGCGGCTGCGCCATCCGTCACTGATCGCTGCAAGCCTTCCCCCTGGGCGCCGGGCTGATTTCCACACACTGGCGCTGATCTTTGCCGGATTTTTATATCCGCGCAGGTTTTCTTTACGCCTTTTTTATATTGCCGGCGGTTAAATCAGCGCAGCAGGCGGCACTGTGGCGCGCCTTAACCTCAAAGGGAAATATCATGCCCGGCACTATTCTGGTCACACATAATCAGCATCAGTCTTCCACGCTGGCAGCCATTTACGATCGCCTGATGGCGCGACGCGGTGGCCTCTGGGTCTGCTGGGATGGACAACGTACCGTCGCTGCGCAGGAAGCGGCGCACGCTTAGCTTTCAGCAGGGTAATGAATACGACAGGTTGCAGTTTGCGCTGACGCGCGCAGAATACGAAGAGGGCTATCACGGCTACGTCCATCAGGGCTTGTGGCCGGTGTTTCACCAGCGTCCGGACCTGGCACGTTTCACCAGCGCCAGCTTCCAGGCCTATCGCCAGCTGAATGCGGCTTATGCCCACGCCATCGCCGAATATGCCATGCCGGACGATGTTGTCTGGCTGCAGGATTATCACTTCATCCCAACGGTGAAAATGCTGCGTGATACCGGCTTAACTAACCGCATCGGTTTGTTTTTACATCAGCCGTTTCCGTCCGGTCAGCTGTTTGAAGCGATCCCTGACTGGCGCAGCCTGGCAGACTCGCTGCTGTGCTGTGACCTGATTGGCTTCCAGACCGGGCAGGATATGAATAACTTTCTGCTGTGGCTGGAGAGCGAATTTCGCGCTGAACGCTTAGGCAGGAACCGTCTGCGCGTGCACGGTCACATTATCACCACTGGCGTGTTTCCGGTCGGGATCGATCTGGCTGAGGTTCAGGCGTTACTTGAGAGCAACAGCTGCCAGTACATGGAACAGCAGAGCCGCGAACATTTACCGGCCAACACGGTGCTGAGCGGCGGTCATCTCGACGACAGCGCAGGTCTGCCGTATCGCATCAGCGCGCTGGAAGTGCTGCTGCGCCATCATCCCGACTATGCGGGCAACATGATGTTATTGCAGCTGGCTTCTGCTGCCAGCGGACACCCGCACCGGCAGCAGGCGATCAGCCACAATCTGGAAAATCTGTGCGGTGAGGTCAATGGCGTGCACGGTATGCTCAACTGGTATCCGGTCAGCTATCTCAACCACGATTATCGACGTGAAGAGCTGGCCGGACTGTATCGTGCGGCGCGGGTGGCACTGGTGACGCCATTGATGGCGGGCATGAGCCTGATGGCGAAAATGTATGCTGCGCTGCAGGATCCGGCGAATCCCGGCGTGCTGATTCTGTCACAGTTCGCGGGTGCGGCCGAACAGATGGATGGCGCGCTGATCGTTAATCCTTACGATCCTGATGCAATGGCGGATGCCATCCATACGGCATTGCGGCTGCCACTCAGCGACCGTCAGAACCGTCATGCGCGATTGCTGAATAACCTGCACCGCTACGATTGTCACTGGTGGGCCGACAGCTTCCTCGCCCTGTTAATGGATGAGCCGCAGCCGGAGAGTGTGCAGCTGTGTAGCCGTCACCTGTCGGGCGCAGGCATAAGCGGGCGGTTACGTTATTGATAAGCAGACAGGGGGCAGAGCGGGGCTAATGTCGGGTGTTCTTACCCGTATTATCACGGTTGCGAAAAATATGGGTCACGTTATCGCTACCTTTTAACGCCACCGCTTCGCCCTGTGGCGCACTTTTGCTGTTCTGCACTTCAGCAATCGCATAGCGAAACGCGCGCTGGCGTGCCGGATCGGTTTCTGAGGCCGCCATCGCGCGCAGTTTTTCCAGCAGCTCGAGAGTGGTTACGGGTCCGGCTTGTTTTAACAATTGCAGCACGGCATCGCCCATGACAATGTCGGCCAGTTTTTCATCTTCACTTCTATACATAAAAGCTCTCAGTATCCGCGTTGCGTTTAGCATTGCCTGGTGCAGGTAAACCAAAGCCTAATCAACGACTGATAGTGTCGCTCTTCCTCTGTCGGAAATGTGTGACCTGCTGAGCGAAATGTTTCCCCGACAGCACCCTTAAACTTATACAACAAAAGCGCTTCTGTACAGGCGGGAGTGTCATCCCTTTCACTATTTAGCGCTTTAATGCGCGCTGGCGTTGCAGGTTGCTATTGTACTTAGTAGCATAGGTGGTTCAGGCAAGGACAAGGACAGTCCTCTTCTTCATAAAGCAGGGAAACAGCATGGCCATTTATGTATTGAAGCCCTTCGACCGAAATTTCAAAGGTGACATGATTGCGGACATCAAGCTCTGTCTGGCTGCCCGCGAATTGATTGCCGGACAGTATGAGGCCAGCCTGGGGGGTGGTGTTTATAAAAAACGTATTCCGCTCGGCGCCGGCAAAAGCGGCGGAGCCAGAGCCATTGTCGCGTTCAAATCGCAAAAACACCTGTTTTTTGTGAACGGTTACGCTAAATCGACCACGAAGAGTGGCATTCGTGAGATTAAAGAGGATGAGCTTAATCTCTATAGGCAGGTAGCCAGTCAACTGTTTGCCATGACGACTGAGCAGGAAAGAGCAGCGATAAAGGCGAGAAAAATGCGAGAGGTAATATGCGATGGTTGATCATCTAAAAGATCTGCAGGAAATCGCGCATGATTTTAACCCGCTGGGGGTGATTAGCGATGAGCTTACCGAAAAAATCGATTCACGTGTCAGATTACGTGAGCTGCGTACTTCTCTGCCGGTTTTACAACTGATGTCAGGCGAGGCTATCCGTCAGTTACGTGAGCGTCATGGTCTGAGTCAGGCCATGTTAGCCGCCTATATTGGCCTGTCTCCGGCCACCGTGGTGAAATGGGAGCGCGAGGAGAAAAAGCCAAATGGCGCTGCGCTGCGCCTGCTTAACCTCATTGATAGAAAGGGTCTTGAGGTATTGCGTTAATCATTTTTTGCGGCCACAGCATAACGTGGCCTGACATTGCGTGACACAACGAATTTGTCGTGACGCCGCAGCCAAAATCACGCTGTGACGCCGGGCTGAAGTGATGAAAAACAGGCATAGATCTTTGCCTGTTAGTATCTATCCCGCCGTTACCCGCCCCGGCGCTAATCGCTGCTGCCCAGAATATCCATAAACTCCTGCACTGGCCGGTCGTAGACGTTCATACTGCCGGGACGATCGCTGAGCCAGGCCACAGCCAATTCCCAGCACATATCAACGTCGCTGATGCGGCAATAATGCAGCGTCGTGCTGCGCGCTTTCACTACCTGTTCGGGCAGCAGGGCAATGCCCATATTGCGCTCAACCAGACTCAGCAGGGTTTCCAGATCGCTGACTTCAAACGTCACTTTGCGGCTCAGCCCCTGCAGGGCAAAACTGTTGTCATTCACCTTGCGCGTGCCCTGGCCGGCTTCGAAATCGATAAACGACTGCTGCGCCAGGTGTGCCATGGTGACGTCCGGCTGCATCGCGGTGAACCCGGCATAATCGGCGGCAAACGCTACCACGATTTCATCGCAGGCGATGATGCGCGACGACAGCCGGTCGGAGACTTCCTCCACCGGCATAATCGCCAGATCGATCTGCTGATCGTGCACTTTTGCGTTGAGCTTCGCCGATGATCCCTGACACAGCTTGACGTCAAAATCCGGAAAGCGACGAATAAAGGTTTCCAGTAATTGCGGCAGATCGATAAATGGCGGCACGCTTTGCACCGTGCCAATCGACAGGGTTCCGGTCTTAAGCGCCACGATCGCCGCCACTTCCTGCGACGCTTTTTCGACAAAGGCGCCGATGGTTCTGGCGTAATCAAGAAACACTTTCCCGGCCATGGTCAGGCGCACCTGGCGAGTGGAGCGGATAAAAAGCGGCGTGCCCAGTTCCTCCTCCAGCTGTTTGATCGAGGTGGACAAGGCCGATTGCACAATATGCATACTCTGTGCGGCGCGGGTGAAATTTTCATGTTCCGCCACGGCGATAAAGTGCCGCATCTGGCGCAATTCCATCAGTTATCTCCATAAAAGATGAATTTAATCACAATAATGAATTTTACAGATTAACGATACGCGGTAAAAATTTGTCCGGCAATCGCCTGTTAGCCGCGCGGTTTTGCAGGAAGGCAGAACAATGTCTTCTGTGCACCTGTACGGCGGCATTTAATGAGAGGAATCTGTTATGAGTTATGTTGCATCGCCAGCGCGTTATCAGACCAACATGCAGTACCGTAAAACCGGCAAAAGTGGCCTGGTGCTGCCGCTGATCTCGCTGGGGCTATGGCAGAATTTTGGCGGCGTTGACGTGTTTGAGACCGGCAGAGCTATCCTGCGCCACGCGTTTGATAACGGCATTACCCATTTCGACCTGGCTAATAACTACGGTCCGCCAGCGGGATCGGCTGAAGAGAACTTTGGCCGCTGGCTGGCGCAGGATTTTGCCCCATATCGTGATGAACTGATTATCTCCAGCAAAGCGGGCTGGGATATGTGGCCGGGTCCGTATGGTGGCCCGACCGGCACTCGCAAACATCTGATTGCCAGCTGTGATAACAGCCTGCGCCGCATGGGGCTGGATTATGTCGATATCTTCTACAGCCATCGCGTTGATCCGAATACGCCGCTGGAAGAAACCATGGGCGCGCTGGTACAGCTGCATCGTCAGGGCAAGGCGCTGTACGTCGGCATCTCTTCCCATTCGCCAGAGCTGACGCGTCAGGCCGCTGCGATTCTGGCCGATGAGAAAGTGCCGCTGTTTATTCATCAGCCCAATTACTCGATGCTAAACCGCACTATTGAGCACGGGCTGCTCGATACGCTGGCGGAGCTCGGCAGCGGTTGCATCGCCTTTTCACCGCTGGCACAGGGCATGCTGACCAATAAATATCTCAACGGCGTACCGCAGGGCGCGCGCGCCGGCGGCAGCGATTCGCGTCTTTCTGCCATGCTCAGCGAAGAGAACCTGGCAAAAATTCGCGCGCTCAATGCGATTGCTGAAGCGCGCGGTCAGACGCTGGCGCAGATGGCGATCGCCTGGGCGCTGCGTGATGAGCGGGTCACTTCTGCGCTGATTGGTGCTCGCACGGTTGATCAGTTAAGCGATTCCCTGCGCGCGCTGGACAACCTGACCTTTACGGCACAGGAACTGGCGGACATTGATCGCTACGCCACCGAAGGCGGGGTGGATATGTGGCGCGTCTCTTCGCAACTTAAATAATGCCCGGCGCCGCGCAACGCGGCGCGCTTTATCGCTGCGCCTGCTGTAACCGCACGGCGCGGCGAAATGCATTGGGTGACTGACCCGTTTCACGCTTAAAAGCATGACTGAAGGCGCTCTCTGAGGCGTAACCCAGCGTCTGCGCTACCACGGCCACCGCCTCATTTTCCTCCTGCAACGCACGCTCTGCCAGCCGCATGCGCCACGCCGTCAGATAGGCTATCGGCGTAATGCCAACCACCTGGCGAAAATACTGGGCAAAACGGGTGCGCGACATGGCACAGGCACGCGCCAGTTCGTCCAGATGCCAGTTGCGCGCCGGATCGCCATGCAGCCGCTGTAACGCCGGTGCCAATCGCGCATCGCTCAGCGCCCGCAGCCAGCTGGCGGGCAGTGTGCTGCTGGTTTGCAAATGCGCGCGCAGAATCTGGATGAACAGTAGTTGTGCCAGCTGGGCCGTTGCCAGCTGCGATCCCGGCTGGACATGCTGGCCTTCCTGCACCAGTTGATCCAGCACCCAGCGGAATGACGCCGCCTGCGGTGACGCTGCCGGCACCTGAATCCAGGGAGGTAATACGTGGGTCAGTAAACGACCACTGGCAGGATCAAGCAGTACATGGCCACCGATATGGACAAAATCATCACCGCTGCCAATCGGCGCATGGCCTTTTCCTGCGCCATAAAACACGCTCATGGCGTCAACCGGCGGCTCGTCCGGATGGCTGGCCAGCACGAAGGCGCGTTTAGCGCTCAGCAAGCCGACGTCGCCGGTGGCAAAGTGGAACGGTTCAGGTTCGCCCTCCAGTATGACCCAGCAACTGCCTTTGATAATGGCGAAGAATTTAATTTTGTCTGGCGCTGGGAAACGCATCGCCCAGCGTCCGCCCGCGGTAAAACCACCGGTCAGCAGTGATTCAGCGCGAACGAATCGCAGAATGTCGGAAAAGGGATCAAGGCTCATTTCTGTACTATCACGCAAGTAAAGTGCATTTACAAGCATTCAAAATCCGCCATCCGCCGCTTAACGTAGAGCGCGTCGAATGAACGATGATTGTGATGAGGAAGAAAAATGAGTAATGAAAAGGTTCTGGTTACCGGCGGCAGCGGGTTTATCGCTCAGTACTGCATTATTGCGCTGCTGCAGCAGGGCTATCAGGTGCGAACCACCTTACGTGATGCCGAACGTGAAGCTGAAGTCAGGGCGCATCTGTTGCAGGCCGGGGTGGCCGCAGGCGAGGCGCTGCAATTTGTCGTTGCCGATTTAACGGCAGACGCGGGCTGGGAAGACGCGGTGGCGGGCTGTCGCTTCGTGCTGCATGGCGCTTCACCCACCCCGACCGGCAGCCAGGTAAGCGAAGCTGACTGGGTGAATCCGGCGATTGAAGGAAATCTGCGCGTATTGCGCGCCGCGCGCGATGCAGGCGTTAAACGTGTGGTGCTGACCTCGGCGTTTGGCGCGGTCGGTATCGGACATCCAGCGGACTATCCGCGCCCCTTTACCGAGCGCGACTGGAGCGATGTCAGCGGCGATGTGTGGCCGTATCAGAAATCGAAAACCCTGGCGGAACGCGCCGCCTGGCAGTTTATCGCTGAGCAGGGTAACGGTCTGGAACTGGCCACGGTGAACCCGGTGTCGGTGCTGGGACCGGTGCTGGGTGCCGACTATTCACATTCGATTCGCATTGTGAAGGAGCTACTGGAGGGGCAGCCAGGCTGTCCTGACATCAACTCATGTTTTGTTGATGTGCGTGACGTGGCCAGTCTGCACGTGCTGGCGATGACCCACGCCGCCGCGCAGGGGCAGCGCTTCCTTGCCAGTTCGGGGCACAGCCTGCCGCTTATTGAGGTGGCGCGCACGCTCAAAACCCATCTGGCAGCAGAAGCAGAGAAGGTTTCGCTGCAGCCAATGAGTGACGCCATGGTGCGGGCGGCGGCAGCGCAAAATCCGCTGATGACGGGAATGGTAAAACTGCTGGGCGTTGATATGAACGTCAGCGCCGCTAAAGCTGGCTGGCTGCTGAACTGGCATCCGCGCAGTCCGCAGGAGGCCATTCTTGCCACCGCGCGCAGCCTGATTGCGCTGGGGCTGGTAGCAAACCACTAGTCTGACTGCGGCATTTATCATCACCCTGGTGACGCGCAGATGCTATATAAATGATAACAATTATCATATATAGCGATTGATGAGGACATCATGCCGTCTCCACAGGTGATAAACGCCGACTGCTGTATCGTCGGCGGCGGTCCGGCCGGCTTAATGCTGGCCTATTTACTGACGCGCGCCGGCCTGCGCGCGGTCGTGATTGAGAAGCACGCCGATTTTCTGCGCGATTTTCGCGGCGACACCATTCATCCCTCAACCCTGGAGATCATGCACCAGCTGGGTCTGCTCGACGCGCTGCTGGCGCTGCCGCATCAGCGCGCGGAGAAGTTACAGGCGGAAGTAGGCGGGCAGGAGATCACCATGGCCGATTTCTCCCGTCTGCCGTTGCGCTGCCGTTTTATTGCCTTCATGCCGCAGTGGGACTTCCTCACGTTCCTCGCCGCCCAGGCGGCGCACTATCCCGGTTTCACGCTGCTGCAATCCACCGGTTTTGACGATTTTCTTCATCAGGATGGCGTAATCGCAGGCGTGAAAACGTTACAAGGTCACGAAATTCACGCGCCGCTGGTAATAGGCGCTGATGGCCGTCGCTCGGCGGTGCGGCAGAAAGCCGGGCTGGTGGGTAAAAGCTTCGGTGCTCCACGCGATGTGGTGTGGTTCCGGCTGGATAAACAGCCGGACGACCCTGAGCTGGGGATGGGCCACAAGGGGCCGAAGCAAAACTTCATTGTCATTGACCGCGGCGAATACTGGCAGTGTGGATTCACCATTCAGAAAGGCGAATTCGAGGCGCTGAAGCAGGCCGGGCTCGACGCGCTGAAAAACCGCATGGCAGAGGTTGCGCCGTTCAGCGTGGCGCGCATGGCGCAGCTGCAGGATTGGCAGCAGCTGAGTCTGTTATCCATCCGTATCGATCGGCTGGACAAATGGATGAAGCCCGGCGTGCTGTGCATTGGCGATGCCGCACATGCGATGTCACCGATTGGCGGCGTGGGTGTGAACCTGGCGATTCAGGACGCGGTGGCCAGCGCCAATTATCTGACGCGGCCGTTGCAAAACGGCACGCTCACGCTGCGCGATTTGGAGAACGTGCAGCGGCGGCGACAGTTTCCGACGGTGGCGACGCAATTCCTGCAGATCAAAATGAGCAGCGGCAAGCGCCCGCGCACCACGCCCAGTAAGGTTCCGCAGCTCATCAGCCGCTATCCGTTTTTACGCCATCTGTTTGGCCGATTGATTGGCATGGGCTTCCGCCCGGAACGGCCACGTCTCGCCGGAGAAAAAACGTAGCCGGGTAATTATTGCAATTGCGATGCTTTTGTAACATTAAATTAACTTTTGCGGCGAGCTATCATTAAAAAAATTGCTTAATCGGAGGCGAGATTTAATCACTTTGTGCCTTATTTGTCGGCTGATATAACCTGAACGTCAACGCGATCTCAACGAAGCGCAAATGGCGTGAGGCGGGTGAAGAGCGGGATTACGCGATGATAAAGGTTTTCTATTGATTTCAGCGGTGACACAAGGTTGGCGAAAGCCACAGTTTGATTATGGTTAAGGGGCATGACACAAACCATAAGAAACTGAGGAAGACAGCAGGTATGAAACTGGAAAACTTATCTCGCAGAAGCTTTATGGCCTTCGCGGCTGGTGGCACCGTGGCGCTGGCCGCCGGCAAGGTCCATGCCCACGACGGCAAGGTGGCGACTTATCCGGCGAATGATCCCAACCATCCGCGCGACCCTGGCCCGCACGATCCGGTGCGCGAAGCGCTGAATCCGGATCTGGTCGATCCGCCAGCAACCGACAGCGGCACATTACCCAACCTGCGTTTTTCGTTTAGCGATGCGCATGTGCGCAAGGGCAGCGGCGGCTGGACGCGCCAGGTGACGCAGCGCGAACTGGGCATTTCCACCACCATTGCTGGCGTCGATATGCGGCTGGATAAGGGGGGCATCCGCGAACTGCACTGGCATAAAGAGGGCGAGTGGGCCTACATGCTGTACGGCAATGCGCGCATCACCGCGCTGGATACCGCAGGTGGCTGGTTTGTCGATGACGTCGGCGTGGGCGATTTATGGTATTTCCCGCCGGGCGTGCCGCACTCAATTCAGGGCCTCGGGCCGGACGGCTGCGAATTCCTGCTGGCCTTCGACAATGGCAATTTCGATGAAGACAGTACCTTTCTGCTCAGCGACTGGTTCAAACATATCCCGCCAGAAGTGCTGGCAAAAAACTTTGGCGTGCCGGCTGAGGTGTTTAACACGCTGCCTTCGCCGGAAGAGGAGTATATCTTTGCCGGACAGGCACCGGACGGCGCGCCGGCTTCGGCGGTGAGCGGCGGGGTGAAATCGAAGCAGGTCTTCTCGCATAAAATGCTGGCGCAGAAGCCGTTGATGCTGCCGGGCGGCACGGTACGCATTACTGATTCCAGTAATTTTACGGTATCGAAAACCATCGCCGCCGCGCTGGTGGAACTGGCTCCCGGCGCGATGCGCGAACTGCACTGGCATCCCAATAACGACGAATGGCAATACTATCTGGAAGGTCAGGGGCGGATGGGCGTGTTTGCCTCCTCAGGTCAGGCGCGTACGTTTGACTTCCGCGCCGGTGATGTCGGCTATGTGCCCTTTGCCATGGGTCACTATATCGAAAACACGGGTGACAAGCCGCTGCGCTTTCTGGAACTGTTTAAAAGCGATTATTACGCGGATATTTCGCTTAACCAGTGGCTGGCCAGCACGCCACCGGCGCTGGTGCGTCAGCATCTGCATCTCAGCGACACCTTTATGAATGCGCTACAGCAGGAGAAGCATCCGGTAGTGAAATAGCCCGTGGCCACGCGCAGCCGGTGCTGCGCGTTCTCTCCTGATACTGTCCACATCTGGCGTGCATATCCCGCCCGGAACCCTGTGGATAAACCTTTCGTTGCCCCGTGCCAGCAGGGCTGACCAGCAGGCGGTTATTTTCTGAACGGCCGCCAGCGCAGCGATTTCAGTTTGTCACGACGGGCTGCTGCCTGCATCACCAGACTCATCGCCGCGGGTAAAACCGTGAGCGTCACCAGCGTCGCCACTAACAGCCCACCGATAATCGCCAGCGCCATCGGTCCCCAGAAAACCTGACGCGAGATGGGGATCATACCGAGAATCGCGGCGCTGGCGGTGAGCACGATCGGCCGTGCGCGGTGTTCTGCCGCAGCCGCAATGGCAGCGTCCGGCGGCATACCTGCATCAACATTGTTATCCGCCTCGCTGATCAGGATCACCGCGTTGCGGATGATCATGCCAGCCAGAGCAATAACACCCAGCAGCGCCACAAAGCCCATCGGTGTGCCGGTCGGCAGCATGGCCAGCACAATGCCCGGCAGACCAAAGGGCGCCATCAGCAGGGCCAGCAGCATGCGGGAAATCCGCCGCAGTTGTAACATCAGCAGCACCAGCATGCACAGCAGCGTGACCGGCAGGATGGCGATCACCGACTGGTTGCCCTTGTCAGACTCCGCTACCGCCCCGTCCTCGCTCAGGCGGTAACCGGCCGGCAAACTGGCCCTGAATGCGGCAATCAGCGGCGTGAGGGCGGCGGAGACGGCTTCCGCGCGCAAACCCGGCGCCGTATCGGTCTGAACGGTGATAAACGGCAGGCGCTGGCGTCGCCAGATAACGGGATCCTCCAGCCCCCACTGCGGTGTTGCGACCTGCGTCAGCGGAATTTTTGCGCCCGACGGCGCGGTTAGCAGCAATCCGGACAGGCTGCTCAGGTCATGGCGCGCCGCAGCGTTGCCCTGTAGCACCACATCAATCAGCCGGTTGCGATCGCGTACCGTGGTGATCAGCGTTCCTGACCAGAGCGTATGCAGATACTGAGCAATCAGGTCAGAAGAGAGGCCGGCTGCGCGCGCTGCCGTCTGATTCACCTGCAAGGTGATAACGCGTTCGGGCTCACCGGCGGTTTGATTGACGTCACGCGTCAGCGCTGAGCTGCCGAGTGCGGCGGCCAGCTGCTCTGCCAGCTGCTGCACCTGGCGATAATCCGGACCGCTGATGCGATAACGAATCGGCCAGCCTACCGGCGGACCGAGCTCGAGCGGCGCGACGCGCGTGGTGATGTCGCTGAAATCCCGGGCAAGCACCGCATCCAGCGAGCGCTGCAGTCGTTCACGGGCGGCCAGGCTTTTGGCCACGACCACCAGCTGAGCGCTGTTTTCATCGTCCAGCAGCACATCCATGGGCAGGTAGAAGCGTATCGCACCGGTGCCGACGTAAGACGAATAGTGGTCAACATCCCGGCTGGCGGAGACAATCCGCTCAAGGCGTTGCACCTGACGCAGGGTGGCCTGCTGCGACGCACTGGCCGGCAGCGCCAGACTCACCAGCAGCTCAGGCCGATCGGAGGCCGGGAAAAACTCGCCCTGCATATACGTGGTGCCGACGCCGGCCAGCAACAGTGCCAGCAACGCCATCGCCAGTGTCAGCATGCGGTGGCGCAGCACGCTGCTCAGCAGGCGGCGATAGAACTGGCTGAGGCGCCCGTTTCCGGCGCGGTGCTGCTTTAGCGTGGCCGGCAACAGCCAGCTGCCGGTCAGCGGTGAAAACAGCACCGCCACCAGCCATGAGCTGATGAGCGCCATCAGCACCACCGCAAACAGGGTATAGCAATATTCGCCCGCGCTGGATGCGGCAAAGCCGACCGGAATAAAACCGGCAATCATCACCAGCGTACCGGTCAGCATCGGAAAGGCGGTGGTACTGAACGCCCAGGTCGCTGCGCCGGTGCGGGAATCGCCGGCCTCCAGCCGCGCCACCATGGTTTCCACCGTGATCATTGCATCGTCCACCAGCAGGCCCAGCGCCACGATCAGTGCGCCCAGCGAGATGCGCTGCAGGCCGATACCGGCCAGATGCATGCCGATAAACGTCATGGCGAGCACCAGCGGGATCGCCGCCGCGACCACCAGGCCGGCGCGCAGTCCCAGCGAGACAAACGAAACCGCCAGTACGATGATAACCGCCTCGTCCAGCACATCGACAAATCCGCTGACCGCCTGTTGTACTACCGCTGACTGATCGGCGATGCGCGTCATCTCAATGCCGTGCGGCAGCTGGCTGGCTTCGCTCTCCATGCGCGCCCGCAGTGCCTGGCCAAAATCCAGCATGTTACCGGTGGCGGCCATCGACACGGCCAGTCCGATGGCCGGCTGGCCGTTAACGCGAAAAAGCGGGGCAGGCGGCTCGGCGGGGCGGCGCGTGATGGTGGCGATCGCCGTCAGCGGAACATAGCGATCGTTAACGCGCAGCGTAACCGCCCGCAGGCTCGCCTCGCTGTTGAACGCGCCGCTCACGCGCAGGGCGATGTTATCGGTGGCGGTGCGCACGCTGCCTGCCGGCTCGACGACGTTCTGCGCCCGTAGCGCCTCTGCTACCTGCTGCAAATCCAGCCCCATGGCGGACAGCTGGCGCGGGGAAAAGGCCACCACCAGTTGCTCTTCCTGCTCGCCCAGTAGCTGGATCTTACCCACATCTGGCAGACTCATCAGATCGCGGCGAATGTCGTCCACCCGGTCCCGCAGCTCGCGCGTAGAAAAACCGTCAGCGGTGAAGCCGTAAATCGTGCCAAAGGTATCGTCAAACTCATCGTTGACCGCCGGGCCCTGCACGCCCTGCGGCAAAGCCGGGGTCACATCCTGCATTTTTTTACGCACCTGGTACCAGATGCCGGCCACCTGCGCGGGTGGGGTGTCGTCACGCAGATTGACGAAAATGACCGTGCGGCCAGCGTGCGTTTCACTCTGCACATAATCCAGCCAGGGAATTTCCTGCAGCTTTTTTTCCAGCGGATCGGTGACCAGTCTGACCGTATCGTTGATGTCGGCGCCTGGCCACTGCGCAGACACCACCGCAGTTTTGATGGTGAACGCCGGATCTTCGTTGCGCGAGAGTTTTTCATAGCTGACGATGCCTGCTGCCACAATCAGCAGCATAAGAAAAGCCATCAGCTGCTGCTGTTTCAGCGCCCAGGCAGAAAGATTAAACGCCGGTTTCATGCTGATCCTCCTGGCTGCCGGCAACGCGTTCACCGTCACGCAGGCTTCTGACGCCCGCCGTGATCACCCGATCGCCCGGCATGATGCCGGCGCGAATCCATACCGCATCTGCCGTGTAGCCGGCAATCGCCACCGTGCGCCGGATAACGCAGTTTTTCACCGGGTCAAGAATAAACACCGCCGGCTGGCCTGCGTGGCGGGTAAGCGCGGTGGCCGGAATCGCCATCACCGCATCCGCCGTTGTGTCGGCCAGCGGCAGGGTGACGGCGACGCTGGCGCCCAGCACCATCTCCGCAGGAGGATTGTCCAGTGTGATGCGAACCCGCCAGCTGCGTGTCTGGGCGTCGGCCTGCGGACTGACGTCACGCAGGTGCGCTTCGGCTATCACGGACGGATTCTGCAATAGCGCAACGCGGAAACGGGCACTGGCCCGGCGATCGAGGGTTTCAGGCGTGGCAACGTCAAATACCACGTCACGGCCTGTGCCGGTCGCAACGGTAAACACCGTCTGACCGGCGCTGACCACCTGACCGGCTGCGGCGCTGACGCCCGTCACCACGCCATCCTCAGGCGCGGTAAGGTGGGTCCAGCGCAGGCTATCCTGCGCATTTTTCAATGCCGCTTCACTGCTCTGCCGCCGCGCCAGCGCAGCCTGCCAGTCGGCGCTGGCGCTATCGAGCTGAGCACGGGCAATTGCCCCGGACGGCATCAGCAGGCGCATGCGGTGCAGATTGAGGGCCGCCACCTTTTCGGCCGCGCGGCTGCTGTTCAGCTCCGCCTGTGCGCTCGCCAGCTGATTCAGCGCGCCGGGGCTGTCGAGCACGGCGAGCGTCTCTCCCTGCCTGAAGCGGCTGCCGACATCGGCGCTGCGCGTCAGAATCCGCCCCTCCAGCCTGAAACTGAGCGAGGTTTCATCGTGCGCGCGGATCTCGCCGGTCAGGGTTTGCTGCCCGGCGGGCGTGGGCGGGCCAACCGTGATGAACTTTACCGGACGCGGTGGCGGTGGCGTGGGCGTTCGCTTGCGGTCACAGCCGGTCAGCACCATGGCTGTCAGCAACAGACAGGGCAACAGCGGCAGCAGGGAAACCAGGTGGCGCGGATTAAGCAGGTGGCGCACACCCTGTTTGATCAGGCAGGGAAGCTCGTCGGTCATGGCGCAATTCCTTTATCAGTATTTGCGCCATTACACCGTGCGATTATCAAGAATCCGGCGATGTTCCATCAAGAGCGTGTCAAGAAGGGCAACAACGTCAGGCGTTGCGCGGCAACAAAATCTGTACCTGCAAGCCTCCCGTTGCCGGCAGCGTGGCATTAATCGTGCCGCCGTGCGCCTGGCAAATCGCCCGCGCAATCGACAGACCCAGCCCGCTGCCGCCCGAGTGGCGGGCGCGTGACGCCTCACCGCGCGCAAAGCGCTCAAACATCAACGCCAGAAACGCCGCAGGAACGCCCGGGCCGTTGTCCTGCACGATGATTTCGTAATGATCAACGGTGTTGCGCGTGCGCAGCTGCAGCTGGCTGCCGCTTCCGGCATAGCGCAGGGCGTTTTCCAGCAGGATGGTGAAAACCTGCCCGAGACGGAACGGATCGACCGGCAGTAATGTCTCCTCAGCCAGCGCTACCCCGGTGCTGATGCGCGCTTCATCCAGCTGCGGTTTGATCCACTGCAGGCGCTCGCGCAGGATATCGGCCGGGTTGCAGCGGACTTTCTCCAGCGTGAGCTGGCCGGCATCCGCCAGTGACAGCAGATGCAGCTCATCGATCAGCCGGTGCAGACAACTGAGCTGCGCCATGATCAGGGCGAGCTGACGTGAGTCAGCGCTGAACACGCCATCAAGCAGCGCCTGCAGACGCACCATGGCGGCGTTGAGCGGCGACCGCAGCTCATGCGCCATGGCGACATGCGACGTACGCAGCTCTTTGTCGTAACGCGCCAGCTGGCGCGTCATCGCGTTGAAGTTGTGCGCGAACTGCGCCAGTTCGGCGGGCGCTGCCGGTGTTAACGCCGCCTGCGCACCGAAATCGCCTGCGGTCACCTGGTCTGCCGCTCGTCTGAGCTGGCTGAACTGTGCAGAAAGCGGGCGCGCGTGGCGCAGCCCGAAATAGGCAATAAACGGAATGGTCACCAGCACCAGGATGCCGACAGTGATCCAGTCCGAGGAGGCAATGGACGGGTCGGAGTAGCGTATGCCCCACCAGCTATCGATGATCTGGTGAAAGCGCGCGGGATCGCGTTCCGGATGTGCACGCAGGGCGAGAAATTCATGCAGAACTGCCGGCGGCATATGGTGCGTGATCCACAGGTACTGCACCGTGAAGCGCAGCCACATGCACAAAGCAATCAGTACCACGGTACCGATAGCCAGCGTCAGAATGCGCAGACAAAGCCAGCGCCAGAGCGTTTGTGGGGATTTTTCTGTCATGGCTGGCGGAACCGGTAGCCTACGCCGCGCACGTTGAGCAGCACGCCCGCCATACCGGCCGCTTCCAGCTTTTTGCGCAGGTTATATACGTGGGTATCAATCACCCGCTCCAGCGCGTCGCTGTCCGGCATACACTGCTCCAGCAAAAACGGGCGGCTCAGCGCGCGCACCGGTGCGCGCATCAGCGTGACCAGCAGCGTGAATTCGGTTGGCGTGGTATCAACGCAAAGCACGTTACTGGAGGCCTGCGTGACGGTAACCGTCATCGCGCCGCTGTTCACCTCCAGCCCCTGCCAGCGCAGGATCTCTTCCTGCGGCGTTTTTACTGCGCTGCGCCGCAGCACTGCCTGCACGCGTGCCACCACTTCGCCGGGATGATAAGGCTTGACCACATAATCATCCGCGCCGTAGCGCAGCGCACCGATGCGATCGGGCGTATCGCCCATGGCCGTGACCATAATCACCGGCACCTCGCTGCTGCGCCGGAGTTTTGCCAGCACCTCGGTGCCGTTCAGGCCGGGCAGCATCACATCAAGCAAAATCAGATCGGGCTGCCAGCGCAGGGCCAGCTCAAGTCCGCTCAGGCCATCCGCGGCAACACGCACCGCATAATTTTCCCGTAGCAGATAGGCCTCCAGCACCTCAGCCGCGTCAGCGTCGTCCTCAATAATCAGGATATTTTTGGTCTGCATAACTCACCTTGACAGTTTCTTCATAAATCCCTGGGTGTTTGTTGACACAGCCCCGGGATACTTCGGCTTCGCGCTGCGGCTGCCCGGGCAAGGGGCGGTAAACGGACCGATAAAGAGGTGACACGATGATAACCAGAAAAACGCTGATGTACATGACCCATCTGCTACTCATGATTTCCGCTGCCGCCAGGGCGGATGGCGACGCACAGACCAGCCTGACGCTCGGCGCGGGGGCGCAATTCGCGCCACGCTACAGCGGATCGAATAAAACACGGGTGCAGCCGGTACCGATTTTCCAGGCCAGAGACGGCGCATTTTTTGCTGATGCCCAGAAAGGCATCGGGTACGACCTGCAGAGCGACAGCGGGGTTTATCTGGAACACACGCTGGGTTATGGCCTTGGTCGAAGCGATAAAGATTCGACGTGGCGGGACGGCGCCAGCCGGCTGCAAGGCATGGGAAACATCAATGCGACGGTGAACACTGCACTGGCGCTGGGCTGGCAGCTTACGCCGTGGCTGAGTGCAGAGGGCAAAGCGGTGCTGCCGCTCAGCGATGATCAGGGCGTGAACTATCAGGCATCCGTTACGCTGGTGCCTCTCCAGCGCGACAGCGATACCGTTGCACTGCAGACGGCGGCGCTGTTTGGCGATGCGCGTTATATGAATACCTGGTATGGCGTGAGCGATGTCCAGAGCAGCCGCAGCCGGTTTTCACGTTACGATGCCGGCGGCGGCTTTTATGGTGTTGCGACTACGCTCACCTGGAGCCACCAGTTTGATGCTCACTGGGGCACGCTGGTCAGCGCGGGTTACAGCTGGCTGGGCGATCGCGCTGCGGACAGCCCGATCGTGTCCCGGCGCGATCAGGTCACCGGCACGGTCGGCTTTAGCTATACCTTCTGAGAAACGTTTTCGGTGGCTGCACAACGCCCGGCCGGCGCGCTGTGCAGCACGACAGCCATTACGCGGACATACCGCCATCAATCACCAGTTCGCTGCCGGTGACATAAACGCTTTCGTCCGATGCGAGGAACAGGGCGGCCGCCGCAACTTCGTCAGGATGGCCGAGGCGTTTGGCCGGTATCTGCGCGCTGAATGTCTGTCGTACCTCGTCGCTGACCTGGTCAAACATCGGCGTGTCCGTCGGGCCGGGACTGAGCGTATTGACGCGAATGCCGCGCGGTGCCAGTTCGCTGCTCCAGGTGCGGGCATAGGCGCGCACCGCGGCTTTGCTGGCCGAGTAAGCGCCATAGCCAGGATTGGCCATGCTGCCCGCAATCGATCCCACCAGCACGATGGCACCGCCTTCAGTCATGTGCTTCACCGCATGCTGTACGGTGAATACCATGGCACGCACGTTGAGGCCGAACGTGCGGTCAAAGTGCTCTGCGCTGGTCTCTTCGAGGCTGGCGGGTTCAGCCACGCCAGAGGAGTTCACCAGAATATCGAGACGTCCGGCGCGGGCCTGCACGGTGTCAAACAGACGGGCAACATCGTCTGCGCTGGTGAGGTCGCCTGCTATCGCCTCAATGCGGCCGCCAGTCAGCGTGACGGCTTCGGCCAGCAGCGCTTCGCGTCGCCCGGTGATGAAAACGTGGGCACCTTCCTGCACAAAACGGCGCGCGATGGCGAGGCCGATACCACTGCCGCCGCCGGTCACCAGCGCGACTTTTCCTTCGAGTTTCATTATGGCTGCTCCAGAATGAGAGGGGTGGACGGCTGATGATACATTTCGTATATTTAGTGTCAATTACGCACCTTATCTACATTAGATATACATAAGGAAACCCTATGCCGACTGATATCGCGGCGCTGCTGGCAGAGATCAACAGCACCCGTCCAATCCTGGAACAGGTCGCCAATAAGTGGTCGGTATTAATTCTGACCGTGCTGTGTACTGAACCCGCGCGCTTTAACGCGATCAAGCGCCGTCTTGATCCGATTACCCACAAGGCACTGACGGAGGCGTTGCGCCGGCTGGAGCGTAACGGCCTGATCAGCCGCCGCGTGATCGCCTCGTCCCCGGTGGCGGTGGAATATGCCATTACGCCGCTGGGCCAGACGTTGCAGGATCCGTTTGTTTCGCTGGTGAAGTGGGCCAGAGAGCAGGGCGACGCGATTGAAAAGGCACAGGTTGTCTATGATCAACGTCGTGCCAGTGAAGATTAAAGCGTGGCGGCCGCCGGCTATTCAGGCGGTCTGTTAATCGCATGCTCAACATGGTTTGCCGTTCTTCTCCTCGCCGCTAAATTAGCCCACATAAAAATGAACTTATTAAATTCTACTCGCCGGAATTTAATTACGTCATTTCGGTAAAATTCACTCTGCGTTATTATTTGCTTGCGGTAGAAAACGGTTAAAAATTTTGAATGGGTAAAGCAAATGATTTCAATAACACCTTAGCAGGTTTGCGCTACAGTATTAGCACTTGATTATTTGAGGATGTTTCCATGAAATTATTGAAAAAAACGGCGCTGCTTTCTCTGGTGGCATTATATGTTCCCCTGTCACATGCCGCGGCGACGGAATATAACCTTGACCCGCAACATACTTCCGTGGTGATCGCATGGAATCACTTTGGTTTCTCTCATCCGACTGCTGATATTTCTGATGTTTCCGGTCAGCTGGCTTTTGATAAAGAAAATCCGGAAAAGTCACAGGTTAATGTGACCCTGCCGTTAAAAACGATTGACACGCATGTGCCAGCGCTGACCAAAGAGTTTTTGGGTAATGAGTATTTTGACGTTAAAAAATATCCTCAGGCCACCTTCCACAGCACCCATGTGGAAAGCAAAGGCGATAATAAATATGATGTGCAGGGTAATTTAACCATCAAAGGTATCACTAAGCCGGTTGTGCTGCATGCCACGCTGAACAAGCAGGATATGCATCCTATGGTTAAAAAGCAGGCGATCGGTTTTGATGCCACCGGCGTCATCAAACGCTCGGACTTTAAAATCGATAAATATGTTCCGGCCGTGGGCGACGAAGTGACGATTACGCTTTCTACCGAGGCGTATGCCAAATAATGCATTGCGCGCTTAATCGCGCGCTTTTTCTCTGCATCAACCTGCTGCGCTATGCGCGTGGTCAGCGCGAGCTGGCGCAACAGGTTGTCTGTACTTCTTCCCCGGGTGCAGCACCACTGCCTGTCAGCGCATTTCTCGTCAGCACCCTCTGACGCCTCGCCTCATCACCTGCCTGCAATTTCAGACCTTTAGCAATAAAGCCGAAAAAAACCACCAATTCAAATCCTTGCGATGACCGCCAGCACTGCACCTGATTACCTGATGGGTTTTTCCCCTGCTAACAGCGGCCAGTGAACTATATTTTTACCCACTGAAGTGCGAAATCATGGGTTTAGCAGATAACCGGCACGATAACGGTTACTGATTTTGGTGACTTATCTGACAACCACGGTTGTTAGCTGAACAGAAGGGAATATCATGCCATTACTTCCTGGTGAGTTATCTGGTGCGCCGACATGGGTGCCTGCTGTATTGCTCGTCACACTCTCGCTACTGCTGGGTTTTCTGGCCCGCTTTCTTCTTCTCAGGTTTATCCGCTACTGGCAAAGCCGCGATCGCAAGCTGTTTAAATCGCTGGAAAAGCATCTGCGGGGATCATTATTTTTATTCATTCCATTACTGCTGATCAATATGGGGATGAATTATGTGCATCTCGATCCTGGCTCACTGAGCTTTATCGCCACCACGCTTAATATCTTTATCATCTTATCGTTCTGTTCCATTTTGATTCGTCTGATTAACGTAGCGCAGGATATGTTGTTTATTCGCTACGATATCAACCTGTCGAACAACCTGCGTGCGCGTAAAATTCGTACGCAATTAATCTATGTTAAAAAAGTGGCTATCGTCATCCTGGTACTGTTTTGCCTGAGTTTAATTCTGCTCAACTTCCCTGGTGTACGTAAATTCGGCACCACCATCCTCGCGGGTGCCGGGGTCGCCGGTATCATTATTGGTTTCGCTTTGCAAAAGTCGCTGGTGAATCTGTTTGCCGGCATTCAGATTGCTTTCACCCAACCGATAAAAATTGACGATGCGGTGGTGGTCGAAAAGGAGTGGGGCTGGATTGAGGAAATCAATCTGACTTATGTTGTGGTGCGCATCTGGGATTTACGCCGTCTGGTGCTGCCCATCACCTATTTTACCGAGAATGCATTTCAGAACTGGACGCGAAATAATGCGCAGATATTAGGGTCTGTGTTTCTCTATGTTGATTACTCGATGCCGCTGGCGCCGCTGCGCGAGCATTTTGAAAAAATCCTCAATGAGACGCGGCTCTGGGATCGCGAAACTCAGGTACTGCAGGTGACCGATACCACGGAAAAAACCATGACCATCCGTTTACTGATGACCGCGCAGAACTCACCGACGGCATGGGATCTGCGCTGCTATGTACGCGAGAAAATGATTGAATTCATTCAGCAGAATTACCCGCAGAGTCTGCCGCAGGTGAGAGCCACCCTGACCGACGCCGACAAAGCATAGTGCAGGCTGGCGATGGGGCATTGCACGGTAGTTGCTCAGGTTGCCATGGCTATCCGGCGTCATTATCAGGGCCCTTATCGGGGCCCTGAACAGGACATTTTCTCCGTCAGTTTTTACTGACTCTTTTCCTTATCCGCCTCCGCTCCCTTCGGCAGATCTTTACGCAGTTTTGCCACCTGATCCGCGCTTACCGCAGGTGCCTGATTGCCCCAGCCGTTACGAATGAATGTCACCAGATCCGCCACTTATTCTTACATTCACAATGACCTGACGTATCATCATCAGGTCATATCATGGCTACAAAATATTATGCAACAATCAACTCTTCGCTTTCTTTTAACGCTGTGTTGCGTTCATTTTCGATGGCTAAAGACTCTCTGTACTCTTTGGCTTCTGCAGAAATTGTCCAATGCACATCAATGCTCATTTCCTGAATCGTGGATTTGATGTCTTTAATACCTACATTAAAGAACTCTTTGCGCGAGTTAACTTTGTTTACCTGTTTATCGTTAAACACTTTGTGAAGGTGGTTTTCAAGCGAAGGAGCATCATCACTATAGATCATTGCATGTACATCGAATGAAAACGGGACGCTGGCATCGCCAAGTTCACGAACCCGGTCGAGCGGTTCGAGCCTGCGTGTCATCCCAATTTTATAAACGTTTTCTCCAAACGAGCCGATATTACTGATCACATACACATGACCTGAACGTGTTTGCTGTGCCATCGAAATGGCTCGTTGGTTTTTGGCTTCAGCTTCTTCGTATTTAATTTGTAGCTCAGCCAGTCTTTGTTCGAGGGCTATACGTTGTTCTTCGCCTGCGAGCATCAGTTCTTTAGTCGCTTTATCAATCGCCTGCTGAATTGTTTTTTCTTCTTTTTCAGCTTCTTTTATCGCTTTTTCATACTCGCGACGCGCCTTTTCTTCTTCACGCAACTGTTCTTTGATTCGTCTTTGTTCTTCTCTTTCTTCAAGCATAATTTCATTTACAGCTACTCCCCATTTAAGCTCGTTGAGTCGGGCCTGCAAGCAGATATCAGTGATCCTGGCTGACCTAAAGGCTGAACCGTTAAAATTAACAAGCTCAAAGGCATCTTTTATTTCCTGGGATAATTTGCCGTAATTGTTGTGTTTAATTTTTGAGAGGGTACTGTCGACTTTTCCATTGAAAGCATCCAGTACAAATTTGATGGCGGTGTTTCTTCTGTTTGGTTCGACGTAATCACAGCTTGCCGCTTTGTTCGTTTTGATAAGAGACTTAGTTAACTCTCTGGCTTTTTGCAGTTCTTTTCCTGCATCCGTAAATTCATAATTCTCTGCCAGTTCGTCCAAAACGCTTCGGTTTGGCACTATCCATTCATCGCCGTACCCTTCAATTTTATTTTTCATTGACCTGGCGACAGCCTGATAGGTCTCTGCAAACTCTTTCGCTTCATATGCGGAGCCAGCTATTTCCATTGCACGTATCTCTGCATCCGCGATTATTTTCATCGCATTATCATTTGCGTTGGAGATCAGCTCATCCGCTTTACTATTCGCGTTATCGAGTCGTTCTTTGGCTTTCAGGCGAGCATCACGCGCATCCTGGGTGATAGCGACAGCTTCGCTATTGGCGTTGCTTATTGTTAATGCAGCCTGATCGTGAGCTTCGTTTACCGCTCTTGCCGCTTGTTTTTGCGCTTCATCCAATTTTTCTCTGGCAATAGCGTCAGCAGTTTTAATCTTTTTCTCCGCATCTAATACTGCATCGTGTAATTCCTGATACTGCCACAAAGGAGTGGCTTTTCCTTCAAGTTCTGCGTGGTCACGTATAGCCTGAGCTAATTTTTTCTGCGTTTCACCTAATTCTTCGCCAAGCGTATTTTTGCCGGAGATTAAAAAAGCTATTTCCTCTCGGTATTTTTTACTTTTTTTGAAAAGTACGACAGATAAAACCGGAGCCAGAAGTGCTAATAAGAGTACTACTACTAAAAATAATTCCATTTCAAAGTCCTTTTACTCTATCAATTTGTAACAGCCGTGCTTCTTAACTATGTTATCACTTCTATATCTGAAAAAGCACATTCAAAAATATTATTTACAGTGGAAAGTTTGAACCTGCCGCTGGGCGACCGGGTGATGAGTTTCATGAAATTGTAATGAAGAAATACCTATAGCATGGTCGAATTGTTATGAATTGATTGCTTTGGTTAACACCGTGTCCGTGCATGACCCTCTGTTAACTGAACGTACAAGGACGACCGCAAAGGCATTGCTGGAAGCAGGGCAATCAGGCCGTTTGAAACCTGCGGCGTAAGGGGTTTGGCAGCAGCGTGACGGTGCATTTTTCGGAAAAAAATGCCCGCAGAGCGGGCATAACAAAAAACTACAGGAAAAATTCTCGTCGCAACGCTTGAGCTGTGTGTTGCGTCACTATAGTAGCAACGAAAATTCTCTCCTGCTGACAATGTTCGATGAGTTAATTTTGTTGCCGGGATTCACAGCGCACGCTTCCGTCGCCATTTCTCCCGTTCGCGATGAGCTATCTCCGCTGTCCATGTTAACCCGCCCAGCGCGACTGGCGGATAATCCGGCAAAAATTCATCGGGCGAAATGCCGGTTGCTTATCAGCGATGACGTCAGCTTTCACGTTGCCGAAAGTCGTCGCCGGTTTGTGTTGAATGCCTTCATAAAATGCCTGGATAATTTCTTCTTTAAACTGTGCCGGACGGGGATGCTGCTGCACCACGGCTTCACGTTGCTCATCGCTGAAGTGATCATAGTCAATACCCAGCACATCCATCTCAACGCCGGCCGTCACCAGGGCGATTTCCCCGGCCATAAATTGCGGAATGCCGGGCGTCGTGTGCAGGGCAATCGCCGTCCACACTTTATCAATGTCCGCCTGGGCAACCCCGTAATGTTGCAGGAAATCGCGCGCCGCATTGGCGCCATCGACTTCAAAGCGCTTATCGCAGCTGCAATGCTGTTGCGTCAGGCCCACATCATGAAACATGGAGCCAACGTAAAGCAGCTCGGCATCCACTTTGACCCCCAGTCGCTGACCTGCCAAAGCGCCCCAGTAAAAAACGCGGCTGGAGTGATGAAATAACAGATCCGATTCGATGTCACGTACCAGCGCGGTAGCATCGCGCGCCATTTTGCTGTCCGGAATACGAATGCCGTTAATAGTAAAACTCATGGTGATGTCTCCGCTTAGTGAAGTTGCGTTCAGCATAAAGCCGCGCGACAATGTCATGAATCTCTGTTTAACGATGATTTCTGACATTGCGATTTAAGCGGACAGCCAGACAATGACTCACCATCACATTACCCTCTTGGCCGTTCCCGGCGCTCAGTTGCTGGATATTTCCGGGCCGCTGGATGTGTTTGCCGAGGCAAATCGGCTGCTGCATCGTCAGGTGTATCAGCTCAGCGTGATGTCGCTGCAGCACACCAGCATCCGCTGCTCGTCTGGTGTCCGGCTGGAAGCCGACGTTGCGCTAACTGCGGCGACACAGCATCGCGCCGATACCTTTCTGGTTGCCGGAGCACCTGACGCCAGCCAGATGCAGCTTTCCGCCAGTGAGCGCCAGCAGATTATCGCGCTCTGTCAGCGCAGCCAGCGTTACGGCTCGGTGTGTACGGGGGCGCTGCTGCTGGCGCAAACGGGTTTGCTGAACGGCAGGAAAGTCACTACTCACTGGGCATGTGCGGAACGGCTGGCATTACTGCTACCCGATGCGCAGGTCGAAGCCGATGCGCTGTATGTGGCGGATGGTGCATTACGCACGGCGGCGGGCGTGACGTCCGGATTGGATCTGGCGCTGCGGCTGGTGGAAGAGGATCTCGGGCGCGAGCTGGCGCAGGAGGTGGCCGCCAGCCTGGTGATGTTCTTCCAGCGCCCGGTGACACAGGGACATTTTGTGCGTAAACAGCAGGTGTCCCTGGCCGGACGCAGCGCCTTTCAGGAGATGCAGCGCTGGGCAATCGCGCATCTGGCACAGATTCGCGGGCTGGAAGACCTGGCGGCGCACATGCACCTCAGTACGCGGCATTTAGCGCGTCTGTTTCAGCAGGAAATGCAGATCCAGCCTGGCGCATGGCTGGAACAGGCACGCATCAGCCACGCGCGGGCTTTGCTGGATGCCGGTGAGCTGCCGCTCAAAGCGATCCCGGCGGCCTGCGGTTATCACAGTGCCGATGTGATGCGCCGCGCGTTTGTCAAAGTGACCGGCATGACGCCGTCGCTGTATCGCAAAATGTTCCCGCCGCCGCGCTGAGTCTGCACCACTGTCTGTATTCTCGTCCGGCTGCGAAATCCAGCCGGTTATTCCAGCGTGTTGCTTTCCAGCTTATGCGTTGCAGCCCCGCGCGTTGACCACCAGCAGAGCAGCGAACCGAGGCAAACCATGGCCGTACCTTGCCAGAAGGAGAAGGTCAGGCTGGAGTTAAGGATAAAAGCGGCTATCAGCGACGAAATGATAGGGATAAAGTAGGAGGCTGCGGCTAACAGCGTGACATTGCCGTGCAAAATGCCGACGTTCCACGCCGCATAGCCGAACCCCATCGCCATTGCTGCCAGCGCCAGGCTGATGCACGCCTGCAGTGAGAACACCACGGGCACCTGCGGTGATAGCAGCGATTTCAGCCACAGCGTCAGCGCAGTTAACATGAAAAACAGCGTGATGCCGTTACTGCCTTTCGCGCTATTTTTTGTCACCACACAATAAACCGCCCAAATCATCGCACCGCCAAATGCCAGACCATAACTGAGCGGATTATCCATCACGTTGTCGATCATTTCGCCCAGTGAAAATCCCCGATCGCCGCTCAGTACCCGACAAATACCGGCGACGGCCAGCAGGAGGCCGGGAATAATCAACGGGCTGGTCTTTTGCCGGTTAACCATCACCGTTAAAACGATGGTCATCGCCGGCCACAGGTAATTAACCATGCCGACTTCAATCGCCTGATGGCCGCTATGAGTAAAACCCAGCGACAGCGACAGGCAGAGCTCATAGCAGACAAACAGCAGGCTACCGATCAGCAAATAGCGGCGGGGAAACTGGCGCAGGTCAGGAAAACCCACGGTGAGCAGCAACAGCAGGGCGCTGGCGCTGTAAATCAGCGCGGCACCGGTTACCGGACCAAAACTTTCACTGACGCTTTTTATTAATCCTACAATCGTGCTCCACAGCAGAATGGCCAGCAGACCAGTCAGGGTAGCTTTACTCTGCGGCATTACCCGTTACCTCAATGTGTGAAAAATCGCGGCGTGCTCGCCAGTGTGGCGGCTGGCGGGGACGCAGACAAGATGAATCTGCAGGTTGCCGATGTGGCTGGCCGGAAAGCGCACCCGCCTGCAGGCAAAAATCTGAAAAAATATCCTGATTAAAATCAGTGTAATAGAGCAATGATGTAAATCCTGGCTAAAAAATATCTTGCTATTAAATAGCGCGCTATATAAATTCAGTCTCAGTTCAGAACACGACCATCAAGTCATTATCATTTAAATAGCGTGCGATATAATCGCAAAAAATATTAAAGGAGTAACACCATGAAATTACAACACTCTCTGCTTGCCATGGCGATGGCTACTGCATCTGTAAATAGCTTTGCTGACGCACCACAACCTGAACGTCACGTGCAGCAGTTTTTACAGGCGCTGAACAGCAGCGGCGGCAAACCGATTGAGCAACTGTCACCGCAGGCGGCGCGCCAGGTCCTGATTGATGCGCAGAAGGGCGTAACGCTGCCGCCGGCCGACGTCACTGAAAAAACCATTCAGGTAAACGGCCAGCCCATTAAGCTGAATATCGTAAAACCGCAGGGCGCACAGGGTACGCTGCCGGTATTTATGTTCTTCCACGGCGGCGGCTGGATCCTCGGTGATTTCCCGACCCACGAACGTCTGGTGCGCGATCTGGTGGTGGAATCTGGCGCAGCGGCTGTGTTTGTGAACTATACGCCGTCACCCGAAGCGCATTATCCGCTGGCCATCAATCAGGCTTATGCGGCGACACGCTGGGTGGCGGAACACGGTAGTGAAATTGGTGTCGATGGTAAGCGCCTGGCGCTGGTTGGTAACAGCGTCGGCGGCAATATGGTGGCGGCGGTCGCGCTGCAGGCTAAACAGCAGCAAACGCCAGCGATTCGTTATGACATCATGCTGTGGCCGGTAACCGATGCGCGCTTTGATACCGCTTCGTATCACCAGTTTGCCAACGGATATTTCCTGTCGCGTAACATGATGAAATGGTTCTGGGACGCCTACACCACCAAACAGAGCGAGCGCGACAATATTCTCGCTTCGCCGCTGCGCGCCACAAAAGAGCAGCTGCAGGGCTTACCGCCAACGCTGATTCAGACGGCAGAACTGGATGTGCTGCGTGATGAGGGTGAAGCCTTTGGTCGCAAACTGGATGCCGCCGGTGTGGATGTCACCGTGACGCGCTATAACGGTCTGATTCATGACTACGGTCTGCTCAATCCGCTGAGCGAGGTGCCGGCAGTCCGCACTGCGATTCGTCAGGCGGCGGAAGAGCTGAAAACCCATCTGCAGTAAGCTTCAGGCCAGGCGTGGCGGCGTCTGGCCCGTTTATTTATCCTCGCGTCACTTCCACTTCATCTCACCGGTATTCACCTTCGCGCTCAGCTCCAGCGAGCTGACATCCGCTAAGGTTGGCCACGCCTGTTTCATCGCCTGAATCACCGCCGCGGAGCCTTTGTGCTGTTGCAGCGCCCGCTCAAAACTTTGCAGATAATCCAGGGTAAAGGTGACCGCCTTATCGCCTGCCGGACGCGCGCCCAGATAGTGGCCGGGGATCACCACCTGCGGCTTCAACTGCTGCATTTCTCGCATTACCTGACGCCACTCTGCGCGGCTGGCTGCGGTCTGGGTGTCCGCGGTCCAGACATGAATGCCCGAATCCACCACTGTGCCACCGAGTATTGCCTTATTTGAGGGAATCCACACGTAGGCTGATTTTTCTGCCGCGTGGCGCAGCTCGATGCGCTCACCATCGACGCTAAACCGCGTCTGGTGGGTAATCTGCGGCACATACAGCTGGTGCGGCGCAGCGCCGTTCATCTGCGGTCCCCAGTACTGCAGCTTGGCATCTTTGGTCGCTTCGATATGTTCCACTACCAGCGGCGAGGCGACTATTTTGGCCTGCGGAAACGCCTGCACCAGCGGCTCAAGACCGAAGTAGAAATCCGGATCGCCCGAGGTGATCACGATGTGGGTCAACTGCTTGCCGCGCGCTTTAATCAGTTCCACCAGCTTCTCGCCATCTTTGGGGCTGAACTGCGCATCAAACAGAATCGCTTCATGCGGACCGGAGACCAGCGTCGACGAGACCGGAAAAATTCCCTGTTCCTGTGGGTTATACACGTCTAACTGCAACGGGGCGGCAAAAACCGGCGCGGCGGCTAAGGTGACCAGCAGCGCGAGTGATTTCATCTTCATGGCATCTTCCTTTTTACGGCAACGTGCCGTCACTGAAAGACGCTATTGTAAGCAAATCGCCAGCTGGCAGAATTCCCGCAATCAGATATGATCAGTTGCATAAAACGATCAGATGGAGCCTGCATGGACAGAGTGACGGCAGCGCGGGTGTTTAACCGGATTTGTGAACTGGGAAGCCTGAGCGCGGCGGCGCGCGCGCTGGATATTTCGCGCCCGATGGTCAGTCGCTATCTTGATGAAATGGAGAAGTGGGCGGGCGCTCGCCTGCTACACCGTTCTTCACGGCGGCTGACCATTACCCCGGCGGGTGAACAGATTTTGCATAAGACACGCGCGCTGGCCCGGCTGGCCGACGAGATTGAACAGCAGGGCGATGAGGGCAAACCGCAGGGCACGTTGCGCGTGGCCTGTGCACATTCAACCGCCACACATATTCTTGGACCGATGATTCCGGCGTTCCTCGCGCGTTACCCGGCGGTGCGTATTGAGCTGGAGATCAATAATCAGCCGGTTAGCCTGGTGGGTGAGCGCATCGATGTGGCCATTCGCATTACCGACGATCCGGAGCCCGGCGCGATTGCCCGCAGGCTGGGTGAATGTGCCTCGGTAGTCTGCGCCGCGCCGGCCTATTTAACGCAGCGGGGCGAACCGCAGACGCCAGCGGATCTGGCACAACATAATTGCCTGCACTACAGCCGCTTTGCCGGGCAGCGCTGGCAGTTTCACGATGCGCAAGGCGAGGCGGTTTCCGTGGTGGTGAGCGGCAATTTCAGCGCCGGTATTTCATCCGTGTTATGTGATGCTGCTATCGCCGGCTGTGGTGTTGCCATGGTGCCGGCAATGGAGGCACAGGCTGCGCTCGCCAGCGGTCAGTTACGTTGCGTACTGCCCGGCTTTCAACCGCGCACCTTAGGCATTTATGGCCTGTATATGTCGCGCGAACGCCAGCCTGCGGTATTACGGGTATTTCTGGATGCGGTGACGCAGCAGTTGCAAAACCTCTGAATCATCACTGTGACAACGTCACTGGTGCCTGTCACGCGCTGTATGTGTTACGTAACACCGTTTCGACCACCTGAACCGTGGCGTTAAGCGACAAATCCACCGCACAACTGCTACTATGCGCCGCGCCGCGGCAGCTGAGCAGCGCGCCGGGTTCCACTTTCACTCATTTTTACCTGCTTAACGGCATGGGGTAGCACCGTAATGTTTCACGATTTAGGCATTATCAATCTCTGGACTTTCCTGGCGGGCGCGCTGGTGATCATTCTATTACCCGGACCCAACAGCCTGTATGTGCTGCGCACCGGGATGAGTCGTGGGGCAAAGCCGGCCTGTCAGGCGATAGCCGGGGTGATGGCGGGCGATTTGATTTTGATTTTCCTCGCCTGGGCGGGCGTCGCGACGCTGATCCGTACCAGTCCGCATATTTTTATGGTGGTGCGTTATCTTGGTGCCATGTTCCTGCTGTATCTCGGCGTGAAGATTATCATCGGCGCGCTGCGCAAACGCAGCGGCGATCAACCGGCTGAAGCGGTAAAACAGGAAAACTATTTCCTGCGTGCGCTGCTGCTTGGCGTAACTAATCCCAAGGCGATTCTGTTTTACGTTTCGTTCTTCATTCAGTTTATCGATCCGCGCGTAACCCATACCGCGCCGGCGTTTGCCACCCTGGGTGCGCTGATTCAGGTGATCAGTTTCAGCTACTATTCCCTGTTGCTGGTGGCTGGCGCGGTGATGGTGCGCTATCTGCGCAGCCGCACCCGCCTGGTTAAGCTGGCGAACATGCTGACCGGCATGCTGTTTTTTGGCTTCGCCGTGCGGTTAGTCAGCGCGCAAAGCTAACCCTTCTGAAGCACGCCACGGCAGCAACGTCGCCTCCGCCGGCTGCACCCTAAAATGGCAACGCGATGATGCAGCGGTGCGCACAGTTTGTGCGCATTGCCTGCATCGGTATGGCTGCCGCATCCATAAGTATTCCATCTTGTATCCCAGACCGTATCCCATCTGGTCCGGCGCATAACGGCCGCGCACACCACACTATTCTGGCACGCAAACTGCACTCCTCCCGGTAGCCAATTAACCCGGGAGAACGATCATGTTTGATGCACTGCTGGATGAAGATGCCACCCAGCTGGCGGCGCGGATGCGCGACGGCGAGGTTTCCGCGCGCGAGTTAACCCAGGCGACGCTGGATCGCCTGGAACAGCGGGAGCCGCTGATTCAGGCGTTTTGTACGCTAACGCCGGAGCGGGCGCTGGCACAGGCAGAGCAGATCGACCGCCGTCGTGCGCGCGGCGAGCCGCTGGGCGCACTGGCGGGGGTGCCGCTGGCGGTAAAAGATTTGATCTGTACCGCCGGTGTGCGAACCACATCAGGATCGGCCGCCTACGCCGATTTTATTCCCGAAGAAGATGACATCACCGTTGAGCGCCTGCTGGCGGCGGATGCCATCCTGCTGGGCAAGACCACCGCGCCGGAGTTTGGCTACAGCGGTGTCGGCCATAATCCCCTGTTTCCCTCACCGCGTAATCCCTGGGATGTGAGCAAAACGCCGGGCGGATCGAGTGCGGGATCTGGCGCGGCGCTGGCGGCGCGGCTGTGTCCGATTGCGCTCGGCAGTGATGGCGGAGGATCGGTACGTATCCCGGCGGCCCATTGCGGTGTCTATGGACTCAAGGCCTCGATGGGGCGGGTGCCGCTGTGGCCGGGCTGCCGCGATGAGCGTTATCCTGGCGTTTCCAGCTGGGAATCGCTTGAACATATCGGTCCGATGACGCGTAGCGTGCGCGACAGCGCGCTGATGATGTCGGTGATGGCCGGTCCGGACATGCGCGATCGGCACTCCATCCCGTGCAGTGATGTTGACTGGCTGGGCAGTCTGCATCGGCCACTGCAGGGGTTGCGCATCGCTTTCAGCGCCGACTTTGGCTATATCGCCGTCGATGCGGAAGTGCGCGCCGTGGTCACCGCGGCCGCACGTCGTTTCGCTGCGGCGCTGGGCGCAGAGCTGGAGGAGGTGGATCCCGGCATCGCTGACGAAAGCGCCAGCTTTGCTGCGCTGGTGGCGTTCGAAAGCGATCTGAGCGGCATGCGCCAGATGCAGAGCGAGCTGGGTGCTGCGATGTCACCGCACCTGAGTGCCATGCTGCAGCGCGACTGGCGCGCGGAGCATTTCACCGACGCCAATACCACGCGCAAAAAGCTCTGCAACCAGCTGTGGCGCTTTATGCAGCACTACGACCTGCTGCTGTCGCCGACGCTGGCGGTGCCGCCATTTGCGCTGCATATGCAGGGCCCGGAAGTCATTGATGGCCGCATGGTGCGCAGCGATCACTGGCTGTCGTTCTGCTTCCCGTTCAATTTTACCGGTCAGCCTGCCGCCTCGGTGCCTGCCGGCTTCACGGCCGGTGGTCTGCCGATCGGTATGCAAATTGTGGGTCGTCATCTGGACGATGGCCTGGTGCTGGCGGCCAGTGCCGCTTTTGAGCGCATCCAACCATGGAATCATCACTATCCTGCTGCTATTGGAGTTCTCCATGAGTAACAAATCTTCCCCTGCGCTGGAGCAGGAGTTCGAGCATGAGCCGGTGCCGCTTAGCCATCGCCACTCGACGGGTTCGGTGTCGGCGGTGTGGTTTGGCTTTCCGATGATCCTCACCAATGCGCTGTTCGGCGGCATTATCACCAGGCATCTTGGCTTCTGGCCGGCACTGCTGGCGATTTTGCTGGGTAACCTGGTGCTGTTTGCCTATGTCGGCGCACTTAGCTGGTTCGCCGGGCATACCGGTATGAACTTCGCGCTGCAGGCGAAGCGGACCTTTGGCACCAAAGGCTATATCCTGGTGTCCGGCTTTCTTTCTACTGTGGTGATAGGCTGGTACGCCTTTCAGACCGGCCTGACCGGGACGGTGATCAACCAGACTTTTGGCTGGAATGCGCTGGCGGTCACCGCGTTTGCCATGGTGCTGTATACTGGCGTCACCTTTCTTGGGGTGCGGGCGCTGTCGGTGCTGGGAATGATTGCCGCTCCGCTGTTTGTGGTGCTGGGGCTGGTTGCGCTGTGGCTGGTGAGCAAGGATCATGATTTCACCACGCTGACCCAGTGGCAGGGCAGTCCGGCAGCCGCTGGCGCCATGAGCATGGGCACGGCGGTCACCATGGTGATTGCCGGCTTTGCGGATTCCGGCACCATGACAGCGGATTTTACCCGCTGGTCGAAGGACGGCAAATCAGCGGTGATCGCCGCGTTTTCCGCGTTCCCGCTGGCGAATGTGATTTCCTATCTGTTTGGTGTGGTGATTGTCGCCGTCGGCGCGGCGGTCGATCCGCTCAGCAACGGCGGTAACTTCCTGCCGCTGCTGATGGGGCACGGCATGCTGCTCTCCGTCATTGCCTTTCTGTTTGTGTTTATCAACCTCGGTTCGGTGTGCACGCACTGCCTGTATAACGGCGCGGTCGGTTTCAGCCATCTGTTCAGCAGCAAAATGCGCCTGTGGACGCTGATCCTCGGGGCCATCGGTGGCGTGCTGGCGCTGGCCGGCGTGTGGTCCTGGTTCCTCGAATGGCTCAGCCTGCTTGGCATGGTGGTGCCGCCGTTTGGCGCAGTGATGATTGTTGATCTGATCTTTATGGCAAAAATCAGCGAACAGCGTCAAACCCGGCGCCTGCGCGGCAGCGCGTTCGCCGCCTGGGCCATCGGCAGCCTGTGTGCGGTGATGGCCCACCTTGAATTCCCGCAGTTTGGTGAAGCGGTCATTGGTCTGGTGGCAGCGGCAGTGAGCTACACGCTGATTGTGAAATGGAAACCGGAAAGCAGCGCGGCGGTAATGGAGAAAAGCAATGCCTGATTATATCGTTGATTCAACGCCTTATCCGTGGCCTTTTGACGGCAACTGCACGGTACAAAACACCGCGCTGCTGGTGATTGATATGCAAACCGACTTCTGCGGTAAGGGCGGTTATGTTGACACTATGGGTTACGACATCTCCCTGACACGCGCCCCCATCAAACCGCTGCAGCAGGTGTTAGCGCGCATGCGCGACTCCGGCTTCCCGATCATCCATACCCGTGAAGGCCATCGTCCGGACCTGAGCGATCTACCGGCCAACAAGCGCTGGCGATCGCGGCGGATGCAGGCGGAGATTGGTGCAGCAGGGCCCTGTGGCCGCATTCTGGTGCGCGGTGAGCCAGGCTGGGAAATCATTCCCGAGCTGGCGCCGCTACCGGATGAAGTGATTATTGATAAACCCGGCAAAGGCTCTTTTTACGCCACCGACCTTGAGCTGATTCTGCACAGTCGCGGTATCCGCAACTTAATCATCAGCGGCATCACCACCGACGTTTGCGTGCATACCACACTGCGCGAAGCCAACGATCGCGGTTTTGAATGTCTGGTGCTGAGCGACTGCTGCGCGGCGACGGAGTTGAAGCATCATGAGGCGGCGCTCAGCATGATTCATATGCAGGGCGGTATATTCGGCGCAGTGGCGGACTCTGCAACGCTGCTGGCCGCGCTGAACAGCCCGGCAGCGGCGCGGGTGAGCTAATCCGGCAACGGACGCGAACGGCGGGCTGGCCAGGCGTTGAGGTGCCGGGCCAGCCACGACCGAACACAACCCTGCGCGGGCGTGATGATGCAGTCTGACCGGCCTCCGCCGGTCATGGCCAACCTCAGCCGACGTTGCCGGCAATCGTCAGATAGTCGGTATACATTTGCGGTGCGCCGGAGAACGAGGCCATGGTGCGCCATTCATCATACATACGCTCGCTCTCCTGATGGTTTTTCACAAACGTCAGCGATTTTTCGGTTGAGACGTCCATCGCCGGATGGAAGCTATTGAGCGAGTCGAGACTTTCGATCACCAGCATCACTGCATATTGCTCACTTCGATTGCCGCCGGTGCCCTTCAGCATGTGAAACTTCCAGCCGGGATAGTCATCAATGCGCGCGACGTTCTCAATCATAAAGCGATCAAAGTCGGCAGCCGTCACGCCAGCGCGTAGTGCCAGATGATGAAAACCGACCACGCGTGCCACCGCAGGTTGAGCATCGGGCTGAAAGTTCGGGCCGGGCGGCAGTGAACTGTGGCGGTTTTCTGCCAGCAGCGAGAAGGTGGAGAACAGCGTTGGTAACTCCCCATAGGTGGCAAAGTTTTTCCACTCCTCAAGCAGCGCGCACGCCTCGGGCCGTTGTTGCCAGAAGGCGATGGCCTCAGCCGTGAGTTCGCCAGCCGGTGTGATATAGCGGTCATATTCTGCCTGGCTGGGAGCCTGATACAGCATCAGGTATTGTTCCTGGCGTTCGCCGCGCAGGCCTTTTAACAGCGACCATTGCCAGCCCGGATAAGCAGGAATCTGCGTGCCGCGCGCCTTGAGAAAGGCTTCGAAGGTCGCGGCATTAACGCCTTTCTTCAGATTGAGCCCGACGTAGTGCAGGCTAAACACCGGTTGCGTTGAGGTTGTCATAGAAACTCCTTGTGAATATGACAGGGCAGAGGCGCTATTTCGCTGCCAGAGCGAAACGCGCCGCGAAAGTCACCAGCAGCAACATCACGATGCCGGCGCTGAGCGTGGTGGTCAGGGACGTGAGCTGGGCGCTAAAGCCAATCAGGGCCGGGCCCAGCAGTAGCCCGGAGTAACCGCATAGCGTGACGGCCGGTATGGCGTAATGCGCGGCGACAGTGCGCTGGTTACCCGCCGCGTTGAACAAAATCGGCACGATATTGGCCAGACCGATACCCACCAGCACAAAGCCGAGCAGAGCGCTCCACAGCCAGACGGAGAAAATGGCCAATGCCAGCCCTCCGCTGGCGACGAGACCGCCCCAGGTGAGCACGCGGCGACTGCCATAGTGATTAATCAGCCGATCGCCAAACAGGCGCAGCGTGGCGACAGCCGTGGCGTACAGCGTGAAGCTGAAACCGGCCAGCTGCATCGACATGGCGCGTTCACTGTTCATAAACACCGCTGACCAGTCGAGCATGGCGCCTTCGGTGAGGAACAGCAGGAAACACAGCAGGGCAATCAGCACCACGTTACGGTGCGTCAGGGCGCGCAGCGTTCCGCGCGTTGGTTTTGCATCCGTGCGGCGACGGGGCAACAGGGCGGTATGGCTCATCAGCAGCAGCAATAAAATCAACGCACACAGTGGCAGCAGTGCCAGCAGGGGCGCAACCTGCAGCCACAGCAGCAGACTCACCGCGCCGGCGCCAGCAATGCTGCCAAGACTGTAAAAGCCGTGAAAGCCCGACATCTTGCTGGCCCCGGCCTCGCGCTCCACTATCACCGCCTGATAATTCATGCTGACATCCATCAGTCCGTTGATCGCACCGAAGAGCAACAGCGCGCCCGCCATCGGCAATGGTGAGGACAGCAGCATCAGCAGCGGCAGATCCAGGGCCAGTCCGGCACCGCACAGCAGCAGCAGCGTGCGACAGCCAAAATGGGCAATCAGCGCGCCGGTAAAGGGCATAACTGACATGGAGCCTGCGGCGATACAGAACAGCAGCAGCCCCAGCATGCCGTCATTGATCGCCAGCTGCGCTTTGGCGAAGGGAATAAGCGGCGCCCAGGCGGCCATGCCCAGTCCGGCGATAAAAAATAGCGTGCGCGTCGCGCGCTGCTGGCGCAGGTTAAGCAGATTACTGTTCATCATCACATCCCGGTGTAGTACGGCGTTTAATCGCCTGGCCTTCTCCATGGTCGGGCTACAGGTACACTGCAGCCTGTGCAGAGGTCCATAAAAACGTAATTAATATTTAACAGTAACAAGACTTGTCCTGGAAACGACGTAGCGTGTTCAGGTGGCTGTATTCAGTAGATTTTATTTATTGCATACACGGAAGGCACTTTAAAAAAGCGCGATGTGGGAGGGAAACGGTAATGATGGATAAAGTCAACGATGACAATCTTATTATAATGCGCTGTAATATATAGATATTAGCCAGAGGAAATACAAGCATCTCGCGCACTGTGTAGCGGTGCAACTTATTGCGTGATAAATCGCACCGCTATCCACCAGGTTGAATTACCTGCACGTTGCTTAACTGAACAGCAGCGTTGATGTCATTAACCGGCAATTAAGAATATAAATATAGTTAATGATTACTCAGTGCATTTAACAACCTGCAACCGTCAGCGCCAGGTCTCTTCACTTACTCATCCAGCTGTAAATAGCAGACACGCAGGCGGTGCCCGTCCGGGTCCAGCGCGGTAAAGGTGTAGCCAAAGTCCATGCGCACCGGCGATTGAATAATAGTGATTTCACGCAGCACGCCCCATTCGTGATAAAGAAAATCGACATCGTCTTTGCGCGCGGTTTTAAACACAATTTCGCTACGCGCCGCACTGGCGGGCAGGGAGAGTGCGGGTTCAACGGTATACTGCGACCAGATACCCAGTTTAAAGCCGCTCTCAAACACAAACATGGCAAAGGTCGGGCTGAGTTCTGCGGGTTTGATGTCGAACAGCGCGGCATAAAAATCAGCAGTTTTTACGACGTTGGGCACATAAATAATGGTCATGTTAGCGGTAAGCATGGTGATCTCCTTGTGTGTTTACCGCTGCATAGTAGGGGGAGGCTGTGACAGATTTTGTCAGGAGTCGATGGGTTAACTGATAATTTTCAGATCGGCTTTACGGTGCTTTTTCTGTTCCTGATAGAAATTCTCATGGGGTCCGATATCCAGCAGATACAGTTCCAGTTTATTTTCCACCCAGCTATAACCCAACAGCGTCAGGCGGTTATTCAGCTGAAATTTGTGCACGCGTAAAAAGTTTAAGTCACCTCTCTTGAGCTCACCGATTTCAGGCGCATCAACAATCCTGTCGATCTCATCCTCGACGATGGCACGCTGTGTATCGGGCAATTTATCGAGCGTTTTTTCAAAGCGGCGTGTTTGATAAACCTCGATGCTATTTTGTGGTTTTGGATCGGGGTGTTCGGCGGACATACGGCGAAACCTTCTGATTATCGACTTCAGCCTGGGCGATCAATACTTCAGCGATGAAGCTATACGGTAAGTCCGGATTATCCTCAGCAATCCGGCCGATCTTCGCCCAATGCTCAATCTGCTTTGGAATGCTGCGGCTGGCGGCTTCAGCGTGAATTTTTACGTCGCTCACGAAGTCATCGTCTAAACGAATACTTGTGGCCATGAATATTACCTCGCGGATGAAAGCGGTGATGGACTGACTGTTGTAATGTTGAGTTGCGATTACTGCTGCACGCGGCTAAGTATGCGACATTTTGTCGCTTATGGCAACTTTATGTCGCTAGCGTGTCGCGCTGTCCGCCGGGTGACGCAAATGGTGATAATCCCGCCAGCGTTTCAGCAACTGATGACGCGTGCCGGGATAGAGTTCGCTGGTGACGCTGATCGCTTCAATGCGGTCGACGCGGAAATTGCGGAACTCCTGGCGCAGTTCGCACCAGCCGCACAGCAGGCGCACGCGTTCAAAGTAGCCAATCACCACCGGCCAGATGATGCGCGTGGAGAGGTTATCCTGCAGATCTTTGTAGCGCAGGCTGATCTTGCTGCGCTGATGGATTGCCTGGCGAATCTGCGGCAGATGGGTTTCGAACAAGGCTTCGCCCTGGGAGGCGATCAGCAGCGACTGGTGATCGATACTCTGCGTGAGATGCGGCGGAATCACAGCCTGGACTTTAGCCAGCGCATGGCGCGCGGCGGACTTAAGCTCTTCGTCGGTGTGTCGGGTGACCCAGTTGAGCCCGAGCACCAGCGCATCAATCTCCTGACGGGAAAACATCAGCGGCGGCAAATGGCCGTCGGATTTCAGTAAATAACCAACGCCCGCACTGCCCTCAATCTCTACGCCCTGCTGCTGCAAACTAAGAATGTCACGATAGACGGTGCGCACGCTGATGTGCAGCTGTTCGGCGATACGCTGCGCGGTCAGCGGATAGCGATGACAGCGCAGCAATTGCAGCAGTTCAGGAAGCCGCTGAGTTTTAGACATGATACGCCAGCCTTAAGCGAAGAACGCGCGCCGCCAGGATTCAGGCGCGCAACAGTTGGCTTAATGTAGCCAAATCCGCCGTGCTTTGCAGCTCGCTGATAGCCAGTAACTGCTGCTGGCGCGCCGGCACTTCATGGCGCAGCGCCTGACGCAGTTTGGCCGCCACATCTACGCCATCCGCCAGCGACTGCTGCCGCGTGCGGCGCTGCTGCAGCTGACGACCCTCTTTCAGCGTCAGCGTGACGAGATGAAAACGCCGCGCCGGGTTGAGCGCATCGGGCGGCGCGGACGCATCCGGCGTGCGACGCACTTTGGCCGCCAGCGGCATAACCGCCGGATTGAGTGCACCTACGGCAAAATCTTCCAGCCGTAAATCGTCGTACATCAGCATGGCGGCGATCACGTACTCCAGGCTAAAGCGTGCTTCGATGCCGTTAGCCGGCACGCGAACTGCCGCCGCGATGTCACCACCCGGCGGGAAGGCGACCGTGATGTCATCAATATTTTCCAGCAGCAAGTCCAGCGAGTGGCCTTCCGCCAGCCAGGCGCGCCGCAGCAGACGTGCCGCTTCGGCAGCGCTGTGAGTTCCGGCGCAGGTGGGGAAGGGTTTGAACTCCAGACCGGGGGTACTGATGCGCCACGGCGCGCCCCAGTTTTCCACCAGCCGTTGCGGCTGCGCCTCGCCGTTACTGCTGGCGGCGAGAAACGCGTCGAGCACGCCTTCATGCCGGCCATCGAATTTCGCCAGCGTCAGCTGCGCCGCCATCACCGCACGCTCTGCCGCCAGTCCGGCGTGCAGCGGCTTCACCGCTGAACCAAACTGAGCGCGCAGTCCGCTGGCCTGGGTCGCCGCGATGCCGATCAGCGTGGCGCAGTCGGTTGCATTAAGCTGCAGCAGACGTGCCAGCGCGGCCGCCGCCGCCAGCGTGCCCAGCGTGGCCGTGTTGTGATAACCCAGCGCATAGTGCTGCTGGCTGGCGGCCAGTCCCAGCCGGCCAGCCACTTCCACGCCGATGACATAGGCATCAAGGAACGCTTCGGCAGTGGCGGGCTGCTGCTGCTGCCAGGCAAACAGCGCGGGCAGAATCGCCACGCTGGGATGGCCACGAAAATCGGCATGGAAATCATCGTAATCCAGCGCATGGCCGGCATAGCCCAGCAGTAACGCCTGTGAGCGTACGCTGCCGTCGCCATAAACCTGTCGCAGCGCCGGTAAGCCGCTGTCCGGGACCTGCTGCTGTAACACCGGCCAGCTCACAGCCAGAAAATCCTGCACGCCAGTGCGCGCGGCATCACGTGCCGCCGCATCCGGCTGGCTTTGCAGGATGCGCTCAGCCAGCGCGACGCTCAGGTTCATGCCTGCTCCAGACTGCGCAGCGCCGCCACGGCAAGCTGCGCGAGGTAGCGTGAGGTGGGCAGTAACACCGCATCATTGATGCGAAAAGCCGGATGGTGCAGCGCAAAAGGTTCGCCAGTGCCGATCATCACAAAGGCGCCGGGCAGCTGTTGCTGATAAAAAGCAAAATCTTCGCCGATCGGGCTGGCTTCCACCACGCGCGCTTCAAGTCCGCTGGCGGTGGCCTGTTGCAGGGCAAAATCCGCCCAGTGCGCATCATTCACCACCGCAGGCGGACCGGCGTGCCAGTTAAACTCAACCTCTGCGGCAAAAGCCGCACCGAGGCCGAGCACGATTTCGCGGAAGCGCTGCTCCAGTCGCTCACGCGTGGACTGAGAGAAGGTGCGCACCGTGCCTTCCAGCCAGGCGCTGTCCGGAATGACGTTCCAGGTGCTGCCGCTGTGCAGCTGGGTGATCGACACCACCGCGTTGTCAGCGGAGGGGGCGTTACGGCTAATCAGCGTTTGCGCCGCGGAGACAATCTGCGCCGCGATAACGATCGGATCGTTGCCCTGATGCGGTTTGGCGGCATGGCTGCCGGTGCCGGTGATGCGGATATCGAAGCGATCCACCGCCGCGGTCAGCGCGCCGGCTTTGCTGCCCGCCACGCCAGGCGGCAGCGACGGATCGTTGTGAATGCCGAAAATCGCCACCGCCTCCTGCAGCGCGCCGGTAGCGATGACATCTGGCGCGCCCTGGCCGGTCTCTTCGGCGGCCTGGAACAGAATCCGCACGCGGCCGGGCAGCGTTGCCTCCTGCTGCTTAAGCAGAATCGCCGCGCCAAGTGCAGCGGAAGCGTGAAAATCGTGGCCGCAGGCGTGCATCACGCCAGGACGCTCCGAGCGAAAAGCGACGTCCGACTGCTCCTCAATCGGCAGCGCATCAATATCCGAACGCAGCACAATCAGCGGCCCCTGTGCCGGGCCGACCTCCGCCACCAGACCGGTTTTCAGTGGCAAATCAACGATGCGAATCTGGTGCTGTTCCAGCTGCTGGCGCAGGCGGGCGGTGGTTTCGAACTCCTGATTAGAGAGTTCCGGAAAACGGTGCAGTTCGTGGCGAAAGGCGATCAGCTGCTCGCCCAGCGCTGTTTCATTCAGTTGGCTCATGCCTGGCTTCCTTGTGATGCCGCCTGGCGCGTCAGCCAGGCATCGTGCGCGGTTTCATCCAGCACTTTTTTCATATATTGCGTGATGTGGCCTTTGCCGAGATCGGTGGTGTGCATGAGCACAAATCCGCGCTTGCGATACATATCAATCAGCCACGGATGGCTGATGGCGGTACCGAGCGAAACCGCCGGAGCGCGTAACTGGCCGCGTAAAATTTCCTGCTCCAGGTGAGCCTGAACCTGGCGGCCAAACTGCTGCCCCGCGTAGTCCGGGTGAGCGCCAAACCAGCCGATGTGCGGCAGGCCGAACGGACCCGGCAGCGGGCCCCATGGATAACGCACGGTGACCGAGGAGACCATCACGCCCTGGGCATACAGCGCATACACGCCGTGGCTTTGCAGATGCCGCAGCGTTTTCTCGCGGTCAGCGGTGGCCGCATCAAATTTGATCCCCAGCGCCAGCGTGGGCGCATAGGCGGCATGCATCAGCGCCTGATAAGTGTCCACTTCGTCTTCTGTGACCTGACGAAACTCAAGTGTCATAGCTATCCCCGGAAAACCGCCCGGCGGGCGATAAAAAAAGAAGGCTCAGAGTAGCAGTAAAGCGCTGACAGGCTATATGTGAAATCCGGATAAGCTAATGCAAATTTGTGAAAATGAAATAACGGCTTTTTCATTGCACTAATAGCCATTTACCGTAGTATGCATAAAATACATAGCGCTATAACTATTTCGCATTAATCCTCTGAAATATAACAATTTTGTTATGGCGTTTTTCCTAATCAGGGTGACAACGTGTTAGCGATTAAATCTCCGCGTGCCTACGCACACGAACCGGGACTGCGTGCGCGCACCGGCGAATTCATTAAACCTTATGCTACGCATATCCGTATTTTCACCTCTCCGCGCGCCTGGCAGGCGGTTAATCCGCAATTAACGCAAAGTCTGGAAACCTGTGGTATTCGCTGGGAAATCGAGTATTTACACGGCGAATGCACCGACGCGGCCATTGATACGCTGAAAAGCAATCTGCAACAGCAGCAGGCTGAACTGCTGCTGGCAATTGGCGGCGGGCGCGTACTGGATGCGGCTAAAGCGGTCGGCAGCCAGTTACCGGAAATCACCGTCGTTAATTTCGCCACCGTCGCGGCGACCTGTGCCGCCTGGTCGCCGGTGGCGATTATTTATGACGCGCAGGGCGGCCACGTGCGCAGCCAGCCGCTGGGCAAAATGCCTGAACTGGTGCTGGTAGACAGCGAAGTGATTGCGCAAAGTGATGTGCGTTACCTCAAAGCGGGCATCGTTGACGCGCTGGCTAAATACTACGAGTTCTATCCTTATCTGCGGCACAACCCCCACGATCTCGCCCTCGATCTTAAAGTGATGACCGCGCAGCGCGCGCTGGATGTCTATCGCCAGCACGGTGCCGCCGCCGTGCTGGCCAACCAGCAACAGCAGGTAACGCCGGAACTGGTGAAGGTGATCGATGCCAGTATTGTGCTGGCCGGCCTGGCCAACAGCGTGCGTGACGTGCTGCCAACGCCAGGCTTTGCCCACGCCATTCATAACCGTCTGACCCATCAGCCGGAGCTGCACCACTGGCTGCACGGTGAAAAAGTCGGTTACAGCCTGCTGGTGCAGTCGCTGATTGAGCACGATGGTGAGCCGGACGCCGCGCTGCTGGCGCTGCTGCGACAGTATGATATGCCGCTGACCTTAGCGCCGCTGCACGGCGATCGTCGCGCAGCCATCAGAAGCATTGCTGAACAGATCAAATTCCCGGCGGCCAGCGCCGAACGTCTGCCGTTCCGCATCAGCGCAGATGCCTTAGAGCAGGCGCTGCTGGCGACCGAGAACGCCTTTTAATTGTTATTGACCCTTTTATTGACCAGGAAAAAATATGGCTACTTCATCTTCACGCCGCATCCGTTTAGGGCTGTTTGTGCAACCGGTAGGACAGCACGTGAGCGGCTGGCGGCTGACGGAAAATCTGGGCGATCCGACGGATATTGACTGGCTGATCACCATCGCGAAAAAAGCCGAAGCCGGTAAGTTTGATCTGTTCTTCGTGGGTGATGCACTGGCGACCAGCATGTATCGTCTGCCTTCCACCATGGCGCGTCTGGAGCCGTTAACGCTGCTGTCGGCGCTGGCGGTCAACACCAAACGTATTGGCCTGGCGGCGACCGCCTCGACCACCTTCAGCGACCCGTTCACCATGGCACGCAGCTTCTCGTCGCTTGACCACATTAGTCGCGGCCGCGCCGCCTGGAACGTGGTGACGTCGTTCTCTACCGATGTGGCGCGTAACTTCAGCCGCAGCGATATGCCTAATCATGCGGAGCGCTACGCGCGCGCCCGTGAATTCCTTGATGTCACCTATAAGCTGTGGGACGGCTGGCAGGCGGGGGCGGTGCAGCCCAACAAAGAGACCGGTCAGTACTTCATTGATGACAAAATTCAGCCGATTAACCACGTTGGTGAGCACTTCCAGGTGCAGGGCCCGCTGAACATTACCCGCTCACCGCAGGGGCGTCCGGTGATTATCGAAGCCGGTTCTTCCAGCGATGGGCAGAAGCTGGCGGCAGAGACCGCCGAGGTGATTTTCACCGCCTCGGCCAGCCTGGAAGAAGCACAGAGCTTCTACCGTTCGCAGAAAGATCAGGTGATTGCCGCCGGACGCAATCCGGATCACGTGGTGATCATGCCTGGCGTGATGCCGATTGTTGGCCGCACGCGCGAAGAGGCCAAAGCGCTATGGAAAGAGCTCAACACGCTGGTTGATATCGACAACGGTCTGCGTCAGCTCTCGCTGCGTTTCAATATGGATCTGAGCCAGTATCCGCTCGACGGTCCGGTGCCGGAAGTGCCGCTGGGTGAAGGCAACCAGAGCCGCGTGAAACTGATGACCGACATGGCGAAACGTGAAAATCTGACGCTGCGCGAACTGGCCGCGGTAGCTGCCGGATCGCGTGGTCACCGGGTAATCGTTGGTACCGCGCAGGATATTGCCGATGACTTTGAGCTGTGGCTCAACGAGGGCGGCGCCGATGGTTTCAACATCATGCCGGCGATCATGTCCGAGCAGCTGGATTTGTTTGTGGAGCTGGTGATTCCGGAACTGCGCCGTCGCGGTCTGTTCCGCGAAGAGTACGAGTTCGCCACGCTGCGTGAAAACCTCGGCCTGCCGGTGGTGTGAGAGACAGGAGCGCAACATGATCACCCTATCGAAGCGCGTACAGTCTGTGTCGCTCTCGGCTAACGCGGCGGCACGCCAGCTGACGCGCCAGCTAAAAGAGCAGGGCGTGGATATTCTTGACCTCACCACCGGTGAGCCGGATTTTGATACGCCCGCGCACATCCGTGCCGCCGCCAGCGCCGCGATGGATGACGGTGAAACCCGTTATACGCCGACCAATGGCACCACCGCGCTGCGTAAAGCGGTGCAGGCCAAACTGGCGCGCGAGAACCAGCTGCAGTACGCGCTGGGTCAAATCTGTATCGCCAACGGCGCAAAGCAAATCATCTTCAACGCGTTTGCCGCGACGCTAAACGACGGCGACGAGGTGATTGTGCCCATGCCATACTGGCCAACTTTTCCGGACAGTGTGCGTTTCAACGGTGGCGAGGCGGTGCTGCTGCCTTGTCCGCTTGAGCAGCAGTACAAGCTGCAGCCGGCGCAACTGGCGCAGGCGATCACTGAGAAAACCCGCTGGCTGGTGCTGAACAATCCCGGCAATCCCTCTGGCATGGTGTACAGCGCACAGGAGTTGCAGGCCCTGGCGACGGTGCTGCGCGATCATCCCAATGTGCTGATTATGCTGGATGAGCTGTACGAACATATCCTGTTTGACGATCGTCAGCACATTAGCCTGCTGCAGGTGGCACCGGATCTGGCTGAACGCGTTTTGCTGGTGGGAGGCGTGTCGAAAACCTATGCCATGACCGGCTGGCGCATTGGCTTTGCTGCCGGGCCGCAGCCGCTGATTGATGCCATGGTGGTGGTGCAGTCGCAGAACAGTTCTGGTGCCAGCGCCATCAGCCAGGCGGCGGCGGTTGCGGCCTTTAACGGTGGGCTCGATTTTCTGCCCCCGCAGCGCGCCGCGTATCAGGCGCGACGCGATGTCATTGTGCAGCAGTTGCAGCAGGTGGCCGGCATTGAAGTGCTGCAACCTCAGGGCGCATTTTTTGTCTTTTGTCGCTGTGCTGGCCTGCTGGGCAAAACCCGGCCTGACGGCGCCGTACTGCATGACGAACAGGATGTGCTGAATTATCTGCTGGAGAGCGGTGTGTCCGGCGTGGCGGGCAGTGCTTACGGCCTGTCGCCGTATTTCCGTTTATCGATCGCCACGGATATCGATAGCGTTGAGGAGGCGGGTAAACGCATTGCGCGCGCCTGTGCAGCGTTAATCTGACGGGCGGGTGTGGGAAGGCGTAATGGCCTAATCACCTCGCAGCACACTGTATGAAAGGATTGCATGAAAGCATTTAGGGTGCCGCGATACAGGGGCGGTGATGCGGCAATTAGCCGGTTCCGCCCCGATTTCCTGCGACTGGATTAAATCAGAAAATCATCCAGCGAACCGCCAGCGTCAATCGCTGACTTTATCGGCGAGGGAGTACGACCCTGACCGGTCCAGAATTTCTCATTACCCTGTTCGTCGGTAAATTTATACTTCGCCGGACGCGGTGCACGTTTTGCTTTGCTCTTCGTTTCACCCTGGTTTAATTGCGCCAGTTCATTAATTGTAATGCCGTCTTTGCGCAGCATCTCTTTATATAACGCCAGCTTCTCTTCTTTTTCGCGCTGTGCAGCACTCTCTGCAGCCGTCTCTTCGCGGCGTTCGGCGACCACCACGGCAAACTTCTCCAGCATTTCGTTTAATACCGCAACCTCAATATTACGTGCTTCAGCACGCAGCGTACGAAGATTGTTCAATGCCTTGAGTGCATCGCTCATGTATAAACCCTTATTACTGATACCACTGATTTGAAAGCGTGCATTCTACGGCAATTTTATTCAAATGGAAATATTCACCCGCCGACAGATTTGTCCGGAAATATGCCCCGGCCTGTACAGTTTTTGATTGGGCGTAAAGATTTTTGTCTCTTCATTGATTACGCATAAACATGTTAGCGGCGGATTTAATATTACCAGCCACCTACGTTAAACCGTTCATTTAACATCGCAGCATCTCACGCAATATACGTCACGGCGATTTACAGCTTAATAAATGGCGTCATGTTAACAACGCAGCGATTGCTGCAGGGATTAAAAGCATAACTGGTCAACCTTAGCGCAGAAAAGGAAATTTTATAAACACCTTCCCATCGGCAGCGTAATTATAAATCAATGGCGGTGACCGGGTACCAGGCTGGTACATACGTGGTGTTCAGATGCCATAGCAGGATGCAGGCACAGCCGTTCAGGCGGGGAGGCCGTAGGTCACGCACCGGTTGACTCAGATTAAGGATGATTTCAGGCGTGATAGTTTCCTGTAAAGCAGTATCAGTGCCGTTACTCCCTGAAGCATAAGATTTTTTCGCAGTGTAAAGGCGTCAGAAAGGCAGTAACAATTTCTTGCAATGTTAATCTTAATGCGTATATTTCTCATTTGCTTTCTTAACCACATGCTCACCACAAAATAACGATAAGCCGATTGAGGAATATTATGTCTTGCAAAGAGATGCGCGTCCGGGACGCAGGTCTTGCGCCGCAGCGCGCGCTGCGCCTGTCACTGCTGGCAGTGCTGGTTGCCTCGGGTGTCGCGCAGGCGGCCGATACGCAAAACAGTGAGGCCACCCTGACCGTTGATGCCAGCGCCAGCGCGGAAGCGCAGCAGACGCAGGCCGCAGCGGATTACAGCGTACCGGTGACGCGGGCCGGCACCAAAATGGCGCTGACCGCACGTGATATTCCCCAGTCGGTCACCATCATCAGCAAGCAGCGCATGCAGGATCAACAGCTGCAGTCGCTGAACGACGTACTGAGCAACACCACCGGCATCCACGGTGTGGCCGCCGATATGGACCGCATCAATTACTATTCGCGCGGTTTCCTGATCGATAATTACATGACCGACGGCATTCCGACCGCGTTTGCCCAGCGCTGGAACCTCGGTGATGCGCAGACCGATACCGCGCTGTACGAGCGCGTCGAAGTGGTGCGTGGCGCAACGGGCCTGCTGACCGGACCGGGCAATCCTTCCGCCGCCATCAACATGGTGCGTAAACATGCCGACAGCAAAGAGTTTACCGGTAGCCTTGAAGCTGGCTATGGCAGCTGGAATAAGCAGCGTTACGTCGCCGATCTTTCTGCACCGCTGTCACCGGAAGGCAACGTGCGCGGTCGCCTGGTGGCCGGCTATGAAGACAAAAACAGCTTCATTGAACGCTACGGCGCCGATAAGAAGTTTATCTACGGCGTGGTCGACGCTGACGTGACGGACGCCACCAGACTGTCTGTTGGTTATGAATTCAGCCAGGTGAACACGGATTCACCGATGTGGGGCGGCGCGCCACGCTGGTACACCGACGGCACGCAGATCCACTCCCGTCGCGGCTATAACACCGCACCTGAATGGGCTTACAACAACAAAGAAAATAAAAAGGTCTTTGTTAACCTGCAGCAGAATTTCGATAACGGCTGGAACATCACCCTTAACGGCACGCATAACGAGATGTTCCTCGACAGCAAGCAGCTGTATCTCGACGGTTACTTCGATAAAACCACTGGCGCAGGCGTCTCTGGTTATGCCGGCTATCCGGTGGTGGGCGGAACCGGCTACAACACCGGCAAACGTAAGGTGGATGCGGTCGATGCCTTCGCCAGCGGTCCTTATGAACTGCTGGGCCGCCAGCATGAGCTGATGGTCGGGGTGAACTACAGCCGTCAGGACAACAAATATTACAGCGCCTGGGCCAACATTTCGTCAGCCGAGCTGGGCAACTTCAACCAATTTAACGGCGATTTCCCGGAAACCGACTGGAATCCGCGTGAACCTGCGGCCGACACCCAACTGGTGCGGCAGAAGTCAGCGTATCTTGCGACGCGCATCAATCTGGCCGATCCGCTGCACCTGATCGTCGGGGCGCGCTACACCAACTGGAACCGCCAGACGCTGACGGCAGAGATGGAGAAAAACAACATCACGCCGTACGGTGGGGTAATTTGGGACTTCTACGATAACTGGTCTGCCTACGCCAGCTACACTTCGGTGTTCCAGCCGCAGGATTATCAGGATGCGTCAGGCGCGTATCTCTCGCCGGTGATTGGCAAAAACTACGAAGCCGGCGTGAAATCCGACTGGTTCAACAGCCGTCTGACCACCTCGGTATCGATCTTCCGCACCGAACTGGATAACGTCGGTCAGAGCACCGGACAGACCAATGCGCAGACCGGTAACACCATTTACGTGGCGAAGAAGGGCGTGGTAAGTCGTGGCGTCGAGTTTGAGGTGAATGGGGCGCTGACCGATAACTGGCAGATGACCTTTGGCGGGACTTCGTATGTGGCGGAAGACGCCAACGGCGATCGCTATAATTCACAGCTGCCGCGCACGTCGTTCAACCTGTTCACCAGCTATCGCCTGCCGATGCTGGACCAGCTGACGCTGGGTGGCGGGGTGAACTGGCAGGCGGGAACTTACGCGGATATCAGTGGCCCGGATGGCAATGGCACCTGGCGCACCCGTCAGGGCAGCTATGCGCTGGTGGATCTGTTCGCGCGCTACGACGTGACCAAAAACCTCAGCCTGCAGGCCAACCTGAATAACCTGTTCGACAAAGAGTACGACGAAAACGTCGACAGCACCGGCATCGTCTACGGCGAACCGCGCAATTTTATGCTGTCCGCGAAATACCGTTTCTGATCATTAAGCCCGTGCCCAAAGCGGCACTTAACGTCCCCTCTCCCGCGTGCGGGAGAGGGTTAGGGTGAGGGGAAAACCGCACCCACCCCAACCCATGCACCTCAACATCCCGCCGCAATATAATCCCCGTTGGCACTCACCGGCACCACGGTAAAAAACAGCACCAGCGCAAACATCACCAGCAATATCCCACCGGCGATCCGTACCGCTCTCAGCAGCGATGCCGCCTGCGGCGAGCGCTCTGCCAGCCACAGCTGCCCGGCGCGCTGACGGTAATGCTGCACAAACAGTGCCAGCGCCACCAGCGCCATGCCGGTACCGAGCGCCATACTCATCACCGCCAGCATGCCCCAGCGCGTAATGCCGATGACGCTGGCGAACAGCAGCACCGTCAGCGCACCGCTGCACGGCCGCACGCCGGTGGCAATAATAATGCCCGTCCAGCTTTTCCAGTCGCTGTGGTGCCCAGCCGCGACGCCATGCGCGTGGCCGCAATGATCATGATTATGCTCCGCTGGCGGCCTGCGCCAGGCTTGCAGCAGCATCATCACGCCCAGCCCGGCGATGAACACAGCGCTGGCTTTCTCCAGATACCAGCGGCTCAGGCTGAGATCGCCGGTGGTCAGGTTAAAACCAACCGCGAGGATAAAGACAAAGGCAATCGCGCTCAGGCCCTGCACCAGGCTGCCCAGCAGCGGCACGCTCAGCGCTACGCCGCGCGGGGGCTGATGGGTGGTCAGCCAGGTGGTAACGATAAATTTACCGTGCCCGGGACCCACCGCGTGCAGAATGCCGTAAATGAAGGTCACAGCCAGCAGCCACAGTCCGGCACTGTACTGGCCGCTATTGATTTGCAGTAAATGGGTAACCAGCAGCCGGTGCAGCTGAATCTGACTTTGCAGCGCCCATGCCTGAAACGCGCTCCAGTGCAACGACAGCAGCGTCAGCGCGCTCAGCAGCAGCACGCTCGCGCAGAGAAATCCGGTTTTGGTGGCGGTCATAGTAATGAAGAAAGTGGTCCTGAATGTCACCAGCATGCGGATTTCTGCCGCGTTGTAAAGCCACGGCGGTTAAACGGCAGCCGCTCTCCGCATCGTGACGCATTCCCCTGCCTTGTGCAGCTGACTATAATCTGCCGACAATTTCTCACGGATGCCTTTTATGTCTGCTGATTCTCCTTTGCTGGCGGTACAAGACGTCACGCTGGCCGTGCAGGGGCGCACCTTGCTGGCGCCGGTATCACTGCAGCTGTACGCAGGTGAAACGCTGTTGCTCACCGGCCCGTCCGGTAGCGGCAAAAGCACGTTGCTGAAAATTATTGCCTCACTGCTGGAGCCCGATAGCGGCGAGATCCTGTTTCAGCAGAGGGATATTCACACGCTGAAAGTCGAACATTATCGCCAGCAGGTCTCCTACTGTTTCCAGACACCGCAACTGTTTGGTGACACGGTTTATGATAACCTGGCGCTGCCGTGGCAGCTGCGTCAGCAACAACCGTCGCGCGAGCAGCTGGTGGCGGCGTTGCGCAGTCTGCATTTATCCGCCGAAATGCTGGACAAAAACGTTGCCGGACTCTCTGGCGGTGAAAAACAGCGGGTGGCTTTGCTGCGCAATCTGCAGTTTCTGCCACAGGTATTGTTGCTGGACGAAGTGACCAGCGCACTGGACGAGCCCAATAAACAACGGGTTAACCAGCTGATTGCCGCGCTGGTGGCGGAAAAAGGGCTGGCGGTGATCCGTATCAGCCATGACGTACAGGAGATTGATGCCGCTGAGCGTATTCTGCGGCTGACCCCACCCGCAGCGGGAGAACAGTATGAATCAGCATAATATCAGCGACAGCTCGCTGCTGCTTTCACTCATGCTGGTGCTGGTAGCGCTGCTGATTAGCCAGAAAGAGAAGCTGGGGATGAGCAAAGACATTCTGTGGAGTGTCACGCGCGCCATTATCCAGCTGGTGATCGTCGGTTACGTGCTGAAGTCAATTTTCGATGTCAATAATGACTGGCTGACGCTACTGATGGTGCTGTTTATCTGCGTCAATGCAGCGCTGAATGCGCGCAAACGCAGCCGGCGGATCGATCATGGTTTTATCATCGCGCTGGTGGCGATTACCAGCGGTACGGCACTGACACTAACGGTGCTGCTGCTGAGCGGCGCCATTGCCTTTGTTCCCATGCAGGTAATCCCCATTTCCGGCATGATTGCCGGTAACGCCATGGTGGCGGTCGGACTGTGTTTCACCAACCTCAATCAGCGCTTTAGCGACAACCAGCAGAAAATCATGGAGATGCTCAGCCTGGGCGCGCCGATCAAACGCGCATCCGCCGGGCTGATGCGTGACAGTATTCGTGCCGCGATGATCCCCACCGTTGACGGCGCGAAAACGGTGGGGCTGGTAAGTCTGCCAGGCATGATGTCCGGGTTGATTTTCGCCGGGATCGATCCGGTAAAGGCCATCAAGTACCAGATCATGGTGACGTTTATGCTGATTGCCACCGCCAGCCTGTCGACCATCATCGCGGCGTATCTGTCCTACCGTCGCTTTTACACCGCGCGGGCGCAGCTCAAACCGTAGATTACGCCTGAAACCGCAGCGCCACGCCGCTGGCCTGTTCCGCGCTGACCACGATGGCGTCTGGCATTTCCTGCCAGCGACGATCAGCTAAAATCCGGGCAGGTTATCTGCGACATCAGCTGCTGATAATGCTGATGCTTGCCCATCTTCAGCGCATCAGCCGCCTGCAGCAGCGCGTTGTGATTGCTCTTATCCGCCAGAAAGGTCTGCTTGATTTTTTCGTCGTCGATGGAGACCGGCACGCGGCAGTGAGTGCGCAGATCGTTGATCATGGTCTGCTGCCGCAGCGCCAGCGCCAGATTCTCATACGGCGACGCTGCCAGCGCAGACGTGGCACTCAGGGTGAGCAGGGCGATCATGGCAGTGAAAGGTAATGTTTTCATTTTGCTTCTCCTTGATGAACGGAAACGGCGGCCGGGCACTGGGCGGGATCGAACACCGTACCCCAGTCCTGTTTCATATCGACAACGGTCCAGCCATAGTGCGCGGCCAGCCTGAGACCGTTAACCAGTTTGCCGCTGGCCGGCGGATGCGCATCGTAGGCGTATTCCCGCTGTGCATCGGTGTGATGCACCAGCAGGCCGAAGGTGCTGGCGGCAGGATTCCCCGAGGTGTATTGCAGCATCGGCACATCGCCGTCGCTGTTGCCGAACGCTGCTACCGGCCGATGGCCCATGAACAGATGGATGGCCACCGGTTTGGCCGCTTCATCATCATAAAATGCACCATTCATGGTTTTCCGCAACTGCGTGCCGTTGTCGCTGAGTGAAAATTCCGCAAGGGAAAACGAGCCAACCACCTGCTCGGGTGGAATGCCGTACATCTGTTCCGCCAGCACGCGCATAAAATCGATGCCGCCGCCGGAGATAATCCAGGTGCGGAAACCGTGAGCGCGCAGATAATCCAGCAGCTGGCGCATCGGCAGATAGCCCATGCGATCGTAGCGGCAGCCAAAACGCGTATCCCGCTGCGTCGCCACCCAGTTCTGCACGCGTTGTGCAAACTCATCGGTGGTGATACCGCTGTGAGTCAGTGTCAGCAAATGCATCAGCCCCTTTTTCCCGCTGGCAGCAATAGCGGCCGTGTTGTTGCTGACCACCGCCTGCACCAGCGCATCCTGCTGCCACCGCGGATGCTGCGGTGCCAGCCGTTTCACTTCATCGAGCGCAAACTGCAGCTGAAAGGTGAGCGGTGCTTCCGGCCATAGCGTGCCGTCATTATCGAACACCACGTAGCGCTGGTTAAGAGGAATAAAGTCAGCGCTGCCGGCGCGGGTGGTGTCATCCACCCACTGTGTAATGGCACGCTTTGCCGCACCCTCACGCCAGGCGGAGAGATCGTCAGCCTGACTGACGCTAGCGAGGCACAGCGTGAGGCCCGCCAGTATAGAAACAGTTTTCATCGGCGACTCCTGTGATGTGGAACGAGATCGGGCAGCGCATGAATACGCCACAGGCGGCTCCACGCATGGCCGGCAAACATCAGCGCCTGACGCAGTAAACGACGGACAGCCCACAGCACTGCGACGAGGAGAACCACGGTTGCGGCGAGCAGCAGCCACTGCCACCAGGGGCGTTCAGGCCCGGCACGCAGCACCTGTTCGCTGCCGGCCGGGCGCGCAGGCAGAATGTCATAGTGATGGGCGGGCAGCGTGGCGAGCTGCCATGTCTGTTGTCGGGTATCCCACCAGCGCAGCTGCACCGGCGGCAGCGTCAGGCTGCCGGCGCTGTCCGGCAGATAGCGCAGCCGCTCGCGTCGCTGGCTGCCAGTGATTTCACCGCGTCCGCTGGTCAGGACGCTAACCTCGGGCGTCAGCAGCTGGGTACTGGCACCGGGCAGGTCGATCAGCACCGGTGGAATCTGTCCGGCGACCACACCGCTGGCCTGCAGCGTTATCTGCCGTTCCACCACGTCGCCGACATGCAGCGCGTCGCCCTGCGCGGCACAATATAGCGTCACTTTTTCCTGCAGATGCAGCGTGGCGGCGGGCAGGAAGCGATCCGGCTGCTGCACACCCGGCGGCCAGCGCACATTTTTTTCCAGCGCTGGCAGCGTAACGGTCTGCGGCGGCTGGCCCGCGGATTGCAGGGTGATGTCCAGCGCCGGCAGCTGCAGTTTGCCCTGATCCCAGGCCATCAGCTGGCGCTCCATGCGGATGCCGCTCCAGCTGACACCGTCACGCTGACGCGATACCAGCTGATTGGGAATGGCCGCCGGCAACAGCGTGCCGTTGCTGACCGGGAAGTCAGGCCACTGTGGCGGCGGGTTAAACCAGCTATCGGTCCAGTAGGTTACCGCGACGCGCAGCGGCTGACCCGGCACCAAACGGTCATCGCCAACCAGCTCGCGCGTGATGTCCATTGCGGCGCGCGCGGGCCCGGTCAGCAGCAGCAGGCAAATCAGCAGCGTTCTCATGGTGACTCCTGACGATAGAGATATTCCAGCAGGCCACCGGGCGACAGGCTGAGATTGTCGTACCACTGACTGACCTGCGGTGCCGCGTGACCTGCAGGCTGCATGACCTGCTGCGCGACGCCCTGCTGTTTGTGAAGGTCTTTTTTGCTGCCGTCAGGATCGTAATCCTGCTCTTTTCCCTGTGCCGCCTGGCGATCGCGCTCCTGCTGACGAAGCTGCATCACAATGCGCGCGATACTGGCGCGATTTTGCTGTGCCATTCGCCAGTCGGGACGCAGGCTCAGCGCCTGATCGTAATGCTGCAGCGCCTGCTGCCACTGTTTCTGCTGCGCCAGGCTGTTGCCCAGCCACAACAGCGATTCAGGCGTCACGGGTGCCTGACGAAAAGCGCCGCTGGCGGCGGAAAAATCACCGGCATAGTAGAGCGCAATGCCGCGGCGCAGCGGATCGACATAGTGCTGCGCCGCGCGCGCGTAATCCTGCCGTTGAAAGGCATGTTGCCCTTGCAGGTCGGGCGGGATAAACGCATCCAGCAGCGCGGCGGCGGCCGGCGGCGTTATCCCACCGAGCGGCAACACAATCAGCACGATCAGTATCTGACGACGCCACCACAGCAGCAGCAACAACATCGGCGCAATCAGCCAGTAGCCGCTGTTGTGCCACGGCAGATCCTCGCGACTGTTTTGCTGGGCGCTGAGGCTTTGCTGAATATGGCGTCTGATGGCAGGCAGATCGCTGTCATCGGGGGTGGCGAGCGTAACCGCCACGCCGTTGGCGCGTAGCTGCTGGAAGCGCGCCACGTTGAGGCGGGTATCAATAGCCTGACTGGCGAAAGCGGGCGGCAAGGGGCCGCCTGGCGCAGTGCCGGGCACCCACAGCTGCAGCGGCAGCGAGGTCTGGCCGAGCAACCGGGCATCATCCTGGCGCAACGTATCGGCCACCAGCACAATGCTGCGCGGCGTGTCCGGCAGATTATCATCGGCCAGCCTGAGAGCGGCCGCCAGGCCATTGCCCTGACCGTCCGGCAGTAACGTTGGCTGCTGCGCCTGCAAGAACAGCGAGTAAAAGGCCGGATCGTTGGTCAGCGGCGTGGTCAGCCAGGCACCGCCGCGATACACCACAAGGCCAAAGTGGCTACCCGGCATCTGCTGCATCAGCTGAGCGATCTTATGCTGCATGCGCTGATGCCGGTCGGGCGGGAGATCCTGCGCCAGCATGCTGAGATCCTGTTGCAGAATCACCATCACGTTACTTTGCGGCGTAACGCCGCCCGGTAACGCCTTCTGCCATGACGGCCCTGCCAGCGCCAGCACGCCGAGCGCCAGCAGCCACGGTACGGGTGACAGCCGCTGCAGTCGCTTACCGGTAATCAGGGCGTGAAACGGCGCTGTCATAATGCGCTGCCAGGCGCTGCGCGGCGCGCGCAATAGCCACGCCAGTGCCAGACAAACCAGCAGCCCGGACAGCCACCACGGGTGCATAAAATGAAAGCCATTCATGCTGCACGCTCCCGCAGTCGCGCCAGCAACAACGCCGCGGTTAACAGCGCCAGCGCCGCGCCGAGCGGCCAGGCAAACAGCGGGCGTGTAAACGACAGACCGAGCGTCGCCACCTGCGCCGGAGTTTGGGCGTCAATGGATTGCCAGACACGTTGCAGTGCGCTGCCTGAGGTAGCCGCCTGAAACGCGCTGCCGCCGGTGATGCGGGCAATATCCTGCATCAGCGCGCTATCGACTTTGTCCTCGCCGCTGGCGTTGAGATCGCCAAAGGCAATGGTATCAACCTGCACCTGATGCTCTGCTGCCAGCTGCGCAGCGAGGGCGGGCGGCAGCTGTGAAGCGGTATCGTTGCCGTCGGTAAGTAAAATCACCATGCGGCTGGCGTCCTGTTCCAGGCTGCTGTCCAGCAGTTTGACCGCTACCCCCAGCGCATCGCCGATGGCGGTTTGCTGGCCCACCATGCCGGGTGCCAGCTGGTTGATGCGCGCCAGCAGTGCCTGCTTATCGGCGCTGATCGGCGCAAACGGCCACGCCTGACTGGCAAAAATCACCAGCCCGATGCGATCGCGGGTTCGCTGGAGCACAAAATTGTGCACCGAGCGCTGCACCGCCTGCAGGCGAGTGGTGCCCGCGCCGGCGTCGTTTTTCGCCATCGAACCGGAAACATCCAGCACCAGCACCACATTGCGCATCGGCTTATGCTGTAGCTGCGGTGGCAACAGCAGCTCAGGGCGCGCCAGCGCGGCCAGTAACAGCAGCCACACCAGCCAGAACAGCAGCGTCTGAGGCCAGCGGCTGGCCGGAGGGGCATTCTCCAGACGCAACTCCCTCACCAGTTCCGGCAGGAACGGCACGCGCACCTCTTCGCTGACCGGCTGGCGTGGTGGTAGCAGAAAGCGCGTCAGCAGCGGCAGCGGCAGCAGGAGCCAGACCCACGGCCAGGCAAAATCGAAGCGGGTAAGCAGTTCAGACATCGGGCAGTGCCTCCAGCCAGCGCCGCAGCTGGCTGCGCAGGCGCTGCATTTCATCAGGCGACAGGCTATTGTCCGGCTGGCAGTAACCGTCAAACAGCCGCTGATAGGTCGCGGCATCCAGCGGTAGCTCCTGCAGTAACTGGCTGAGGCTCAGTTCACTGACCTGAGCACGCGGCTGGTGCACCAGCCGCACCCGCTTAATCAGCCGCAGCCAGCTATCAATGCTGTTGTCGTGACGTAAAACCTGACGCGCTTCACGCCGCCAGCGATTGCGCCGCCAGCGCGCTGTGCGCCACAGCGCCAGCAGCACAAGCAGGGCCGCTAACGCGCCTGCCAGCCACCACCAGCCCGCAGGCAGCGGCAGCCAGGATATCGCGGGCGGCAGGTCAGGCTGCAGCAGTGGCGGAACGCTAAAGCCTTTTTCCAGCATGCTCGTCTCCCTGCGTCAGCTGACGCAATAACGGTTCACTCACCACAATGTGCTGCACGCGGATGCCGAGCCGCAGCAGTCGCGTCTGCTGCTGTGCCAGCCGGGCGGTGACCCGCTCGCTAATCTGCTGACGCAACGCGGGCGAAAGCGGCAGCGTAACGTGCTGATGCTGGTAATGCGCGGCGAGATAGCCCTGATGCGGAAGCCGCAGATGCAGATCGTCGAGCAGCACAAAGGCGGTGATATCACACCGGCGCGCCAGCGCCGCCAGCAGCGCGTCACTCTGAGCGTCAAGATCGTGGAAATCGCTGATCAGTGCCAGCCAGCTTCCGGCAGGCACCTGCGCCCGGATACGTTGCAGCACCTGATGGAGTGGCAGACTGCTGGCGGGCTCCTGCGGATAGCGCGCCGGCAGCTGATTATTCATTTGATGCAGGTCATTCAGGCACGGCGCCAGGGCGAGTTTCGGCGAGCGGCAGCGCTGCAACCTTAGGGTATCATCGCTGAACACGGCGGCCCCGAGACGATCGCCATCGTGCCAGCTACGCCACGCCAGCAGCGCTGCCAGATGAGCGGCGGCAACCGATTTAGTCAGCCCGCGCGTGGCGAAATACATGTCCAGGCGCTGATCAACCAGCAGATATACCGGCCGCTCGCGCTCTTCGTTATACAACCGCACCCAGGGTGTGCGCAGACGCGCGGTGGCCTGCCAGTCGATCAGCCGCACATCATCGCCCGGCTGATAGCGGCGCAGGCTGTCAAAATTGAGTCCGCGTCCCTGCTGACGCGACACGCGCTCGCCGGCCATTGCGCCGGGCGGCAGCTGAGCCGGCGGATTGCGCAGCTGCTGCGCTGCACCCGCCAGCGCCAGCAGGCCGGGCAGGGTGACGGCCAGTGCGGTATCCGTCATGCGACCACCGCATCCAGCAGCATGCGCACCACATCATCGGCTGTCACCTGGTCGGCGCTGGCCTGATAACTCAGCAGCAGACGATGCCGCAGCACCGCCGGGGCAATGCGCTGAATATCGTCCGGCAACACCGCATCGCGCCCTTCGAGCCACGCCTGCGCACGCCCGGCGCGGTCCAGTGCCAGCGTGCCGCGCGGGCTGATACCCAGCGCCACATAGCTGGCAAAGGTGTCGCTGACCTGCTGCGGCTGGCGCGTCATTTCCACCAGCGAGACGATGTAATCTTCCACCGTGGGCGCGACGTAAATGTCGGAAATGGCCTGCCAGCAGCGCCCGATGTCCGCCTGGCTGATTTTCACCAGCGGCGGCACAGCGGCGCTGACGGCAGGGGTGTCCTGTTCGCGATATTTTGCCTGCTGTTCGGCGCGCACCAGCTGCATCACGCGCTGTTCATTCTCTTTCGAGGGATAGTGCACCAGCACTTTCATCAGGAAGCGATCCAGCTGCGCTTCCGGCAGAGGCCAGGTGCCTTCCTGATCGACCGGGTTCTGCGTCGCCAGCACCATAAACACGCCGGGCAGCGGCCAGCTGTTGCCCGCCACCGTGACATGACGCTCCTCCATGGCTTCCAGCAACGCCGACTGCACGCGGGCCGAGGCGCGGTTGATCTCATCGGCCAGAATCAGGTTGCCGAACACCGGGCCTGGCCGGAAACGAAACTGCTCCTCTTCACGCGTGGCGTGTTGCTGATAAATTTCGCTGCCGGTGATATCCGAGGGCAGCAGATCCGGTGTGAACTGAATACGGCTGAAGTTGCCTTCAATGTGGCGCGCCAGCTCACGCACCGCACGGGTTTTGGCCAGTCCGGGCAGTCCTTCCAGCAGAACGTGGCCGTCGCATAGCAGCGCGATAATCAGCATGCGCACCAGCTCTGGCTGACCCAGCACCTGCTGGTTCATGCTCGCTTCCAGGTCGAGAAACCGTTGCCGCAGGGTCATTGCGTCACTCCCTGTTTTTCCCGCTCAAGCAGCGTGGCGATACCCACCAGGATCGGCTGAGCATAGGAAAAAAACGCTTTGATGCCGGGACAGAGATAGTTAAGGCCGGGTTCACCCTCTGCGCTGCGCACGATGCGGTTTTTCGGGCATTCGCCCCAGCATAATTTGAGGTAAGGACAGCGTTTGCAGACGGCGGGCAGGGTGTCGCGTTTCCCGAGGCCAAACGCTTTTTGCCGTTCGGAAAACGCCAGGTGCGCCAGTTTAGTGTTGGCAATATTGCCCAGCTGATACTCCGGATAGACGTAGTGATCGCAGGCATAGATATCACCGTTTTTTTCAATGGCGAGGCCCTTGCCGCAGAACTCTGAAGTCACGCAGATCTGGCCCGGCAGGCCCAGGGTTTGCGCCACTGCCGTTTCAAACAGGTTAACCTGCACGCGCCCTAAATCGTTGTTGACCCACTCCTCAAACACGGCGATGAGAAAGCGTCCCCAGTCATCGGGATCGACCGACCAGTCGGTCACCACCGAGTCGAGATCGCCCGGCCGCGCGCGGCGGGAACCGCTCACCGGGATGCTGTCATCGCGCCAGAACTGCGGCGCGGTTTGGGTAAAATCGACTGGCTCAACGCAGGGATTGAATTGCAGATAGGTCGCGCCCAGTTCGCGCGTGAGAAAGCGGTACACCTGCAGCGGAAAGCGTGCATTGGTCCGGTTGACCGTGACCAGCGCGTTGAACGGCACGCCGTGGCGTTGCAGCGCGGCCACACCCGCCATCACTTTGTCGAAAGTCGGTTTACCGCTGCGTGTTACGCGATAGCGATCGTGCAACTCGCGCGGGCCATCAATCGACAGCCCGACCAGAAAGTGATGCTGCTTCAGAAAGCGCGCCCAGCTATCGTTCAGCAGGATGCCATTGGTTTGCAGATCATTCTCGATGCGTTGTCCTGGCTTCTGATACTTTTGCTGCAGCGCCACCACCTTTTCAAACCACGGCAACCCCATCAGCGTCGGTTCACCGCCTTGCCACGAGAACACCACCCGATCGCCATCCTGACTATCAATGTACTGGCGAATATAGTTCTCCAGCACTTCATCGGACATGCCGCTGTGATGATCCTGCTGCAGCAGCTGCTCTTTATGCAGGTAAAAACAGTAGTTGCAGTCGATATTGCAGCGCGAGCCGGTGGGCTTGGCCATCACGTGAAAGCGGCGTTTATACGCCGGACCGATGCCGTTGTATTTTTCCGCCGAGGGCAACGGGCGAACCGGCAGTGTGGTGCTGTATTTCATCAATGCCTCCGAATACCGGGCACGGCGTGCCCGGCTGTGAGTCATAACTCAGTTAGTGGCCGGGCTGCCTTCGTCAATCAGTTTCTGCACATCCGAAACGGTAAAGGAGCCGGGTTTCTGACGAGGCGGGAACTCTTTGAAGCTTTGCAGCATTTCTGCGGCATATTTCTGCGCGCCACCCAGCAGGAACAGACGGTCATAGAACCAGTGGTTGTAATCCATACCGCTGTCACCGCGCTCCAGCGGGTCGATCTCCAGGTCGAAGATCAGTGGCGTGCGCAGTTTAACGAACGGATATTTCCACAGGTCGAGGCCGGTGTGTTCCTGAATCATGAAATGCGCTTTCCAGCGACCGTAGCGCATCGCTAACAGATCGCCGTCATCGCTCCAGTAGAAGAACTCATTACGCTGGTCGGGCCCTTTGCCCTGCAGGAAATCCAGCTGGTTGTAACCGTCCAGATGCACTTTGTAGGTCATGGCGCTGGTCTTATAGCCTTTCAGCAGCTGCTGTTTGATATCCGGCACGCCCGCTGCGGCAACAAGCGTCGGGAACCAGTCGTTGCTGCCGAAAATATCGTTGATCATCGTGCCAGGCTTAATATGCCCCGGCCATTTGATCATCGCGGGGACGCGGAACCCGCCCTCCCAGCCGGTATTTTTCTCGCCGCGGAATGGCGTCATGCCGGAATCAGGCCAGGTGGCGATCATCGGACCGTTGTCGGTGGTGTAAATCACGATGGTGTTATCTTCGATACCCAGGTCTTTGATTTTCTTCAGCACCTCGCCGATCATTTTATCGTGCTCAACCATGCCGTCCGCGTAGTCGCCCAGACCGGTCACGCCCTGATCCTGCGGTTTAATGTGCGTTTTGTTGTGCATGCGCGTGGTGTTGAACCAGGTAAAAAACGGTTTGCCCGCTTTGACCTGACGCTCCATGAAATCGTTGTTGGCGGCGAGGAACTCTTCATCCACCGTGCCCATACGTTTCACGTTCAGTGGCCCGGTATCTTCAACCTTGCCATCCGCGCTGGCTTTAATGACGCCGCGCGGACCGAACTGTTTACGGTACTCAGGATCTTTCGGATAGTCCGGGTTTTCCGGTTCTTCTTCGGCGTTCAGGTGATAAAGATTGCCAAAGAACTCGTCGAAGCCGTGTGCGGTAGGCAGGAATTCATTGCGATCGCCCAGATGGTTTTTACCAAACTGACCGGTGGCATAGCCGAGCTGTTTCAGAATTGAGGCAATGGTCGGATCTTCTTTCTGCAGACCCTGCGGCGCACCTGGCATACCGACTTTACTCATGCCGGTGCGGAACGGCATCTGCCCGGTGATAAACGACGAGCGTCCGGCGGTGGAGCTTTGCTCGGCGTAATACGAGGTGAATTTGGCGCCCTCGGCGGCAATACTGTCGATGTTGGGCGTTTTGTATCCCATGGTGCCCTGGTTATAGGAACTGATGTTCCAGTAGCCAATGTCATCGCCAAAAATCACCACGATGTTAGGCTTGCCCGAATTTTGCTCGGGCGCGGTAGAGGGCGTCGGGGATTGAGGAGCCGCATGGGCGCTCCAGGAACAGCAGGCCACAGATAGCATGGACGCTAATAGTGACTTGCTAAAAGGTAATCTGGACATTTCTGCACTCCGATAATTGTATTCCGACCAGGTCAGAATTTTTCCGACCGAATAAGTGCTGCGCAGACGGTTATTTCCTCCTTACCCTGAAAGGACGGCAGATGAATAAACGCATCTTTTTGATAGCTATTTCCCGGTGCGGAATGGCGGTGCTCAGTCAGTCTGATTATCTGTGATTTTAAATAGTTTTTATTAAAGCGTGGCCCGCTGCACGCAGGCTGCGTGCAGGCGAAAAATATGCGGTGTGCGAGAGGGTATAAGTAACCAAGGTATAAAAATGCAAAAAATGAGCAGGCTGTGTATCTGGTTATGTAGCAACCATAGCGGCTCATAACTGGAATGCCAAGTGCTATTTTAAAAATGTGAGCGGCAGAGTGATTTTTTTCTGCTGTATCGCACTGCTGCGCATTTCGGCTAAGGTATTTCTTATTTTAAATAAGCTGAATATTACTTAACCTATTGTAATATATAAATTATTTTTCTGTTGGCTGAAAGTGGCTGGTTATTTTTTACGAGGCGGGTCATATTTTTTAGCGTTCAGGTTTGCGTTATTTTTATGGCTCACCTAAGCCTTAAAAGGCCATCCGGAACGGGATGGAATCAATTAATCTGGGGTGATTTATGAAAAAAATTACGGTAGCAATAATGTCATTGCTGGTGGCGTCAACTTTCTCTTTATCGGCTCTGGCAGCGCAGGAGATTACTAAAGAAGAGGCTAAGCAGTATCAGGAAGTTGGTAAGGTTAGTACCAATAATGAATACAGTTCACCGGCAGAGGCCATGGCTGAAATCTCGAAAAAGGCCGATGAGATGGGGGGTAAATATTTTGTGATCACCTCCGGCAAAGAAGGTAAGAAAATACAGGGTACGGCAACAGTGTATAAATAATAAATTATACGCTGCAAATCAGGCGTCATAGTCATTGCAACAGGCCGTTTTAATAACGGCCTGTTGTCGTGTTTCTATTTCTACAGTAAGCGATGAGATTAAGATCTGGTTCGCTTGCCTGGTCCTCAGCAGGCAATCTACTCCGGCAATGCTTTCATAGCTGAAACCTTAGCGCCACGCCGCTGGCCTGTTCCGCGCTGACCACGATGGCGTCTGGCTCTTCGCGGAAAGGCACATCGCCCAGCAGCAGGCTGGCTTTCACCCTGCGTAAGTCGCTGCTGCGCAGCGTCAGCGCGGCCATACGCGCACTGCCGTCATAATCGGGCGGCAGGCCGGTAAAGCGCTGCGTCACATAGTGCGCAGCGGCAAAGCGCACGGTGGCCACGCCCGCTTTCAGCACAAACGCGCCCTGCTGGCAGGCGGTGAGCTTATCGGCACCAAATAAACGACTGTAGGGCAGCGCGGCGGCTGCCGGATCCTGCGCCACCACCACAAACTCAATAATGTCGGTCACCGCGTTGGGATGTTGCTGCCACACTGGCTGCCAGACCGCCTGCGGTGTCTCATGCTGGCAGAAAAAACTGCGTCCGTTTGGCACCAGTGCGGGGCGCAGGCGAACGGTGCGAAAACGCGCCTGCTGTGCGCTGCCATCCGGCAACTGCACCGGCCGGTAAAAACTGGCGGCGGGATCGCCATCAATATCCTGACTTTCCAGATAGCGCCACACTGCATCGGCATCGCCGGTTTTCCATACCAGACCGCTCAGGCCCGCCGGTGCCTGCCAGATATCCTGACGCTGGTGCGCACGCCCGGCTTCATAGCCCAGCAGTTCCAGATAATTATCACCAAACACCGCCAGATGATTACTGGAGCCCAGCGAGTGATGGCCGCGTGGCGTGAGCTGGAAACCGAGCCGGCGATACAGCGCGCTGGCGTCATCCAGCCGATCGGCAACATTGATCACTGCATGATCGAGCTGTGGAACGGGTACCGGTATCGCCATTATCTGCCTCCTGGTTCGCATCATTACGATGACCGCGGTGTCGCGCTGCGTTCGGCTTCGCGTTGCGGTTGCCAGGCGAGCTGCGCTTCGGCGCCGAACGCCCGGGCAATATGGCTGACCAGCGTCGCGGCCTGCGCCGATGACCGCTGGCGCGCACTGGCATCCTCGCTGTGCAGCACGCCTTCCACGACGACCTCTGGCGGCAGCACGTTCCAGCTGTTGCCGCCCTGAAAGCGGGTGACATCCAGGCCGGCGGCCGCCAGCGCGCTGACGATGTGGCTGCCGGTAACGATACTGTCGATGCCCTCATGCGGACGTGCAGCGTGAGCGCCTTTGCCGTGAATGGTGATATGAAAATGGTCAGTAAACGCTGCCGGTGTGGCAGATAACGTGTGTGTCATGGTCATCCCTGCGGCTGTTCGGGTAAGAAAGGTTCGCCCAGCGTTAGCATCAGGCGGTTGGCCCAGGCAAAAAACGCGGCGGACTGGATCAGGTCCAGCAGCTGCAGCGTATCCAGTCCGTGCTCGCGCAGCGCCTGCAGTTGGGTCTGGCTGCTGGCGACCGGGGTTAGCGATAAGGTGGCGACAAAATCGATAATCGCCGCCCAGCGCGCGGACTGGCCGTGTGCCAGCTCGGCACCCGGCGCGACATTCAGGAGTTTCTGCACCGCAGTCTCATCTTTTGACAGCTGACTGGCTTTGCGGGCATGCACGGACGCGCAGTAAATGCAGCCGTTGACTTTACTCACCACCGTGGCCGCCAGTTCGCGCTCGGCGCGAGGCAAACCGCCCGGCGTATAAAAAATGCCTTTATCCGTCAGCGTGCGTTGTTCCAGCAGCGGCAGATTGCGCGCCAGCAGACGGAAATAGTCGGACTCGCTATGACCGTTTTTTGCCAGTGTCGCCTGTTCTTCCGCTGTAAACTCGCTGAGCGGTTTGGCTGCCAGCCACGGCTCCCAGCCCAGCTCCTGCTGGGTAAATGCGGTGAGCGCAGTCTGACCGCTGGCCGTGAGCGGGGCGCTATGCCATTTGCCGGCCACCGCATGCGGCTGCGCGCGCGATGCTTCACCGCTCAGCAGGCGCAGGCCGGTCAGCAGGCGACTCTGAAAGCTGACAAATCCCACCAGCTGCGCCAGCGTGACGATGCCGCGCGGCGTCCAGCCGGCATGGCGCAGCGTGGTCAGTTGTTGCGGTGTGGCGTCGACCGGATGCAGGCTCAGCAGCTCAGCAAAGGCGCGACCGGCGGCAAAGCGCGCATCTGCCGGGCTTTCGCTGGATTGCTGCTGATAGTGTGCCTGCAATGACGTGACGCCGTGCCAGCCGGCGACCTGCCCGGCGAGCGCGTAGCGCTGCGCCAGCGGGAAATCATCGTCATCCGGGTCAAACAGCACCTCATAGCTGCCCTGGGCGTGTCGGGTCGCGGCCTGACGCACGTTGCGCGCCTCTGCCAGTTGCGCCGCCGGGTCGATATCGGCCAGCGCCGCCAGTAAATCTGTAGCCTGAGACATGGTTTTCTCCTGTTAAGCGGTACCCAGCGCACGCAGCGTGGGGGCAATATGTTCAGCAATTAACGCCACCGAACGCAGCGTATCGGCGTGCGGCGGATCGATAGAGTGCACCTGGAAGGTGATGTCGGTGGCGCGCGTCAGCGTGCTGTCGGCCAGCAGCGAAGCCAGCACCGCGTCCGCATCGCCGATATGCGCATCGAGCTGGCGCGCGTGGCTCTCCAGCGTGCTGCCGGTGATGTCGTGGCCCGCCTTGCGAAACTGCTCTGCCTGGCGCTGCAGACCGGGCGCGGCAAGGCGGCGCGCGTAGTCGTTTGAGTCGGCAACAAACGCGGTGCGTGAAGCCAGGATGCGGGGCGCAACGCCCGACGGCAGCGCCGCGAGATAAGCATCGATCATCGGGTTTTGCAGCTGCTGCAGCGACAGGTCCGGGTGGCCCGCCGGCCGCGGCTGGGTGCGCGATAACATCAGCCCGTGACCGGCCTGGCCGGCACGCGTCGCGCCTGCAACGGAAAAGGTGGCGATCCACACGCGCTGCGCCAGCGTGGGAGCCGGCGGATAGAGATGATTGTCCGGATGGGCCAGCGTGTCGCCGCGCCACGCGCTGAGCAGCGTATGCAACTGGTCGGCAAACACGCCAGCGCGCTGTTCGCTGGTCAGGCCAAACGGCAAGAATGAGGTCGGCGTGCCGCCGGATCCGAGCCCCACCTCCAGTCGTCCGTCGCTCAGCAGGTCCAGCACCGCCGCGTCTTCGGCCACGCGCAGGGCATTTTCCAGCGGCAGGGTGATGATGCCGGTGCCGAGGCGGATATGACGTGTGTGCGCGGCCACGTGAGCAAGAAACACCAGCGGTGAGGGCAGCCCGCCTTCCTTTTCATGAAAGTGGTGCTGCGCGATCCAGGCACTGTCAAGTCCGCAGCGTTCAGCATGCTGAATCTGTTCCGTCGCCAGCCGGTAGCGCTGTTGCGCCGTGGTGTCGTCGAGCAGGCGGGTAAAAAAACCGATGCGTTTGCGCGTCATGCAGACTCCTTAATCAGCGGACGGAAAACCGGAATGGCGTCAATCAACGCGCGGGTGTAGGGATGCTGCGGCGCATTGAACAGTGTGACGGTGTCACCTTGTTCAACCACTTCGCCGGCGCGCAGCACGGTAACGCTGTGTGCCAGTCGTCGTACGGTGGCCAAATCGTGGGTGATAAACAGATAGGTGAGGCCCAGCTCGCGCTGCAACTGTTGCAGCAGCTGCAGAATCTGCGCCTGCACCGTGACGTCCAGTGCTGACGTTGCCTCATCCAGCACCAGGATCGCCGGTTGCGGGATCAACGCCCGTGCGATGGCGACGCGCTGACGCTGGCCGCCGGACAGCTCGCGCGGCTTGCGCGTCAGCAGTTCCAGCGGCAGTGCCACCCGCTGCGCCACTTCGTGCACCCGCTGCTGGCGTGCGGCGGCGCTGAGCGAGCCAAAGTTGCGCAGCGGTTCTTCAATGATGTTAAACAGCGTCTGGCGCGGATCGAGCGAGGCGAACGGATTCTGGTATACAAACTGGATTTTGCGCCGTAGCTGGCGCAGCGCTTCGCCGCGCAGGCTGCTGGCATCAATGCCGTCGATCACCACTTTGCCGCGATCGGCGCGTTCAAAGCCAAGCAGAATGCGCGCCAGCGTGGTTTTGCCGGAGCCGGATTCACCCACCAGCGCGTGCGTCGTGCCGCGTGGCACCGTCAGGCTGACCGCTTTCGCCACCGTCAGCGTCTGCTGCCTGCCAAGCGCAAACTGTTTATCGATGGCGTTGAGCTGAATCGCCGGTGTGGAAAAACGGGCTGCGGACGGATAAGGCAGAGCGGTAGCGTCGGGCACCGCGTCCTGTAATAGCTGGCGGGTATAAGGATGCTGTGGCGCGCTGACCAGCGTCGCTGCGCTTCCCTGTTCCTGGATCTCGCCGTGACGAAACACCAGCAGACGGTCCGCGCGTTCCGCGGCCAGCGCCAGGTCGTGGGTGACAAACAGCACGGCGGTGGCGAACTCACGGCGTAGCTGGTCGAGCAGATCGAGAATGCGCTTTTGCACCGTGACATCCAGCGCACTGGTCGGCTCATCGGCGATGATCAACTGTGGTTGCAGGGCGAGCGCGATGGCAATCAGCACGCGCTGCTTCATCCCGCCAGAGAGCTGATGCGGATATTGATGCAGGCGCTGCTCAGGATGGCTCAGTCCAACTTTTTGCAGCAGCTCCAGCACGCGCTGCTGGCGCGCGGTCCGGCTAAGCTTCTGATGCAGCTGCAGGATCTCGCCAACCTGATCGCCAATGGTCTTCACCGGATTAAGCGAATTACCGGGATCCTGCGGCACCAGGCTGATATGTACGCCGCGCACGCTGTCCATGCGCCGGGATGACCAGCCGGCGATATCGGTGCCGTTCAGCAAAATTTTACCGCTATCGCGCCGGGCATTGTCCGCCAGCAGACCGATAATCGCCTGGGCCGTGGTGGTTTTGCCTGAGCCGGATTCACCGACCAGCGCCACCATTTCGCCCGGCTGCAGGGAAAAGCTCACGTTATGCACCACTTCACGCCACACGCCTCGCTGGCGATAGCTGAGGCTGAGGTTTTCCACGCTCAATAGCGCTGTCATGCGTCACCTCCTGCCAGCTGACGGCTGACGCGATTCGCCGCCAGCACCACGGCGACCACCACCACGCCGGGAAAGGTAGTCAGCCACCACGCGGTAGCCAGATAGTTGCGGCCTTCGGCGATCAGCAAACCCCATTCGGGGGTCGGTGGCGGCGTGCCATAGCCGAGAAAGCTGAGGGTTGAGAGCGCCAGAATGGCCTGACCAAACTGCAGCGCGGCGAAGGCAATCACCGCGGTCAGCGAGTTGGGGACAATGTGGCGCCACAGTACCTGCCAGAAACGGCCGCCACTGCCATAAGCCGCTTCCACATATTCACTGCGGCGTACCCGCACCACTTCGCCGCGCGCCAGCCGGGCAAAACTGGCAATCGAGGCGATGCCCACCGCCAGCGCAGCGTGCACGGTGCCAAAACCCAGCAGGATCAGCAGGCTTAATGACAGCAGCAGCGCCGGGATTGAAAGCAGCACATCAACCAGTCGCATCAGTGCCTGTTCACCGCGGCCGCCCACGGCCCCGGCCAGGACGCCCAGCGCGGTTCCGCCAGTGAGCCCCATCGCCACCGCCGCGACCGCCGCAGAGAGCGACTGCGAGGCACCATAGACGATGCGCGCCAGCAGGTCGCGTCCAAGTTGATCGGTGCCGAGCCAGTGCGCGCTGTGCGGCGCTAAGCGCTGCGCGCCGGCAATACCTTCGGTCGGGCTATAGTGGGTAAACAGCTGCGGTGCCACGGCCGCCACAAACGCCAGCGCCAGCACCGTCCATGCCAGCCACAAGCCGGGCTGCAGGCGACGGGCACGATCGCGCCGCAAGGCCGGCTGTCCCTGACGCGCGGTAGAGTAATCGACCAGACTCATGAATTTCCTCCGGCTACGGTTTGCAGACGTGGGTCGAACAGCGGCATCAGCAGATCGACCAGCAGATTGATCAGTACAAACGCCAGTGCGGAGATCATTACTACCGCCTGTAACACCGCCACATCCTGATTGTTGACCGCCTGCTGGGTCAGCTGGCCGATGCCGCTTAAGCCGAACACGGTTTCGGTAATCAGCGCGCCCGCGATCAGTTCCCCCAGCAGCAAACCGGCCACATTGAGCACCGGCAGCAGCGCGTTGCGCATGATATGGCGCCACAGCACGTGTTGTGCGCTGGCACCTTTGGCGCGGGCCACGGCGACAAACGGCTGAGTAGCAACCTGATCGATGCTGCGCAGCAGAATCTGGGCCAGCGGGGCGGAGATGGGCACGGCGACAGTCAGCACCGGCAGAATCAGTCCCTGCAGGGGCGATGGGTTGATCACCGGAATCCAGCGCAGTTGAAAGGAGAACAGCTGAATCAGCGCGATGCCAAGCCAGAACGTCGGCAGCGAAATAAACAGTGCCGGCAGCGACTGCAATAGCGTACGCAGCAGGCGCAGCGCAGGCAGTCGCGCCAGCGCCGCCAGTGCGAAGGCGACCACGCAGGCAACGGCAAATCCCGCCAGCGCCAGCTGCAGCGTGGCGGGCAGATTGCTGCGCAGCAGATCGCTGACCGGCACACCTGCCTGCACCGAGTAGCCAAAGTCACCGCGCAGCATCGCCAGCAGCGTATGCAGATACTGCTGCCAGATCGGGCTATCGGCACCGTAGGCCTGCCGCATCTCTGCAATTTGCTGCGGGCTGAGACCCAGATCCGGATTCTGGAACTTGATCAGCACCGCATCGCCCGGCAGCACCTGCAGCAGCAGAAACGACAGGGTAAACGCCGCCCATAACACCAGCAGGCTTTGTCCCGCTCTATGCAGCATTGAGTGTCGCATCATCATCCTCTCAATGTTTTTCCAGCCATGCGCCGTAGAACGACGGTCGGCCTACGGCTTCAAAGCTCACGCCCTTCAGCCACGGCGCGCCGGCAAACACCTGCGGCTCTTCAAAGATCGGGATCACATAAGCCTGATCCAGCAGATAACGTTGGGCGTCTCCGGTGAGCGCCAGACGTTTCGCCGGATCGACTTCGGCCGAGATCGCCACCAAAAGCTTGTTGAGTTGGTCGTCACGGAAATGCCGGACTTTGTCGCTGGAGCCGCCTTTTTGCAGCAGCGCATCGCGGTTGGCGGGATAAAACATGCTCTTCACCACGTCCGGGTCGGCGCGGCCCACTTCCGAGACCGTGAGCGGGGTTTTTAGCGGATCGAGGTTGTCCAGCGTGCGGCTGCCGGCGTCACCGGCTTTCACCGTGAGCTGGACGCCAACCTGACGCCACTGCTGGGCCACCAGCTGCAGCACTTCTTTGTTCTGCGGCTGCGGCAGCGATTCATACACGGTCAGGGCCAGCTTTTGCCCCGCTTTGGCGCGGATGCCGTCGCTGCCGGGCTGCCAGCCAGCCTCATCAAGCAGTTGCCTGGCGCGGGCGGGATCATATTTCAGTTTGTCCGCGAGGTTGACATACCCGGCGGCCGGGGCGGCGAGTACCGAGGTGGCCTGCGGATAGTTAGGTGAAAACAGCGTTTGCACCACCTGCTGCGCGTTGGTCGCGTGTAACAGCGCCTGACGTACACGCAGATCGCTGACCAGCGGGTTATCCGGGCGGAAGCTGATGCTGTCGTTGACGCCACGCGTCGGCGCTGCGTAAACCGGGAACGCCTGCTGCTGCGCCTGTTTTTCGTCATACGCCTGCACCTGGCGAATAAAATCGGCCTGGCCGGCCAGCAGCGCGCCGATGCGCACGCTATCTTCCGGTGTGACGATAAATTTGATGCCAGCCAGATTCGCCGGTCCCTGCTGGGTGCTGTTTTTCGGTCCCCACTGGTAATCTTTGCGCGCGGTTAAATCCACTTCCCGCCCAAGCTTTTCATCGCTGACCACAAACGGCCCGGAGCCAATAATATGGCGCGCATCGCCGAGTTGGTCGAAACTGCGCTGCAGCGTGCTGAGCGAAACCAGGCCGGAGCCAATGGTGGCCGTGCCCTGTAAAAATCCAGGTGAGGGCTGTTTGAAATAAAACTTCACCGTCTGGGGATCAATCACTTCGCTGCGTTGGTAATTATTAATCACTTCAGACACCGGCAGGCGCTGGGCTTTATTACCGAGTCCGTAAGTATCAAAGTTTTTCGCTACGGCATTCGCATCCAGCGGCGTGCCATCGGAAAAGGTGACGCCAGGGCGAATTTTAAAAGTGTATTCCGTTTTATCCGCGTTGCTGCTCCAGCTTTCGGCAATCCACGGTTCCACCTGCAGCGTTTTCGGATTTTGCCACGTCAGTTTGTCGGTGATCTGATTAAGAATGCCGCCGTTGGGATAAAAACCCCCGGCCGGCGGATAAAGATTGGTATGTGCCTGCTGTTCCAGATAAATCAGCGTGCCGCCTTTGACCGGCGTCTCCGCCGCGTGGGCGCTAAATATCCCTGTCAGCAGGGCTAAGCTCAGCGCCCGCAAGTGAAAATGCGTCTTCATGATGATTTCCTTTGTTATCAAGTGCCCGGTGGGCTGAAATCATCATCAAATGTGCAACCCGTCAGTTGAACCAATGAATTGCACTAAGCTTTTGCGAAAATAACAAAAGCGGAGAATTAATTGTATGCCGCAATTACCGGGTTGTTTTCCTGGCGCGATAAAAATTGTTTTTTTCTCAACCTGAAAACCTGCGCTGATGTTATTGCTGCTGCAGATCATTACTTCCTCGCGTAATGTTACCCCGACAGAAAGCGAAATCCGCTTTACGAAAAATCAGGCTTTCACCAGCAAGTATTATGACTATTTCTCATTTCCTGATTCGCTTTGCCGATTTAGTTGTTTTACGAAATATAAATCTCCCCGCCACACTAAGCGCCATATTCATCGCAACCCTATTCATCGAAATAAGGAACAGGCGCATGTCATACCGACTGAGTTTGCTCGACAAATCACCGATTGCAGCAGGTGAGAGCGCCACGCAGGCCCTGCATCGCACACTGCAGCTGGCTCAGCGCGCGGAAGCCTGGGGTTATCACCGCTTCTGGCTGGCGGAGCACCACAACAGCGACCAGCTGGCGAGTCCTTCGCCGGAATTGTTGATTGCCTGGATCATTGGCCAGACCCGACATATCCGCGTGGGTTCCGGCGGCGTGATGTTGCAACACTACAGCCCTTATAAAGTGGCGGAAAACTTTAACCTGCTGGCTGCGCTGGCACCTGGACGTATCGACCTGGGCGTGGGGAAAGCGCCCGGCGGACTGCCGCTTTCCACCCGCGCGCTGCAACTGGGGGTGCATCAGCAGGAGAAAGGCAGCTTTGCCGAACAGCTGGCGCTGCTGGATAGCTGGCTCAGTGTGCCGCCGGTGGGGAATGAAGAGATTCTGCGCGCCACGCCGCAGCCGCCGCGTCCGGCCAATCGCTTTCTGCTCGGGGCCAGCGAAGCGAGCGCCCGACTGGCGGCAGAGCTCGGCTGGCAGCTGGTGTTCGCCGCACACCACAACGGCGATCCGCAATTGATGGCACAGGTGCTGAACAGCTATCGCCAGCACAGTCAGGGTCAGCGTGCGCTGGTGGCGGTACAGGTGGTGGTGGCGGATTCGCCGGCAGAAGCCGACCTGCTGGTCGACACACTGCGCATTTATCACGTCAGCGTGACGGGCGGACAGAGCGTTAACGTCGGCAGCATTGAACAGGCTGAGCGCTATGTGCGTCAGGGCGGCTTCAGTGACTACGTGATTGAGCCACGCACGCCGTCGCTGCTGAAAGGGACCGCGGCACAGGTGCACGCGCAGCTTGATGCGCTGCACCAGCGCTACGGCATTGAAGAGTTTGTTATTGATACGCCGGTGGCGGAGGAGCAGGCGCGGGTGAAATCCCTCGAACTGCTGGCGACGCATCGTCTGGTTAGCGCCTGACCGGGAGGTCCTGTGACGATAGTAAGCGAACAGCAGCTGATTGACTGGCGGCGCGAGCTGCACAGCTGGCCGGAACTCTCCGGTCATGAAGTGGAAACCAGCGCGCGGCTGCGCCGCTGGCTGCAGCAGGCTGACGTGCGCCTGCTGGATTATCCGCTGCACACCGGCGTGGTGGCGGAAGTGGGTCAGGGCGCGCCCCTGATCGCCCTGCGTGCCGATATCGATGCATTACCGATCCATGAAGCCACCGGGCTGCCTTTTCGTTCACGGCAAGCCGGCGTCATGCACGCCTGCGGTCACGATGTGCACAGTGCAGTGATACTGGGTGCCACGCTGCAGCTGAAAACACGGGAAGCTCAGCTAGCGGGGCGGGTGCGCATCCTGTTCCAGCCGGCGGAAGAGATTGCCCAGGGCGCGCGGCAGTTCATCGATGCGGGGGTGCTGGATCAGGTACAGGCGATTTTTGGCATGCACAACGAACCGGGTTTGCCCACGGGCACCTTTGCCACGCGCAGCGGTGCGTTTTATGCCAACGCCGATAAATTTGTGGTGCGCGTGCACAGCACCCGCACGGACGTAAACAGCATCCTGGTCGCCAGCCAGATTATTCAGGCGCTGCAATCCCTCACCAGCCGCAGCTTTAATACGCTGGACAGTCTGGTGCTGAGCGTCACGCGGATTGATGCACACAGGCACGACGGTCAGCAGACGGCTGAAGCGGAATTTGGCGGCACGGTGCGCACGCACGATAAACAGGTGCGCGCGCAGCTGGAGCAGCGTGCGCGCGAGGTGGTGGTCAATATCGCCGCCGCCAGCGGTGCCACGGCCACCTTTAGCTGGCATCCGGGGCCGCCGGTACTGGAGAACGACGCCCACTGGGCACAGTTTGCCAGTCAGGTGGCGCAGCAGGTGGGTTATCAGGTGCAACAGGCTGAGCTGCACCTTGGCGGTGAAGATTTCGCTTATTACCTGCAGCAGCTCCCGGGCGCGTTTGTCAGCATTGGCAGCGCCAGTGAATTTGGCCTGCATCACGGTGGCTTCAACCCCGATGAAGCGCTGATCGCCCCGGCAGCACACTACTTTAGTCAGCTGGCGCAACAGGCATTGCAGCAGCTAAACGCGCGATGTCGCGACGCCATCCTTAACTGATTTCCTTCCATTTCTGGCAGCGCTGTACGGCGATAAGGCTATCGCCGGCAGGCTGCGCCATGAGCAAAGAGAGACGATTATGACTGCAAGACAACTGCGCCTCGGCACCATTCTGCACGGCGCATCCGGCAACATGTCCGCCTGGCGTCATCCGGCGGCGCAGGCGGATGCCAGCATCAGTTTTGATTACGCCCGCCGTATCGCCCGTAAAGCCGAGGCTGGCAAACTGGATTTCCTGTTTGTCGCCGATGGCCTGTTCATCAATGAGAAATCGATCCCGCACTTTCTTAACCGCTTCGAACCGCTGACGCTGCTGTCGGCGCTGGCCGGCGTCACCGAGCATCTCGGCCTGGTCGGTACGGTGTCCACCTCCTACAGTGAGCCGTTCACCGTCGCCCGCCAGTTCGCCAGTCTCGATCATCTCAGCGGCGGGCGCGCGGGCTGGAATGTGGTGACATCGCCGCTGGAGGGCTCGGCAAAAAACTTTTCGCGTCAGCAGCATCCCGAGCATGCGCTGCGCTACCGCATCGCCGACGAATATCTGCAGGTGGTGAAAGGGTTGTGGGATTCCTGGGAAGAGGGCGCGTTTGTGCGCAACAAAGCCAGCGGTCAGTTCTATGCGCCTGACAAACTGCACACGCTGAATCATCACGGTGATTTTTTCCAGGTACAGGGGCCGCTGAATATTGAGCGCACGCCGCAGGGCCGGCCGATTATCTTTCAGGCGGGCGCCTCGGAAGATGGCCGCAAGCTGGCGGCGCGTCATGCTGACGCCATCTTCACCCATCAGCCAACGCGCGAAGAAGCGCAGGCGTTCTACCGGGATGTGAAGCAGCAGCTGGTGGCGAACGGGCGTGAACCGGGCGATCTGCACATTTTCCAGGGCGTCAGTGTGATCGTGGGGGAGGATGACGCAGACGTCGAGCGCCAGTACCAGACCACCGCGGCGCTGGTCTCAATTGAGGATGCACTCAACTACCTTGGTCGCTTCTTTGACCATCACGACTTCTCGCAGTATCCGCTCGACCAGCCGTTCCCGGACATTGGCGATATTGGCCAGAATAGCTTCCGTAGCACCACCGAAGAAATCAAACGCAAGGCGCGCGAACACGGCCATACGCTGCGCCAGGCGGCGCTGGAAGCCGCGACGCCGCGTCCGCTGTTTCACGGCACGCCACAGCAGGTGGCGGATGGTCTGCAGCTGTGGTTCGAAACCGAAGCCACTGACGGTTTCATTATTCAGGGCGGCACGCCGGACACCTTCGAGCGTTTTGTTGATCAGGTGATTCCGGTTCTCCAGGCGCGCGGCCTCACGCGTCGCGAATACCCGGGCAGCACGCTGCGCGCCAGCTTTGGTCTGAAACAACCGCTCAACCAGTTCACACCACAATAACGATGAGAAAATACGCTATGCAGAAAAAATCCCTGATTGCGCTGCTGTTACTGGGCCTGAGCAGTGCGGCACTGGCCGAGGACGTGGCCGTCAATGGTCAGCAGGTGAGTCTTGCCGCCAATAAAACGCCCATCAACACGCCAGAGAATCCTGCCGCCGTGGCGCAAATTCCGGCGGGCCATAAATTTGCCGTGCCGGGATCGTTCACCGTGGCGGTGGCGGCACTCAACTCGCCGCCGCTCACGGTATTCAGCGACGACAATAAAACGCTGCTGGGCAGTGAGGTGGATATCGCGCGTCTGGTGGCCGACAGCCTCGGGCTGAAGCTCAACATCGTGCCCACCTCGTGGGAAGACTGGCCGCTGGGCGTGGCATCGGGCAAATATGACGCGGCGATCACCAACGTGACGGTGACCAAAGATCGTAAACAGCGTTTTGATTTTGCCACCTACCGCAAAGATTCGCTGGGCTTCTATGTGAAAACCAGCAGCCCGATTACCTCGCTGAGCAAGGCAGAAGATATCGCCGGCCTGCGCATCATCGTCGGCTCCGGCACCAATCAGGAGGCCATCCTGCTGGCCTGGGATAAAGAGAATCAGGCTAAGGGACTGAAGCCTTTCACACCGGTTTATACCAAAGATGACGCTGCGCAGACGCTGGCGCTACAGGCCGGGCGCGCCGACGCTTACTTCGGCCCTAACGTGATTGGCGCATGGAAAGCGGCGCTGACCAAAAAGACCCGGCTGGTGGGTAGCGTGGACGGCGGCTGGCCGAAGGCGGCGCACATCGCGGTGACGGTGAAGAAAGACAACGGGCTGGTGCAGCCAATTAACACCGCACTCAATGGCGTGATCAAAAACGGTGACTACGACAAGGTGCTGAACCGCTGGGGTGAAGGCGTGGAGCGTCTGGATCGTTCCGAGATCAATCCGCCCGGACTGGGCGATTAAGGAGGCGGCATGAGCCAGCAATTTTTCCGCGAAGTGTCACCGGAAGCGCCGGAGCTGCAGCCGATTCTTGACGGTCTGTTTGGTGAATATGCAGCACGCTACGGCGATTTCTTCAGGAAGCACAATGAAGTTGAGCTGACCGAGTGGTATCTGCCGCCGCGCGGGCTGTTCATCGTGCTGGAGCGCGACGGTGAGATCATCGCCATGGGGGCCTACAAACCGTGGGATGCTACCACCGCCGAACTGAAGCGCATCTGGACGCGGCGTGACCTGCGCCGTCAGGGACTGGCACTGCTGATCCTGCAGGAACTGGAGCGCCGGGCGCTGCGCGCAGGCTATCAGCGCGTGTTTCTCACCACCGGTTTCCGTCAGCCGGAAGCGGTACAGCTGTATATCGGCCACGGCTATCAGCCGCAGTTTGAGCTGCGCGAAGATATGGAGATTTACGGCCAGCCGCCGCACGATGGCCGGCTGCGTTTTCTCAAAGTGATTGATGTGCACAACGTGGCGCAGGCCAGCTAAGGAGAGCCACCATGAGTAAGCAACAACCTTTGACCGTGGTGCCGGCACGCTATCCGGCGCGTACCGTCGGTGCCATCATCGCGCTATTTATCCTTGCGGCGGTGATCGATTCCGTGGCCTTTAATCCGCGCTGGGAGTGGAGCGTGTTTGCCCGCTGGTTTTTTGATCCTGTCATCCTAAATGGCCTGGGACAAACGCTGCTGCTGACGCTGTGCGGTACGCTGCTGAGCCTGATATTCGGCGGCCTGCTGGCCCTGGCGCGGCTCTCGTCATCGTGGCTGCTGAGCACGCTGGCGTTTGGCTATATCTGGCTGTTTCGCTCGCTGCCGCTGATTGTGGTGCTGATCATTCTGTATAACTTCTCGTACCTGTACGACACGCTGTCGTTCGGTATTCCGTTCACCGCTCTGTCGTGGGGGCACTTCCAGACCATCAACGTGCTCGGACAGTTCCCGGCGGCGGTGATTGGCCTGACGCTGGTGCAGAGCGCGTATAGCGCGGAGATTATTCGCGGCGGGTTTCTCGGTGTCGATCACGGTCAGTTTGAAGCCGCTTCGGCGCTGGGATTATCGTCGTCGCGTCGCACGTTTCGCATCATTCTGCCGCAGGCACTGCGCGCGATTATTCCCACCACCTTTAATGAGATCATCAGCCTCGCCAAGGGCACCTCAATGGTGTATGTGCTGGCGATGCCCGAGCTGTTCTACACCATCCAGATGATCTACAACCGCACCCAGCAGGTGATCCCGCTGCTGATGGTCGGAGCCGCCTGGTATCTGATCATCACCACCGTGCTGTCGCTGCTGCAGCACAGCGTCGAGCGCTGGCTGGCACGCAGCGTCACGCGTGAACCGCAACCTTCGCGCTGGCGCCAGTGGCGCAACCGCAGCGTGAACCCTGCCGTCAACGAGGAGCTGTCTCATGTCCGAAGCCATTGATTACCGCTATCTGCATACCACCGGCGCCATCAGTATTACCGGCGTCAGCAAGACGTTTGGCCGGCATAAAGCGCTGGATGAGGTGTCGCTTGAGCTGGCTCCCGGTTCGGTAACGGTGATCCTCGGGCCGTCCGGTTCTGGCAAATCGACGCTGCTGCGCACCATCAATCATCTGGAGCGCGTGGATGAAGGCTTTATTCAGATCGATGGCGATTACATCGGCTATCAGCGGCGCGGCGATAAACTCTATGAGCTGAAAGAGAAGGCGATTTTGCGGCAGCGCATCAACGTCGGCTATGTGTTCCAGAACTTCAATCTGTTTCCGCACCTGACGGTGCTGGAAAATCTGATTGAAGCGCCGATTGCCCATCGTCAGCTGTCGCGCCGGGCAGCGATCGATCGCGCCGGTGAGCTGCTGGATGTGGTCGGCCTGCGGCACAAAGCCGATGCCTGGCCGCGGCATCTCTCTGGCGGTCAGCAGCAGCGCATTGCGATTGCGCGTGCGCTGATGCTCAACCCGCGCGTGATGCTATTTGATGAGCCGACTTCGGCGCTCGACCCGGAACTGGTGGGCGAAGTGCTGGATGTGATTAAAAAACTGGCGCGATCCGGCACCACGCTGGTGATTGTCACGCACGAGATCGGCTTTGCGCGTGAAGTGGCGGATAACGTGGTGTTTATGGTTGACGGTCGCGTGGTTGAGCAGGGCAGCAGCCAGCAGGTGCTGAATCAGCCGCGTCATGAGCGCACCAAACGTTTCCTCGCCCGGGTGCTGTAATGAAGCAAGTGATCATAGTCGCGCTGGCGGGTGCGGTGCTGGCGGTACCCGCGACAGGCGCGCAACAGCTGGACGCCAGTCATAACGAAACGCCGATCACCATGGCGGCCAATCCGCAGGCGATCGCGAAGATCCCCGCCGGGTTTCATTTTGTTCACCCCGGCTATTTAACCGTCGCCACTTCAGCCAGTAATTCACCGCCGATTGGCCTCTGGGCGTCCGATAATAAAACGCTGATCGGCAGCGACCCGGACATTGCGCGCCTGCTGGCCGACAGCCTCGGACTGAAACTCAGGCTGGTGCCGGCGGCGTGGGAGGACTGGCCGCTGGGCATCACGGCAGGGCGCTATGATGTGGCGATGTTTAATATCGCGGTGACCGAGGAGCGCAAGCAGAAGTTTGATTTCGCCACCTATCGCGCGGATAACCACGCCTTCGCGGTGAAAGCGGACAGTAAAATCAGCGCGATTCGTCGCCGGGAAGACGTGGCCGGCAAACGGATTATCGTGGGCTCCGGCACCAATCAGGAGCGAATCTTGCTGAGCTGGGATGCGAAGAATCGGGCGCAGGGCCTGGCCCCGGTGCAGCCGATTTATCTCAACGATGATGCCTCCGCCACGCTGGCGCTGCTCTCTGGCCGGGCCGATGCGTCATTCGGCCCGCAGGCCATGGCGGCGTGGAAAGTGGCTTCGCGCGGGCAAACCAAAATTGTCGGGCACGGACCGTTTCGCGCCTGGGTGGCGGTCACTACGAAGAAGGGCAATGGCCTGGACGTCGCGCTGCAGCAGGCGATCAACGGCGCTATTGCTGGCGGCCAGTACCACCAGGTGCTGGCAAGATGGGGTGAAGAGGGCGAGGCAGTGGAGATTTCGCAGGTTAATCCGCCCGGGATTGTTTATCAGGAGAATTAGGGCGGGGTGGTCAGGCGCACGGTGTGGTCACCATAAATGGCGACCCTACAGCTCGCACGGGCTTTCGTAGGGTGCGCATTGATGCGCACCGGCTTAAAAAATGAAGGCTCGCCCGGTTTACCCTGCTTTTTTTATCCACTGCAATGCTTCGGCGGCGGGCAGCGGGCGGGCAAAATGGTAACCCTGGAATAAATGGCAGCCCTTATTGCGCAGGTGCTCGAAATACTCCTCGCTCTCAATGCCTTCCGCCAGCACGTTCAGCCCCATCGCGCGCGACAGCTCAATGGTCTTTTGCACCACAATCGCCGCCGATTCGTTTTCAAAAATGTGCATGATCAGGGATTTATCAATCTTAATATCATCAATAGCGAAATCACTCAGCGACTTAAGCGAAGAGTAGCCGACGCCGAAATCGTCGATCGCCCATTTGATCCCTAACTGGCTGAAGTGGTTGATGACATCCCCAATGCGCTGCTGATCGTAAATAAAGGTGGTCTCGGTAATTTCAAACTTTAGCCGCTCGGGACGGATTTTGTAATGCGACAGCGTCAGCAGCGTGTCATGGGTGAAGTCGCGGTGCATCAACTGCAGCGGGCTGATATTGATGGAAAACACCAGCGGAGGCAGCTGCAGCACGCGATCCCACTCGACGATTTGCTGCAGCATGCGCTCCAGCACCCACTTGCCAATATCAATAATAAGCCCGCTTTTTTCGGCTACCGGAATAAACACCTCCGGCGAGATAAAGCCTTTCTCCGGATGCTTCCAGCGCAGCAGCGCTTCAAAACCGATGAGATTTTTGTCGCCATCGACCTGCGGCTGATAATAGAGCTCCAGCTGCTGGCGCTCGATGGCGGACGCGAGTTCGCGCTTGATAAGATCGGTGGCGGAATAATTGCCGCCATAGGTAAACACGGTCGACAGCAGTGCCGTCACCGGCACTGCACAATTGAAAACGGTAAAAACGGCTTCCTGCGGAATATTGAGATGAAAACGATTATTTTCCCAGATCAGACCGGTGGTGACAAAAAACAGATAACACAGCAGGCACAGCAGCGGAAATATTTTACTCAGATAAAAGGATTGCTGGCGCAACACCAGTGCCGAACCGACGATCAAGGCCACCAGATAGTTATATTCTGAACGCTTGCCGGCAGCGTGGTGATTATCCACCAGCAACAGCACGATGATGGTAAATAATAACGCATGGGTAATGACCGCCAGATGCCGCTCCAGCCGGTCGCTGAAGGCGCCGATGATGATGTAGCCCCCCAGCGCTATACTGGCGATATACAGACAGCCAATGTCATGATGACCGCGACTGAAATTCAGTGTTGCCATAAAGATACCAGCCACGATACTGGCGACGCCGGCAATCAGCAGCGTCAGGCGGAGCTTTTTTTCCGGGCTATCACCCTGCAGAATGAAGGGCAGATTACGGATGCGCGACCAGGCTGAACTCAACAAAGGGTTCATAAACGGTTCCGGGTTTTATTGTCATGACGCGTGAAGGTGTAAACGCCACATAATATATTTAAGCGAGACGACTGTCATAATTGTTTTCAGATTATTTGCGCGTTAAGCGCGGATTTTTATATTTGACATAAGCGGCGTCAAATAGCGCTATTAACGCATTCAGGCGCAATATTTAACGCCGCCAGCGATAAGCGATGCGCTATCCCGGCGAAGGCGCGCGCAGCACGACCCGATTGTTCCTCGCCAGTGACGTCGCCGCAGAGTAGAATGACCACGCGGCGCGGCGACAGCGTGCCGGACAATAACAGCCGGAACCGCAGCCGGATACGCGTCACCAGGTTGGACTAACCCACTTTCAACATACTGATTGCAATGAAAATTCGTTTCTTATCTGCTAATGAACTCAAGCTGGCCGAGGTGCGTACCATCCTTGAGCCGGTGGGTGTCGAAGTGGTGCCCATTGCGCGCCGTATTGAAGAGATTCAGACCGAAAATGAGGTTGAGCTGGTTCGTGACAAACTGACTAAAGCCTTTTCAATCATTGGCCGCCCGCTGTTTGTCGAGCATACCGGTCTGTATCTGGATGGGCTCAATGGCCTGCCCGCCGGTCTGACGCGCATTTTCTGGAGCCGGCTGAACGCGGAACGCTTTACCAAACTGGTGAACGGGCTGGACAGCCCGGGCGTGACCGCCAAAACCGTCCTCGGCTACTGTGACGGGCGCAAAATGTACCAGTTTGAAGGCCAGCTGCGCGGCACCATTGCCCGGGAGCCGGCGGGGCCACGCGAATTTCAGTGGGACTGCGTGTTTATCCCGGAAGGGCACACCCAGACATTCGCTGAAATGGGCGAACTGAAAAACGAAATCTCGATGCGCCGCCTGGCGCTGGATCGCTTTGCCACCTTTCTGAAAACTTCGCGGGGACTGGCATGAAACCGGAACTCAAACGTGCTTACGATGCCGGCAAACTGATTCTGTTCGCCGGTGCGGGCATCTCACGCAATCTCGGACTGCCGGAGTGGCACGAGCTGATTGCACATCTGGCTAATGAGCTGGGCTACGATCCGAAGATCTTCAATACCTACGGCACCCATTTGTCGCTGGCGGAATATTACAAACAGCGCAAAGGCTCGCTCGGCCCGCTGCGCAGCTGGATGGATCGCGAGTGGCACCGTCCGGATATCGACGTGCGCAGCTCTGAAATCCACACCATGATCACCCAGGGCAATTTCTCGCGCATCTATACCACCAATTACGACCGCTGGCTGGAGATGGCGCATGAAGCGCACAACGTGCCGTACAGCAAAGTCGCTAACGCCGCCGATCTGGTGTCGCTGACCGAGGATAAGCGCCATATTATTAAACTTCATGGCGATTTTGACGATGATACCTCCATTGTGCTGGATGAGAGCAGCTACTTTGAGCGGCTCTATTTTGACTCGCCGCTGGATATCAAACTGACCCATGACGTTATGGGTAACTCCGTGCTGTTTGTTGGCTACAGCATCAGCGATTTCAATATCCGCCTGCTGTTTTATCGCCTGACCAAGATGTGGGGCCGCACCGGGCTGGCGACCGCACGACCCAAATCCTACCTGTTCACCAACCGCAATAATCCGGTGGCGAAAGAGGTACTGGGGCAGTGGGGCATTGAGATGATCGTGTCTGAAGAGGACGATCCGCGCAAAGCGCTGGCAACATTCCTCGAAGAGCTGCTGGCTTAAACGGCAAGCAGAAAACCGTTGGCTAAAAAAGCTGAATGAATTATACTGTATATAAACACAGTAAATGAGGTGCATCATGGCAGTCGAAACCAAATATGTTGTGGTCAGAAAGGGTGAAGAGAAGATGACGTTTGCCAATAAAAAAGACGCAGATGCATGGGACAAAATGCTCGATATGGCCGACGCGTTCACCGACTGGCTGCAGCAACATCAGCCAGCGATGGATGAGGCCCAGGCCGAAGCGCTGGGTATGCTGCTGGCCGAACAGAAAGACGCGGTGCAACACATTCTGCGCACCAGCAAACTGCCGGACGCGGTGAAAGACAGCGGCGAAACTGCTGCTGACGACAGCGATACCGCTGCGCCGGAAAAAGAGAAGAAGGTGCGAGCGGTCAAAGCCGCCTGAGGAACCGCGCGTCGCTTTGTACTGCTGCTGAATCCGGGCCAGCCTCTGTGCTGGCCTGGGAACCGTGCTAAGGATCAGTGCAAAGGATCAGTGCAAAGGATCAGTGCAAAGGATCAGTGCAAAGGATCAGTGCGTGAAAAGAGAGAAGGTGCCTGAGTAGTAACTGACCATCCACGCCACATACACCAGCCAGACCACCATTAACCCTGCCAGACTCAATTTACCTGCCATGTTGCATTCCTCTTGTTATGCGGCGCGTTGCGCCCGTACGCAATAACCTGACAGCACAACGAAGTGGCGATCTTGCGCCAGATCAAATTCCCTCTTTTTTACTGCATCGTCTCAGCGTTTTTAATGGCGACCCGACGCCACAACAGCGGTTGTTGGTTTTCTGATCGGACCTGCCAGGCCATCAAGTTCCCGGATTGTGCGCCGATAGAGTGATTACAGGGATGCAGGTGCACAGGGCGTGATTCTTTTTCAGTAATAAAGTGTCAACACCAGGAGCGCCGACATGGCCACAACCATATCTAATAAGAAAAAAATGAGCACCCGCACACAAATGCTGCTGACGGGCGCCTTAACCATCACCCTCGGCTTCGCCGTGACTATCGGCGTGCTGAGCTGGCAGTCCAGCAATGAGCAAAAATCGCTGGCGGAAAGTTACTTACAGCAGATTGCGCAGAGTCAGGCGCTGCAAATCCAGCAGGAGCTGAGTTACGCACGCGATGTCGCACACAACCTCGGCCACAGTCTGATTGCCCTGCCGGCTGCCGGCGTGCAGGACCGCAAAGTGGCCGATAAGCTGCTGGTCTCTGCACTGCGTGATAATCCGGACTATCTCTCTATTTCGGTCATCTTCGAAGAAAACGCATTTGACGGACGCGATGCTGAGTTTGCCTCTCAGGCTGGCGCGGCACCTAAAGGACGTTACGCCTATTTCGTCGATCGCGACCAGGGTGGCAATTTTGCCCTGCATCCGCTGACCTCAATCTTTACGCCAGGCCAGGGCGATTACTATTTGCTGCCGCAGAAAAGCCAGAAAGATACGCTGATCGAACCTTATAGCTATGCCTATAACGGTGTGCCAACGCTGCTGACCTCGGTGGCCGCGCCAATTATCAGCCAGGGCAAACTGTGGGGCGTGGTGACGTCCGATATCTCACTGGCGTCACTGCAGGAAAAAGTGAACAGCATCAAACCGTGGGAAGGCAGCGGTTACGCCATGCTGCTCTCGAGCGCGGGCAATGTGGTGTCTTATCCGGACAAAAGCCAGACCAGCAAAGCCTGGAAGGGCGACACACATAATTTCAGCAGCACGGTCACCGAACAGCATGACGCTATTCTGGGCGAGGATGCGCTGGTGGCCTGGCGGCCGGTGGTGATCGGTAACAGCGATCAGAAATGGTATCTCGGCGTGGTGGCCCCGGTGAGCAAGGTGATGGAAGCGGCGCACCGTCAGCTGATTAACGCGGTGATTTTAATGGTGATCAGCATCCTGGTGGTGTGCGCACTGCTTGGGCTGGTATTCAGTCGCAAAGTGCTGAAGCCGATTGGCGGTGAGCCACTGACCGCAGCCACCATTGCGCTGGCGGTGGCCGATGGCAAACTGGATAACGCCATCCCGCTGAAAGCGCGCGACAATAGCAGTCTGTTCTTCGCCTTGCACACCATGCAAAACCAGCTGCGCGAGATTGTCGGGCAGATTCAGGATGCCAGCGCGTCGGTGCGCCAGGGCGCGGGTGAAATCGCCAGCGGCAACCTCAACCTCGCGTCACGTACCGAAGAGCAGGCGGCCGCGCTGGAACAAACTGCCGCCAGCATGGAGCAGATTACCGCGACGGTGAAACACAACGCTGCTAACGCGCATCAGGCGACGACGCTGACCGATAACGCCACGCACATCGCCAGCCGCGGTGAGTCACTGGTGGGCCAGGTGGTGCAGACCATGGCGCAAATCGACGACAGCGCGAAGAAAATCGGCGACATCACCGCCATTATCAACAGCATCGCCTTCCAGACCAACATTCTGGCGCTCAACGCCGCGGTTGAAGCGGCACGCGCCGGGGAACAGGGACGCGGTTTTGCCGTGGTGGCATCGGAAGTGCGTAATCTGGCACAGCGCAGCGCCAATGCGGTGAAGGATATCGCTGCGCTGATTGAAGAGTCCGGCCAGCGCGTCGGCAGCGGTGTGCAGCTGGTGCAGGATGCCGGTAAAACCATGCAGGAGATGACGCAGGCGGTAAACTCGGTGCGCACCATTATCGGCGAGATTGTTACCGCGTCAGACGAGCAGGCGCGCGGCATCAGCCAGGTAACGATCGCGGTGAACGAGATGGATGGCACCACCCAGCAGAACGCCGCGCTGGTCCAGCAGATGTCAGCCGCCGCCAGTTCGCTGGAAGACCAGGCGGCACAGCTGGCGCATACCGTGGGACGTTTTCACCTCAGTTGAGGTCGGTGACCGATCGCCGGCACGCTGCGTAAATCAGGACGGTCGCCACATCAGGCGACCGTCTTATTCCTTTCATCCGTTTCGCCGTGACGGCATCATGCGCAGCAACGTATTGTCTTTAATCAGATAATGATGCACCAGCGCAGCCGCCGCGTGCAGACCAATCAGCCAGTAGCCGTAGGGCGCGAGGGTTTCGTGCCAGTCGCTCAGCATATCGGCAAAGTCGGGATCCGGGCTGGCGCTGACCGGCATCGGAATCGCGAAAATCCACCAGTTACGGCCCATGTAAAAGCGCGAAAGGATGCCGAGAATCGGCAGCACGATAAAGAACAGATAAATCGCCAGATGCATCAGATGCGCCAGTCCGGTTTGCCAGTGTGGCGGCTGGGGTTCGATTTTCGGGCTGCGATGGCGAAAACGCAGCACAATGCGTGACAGCATCAGCAACAGTACACAACTGCCGGCGCTGAAATGTCCGACGATCATGGTGTAGCCTTGCCAGGATCCGCGCGTGAATAAGCCGCGAAACTCCATGGTGCAGTAAGCGGTGGCCACCAGTACCAGCGTCAGCCAGTGAATAAAGATTTGCGCAGGGGCATATTTGTTACGCATAGCCAGTCCGAAAATAAGCGGTGTGGGATGCTTAACATAGCGAAAAACGCGCTGAATTAATTCATTTTTTGCCACATCCCGTTCGGCTTACTGTTCGGCTGCCTGCAACAGCTGACGCAGCAGGGCGGCAAGCTGCTGCTGCTGCCGATCGTCCAGCGTGGCCAGCAGCGCGTTCTGCGTTTGCGTATGCACCTGCAGCGCCTGCTCAATCTTCGCCAGCCCGGCCGGCGTCAGCATCACCAGCGTGCTGCGCTTATCATCGGCATCGGCAACACGCGCAATCAATCCCTCTTCTTCCAGCCGGTTAAGCCGGTTGGTCATGGCACCGGAGGTGACCAGCAGCGATTTGTAGAGCTGCGTGGGCGACAGGCGGTAAGGTGCGCCGGCACGCCGCAGCGTCGCCAGCACATCAAATTCGCCGTCGCGAAAACCAAAGGGCGCCAGCGCCTCAGCGCGCTGTTTCGCCAGAAGCTTCATCAGGCGCAGCATGCGGCCAAAAATCGCCATGGAAGAGGCGTCCAGCTCCGGCATGGCGCTGGCCCATTGCGCAACGACAAAATCTACGTGGTCAGTCATGTTAATTCTCATCAGTTCACGGCGGGCAATGTGTCGCTTTGTGCGCACCCGCTATCGTTCTTTCGCAAAGTATCTTAACGTTAAGATACTTTGACGTATGGAGACAGAATGTGAATCGTACCTTACCTGCTATTAGCATGTTTGCTTTACTGGTTTTTGTGGTGGCGCTGAATTTGCGTCCGGTGATGGCGGCCATCGGACCGCTGTTCCTGCAACTGCAGCACGATGCAGGGCTCAGTGCCACGCAGCTGAGCCTGCTGACGACGCTGCCGGTCATTATGATGGGGCTGGCGGCGCTGGCCGGGCCGCTGCTGCTGCGCAGGCTGGGTGAAGCGCGCGGCATTACCGCTGGCCTGATAGTGCTGGTGCTCGCGGGTGGCGCGCGTGGCGTTGATCACAGTGCCACCATGCTAACCGCCAGCGCGCTGCTGGCCGGCTGCGGCATCGGGCTGATTCAGGCGCTGATGCCCGCGCTCATCAAGCGCCACTTCGCATCGCGTGCCGGTACGTTAATGGCACTGTTCACCACCGGTATTATGGCCGGAGCTGCAGTGGCCGCAGCCAGCGCCGCACCGCTCGCCAGCCATGCCGGACTGACGATCGCCCTGATGCTGCCGTCGCTACCGGCGCTGATCGCATTGATTCTGTGGCTGCGCCTGCAGCCTGTGACCACAAGAGTAAACACGCCACCGGCTGGCGGCGTACACCGCACGCCGCGTGCCTGGCTGTTGATGCTGTTTTTTGGCATCGGCACCGGTGCTTACACGCTGGTGCTGGCGTGGCTACCGCCATTTTACATGCAACACGGCTGGCTGCCGGCGCAGAGCGGCTACGTGCTGGGCGCATTAACCCTGACCGAAGTCGCCGCCGGATTTATGCTCTCCGCACTGATTCATCGCTGCCGCGATCGCCGCTGGCCGCTGCTGCTGGTGCTGGCTTCCATCCTGCTGGGGCTGATCGCACTGCTGTGGCTGGGCGGCGAACGCGCCTGGTTACCGACGCTGCTGCTGGGATTGGGGATTGGTGCGCTGTTTCCGCTATCGCTGATTGTCACGCTTGATCATGCCCATACGCCGGAAGAAGCCACTGCGCTGCTGTCGTTCGTGCAGGGCGGCGGCTATATACTGGCCGCGCTGATGCCGCTGATGGCCGGCATTGTGCGCGATCGCGCGGCATCACTCGACAGTGCGTGGCAGATCATGGCGGCGGGCGTGTTGCTACTGATGCTGATGGCGCTGCGACTCAAACCCCAGCGATAACGGCAGGAAACCATTGTCAGACGGAATACGCTGTTTTATAAACCGTGCAGAGTGAGAGGATCGATAAATCAGGAGCAATGATGTCCCCCCAGGTCGGTGTTGGCGTATTAATTTTCCGCGATGGCAAGCTGTTGCTCGGCCAGCGTAAAGGCAGCCACGGTGCCGGTGACTGGTCGGCGCCGGGCGGCCATCTGGAGTTTGGTGAATCACCGGAAGCCTGTGCACGGCGGGAAGTGCTGGAGGAGACCGGTCTACAGCTGCACAGCGTACACAACGGCGCCTTCGTCAGCGATGTGTTTCCGGCGGTCAACCGGCACTATATTACGCTGCTGATGGTGGCGTCGGACGCCAGCGGCGAGCCGCAGCTGCGGGAACCGGATAAGTGCGCAGGCTGGCACTGGTTCGCGCCTGAGGCGCTGCCTGAACCGTTGTTTGCCCCGTTGCAAAGCTGGCTGACGCGCGACGGTCTGGCGGCACTGCAGGCGCTGGCCCAGCGTAAAGATCGCTAACCGTATTGCTTCATCGAGGCTTCGGCATCTTCTCCGGCCGGGATGCGCATCGGTGCGGCGGGATCGGTCGCGGCACGCCACACGGCAGCGGCAACGTCCTGTGCTTTAGTGGTTGGCTGGGGCTGCTGCATGCCGGCGATGATGCCATCAAACATCGGCTGGTAAGGCTCAAGCAAGGTGTTTTCCATGCGCGGCCGGGCGTTTTTGCCGAAGTCGGTGGTGGGTGCCAGCCCGGGTAATACCAGTCTCACCTGAACATTAAAGGGCTGCAGTTCCAGCGCCAGCGACTCGGTAAAGGCGTTGACTGCCGCTTTGCTGCCGGTATAAACCGCCAGCAGCGGCAGGGATTTCAGCGTTACCGTCGAGGTCACATTGATCACCATGCCGCTGTTTTTCGCACGGAACTGCGGGATGACCGCCTGCGTCATGGCGATGGTGCCCAGCGTGTTTGTTTCGAACACTTCCCGCACCGAGGACATCGGCGCGCCTTCCAGCGAAGTTAATAAACCGATGCCGGCATTGTTGACCAGCACATCAATCTCTCCTGCTTCAGCCAGCGTTTGCCTGATGCTGGCGGCATCGGTGACATCCAGTGGCAGCAGGCGCAGATGGGCGGATTCAGGAAACAGTTCGGCGCGCGGGGTGCGCATGGTGGCGATGACTTTCCAGCCGCGCTCCAGAAACCAGAGCGCGGTAGCATGACCAAAACCAGAAGAGCAGCCGGTGATTAAAATGGTTTTCATGGTTCACTCCTGCATTGCGTTGGGTAAGAGCTCACTATAGAGTACCACTACCGGACTCACTACAACGTACAGTCCTGGTTTCATTTGCAGGAGTCCATTATGATCGATCCGCTCGCCGAAATGGTGTCACTGTTACAGCCCGGGGCGGCTTATTCCAAACGCGCGCGTGCCAATGGATTATGGCGTGTGCAGCGCAGTGAGACCGGCCAGCCGTTTTACTGCGTGGTGCTGGAGGGGCGCAGCCGGCTGGAAATGAAGGGTCATCCTCCGGTTGCGCTTGAGCCGGGGGATTTTGTCCTGATTCCGGCTGCGTGGGAATTTTGCATGACCAGCGAGCAGCCACCGGCCGCAGATGCGCCTGATTCTGTGCCGGAGATGCTTGCGCCCGGCGAAGTGTGGCTTGGCGATCGGCAGCAGCCAGCCGAGGTTCAGACGCTGATTGGTTACTGCCAGTTTGCCGCACCCGACGCGGAATTGATTGTCTCGTTACTGCCACAGTTTATTCATGTGCGTGGCGCATCGCGCCTGACCACGCTGGTGCAGCTGGTCAGGGATGAGTGCCGTGCACAGCGTCCGGCACGGCAGATTGTGCTGGAACGTTTGCTGGAATTACTGCTGATCGAGGCGCTGCGCGCAATGCCAGCGGCGAATGCATCGCCTGGCGTGATGCGTGGACTGGCCGATGAGCGGCTGGCCGGGGCGATTCGCGCTATCCACGCCAGGCCAGCCCATGGCTGGACGGTACCCCAGCTGGCGAAACACGCGGCGCTATCGCGCTCGGCGTTTTTCGTGCGTTTTCGCGATGCAGTGGGCATGGCGCCGATGGCGTATCTGCTGACGTGGCGCATGGCGCTGGCGAAAAATCTGCTGCGCAGCAGCCGCCTGTCAGTGGCCGACGTGGCTGAACGGGTGGGTTACCGCTCTGCCAGCGCCTTCAGCATCGCTTTCACCCGCTTCACCGGCCAGACGCCGACCGGCTTCGCTGGCGCGGAAAGGCGCAGCGGCACCGCAGAAGCTGAGCCAGCAATCGCCCAGGTAAGTTAATCACGCCCGCAGTGGCGGCCAGCGTAAAACGGGCCGCCATAAAGCGCGCAATGCCGTTCAGTTTAAAAATCACCCTGTTAATGCCGGTGCGCATCAATGCGCACCCTACAAAACAGTGCCATACCCTGTCAGGTCACCATTTATGGTGACCTAAAACACGTTACAAAACTGTGCCGTTACCGCCAGGGTTGCCATTTATGGTGACGTAAAACACATTACAAAACCGTGCAATTACCCTGTAGGGTCGCCATTTATGGTGACCAGGGAATACTTGCGTAGGCAACAGGTGACCATACAAGAATCGTTTTAAATCAAAGCATCGATAAAACAAAGAATTACAACTTCATCACAGAGCAATAATTGCTTCAATTTCGATTTTCAGATCGGGGCAAAACAGCTGGCTAATCTGCACCAGTGAACTGGCGGGCAGGTGTTCGCCATAATGCCGGTAAAGCACGTCGCGCAATGCATTTATATCGGTGAATGAGGTGACAAAGATTGTCACTTTTATCAGGTTTTTCAGTGAGGTGTTTTCCTGCGCTGCCAGTGTATGTAGCTGCTGAAAAATCACTTCTGCCTGCGCAGCAATATCCGCCTGCTGCGCCGTTGTTGCGAAGGCAGTCAGACCCGAAACGTAAAGCGTGTCGCCATGCTTCACGGCGTGCACGTAAGGCGCTTTTACTTCGCCCAGTTCTGGATAGTTTTTACGTACCAACATCTTCTTTACCTTAAAAGATTCCCCTTCGCATCACGCTAACCTGTTCTGACGACACGATGCGCTGCTCGATTTCCTGCCAGCCATAGCGATGGTAAAACGCCTGCTGATCCGGCGTATACAGCCACAACTCTGCCATATCGCGCTGGCGAGCTTCTTCAATTAAACGCAATACCAGAGCAGAGGCCACGCCTTTACCGCGGTGTGCCGCGACAGTCAGTACTTCGCCCATCCAGAACTGGCGTTCATGGATGTCATCAAGCTCGTGAAGAATCGTGCTGGCGGTGGCAAGCACTTCATTTTCTGCATTCAACGCGACCAGCGTAAACGTTTTTGCCGGCTGCGCGTTGCGCATCAGCAGGCGCTGACGAATGGCGCTCCGGTCGCGCCAGTGAGAAAACCCGGACCACTCCTGATGAAGCATAGTTGCCACCGTATCCAGCAACTGCGGACACTGGCTCAGTAAACTGATATTCATTGTTATCCCTCCGCGACAACCCGAGGGATAACACAGCGTGGTGGTAAAGACTACCGTTAATATGCCGCTACACTATCGCGTTAAGCCGTTTCACCGGTCAGCCAATCACCGGCTTAGCGTTTCGCCACCTGCTCGCCATCCGGGGTTTTGCCATGCCCGGCAGCAGCCAGCTCGGTATTAAAGTGGGAGACCAGCACCGAAAAAGTTTCCTCTGCTTTCATGCGGTACAGCTGTTCGGACGGATGAATACAATCGGGTGACATCAGCGACTGCCAGTCTTTCATCTGCAGGATGCGCTGATACTGACGCGCCAGCGGCACCGATTCTGCTTTAGCCAGCGCGTCCAGTTTGGTGACGTAAGGTGCAACGTGCCACTTCTCCGCGCGGCCACAAATCGGGTGCGGCTCCTGTAATATCACCTGCTTACCCTCTTCACGGGCAATAGTAATCAGCTGTGTCATCACCTGGGTATATTTGTCCGGGCTAACCTGGTAATCCTTTTCTATATCGCGGAAATGGAAATGGCGTGCATCATTGGTGGCAAAATTCAGCAAAATGATTTTTGCCGGCGATTTCTTCATCTCTTCGCGCCAGCTTTTATTATTCTTGTAGAAATATTTGCCATTTAACAGGTCCATGGCCTGCGATGAGGACGCGCCTTTATTCACTACGCGAATGCCATCGCCATACTTCTCCTGTAGCCACTGGTTAATCAGAGCAATCTCATTGTCTTTAATATAGATTGCGCGCAATTTGCCATTTTCCTTTATCGCCATGGCACCGCGCGTACTGGAACCGCCATAGGCTTCAATAATAAAGTTATTATCGGGCTTGCCGCTTTCGGCGAATGCGGTATTGCACAGACAGGCTGTGGTAATCAGCAAAGTGACGATGCCAGATAGCGCTCGTTGCATAACAAATTTCCGCCTTTTGATACTCAAGGTTACATGGAGAATCGGTTGTTAACCGTAAGCGAATTACCTTAACAGGGGAGATTGCGGGTCAACAATCCGAAAGCACGGTTGCGGGGTGAAAATTAGGTCAACTCTGAGAAAAAAGCCGCTTGCTGAATAAAAGTTATTTAAATTCAATCAGGTAAAAACCAGCCCTGCCTAATAGCCTCCCTTCAGCCAGAAAATCCCGCATTGACGCCTGCTTAAAACATCACGGTTGCTTCAGGACATAACGCGGTTTGATTAGCGAATTTTCGCACTGCGAGTCGAACCGTTAATCCACAACCTGTTGTAAAAGAGTGGGTTTTCGCTGTTTTTCCGGCAGTTAGCTGCGAATAGGCGCTGCCTGACGATAACTTTTACCATCAGAACATTCTGGCTTAAGCTTTATGGCCATTGCACAGTGACATTCTTTACACTATGGCGAAATTCCGAAACGTTTCTAAACATAATGTATACAGATTAATCCGGTGTTAGCATTCTGACTGAATCATTATGATTGCGTTACAACTCATTTCAGGATGTGCAATGTGAAAACAGAATCCTTTTTATCCAGCCGTAATATTGGCCTGGATCTGCTGCGTGCCGGCCTAATTCTGGAAGGGGTGTTATTACACGCCTCACGGAGTTTGCCGGGAGAGAATGGCTGGTATTATGTCGCGCAGCGCGATCCCTCGGAAATATTTACGGCACTGCTGAGCATGGTGCACACCTTCAGAATGGAAGTGTTCTTCTTTCTTTCGGGCATGTTCTCCGCGCTGATTATTTTGCGAAAAGGGCAGAAATTCTTTACGGATAATCGCCGTAAGCGCGTCCTGATTCCGCTGATATCAGCCTATCTGTTTATTCCGCCGCTGATGTATTTTATTGCGGGACAGATGAATAACACCCCGCTGAGCCTCGAAGGCTGGCTAAACAGCTATACCATGATGCACCACCTGTGGTTCCTCGTGTCGCTGTCGGTGATGTCGCTGCTGGTACCCGGCGCGTTTTATCAGTGGAGCGCCCGTCAGTTGGGCAAAATGTCGTTGCCAATGCTGATCGCCACACTGGTGATTCTGGGTAACGCCTGCTTCGTGCTGAAGTTCCTGGTGAAAGGCCGCGGTGAATTTGTCGAGCTCATCCCGGTGACCGCACGCTTCCTCGTCTACTACACCGCCGGTTTTGCGTTATACGTCAACCGCGAGAAAATTGCCCGTTACGCCAACAGTAAACTGATGAATGGCTGGCTGGTGGCCGCGCTGGTGCTGGCGGTGTGGGCCGCCTGCTATGTCGTCGCGCACAACCACATCACCGGGGTGATGAAATATGTGCCGGTGATGCTGGGCAGCGTGCTGTCGGTGATGCTGTCCTACTGGCTGGTATTTAGCTTCGAACGCATCAACGTGAAAGAGAGTCGCATTCTGACGGCAATTGTGGATTCCGCGCTGATCATCTATTTGCTGCACTATCCGGTGGTGATCATTTTCTCATGGCTGCTGGATGTCTGGTTACCGGATAACCTGTCAGTCCTGTATGTCCTGATCGATTTTGCCCTCGGCATTGCGCTGAGCGCGGTGTGTTACGCTATCGTCAAACGTTCACGCTTCGCCTCATTCATGTTTGGCCTCAAGCCGAAAGATAAAAAGGTGGCGGTGCCGGTCGAAGCGCGACTGTAATTGTCATCATGCCCGGCCGCCACTGGCGTGCCGGGTATTATTTCCCGCCATCTGATTTTTGCCATTTTTTGCATTTTTAGTTCCAGATAATTATCTCAGGCCGTTAGCGCAATTCTTAAAGCTTATCGCCGTCATCACAATTCCTTAAGTCAAACTGGACGTTTTAACCTGATCGCGGTAATACTCATTTCAACGGATTTCCAGCCGTAAGCTATTACGACAATATATTTCGCTTCGCTATTTCCCCCGCACTGCGCATTCGCTGTGCGGCATTTGTCTTTTCTCTGGTGAGGAAAATAGTGTGTTTAAATTAAATCCCTTGTTACTGAGCCTGCTTGCTGCGCAGGGCTTAATGCTGTCTGCCACACCGGTATCGGCGGTGGTATTAAAACCTTTCACTCCCGAACGCAACGACAATAAAGTTGGCGCTTATTGCTTATGTAATGGTTCAACCCAGACCCTAAGCGGTATACCGCGCTTTACCGTTGGAGAAAGTGGCATGAGCAGCGTCACGCTGGGTGAACTACAAAAGGTTGGGCGTATTATTAATGACAATTTAATCGGCGAGCCCCGCCTGCAACTCGGCGCACAAAATTATGCTATTGGTATTCCGGATGAAGAAACAGGCAGTTATCGTGTCTATCAGGTTTATAACAGTGCGGAAATGATTACGCCGGCGGAAATTAATGGCGCTACGGTAGTGCCAGATTATTATGATGTGAACGATAAGCAATATATTGATGCGCGCGTAGCGACAGTCATTAATGGCCGGTTAAATATCAATATTGGTCAGCAAGGCGCAGCCGCTAACGCCAGCACCAATCGCTGGTCAATGGCTGCCAAACAGAGTCAGTTATTTGCCAGCAGTAATAACGGCCAGATTAACTGGGACAGCAATAACCGTATCCGCTTTACCGCCGCCACGCCGCCGTACGGTGGCGATCGGCTGGCATTTGATGCCGGAGGTGTGGTGACCTACGCCGGTCTGTTTGATGTCACGCTTAAGGATGGCAGCAGCAACGCCTATTACGTCAGTAACCTCAATGAATTGCGGAACTATAACGACTGGCTGATTGACCAGATTAGCGGCGGCAACCTGAGCCCGGAAAGTTATAACGCTGCGCTGAACCAGGCGTTCAGCCTGCGCGACGGTCGTGTGGTTTACCGCATGAGCACCGGTAATTACGATGATGAAGTGGCTGCCGCTCTCGGCGATCAGGTGGTGCTGAGCGCCGATGGCGCGAAAGCCAGTGTGAAAATCAATCGCGGCAAAACGCTGGAAGTGGCTAATAGCGCCAGCGCCGTGATGCGCGCCAGCAACGGTGCAACGACGATTATCGCCGGAAAACTGGCGACCAGTAACGCGCTCTCATCCGAAGCGGGCGCGCTGGAGCTGATCAGCGGCGCGCGCGGTATCAATAATGGTGTCATCAACAGCGGTTTTTTCAACGCCGCCAATGGACGGGGCGTGGCGGAGGATTCCCTCGGCTATGCGGGCACGGCGGTGTCAGCGATTTATGACAGCGACTTCCGCAATAACGGCGTGCTCAATGTGCATATCGGTGATGCGCCGTGGGGCACCGCCGGCTTATTCCTCGGCAGCAGCAGTGCGGTCAACCACGGCAATATTAACATCGGCATTAACGATGTGGCGAACGGCTCCTCAGCAGCGGCGGTGAGTTTCAGCGGCGAGGGCAGCTTCGTCAACGCGCGCGATGGCACGATTTATCTCGGCCGCACACCGCAAAATCACAAGGGCGACGTCACGCAGGATGTCGCGGTCAGCCTCGGCGGTGGCATCAGCGCCATTTCCGGCCTGCTCGACTCACGTGCCATCAATGATGGTCGTATTGTTATCGGCTCAAAAGTCGAGAACGCCGTTGGCATGCGCATCGAGGCCGGGCCCAATGCGGTGTCACTGAATAACGGTGTTATCGATGTCAACGGTATGGCGCAGGCGCTACCGCGCGAAAATATCGCCATGCTGGCGATGGATTCCGGCAGCGGCGGCCAGGTGGGCAACCGCGGCACCCTCAATCTGAATGGCTATAACAGCACCGGCCTGAAAGTGATCGCCACGGCGGGCAATCAGGCGCACGCCTTCTCCAGCGGGGCGATCAACGTGGCGGGTGACGCCGACCGCTTTGGCGGCACCAACAATACGGCGGTGTGGGTAACTGGCGAACCGGGCGGTCACGCCAGTGCTGATATCACCGGTCCAATCCGGCTCAGCGGTAAAGCGGGCATCGGGATTCGTGCTGAAGGCCAGGCAACGGTCAACGTTAGCGCCCGCGCCATTCCCACCTCCAGCGGCAGCGACAGCATGCTGGATAGCGGACAGATCAGTTTCTACCGTATCGGCCCGGATGCGCGCATTAATCTGCCGGCCAACGGCCGCTACAGCGCTTCCGTGTGGAACGGCACGATTTTTCGCCTCGAGCAGGGAGCGGATTTTGACGGGCGCGGCCTGACTCTGTCGATGAATAGCCCGTTTGCAACCGGTGTGTACGGCAGCGGCGCGGGCACCAACATTGATACCCACGGCGCGACGCTGAACATCGCCAGCTTTGCCAGCGGACTGACTATCACTGATGGCGCCCGCGCCACCATTGATGCCGCAACGCGTATTCACCTCAACGGGTCTGATGCCCGCGTCGCCATCGCTGACGGTAATCGCTATACGCTGCAGGGTAACGTTGTTAACCCTAATACGCAGTTCGACCCGAACACTTTACTGATCAATCAGGCGGCGATAGACGGCCGCGCCAATAACCAGCAGCCGTTTACCGTGATGAATCATGCGCGGCTGGTGAATCGTGGCGCTATCTCCCTGCGGGGTGAAAGCGTAACGGGTATCTACGCGCAGTATGGCGCCACGGTCGACAACCGCGGCGATATCAACATTTTACGTAACGGCCGGGCACTGTTCGCCGATGGTTATCCAGGCGCCGGCGACGGCAAAACCCTGACGGAGATTAACAATAGCGGCACGCTTAATCTCTACAGCGGCCAGAGCACCCAGCAAACCACCACCTTCGGTGCGGTCTCGTATCACCAGCTGGGGCGGATTAACCAGAACGGCACGATTAATCTGTACGGCGATAACGTGGTCGGCGCGAAAGCCTTTGCCGGCGGTCGTATTACGCTGGGCACGAACAGCCGCGTGGTGTTCCATGACGCACAGCAGATCGGCTATCAGGCTTTTGATCCCGGCTCACGCCTGATCGTCAACGGCAGCCCGGTTGATGTCAGCAGTCGTAACTCGACGTTGTATGAAATCCGCAACGGCGCGTGGCTGTACAACCAGGGCTTTGGCAACGTCATGCTGAGCGGCAGGGACAGCACCGGCATCGTGGTCAGCGGGACGGATGCGCTGGTATCCAGCACCGATGTTTATCAGGTCACCGGTAAGGGTGCCACCGTGCTGCGCGCCAGCGATCGCGCGCAGGGGATCATTACCAGCCTTATCGCGCTGAACGGCAAAAACACCCTCGGCGCGCAGGCGACAGGCGATGGCACCGAGGTCTACGCTGCCTCGCTCATCACCGGCACCGGGCGCAACGCCACGGCGTTTGATGTCAGCGGCGACGCGCGCCTGTTTAATCAGCAGCAGGGCGTAGTGGATTTGCGTGGCCGCAACAGTACCGGGGCCCGGGTGCATGATGGCGGTAACTTTATCAACCGCGGCTCGGTTAGCGTCGCCAGCGGCACCGGCGTGGATGTCAGCAGCGGTTATGGCCAGTATGTACCGCTCGACAGCACCTTACGCGTGAATGACGGCACCGCCGCGCTGCGCGTGGGCTCCGGCGGCGCGATGATAATTTACGGCGACGGGCAGGGGGCCAGCACGCTGGCGGCTTACGGCAAAGCCGATGGTTTGCTGCTCGACAGCGGTGCGCAGCGCTTTGAAGCCAACGACATCATCATCGGCGCTTACGGCAGCGGTACTGCGCTGAACAATCGCGCCGGCATCAGTGATATTTCGCTGAGTAATGTGCGCTTCGAGGCTAACGGTGGCACCGGCATTCGCTCTGCCACCTCGTTCGATCCGGCGGGCAGCGCGCAGATTCACGTCGGCGCAGGCGGTACCGGCTATCGCTTTGAAAACGCAGATGGATCTACCACGGGCAACGATTTGGTGATTGGGCACGACTACCGCATTGAAGTCAACGGCAGCGGCACCGGCGTGCGTGCCAACACCCATGGACGGGTGATCGCTCAGGGCCTGATTGATATCCGCGATGCCGATGGCGGTTCGGCGATTGTCACCCGCAGCGCCAGCCAGGTGATCAACCAGGGCACCATCCGTTCACAAAGCCGCGTCGCACCGCTTATTGATCTGCGCGGCGGCGAGACGGTGTTTATCAACCAGGGCACGCTGGATGCGCCGTACGCCGATCAGGTGGTAGTGGCGGGCGGCGCGACCCGTGATGTGGTGGCACTGCTGGCGGGCAAAGTCACGGGCGAAGTGAACACCGGCAACGGCAGCGATACGCTGCTGGTTACGGGCGGCACGCTGGATGGCGGCCTGAGTATGGGTGACGGCAGTGCCAATCAGGCGACAGTGCAGGCTATCAGCCTGAACCAGACCCGCCATATCACCAGCGGCGGCGCGGATAGCACGCTGAACCTCAGCCAGCTCACTGCGCGCGGCGGTTCGTTCCGGCAGGACGACCTCACCAAAGGCACCAACCTCGGCGCGGGCTGGAGCACGCTGAACTTCATCGATACGCAGTGGACGCTGAGCGACAACATTAAACTGGCGCACAGCACCATTAATATCGATGCCGGATCCACACTGTTCGCCGGCGATGGCGTCAACGCGCGGCTGCAGGGGGCCAGCAATGATTCGCTGGTAGTGAATAATGCCGGCACGCTCGACCTGACCAACGGTGGCAATGTGGCGGCAAATACCCTGACCATCGAAGGTAGTCTGGCCTCCGCGCAGGGCCGCCTGAAACTCAATTCGACAGCCACCCACAGCGACGTGCTGCTTGTTAACGGTAACGCCAGCGGCACCACCTGGGTGGATGACCGGCTGCAGGGCGGCGGGCTGCTGGACAGCAATCGCGACAATGTCATCGCGGCCAGCGAAGGCATTTCGCTGGTGCAGGTGACCGGCAGCGCCAGCGCCGACAGCTTCAGGCTGAGCAATGGCTATGTGGCAGCCGGGCCGTGGCAGTATGGTCTGTACAGCTTTGCACCGGGCAGTAGCGCGGGCGGCAACGTATGGGACTATCGTCTGGCAAACAATTTCATCTGCAGCGATGGCTCGCTGTGCCAGCCGCAGGCGGGCAGTGCGGTTAAGGCGGTGCGTCCGGCGGTTACGCCGCAGGTGCCGTCCTGGATCTCCGCACCGGTCGGGCTGGCGTACTACTCGCTGGCAGTCACTGACGATCTGCATAAGCGTCTCGGCGAACTGCGCCAGCAGCCGGCGGACAACGCAGAGATGTTTATCCGCTACCTTGGGTCGGATTTGCAGTATCGAAGCAATCGCGGCCTGGATGCCTGGGGTTATGATTTCGACCTCAACTACAGCGCCGTACAGCTCGGCGGCAATTTGCTGCGCGCCGATGGCGCTGAAGATAGCGTGCGTGGCGGCGTCGCCTATACGCGCGGCAACACGCGCATTCGCCCGCATGCCGCTGACGGGTACAGCTCCACCAGCTTTGATAGCGATACGTTGTCACTTTATGGCACCTGGCTGCGCAGCAGTGGCTGGTATGTTGATGGCTCGCTGAGCTGGAGCGGCTACCGTGGCGAAACCGACATTGCGCGGCAGAAAGCGGTCGCCAAACCCAAAGGGCACGGCTGGACGGCGTCAGTCGAGTCTGGCTATCCGCTGATGCTGGCGGGGGATGTGCGCCTGGAACCGCAGGCACAGGTTAGCTGGCTGCGTATGAACATGGACAGTTTTACCGATGCTGACGGCGCGCGCGTCTCCTATAACGATTACGATCAAACCATTGGCCGGCTCGGCGCACGCGTGGCGCGCAGCTGGCAGGACAGCAGTCAGAACCAGTACACGCCGTATCTGCGCGCTAACTACTACCGCGGCTGGGGCGGTACGGCGCAGGTCGGGGTCGGCGCCAGCGACAGCGACCTGAGCCAGAGCTTCAGCAGCGGCAAATTTGGCCAGATGTGGGACGTCGGCCTCGGCGGCACGGCGACCCTTATCAACAACGTGGCGCTGTATGCCGAGGCGGATTACCGCAAAGAGATTTCCGGCAACGGCGTCAAAGGCTGGCGCTACAATGCCGGGGTGCGCTGGTCGTTTTGAACGTAAATGACCACCTAAACCTGCAATTACAGGCGGCGCTGTGATGCGGCGTCGAACAGCATCGCACGTTCGCTGTCAAGCGTGACCGGTAAAATATCACCGGCGCGCGCGCCGGAACGGTGGGTGGTAAACAGCATCAGCGGGTGGCCAAACAGTGAACCGTGAATCAGTTCGGACAGGCCGGTCGGCTCCACCAGCGACACTTCAAGGGGCAGCGCATGCTGCTCACCCGGCTGCGCCAGACTGATGTTTTCCGGACGGATGCCGTAAATGACGTCGCGGCCAGCGGCCTGTGCTGCCCAGTGCATATTCAGGGGCAACTGAGCGCTGTCGCTGATACGCACGCCGCTGGGGGTCATCACGCCGTTGATAAAATTCATCGACGATGAACCGATAAAACTGGCGACGAACTTATTGGCCGGTGTGTCGTACAGCTCCAGTGGTGTGCCCACCTGCTGAATGACGCCGTGGTTGAGCACCACGATGCGGTCAGCCAGCGTCATGGCCTCAACCTGATCGTGGGTAACATAAACGATGGTGTTGTGCATTTGCTGATGCAGCTTTTTGATCTCCACGCGCATCTGGCCGCGCAGTTGCGCATCGAGGTTGGAAAGTGGCTCATCAAACAGAAACACCTGCGGCTGACGCACAATGGCGCGGCCCATCGCCACGCGCTGCCGTTGTCCACCCGACAGCTCTTTTGGCCGGCGATCAAGCAGGTGTGTCAGGCTGAGAATCTCCGCCGCTCGCCGGACTTTCTCCTCAATCTCAGCACGCGGTCGTTTCTGAATTTCAAGGCTGAAGCCCATGTTGCGCGCGACTGTCAGATGCGGATAGAGCGCGTAGCTCTGGAACACCATCGAAATATCGCGGTCTTTCGGCGCCACCTCGTTCATCAGCTGACTGCCGATATGGATATTACCGCCCGTCGCTAACTCCAGGCCGGCAATGGTGCGCAGCAGGGTGGATTTACCACAGCCGGACGGGCCGACCAGCACCACGAACTCACCATCTTTAATGGTCAGATTGATGTCGCGCAGAACCTCAACGTTGCCATAGCGCTTTTCAATTTGCGCCAGCGTAATTTCAGCCATTATTTACCCCTTAACCGCACCGGCGGTGAGTCCCTGAACCAGGTAGCGTTGAATGAAAGCGAAGAACAGACAGGCTGGAATTAATGCCAGCACGGCGGCAGCCATCATTTCGCCCCACGAAACGGCGAATTTGGAGACGAAACTGAGCAGCCCGACCGGAAAGGTCATGACTTCGTTTTTGTTGATCAGCATCAGTGAGAACAGCAACTCACTCCACGCGGCGGTGAAAACGAAGCCGAGCGTCGCCGCCATGCCGGGCAGCGTCAGCGGCATCAGCACGCGGTACAGCGCCTGAAAGCGGGTGCAGCCTTCCAGCATGGCGGACTCTTCGAGATCTTTCGGGATGGCATCAAAAAATGACTGCATCAGGAAGGTGGCGAACGGAACATTGAAGGCGCTGTAAATCAGAATCAGCCCCAGCAGACTATTCGTCAGTCCCAGCGGGGCCATCACCCGGTAAATCGGCGCAATGATCATCACCAGCGGAAACATCTGCGTAAACAGCAGCAGGGCCGCCATCACCATCTTGCCGCGAAACTGAAAGCGGGAAAAGGCATAGCCGGCAGCCGCGGCAATCAAGGTTGTCAGCGCGGCAGTGCTGCAGGAGACAATGAGACTGTTAATAAAAAACGTGGGGAAATCACTGTCGGTCAATACCTTCGCAAAGTGGCTCAGGGTGAAACCGCCAGGTAACAGCGTCACGCCCTGACTGAACAGTAACCTGTCCGGCGTGACGGCAATTTTAATGATCCAGTACAACGGAAACAGCGCAAACAGCAAATAGGCGGCGATGCTGAGACGATGACCGATCAACGGTAACAGGCGCATGCAGACTCCTTACTTAAGTAACTGATGGCGGATGCGCAGCAATACCAGCGCATAGCAGGTCATCAGCAGTAACAGACACACCGCCATCGCCGAGGCATAACCAAAATCCAGTTTGCGATAAGCGGTGGTGAAGATGTAACTGGAAAGAATCGAGGTTGAACCGGCCGGACCGCCGTCGGTCATCACCACGATCAAATCGGCAAAATTAGCGATCCAGATGGTACGCAGCATCACGGTAATGGCGATCATCGGGGCGAGAAACGGCAGGGTGACCCGGCGAAACTGCTGCCAGCCGCTGGCACCGTCAATGGCTGCTGCTTCATACAAATCTTTAGGAATCGACTGCAGTGCCGCCAGTAACGTGATGGCAAAAAACGGGATGCCGAACCAGACGTTAGCAATCACCGGCCCCCACATCGCCAGTTGCGGATCGGAAAGAATATTGTAGGGTTCACCGAGAATGCCCACGTCGCTGAGCCACTGCGGCAGCGGACCCACAACCGGGTTGAGCAGCCAGGACCAGGTCAGGCCGGAAAGAAACGCCGGCACCGCCCACGGTAAAAACACCAGCGCCTGCACCCAGCGGCGAAAGCGAAACTCGCGGTTAAGCAGCAGCGCCAGCGCGAGGCCGAAAAAGAACTGCAGCAGCAGTGAACTCAGCGTCCAGTTAAGGGTATGGCCGAGCGCGCGAAAGAAGCGGCGATCGTCGAGCATCTGCGCAAAGTTCGCCCAGCCAACCCAGCCGCTCTCCAGCGGATTGAGCAGGTTCATGCTCTGAAAAGCGTAAGAAATGCCGATCGCCATCGGCACGAAGATGAACAGGGCGATCAGCAACAGGCCCGGTGACAGATACCACCATGGCTCAGCAAGCCGGGTCCAGCGCCAGCGGCGGCGCGCCGGGCTGGCAGGAAGAGAGATTTCAGGCATCATTTCAGGGCTCCGGTTTACACGAGATTACTGGCTGGCGAGCCAGGCTTTTTGCTCTTTACTCAGATAGCTGGCCCAGTCCTGCACCATATCTTTGGTATCGTTTTCGCCCAGTAACGTCTCCTGGCTGCTCTCTTTCACGATCACCGAATTGAAATAGCCCCAGCCTTTAAGGTGGGTCGGCATGGTGAGCGGCACATAATTTGGATCGTTCAGCTCCTTAAACCAGCCGGCAAACTGCGGCGTCTGATAGAACGGGTCCTGTTCCGCACCTTTATAGATGGGTAGCGTGCCGACAAACTTCGCCCACGCCAGGTTGTTGGTTTTATTACTGAGGAAGGTAATCAGCGGCCAGGCGATATCGTTTTGTTTACCCTGTTTGAACATCGCCCAGCCGGTATAGCCGATGGTCGGGAAGGCTTTACCGGACGGTCCGACCGGCATGGGCGCCACAGCAAAATCCTCAGCCGCCATGCTATTTTTAATCGCGATCAGCGCGTCCGGATCCTGATCGAGCATCGCGCATTTGCCGGAATAGAAGCCCGAGACAATCTCGTTAAAGCCCCAGTTCACGCTGTCTTTGGGCGCGCCACCTTGCTGATACAAATCGACCAGCAGTTGTGCTCCCTTTATCGCCCCCGGCTGGGTTAAGGTACTGTTGCCGTCTTTATCAAAGAAGGCAGGCGAACCGTTCATCGCCGCCATAAACATCATCCACGCATTGGTTCCCCCAACACCGCCGCGCATGCAGTAGCCGCTGATACCGTTACCTGACTGACTAATACGCTTCGCATCACGGGCAAACTCGTCCATGGTTTTCGGCGGCTCACTCAGTCCTGCCTGCTTAAACAGTTTTTTATTCCAGAACAGCGCCCGCAGGTAAAAACCGTACGGTACCATGGTGGCTTTGCCGTTCGCGGCCCGCGCCATTGCCAGCGTTTTGTCCGTCAGCTGGGCGCTGTCAGGCCAGCTTTTCAGGCGGGGTTCAAGATCCTCCAGCATATTGTTGCTGGCGTATAAGCCTTGCCAGGTATCGGGCATCTCCACCACATCCGGTACCTGTCCGCTCTGTAACATGGTGCCCAGTTTTTCAAATGCCTGACCCCACGGCAGCGAAATCAGCTCAATCTCGGTACCGGGATGCTGCGTCTTGTATTCGTCGAGCATTTTTTGCAGAAGCGCAGTACGTGGCGGGCTGGTAATAACTTCCACCACGGTGAGTTTGGCGGCGAGGCTGCAAAAGGCGCTGCCTAAACCCACGGCGAGTACCAGGGCTTTCAGGGCGAAACGTGTTGTCATGGCTGGTTCTCCGGAGCGTGATTAACGGTGAGTGGCGGCAGCAAGTGCCTGATTCAGATCGGTCCAAAGATCGTCGGTCTCTTCGAGGCCAACAGAGATACGGATCAGGCGCGGCGAGACACCAAAATCCTGGGCTGAATTAAATTCACTGGCCTGATTAATGACCGAAATCGCCGGCATCACCAGGCTCTCGAAACCTCCCCAGCTGACGCCCATGTGGAACAGTTGCAGGGCGTTGCAGAATTGCGGTATGTCGACCTGTTCGGTCACGGCAAAGGAAAACAGCCCGCTGTAACCGCGCAGCGTGGACCATTCAGGGGGATTGAGCCCGGGGTGGCAAACCGCGCTGACCTGCGGATGGTCGCGCAGCTTTTCCGCCAGCTGCAGGGCGCTTTGCTGATGTTGCTTCATGCGTAGCGGCAGCGTGCGCAGGCCACGCATCAGCAAAGACGCTTCGTTCGCAGACAGTTTGCCGCCAAGGAACGGACTAATGTGACGGGCAATGTTGTTGATGTGCTGGTGGCTGGCAATCACCAGGCCGGCCACTACATCGCTGTGGCCGCTGATGTACTTCGAGGCGGAGTGCACCACGATGTCGATACCACACAGCAGCGGCTGCTGAAAAATGGGCGAAGCCCAGCTGTTATCAATCAACGTGACGACGCCCGCATCGCGCGCCAGCGTGGCCAGCTGCCGCAGGTTCTGTTCACTCATCACCCAGCTGGAGGGACTTTCCAGATAGAGCAGGCTGGCGCCGGGCAGCGCGGCGGCTATCGCCGCTTCATCGTCGCCATCAACAAACTGCGTCGTGATGCCGAAACGCTGACAAAAGCCGCGCAAAAAGCGGTAAGTATCGGGATAGACATGATTGACGCAGACCACTTTCGCGCCTGGCTGAACCACACTCAAAATCGCGTTGCTGATGGCTGCCATGCCGCTGGCAAAGGCGAGGCAGGCGTCGCCGCCTTCCAGCGCGGCAACTTTATCCTGTAGCGCTTTGACCGTCGGATTATCAACGCGGGAATAGAGCGGCTGGTCGCTCTCACCGCGAAAGCGGGCGATCATGCTGTCGTAATCGCTGAAGGTAAACAGCGAAGACTGATAAATCGGTGGCGTTACGGCGCCCTGTTCGTGGCGCTGGTCGTGGGTCAGCAGTGTTTGTTGCGCAATAGGTTTAGCGTTTGGCATGGATCACGTCCTTCATGTCGCGTTCGGTGATATCAAGAATCTGGTGGCAAAGGGCGCGCGCGGCCTGGCTGTCGCGGGCGCGGATGGCGTTAAACAGTTCACGGTGCAGGGGAAACGAGTCTGAAAACAGCGCCTGCTCCGGCGGGGACTCGAAAAAGGCGTGCAGCGTGTCGTAGACGCCGTTAAGCATCTGCAACAGCAGCGGATTACCGGCGGCGCGGTAAATGCTGGTGTGGAAAGCCCAATCCTCCGGCCCGGCGGAACCGATAGCCAGGTGCACACGCTCCATCTCTTCCAGCCGCCGTTCGATTTCCAGCAGGTCGTCGGCGCTGGCGCGCTGCGCGGCCAGCACGCAGGATTCGGACTCAATGATGCGGCGCACTTCCAGCGCATGAAGCATGTTGGCGGAGTCGTTTTTAAAGCGCAGAGAGAGAAAGCTGTCATGCAGACCGACTTCCGCCTGCAGAAAGGTGCCGCTGCCTTTTTTGCGCACAATGATGCCGAGTGCTTCCCAGCGCTTGAGCGCCTCGCGCACCGTATTACGGCTGACGCCCAGTTTCTCCGCCAGCTCGCGCTCCGGCGGCAGGCGACTGCCCGGCTGCGCGCCGGCATGCGCCATGTAGCGCGTGAGCGCATCAAGAATCAGCGTATCGCTGCGCGTGGGAATGATGGGATGGAGTTCAGTCGGGTCATGCATCGCTTTGCCTTAATTGGTCCAACATCTCTACCAAAGACATAGCAACCCGCATGCCAGAATCATGAAGCTTTGATTCAGCAGGAGATTTGATGCCGTAATAAGCGCAGATTATGAGATCTGCTGGTGCAAAACCCGCCAGGGTGCACCGTGGTGTGGCGGTGCGGTGGTCTTTTTTTGATTAACCGGGGTGTGAATTCAGCAGATGCAGTGGCACAGCGGCAACGCTCAGCCAGCAAAACCGTTAGCGATGACGTTAAGGTAAAAGAAGAGCATTGTGACCGGTTAAATGGGCAGTCGTCATTGCATGCCCATCTCTTAAAACCGCGATCAGCGGCTAAACGGCATCGATCAGGCCGCCGTCGACGCGGATCACGCTGCCGGTAATGTAGCTGGCAGGCTCACTGGCGAGAAAAGCGGCGGTGGCGCTATATTCGTGTGGCGCGCCGTAGCGGCCCATCGGTATGCTGCGCCGGCTTTGGGCCGCGACGGCAGCGGCGGTGCTGTTTTCGCGCTGCGCCTTCAGCGCATCAAGCTGACTGACGCGCTCAGTATCAATGCGTCCCGGCACCAGGACGTTAACCGTTACACCATCCGCGGCTACCTCGCTTGCCAGCGTTTTCGACCAGCCCAGCAGGCTCATGCGCAGCGCATTGGACAGCGCCAGATTGGGGATAGGCGTGACCACGCCGGACGAGGTGGAAGTGATAATGCGTCCCCAGCCGCGCTGGCGCATGGCCGGCAGCACCTTGTCGCTCAGTTGAATCAGCGCGTCCACCATCACCGCAAACTGCTGTCGCCAGAGTTCACTGGCGGTACCCGCGGCTTTCGCGGGTGGCGGCCCACCTGAATTATTCACCAGAATATCCACTGCGCCCCAGCGCTGGCGAATCGCCTCCAGCACGCTGTCAAAGGTGTCGGGTGCCGCCAGATCCAGCTGGAACGCCTGCGCCTCACCGCCGTCAGCGGTAATGCGCTCCACCGTTGCCTGCAACTTACTGCTGTTGCGCCCGGTTACCGCCACGCGCACGCCCTCCTGCGCCAGTGCCAGCGCGATCGCCTGACCCAGACCGCTGCCTGCACCACATACCAGCGCCACGCGCCCTTGTATTTGCAAATCCATCACTGCCTCCTGATTGTATTTTCAGGATCGTAATGTGCAAAAACAGTGCCGGTTATGCGCCCGGTTTACGCATCTATACCTGATCGAAGGCGAATTGCAGATGCGTTTTCATCAATTCGGCTGCCTGTTGCGGTCGGTTTTCACGCAGCGCGTCGATAATGGCCACGTGCTCTTCGCACCACTCTTTCACCCGCCGTTTGTTTTGGTAGCTGCCAAATTCCAGCAGGCGGCGCAGGCGGTTTTGCTGTTGAATCGCCTGCAGCACAAACAGATTGCCGCTGGCTTCGGCCAGCGATTCATGAAAAGCGGCATCCGTCTCAAAAATATCGCGCGCCGGTACCTGTGTGAGGTCCGGATGGGTAATCAATCGCAGATGCTGTGCCCGCAGGCGCTTCAGCATGGCACGGTCCGCGCGTAATTGCGGGCTGAGCAGGGCGGCTGGCTCAATCATCAGACGAAATCCATAACTGTTGCGCAGCGCGACTTCCGAGTTAAGCGTTTGCTGAAAACGCCAGCCATGTCCCGCATTGCGCGCGATTAATCCGTCTTCCGACAGCTTGACCAGCGTGCGTGTCAGAATGCCGCGATCAACGTCATAGCGCTGGCTGATTTCCGTCTGGGTGAACGATTCGGGCAGGGCACCGGCAATACGATCGCGTACCAGTAACTCGTACAACGTCTGGTCGCTGCTCTGCGGGGGTTCAATGTTCAGCTGCTGTAACTCATCTGCCCCTTTTAGCAGAAAAAATCCCTGATTGGGCCGCGCTTCCACCGCGCCCAGTCGGGTCAATTCTTTAAGTCCTGCCCGCACCGGCGTGCGGGAAACGCCCAGCGCGTCTGCCAGAGGTTGTTCACGTAAGTGCTGACCTGGATCGAATCTTGCTTCATAGATCAGGTCAAGTAGCTGACGTGCAATACGACGGCTGCTGGCGGAGGAGTCAGGCTGCATAGAACGGGATTTCCTGAAATGTATTATTGTCGACTAAAGGTACAATAACATGTTGAGGAAAATGCTGCGATATAAAGCAATGCATGCACGATAAGCGTGCAGAGTGCACCAGGAGAAGACGTTTTTTTATCACCATGATTGTATTTTATGAATCATAAAAACCAATTTAAACGTTTACCAGGAGACACAGATGATCAGCAATTCATTTCGCTCTACCGGTCGGTTACTTGCGCTTGCCACGCTGGCCCTGATGCCCATCATCAGCCAGGCGGCAAGCGATCGCGTTGCCCCAGGCAAACTGACCTACGGCACCGCAGCCACCTTTATGCCGTTCGAGTTTGTGAAAGACGGCAAGCTCACCGGTTTTGATATCGAGTTGATAACCGCGCTGAGTAAGACGCTCAATCTGCAACCCGCAGCCATGCCAATGGAGTTCAAAGGGCTGATCCCGGCACTGCAGGGCAAACGTCTCGACATCATTAATTCAGCGATGTACGTCAATCCGGCGCGTGCGGCGCAGGTGGATTTTGTTCCTTACCTCAAAATCGGCAGTCGCGTTGTGGTGCGTAAAGGCAATCCGGCCGGCATCACCGGGCGCGATCTGTCGTTGTGCGGCAAAAACGTGGCGGTCACCCTTGGCGGTATCGAAGAGAGCCAGGCGCGGGTGGATAACCAGAACTGCCTCGCCGCCAAAAAAGCCGCGATCAATGTCATGACGTTCCCGGCGGCAACGGACTCGGCAGTGGCTGTTGCGCAGGGGCGCGCCGATGCGGAGTTCCTCTCAACGCCGGGTACCGTTGCGTTGTTTAGTGAGAAGCCCGGCGTGTTTGAAGCGGCAGGCGCTGAATTTGAAGCCGATACCCACATCGCTTTTGCGGTCCGTAAAGGCGACAGCGCCACCAAAGCGCAACTGGAACAGGGACTGCAAAACCTGGTGAAAGACGGCACTTACAAGCAACTGATTGAGAAATGGAACTTCCCGGACTCCGTTGCCATTTTTTAATCCGCTGACCGGAGAAAGCTATGTCGATCGATTTAATGTGGCAGTACTTCCTCTCCCGCGAATTTCTGCAGGGCGCGTGGATGACGCTGCTGATTACTCTGTGCTCGCTGTTGTGCGGCGTAGTGCTGGGACTGGTGCTGGCGCTGCTACAGGAAGCGCCATTTCGTGCCGCGAAAGGGCTGGCGTTTTTTTATCTCTGGCTGTTTCGCGGTACGCCGGTGCTGTTCCAGATCATCTTTGTCTACAACGTGTTGCCTGGTTTCGGTCTGCGCTTCTCCGCGTTTACCTGTGCCGTGCTGGCGCTGTCGCTTAATGAGGGCGCCTACATGGCGGAGATATTACGTTCCGGCTTACAGGCGGTAAAAAGCGGCCAGCGCACCGCCGGTATGGCGCTGGGAATGACCCACGCCCAGATCATGCGCAAGATTGTCTTGCCGCAGGCCGCGCGCATCGTGCTGCCACCTATGGGCAATCAGATGATCAGCATGCTGAAGTCCAGCGCGCTGGTCTCCGTGATTGCGGTGCAGGAGTTGTTGCTGGTGGCGAACCAGACCGCCAGCGCCAGCTTCCGCTATTTCGAGGCGCTTTGCGCGGCGGGCCTCTATTACCTGCTGCTGACCTCGCTGTTCATGCTGTTTCAGTCGTGGCTGGAGCGCACGCTCGACCCGAAACAGCGGCGTGGAAAATGGCAAAAGGCCCGGGCGCGCCACCGTCGGTTAACCAAAGCGGCGGATACCGCAGGAGATCTGTCATGAACGAGACAAAACCACCGCTGCCGCTGCTGGAGTTGATTGGCATCGACAAGAGCTTTGGCCGTCAGCCGGTATTGAAGAACTGTTCGCTTAGCGTTCAGCGTGGGGAAACGGTGGTGCTGATTGGGCCTTCCGGTTCCGGCAAATCTACGCTGCTGCGCTGCGTCAATCTGTTGTCACCCGCCGATAGCGGCGATGTGTTCTTCACCCGCCAGAATATCAGCCGGGGAGAAGTGCCGCCGCACCAGTTGCGCCAGCGTATTGGCATGGTGTTTCAGAACTACGAGCTGTTTTCCCATCTGACGGCGGCGGAAAACATCATGCTGGCACCGATGACGGTACTCGGCGTCAACCGCATCACGGCACGCAAACAGGCAGAAGCGCTGCTGGCGAAGGTGCGTATTCACGATCGGGCCGATCATTTCCCCGACGAATTGTCTGGCGGTCAGCAGCAGCGCGTGGCTATTGCCCGGGCACTGGCGATGAAGCCGGAACTGATGCTGTACGACGAACCCACGTCAGCGCTCGATCCGGAAATGATCCGCGAAGTGCTTGATGTGATGGCGGAACTGAGCGCCGAAGGCATGACCAGCATGGTCGTCACCCATGAAATGGGATTCGCGCGCCGTGCCGCCAGTCAGATTCTGTTCATGGAAGAGGGCGAAATCCTGGAGCGCGCCAGCGCCAGCGACTTCTTCAACCGCCAGGTTAGCGAACGCGCCCAGCGTTTTCTCGATCAAATCCTACATTAACAGCGGAGCCATAATGACTATTCACCCGGTTGACAGCGTGCGCATGAAGCGCGACCTCGCCACGCTGGTTGCCATCAATACAGAAAATCCACCCGGTCAGGAGCGCGAAGCGGCAGAGTGCGTGGCAGGCTGGCTGCGCGAGGCCGGTTTTGACCTGTCGTTCAGTGAATATGCGGCAGGGCGCACCAACGTCATCGCGGTTCTGCACAACGGTGCCGGACCCTGCTTCGCCTTCAATACTCATCTGGACACAGTGCCTGCCGGCAGCGGCTGGCGTAGCGATCCCTTTACCCTTACCGAGCGCGAGGGACGCCTGTACGGTCGTGGTGCCTGCGATGCCAAAGGACCGCTGGTGGCGATGGTGGAAGCGCTGCGCCTGCTGGCCGCCAGTCGCCACCGCTGGTCCGGCACGCTGATGGGGGTATTCACCGCCGATGAAGAGGTCGCCAGTGAAGGCGCGAAGTTTTATGTCCGGCAGGCACCGCCGGCTATCGATTTTGCGGTGATCGGCGAACCCACCGGCAACGCCACGTTTTCTGCCCATAAAGGCAGCCTGCGACCGCGCGTCAGGGTGAAGGGCGTAACGGCGCACTCGGGCACGCCAGAGCTGGGGATAAACGCCATCTATCAGTCCGCCAGATTACTGGGTCTGATTGAGCAGTCGCATCAGCAGCAGGTGCGCTGTCGCTGCCACGCGCTGGCGGGCAATGCCAGCCTGACGGTGACGCGCATCCACGGGGGGCACGCTGATAACGTGGTGCCGGACAGCTGCGAGCTGCTCCTCGACCGCCGCATGGTGCCCGGTGAGGACGAGCAGGCGGTGAAGGCCGAACTGCAGCAGTTGCTCGACCACGCGAAAGCCACTGCCGGCGTGGAGGCGGAAATCATCGCCTGGCAGGCCACCACGGGCGGGGCCACCGAGACCGACAGTAACGAAGCGATTGTGCAGCACAGCCTCGCCGCCTGTCGTCGCCACGGGCAGGCGGAACCGGGCCCGTTTGGTTTTCAGGGGGGATGCGATTTAGTGCATTTTCGTTCGCTCGGGGCGAAAGGTGTAGTGATCGGACCCGGCAGCCTGGCGGTAGCTCACAAGCCAGATGAGTTCGTGCCTGTTGAAGAATTTATTGCTGCCGCAGCCATCTACCTCGACGTGGCACTGGCGATGCTGCCGCAGGAGTCTGCAACGTGAAAGCAACGCTTTGGCGCGGTCAGCTGCGCTATGACGCAGTCACGCTGCACACCGCGTCCTCGGGCGCAATCAGCGCGCTGGATACGCTGTGGCTGCGGCTGGACGATGGTACGCGCTGCGGCACTGGCGAGGTGCGGCTCAACATTCATTATCTGCACGGCTACAGCGCCGATCGGGTGCTGGAAAATATCACCAGCGCCCTGGCAGCCTGGAACTGGGCACTGGCACCGCAGGCGATGCTGGAGCGTGTGCATGCGGATGGGGCGGGGCTGCTGGCGCCGGCGCGCATGCTGTTCGACATGGCGCTGCATGATTTACTGGCGCAGCAGGCCGGCGTGAGCCTTGCGCACTGGCTCGGTGCCGCTGCGGCCAGCCCCGGTTACCCGACCAACCAGACGCTGTTCTGGGGCAGTGAAGCGCAAATGCTGACGCAGGCTGAACAGTACGTTGCACGTGGCTTTACCCAGCTCAAACTGCGTACCGGCGTGGCGGATTTTGCCACCGATCTGGCGCGGTTGCGCGCCCTGCGCGCCCGCTTTGGTGAGGCCATCACGCTGGCGATTGATGTCAACGGTCAGTGGTCACTGGCGCAGGCGCACGCCGCTTTTCCGGCGCTGCAGGCGCTGAATCTCAGCTATGTCGAACAGCCGCTGGCACCGGCTAACGATGCCGCACTGGAGCAACTGAGCGGTTATGGCGTGCCGATCATGCTGGACGAGAGCCTGAATAGCCCGGCAGCCATCGGCCAACTGATGGCGGCGAACGGCGCGCTGTGGGGCCATCTCAAGCTGGTCAAGCTGGGCGGCATTGCGCCGACGCTCGCGGCGGCACGGCGCCTGCAGGCGGCCAGCATCCCTTTCATGATAGGTCAGATGAACGAAGGCCATGCGGCAACAGCGGCGGCGCTACAGGTGTGTCGAGCCATGCAGCCGCGTTTCGCAGAGCTGTACGGTGCCGATGGCCTGATAAACGATGCGGTGAGCGGCCTGCATTATCAGCAGGGCACTGTATTCATAAATGATTTACCCGGCCTGGGCGTGCATTTTGATGCCGCGCGCGCCACTTTTCTCCAGGAGTCTGGTTATGCAACAGCTGAATAATGTTATCCAGGGAAGTGAATCCGCCTTTAGCGCACAGGAGTACGCACAACGCATCCAGCGCACCCGCGAACGTCTCAATGCGGCCGGCGTTGATGTGATGATTGTGACCGGACCAGAAAATATCTTCTGGTTAACCGGTCAGCAAACACCGGGCTATTACACCTTTCAGGCGCTGGTGCTGCCAACAGAAGGGGATCCGGTGTTTGTTATCCGCCAGCTCGAATACTTTAACTTTATCGCCAACACCTTTATCTCAGATGCCGCCATCTATCAGGATGGCGATAACCCGGTTGATTTTCTCGTTGCCCTGCTGCAGCAGCGCGGCTGGCATAGTAAGCGTGTCGGGCTGGACAAACGCGGCTGGTTTTTGCCGGTAGCCGTGTATGAGGCACTACAAAGTCGTATCGGCAGCCTCGCCGATACTGCCGGGGTGATTGAGCCGCTGCGCGCAGTGAAATCGACGGCGGAAGTGGAAAAGATCGCTCAGGCGGCGCGCTACGTTGACGCCGGCATGCAGGCCGGTATGGCTGCAGTGCGCGCCGGGGCGGATGAAAATGCGCTGGTCGCGGCCATGATGGGAGCCGCCATTGCGGCCGGATCCGAGTATGTCGGGATGGAGCCGCTGGTTTCCAGTGGCCCACGCAGCGGTGTGCCTCACGGAACCTGGCGTCGTCGCGTGTTGCAGGATAATGAGCCGGTCTTTCTGGAGATGGCTGCCGCGCACGATCGCTATCACGCCGCGCTGATGCGCTCGGCATGGCTGGGGCGGCCTCCTGCTATTGCGCTGGAAATGGAGAAAGTGTGTCAGGAGGCGCTCCAGGCGGCACTGGATGCCATTCGGCCGGGCGCAACCTGTGCCGCACCGCACATAGCCTGCCAGCAGGTGATCGATCGCGCGGGCTTCACCGACAACTTTAAAAAACGCACCGGCTACTCCATCGGTGTCTCGTTCGCGCCGGACTGGGGCGAGGGCGGCATTCTCAGCCTGTACAGTGGCGTCAACACCGAACTGCAGCCAGGCATGACCTTCCACATCCCCCCGGCGCTGCGTATCTACGGCGAGTTTACGGTTGGCGTTAGCGAAACCGTGGTGGTGACGGAAACCGGCTATCGCCAGCTCGGTTCGCTGGCTCGCCCATTAACCTGCTTATAAGGAAACCCGATGAAAGACATCAGCGAATGCCGTGAACGCCTGCGCGGTATCTTTAACATTACCGTGACGCCTTTCAGCGCCAGCGGCGACATTGACTTCGGCGCCCAGCGCGAAAATATCGAACGCGTCATCGGCCTTGGCTACGACGGCCTGTTAATTGGCGGCACTTATGGCGAATTTCCGGTGATGTCAGTGCCAGAACGCCGTGCGCTGTTTCATGCCGTGATGGACTGCGTGCAGGATCGCGTGGCGGTGATGCTGTGCAGCGCCAGTGCAGATCCGCGTGATGCCCGCGAGCTGACGCAGCTGGCCGGTGATCTGGGCGGTTTGCCGATGGTCACCGCGCCTTTTGTCAGCGAAATTACCGACGCGCAAATTCTTGCCTATTTTGCTGAGATGGCACCGCTGTCGAAAACCGGCATTCTGGTTTACAACGCGCCAGGCATTGGTATCACCCTGTCACCGGCACTGCTGGAGCAACTGGCGGCGATACCGGGTGTGGTGGGCATCAAACAGGGCGATCTGAATCCAACCGCCATCGATCAGATTGCCAACCGGCTGCGCGGCAAACTGCGTCTATTTTGTGCCTCCGATCTGGCCTTTGCCGGCCCGATGATGGCCGGATTCGATGGCATCAGTACCACCAACAGCGGCGCGCTGCCGGAGCTCATCCTTGCCTGCTATCGTGCGCTGGAACAGGGCGATGCCGCCACCGCGCGCGATCTGCATCAGCTGTGGTTTGACTATCGTACGCTGGCACGCCAGCACGGCCAGCCGCAGCTGGTGAAAGCGGCAATGGCGCTGCGCGGTTTCAATGGCGGCACGGTGCGCGCACCGCTGCAGCCGATCTCGCCAGACGCGCTGGTTGCGCTGACCAGCGTCATGCAACGGCTGGCCAGCGACGGACGCAGCGGGGTTACGCTGGCGTCACCAGCGCCTGCAGAAAGGCCGTAAACAGCGGGTGCGGTGCATCCGGGCGCGACTGTAGCTCCGGATGCCCCTGTACCCCCTGCCAGAAACGGTGATCGGCCAGCGCAATGCCTTCGATGATGTCATCAGTCTGGGCGATAACCTGCACGCCGCTTGCCAGCAGCGGCGGCAGCAGTTGCGGATTAAAGCGATAGCGATGGTTGTAATGCATCAGGTTAAACGGCTCTGCGGCCGGGTATGGCAGCAGGCCACAGCGATGGCGACCATCGGCAAAAGGAATAAAGCTGTGCACCGCGGCCTGCGGTGCCACTTCTGCCAGCATGGCCTGGCTGAGCTCTGGGTGACGTTGTAACGCAGCCGTGCACATGCTCTGCATGCCGAGGCACAGGCCCAGTGTGGGAATGTTGCGCTGCCGACTGGCATGCGCCACGGCGATTTGACCGCGCACCGCTGCCGTCGAGGCACCTCCCGGTAGCAGAATGCCGTGCACTTCGTCGAGTTCGGACAGCTCATCTGACAGTGCGGCGGGAGCGAAAAAGTGAATATCCACATCGAGCGCCAGCGCCCGGGCTGCGGCGTAAAGCGCATCGAGAGTGGCCGGATAGCTGTCACGCTGATCGTGCTCGCGCGCTATCAGACCAATACGCAGCGCGTGGCGGCCGGGGGGCGGTGAAGTCAGGGTATGTTGCAGCAGGGTGTCGCTGCCATCCTGCAGCCGCATTGTCGTCTCACAGGAAAGCGCCTTGAGGCGCTGGCCTGGCAAATGAGCAATGCGCGCTTCATCCGCCTGCGCCATGACGATTACGGCTTCGTTCGCAGGCAGCAGGGTTACATCGCGGACTTCGTGCTGCAGTGTATCGCTTCGATACAGTCCGCTGGTGACGCAGTAACCTGCCGCCGCGACATGCTGATGGCTATCGGGAAAATCGCCGGTGAAACCCGGGCGCAGGCTCCATAACGGTAACGCCAGCTGATTGGCATACAGGCTGGCAAGCAGCCCAAAGCGCGCCGGAACGCGGGCATCATCAACAATGAAAATAGGTAACACGGCACTCTTCCTGCTGGGATGGGGTGATTAATTGTATTAGTTGATTCAGGATATACAAAAGAGGATTTATGAATAGTCAGCTACTGGCCCGTCGCATGCAGCGCGTCCGTCCATCTCCTACCGCCGCGATTTCCGATCGGGTGCGTGCGCTGGAAGCCGCCGGCAAAGCGATAATCAACCTCGGCGAGGGAGAACTCGATTTTGCCACGCCGGACAGCATCAGCTATGCCGGTATTGCCGCCATTGTGCAGCAGCAAACCAAATACACCGCCGTTTCCGGTACGCGCGAACTCAAAACGGCGATTGCCGCCAAGTTTGCCCGTGATAACCAACTGCATTTTAGCGCTGAGCAGATCATTGCCGGCAGCGGTGCCAAGCAGCTGATCTTCAACGCGCTGCTGGCTACGCTGGATGCTGGCCAGCAGGTGATCATTCCTGCCCCTTACTGGGTTTCCTATCCGGATATGGTGACGCTGGCGGAAGGCGAACCGGTGATCGTGGCCTGTGACGAACAGCACGACTGGAAGCTGCAGCCGCAACAACTGGCTGCCGCGCTGACGCCGGCAACGCGTTGGGTGATTCTGAACTCACCGGGTAACCCGACCGGTGCGGTTTACAGTGCGCAGGAGTTACAGGCGCTGGCTGAGGTGCTGACTGATCACCCCCAGGTGTTAATCATGGCGGATGATATTTACGAGCCGTTACGCTACGACGCCACGCCATTCAGCACTTTTGCCGCGGCGGCCCCGCAGCTGGCTGACCGCACGCTGACAGTCAACGGTGTCTCAAAAAGCCATGCCATGACCGGCTGGCGGCTCGGATATGCTGCCGGTCCGGCATGGCTGATTAACGCGATGCAGATTCTGCAGTCGCAGAGTACCTCTAATCCCAGCAGCATCTCGCAGGCAGCAGCGGTTGTCGCGTTGCAGCAACCGACCGAATTTCTGGCAGGCTGGCTCGCTACGCTTGATCGGCGACGTCAGCAGGTGCTGACAATGATCGCCACCAGCAATGGCCTCAACGCCCGGGCGCCGCAGGGAGCATTCTATATTTTTGCCAACTGCCAAAAGTTACTGGGATGCGTGACGCCGCAGGGAGAAAGGCTCGAGGATGATAGCGCGCTGGCCAGCTGGCTGTTGCAGGATGCACAGGTTGCGGTGTTGCATGGATCGGCATTCGGCATGCCGGGTTATTTACGCATTGCCTACGCGGTTGACGATGCGTTGCTGGAGCAGGCGTGCGCGCGGCTGAAATCTGCGGTGGCAAAACTGCGCTGATGTCCGCCATGAGAGATTGATACACGAGCGGATGCTGGCATGCATCCTCCCGATCGCCAGTAATGGCGATCGGGTGAGGCAGGTGCGTGGTTTCAGCAACAGTAAAAGTCCGCATGACGCAACACTGCGGCGTCAGCGCAGATTGCCGTGGCGCTTATCAATACGGCACCGTTTCCTTACCGGGCAGGCCTCATCTCATTCATCCCGCTTAATCTGGAGTGATGCCTCCATCGCGCGATATTAATGATTAAATGGCCGCTGCTGATTTTCTGTTGCTTATTTGCGTTAGGTAAAGTTGTTTTTATCACTTAATTAAAACTGCATGATGTTTATTGTTTTTTCCTGGTAAGCGGAACTGTCTGATTGTTTAGGTGATATTCTGCGCAAAGAAGCTTACAAAACCTTTACAATTAATTTTACTTAAGTCTTTGATGATGGCAAAAATAAGGATATTGCTGGCGCTGTCTATTATTATAGCGTCAGGCCAGATTATCGCTGCCCCTTTGACACCTGGCGACCGCGATTATCTGCAAAACCAACAACAGCAGCGACTGGAACAGGATCAGCAGCAGCGCGATGCACTGTGGCATGCTGTGGCACCGCTGAATGCGCCGGACGCCTCCCCGGCGGGCCCCGGACCCTGTTTTCCGATCCAGCATATCCGTCTGCAGCACGTCACGTTGATATCCGATCGTCAGCAACAGGCGCTGACGGCACCTTATATCAATCGCTGTCTGAATTTGAGTGAAATTAATGCGCTGGTACATGCGGTCTCTGACTGGTATATGCAACGTGGTTACATTACCAGCCGGGCGTTTTTAGCCGAACAGGATCTGTCGCATGGGCAGTTAATTATTCCGGTGCTGGAAGGAAAACTATTCGCTATTCGCCTCGACGGGGCGCAGCCGACGATGTTAAAGATGGCTTTTCCTCATATTGAAGGAAAAATACTTAACCTGCGCGATATTGAGCAGGGTATGGAGCAAATTAATCGCCTGCGTCGCACCCCGGTACAGATTGAAATTCAGCCTGCGCCGCAGCCCGGTTATTCAGTGGTGAACCTGACGACAGCGGCAGAATTTCCGCTCAGCGCCGCGCTGGGATTTGATAATAGCGGACAAAAAAGCACCGGTGTCGGTCAGTTAACCGCATCGCTGACCGGCAACAACCTGCTGGGGCTGGCGGATCGCTGGTTTATCAGCGGCGGTCGCAGCAGCGCATTCAGCGAGTGGCGTGACGCGCAGAATGTGCAGGCGGGTGTCAGCGTGCCGTATGGCTACGGCCTGCTCGACTATAGCTATAGCTGGAGCAGTTATCACAGTCACTTTGATAACAATGGTTTCACCTGGCTGAGTAACGGCGACAATATTGCGCATCGCCTGAATGGTTCATGGGTGTTGTTTCGCAACGGTGAAATCAAAACCAGTTTGCAGCTCGGCCTGAATCACTACACCAGTCACAACTATCTCAACAATACCCTGTTGCAGAGTAGCAGTCGCAAAATCACCAGTACCCAGATCGGATTCAACCATACGCAAAAGGTGTTCGGTGGCGTGGCAACGCTCAACCCAACCTTTAGCCGCGGTACGCCGTGGTTTGATGCGGAAAGTGATGCCGACAAAAGCGGGGACTTACCGCGGGCGCAGTTTCGCAAGTGGAGCCTGAGCGGCAGCTTTCAGCGACCGGTTTCGGACAAGTTATGGTGGCTCAGCAGCGTATACGGCCAGTGGTCACCGGATCGGTTATACGGCAGCGAACGCCTGACGCTCGGCGGCGAAAGCTCAGTCAGGGGCTTCAAAGAACAATACCTGTCAGGCGACGCAGGTGGCTATTTGCGTAATGAACTGGATTATACCCTGTTCACCTTGCCGTTGGTCGGTGACGTCAGCGCCCTGGCGGCGGTGGACGGCGGCTGGCTGAAGAGCGATGCGCAGAACCGCGAGTCTGTTGGCACGATATGGGGCAGCGCAGTGGGGATCAGCACCCGCAGCCGTTTCTTTTATACCCAATACACGGTCGGTTTTCCGCTCAGTTATCCCGGCTATCTGCAACCGGATCACGTTAGCATTTATGCCCGGGTCGGGCTGGTTTTTTAAGAGGCAATGATTATGGATGATCGTCAACCGGTTTCCCCGTTTCGTCGCGCGCTGACCTACTTCATTTGTTATCTGGTGGCGGTACAGCCACTGCTGCCGGTTGTGGCCGCGGAAATTACCCCGGTTACGCCGGGCACGCGCATGGATGCCGCGGGTAACGGCGTGCCGGTGGTCAATATCGCCACGCCGAATCAGGCAGGTGTTTCCCATAACCAGTACCAGCAGTACAACGTCGGGCAGCAGGGGCTGATTCTCAATAATGCCAGCGGACAACTTACCCAGACCCAACTGGGCGGACTGATCCAGAATAACCCTAACCTGCAAGCCGGGCACGAAGCCCGGGCGATCATCAATGAAGTAGTGGGAGCTAATCGTTCGCAGTTGCAGGGCTATACCGAAGTCGCGGGTAAAGCCGCGAATGTGATCGTGGCCAACCCTTACGGCATAACCTGTAACGGCTGTGGCTTTATTAATACGCCCAACGTGACGCTCACTACCGGAAAACCGCAGCTGGATGCCAGCGGCAATCTTGCCGCGCTGGAAGTCACCAAAGGCGACGTAACGGTTGAGGGCAAAGGGCTGGATGGCAGCCGCGCTGATGCGGTATCGCTCATTGCGCGCGCCACCAAAATTAATGCGGATATTCATGCCAGCGATCTCGCTATCACGGCGGGTGCCAACCGCGTTGCGCAGGACGGCTCGGTTACGCCAATCGCCGGAGAAGGGCCAGTGCCGTCAGTGGCGGTCGATACCGGTGCGCTTGGCGGTATGTACGCTAACCGGATTCATCTGGTGTCGAGCGACAAAGGCGTCGGGGTCAACATCGGTAACCTGCTGGCCAACCAGGGTGATATTACATTAAACGCGAATGGCACCCTGACACTGGGGAATGCCAGCGCCAGCGGCAAGCTGCTCGCGAATGCCCGAGATATGCAGCTGCAGGGGACGCAACAGGCGACCGGTGACGTAGCGCTGAACAGCCAGGGCAATGCGCAGCTGCGTAACAATAAACTGACCAGCGGCGGCAATCTGCGCCTGGCGGCAAGCGACGTCACGGTAGATCAAAACAGTACCGTTGCAGCTAACGGTGACATCAGTGTGACGGCGCAGACGCTGCTGAATAACGGCCTGATTCAGGCGCAGAAAAACCAGACTATTACGGCAAATACCTTACGCAACCAGGGACGCTTACAGTCGGCAGGCGGGCAAACACTCAATACCGCATCGCTGGACAATCAGGGATTGATTGGGTCTTCGCGTGCGCTGCATATCAGTGCCACGCAGCAGGCGCTGAATGGCGCAACGGGGACTTTACTCGCCGGTGACGAGCTGAATTTAGCGGGTGGCGATTTCACCCTGAACGGTTCTGTAAGCGGTAAAAACGGCCTGACGCTAAGCAGCACCTCATTGCAAACCGCAGCAGACGCCAGGCTTAGCAGCCAGCGCAACATCAATCTCAGCGCCCGTCAGCAAATACTGCAAGGCGAGATTGCCAGCGGCGGTAGCCTGATGTTAAACGGCGATACCCTCACGCTTGGCAGCACAGGCAGGCTGCACGGTGACGGTGACGTCTCACTGACGGCCAGCCAGCAGGCTACGATCAGTGGTCAGCTGGACGGAGATAATGTTCAGCTGAGCGGCGGTGCCTTGCACCTGAGCAAAACCGGAATGCTCACGGCTCAGCAGGACCTTAGCCTGACCAGCGCACAGCAGCAGCTGGATGGACAAAGCCGTGCGGGTGGTAATGTCACTTTACGTGCAGACCGCCTCAACGCTCTCAGTGAGGGCAAGCTATCCGCCGGTAATGACATTGCATTCCAGGTTAATGATCAAAGCCAGTGGGCTGGCACGCTGATTGCCGGGCGCGAGCTGGCTTTCAGTGCAACTGACTTCGTCAATAGCGGTACGCTGGCGGCGAATGGTAATACGCACTTTAGTTTTGATCATCTGACCAACGCGGGTCTGCTGCAATCGCTCGGCCAGCAAATGCTTTCTGGCCGCGTATTAACAAATAACGGTACGGCACAATCTGGCTCCGGGCAGTTGCTGGATGTCGGCCTGCTGGATAACAACGGTCTGCTGGGCGCGCAGGGCGACTTAATGCTTAATGCGGATCAGTTTACCGCTGGCAATGGCAGTAACATCCTGACAGACGGCGCTCTGCGGGTGCACTCCAGCCAGGCTGACCTCGGTGGAACGCTGAGCGCGAAGCACAACCTCGATTTCCAGACGGAAAAACTGACGACCCGCGCAGGTTCGTTACAGACCAGTGCGCAAAACATTCAGCTCAATGGGCAAAATATTGAGCTGAACGGCACGCTTTCCGCCGACCAGGCGCTGACACTTAATTCGCAACAGTTAAGCAGTGGTGACAACGCGCGCACGCAGGGCAAAAGCGCCATCGCGCTCAACGTTGCCGATCAGGCCGATCTGGCAGGCCAGTGGTTTACACCCGGCCAGCTGACTTTGCAGGCGGGTACGCTCAACAACCGGGCGCAGACCGGCGCGCAGGACCTGACCATTGCCGCAGACATTATCAATAACGCGGGCGCGCTGAGCGCAAATAATCGCCTGGATCTGACCGCTGGAACATTACAGCAGCAGGGCACTCTTAACGCGCTGGGCGCGATGGCGATCCGCAGCGATGCGTGGCGCAATCAGGGGCAAACCTCTGCGCGAACGCTGGATATCAGCGTAAAAAACACGCTCGATAACGCGCCTGCGGGCTCACTGCTGGCCTCAGATGGGTTGACGCTGAACACTTCCGCGCTGAGCAACGCAGGTAACCTCAGTGGACAAACCCTCGAACTTGATACCGAACAACTGACTAACAGTGGGCTGATGCAGGGCAATCAATCGGTCACGCTGCGGAGTAATGCGCTTAATATCCTGCAATCCGGGCAAATTCTGTCAGGCGGTGCGCTGAAAGTGGACGCTGAAAGCACACAAAATGCCGGACGTTTGCAGGGCAGCTCGCTGCAACTGCGCGGCAATACGCTGAATAACAGCGGTATCGCCCTCGGTAGCAAAGGGCTTGATGTTGCGTTGCAGCAGACGCTGGACAACGCAGGTAGCCTGCTGTCGGACAGCGCCGCTACGCTGCAAAGCCGCGAGCTTAATAACAGTGGCAAGCTGTTGAGTGGTGAACAACTTTCGCTGACTGGCGCGCAGTTGCGTAATCAGGGTCAGATGCAGGGCGATACGCTGGCGATTCAAGCGGACAGTGTAAGCAACAGCGGCAATCTGATCGGCTTGAAATCCCTGGTGTTGCAATTACAGCAGGATCTGACCGATGCCCAGTCGGGCCGGTTACTGACTCAGGGCGCGTTGAACGTGAATGCGCAACGTATTAACCAGCAGGGCAGCTGGCAGGCGAACAGCATTGATGCCCGTGCCAGCCAGATTGATGTCAACGGCAGCATCCAGTCCGCAGCGCGCACCAGCCTTACGGCGACCGGCAATCTGCACACGCTGGCGCAGGGTAATATCGTTTCCAGTGGTCTGGCGGCCATTCAGGCGGCGAGCCTGAACAATGAAGGCAAATGGTCGGCAAAAAATCTGCAGCTGCAGGGCAATTCGCTGCTTAATCAGGGAAGTGCTACAGCAACAGACGAGCTGACAGCCAACCTCAGCGGACAGTTGCAGCAGCTAAAAGGCGCTGCTTTGCTGAGCGCGGGAACCAGCACTCTGAAAGCGGGCTCGATTGATAGTGCCGGTGATATCGAAGCCAGAAATCTGGTGATAAACAGCGGCAACCTGACTAACCGTGGTCAGCTGTATGCCCAGCAGAACCTGAATGGCGACGTTGAACAGGCGATTGCGAATCAGGGCGGGGTTCTGCGCAGCCAGGGTGCTCTGCAACTCAACGCGCAATCTTTACTGAACCAGGGACAGATTCAGGGCGATGGCATTACGACGATAACGCTAAGCGACAGCCTGAATAACCCGGGAAGATTGCTTACCGGTGGTCCATTAACGCTGTCGGCACCGACGGTACTGAATAGCGGCCTGGTGCAGGCGCAGGGGCTGGCTTACAGTGGTAACAACCTGGTGAACAGCGGGACGTTTACCGGTCTGGGTGATAGCCAGGTGAATGCCAGCCAGATGACCAATCAGGGACAGCTGCAGGGCGATAATTTACAGGTGCGCGGCGGTGTGTTGCACAACAGCGGTAGCGTATTCGCCAGCCGTGCGCTGGCCCTGACCTTACAGAATGCTGATAACCAGGCAACCGGCAAACTCTATAGCGCAGGCGATCTGACCCTCAATACGCCGGTGCTGAATGCGGCTGGCAGCCTGCTGGCGCTGGGCAACATGACCCTGCAACTGGGATCGGGGTTCACGCAGAGCGGCACGCTGGCAGCGGGTAAAACGCTGAATCTCAGTACGCAAGGCGATCTCACCGTTCTGGGGACGCTGCAGGGCAACAGCCTGCAACTCAGCAGCAATAATTTCATTAATAATGGTCAGCTACGCAGCGGCAGCGGCGCGTTGAACGTCGATGCCAGCAACATGACGCTTAATGATAGCGGAAGCGTCCAGGCTGGCGGGGATATGCGTCTCACCAGTCGCGGCCAGTTAGTGAATTATGGCTTCGTCGGGACAGCAGGGAATTTGCTGATGACGGCAGGCAGCCGGATAGAAAACCGTGCGCTGCTGTATGCCGGAAATAATATGCAACTGCTGGCCAGCAGCATTCAAAATAATCGTGGCGATATCCTGGCGAATAATAGCCTGTGGCTGCAGCGTGATGCGGCGGGTAACGCAAGCGATGAAGTGATCAATACCTCAGGCAATATTGAAACCTCGCTCGGAGATATCACCATCCGTACCGGGCATCTGCTGAATCAGCGTGAGGGGATGAATACCTCTGTAACTTCAGCGTCCGCTACGAATGCCCCCGCCGGATTGGGACAAGCCACCATGAAAGTGAAGCTTGGTCAGCTTGATGACGATGAGATCGGCGTTTATCACGGCATGCATGGTTATCAGACGGGGGGAAGTAATGGTAAAGGAAACGGCCACACCGAATACCGGCCTTACACCACGCTGGCTCCGAAACTTAGTACGGCGGTTCGCAAGTTTCTCGTAAGTTCTACCACCGTCACGGCCAGCGCCACTGGCGGTGCAGGGCGAATCGCTGCTAACCGGAATCTGGTAGTGACAGCCGATGCCCTCGACAATCAAGCCAGTAATTTACTCGCCGGTCAGGATATCGTGCTCACCGGCAACAATCTGAATAATCAGTCCTGGGAAAACAGTATTCAAAGCCAGTATCTGGTCTACAAATATGGCAATCCTAATACGGGGCGGATTGATACTAACCTTTACGGCGAAGAAGATACTGCACCTTCGATCATAGCTGATTTACGTAACGGGAATTCACATGGTGTGAAATACGAGAGTGGCCTGGGCTCCGAGGTGGTTTATACCCTGCAGGGCGCACCCGTTTATGAAACCAGCCAGACGGGAGAAGGTCTGCGTGCCGTGATTCAGGCTGGCGGCAACGTCAGCGCCCGTTTTACGAATAACCTGAGCAATACGGATACCGTGGCTAACGCTGGCAGCATGGTGCATGCCATTAGCAAACCGGGTATCGCTGGAACTGCGCCACTGCAATCCGTGGGTGGTGTGCAGAACCAGCAGCTTGCCGCCGGGCAAACTATCGCCGTCGGGTCTCCGCAGTGGAAGGATGCGCTGACAGGCGCACTACAGCAAATAGGTAATCAGGGCGCGGCGTTAACTGATTATCCACTGCCTGCCGGTAACAACGGCCTGTTTGTCGCCAGTAAAGATCCTGCCAGTCCCTACCTGATTACCACTAACCCACAGCTGGCAGAGGTCGGTAAAACCGACGGCAGCCTGTTTGATGGCCTCAATGCGTTTCTCAGGAACCCGACTTCCGGGGCAGCTCAACAATCGGCTCAGGCGGTAACGCAGCCGACGCTGAGCAGCAGCCCACGAGTCGAAACGGCGGCAATCTATACCGACAAAGATAAATTCCTCGGTTCTGCCTATCTGCTGAATCGTCTGCAGCTTACACCCGATAAGGATTATAAATTCCTCGGTGATGCCGCGTTCGATACCCGCTACGTAAGTAACGCCATATTGAGCCAGACCGGGCATCGCTATGTGGGTGGTACCGGCTCCGATCTGCAGCAGATGCAATACCTGATGGACAGCGCGGCCCGGCAACAGGCGGGCCTGGGCCTGCAACTGGGGGTTAGCCTTTCGCCGGAACAGGTGGCGGCCCTGACTACGAGTATTGTGTGGTGGGAAAAAACCACGGTTAATGGTCAAACCGTGCTGGCCCCGAAACTCTATCTGGCGCCAGGCGACAGTGAGATCGCGGCAGGTAGCGTGATTGCCGGTCAGGCGGTGAAACTGGATGCCGGACAGATCAATAACGACGGTAGTACTATCAAAGCCGAGACGCTGCTGTCAGCCAACAGCAATAGCACACTGAATAACCTGCACGCCGGTTTACTGGCTTCGGGCGGCGATCTGCAACTGAACGCGATTGGCGATATTAATAATATCGGTGCATCGATTTCGGCCGAAACCGTTTCGCTCGCATCGGCGGCGGGAAATATCAATAACGTTACGCAGGCTCAGCAGTGGAGCAGCCTGGCGCTTAACGGCATCAAAAATGCGCCCGCGTTAAGCTTCAGTGATACCCAGTTAGGGGATGTGGCCAGTATCTCAGCCAGCAAAAATGCCAGCCTCAGCGCGGGTGGCAACATCAATAACACGGGCGCGACGCTCGCTGCTGGCGGTGATTTACAGTTGGGTGCGCGGGGCGATATCAATATCGCCGCCAATGCGCTCCATACCGATCGCCTTAATAAAAATGGCAGCGCGGTGGTGACCACCAGCCAGGACGGTAGCGTAAGCGCGGGTGGCGATCTCACCGCGCGTGCCGGTCACGACCTGAATCTGAGCGGCAGCACACTGGTGTCAAAAGGCGATACGACGCTGGCCGCCGCAAATGATATCAATCTGAATACGCTGGATAACAGTAGCCATCAGACGCAGGGCAATAGCAAAAACGACAGCATTAACGCTACGCGCAGTACCATCCAGAGCAGCGGAAATTTAGCGTTGAGCGCCGGTCGCGATATTAACTCGCAGGCAGCGCAGCTGATGGCCGATTTAAACGCCTCCCTGAGCGCAGGGCGCGATCTGAACCTGAATGCCCAGCAGAGTCGCGTATACAGCGAGAGCCGGGGCGGCAAAAAAGTGACGATCAACGAGCAGGTTCGTCAAACCGGCAGCGAAATCAGCAGTGGCGGTAATATCGTGCTGGCAGCAGGGAATGACATCAACAGCGCAGCCAGTGAGATTACGGCAAAACAGGATATCGCCGCGCGAGCCGGGCATGATATTAACCTCACTACGGCCACCGAAAGCGATTATAACTATCGCGAAGAGACGAAAACCAAAAAAGGTCTGTTCAGCAAGAAGACCACCCACACCATTCAGGAAGACAGCGCTACGCACGAAAAAGGCACGTTGCTCAGTGGCAACAATATCTCCGTGAGCGCGGGCCACGATCTGCTGGTAAAAGGATCGCAGGTTGCGGGTGATGATAACGTGGCGCTCAGCGCCGGTAACAATGTCGGGATCTCTGCCGCTACCAACACGGAGTCAAGTTGGCGTTTCTCCGAGACGAAAAAAAGCGGCCTGATGGGAACCGGTGGGCTGGGTATCAGCATCGGCAGCAGTAAATCGCTGCACGATCTGAAGGAAAAAGGCACGACGCAAAGTCAGAGTGTCAGTACCGTTGGCAGCACCGGCGGGAACGTTTCAATCACCGCAGGCCAGCAGTTGCAGGTGCAGGGGGCGGATTTGATTGCCGGCGGCAACATGGCCCTGAAAGGTGACAGCGTAGCAATCACGCCCGGCCACGATGTACGTACGCGCGACGAACGTTTTGAGCAGCGCACCAGTGGACTGACGCTGGCGCTTTCAGGCGCAGTAGCCGAGGCGGTGAATAGTGCTGTCTCTGCCGCACAGTCCGCCAAAAAAGAGAGCGATGGGCGTCTGGCCGCATTACAGGCAACCAAAGCGGTGCTTTCCGGTGTTCAGGCGAACCAGGCCAGCCAGCTTGCGCAGGCCAATGGCGATCCTAACAATGGCGTTGGCATCAGTATTTCGCTGACCACTCAAAAATCAAAATCTCAGCAGCATCAGGAGTCCGACGCCGTCAGCGGTTCTACGCTGAATGCCGGGAAAAACCTCAGTATTGATGCCACCGGCAACGGCAATAGTGCCAGCAGCGGTGATTTGCTGATTGCCGGTAGCCAGCTCAAGGCTGGTGGTGATACGTCACTGCACGCAGCGAACGACATCAACCTGACGGGCGTGGCAAGCACGCAACAAACCAGCGGTAAAAACAGCAGCAGCGGTGGCGGTATCGGGCTAAGTTTCGGCGTGGGCAATGGCAGCGCAGGACTGAGTATTTTCGCCAGCGTTAACGGGGCGAAAGGCCATGAAAAGGGGAATGGCACCGTCTGGAGCGAAACCACCCTCGACAGCGGCGGTGCTGTCGACATCAGTAGCGGTCGTGACACCACTTTGACTGGCGCGCTGGTTAACGGTAACAGCGTGACTGCTGACATTGGTCGCAACCTGTCTATTACCAGCCTGCAGGATAGTGATAACTATGATTCGAAGCAGATCAGTTTTGGTGCCGGCGGCAGTTTCACTTTTGGCTCGATGACCGGTTCCGGTTATATCAACGCCAGCCAGGATAAAATGCACAGCAATTACGACAGTGTGCTGGAGCAAAGCGGCATTTATGCCGGTCAGGGCGGGTTTGATATTACCGTTGGCAGTCACACCCAGCTCAATGGTGCGGTGATTGCCAGCCAGGCTGACGCGGATAAAAACCGTCTTGATACCGGCACGCTTGGCTTCACGGACTTGCATAATCAGGCAGATTATAAAACTCAACACCAGGGGATTGGCCTCAGTTCGACGGGCAACTTCAGCGGCCAGTTCAAAGGGAACATGGCCACCAGTATGCTGGCGGGCGCAGGCAGCAGTGGCCACGCAGAGGGAACCACGCAGTCAGCCGTTGCCCAGGGAACGATAGTGGTGCGCGACCAGGCAAATCAGCAGCAGGATGTTGCTGCACTTAGCCGCGACACCGAGCACGCTAATGACAGCATCAGCCCGATTTTCGACAAAGAGAAAGAGCAGAAACGCCTGCAGACGGCTCAGCTGATCGGTGAAATAGGCAGCCAGGTTGCTGATATCGCCCGGACGCAGGGGCAGATTGAGGCGACGGAAGCAGGTAAGAAGGAACTGGCAAAAAACAACATAAACCAGCCGGATGCCGACGCTCCTGCGGCTGAAAAGAAAGCGTATCAGGAAGCGCTGGAAAACAGCAGTGATTATAAGAAGGCCATGGCACTCTGGGGCACCGGCAGCGATATCCAGAAGGGGATTCAGGCGGCGACTGCGGCGATTCAGGGTTTGGCGGGTGGCAATCTGGCGCAGGCAGCCAGCGGCGCGGCGGCACCGTATCTGGCCGAGCAGATACACAAATATACCGCCGACAATCAGGCCGCAAAAGCGATGGCTCATGCAGTGCTAGGTGCGGTAACATCGTGGGCGGCAGGCAACAGCGCGGCAGCAGGCGCGACCGGTGCGGTCAGCGGAGAGCTGATGGGTCAGTTGATCATGCATTCGATGTATCCGGGTAAACAGGTCAGTGACCTGAAGGAGTCGGATAAGCAGATCATCAGTGCACTGAGTACCCTTGCTGCAGGTCTGGCAGGCGGCGTGACCGGCGGCAGTAGCGCCAGTGCGCTGGCCGGCGCTCAGGCAGGGAAGAATGCGGTTGAGAATAATGCGCTGAGTGACGGATTCCAGTTACCGAAAGGGATCACAGACTACGGGATGGCGGTGAGATCATGGGGGCAGTACGTACAGGATAATAATATCTCCCAGGAACAGAATCAGGCTGGGCTGGATAAACTGGCAAAAGGTGATTTACCGGAAGGTGCCAATATCCCGAAAGTAATCGTTGAAGCTTATAAAGATGGCGTCCTGGCTGCCGGGGCGGCTTATCTCGGACCTGCTGCATCTTTAGGGAAGGTGGCAGTGAGTGCAGTTATTGCCGGTATCGCGAATGGTAGTTATCAGTTGCTTGATATGAGCAGTTCAGGCAATGAAAGTAAGACGTATGATTACTGGAGTACTGCGACAGCCGCTGCTACTGGTGCTATGGCTCCGGGACGGGGAATTTGGGCGAATACGGGAATTGCGGCCGGTAGTGCTGTGTTTACGGACGGGCCAGATGCTGGGGCTGTTGGTGGAGCCGTTGCAGGTGCGGTGGCCGGAGGATACTTTGGTGAATATGCGCCCGGTTTACTTAAACCTGCTTTAGGGGCTTCGTCTGGTTTTTGGGCGGAAATAGGTGGTGCTTATACATCAGAAATTTTGGGGGACGCAACTAAAGATGCAATTAATAGGGGGGGGAATAATAAATGAATAAAAAACCTACATTTCATCTTCTTATTTTAAGCATGTTATATGGGGTTGTCTGTTTTTTCTGCTTAGGGATTGTTTTACGGCTAATCGTTAATTATTTACATATAGGTAATTTTCAAATTGGCTTAGATGCAATATATAAAACTATGGTCATGAGTGGAATAGCTGGAGTGGCCGCTGGTTTTGGCTCATGGATCTTTGCCAAGATAGATGAACATAAAACCCGAAAATCACCGCCTTCCGACCCCAAACCCTGAATAAAAATCCCGGCCATCGAGCCGGGAATTTTATATTGTCACTCAGCTGCCGCCAGCCGGATGATCATCTGCCCCGGCGTGGTGATCACCTCGACCTTCTGCCCGGTCGCAAAATCCCAGCTCGGCCATCCAGTGGCCGTGCAGGGTGATCGACGGTGAAGGCCGGTGCTTCAGATGGTCGTGGATATATTCCACGGTATAACGTCTTGATTTAGCTGTGGGCGTGTCGGTCCCTGACTTATGATGCGTGCCAGCCATAACCAGCTCCTCGTTAATTGCTTGCGGTCAGCGGGCTGGGATATTCGAGCACCTCAGTTCCGCGCCTGTTAGCTAATCCGTTTACCCATCACGTTATCCAGCATCTCAGAAATAAACTTCTGCTTCGCCATTAGCGTCTGTCGGATCGCATCGATCTGCCTTTCCAGCCGTGGCACCAGTGCAATGGTTCGTGTAATAAGATCGCGGGCGGCAGGAACCAGCGCGGCAGCAGGCGCGACCGGTGCGGTCAGCGGAGAGCTGATGGGTAAATTGATCATGCATTCGATGTATCCGGGTAAACAGGTCAGCGACCTGCAGGAGTCGGATAAACAGATCATCAGTGCACTGAGTACCCTGGCTGCAGGTCTGGCAGGCGGCGTGACCGGCGGCGGCGGCGCCAGTGCGCTGGCCGGCGCTCAGGCAGGGAAGAATGCGGTTGAGAATAATGCGCTGAGTGATGGATTCCAGTTACCGAAAGGGATCACAGACTACAGGATGGCGGTGAGATCATGGGGGCAGTACGTACAGGATAATAATATCTCCCAGGAACAGAATCAGGCTGGGCTGGATAACTGGCAAAAGGTGATTTACCGGAAGGTGCCAATATTCCGAAAGTAATCGTTGAAGCTTATAAAAATGGCGTCCTGGCTGCCGGGGCGGCTTATCTCGGATCTGCTGCATCTTTAGGTAAGGTGGCAGTGAGCGCTGTTATTGCCGGTATCGCGAATGGTAGTTATCAGTTGCTTTATATGAGCAGTCCAGGCAATGAAGGTAAGACTTATGATTACTGGAGTACTGCGACAGCCGCTGCTACTGGTGCTATGGCTCCGGGACGGGGAATTTGGGCGAATACGGGAATTGCGGCCGGTAGTGCTGTGTTTACGGACGGGCCAGATGCTGGGGCTGTTGGTGGAGCCGTTGCAGGTGCGGTGGCCGGAGGATACTTTGGTGAATATGCGCCCGGTTTACTTAAACCTGCTTTAGGGATTTCGTCTGGTTTTTGGGCGGAAATAGGTGGTGCTTATACATCAGAAATTTTGGGGGACGCAACTAAAGATGCAATTGATAGGGCGGGGAATAATAAATGAATAAAAAACCTACATTTTATCTTCTTATTTTAAGCATGTTATATGGAGTTATCTGTTTTTTTGCTTAGGAATTGTTTTACGGCTAATCGTTAATTATTTACATACAGGCAATTTACAAATTGGCTTAGATGTAATATATAAAACTATAGTCATGAGTGGAATAGCTGGAGTAGCCGCTGGTTTTGGCTCATGGATCTTTGCCAGGATAGATGAACATAAAACCCGAAAATCACCGCCTTCCGACCCCAGGCCCTGAATAAAAATCACGGCCATCGAGCCAGGATTTTTCAGTTTGATGAATTAGGCATAAAAACATAGAGGTGAAAATTATCCATGAATAGTTATGCTCGTCTGGTAAAGAGAATAGCTGACATGGCTATTTTTCTGGAGTTCTCTGATGAAGAGTCTTTGGATCCTGATATTGCTGTGGGAATGATGGAAAGTATTACGGCTGAACTACAACTTATAAGTCTTGATGATAAAAAGAAAGTAGTAAGTACTTTTTATCTGGTATCAAAAGAATATCAAGGAGATCGTGCAGTCTATATTAAACAACTTCCTGAATCACTTGGCTTGATATAATTGTATGGTAATCATTCCCGCCCATAGCTGGCGGGATTTTTTTTGCCTTGAATCCCTCCAACAGCAGACAAGATATGTTTTTGAAGCACCGCCATAATCGGCACTCCAAAAGCGATCCTGTCAGGGCGCAGCCCCGACACCCAAAAAAAGCCTTACAAATACGCGGGCAACGCTGTTTGTGAGCGTCAAAAATATCACCGCAAATCATCTGACCTGGCGTAGTGATCACATCGATCTTCTGTCAGGTCGAAATCCCAATTCGATCAACCAGTGGCCTTATAGAGTAAAGATGGATGAAGGTTTGTGCTCCAGGGGATCGCGGATATTTACAGATGCGTGCTCAGCAAAGATGCATAACCAGCTTACTCAGACGCGGCAGAAAAACCCGTTATTCGGGTAAATTCTGTTCCTGGTTCGGGTGCTATTGAAAGCTTTCCAGCAGCCCTGTCGGCGCTGGATTACCGGGCTGCAACAATCGAAATTATTTCGGCTTCAGTTAACGCCGCCGCTTCGTCACTCAAAGCACCGTTCCTCACGCTACGGTCGCCAGTCCGCAATCCCTGATGTGCCGATCCACCCCGCAAATTTCCGCTCTCTGCCTGGTAAAGGCGCGCCTGCCTGACTACACCTTAAGCATCCTTGTTATCACTGTCCTTTCCGCTGTTTAAGCGGTTTACAGCCTGCACGCCGGCATCCTGACGCGCCGGCACCTTTAGCGGTCAGACATGATTTCTGGCCTGATTCGGAGTGAATGATGAAGAGTCGCAACCTGACGCGATCGGCGGTCGCGTTTGCCACATTGAGTTGCCTGTATGTGCCGTTTAGCGCCCTGGCGTGGGATAACCTGACGGTTTTCGGCGATAGCCTGAGCGATGGCGGTAATGTCGGGCGTTTTACTTATGATGGCGCGCAACATCCACTGTATGACGAGATCCTCGCTGCACAGTTCGGGCAAACGCTGCAGCCGTCGTCGCGCGGTGGCAGCAACTATGCACAGGGCGGCGGCGTTACCGTGCCGGCGCTGGATGCCAGCCTCAATACGCAAGACCAGCTGGCTGCTTATCTGCAATCCACCGGCGGACGCGCAGATAGCAACGGACTGTACATTCACTGGGTGGGCGCTAACGATATCGCGGCGGCGGTGACCAATCCGCTTACCGCGCGCGCGACCATCAGCAACAGCGCCAGCGCGGCGGTGTCGCAAATCAAAACCCTGCTGGATGCCGGTGCGGGGGCGGTGATCGTGCCAAACGTGCCGCAACTCGGCTCCACGCCTTTCATGGTGCAGGCGGTGCTGAGTGTGCTGGGGCCGGCGGCGCAGTCGGCGATGGTCGCGGCGTTTGCCTCGCTGGACAGCCATGCCACGCCCGACGTGGCTGCGCGCCAGCAGGCGGTGCGCGACGCATTCGATCAGGCCGCCGCACAGGTATCGACCATCCCGGCGCTGCGTGCCGCGCTGGCGCAGCAGCTGTTTTCGGCCTGGCAGGTGCTCAGCGAGCAGGTGACGGCCCTCTCCGATGGCTATAACCAGCAGGAAGAGGCCGGGCTGGTGGCGCTGAATGGCAACATTGTGCGTGCCGACATCGCCGGCCTGTTCAACGAGGTAATTGTCGATCCGCAACGCTATGGCCTGAGCAATACGCTGGGGATGGCCTGTCCGGTCGGCACCTCCGCCGCCGAATGCACCTCGTCAACGCCCGGTTTCAGTAACGCGCAGGCTTATCTGTTTGCCGACCGGCTGCATCCCAGCCCGGCGGTACATGCCATGATCGCCGACTACATTCAATCGATCCTCGACGCACCCGCGCAGGTGGCGGCGCTGGCACGGGCGCCGCTGATGCTGTCGCGGGATATGCAGAACACCCTCGATGGCCATTTACAGCAGCAGCGTCAGCAGCCGGCCAGCGCCGGTCAGGTTAGCGTGTTCGGCGGCTATGCCGGTCAGCATATTGATTATCGCGGCGATAGCCTGCTCAACGGTGACGCCAATACCGGCAGCCTGACGCTGGGATTAGGCTATCAGTTCACAGATAACTGGCAGGCAGGTCTGCTGTTGTCCAGCACCGCGCAGCACCAGCATCCTTCGGCGCACTATGATTACAAGCTGCGCGGCAATTTGCTGGCGCTGTATAGCCAGCTGACGCTGCTGGAGCAGGGCTGGATCAATGCGAATGTGCACTATGCAGATCTCGATTTTGACAGCATCGAACGTCGCATCAATATCGGCCCGGCAACGCGCACCGAACAGGGCAGTAGCAGCGGAAAAATGCTCGGGCTACGGGTGCAAACCGGCTGGGATCTGCCGATAGGCGAACACCTTTCCACCGGCCCGGTCGCCAGCTACGCACTGGATTATGTGCGGGCAGGGGGCTACAGCGAAAACGGCGACAGCAGCACCGCCATGCGCTTTTCCGATCAAACCCTGCATTCGCAAATCGGCGCGCTTGGCTGGCGTATCGACAGCAAACTGTGGCCGGTGAATCCGTGGGCGCAGCTCAGTTATAACCACCAGTTTGGCGATACGCAGAACGCGGTGCGCGCCGGGCTGAAGTCAACGCAGACCGGCTTTGTACGCAGCGTCAACGCCGGTGATAAAAACTGGCTGGATATGTCGCTGGGGGCCAGCGTGCCGCTGGGTGAAACGGTCAACGCCTTTGCCGGGGTTTCAGCGATCGGCGGTAACAGCGCCTATCACCAGCTGAGCTGGAATATTGGCCTGAACGCGACATTTTGACGGCAACGCGCCAGTCGAAAATTTTCACTGGCGCGTTATCTCGCGTAAAAAATTAAACTGATGATCGCGGGAAATATTTCGATAATTCAAGCCATTCTTCTTCGTAAGTCAAATTAATCAGAACGTTCGTACCGGCGATTACCACAATTATTCTGCGATAAATCTGTAAAAAGTATTTTTGTCGCTTCGCTTTCCTTCCGGAATCATATCGTTATTCTGTTCCGGCAAATCACCCCGCTGAAAAGCTCCCGTATAAACTGGCACAGGTCAATATATTAATTTTCAATCACTTATACTGCTGATGCTCTGTCGTATTACGTTAATAATTTATGGGGAACACCATGGCGAATACATCTGGCATCACCAGCACTACCACACCATCTGCCACCGGGACGGTGATTCAATTACATACCATTGACGATTTACGTAAACAGGAACCTGTTTCGATTGGCGAAATTGCGTCGGTGCTGGAATACAGCCGTGGCAGTCGGATGGGCGGCGGCGTGTTTGTCTACGATGCCACCGACAACAGCACGCCCGATGACGGCGGGCTGAATTTCGTGACGTCCGGTAAAAAGCGCTGGAAAAGAGTGGTCCTCGATTATAGCGCGGTCACGGTGGTGGATTTTGGCGCAATAGCCGATGGCACCACCGATTGTATTGATGCGGTGATCCGCATGTTTAAATGGTCACAGCGTGTTTTACCCTCCGCGGGAATTCGCTTTACCGCCGGTGAGTTCAGCCTGTCCGGCTTTGATTTAGCGGAAGTGCTGGGCAGCGACAGAGAGATTAACCGCTTTAAAATTTCCGGCGCGCCGGTCAACTTCGGTTATTTCCCCACCACCACGCTGAAATTTAACTGGGGACCGAAACCGCGCAAAACCCATTTCTTTAGCGTACGCGCACGCTATGTGGAAATTTCCGGCTTTGTGGTGAAAGGCATGAGTTCTGATAGCGGCGAAGACGGCGGCACGGCGTTTAATAATGTCGGCTTCTTTACTAACAGCATTATTGGAGGACAATTCCTGCGCGTCAGCAGCATGGAGTTTCGCTACCTCGGCGGGCGGGCGCTGGAACTGATTGATACGCTGGACTGTAAAATCGATCAGTTTTATTCACGTGGCTGTCAGGGCAGTATTGTCTATGCGCGCTGGTCCGATCGGGAAAAAGGCGCCTGGGATCACTCTACCGCCATTGAACTCTCCAACTTTAATTTGCAGCGCAGCACCAAACAGCCGGTATTCGATCTGCCGCGCTGTACGCAATCGTTTATTCGTAATGGCTGGATCGAGCACTCCGAATTTGCCGGCGATCTCACCAATGGTCAGTGGACGATTGAAGGGCTGGTGATTGAATCGACGCAAAATCCCATGAAAATGGGCTATTGCCGCGCGATGATTATCCAGAAAAGCGTGCACCGTGACAGCGCGGGCTTTGACTTCAGCAAAGAGGGCATTGAGCCCTGGACGCTGCTGGCGGAGGGCGATCGTGGCGTGATGGAGATTTCCGATCTCGGCGCGATCATTCAGGGATCGCTGAGTTATGACTTCACCACCTCGCAGCATCACATGGATAACCGTGGCAAAGACGCGAAATGGTTTTACGTCGGTGAATTTAATTTTTCCGACGCCACTTCACAAATTCACGTGCGCATTATCGGCAGCGCGCAGTATGTTTCCCAGTCGGAAACGCAAACTGATTACAGCTACCGGACACCGGAAGGCGTGGCGCATATTTATCTGCAGGCGCGCAACGACGATAACACCATTGGCAGCTGGTACAGCGAAGGCTCCTCGCCCGTAATTAAGGTGCATATCGAGGGCAAAGGCGCACACACCAAACTGTACGTTAAAATTCCGGCCTATACCGGCTTCTCGATTGCGCTGGTGGAAACCAACGGGCGCGATCGCTATCAGTCCGGTCAGTGTTTTATTTTCCGCAAAAGTTTTACCGCCTGCAGTGCGGAAGAAGCTACGGCGCTGGACAACCAGCCGGTCGTCGCCTTTGAACAGCACTGGGTGGGCAATAAAGATGTCGGCTTTGGCTACAACAATAATAAAGAACTGCTGCTGCGTGGGCCGTTTTTTGAACGGCAGGAGCAGGATGCCGCGGGGAAGTGGATCACCCGCCGTTTTCTGAAAGTCCGCGTGAACGGCGTGCCGCGCAGTATTGAATTACTCGATCCGGATAACCCGCGCTAACGCTTCAGGCCAGCAGTATTCCTCTGCTGGCCTGAATAATTCATTTTCCCCAGCGCTGACGTAAATAATCGACCGCCTGCTGCGTCTGCGGCTGATTAAGATAATCTTCGCGAAACAGAATGGTGCCGTCGATGTGCGGCAGCGATTCATTCAGATCGAGCTGTTTTTTCAGTTCGGGAACGCCGCCCTGAACCGTCCAGTCCGGCTCACTTTTCGAGGCTTCACCCACCTTATACAGCGCCACGCCGATGTACAGCCGGGTGTGCGTGGGCTGTACTACATTGGCCCACCAGCGCGCCAGGACGTCATAGCGCGCGGCCTGACGGGCAAACGGCCAGTACAACTGCGGCGCGATGTAATCCAGCAGGCCAAGCTGCACCCAGCGGCGCGTGTCTGCATAGGCTTCATCATAAGCCGCCGCACCGCGCGTATCGGAGCCGGCTGCATCGTGCGACAGATTACGCCATACGCCCGCCGGGCTGACGCCGAACTCAACGCCAGGCTTGAGCTGTTTAATCGTGCGGGAAACCTGCTCGATCAGCAGCTGGGTATTGTGCCGCCGCCAGTCGGCTTTGCTGGCAAAGCCCGCGCCGTACTGGCGAAAGGTGGCGCTGTCATTGAGCGGCGATGTCGCGGTTTCCGTATAGAAATAGTCATCAAACTGAACGCCATCAATGGCGTAGTTTGACACCACTTCCGCCACGATGCTGGTGATCCAGTCGCGTGCCGCCGGAATGCCCGGATCGAGCACGAAGCGGTCGCTGGCGGTGCGGATCCAGTCACGATGCAGCACAAACACGCTGGCCGGCTGCAGCTGGAGCGTGTTGTTTAACGCCGTCACGGTGGCAGGTTTGGTATTGGTCGACACGCGATAAGGATTAAACCACGCATGCACCTTCATACCGCGTTTGTGCGCCTCGTCGAGGATAAATTGCAGCGGATCGTAACCCGGATCCTGCCCGATGTTGCCGGTCAGGGTATCGGACCATGGCAGGATACGCGAACGCCACAGGGCGGTGCCATCGGGCTTCACCTGGAAAAATACCGTGTTAATCCCCAGGCTGTGCAGCTTATCCAGTTTGGCCGTCAGCGCCTGCTGCTGCTGGCGAATACGCAGCGCCGGGCTGGCTGTGACGGAAGATATCGGCGGCCAGTCGAGGCGCGACACCGTAGTGAGCCAGACGCCGCGCACTGGTTCAGTCTGCGCTGCGGGTTTAGCCGGAACAGGTGGTTTAGTCGGCGACGTAAACGGGGTGACCAGCGATTTTGGCGGCTCCGAGGCGCAGCTGGCCAGCAACAGCACGGCAGACAGCAGACGGGCGACGCGTTTAATGTGGGTAACAGAGAGGTAACGCGCTGAACAGGCTATGATAAACTCCGTTTCTTGTAGTCCGTTATTCGCAGGCGTTCATTCTCTGATCCTCAGACATAATGTCAAGACATTGGCTAAGATGAATGCCGCCGCGGCGCTGTCGCGCGTCCCGCCTCTTACAGGAGTTCTCACTATGCAATACGAAGACCTTTATCGCCGCATTGGCCAGATCATTTTTAGCTGTGGCCCCGACGGCGCGCAGGTGCTGGTGGTGCAGGCGGAGCTGTTTGCCGATGAGGAGGGCGGGCAGTTTCAGTTTAACTACCTTGATGAAAACGGCGAACCGGACTGGTTCGAGCCGGACGCGCGCGCGATTGGCGATCTCAGTGCTGCGCTGAAAGACTTTCAGCAATACTTTATCGAACATGAGATGACTGAAGGGCAGCCGGTGTGGACGCACTGCACCGTGACGATTAACGTGGCGGATGAGTCGATCAGTATTGATGTGGAGTAACGGCGGGCTTCCGTGCCCGTTAAGGCGAGCGTTACGAACGCAGCGCTACCATCTCCTCGCTGTTTTTACGCGCCGCGCGCTTGCGGTGCACAATCTGGCTGGCGACCAGCACCAGCAGCGTTAACAGCCCGGTGGCGATAATTTCTGAACGATGCTGTGCATTGAACAGCATTGACGTCAGTACGCCAACAATGAACACCATGGTGGCCCACGTCAGACCCGGGAACAGCCACATGCGATAGCTGAGCTGCTCGCCGCGCGCCTCGCGCTTTTTCCGCAGCACCAGATGCGAAGCGGCAATGACCAGATAAACCAGCAGCGCAATGGCGCCGGAGCTGGCCAGCAGGAACTCAAACACCGCGCTCGGCGCCAGATAGTTGGCGATCACCGCCAGAAATGCTGCGGCGGTAGACATCAGTACTGCGACCCACGGCGTGCCGCTGCGCGTGGTGCGCGAGGCCGCCGCTGGCGCATCCTGACGACGCGACAGGGAATAGAGCATGCGCGACGCGGTATAAAGCGCAGAATTGAGACAGCTGCATACCGCGATCAGCACCACCACATCGACAATCTGCCGGGCATACGGCACGTTCATCATCTCCATCGCCGTCTGGTAAGACCCGGCTTTCATCAGCGACGGCGTATTCCACGGCACCAGCGCCACCACCAGAAAGATCGACAGCAGATAAAACAGCGCAATACGCCAGATCACCGAGTTGGTGGCGTGGGTAATTTGCTTGCGCGGCTCATTGGATTCGGCGGCGGCAATGGTGACGATTTCCGTGCCCATGAAAGAGAACATGGTGGTAAGAATGGCGGCGAGCACGGCACTGATACCGTTAGGCATGAAGCCGTGAGTGTCGTACAGATGTGAAATACCCTGCGTGCTGCTGCCGGGCAACAGGCCAAACAGCGCCAGGCTGCCGGCACCAAGAAAGGCGACGATAGCCACCACTTTCAGCAGCGCGAACCAGAACTCAAACTCACCGTAGTTTTTCACGCTGAACAGGTTGCTGATGGTCAGGAAGCTGGTGATCGCCAGCGTGTATTCCCACACCGCCACCTGCGGGAACCAGCCGTGCAGAATGGTGCCGGCGGCGTTGGCCTCCAGCGGGATCACCAGTACCCAGAACCACCAGTAAAGCCAGCCGATGGTAAACCCAGCCCAGCGGCCAAGAGACTTGTCGGCGTAAGTGGAGAAGGAACCGGAGTCCGGTGAGGCGACCGCCATCTCCGCCAGCATGCGCATAATAAGCACCACCAGCGCGCCGGCGGCGATATAGGCCAGCAGCACCGCCGGTCCGGCTTCGGCAATCGCATGGCCGGAACCGACGAACAGCCCGGCGCCAATCACTCCGGCAATCGACAGCATGCGCACGTGGCGGGGTTTCAGGCTTTGTGCCAGTACATCGGCATTCTGAGCAGTCATCAATATCTCTCCAGATCGTCTCTCAGGCGGGGCAGACCCCGCCTGTTATGCAGGTGAAACTTGCCTGCGCGCGGCAGGTAAGCGATCGGACAATGGGTGGAACGCTAAGACTGGCTGAGCAGGCTGTCGAGAATATCCAGCGCCTGACGGAACTGGGCATCCGGAATGGTGAGCGGATAGAGGAAGCGGATCACGTTGCCCTGCGGGCCACAGGTCAGCAGTAGCAGACCGCGCGTCATCGCCTGTTGCTGCAGCGCCTGCGCCTGCTGCGCGCTGGCAAACTCCACCGCTACCATTGAGCCCAGCGCACGCACGTCGGTAATCGACGCGTTAGCGCGGCGCGCGCGGTGCAGCAGTTCGCTCAGCGTAGCGCCCAGTTGGCTAGCACGCTGGCACAGCTTTTCTTCCTCGATGACATCCAGCACCGCATGCGCGGCGGCAATCGACAGCGGATTGCCGGCGTAAGTACCGCCCAGCCCGCCCGGACCGGGCGCATCCATGATGTCAGCGCGACCGCTCACCGCCGACAGCGGCATACCGCCCGCCAGACTTTTCGCCATGGTGATGAGATCGGGCTGGACGCTGTAGTGCTCCATGGCAAACAGCTTGCCGGTGCGGGCAAATCCGCTCTGTACCTCATCGGCAATCAGCAGAATGCCGTGCTCATCGGCCAGTGCACGTAGCTGCGTAAGAAACTCTGCCGGCGCGATGTGGAAACCGCCTTCACCCTGCACCGGTTCCAGTACGATGGCGGCCACATCCTGCGGCGCGATGTCGTGGCTGAACAGGTCGTGCAGGCTGGCGATAGCGTCCTCAACGCTGATGCCGGTGACCGCGTTAGGGTAGCGGGCGTGAAACACCGAGGCCGGCATCGGGCCAAAATCGCGCTTGTAAGGGGCCACTTTGCCAGTCATCGCCATGGTCATGAAAGTACGGCCGTGAAAGGCGTTACCGAAGGTGATGATGCCGTGACGACGGGTAGCGGCGCGCGCCACTTTAACCGCATTCTCTACCGCTTCAGCGCCGGTGGTGAAAAAGGCGGTTTTGGCTTTACCGGCAATTGGCACCCGCTGATTGATGCGTTCCGCCAGCGCCACATAGCTCTCATACGGCGTGACCTGGAATGCGGTATGGGTGAATTTTGCTAACTGATCGGCAATGGCCTGCACGATACGCGGATGACGGTGGCCGGTGTTGAGCACCGCGATGCCGCCAGCAAAATCAATCCAGCTATTGCCCTCAACGTCACGCAGCGTGGCGTTTTCGGCCTGATCGACATACCACTGACAAAGATTACCGGTGCCTCGCGGCAGCGCGTCATCTTTGCGTTGTTGCAACTGGTTGTTTTTACCTTCCATAACCTTTCCTTAGCGATAAGCGTCTTTACAAATCACGACAAACACGCTTATTTATGCCTGCACTGAGCGCGGTTGCCAGAGCCAATTTCACTGAGAAGGATGGAGCCAATTGCGGAGTTTGTACGCCGATCATGTATTGGAACGACTACAGTTTGTCGCGGAAGGCACGCTGCAGCAGCGCCTGCTGCACTGCATGCAGGCGGCGATTGTAGAGGGCATTTTCCCGCGCGGCTCACGCCTGCCGGCGACGCGTGATTTAGCGCGCGAGCTGGCGGTGTCGCGTAATACGGTGCTCAACGTCTATGAAAATCTGGTCGCGCAGGGATATGTCAGCGCGCGCACCGGCAGCGGCACCTGGATTGCAGAAAACCTGCCGGAAGGGAGCCTCAACAGCACGCCGGCGCTGCCGCTCAGTGAACCCCTGATGAGTAAACCGGCGGCGATTTCAAAACGCGGCGCCACGCTGCTCGGTCACGCCAATGCCTCGCCTTATCAGTGGGGTGCCTTTGTGCCCGGCGCGCCGGATGTGCGTGAGTTTCCGCATAAGTTGTTTAGCCAGATTCAGTCGCGCCTGAATCGCGAACCCGACATCGAGCGGCTGATTTACAGCAGTAACGGCGGCTGTCCGCAGCTGCGCCAGGCGCTGGCTGAGTATCTCAGCGTGGCGCGCTCGGTGCGTGCCGACGCCGATCAAATCATCATTACTGAAGGCATTCATCAGGCGGTGGATCTGGTGACGCGCGTGCTGTGCGACGCGGGCGATCCAGTGTGGATCGAGGAGCCAGGCTACTGGGGCACGCGCAACCTGTTACGCATTAACGGGCTAAAAATTCAGGCCAAAGCGGTGGATGAACAGGGCATTATCCCGGAGCTGGCACCGCGCAGCAAAGCGCCGAAGATGATTTTTGTGACACCGTCACACCAGTATCCGCTGGGTGTGCATCTCAGTCTGGAGCGGCGCAGACAGCTGCTCGACCTGGCGCGCAAACACAAAAGCTGGCTGGTGGAAGATGACTATGACAGCGAATTTCGCTTTGCCGGCCAGCCATTCCCCTCGCTGCAGGGCTTTGAGCCGGATGCGCCGGTTATCTATATGGGCACCTTCAGTAAAACGCTCTATCCCGCGCTGCGTCTCGGCTATCTGGTGGTACCAAAAGCGCTGGCGCAGCCGCTGCGCGTGGCGGCGGCCGAACTCTATCGCGGCGGGCATCTGCTGGTGCAGCGTGCGCTGGCGGAATTCATCCAGAAAGGCCACTACATGACGCATATCCGCCGCATGCGCAAACTCTACAGTCAGCGCCGGCGCTTTATGATGACGCTGATTGAGCGCTACCTGGGCGCGGCTTTTATGCCGGTAGTCAATCATGAAGCCGGGCTGCATCTGGTGCTGAATCTGCCCCCGGGCTGTGATGATGTGGCGATTGCCGCGCTGGCGCTGCGACGCGGCGTGAAGGTGCGGCCGCTGTCGCAATACTATATGCATCCGCAGGAGCGACGCGGTCTGCTGCTCGGTTACGCCTGCGTGGATGAGCGCCAGTGCCAGGATGCGTTCGGTGTGCTCAAAGCCTGCCTGGTGGAAGCGGGCATCGCCGGGCGGGGATAGCCCCGGCGTGTGCCTTACGCCCGGCCAATGCTGTCCAGTTGCGCAACCACCTCCGGGCTCAGCGTCAGCGCCGCGCTGGCCAGATTTTGCTGCAGATGCTGCGGCGAGGAGGTGCCGGGAATCAGCAGAATATTATCTGAGCGTTGCAACAACCAGGCGAGCGCCACCTGCAGCGTACTGGCGTTGAGCGTGCTGGCCACCGCGCTGAGCTGTTCCGACTGCAGCGGCGAAAAACCGCCGAGCGGAAAGAACGGCACGTAGGGAATGCCCTGCGCCGCCAGCTGATCGATCAGCGCCTCATCCTGACGATTGGCGAGGTTATACAGATTCTGTACGCAGGCAATCGGCGTCATCTGCTGTGCCTGCGCCACCTGACTGGCGGTCACGTTGCTCAGGCCAATGTGCCGAATCAGGCCACGCTGCTGCAACTTAATCATCGCCTCGATTTGCGGCTCCAGCGATCCCTCTGCCGGTCCATGAACGCTCAGCATCGAGCGTAAATTGACGACCTCCAGCACGTCGATCCCCAGATTACGCAGGTTATCTTCAACCGCCTGCGTCAGTTCCTCCGGCGTGCTGGCGGGCAGCCAGCCGCCTTTGGTATCACGTCGGGCACCCACTTTGGTCACCAGCACCAGATCGCTGGGGTAAGGATAGAGCGCTTTTTTGATCAGCTGATTGGTGATGTGCGGCCCGTAAAAATCACTGGTGTCGATGTGATTCACACCGGCAGCCACGGCATCGCGCAGCACCTGTAGCGCGCGGGCTTCATCTTTTGGCGGGCCAAATACGCCGGGACCGGCCAGCTGCATGGCACCGTAGCCGAGACGGGCAACCTGACGGTCGCCCAGCGTATAAGTAGTTGTAGTCTGTGACATGTAAACCTCCTTCATCGGATAGTGTTTAAATTGTAATCACAACGGTGCTGTGCGACTATCCGTGTAAATCAGGACAGACTGTACGGAGTGACGCACAATGGCGCTGGATATGGCGTCGCTGCATGCGGTAGTGGCGGTGGCAAAAGCCGGTGGATTTCGCGAGGCGGCGCGCATGAGCGGCAGCAATCCGTCGCGTTTGAGTGATGCGGTGCGGCGCGCCGAAGAGCAACTGGGCGTTCGGCTGTTCAATCGCACCACGCGAACGGTGGTGCTGACCGAAGCGGGCCGGGCGCTGATGTCACGGCTGCTGCCCGCCATGAACGAAGTGGATGCGGCGCTGGATGCCCTGAACACGTTCCGTGACACGCCGGGCGGCACGCTGCGGCTGAACGTGCCGGTCAGCGCGGCGCGGCTGGTATTACCGGCGATTGTGCCGGGATTTTTGCAGCGCTATCCGGACATCCGGCTGGAGATTGTGGCGGAAAGTAATGTGCAGGACATTTTTCGCGACAGCTGCGATGCCGGTATCCGTTACGACGATCATCTGGAACAGGATATGGTGGCGCTGCCGATTGGTCCGCGCGTGCAGCGCTTTGCCGCGGCCGCGGCGCCAGCCTATCTGGCGGCTTACGGTACGCCGCAGCATCCGCGCGACCTGATGCAGCATCGCTGTCTGTATGGTCGTTATGCCACCGGGGTGACGGCCGAATGGGAGTTCAGCCGCGGCGCGGAACGCATCACGTTACAGCCGCAGGGGCCGCTGATTTGCAGCATCGGTGCGGCGATGGAGCTGACGGTGTCAACGGCCATCGCCGGTGCCGGCGTAGTGTATCTGTTTGAGGACTGGCTGAAGCCGGCGCTGGCCAACGGCAGTCTGCAACCGATTCTTGCCGACTGGTGGCTCAGCTTTCCCGGCCTGTGGCTGTATTACAACGATCGCCGGCTGATCCCGGCACCGCTGCAGGCGTTTCTCAGCTGGATACGCGAACTCAATGCGACGCCGGGTTAACCAGCAGCCCGGAAACCAGCAGTCGGAAAGCCTGCACCGCACGCGGCAGCGCCGCGACCGGCTCATCGGCAGCGGCAATCCACAGCGCGGCATTGAGCGCGGCGCCGTTGACCAGTTGCGCCGCCGCTTCGGTATCGACCGGTTTCACTGTACCTTCCTCAATCAGCTCCGCCAGCATGGCGGCGGTGGTGCGCAGACAGGCGGTCTGATTAGGCCAGCGCGACGGATCGCCCAGCACCGCCGGGCCATCCAGCAGCATGATGCGCTGGACTTCCGGCTCCAGCGACATCTCGATATAGGTAATGGCTTCCGCCAGAAACGCGTGCCAGCGAGTGTGATACTGCTGTCCGGCTGCGCGCATCTGCTCAAGAATCTCACCATCAATCTGGTCAATAACCGCCTGCAATAACCCTTTCTTATCGCCGAAATTATGATACAGCGCACCGCGCGTCAGCCCGGCGGCTGCCGTGAGGTCATCCATTGACGCTTCGCTGTAACCTTTCTGCGCGAACGCGCGTCGTGCAGCGGCAATCAGTTTGCCGCGTGTCTCTTCCACCTGGTCTGCCCGTCGTCTGGCTGCCATCGCTGTTCCTTAAATTTTTGCATTGACATACGCCGCGTATGTAAAACATAGTAATACATACGCGGCGTATGTTAAAGCGAAAACGGGCATAGCTAACCCGCTTTCTTCTCTCATCTTCAGGAGTACGATTATGAACAAACGCGATGCTGTTTTTCCAGCGGGCCGTCAGGCGTTGTACAACATCAATAAATACTCTGCGGCGATTCGTTCCGGCGAACTGCTGTTTGTTTCCGGCCAGGTGGGCAGCCGTGATGATGGCACCGCCGAGCCCGATTTCACGCGTCAGGTTAATCAGGCGTTCACCAATCTCGCGGCGGTGCTGAAGGCCGCCGGTTGCAGTTTCGATGACGTGGTTGATGTCACTACGTTTCATACCGATCCGGAAGCGCAGTTCGTCACGGTGAACGAAGTACGGCTGCGCTTCTTCGGCGATGAGCCTTATCCCAACTGGACGGCGGTGGGCGTTAACTGGCTGGCGGGCTATGATTTTGAAATCAAGGTGATTGCGCGCATTCCGCAGTGAGCCAGCGTGCGGCGATCTGTTTTTAAGCTATAAAAAAAGCCGCTAACTGTTGCCGGTTAGCGGCTTGTTCACTTCACGCCTAATCAGGCGCTCAGCAGTTGATCAGCGGTTTTTTCTACCAGCACCAGCAGCAGCTTGATGTCTTCCAGCGTGACGGTCGGGTTCAGCAGCGTCAGCTTTAGGCAGGTCATGCCTGCGTGCTCGGTCACACCGACGTTAGCGCGGCCAGACTCCAGCAGCGCATCGCCGATACGCTGGTTGAACAGGGCGATCTGCGCGCTGTCGCTCAGCTGGGCTGGACGATAGCGGAACAGCACGCTGGCCAGCTGTGGCTGCATTACCAGCTCCAGACGCGGCTCAGATTCAACGAACTGCGCAACGTCCTGTGCCAGGCTCACACCGTGGTCGATAATCGCGGCGTACTGCTTCTGACCCAGCGCTTCCAGACCCATCCACAGTTTCAGCGCATCGAAACGACGCGTGGTCTGCAGTGATTTGGACACCAGGTTCGGCACGCCGGCTTCTTCATCGAACTCGGAGTTCAGGTAAGCCGCCTGATAACGCATCAGCTCATAGTGACGCGCGTCTTTCAGCAGGAACGCGCCGCAGCTGATGGTCTGGAAGTATTGTTTGTGGAAGTCGAGGGTGACGGAATCCACCAGCTCCAGACCATCCAGGTAATGACGATACTTTTCAGACAGCAGCAGCGCACCGCCCCAGGCCGCGTCCACGTGCACCCAGATGTTGTGCTCAGCGGCGATGGCTGCGATTTCACGCAGCGGATCGATGGCGCCGGCATCGGTGGTGCCTGCCGTCGCGACGATCGCCAGGATTTGTTCACCGTTGGCTTCAGCCTGCGCCAGTTTGGCTTTCAGGTCATTCACGTCCATACGGGCGAACTGATCCGATTTCACCTGCACCACAGATTGATAGCCGTGGCCCAGCAGCGCCATATTCTTCTGCACGGAGAAGTGGGCGTTTTCTGAGCACAGCACTTTAATCTTGCGCAGATCGCCAGTGATGCCGTGCTGCTGCACGGAATGGCCCTGACGTGCATAGAAAGCGTCACGTGCCAGCATCAGGCCCATCAGGTTGCTCTGCGTACCGCCGCTGGTGAACACGCCCGCATCACCGGCCGGATAGCCAACCTGCGCACGCAGCCACTCAATCAGTTTAATTTCAATAATGGTGGCAGAAGGGCTCTGATCCCACGAATCCATGCTCTGGTTAGTGGCGTTGATCAGCACTTCAGCCGCCTGGCTTACCACCAGGCTCGGACAGTGCAGGTGCGCAACGCACTGCGGATGGTGCACCGCCAGACTGTCTTTGAGGAAATATTCAATCGCACGTTCAATCGCGGCCTGGTTGCCCAGGCCGTTTGGATTGAAGTCGAGCGTGATACGCTCGCGCAGTTCGGCAACCGTTTTGCCCTGGTACATCTCAGGCTGTTGCAGCCACTGCACAACCGCGGCGCTGCTCTGGGCAATCGCCTGCTGGTACGCCTCAATGCTCGGGGCCGAGGCGGCCAGAATCGGGTTTACTTCAGACATTTACTCTTCCAGTCAAACAGGTTTGACGCCAGCGCCCAGCAGCGCCTGCTCAAATTTATCCAGGAACACGGCCAGCTCTTCGTTGCTGATCAGCAGTGATGGCAGCAGGCGCAGTACCGCACCATGACGACCGCCACGCTCCAGAATCAAACCGGCTTCGAAGCATTTTTTCTGCAGCAGTGCAGAGAGTTCGCCGTCGGCCGGGAAGCTGCCCATGTGGTCAGCTGGCTCGTGTGGCTTAACGATTTCGATACCGATCATCATCCCGAGGCCGCGTACGTGACCAATAACCGGGAAGCGTTTCGCCATCGCGTTCAGCTGGGCTTTCAGCCATTCACCCTGTTCTGCCACTTTGCCGGCGATGTTCTGCTCGGTCAGGATCTTCAGCGTCGCCAGACCGGTTGCCATCGCCAGCTGGTTGCCGCGGAAGGTACCGGTGTGGTGGCCAGGTGACCAGGCGTCAAACTGCTTTTTAATACCCAGCACGGCCAGAGGCAGACCGCCACCCACCGCTTTAGACATCACGATGATGTCTGGCTCAATGCCCGCGTGTTCGAAGGCAAAGAACTTACCGGTACGGGCAAAGCCAGCCTGGACTTCGTCAAGGATCAGCAGAATGCCGTGTTCCTGGGTCACTTTGCGGATGCGCTGCAGCCACTCAGCTGGCGCCGGGTTCACGCCGCCTTCACCCTGAACTGCTTCGAGGATCACGGCCGCAGGTTTACGCACGCCGCTTTCAACGTCGTTGATCAGGTTTTCGAAGTAGTAGGTCAGGGCTTTCACGCCAGCTTCCCCGCCGAGGCCCAGCGGGCAACGGTACAGGTGCGGGTAAGGCATGAACTGCACTTCTGGCATCATGCCGTCAACCGCTTCTTTCGGCGACAGGTTGCCGGTCACGGACAGCGCGCCGTGCGTCATCCCGTGGTAACCGCCAGAGAAGCTGATTACGCCGCTGCGGCCGGTGACTTTTTTCGCCAGCTTCAGCGCCGCTTCAACGGCATCAGCACCGGATGGACCGGTGAACTGCAGGCAGTACTCTTTACCCTGACCTGGCAGCAGCGAGAGCAGAGATTCGGAGAACTGATCTTTCAGAGGCGTCGTCAGATCAAGAGTATGTAACGGCAAGCCGCTGGTAATGACATTTTGGATGCTCTGCAGAACATCAGGATGGTTATGACCAAGTGCCAGCGTCCCTGCGCCAGCCAGACAGTCAAGATATTGTTTGTTTTCAACATCCGTAATCCACACGCCATTGGCTTTGGCAATCGCTAAAGGCAACTTGCGCGGGTAACTCCTGACGTTTGATTCAAACTCAGCCTGACGGGCTAAGAATGCGTCGTTGTTTCCGTTGAATGAGTTGGCACCAAAAGTATCAATACGGACTTTATCCGTCATCATATCTCTCCTTCAACCGGGGCTCGAACAGGCTGGCCGATTGACTAGTTGAACAAAAAAGTATCAGTGGCTCAAAAAACGCGGCCAATATAGAGCCTTTTGACGCACATCACAATGATTAATTTTGTTTAGAATTGTTTATTCTTTTCATATAGGAATCAGGACGTTGGACAGAAACTGGCCACTTATTTTAGCGCCGCGATATGAACAGGCGATTAAATAATCGTGTGAATAAAAAGACTTATGCCCGCCAGTGCCAGCCACGGACCAAAGGGCAGCACGTGATACAGCTCGCGTTGCCAGCCTAATCGGGCCAGCAGAACAAACAAAATTGCGCCTGTGCAAGCCAGTAACAGCACAAAGGGTAAAAGCGCCCAGCCAAGCCAGGCACCCAGCGCAGCCAGCAGTTTGGCGTCTCCGCCACCGAGACCGGGGCGCTTTTTTATCAGCTGGTAGAGTCCACCCATTAGCCGCAGTGCGCTGTATCCCGCAACTGCGCCGAACACCGCGTCATGCAGCGTTCCGGGCAGCCAGTGCAGCGCTTTGAACAGCAGGCCAAGCCACAGCAGTGAAAGGGTGATAGCGTCCGGCAACAGCAGATGCTCAATGTCGATGAGGGTTAGCGCCAGCAGAATCCAGGCGAGCAGCAGGGCGGCAGGCAGGCGGCTATCGGGCGGCAGCAGCCAGGCCAGCGCCAGGCTGATCGCGGCGGTGAGCAGCTCCGTCAGCGGGTAGCGCAGGCTCACCGGGTGGTGGCAGTAGCGACAGCGTCCGCGCAATAGCAGCCAGCTGAGCAGCGGCAGCATATCGATCGCGCGCAGCGTGGTCTGGCAGTGTGGACAGTGCGAGCGCCGCAGCAGCAGGGTAATGCCGGGTTGCGGGTTCATTACCTGCTGTGGCAGGCGATAAATGACTACGTTGAGAAAGCTGCCGACACAGAGCGCCAGCAGTGTACCGATCAGCCAGTAGGCGATTTCCATGAGGTTTTCTCCTGCTGTCCATGCAGCGTTGGGTTTCTCGGTTGCCATCAATGGCGACCGTGCAGATCATGGCGCGGTTACCGTGGGGGCGATTTTTTGCCCGGTTGCACGGCAGGATGCCATAAAGGTGCCGCGTAACCTGTTTGCGCGATAAATCGCGCCGCTACGGATTTGTGCGGTTTGACGGCAGGTCACCATAAATGGCGACCCTACAGGTTTCACAGCGTGCGCATTTATGCGCACCGCGAAATCGCGCCGCTACCAGTTCTGTGCTGTTTGACGACAGGTCGCCATAAATGGCGACCCTACAGGTTTGGCAGGGTGCGCATTGACGCGCACCGTGAAATCGCGCCGCTACGGATTTGTGCGGTTTGACGGCAGGTCACCATAAATGGCGACCCTACAGGTTTCACAGCGTGCGCATTGATGCGCACCGCGAAATCGCGCCGCTACCAGTTCTGTGCTGTTTGACGACAGGTCGCCATGAATGGCGACCCTACAGGTTTTGTAAGGTGCGCATTGATGCGCACCGCGATCTGTCGCCAACCCTGGCCGGTGTGCGAGAGGCACAATACGCCGGCGGAGACGGCGTGGCGAGCAGCAAAGCGGCGTTGCAGCGATTTGCAGCAGGATTTACGAGCGGGTTCCAGAGAACAGAGGAGATATAAGCGGGGGATGCCTGAATGCTGTGAGCTGGCAATGACCAAATCGATGCGAAGACAGGCAAAAATCCAATCGATGGACCAGCTGAGGCGGGCAACAATCTAATCAATACGCCAGCGGAGACAGATAATAACCTTATCTATGCGCCAGCGAGTTTACTGGCTCTGTTTGAACTGCTGCATGGCTTCCAGCACATTGCTGGTGGCGAGCGACATCACCCATTCGCTGTTGCGAAACACGTCATAATGCCCGGCGTTATAGCGAAACACATACAGCTCACCGCGGAAACGCAATCCTTTTGTTTTCACGCCAATGTGATGCCGGCGCAGTGCTGCTTGTGAAAGTCTGTCAGTCGCGGTTCTCATCATCATTCTCCTGTACAGCCTTTGGCGTCACTATCCCAGGGAAGAATAAGCAGCCAACCTTAGGATAACCTTAAGAACAGTATAGTCTCTTAGTTAATGCTTTGAAAAATGGCGATTTTAATTGCCGTGTGTCGACCAGCAGACCAATGATGTCTGACCCGATGCTGATTTCCGGCCCCGGCGCGCAATCTTCTACCAATCTTCAACATCACGTAAAAAAGTCAGCGTGCCGCTTTGCCATTTAATGTTCAGTTAAGTTTTCCCCCGTATTTTGGTTTCTTATAGCGATAAAACAGACCTGCTTAAGTTTTATTGCGCGCAGATGACAGCCGCCCTGCGAACACACTCGTTTAAGTAACGTTTAAACAAAAGGTTACAGCGTGTTTCATCAGGTTGTCATGCGCGGTAATAACGCTTGTTTTATTTTTCAGCATGTTTTCAGGCACAACAGTAAGGTTATCTTATGAGTTTCCTTCCGTTTTCGCGCCCGGCATTGGGTGAGGAAGAACTGGCCGCGGTGCAGGCGGTATTTGCATCGGGCTGGATTACCACCGGACCGCAGAATGCTGCGCTGGAGCAGGCGTTTTGCCAGCTCACCGGCAACCAGCACGCTATTGCCGTCAGCTCCGCCACAGCAGGCATGCACGTTACGTTGATGGCGCTGGGTATCCAGCCCGGCGACGAGGTGATCACCCCGTCGCTGACCTGGGTTTCCACGCTCAATATCATTACGCTGCTGGGCGCCACGCCGGTGATGATCGATGTGGATCGCGATAACCTGATGGTGAGCGCAGAACAGATCGAAGCGGCCATTACGCCGCGCACCCGCGCCATCGTGCCGGTTCACTATGCCGGTGCGCCGGCGGATATCGACGCCATTCGCGCCGTCAGCGCGCGCCACAATATCCCGCTCATTGAAGATGCGGCCCACGCGGTAGGTTGTTACTACAAAGGCCGGCACGTCGGGCAGCAGGGCACCGCAATCTTTTCGCTGCACGCCATCAAAAACATCACCTGCGCCGAAGGCGGCATCGTGGTGACCGATGATGCGCAGCTGGCTGACCGCCTGCGCAGCCTGAAATTCCACGGCCTCGGCGTCGATGCCTACGATCGCCATACCCATGGCCGCAAACCGCAGGCCGAAGTGATCATGCCCGGTTTTAAATACAACCTGCCAGACATCAACGCCGCGATTGCGCTGGTGCAGCTGCAAAAGTTGCCGGCCATCAATGCACGTCGCGAGGCCATCGCCGCGCGCTATTTGCACGAGCTGGCAGATACGCCGTTGCTGCCGCTGGTGCAGCCGGCGTGGCCGCATCAGCATGCGTGGCATCTGTTTATCATTCGCGTGGACGAAGCGCGCTGCGGTATTAGCCGCGATGCGCTAATGGAGCAGTTGAAAATCCATGACATCGGCACCGGCCTGCATTTCCGCGCCGCGCATACGCACAAATATTACCGTGAACGCTATCCGCAGCTCTCGCTGCCTGCCACCGAATGGAACAGTGAACGTATCTGCTCGCTGCCCCTGTTCCCCGACATGCACGATGACGATGTAACGCGTGTGATTGCTGCCTTACGCCACCTTGCGGGAGCCTGAGATGCTGGAAGAAAAACCGATTCGCAAAGTCTCCGTGGTGATCCCGGTGTACAACGAAGAACAGAGCCTGCCGGAGCTGGTGCGCCGTACCGACGCTGCCTGCCGCACGCTTGGCCTTGACTATGAAATCTTACTGGTGGATGACGGCAGCGCCGACCGCTCCGCGCAGATGATCGCCGATGCGGCGGATATGCCGGGCAGTCACGTGGTCGGCGTGCTGCTGAATCGCAACTACGGACAACACTCGGCGATTATGGCCGGTTTCAGCCATGTTTCCGGTGATGTGATCATTACGCTGGATGCCGATCTGCAAAACCCGCCGGAAGAGATCCCCAATCTGGTCAAAGCCGCGCAGCAGGGCTATGACGTGGTCGGCACCGTGCGTCAGAACCGTCAGGACAGCTGGTTCCGACGCCGCGCTTCACGCACCATTAACCACCTGATTCAGCGAGTGACCGGCAAAGCCATGGGCGATTATGGCTGCATGCTGCGCGCCTATCGCCGTCACATTGTTGATGCGATGCTCAACTGCCACGAACGCAGCACCTTTATCCCGATTCTGGCGAACACCTTCGCGCGCCGCACCATTGAACTGCCGGTTACGCATGCCGAGCGTGAGTTTGGCGACTCCAAATACAGCTTCATGAAGCTGATCAACCTGATGTATGACCTGGTAACCTGCCTGACCACCACGCCGCTGCGTCTGCTGAGTATTGTCGGCAGCTTAATCGCGCTGGCCGGTTTCGCCTTTTCTCTGATCCTGATTGTGCTGCGCCTGTTCCTCGGTGCCAGCTGGGCCGGCGACGGTGTGTTCATGCTATTTGCCGTGCTGTTTATTTTTGTCGGCGCGCAGTTTGTCGGCATGGGCCTGCTGGGCGAATACATCGGTCGTATTTATAACGACGTACGCGCCCGTCCGCGCTACTTCATTCAACGTGTTATCCATCCGCAACAAGATGCCCCTTCTGTACAGGAAATTAAGCAATGAAAACTATCGTCTTCGCCTATGCCGAAATGGGCTGTGCAGGCATCACTGCGCTGCTGAACGCAGGCTATGAAATCAGTGCCATCTTCACCCATGCGGACACCTCGCCGGAGAGCCATGCGTTTCCTTCGGTGGCACGCCTCGCGGCTGAGCAGGGCATTCCGGTTTATGCGCCGGAAGATGCTAACCATCCGCTGTGGGTGGATCGCATCCGCACCATGCAGCCGGACTTTATCTTCTCGTTTTATTATCGCGCATTGCTGAGCGACACGATCCTGAACTGCGCGCGGGTCGGCGCGTTTAACCTGCACGGTTCGCTACTGCCTAAATACCGTGGTCGTGCGCCGCTTAACTGGGTGCTGGTCAACGGCGAGACGGAGACTGGCGTAACGCTGCACCGCATGGTGAAACGTGCCGATGCCGGCGACATTGTGGCGCAGCAGCGCGTGGCGATTGACCCGCAGGATAATGCGCTGACGCTGCACCGTAAGCTGGTGGCCTGCGCCGGCCAGCTGCTGGAAGGCGCGCTGCCGCCGATGAAGCGCGGTGAGATTGCCGCCACGCCGCAGAACGACGCGGAAGCGACCGTGGTTGGTCGCCGCACGCCGGAGGATGGCCGCATCAACTGGGAGCTGCCGGCGGCTAAAGTGAATAACCTGGTGCGTGCAGTCACCGATCCCTGGCCTGGTGCGTTTGCGTATGCCGGCACGGTGAAATTCGTGGTGTGGAAAGGGCGGGTTCACCAGGATGCGCCCAGCGCCAAACCGGGCACGGTGCTGTCAGTTGAGCCGTTCCTGATTGCCTGCGGCGAGGGCGCGCTCGAAGTGGTCACCGGGCAGAGCGACAACGGTGTTTACATGAACGGCAGCCAGCTGGCGCAGAGTCTGGGCATGGTGCCGGGTGCGCTGCTTTATTCGCAGCCGGTTGCTGCGGTGAAACGCCGCACGCGGGTGCTGATCCTCGGCGTAAACGGCTTTATCGGCAACCATCTCACCGAACGCCTGCTGCAGGATGATAACTTTGAGGTTTATGGCCTGGACATCGGTTCCGATGCCATCAGCCGCTTCCTGGATGAACCGCGCTTCCACTTCGTCGAAGGGGATATCAGCATCCACTCTGAATGGATTGAGTATCACATCAAGAAATGTGACGTGGTGCTGCCGCTGGTGGCGATCGCCACGCCGATCGAATATACCCGTAATCCATTGCGCGTGTTCGAGCTGGATTTCGAAGAGAACCTGAAGATTATTCGTGACTGCGTGAAGTATAAAAAGCGCATCATTTTCCCGTCGACCTCCGAAGTGTACGGTATGTGCACCGATCAGCATTTCGACGAGGATCACTCCAACCTGGTGGTCGGACCGATCAATAAACAGCGCTGGATCTATTCGGTATCGAAACAGCTGCTGGACCGGGTGCTGTGGGCCTATGGCGAAAAAGAAGGGCTGCGCTTTACGCTGTTCCGTCCGTTTAACTGGATGGGACCACGTCTGGATAACCTCAACGCCGCGCGTATCGGCAGTTCTCGCGCCATCACCCAGCTGATCCTTAATCTGGTGGAAGGCTCGCCGATCAAGCTGATCGACGGTGGCGCGCAGAAGCGCTGTTTCACCGATATTCGCGACGGCATCGAAGCGCTGTTCCGCATTATCGAGAACAAACACAACAACTGCGATGGCCAAATCGTTAACATTGGTAACCCGGAGAACGAAGCCAGTATTAAAGAGCTGGCGGAACACCTGCTGGCCAGCTTTGAGCGCCACCCGCTGCGCGATCGTTTCCCGCCGTTTGCCGGTTTCCGTGAGGTAGAGAGCAGCAGCTATTACGGCAAAGGCTATCAGGACGTGGAGCACCGCAAGCCGTCGATTAAGAATGCCCGCCGACTGCTCGACTGGACGCCAACCGTGGCGATGGATACCACCATCGACAACACGCTGGACTTCTTCCTGCGCACCGTTGAGCTACAGGAAAAGCCATGAAGCGAGTGGGTTTGCGTGTTGATGTCGATACCTGGCGCGGCACGCAACTGGGCGTACCGGCGCTGCTGCAGCAGTTCAGCCTGCATCAGCTGCAGGCCAGCTTCTTCTTCAGCGTCGGGCCGGACAACATGGGGCGCCATCTGTGGCGCCTGATGAAGCCGCGCTTTCTGTGGAAAATGCTGCGTTCGCGCGCGGCCTCGCTGTACGGCTGGGATATTTTACTGGCCGGTACCGCCTGGCCGGGCCGCGAAATAGGTAAAGGGCTGGCTTCGATTATTCGTGCCACGGCAGATCACCATGAAGTGGGGTTACATGCGTGGGATCACTTTGCCTGGCAGACCTGGGCTGGCGTCTGGTCACCACAACAGCTGAATGCGCAGATTGCGCGCGGTAAAGCGGCGCTGGAAGCCATTTTGGGTGACAGTGTCACCTGCTCTGCGGTGGCAGGCTGGCGCGCCGACAGCCGGGTACTGGATGCCAAGCAGCCGTTTGGCTTTCGCTATAACAGCGACTGCCGCGGCAGCGGGCCGTTCATTCCGCGCCTCAACGATGGCAGCCTCGGCACGGTGCAAATTCCGGTAACCTTGCCGACGTGGGATGAAGTGGTGGGCCAGCAGGTCAGCGCAGAGGGTTTTAACGACTTTATTCTCGCGCAGATGCATGCCGCCAGCGGTACGCCGGTCTATACCATTCATGCAGAGGTCGAAGGCATCGTCGGTTTGCCCGCCTTTGCCGATCTGCTGACGCGCGCGCAGCAGCAGGGCATCCGGTTTTGTCCGCTGAGCGAGCTACTGCCGGACGATCTCAGTACGCTGCCGCAGGGCCATGTGGTGCGCGGGCACATTGCCGGCCGGGAAGGCTGGCTGGGTTGCCAGAGTTAACATTTTACAGGACCTGAGTATGGAAACACCGATGCGCAGCCGCACCCGCATAGTGCTGCTGATAGCGCTTTTTGCTCTCTATTATCTGATCCCGGTGCCATTCCGTGATCTCTGGCAGCCGGATGAAACCCGCTATGCCGAAATCAGCCGCGAGATGCTGCTGAGCGGTAACTGGGTGGTGCCGCATTTTTTTGATTTGCGCTACTTCGAGAAGCCGATTGCCGGTTACTGGATCAATAATTTTGGCCAGCTGATATTTGGGCATAATAATTTTGGCGTGCGCGCCGGTGCGATTATCTGTACCACGCTGAGTGCGCTGCTGATCTACTGGCTGGGCAAACGGATGTTCGCCAGCCGCAAAATAGCGCTCACCGCCAGCGTGATCTTTCTTACCTCGCTGCTGGTTTACGGCATCGGCACTTACGCCGTGCTCGATCCGATTCTGCTGCTGTGGCTGGTGGCGGCAATGTGCAGCTTTTGGTTTGCTGCGCAGGCGCACAGTACCTCACAGCGGCTGACGGGGTATGTGCTGCTCGGCGCGGCCTGTGCCATGGGTTTCATGACCAAGGGCTTTCTGGCGCTGGCAGTGCCGGTGCTCGCGATTGTGCCCTGGGTGCTCTGGCAGCGACGTTTTGGCGAACTGCTGCGCTGGGGCCCGCTTACTGTGCTGGTGGCGGCCGCGATCAGCGCGCCCTGGGCGCTGTTCATTCAGCATCAGGAAGGCGATTTCTGGCACTACTTCTTCTGGGTCGAACATATTCAGCGCTTCGCGGAGAGCGATGCGCAGCACAAAGCCCCGTTCTGGTATTACCTGCCGGTGCTGCTGGCAGGCTGTTTGCCATGGCTCGGCCTGTTGCCGGGCGCGCTGAGCGGCGCATGGCGACAGCGTCAACAGCACGCTGCCGCGATCTATTTGCTTAGCTGGGTTGTGCTGCCGCTGCTGTTCTTTAGCATCGCCAAAGGCAAACTGCCGACCTATATCCTGCCGTGCTTTGCGCCGCTGGCGTTGTTGATGGCGCATTATGCGCACGGTAACACCGCACGCCTGAAACAGGCGTTGGCGGTAAATGGCTGGATTAACCTGCTGTTTGGTCTGGGCGCCACGCTGCTGGTCGTAGTGGTGCTGGCACCCTGGGGGCTGGCGCACCATCCGGTGTACGCGCGCGATGAGTTGCTGCGGGTACTGTGCGCTGCGCTGGCATTTGCCGGCTGGGCGGTGATGGGCTGGTTAAGCCTGAAAACAGGCCGCTGGCAACTTGCTGCGCTTTGCCCGCTGGCATTGGCGCTGCTGGTCGGGTTGGCTATCCCGCAAAAGGTGCGTGATAACAAACAGCCGCAGAGCTTCGTCAGTGCCGTGCGGCCACAGCTGGCGCAGAGCCGCTATCTGGTGGTGGACAATTCCGGCATCGCTTCTGCGGTCGCATGGGAATTGCGCCGCAGCGATATCACTTTCTTCGATGAAAAAGGTGAGCTGGAGTACGGACTGGGTTATCCCGATGCAAAAACGCGCTACGTCGACGGGGAAGCCTTCGCCGACTGGCTGCGCCTGCATCGCCGAAAAGGTCCGGTAGCGCTGGTGCTGCTGCTGAATTCTGACGAAAAGCAAGCGGATGCGCATCTGCCGGTGCCGGACGATGTCTATCAGCAGGGACGGCTGGTCTACTACGGCTACAACGCGACACCATGAATCTGCTGCTGATCCTGCTGGTAAGCCTGCTCAGTTGTGCCGCCCAGCTGTGCCAGAAACAGGCGGCCCACTGCGGCGGGCACCGCCTGTTCGGCTGGCTGGGGCTCAGCCTGCTGCTGCTGGGGACGGCGATGCTGCTGTGGCTGGTGGTGCTGCGCACCGTGCCGGTCAGCGTGGCTTACCCGATGCTGAGCCTGAATTTTGTGCTGGTGGCGGTGGCGGCGCGCGTCATCTGGCGTGAGACCTACACGCGGCGGCAGTGGCTGGGTACGCTGGCGATCGTTGCCGGGGTTGCGCTGATGGGGAGCCATCTGTGAAGGGCTGGCTGCTGGCGCTGGCCAGCGTGCTGCTGGTGTCGCTGGCGCAGTTGCTGCTGCGCACGGCGATGCTCGTGCTGCCACCGCTGGATACATGGACCGCGCTACCGTGGCAGCACGGCCTGATACCGTTAATCGGCGGACTGGCCGCCTACGGCTGCTCAATGCTGTGCTGGCTGCTGGCGCTGCGGCTGCTGCCGCTCAACCGGCTCTATCCGCTGCTCAGTCTGAGCTATGTGCTGGTGTGGCTGGCCGCCATTTCCCTGCCAGCCTTGCATGAAACCTTCCGCTGGAGCAGTCTCGCTGGCGTCATATTGATCGTCTGCGGCCTGCTGTGCGTGGCGCTGCCGCGCCGTTAACCGTTAATGCTGCTGCCACGGGTGATATTCACCCTGGCGGCGGGCTGGCGCCGTTTCCGGCAAACGCAGCAGGCCGAACAAAGAAATCACACCCAGCACTGCAACATACAGCGCCAGACCATACCAATGGCCGTGGGTCACCTGCAGAATTTTCACCGCCACCAGTCCGAGTACGCCGCTGCCGATCAGCGAACCGATCTGCCAGATCACCGCGATACCGCTGCAGCGAATGTGCGTGGGAAACAGTTCGGGGAACCATGACGCCTGCGGGGCATAACACATGCTGTGACCCAGCGTCAGCGCCACGATCATCGCCAGCTGCGTGAGCCAGTAGCTGTTGTGCGCCAGCGCGAGAAAAAAGGGCACGATCGAGAACATGATCAGCAGCGTGCCGATCAGGTAAACCGGCTTACGACCGATGCGGTCGGAAAGGGCACCCATCAGCGGAATCGCCAGTACTTCGAGGATCACCGCGACGATCATGCTGTTCATCAAAATGCCGGCATCAAGCTGATTAGCCTTACCCCAGGCAAGGATGATGACGGTAAACAGGGCGAAGGCGCAGGCTTCGATCAGTTTCGCTGCCACACCGCTGACCACCAGCCGCGGATTACCACGCAGCACCTCTTTTAACGGCCTGGATTCTGCCGCTTTGGTTTCACGAATGGCGGCGAAGACCGGCGATTCATCAATGCGCAGGCGAATAAACAGGCCGACAATCACCAGCAGCGCGCTGAGCAGAAAAGGTACGCGCCAGCCCCAGTCCATCATCTGCTCCGCGCTCAGCGCGGCATTAAGCACAGCGAACAGCGCCAGCGGCAGCAGAAACCCGACCGGAGCACCAATCTGCACCCAGCTGGCAAAGAAACCACGCCGGGAAGGCTGCGCATATTCGGCCGTCATTAATACCGCGCCCGCCTGTTCGCCGCCGACGCCAAACCCCTGCAGCAAGCGGATGGCAATCAGTAATACCGGGGCCCAGACGCCAATTTTTTCGTAGGTTGGCAGCAGACCAATGCAGAACGTGCCAAGGCCCACGATCAGGATGGTCGCCACCAGCGCTTTTTTGCGTCCCACTTTGTCGCCGATGTGCCCAAACACCATGCCGCCAATGGGACGAGCGAGGAAGCCAACCGCATAAGTGGCGAAGGCAGCGAGTGTGCTGACCAGCGGATCGTGGCTGGGAAAGAACAGATGGCCAAAGAACAGTACCGCTGCCGTACCGTAAGCGAAAAAGTCGTAATACTCTGCCGCCGTGCCTATCGCCGAGGCGCTGGCGACGCGGCGGATCACTGATTTAGGGTGAGCTTCAGCGGTATCAGATTGAGCAACAGTTGAAGAGGCCATGACAAATCCCGAAGAGGTTAAAGAGCGACTACCATACAAGAAGGTTTGTGCAGTTGTTGCGCGATTGATCACAAAGCGTGGCGACTCTCGGCGTAAAGGGGCCGATCTGCTGCGCTTCAATAACCACCTCGCCCAATCTCCATTCTCCTTATTTAGGCTGATGTAAATCCATCAAAATAAACCAGTCAAAAGGCTTGAACTCACAATTTGAAAAGCAGGTTTCAAATATAAATTAACATGAAATAAAAATGCCGATAGCCTGGACGCGCTGCTCTGTTCTGATGCTTTTCCTAACGCATTTTTTACCAGGAGGTATTATGGAAAAAGAACTTTATCTCTCCACCAACACCGCGTCCGGCCCCAACAGCACAACAAAAACCGAACCCTTCGTAAAAATCATCGCGCTGGTGGCGACACTCGGCGGGCTGCTGTTTGGTTACGATACCGGCGTGGTATCCGGTGCGCTGCTGTTCATGCGCAGTGATTTGCATCTCACGCCGTTCACTACCGGGCTGGTGACCAGTTCGCTGTTGTTCGGCGCTGCCTTTGGCGCACTGCTGGCAGGGCACTTCGCGGATGCCCTCGGGCGCCGCAAAATCATCATCACGCTGGCCTTTATTTTTGCCCTCGGCGCGGTCGGCTCTGCCTTCGCACCTGATGTGGTGACGATGATTGCGTCACGCCTGTTTCTCGGTATTGCCGTTGGCGGGGCGGCTGCCACCGTGCCGGTGTATATCGCGGAAATTGCCCCGGCGAATAAACGCGGTCAACTGGTGACGCTGCAGGAGCTGATGATTGTCTCTGGCCAGCTGCTGGCCTATGTCTCCAATGCCACCTTCAATGAAATCTGGGGCGGCGAACACACCTGGCGCTGGATGCTGGCCATCTCCACCGTACCCGCCGTGCTGTTGTGGATCGGGATGATCTTTATGCCGGAAAGTCCACGCTGGCACGTCATGCGCGGCAACACCGCTGGCGCGCGCAGGGTGCTGGAGAAAACCCGGGCGGCGGAGGACGTAGAGTGGGAACTGGAGGAGATTGAAGAGACCATCGAAGAGCATCGCCAGCAAGGCAAAGGTCGCCTGCGTGATCTGCGCACGCCATGGCTGCGCAAAGTGTTTTTACTGGGAATTGGCATTGCCGCCATCCAGCAGCTGACCGGTGTGAACACCATCATGTACTACGCGCCAACCATGCTCACTGCTACCGGCCTGAGCAACGATGCGGCGTTGTTCGCCACCATCGCCAACGGCGTGATCTCGGTAATCATGACGCTGGTGGGGATCGTGATAATCGGTAAGGTTGGTCGTCGTCCGCTGGTGCTGATAGGGCAGATGGGCTGTACCGCCTGCCTGTTCTTTATCGCCACGGTGTGCCTGCTAATGCCGGAGTATCACGCCGGTGGTGCGGTTAATCTGCTGCGTGCCTATCTGGTACTGGCCGGAATGCTGATGTTTTTATGTTTTCAGCAGGGCGCGCTGTCACCGGTCACCTGGTTGCTGCTGTCGGAAATCTTCCCGGCGCGCATGCGCGGCATTTGCATGGGCGGTGCCGTTTTTGCCTTGTGGATTGCCAACTTCGCCATTTCCATGGCCTTCCCGCTGTTGCTGGCCGCCTTTGGCCTGGCTGGCGCTTTCCTGACTTTCGCTGTGATCGGGATCGGCGGCGCCCTGTTTGTACTGCGCGCTATCCCGGAAACCAAAGGGCGCAGCCTGGAACAGGTCGAACACTATTTCTATGAACTGTATGACGGTAAAGACTAAATGTGAGGGCGCTCAGGCTGATGTAAATCACTCAAAGAAGCCGCAGAGCGGGCAAAAAAGATAACTTACTATCAGGGCATGTCAGTACCCTGCAGCAAACAGAACCTTACCCAGTGATTATTATCCAGGAAAGATCATGACCTACAAAATAAGCAGTGACCGATTCTGTGTTAACCGTAAAATTGCCCCTCATCTCAGCATGGCGGAATTCTTCGCGCTGGTGGAACAGCTGGGATTAAATAAAGTTGAAATACGCAACGATATGAAAAGCGGCAGCGTGACCGACGGCGCAGGCGGTGAGGAAGTGCGTCGCCTGGCTGCGCAGCATCAGCTTGAGATCGAAACCATCAACGCGGTGTATCCCTTCAATCAGTTAGATGATGCGGTGCTGGAAAAAACGCGCGCGCTGTTAGCCGATGCGCGCGCCACCGGGGCGAAAGCGCTGGTGCTCTGTCCGCTCAATGATGGGACGCCGGTGAGTAATGAGCAAACCGTACAGGCACTGCAAACCCTGGCGCCGCTGTTTGCCGAATATGGTGTTGCCGGGCTGGTTGAACCACTCGGTTTTCCGCAGAGCTCACTGCGCTCCGCCGCGCTGGCGCAGCAGCTTATCGCTCAGGCCGGCGTGCCGTTTAACATCGTGCTGGATACCTTCCATCATCACCTGTACGAAGGCGCCGAACATGATTTCGCCGGTGGCGTAGACGTGAATCACATCGGCCTGGTGCATCTCTCTGGCGTAACGGATGCGCGCCCGACTCATCAACTCACCGACGAAGAGCGCATCATGCTGAGCGCGGATGACCTGCTGAAATCCCGCGAGCAGGTGCAGCGCCTGGAAGAGATGGGCTATCGCGGTGTTTATGCTTTCGAGCCGTTTTCTTCGGTGATGGAGAGCTGGAGCGCTGAGGATATTGCGCGAGAAATCCGCAGCAGCATTGATTATCTCAACCACTAACCAATCCGGCATTTTGCTGAAGGAACCTCGCATGACACTCAATATTGGTGTAATCGGCACTGGCGCTATCGGCCGTGAACACATTCGTCGTTGCAGCCAGGTGCTGCAGCATGCGCGCGTGGTCGCGCTTAATGATATCAATCGCAGCAACTGTGAGCAGGTGATTAGCGAGCTCGGCTTGCGGGCAGAGATTTACGACAACGCGCACGATCTGATCGCCGCGCCGGAGGTGCAGGCCATTCTGGTTACCTCGTGGGGCCCGACGCATGAAGAGTTTGTGCTGGCAGCCATCAAAGCCGGCAAAGCGGTATTCTGCGAGAAGCCACTGGCGGTGACCGCGCAGGGCTGTATGAATATTGTCGAAGCGGAAATTGCCGCGGGCAAAAAGCGGGTGCAGGTGGGTTTTATGCGCCCCTACGACAGCGGCTATCGGGCGCTGAAAGCGGTTATCGACGGCGGCACCCTGGGTGAGCCGCTGATGCTACACTGCGCGCACCGCAATCCGGCGGTCGGCGATGCTTATACCACCGATATGGCGATCACCGATACGCTGATCCATGAACTCGACGTGCTGCGCTGGCTGCTGAACGATGATTACGTCAGCGCGCAGGTGATTTACCCACGCAAGACCCGCCACGCGTCATCGCACCTGAAAGATCCGCAGATTGTGCTGCTGGAAACCGCCAAGGGCATCCGCATTGATGTCGAGATCTTCGTGAACTGTGCCTATGGTTACGACATTCAGTGTGAGGTGGTTGGCGAGAGCGGCATTGCCCGCCTGCCTGAACCAATGTCGGTACAGACCCGCCACGCGGCGCAGCTATCCACTGGCATTCTGACCGACTGGAAAAAGCGTTTTATCGCTGCGTATGACGTTGAGCTGCAGGATTTCATCAACAACGTGCTGTCGGGCAATATGACAGGCCCGTCGGCGTGGGACGGCTATGCCGCCGCCGTGGCGGCCGATGCCTGTGTCGCGGCACAGAACAACGGTGACATTGTCCCGATTACCATGCCACCACGTCCGGCTTTCTATCGTTAATTCCGCAAAATCACGGCTGGCGCACCCTGACCGGTGCGCTTTTGTGTGACATTGTCACCTGTTGACAGCTGTCTTCCCGTCAGTCACCGCCCGCGCCTCACATTTGTTAGCGATCCCGTGTATCATCGCCGCCTTTATGTTGTGCAAGGAAAAGTGTGATGACGGAGAGCGTAATGGCGCGCCGCCAGCCCTCGGTATGGTGGGGCGCCATGATCATCTGTGGGACGGTAGTGGGCGCCGGTATGTTTACGTTGCCGATCGTGATGGCCGGGGCGTGGTTTGGCTGGGCGCTGCTGCTGCTGGGCATAAGCTGGGGCGCAATGCTGCTCTCCGGGCTGCTGTTTATGCGTGTCAGCCTGCATTATCCGCCAGGCGCGGGCTACGATACGCTGACGCGCGATTTGCTTGGGCGCGGCTGGGCCAGCATCAATGGCCTTAGCATCCTGTTTGTGCTGGGCATTCTCACCTACGCCTATATCTCAGCCAGCGGTCCGGTTTACCAGCACTCGCTGAATCAGCTTGGCGTGCCGCTCTCAACCGCCGGGGCCAAAATCGCGCTGACGTTGTGTGTCGCCGCCGTGGTGTGGCTCGGCACCACCGGCGTCAGTCGTTTGATGACGTTCTGCGTGCTGGCAAAAATCCTGCTATTGATTTTGCTGTTCGGCGGGCTGTTAACCCAGGTAGACGTGCCCTCGCTGTTCGCTGCCGCCGCGCCGGGAGACAGCTACTGGCCTTACGCGCTGGGCGTGCTGCCGTTCTGTCTGGCCTCTTTTGGCTATCACGGTAACATCACCGGACTGGTGAGTTATTATCAGCGCCGCGAGTCGCCGGTGACACGCGCGCTGGTGCTGGGCACGCTGATGTCGCTGGCGCTTTACCTGTTCTGGATTGTCTGCACCATGGGGAATTTGCCGCGCGCTGTGTTTCCTGACATCGTGCAGCAGGGTGGAGATATTGCCGCGCTGATGGCCGCGCTGCGCGATCATCTGCACGTGCGCGCGTTGTCGCTGATGATGTCGGTGTTCTCACATTTTGCGGTGATAGCCTCGTTTCTCGGCGTGACGGCAGGCCTTTTTGATTTCATCGCCGACCGCCTCGGCTGGGGGCATTCCCCGCGCGCGCGGCTGCAAACCGCCTGCCTGACATTTTTGCCGCCGCTGCTCGCTTCGCTATGGTGGCCACATGGCTTCGTCGCGGCCATCGGTTTTGCCGGTCTGTTTGCCACGCTGTGGGCGGTGATTATTCCGGCGCTGCTGGCGCGGCGTGCGCAACAGCGTTTCGCCGATCGGCCGCGTACGTCACTGGCGATTGGTCTGGTGCTGCTTTTCGGCGCGCTGAATGTGCTGGCATGGACGCTGAGCTGGCTGGGTGTGTTACCGCAATTTGCTGCGGCCTGAGTGGCGAGAGTCGTGAGGTTCAGATGTATTCGTAGCGGCGCGATTTATCGCGCGAATCTGGCCACCGCGCCGTTGTAAATTGCGCGTTGAATTGCGCCGCTACCCGGCGCTGGGGCTACGACTGGGTTGAATAATTCACTCTGCTTAAATCAGCGATAAGACCCGGTCCTTTGGGCTGCCAGTTGAGCTGCTGCCGCGTCCAGGCACCGCTGGCACGCAGATCCAGCCTGGCGAAAGCGGCGAACCAGCCGAAATGCTCCGCGGCCTGATCGGCTTTCAGCGAAACGGCAGGAATACCCAGCCCTGCTGCCACGGTTTCAGCAATCAGCCGTGAGGCAATACTTTCCTCTGCTACCGCATGATACCGTTTGCCGCGTTCGCCTTGCTCAAGCACTTTTACGTACAGCCCGGCCACGTCATCAACGTGTGCCGCACACCAGGCGTTTTCACCTCCGCCGATATAAGCTGCCGCGCCTTTCTCCCTGGCAAGAGCGATGTAATAGCTGATTAATCCCTGACGTTCGGTGTTGTGAACCTGAGGTAAACGCACCACACGTAGATCGATTCCCGATTCAAGGAGCTTAGTGCCTTCCAGCTCCGAGGCGACGCGTGGGTTAGGGTGTGCCGGGTTGAAATTCTGCTCAAGAGCGGGCTGGCCGCTGCCGTCATCACCCATTCCGGTACCAGAAGTGATGAGCAGCGGACGCTGACTGCCCTGCAACACAGAGCCAATCGCGCGAATAACGCGGCGGTCTTTTTCGCAATTATCGACAAAACGACTGAAATCATGATCGAAAGCGGTGTGAATCACCGCATCACATTGGTCAATGCCGGCAATCCATGCCTGGGGATCTTCCAGCGTACCGCGCTGGGCTGTCGCGCCCTTATCGTTTAACTGCTGAGCTGCTTCTTCTGAACGTACAAGACCGGTCACCTGATGGCCGCGAGCCAGCAGGGCCGATACAACGCGTGAGCCGATAAAGCCCGTCGCACCCGTTATAAAAATACGCATAGCCTGTCTCCTGAGTGATTTAGTGCGACAGCGTAAGCGCGGATCTTTTACTATTAAAGTAGTGAAGTTATCAGGGTATAAACATTAACAGGGTGATTTATGACGCTGCTTTCTGAAAATCCGCTGGGTGAGTTTTTAAGGGCACGCCGTCTGGCAATTGACCCGGCTTCGTTTGGTTTTTTGCCCGGCCGCCGCCGTACGCCGGGCCTGCGCCGCGAAGAGGTTGCCCAGCTCGCGAATATCAGCCCGACCTGGTACACCTGGCTTGAGCAGGGCCGCGGGGGAGCGCCCTCGCGTGAGGTACTTAACCGCATTGCTGCCGGGCTGCGGCTTACGTCTCCCGAACGCGATCATCTGTTTATCCTCGCGTTTGGGCATCCGCCAGAAAACCGGGTAAGTCGGTGCGACAGCATAACCCCACGGCTGCAACGCGTACTGGAAAGCCTGACGATTCCGGCGATTATCAAAACCGCCACCTGGGACGTGGTGGCATGGAATCACCCGGCGACGGTTGTGCTGAAGGATTACGGGCAACTTCCGCCCGCGCGGCGCAATATTCTGCGCCTGCTGTTTACCGACCAGGAAGCGCGGGGGATGCAAGACGACTGGGAGGGCGTGGCCCGTCTCATCGTCAACGCCTTTCGGGCGGATGCCGCGCGCCTGGGTGCTTCAGAGGAAATCGATCGACTGGTTGAGGAGCTATCCGCTCAAAGCGCTGACTTCGCCCGCCTGTGGCGTAACAACGATGTGGCCGGGCATGGCGAAGGGTTTAAGGTGCTGCATCATCCGCAAATGGGGACGATTGCCCTGGAGTTCTCGACCTTTTCTGTTGAAGGCAGGCCGGATTTAACGATGATGCTCTTTAATCCGGCAACCGATGAAAGCAGAGCGAAAACAGAGCGCTGGATTTCACAGAACCCAGCTCAGCGCGAAAGCTGAGTCAGGCAGTTTTTAATGCGTCAGCCAGCACGCTATAGCAATCACACCAGCCGAAAAAACAGGCTTACCCTGTAATAGGCAGGAGCAACGGAATAGAGATTCTCCTGCCTGATTCAATCGCTTAACGAGGCAACGGTTCAACAAAACGTACTGGTATAAATATACCGTCCGCAGCGCCTTTTTTGCTTAGTTGCCGCGATAGGTGGAGTAGCCGTACTGGCTGAGCAGCAGTGGAATATGGTAGTGCTGATCGGCATTATCCAGGTTGAACATCACCGGAATTTCCGGGAAGAAGGTCGGCTGAGCGTTTTTTTTGTAATAGTCACCGGTTTTAAAAATGACGCGGTAAATCCCGGTCTGCGCCTTCTGGCCCGCCGGGTAAAGCGCCGGAATACGCCCCTGTTCGTTGGTGGTGCCCTGCGCCAGTTTCACCCACTCGTCACCCTGTTTCTTATCCAGCTCGACCTCAATACCTGCGGTCGGTACGCCGGTTTGCAGATTCAGCACATGCACGCTCAGTGGATTTTTCATCTCAGCGGCCAGGCCGCTCACGCTGAAAGCACAGAGCGCGCCGCCCAGTAAATAATGCTGCAATTTCATCTCATCTTCCTTTTGGTTAATTGGCCGGGAAAGCATAAGACGAAAACAGTGCAGTCGCGCACAATGGGCTGAAATCTGTGAAATTTCCCAGAGCAGAACCGGCAACCGGGCGGCTGCCGGTCAGGGAAGCTACTGGTTGCTGATCAGGGTGCCTTTCAGGCCGTGCGGTTCGGAACGCAGATACTGAGGCGGCGCTTTGGCCTGCGCGCCCAGTTCGGCGGCGGCGTGCCATGGCCAGCGTGGGTCATACAGCACCGCGCGTGCCAGCGCGATCAAATCGGCATCCTGCTCCTGCAGCGCCTGCTCGGCCTGTTTCGGTTCGGTAATCAGCCCCACGCCAATTACCGGAATCGAGACCTGCTGGCGAATCTCTCGGGCAAACGGCAACTGATAACCAGGGCCGACGCTGATTTGCTGCTGTGGCGCCAGGCCACCGCTGGAAACGTGGATGTAGGCACAACCTGCAGCTTCGAGCTGCTGGCTGAAAACAATCGATTGCTGATTATCCCAGCCGCCTTCGATCCAGTCGGTGGCCGAAAGCCGCACGCCAACCGGTATTTCCGCCGGCAGCGCAGCGCGCAGCGCCTTGAACACCTCAAGCGGGAAACGCAGACGGTTCTCTAATGAGCCGCCGTATTCATCGTCACGCTGGTTGCTGAGCGGCGACAGAAACTGGTGCAGCAAATAGCCGTGCGCAGCATGCAGTTCGACCAGCTGAATGCCGATGCGTACCGCGCGCAGGGCGCTATCAACAAAGGCCTGTTTCAGATGCGCCAGATCCTGTTTGCTGAGTGCGGCCGGCGGACGCTCATCCTGTCCAAACGGCTGCGCAGACGGCGCGACGGTCTGCCAGCCGCCGTGTTCCTCAGAGAGCTGCGCACCACCTTGCCATGGCGCAGCACAGGACGCTTTGCGCCCGGCGTGACCCAACTGAATGCCAATCGGCAGGGTAGCGTAGCGCCGCACGTCCTGCAGCACGCTGGCCAGCGCGGCTTCTGTCGCGTCGTCCCATAACCCCAGGTCGCCCGGCGTGATACGGCCAATGGCTTCCACCGCCGTCGCCTCGATAATCAGCAGTCCCGCGCCGGAGAGCGCCAGCTGGCCGAGATGAATGCGGTGCCAGGCCGTTGCCTGACCTTCTTCCGCTGAGTATTGGCACATCGGTGCAATCACAATGCGATTTTCCAGCGACAACTCGCCAAGCTGCGTCGCGCTAAACAGTAAACTCATGCATACCTCATATCCGCACGTTAATGACTCCCTACAGCATAGGAGCTGCAGCCGGATTTGCAGCAATGCCAGATGTAAGCGGCAATGACACACATTAATTACAACATACTATTAATGATTGATGTAATGGCACCGGGTTCGGCTAACGTGCCGGTAAGGCTGACTAGCGCCATTTATTCAAACCAGGGGCTGAGGCTCAACAGAATGCAAGCTAAGGCTAAGGGATTCTGAATTGTTGGTAGGGTGTACGAGCAAGGATATTTAATAAAGCAAAGCCACAGATAAGGATGACAACGGTGTGCATTTCCGGCGCTCCTGTTTGCATGGTAAAGCAACCGGCGAGCGATCCCGCCGGTCACGACTGTTACCCTTCACACGACGGTGCTTTCGCTGGCGTCAGAAGATCGGACAATCCAACCCGATGTAGCATTTCGGCGCGCAAACGGTCGATGACCGCAAAGCCGATATTCGCGCCGTCTTCGGACGGATCGTTATGCACACGAAATGGACGCGTACCAAACGGCATACCGACAACATCGGCAATCTGTGCTGCAACGCGCGCGGGATCGGCATCTTCCGGCACTATCTCCGCAAAGGCCTTTTGCACAACATCGCCGAAACCGGCATAAGGACCTGCTTCATACTCCGCGACACGCCCGGTGTCGGCAGGACTTCCTGAATGGGCAAAATGGTTGGTCCCTTTGGTAAAGGCTCCCGGCACAATGATTGTCGTCTCAATGCCGAATCGGCTGAGCTCGCGCGCATACTGAACGGCAAGCGTATCCATCGCCGCTTTGGCGGCAAAATAAGGGGCCAGATAGGGCGGTGTGCCGCCGGTCACGCTGGAACTGGAAATCCAGACCAGCAGGCCTTCACGGCGGGAGCGCATATGCGGCAGTATGGCCCGGTTAACGCGCTGCGTTCCCAGCACGTTAACGTCATATTGCTGGGCGAACTGCTCTGGCGTGAAGGCTTCGGCCGGGCCGAACATCATGTGGCCAGCATTGTGTACCACCACATCAAGCTTCCCGGCGGCGGATATTACCGTTTCAATGGCAGCATCAACCGATATGTCGCACTGAACATCAAGTTCCAGCGGCCGCAGGTCAATTCCTTCCCGCGTGGAAAGTTCGCTTAACTGGCGGACATTTGCGGCATTACGGCCCGCAATATCCCGCATCGATGCATAAACGGTATGGCCAGCACGAGCCAGCGCTTCGGCAGTCAGGCGACCGAAGCCGCTTGACGATCCGGTCACAAGGATAATCTTCTGAGACATAACAGTACTCCTTTGACTAATTCTGCAGTTTGCGGCTCAGACCATTCCGCCATTGGCGCGCAGGATCTGTCCGTTCATCCAGCTGCCCTGTGGTCCGGCGAGGAAAGAAACGACATTAGCGATATCCTCAGGCGTGCCGAGGCGTTCCAGCGGATTCATTTTGGACATGCGCGCGATCAGTTCATCGCTTTTCCCGTTGAGGAAGAGGTCGGTCGCAGTCGGACCGGGCGCGACGGCATTGACGGTGATGCTGCGTCCGCGCATCTCTTTGGACATGATGGTTGTCAGTGTTTCGACGGCCGCCTTGGTCGCGGCATAGACGCCATAATTCTCAAGCTTAAGCCCGACAACCGATGTGGAGAAGTTGATGATGCGCCCGCCAGAACGCAGGCGGTTTGCCGCTTCGCGCAGGGTGTTAAACGTTCCCTTCAGATTGATGTCGATCTGCTTGCTAAAACTCTGATCGTCGGCGCTGGCCAGCGGAGACAGCATCATTACGCCGGCATTATTGACGAGCACATCAATAGCGCCAAACGCAGATTCGGCTAAATCGAACATGCGTTTGACCTGGATGGCATCAGCAACGTCCGCCTGCGCGGTGATAGCTCTGCCACCGGCGACTTCGATCTCCTCAACCACGGCGGCAGCGGCCTCTGCGTTGCCGGCATAGTTCACCACGATGGCAAAGCCGTCCGCAGCAAGCTGCCTGGCAATGGCGGCACCAATTCCGCGGGATGCACCGGTTACGATTGCTACTTTCTCTGAAGTGGACATAGATATTCTCCGATTTTCGCGCGGTATCGCGCCTGAACACGGAGAAAATCTAGCACTGTATCATTTCCGGATAATCAGTCATTATCTGGCATCAGAATCCGATAGTGACGAACAATATCATGGACAGAATTGATACGATGCGAGTTTTCACGCGTGTGGTAGCGCGCCGCAGCTTCACAAGGGCGGCGGAAGACCTCGGCCTGCCACGCTCGACCGTAACGGACGCGATTAAGCAACTTGAGTCGCGCCTGGGCATTAAGCTACTGGAACGCACCACGCGTCACGTCAGCCCGACGCTGGACGGTGAAGCCTACTACAAGCGCTGCGTTTCTATACTGGACGATATCGAGGATGCCGAGGGCGCGTTTGCCGGCGCCCGGCCGAAGGGATTGCTGCGTGTCGATGTTCATGGCTCGCTGGCAAGACATTTTGTTCTGCCGCAGCTACCTTGTTTCCTCGAAGCTTATCCTGATATCGAAATCTATCTGAGCGAGGGTGACCGGCTGGTCGATCTGGTGCGTGAGGGAATTGATTGTGTTTTGCGTGTCGGAACGCCGCAGGACAGCGATATGATCGCACGGTGCGTCGCCACGCTGGAAGAGGTCACGGTCGCTTCGCCCGGTTATGTCTCCCGGTTCGGACTTCCGTCGGATCCGGATGAACTGCATTCCGGCCACAGGATGATCGGATTCCGCACCACGGGCAGTAGCGGCATCCTGCCGCTGGTATTCAGGGTGGACGGCAAGCGCATCACCACGACGATCAAAACTTCAATTACGGTTAATGCGGCTGATACCTTTGTATCCGTGGCGCGCATGGGACTCGGCATCATCCAGGTGCCGCGTTATCACGTGGAAGATGATCTGAAGACGGGGACGCTCGTCGAATTGCTCAAAGCCTTTCCACCTGAACCGTCTCCCGTCTCTGTCCTGTATCCGCGTAACCGACAGCTATCACCCAGAGTCAGGGTCTTCATCGAATGGCTAAAAGAACTCTTCCTGCAGCACGACCTGGATAGCAATGCCGGCAAGTGATCTGTGTGAAAATCGAAAACGGTGCAGAGACGGCTGGCGCCGTCACAGATTACACAGATATTGATAGAGCTCCGCGTCCCGCTGATCTGGCGTAAAGCGCGGGCAGCTGTGGCACTGCTGGCTCAGCGTGCGGTAGTGCTGCAGTAAACCAAGTTCACGCAGCATGCGCAGCCAGCCCATCGGGCCATAACATTGCTGCTCATAAATTTTGTCGCGGATACTTTTCACGTCCACGCGCAGCAGCGTGGCGTTAAGGTCACTGTAATCCGGGTGCTTTTTGGTGCCGCCGACCTGTTTGAACAGGAAATTGCGCTCGTAAAACGCAGCAACCTTCTCTTTAACCTGAATAAAGATGTCATCCACCTGTTCAATGAAAATGGTGTAGATCATGATTTTCAGGTACAGCATAAACACGATGTTTTCACTGTCTGCCTGATAGCGTACCGACAGCGTGCCAAGCTCTACCACTTTGCGCTTTTCCAGCTGCAGGGCGGCCATCTCTTCACGAAAAAGTTTGCTGCACGGCAGACGGTTATTGTGATTGGCGATGACGCTTAGCGTGCCGAGGATATCCTGGTCTTTGCGGGCGAGAAACAGCGTGCTTTCCGGATTCAGCAGCCCTTCGTTATAGAGAAAAATTGAGCGTTTTTCCTTAACGATTCCACTGCGCCGGTACTGTTCGTTGGTCACCTCCATCCCTTTAAGGAAGTCAATCAATCCGCTTGCTGGTGTAATGCTGATGCGCTGATCGATACCATTAAGTATCCTGCACATTCTGTGGGTTCTTTTTGTCAGAACGCCATCAGAGATAGCGCTGCTAATCACTGATTTCCTTGTTAAATGCACTGTAATCCTCAACCAGTCCACATTAAAGTTTTGCTAATATAATAAATATAATTTAATGATTGAATAAATTTTTGCTACAAATTTAGATCTTCAGAAAAGCGTGGCGGCAGGGGATAAGGCGCGTTACAGGGGAGAAAGTACCGGCGGTAACAACCGGAACGAAAGCAAGGATAATGATTAGCATGATTTAATATTTGTAGCGGGACGAGCAGCATGGCGCTTGCTGATTCAACGCCTCGTCGCGACAAAGGATTTTAACTGGTCAATAAACGCTCTCAGCGAGGCCGACATATGGGGATTGTTAACGTAATAGAGATGAAGTCCTGAAAATACCGCAGACCACTCGCTCAGCACCTGCCTGAGTTCGCCGCGTTCAATCCAGGGTTGTGCGAACTGATCGCTGATATAGGCCAGCCCGGTTCCTTTTAACGCCGCGTCGAGCACAAAATCCGTTTCGTTGGCGGTGACAATGCTTTCAACATTCACGCTGTGCGCGCCTGCCGGCCCATGAAATTCCCAACGTTGCAGCACCCCGGTATCGGCCCAGCGATAGGTCAGGCATTGATGCTGGCGCAGATCCTGCGGATGTTGTGGCTCGGGATGGCGTGAAAAGTAGTCCGGGGAACCGACCACAATCATCCGCATGTCGGGCGTCAGCCGCACGGCAATCATATCCTGCTGCACGAGTTGTCCCGATCTGATGCCGGCATCGAATCCCTTGCCGACAATGTCTGTGAGGCTGTCATCAATGACCACATCAAGAGAGACATGCGGATAGTTCTCCCTGAATAACGGCAGCATGGGCGCAATCAACATGCGGGCAGCAATACGCGGCAGATTGATGCGAACCCGTCCACGCGGCTCGTCCTGACAGGCACCGACGTCCCTGACGGCCGAGGCGATCTCCGCCATCGCCGGCATCAGGCGATTGAGCAGAGCCTGTCCTGCTTCCGTCGGCGCCACGCTGCGGGTGGTCCGGTTCAATAACCGGCTACCTAAACGCTCTTCAAGCGCGCGGATGGTATGACTCAGCGCGGAGGGCGATACACTCAGGCGCTGCGCCGCCCGTCTGAAACTGCGTTCCTCCGCGACACAAACAAATGCCCGGAGTTCGCTATATTCGCTGCCTTTCATTGTTGCTTCCCGGCTCAACAACCTGTGTCGATTATAGAGTATTGTTATTCATAATCAGAAGCCGGAGACTAACAACACCAACAAAATTAATTACCTGGAAGGGCTTAACGATGACAAAACACATGCGGCGCTGGGAAACAGACGCCATCGGGCGCGATAACCTCGAACTGAGAACGGTCGCAATGCCGGTTCCGGGCCCGCAGCAGGTGCTGGTGAAGGTTGAAGCCGTCGCCCTGAATCACCGGGACAAGATGGTAATTGAGAATGGCCGGGGCCTGCCGCTTGCGTTTCCTTTTACACCGGGGTCCGATCTGGCCGGCGTCGTTGTTGGCCAGGGGGAAGGTGTCAGCCGCTTCAGCATCGGTGACCGGGTTATTTCAACGTTTACGCCCGACTGGATCGACGGTGTGCGTCCCGGCGATGCGCGCACGCCGGCCTATAAAACGCTGGGCGGCTATTATCCCGGCGTGCTGGCTCAATATGTGGTTATGCCGGAAGCGTGGCTGGTTACCGCCCCTGCGACGCTTAACCCGATTCAGGCTGCCACATTGCCCTGTGCCGGTCTCACCGCCTGGTTTGCGCTGGTCGAACGTGCCGGCGTGCAGGCTGGCGATATTGTACTGATTCCCAGTACCGGCGGGGTTGCCCTGTTTGGTTTGCAGATTGCCAAAGCGCATGGCGCGCAGGTGATTGTCTCCGGCAGAGCCAGCAACGCCGACCGGACGAAAGCGCTGGGTGCCGACCATTATGTGGATCGCCACCGGGAAGACTGGGTGGAAGAAATTTACCGCATCACCGCCAATCACGGCGCCGATCATATCCTTGAAGTCATCGGTGGCGATCACCTGGGGAAATCCGTGCAGCTGGCGGCGGTCGGTGGGCACATCTGCCAGATCGGTGCGCTTGAGGGCTTTGACTTCAGCTCACCGGCAATGCCGCTGATGATGAAAGACGTGACCCTTCATGGTATCGGCACCGGTAGCCGCCGCGCACTCACGCGCCTGATTCGTGCAGTTGATCGGACCGGCATAAAGCCGGTGATCGACTCAGTGTACGCATTTTCTGACCTGCCATCAGCGCTGGACCATCTGGACCGCGGGCCTTTTGGTAAGGTAGTCATCACTCTGAGCAGCGAGTGAGAAACGGGCTGATCGCTGGCGATTTGTGCAGCATCCACCCGTCGTCCAGCGGCCATCACCACGCATGACATCATTACCGCCTTTAATCCTGAAAATCCCGTCGCTGATTATGTGCTTAACTTAGCGTTGACACGGCAACAGGGTGAAACATGACGTTTAAAAGGAAAAATGAAGCGGCAATCATTTCAGGTTCCTCGCTGCTGCGCAGTATTTTGCTGTCCGGCGGATTGCTGATATGCGCGATCATTGCGCTCACCCTGTGGACGCTGCGCGAAGACTGGCACGGCGCGGTGCGCCAGACGGAAGAGATGGCGGTCAATCTTTCCCTGTCACAGTCACGTCAGGCGGAAGATACCGTGCTCCAGACCGAACTGGCCCTGCGTGAAGTGCAGCGCGACCTGCAGGCGCAGCCGCTGGAAAAACTCAACGCCGCCAATCTGAGCCAGATTATGCGCGATCTGCAAAGCCGTCTGCCGCAGCTGCATGGGCTGTTTTACTATGATGAGCAGGGCCGCTGGATCGCCACCTCCACGCGCAGCGTGCCGGTGGGCACCAACAACTCTGATCGTGAATATTTCCGCTATCACCGCAACAACAGCCGTGACAGTTTGCACATTGGCCCGGTGATCCGCAGCCGCAGCACTGGCGATCTGGTTATTCCGGTTTCCCTGCGCGTCAGCGATGCCGCGCGTGATTTCAAAGGCATCCTGTTAGCCACCATTAAAGTGGATTATTTCCGCCGTTTTTACAGTTACTACGAACTGGGGCCGCGCGACGTGCTGGTACTGATGCTGGCAGACAGCACGGTGCTTTATGCCCGTCCGATGCCCGACAGCTATATCGGCAAAAGTCTCTCCGCCAGCCATCTGTTCCAGCAGATGCTGGTGAAAGCCGATCGCGGCAGCGGCGAGTGGAACGCGGCGCTGGATGGCCAGGTGCGCATCTTCGGCTTCGCCAGCTCAGAACGCTATCCGCTGGTGGTCGCGGCCGGTTACGACAAGCGCAATCTATATCTGCGCTGGGTGAAAGGAAGACTGCAGGATATTTCCCTGAACGTGGCGCTGCTGGTCGCGATTATCCTGCTGGGACTGTTTGTCATTCGTCAGGCTCGGCATAGCCAGCATTATCAGGAAGCGCTGCTCAAACTAAAAAACGACCTCGCCGATGCCAATCATCATCTTGATCAGCTGGCGTTTTTCGATGGGCTGACCGGTCTGGCTAACCGCAGACAGTTTGACCGCTTTTTGCAGAATGCTTTGCATAATCTGCGGGAAAAATCAGCACCGGTGTCACTGATATTAATGGATATTGACTACTTCAACACTACAACGATCGCTACGGGCACGTGGCAGGCGATCACTGTTTACGCCAGGTGGCCGACGCGCTCAAACGCCTCAAGCTGCGGCAGAGCGACATGGTCGCGCGCTATGGCGGCGAGGAGTTTGCCATTATCCTCGCCGGTGCCGATCAGCATGCGGCGCTGAATATTGCGCGTCAGGCAGTACAGGCGATTGCTGACCTGCATCTGCCTCACGCCGCTTCCGCACTGCCCGACGCGCAGGTGACGCTCAGCGCGGGCTGTGCGACCACCTGGCATGACGATCAGGCCGGCAACCTGATCGAGCATGCTGATGCGGCGCTCTACCAGGCCAAGCATAGCGGACGCAATCAGGCGCAGGCCTGGCGGGCGGTGAGTGATTAACGGTTAAAACCTGGAATGAAGCGTGAAACATCAACTTCCATAAACTGCGAGCGCTGGAAGTTGTGTTTCAGGTCATACGGTACCGTACAGTCAAAAATGGTTTTACAGGTAATGCCATGGGCGCGAATCGAGTTGCTGAAGGCCGGATCCTGTGACGGATCGAGCGGGTGACAGCGCACGCCCGGAATAAAGATAGTATCTGCGTCGCCCTGATAACGCGTGGTCATCGCCCAAATCACGTCATTTAAGTCGAACACATCAACATCCTCATCGACCAGGAACACGTGCTTCAGCTCTGAAAAGGCCGAGAAAGCCAGCAGGGCAGCCTGACGCTGGCGTCCCTCATCCTGCGGGCCGCGCTTATTGATTTGCAGCACCGCAACATATTTCCCGGTGCCTGGCGAAGGGCAATGTACATTCTTCACCAGACCCGGTAACGCACGCTCAACCATATCGAGAATGCTGGCTTCGGTCGGGATTCCGGCCAGATTGGTGTGCTCGTCGCTCGGTCCGATGCAGGTTTGCAGGATGGGATTTTTGCGGTGCGTCACGGCTTTGACTTTAATCACCGGCACTGCCGCCTGCGCTTCACCGGTATAACCCGGGAATTCCGGCATCGCTTTACCGCTATGGGTATGCTGATCTTCCTGTACGCGATAATCCGGCACCAGTTCACCCTCAATCACGATCTCTGCATGGGCAATGGCGCGTGCCTCTACGGCGACACCCTTAACCAGCTCAACCGCCCGACCGCGCAAACCCCCGGCTATCGCCAGCTCATCAAAACCGAGCGGCGTGGTCGGCGGCTCAAAGCAGGCACCAATTTCGATGGCCGGATCGACGCCAATACTGATGGTGATCGGCAACGCTTTGCCCGCCTGCTCAGCCTTGATGCGGAACTGATCAAGATGGCGGCCCGGTACAAAGTACATCGAGATCTCATCTTTGCCCTGCACGCACAAGCGGTGAATAGTGACGTCGTGTTCGCCGGTTTCCGGATCGGCGGCATAACACATCCCCATGGTGAAATAGGGGCCGGCATCTTCAGGCGTGTTGGTTGGCGCGGGCAGCAGGCGGCGGATATCAAAACCGTCGTCCGTGGCGAGGTGCACCACTTCCTGACAAACCGCCTGCTGCTGGCTTATTTCCACCGGTGCAATGGCGTTGTGTACCGATGAACGCAGCAAATGCGCCAGCTTTTCTTTCGGCACCCCTAACAGGCGCGCCACGCGCTGCCGTGAAGCCAGCAAGCCAATCAGTACGCGAAAGTTGGCGTAACCTTTGATGTGATTAAACACCATCGCCGGTCCGGTCTGTGTGGGACGCATCACGGTGCCGCCCGCGCCAACGTAACGATAGACACCGGACAGTTCCGCTTCGGGATTCACCGGTTCATCGGTCTCAATATACTCACCATCAAATTGCTTCAGCAGTTCGATGGCAGAACGCAGATCGTAAACCTCACTGCTGTGCGAAGAGGGAGATGTGTTTGACATAGGCTGTTCCTTAGTTTGAGAGTGTCAGGTCATCACTGGCGGGATGCAAACCCTGCCAGCGCGTGGCGCCAGCAGTGTCGATACCAAGCTGATCCAGCACGCGACCCACGATATGATTTTCCACATCGGCGATCGTGGCCGGATGGTTGTACCAGGCCGGCACAGGGGGAATCAGGCTGACGCCCATGCGTGACAGCGCCAGCATGTTTTCCAGATGAATGGTGTTGAGCGGGGTTTCGCGCGGTACCAGAATCAGTTTGCGCTGCTCTTTCAGGACGACATCCGCCGCGCGGCCAATCAGCCCTTCCGCATACCCGCTGCGGATACCGGCCAGCGTTTTCATGCTGCAGGGAATAATCACCATCCCGTCGGTGACAAATGAGCCCGAAGAGATAGTCGCGGCCTGGTCACCGGCCGGATGAAACACATCGGCCAGCTGTTTGATTTCGTTGAGAGAATAGTTGGTTTCATGTTCCAGCGTCACTTTTCCCCAGCGTGACAAAATGAGATGCGTTTCGATGTGCGGAATGTCCGCCAGCTGCCGCAGTAATCGCAGCGCGAGTGGGGCACCGGTGGCACCGGTTACGCCGACAATGATGCGCATAAGGCCTCCTGTGAAAGGCAAAAATTTTCCGGCGCGTTCCTGCCGTCGCCGTCCTGCTGGCAAAGATAATGCGCTCGCTAATCAGGGTCTAATTGGTATTATGCTTTTATTAATAACGAATCCTTATCAGGTGTGGCATGGATTACCGTAAGCTGCGTTCTTTTCTGGCACTCGCCGATACGCTGCATTTTGCACGGGCAGCGGCGGCGGTTAACCTGACGCAACCGGCGTTGTCTCAGCATATTCAGGCACTGGAGCAGCAGTGGGGCGTGAAGTTATTTGCGCGCGACAAGCGTAAGGTGAGTCTGACGCGCGAAGGCGCATTGCTGCTCGGGGAAGTCCAGCAAACGGTGCAGCGTGTGGAGCATCTGCAGGACACGATTAAGCAGGTGGCCGCCGGACGACGCGGCATGTTACGCATTGGCTATGTGGGCACGTCCATGCTGGAGCCGGCGCTGGTCAAAATTATCCGTGCCTTCAGACGTGATTTTCCCCAGATCGCGCTGCAACCCGTGGAGTACAGCGTCAACCAACAGCTAAGCCTGCTGGAGAGCAGCGATTTGGATATCGGCATCCTGCGCGGGCCACTGCCGGAACGTCGCCAGATTAGCCGGCAAATTCTGCATCAAACCTCGCTGTGTGCGGTGCTGGCCGACGACCATCCGCTGGCGCAGCAGGCCTGCGTCTCGCTGGCTGATTTAGCGGCGGAGCCGCTGATTTTGCAGGAAGATCCGGAAGGCATCGGGCTGGGTGGCGCGGTACTTAATCTCTATGCGGCCGCCAGGCAGATTCCCGCCAGCGTGCTCCGCGCGCGCGATGTAGCCACCGCCGTTGACCTCGCCGCGCTGGGCCTGGGCGTGACCTTCATCCCCCACGCTCCGGATAGATTTTTGCGGCAGGATGTGGCACTGCTGCCGCTGGCGCAGCAGGATGTCACGACGGCACTCTACCTGTGCTGGAAAACCGGCGCGGCTAACCCGGAGATACGGCGCTTTGCCGGGTACGCGCAGTCACACTATGGTGAGGAACCCGCTGCGTAATCAGGCGGGCATTCCAGCCTCAGCGGCGTTATAGGGATCAATATGGCGAATTGCTATGCCATATCGGCTAAATTGTGATTCACTGACGTAGTCTATTGTCAGATTATGCGTGAGAAGCGCAGTCATGAAGCCAACACTGAATCAGCTAATGAGTTTTTGTACCACTTCCAGCAGGACATCACCACCGCGGCGTACCGGGGTGTCGTTTAATTTTGCAATGGGTTTATTCATCGTTGTTCACCTCTGACTATCGGTTAATAATCCGCCAGTTTCCGGGCTGAATTTATCTTAGAAGCAGGGTGAGCGTTGATTCCAATACTAAGATTGGCCTGTTTGATACCCTAAAAGGTATGGCAGTGAGGTGAAGCAGGCGGCGCGGTACTTTGTCAGGGAACTGGCAAAGGTACCGCGTCATTAACAGCACCTTTAGGTGGCAGGGCAGTTGAGAAGGCCGCCCACGGGTAAACCAGGCAAATCGTTATTCTTTAGCGTTCTGTTGCCCCACGGCATGTCTTTGGATTCGTGAACGAATTGTTAAACTAAATGATGCTGAAATCATAAAACCAGGCAGGCTACAAATGATGACGAGATTAAGCCCATTTGTGCATTACCCTTCCCGTGAAACAGGAACGAATTAACGCACAAAAATCCCAGCCTACACAGAGTTATTCTGGCCGTGCATGAATAAATTTCTTGTTATCATTTCCAGCCCACATTCGTACATATAATCTTTATCTGTTATGAAGAAAGGACTGTTTTTATTTAACTGAGATAGCGAGCTCTCCTGCTGTTCTTCAAGGACAAAACCGACGGTAAATTTTGACGCAGTCATCAAGGCGAGCGTCGCATCCTGCTCAGCAATGCCCTGGCGCATCAGAACGCCCAATTCAATGTCCCATTTATCCTGATAGAAAAAGGCTCATCACTGTCAGCGTTACCGCGAGCAAGAGGCTTTTCTGCAAGGACGATGGAGCTGTTTCGTAGTGTGGGCCTTCAGGATGCAATTGAAAAAGTATCAGTATCCGCGTGGAAGCAGGGCAAATTTGGCGGAGCCAGGCGCGGAGTTTCAATGCTTGAATCAACCCCGCTTGTCGAAGCGGATGTTAAGCGATTACATTCGGAAGCAGATCCGTCACCCTGTAAATTGACGGCATGTCCACAAACGCTGATTGAACCAATATTATATGAGGCTTTATTGGCCCGGCAGCAAAATCTCCGTTTAGGCTGGGAATTGATAGAAATAACAGAAAATCAGAATAACGTTACTGCCATAGCCAAAGATTCTCATGGTGTATTGCATGTCATCTCTGCCAGCTGGCTTTTCGCTGCGGATGGAGCCAGAAGCAGTGTCAGAAGAGCATTGGGTATAGAACGGAGAGGGATTGAGGCCAACCAATATTACCTGAATATTTTTTTTGAAGCGGACCTTACGGATGATGTTAAAGAAAAAACCTTCAGCCAGTGTGAAGTGAGTAATGAGGGGTCTGACGCTCAGTCGAACGAAAACTCACGTTAAGCAATATTGTCTTCCTCGATTGCCCCTTTTAGTAGCATTAAATGGCCTTTTTTACTCATATTGCCTGCATAAAGGAATGATGACCCAGCATATTAATTATCCACAATAAAGCGGGGAAACCGTGCGATATATTCATCATGTCAACGCCAGGGCCACTGACCGATTTTTGCCATTCTCGTTGTTATTAAGCGTTTCGCCTTATGCCCGATGCTGATCCAGTGCAGCCATTATATAAACTGTGTTCCACAGCACTACGGAGTTGGTCATCAGCCCCATCACAAAAGCAATTAAGGGGCCTAACTATGAACTATGAGGCAGCGTCGAAGGCAAGCTGGCGAAGCTTATGGCCTAATGCGTTTGACCACGACTTCCCGTTGCCTTTCCGTCGGTTATTTCTATAACACAAGGCTGCTGATGGCGGCGTCCACCACGGCGACAGTCGTCAGGACGCCCGCCACAATCAGCCAGCCCCACCCTTTACGCTGACGCAGGGCCAGCAGGGTGGCACCAGTGAAACAACTGACGGGGATAAAGGTCAGGATCACAATCAGCATCAGCGTGATAATCAGCGTGTCGCGCATGGGCATACTCCTTTATTCCGGCATGCTGCCGAGGTGAATTGTCCGGTCGGCCGAGGCAATTGTGGATGAACGGTGAGCGATAATAACCCGCGTGATGCTCAGGCCGCGTATGGCCTCGTTTATTAGCGCCTCGTTATGTTCGTCCAGATGGCTGGTTGCCTCGTCCATGAAAAGAATGGCGGGACGGCGATAGAGTGCGCGAACGATGAAAATGCGCTGACGCTGGCCGCCCGAGAGCCCCTCGCCCAGCTCGCCTGTCAGGGTGTCATAGCCCATCGGCAGGGCCATGATATCGTCATGGATATGGCCAAGGCGGGCGCAGGTATGAAGCCACGCCTCGTCAGGTGAGTCGCTGAAACCGGTCATGTTTTCGCGTAATGACCCGGCAAACAGACGGTCCTCCTGCAGTATGCAGGCCACGGCGCGGCGGTAGTTGTTCACGCCGGCGGAGTGGATATCCCGTCCTCCGGCCAGCACGCAGCCTTCACCCGGCGGGATAAGGCCGCTCAGCACTTTCATGAGTGTGGTTTTTCCGCACCCTGATGGGCCGGTGATGGCCACGCTTTCTCCGGCAGCCACCGTGATATTGAGCCCCCTGAAAATGGCCGGTGACTGTGCATCATGACGAAACATGAGTCCTTTTGCCTCCAGCGCGATGGCGACACCCGCAGGGTACAGGTCTGCAGCGGGGGCGGCCGGCTCGGACTCAGTGTGGGCGATGTCTGCAATACGTTCTCCGTGCAGGGAGAGCATGCCGAGACGCAGGAACATGTCAGTCAGCGACAGTGCCCGGGAGGTGAAAATTTCACGAAATACCCCGAAGGCCACAAACGCCCCGAGTGAGAGCTGATGAGTCATTACGGCCCCAATGCCAAGCCAGAGGATAACCACGTTGTCCAGCGCGTTCGTCAGACCGCTGACCGTACTGAAAAGAATGTCAAAGCGCCGACGGCTGACGGCAGCGTTTGCGGCGTCTACTTCAAGTGTCAGCCAGTTCCGGCGGCGCTGCGATGTCAGACCCTGCGCGCGTAGCGTGGCGATACCCCACAGCGATTCGGTAAAGTGAGATCCGGCCGCCGCGTTTTTTATCAGTTGCTCCTCCGTCAGCTGGCGGTAGCGAGGAAAGGCAACCACCCGCATTGTTATGGCGATCAACACAAAGCACGTAACCACACCCCACAGAAGCGGGCCTCCGTAGCCTGCCAGCAGTACGCAAGACCCGAGGAGCATGATGCCGTCAATGACGCAGCCGGTGACATCGTGGACAAAAGTGTCGCGCAGCACATCCAGCGAGCCGAAACGTGACTGGATGTCGCCTGTACGACGCTGGGCAAACCACGGAAGAGGAAGTCCCAGAAGATGCCGGAGCAGGCCTTCCTTCCACTGGACGTCGGTGAGCGTGTCCGTCACCATCACCGTCCACGCACGGATGAGGTTAAGTCCGGTCTGAAGCAGGATAAGTGCTCCCAGAGACAGGCAGACCAGTTCAAGCAGCCCCCGGTCGGAGGCGGGAACCACGTGATCCAGGGCAATCTGCGTACCCACGGGCAACAGCAGACTGATGCTTTCGATCATCGCGGACAAACAGAAGATTTTGACCAGGGCAGTGCCGAAGCCGCGTATACCGCTCATCAGTTCGGCAGGCCTGACGCGGGGCAGTTTTTTTTTCCGGCAGAAGCCGCGGCCGGGCCAGAGCTCCAGCGCCGCGCCGGTAAAGTTTTCCGACAGCGTTTTCCTGCTGACGCTTAGCCGTCCACGGGCCGGATCGTGGATCACGGCCCGGTCGCCACTGAGGCTGACCAGCACCACAAAATGGCTGAAGCTCCAGTGCAGAATACAGGGCAGCCTCAGGTCCGAAAGCTCATCAAGCTCAAGTGATAAAGCCCGGCCCGCCAGTCCCACCTCCCCGGCAATGGTGTACAGAGTGCTCAGCGTGGCGCCGCGAGACGAGATGCCACCCCGGCTGCGCAGGGCAAACAAATCTGCGTGATGGCCGTGCCAGCCTGCCACCATCGCGATACAGGCCAGCCCGCATTCGGCAGCTTCAGTCTGCAGAATCAGGGGGACACGCCGGTACAGTGAGAAATTGAGACGGCGTAATAGCCCTTCAGGTCCGTTACTGTTCACTCACCGCCTCCTGCGTGCTGTCCCGCATGTCATAGAGTGGCGCAAGTACCCACTGCCACAGTTTTCGTTTCTCTAGAAACAGCGTGCATTCCGCGCGCAGCCCGTTTCCGGGCCGGAGGCGGTGTCCCTGCCAGACAAAGTGCGTCACATCAGGCGTGACGGTCAGTCGGTACCAGGTCTCGGATGTGCTGGCGTTTACGGCAGGCGCGCCGGACCAGGATGCCCTTTCATGTAGGGTCGCCGGGGCTGAAGATATCTGCGTGATCCGTCCGGGAAACTGACCAAACTTTTCTGCCGGAAAAGCGTTATACCGTATGTTGACCGGTGAGCCTGCCTTAATGAATGGCACGGCGCTGTCCGGCACCCACATGACCAGTTCCCAGCGGGGAGTTGCGAAAGGAATAACCTGTGCCAGGGCGTCGCCGACGCTGACCGACTGTCCAGATGTCAGGCCGGCGATATCTACCCGCCCGTCCACCGGCGAAGTCACGACCAGCGTTCCCGCCGCGTCGTCCAGGGTCTCCTGGCGAACCAGGTCGCTGCGCTGCATCTCCATGCGGAAAATATCGTTATCAAAATCAGCGGCGCGCGTGCGGATGTCGCCCGTCAGAGCCAGCAGCTGCAGAGCATTCTGTTCACGCTGACCGCTCAGCGTCAGCAGGTCGTTCTGCTGCTGATAGTAAAGAGCGGCCTGCTGGGAGAGCTGGTCCCGGTTGATGAGGCCCGCGCGCTGATAGCGGCGATAGCTGTCCATATTCTGCTTCATTTCCTTCAGCCCCTCTTCGGCCTGGTTCAGTACGTCAGCCGAGTGCGACAGCGCCGCCGCATAACTGGCTTTCTGTTGCTCCAGGGTTTCCAGCGTGACGCGTTTGTTTTCACGCAGGTGATTAATGATGCTCTCAACGCTTTTTATCTGGGCCTGCGTATTCTGCCGCTGCTGAAGGCTGACCACGCCGGATCGCGTCGTATGGCTGACGTCAATTTCATAAAGAGGCTGCCCTTTTTTTACCTTGTCACCTGCACTGACCAGACGGCTGATAATAAACCCCTGTCCGGGGGCGGTGACCCGGACTGGGCCGGGCAGGGAGGCCAGCTCCCCGCTAACGGTCACCCGACGGGTATAGCTGCCGATGCAGAGAAACATTGCAAGCACGATAAAAAAGAGCGCGGTGAGGGCAAGATGCACCCAAGCGGGAAGGCCGCGGGCCAGCAATGCCCGACCATTCCAGAGTCGTGACCGGTGACTGAGCGCCGCTGCACGATAGAGGGAGTCCATGAGTATCCTGAAGAAATAAAAGCCAGTAGTTGTCATAATAAGGCGGCCATAATGGCCGCCTGGAGAGCAGATTCTCTGTAATCAGCGGTTTTTACCACCACCCATCTGACCACTTTTCCCCTTGTTGCTGGATTTACCACTGTTCCCTTTATTATTCCCGGATGCAGAGGACCCGGTATCCGGTGCGTTTAAACCACAGCCCGCGTGAAAGCTAGCCGAGGTAGTTGAGCCGCCATGTCCATCTTTAGACGTGGAAAAAGAACCACCAATAGAACAGCTGCCAATTGAAAACCCACCTGCGACTACATTCATTTCATTTAAAGAAAGTTCACGCATTATTATTTCTCCTAATTACAGTAGCTTGCGAATATAACGTGCTTTTTTCTCATTGAAACAACCCATTGAGAAGATGAATTGGCATAGTGTATGTTTGTTATGCCAAACTTTTTCATGTCTGCCGGAGTGTATGAAAACCATTTCTCCGGGAACTTATATCTATAATCAGAGTTTAACTGAGGACAAAAAGATAGCTTATTGTCCACACCAATTTTTCTGTAAAACTCAATATCATCTTTTTGTAACTTTTTAATTTCCCGAAGCGAGAAAAAATCACTCTTTGTTATGTTTCCAGATATTGCAATTTCTCTCTCAGGGCCGTTGATACCACCATGCCATAGAAGGTACGAATCGTTACCCAGATGTTTTTTCTTTCCGGCTGGAAAAATATAGTTAGCACAGGCAGAGGCGCAAACGCTGCGCACATCAACACTGATTCCATTTTTATATATATAATCACCTATCGCTAAAGCGTTCCTGATATCACCGCCAATGCTATTTATAGATATCGTATTGATTGGGGAATTTCTAGCAAGCCTTAGGAATTCAGAATAAGATGTGCCTGTGATTTTTCCATTATAATAAATAACGCTCCCCTTAATATAGATATCGGGGGGGTCAGAAAGAACGCTGGCATCGGGGAGGTCTATCTCCTCATACGCCACACATGACGAAGAATTAAATATTAAAAAAAACATAGCTAATGAAGTAATTACGAAAGGACCACTTCTAAAATAAGTTCTCAACTGTCCATGCTTCATTACTTTTAACTCCGTTCACACCCTTGAATGATTCAGAACCCAGTTTCGTAATCCCTGAACATACATCAAAAGCGATAAGAGGAACGCTCTTGTCTTGTGTAATGTAATGCTAACCTAAACTTGTTTTTAGTAAATATATGTAACTGAATATTTCCTTTGTGCAATTTTTTTGAAGAAGAAAGGGGCTTTTGACGATTTTTTGAGATTAAAATTTTAAATTCAATCATCTAAAATGATGATGGTCATATCTGGTCGGACATGTAACGGTTAAGGAGTGCCTGAGGATTGTGCTGTTTTAGCCCGTTCGTCACCGGGGATAAGTTTCTTCTTATAAATAATCAAGTTTTTCAAATCTATAGACTAATTACCTTGTTTAAATTTTCATTTTACGATGGCTCAATGCCTTAAAGACGAGTTTGATGTTTTAAACCAATCATTTTAATGATAAACAGAAAGCATCATAAGCACTTTTGATCTTCGAGAATTTTATAGACTATAGAGCGTGCAATACTGAGCTGATGAGAGATATTAGTTGCACCCATACCTCTCTGATGAAGTTCCATAACGGCGTGCCTTTCTAAAGTGCGCTTGCGGCCGAATTTAATACCTTTTAGCTTCGCCTATTGCCTCCCTTCAATTGTACGCTCAAGGATTCTCTTGCGCTCGGCCAGGGTTACAGCTGAAAGAATAGTGATAACCATTTTACTCATTTCCGCATCGGTACTGATACCGTCGTCAATAAACCGAATGGATACACCCCGGGCGTCGAACTCTTTTATCAACTGGATCACGGTCAGAAAGGTGAGATAAGAAAGCGATATACCCACGGACAGGAAGATCAACTGGGCGCACTGGGACTGGTCACTAACGCCGTCGTGTTAGGGAATATTATTTATATGCAGGCAGCCCTGGATCATCTCCGGGCACAGGGGGAAATGCTGAATGATGAAGATATCGCACGCATCTCACCGCTTTGCAACGGGCATATCAATATGCTCGGCCATTATTCCTTCATACAGGCAGAACTGGTGACAAAAGGACATCTGCGGCCATTAAAAGAGGCGTCAGAGGAAGAAAACATTGCTTAACGTGAGTTTTCGTTCCACCGAGCGTCAGCCCCCAATAACTGCGTTCATAACCACTTTCAGTCCCGGCTTCCAGTCCCGGTGTCTGGGGCGCACCTGATAGCACCACTTAGCACACTGCCAGCAATTCCCAGCGCCAGGGCTTACTGATATTAATTCACAGATGTTGTTGCATCAGGTCGATCATCGCCCCGGCATGGGCATCAACGTGGCGAATATAGCGCATCACCGTTTCCGGCTTCTTCCAGGTGCCTTCCTGCATGATCTGCGCGGTGCTGTACTTATTGCTGGCCATATCGATGGCGGCACCGACCCGGGTGCTATGTCCCGACCAGCCGCGATAGCGATTCTTATTGGGTTGCACGCCGGTGCCCGGTCCTGCTTCACGCCAGGCGCGGACGAAAATATCCTCCAGCGCGCGAGTCGAGAGCGGTTTATCGCAGACAATCTGCGCCTGGTTAGCGCGGTGCACCGGGCCAAAAATGAACGCGTCGGGTTCAGCGATCAACCCGGATGCCACCAGCCATTCGGTCAGCCGTTGTGATGAGAGATCGCCGAGTGCCTTAATCAGTCCCCCGGTCATCACAATGGTTTTGGTCCAGGCAACATCGAGAATGATACGGCCATCGGCCGAGCGCGAAATGTCACGCACCCGCAAGCGGCTCAGCTCACTGATGCGTAATAACGTGGCGTAAGCCACATGCAAAAATGCCAGATCGCGCTGCTGTTGCAGGCGGTAAGAGCCCGCCCAGCGCTGATCCAGCTTAAGTAAATCCCGAATGCGAAAGGGGATGGCCTGACCGGCACGTTCACCGGCTATCACCGCGCTGCGATTAATTTTTTTCACTGCGCGAAACACCAGCGGCGAAACATTGGGCGGCACCAGACCGGCGTTACGGTGTAACATGGAAATTAATGCAGCATGGGTCGCGATGGTAGAAGAGGCGCGTCCCGATGCCTGAAGCCACAGCAGGTAATCACGCAGATCGGCAGGATCCATCGGCAAGAATTGCCGGTCATGTTTAGTCGCCCAGCGGCTGCCGATCCGCATAACGCTCAGCAACTGTCGCCACGTATTGTCAGAAAACGCTTCTTTATCACTAACAAACGCTTTCAGGCGTTCAGCAATATCCTCATCAATACTGTTCATCAGAGCCGGGCTGGCGGTAATCCCGGGCAGGGTGTCCGTTTTACTCATTAATTTATGACGTCGCTACGTGAATTCTGTGCATGTAGCAGGGTCATCACCCGCCAGATTTAACGTAGCGGTGCCGGTTTTTTTATGCACGGCATGGAGCAGACACACTGCATCATGTTAACCAAAGGTGATGATCCTGAGGATCCTGACTTCATATAATGCCAATTATATGAAGTCAGCTATTCTAACCGCTGAAAATCTGGATGGACAGCGGTAAAGGGGATGGAAAACGGTGATGGTGAAGTTTTTTCACCTGACAATCGCGCCGTCAGCTGTCAGGCTAAGGATGGGCAGTGTGATAGCGCAGATTAGCGCCTGATTTTGCAGGTTTTTTGCCCAACCTTTGCTTACTTACCCTCAGCGCGAGCCTGGTGCAGGCAACATGAAGTTAGCTCATCTTGCTTTGAAATTTAATCACTTTTCCTCACGCAGGGACTCTGGCATAACTAAGGTCATGTTAAATATTTTCGACAATATGACCACTGCTGAATTTGCAAACCTGTAAACGTTTTGAGAACTCCGGTAAAGGAGAGAACAGCGTCAGGTTGCAAGCAGAAATCAGGATGCCCGCTCGCGATGAAAAATGATTTTACCTTTAGTATAAAAAGCACGCGCTTCGATGAGAATTACAATCCCTCCAAAGATACGCGCATTACCACCAATTTTGCCAACCTGGCGCGCGGCAGCAATCGTGAAGAGAATCTGCGCAATGCGCTGATCATGATGAATAACCGTTTCAATTCGCTGGCGAACTGGGACAACCCGAAAGGCGATCGCTATGCGGTTGAACTGGATATCATTTCTGTGGAAATGAATCTGGGTGCAGGCGGCGAGGGCAAAAGCTTTCCGGCGATTGAGATCCTGAAGACCAACATCGTTGATAAAAAAACCAGTGAGCGCATTGAAGGGATCACCGGCAATAACTTCTCTTCATACGTGCGTGATTATGATTTCAGCGTTTTGCTGTCCGAGCATAATAAAGGCCGTACCGGTTTCAGTATTCCAGATGACTTCGGCGTGCTGCACGGCAATATTTTCCGCCATTTTGTCAACTCAGAGACGTATAAAGCCAACTTCCGCAAAGCGCCGGTCATTTGCCTCAGCGTCTCCAGCAAAAATATTTACCGTCGTACCGGTAACCAGCATCCGGTGCTGGGCATTGAGTATCAGCAAAATGAATCTTCATTGACCGATCTCTATTTCGCCAAAATGGGACTCAGGGCGCGCTATTTCATGCCGGCCAACAGCGTGGCGCCGTTCGCCTTCTACTTCGCCGGTGATTTGCTCAGTGATTACAGTAACCTGGAGCTGATCAGCACCATCAGTACCATGGAAACCTTCCAGAAGATTTACCGCCCGGAGATTTACAATGCGAACTCACCGGCGGGCATTGAATATCAGCCAGACCTGTATCATCAGGATCACTCGCTGACCAAAATTGTTTACGATCGCGAAGAGCGTACCCGCCTGGCGATTGAGCAGGGTAAATTTACCGAAGAGCAGTTTATTAAGCCTTACCACAGCATTCTGAAACAGTGGTCTGATCATTTCGCTCTTTGATTAACGAATAAATAAGGTTATTGATTAATGAAAACATTATTACCGACGTCAACGGCTGGCAGCTTACCGAAACCTTCCTGGCTGGCACAGCCAGAGACATTATGGTCGCCTTGGAAATTGCAGGGCGATGAGCTGATTCAGGGCAAACAGGATGCGCTGCGTTTATGTCTGGACGACCAGCAGCAGGCCGGTATTGATATCGTCAGCGACGGCGAGCAAACGCGCCAGCACTTCGTCACCACCTTTATCGAACACCTTAACGGCGTTGACTTTGAAAACCGCAAAACGGTGCGTATCCGTAATCGTTATGATGCCAGCGTACCCGGCGTGGTGGGCGAAGTGAGCCGGCAGAAACCAGTCTTTGTCGATGATGCCAAATACCTGCGTCAGCTGACGCAGCGTCCAATTAAATGGGCGTTGCCTGGCCCGATGACCATGATCGACACGCTGTATGATGATCACTATAAAAGCCGTGAGAAGCTGGCGTGGGAATTCGCTAAAATTCTCAACCAAGAAGCGCGCGAATTAGAAGCCGCTGGCGTTGATATTATTCAGTTTGACGAACCCGCCTTTAACGTCTTTTTCGACGAGGTGAATGACTGGGGCATTGCCGCCTTAGAACGCGCTATCGAAGGACTTAAATGTGAGACCGCAGTGCATATTTGCTACGGCTACGGCATCAAAGCCAACACCGACTGGAAGAAAACGCTGGGTACCGAGTGGCGCCAGTATGAGGAGATCTTCCCTAAACTGCAGAGTTCCGGTATCGATATCGTTTCGCTGGAGTGTCAGAACTCACGCGTTCCGATGGATTTGATTGAACTGATTCGTGGTAAAAAAGTCATGGTTGGCGCGATTGATGTCGCCACCAACACCATCGAAACACCGGAAGAAGTGGCTGCCACGCTGCGTAAAGCGCTGCAGTTTGTAGATGCCGATAAACTCTATCCAAGCACCAACTGTGGCATGACGCCGCTGTCGCGTCATGTGGCTTACGGTAAGCTGCAGGCATTAAGTGCCGGCGCAGAGATTGTGCGGAAAGAACTGCAGGGCTAACGCGTAACGCCTAATTTGTCTCTGATTCAGTCCGCAGGGTTTAAATACCCTGCGGACTGAGCGTTTGTCATTAACATCTTTGCCGTGCCGCCTCTAAGGCCGCCAATATGTCGCCGATGGCAATACCATCCTGAAGAATCAGGTGGGCGATCACGCACTGCCGGAATAATACAGCGCAGTCAGCAAACAGAGTGGAGCCACAGCTCTCCACTTTTTTTATGCCTGTAATAAAAACGGCGGCCATTGGCCGCCAAAACCTCAACAGGTGGTTGCCGTTGAGGAAGCAGTGGTACTGATGAATCTTTAACCTTTTACACCGCCCGCCGTCAGCCCGCTCACCAGCCAGCGCTGTGCCAGTAAAAACACCAGCGTGATGGGAATGGCGGACAGCACAGCCGCCGCGGCGAAATCGCCCCACAGATAGTTCTGCGGATTAAGATACTGTTGCATCCCGACCGCGAGGGTATAGCTGTTGACGTCGCGCAGCAGCAGCGAGGCGACCGGTACTTCGGTGACCGCAGCGATAAACGCCAGGATAAACACCACCGCGAGGATTGGCACCGAAAGCGGCAGCAATACCAGACGAAACGCCTGCCAAGGCGTGGCACCATCCAGCGCCGCCGCTTCCTCCAGCGAACCATCAATGGTTTCGAAATAGCCCTTAATGGTCCAGACGTGCAGCGCAATGCCGCCCAGATAGGCGAAAATCACGCCGCCGTGGGTATTGAGGCCGAGAAACGGCAGATATTGCCCCAGCCGGTCAAACAGCGCATAAAGCGCCACCAGCGACAGCACCGCCGGGAACATCTGAAAAATCAGCATGCCCTTTAGCAAACTGGCGCGACCGGCGAAGCGCATGCGGGCAAACGCATAGGCGCAGGTGGTCGAGAGTGCCACAATCCCCAGTGCACTAATGGCGGCGATCTTCACCGAATTCCACAGCCACAGCAGCACCGGGAAGGGCGGCGGCGTCACGCGACCATCGGCATGGGTGACGCTGAACCCGAGCGCCAGCCGCCAGTGTTCCCATGAAATCTGTTCCGGGATCAGACTGCCGGTGGCGAAATTGCCGCTGCGTAGCGAGATGGCAATCACCATCAGCAGCGGGAACAGAATTGCCGCGATAAACAGCAGCAGCAGCAGATGCGTCAGCAGCAGACGCAGCTTCTGCGATTTCGGTTGTACCATGGCCATAACGCCTCCTTAATCAAACTTCATGCGTAGCGCTTTCAGGTTAATCACCGCCAGCGCACCGACCAGCAGGAAGATCAGCGTGGCGATGGCTGCCGCCAGGCCGAAGTCCTGACCGCCGCCGCCCTCAAAGGCGATGCGCCAGGTATAGTTGACCAGCAGATCGGTGTAGCCCGCCGGCGTAGTGGTGCCGAGTCGATCGGGGCCACCATTAGTCAGCAGCTGCACCAGTACGAAATTATTGAAGTTAAAAGCAAAGCTGGCGATCATCAGCGGCAGTAGCGGTTTCAGCAGCAGCGGCAGCGTAATCAAAAAGAAATTTTGCAGCGGCCCGGCGCCATCCATCGCGGACGCTTCATACAGATCGTCCGGGATCGCCTTGAGCAAGCCCATGCACAGGATCATCATGTAGGGATAACCCAGCCAGGTATTGACGATCACCAGCATGGCGCGCGCCAGTGTCGGATCGCTGAACCACGCTGGCTTGAAGCCAAACAGCGCATTGAGCATGACGTTGATTTCGCCAAAACTCTGGTTAAACAGCCCCTTGAAAATCAGTATCGAAATGAATGCCGGTACCGCGTAGGGAAGAATCAGCATCACGCGATAGATGGCCTTGCCCCGCAGCGCTTCCCACTGCACCAGACACGCCAGCACCATGCCCACCGCGACCGTCAGCAGCACGGTCAACAGCGAAAACAGCAGCGTCCAGCCTAATATCGCCAGGAACGGTTTCTGAATGCCTTCGTCGGTGAACACGCGGGCAAAGTTTTTCCAGCCCGCGCCAACGGTAAAGCCGGGGCTGAGCTGTTCGCTGGCCCAGCTGCCATCGGCGTTGATCTGCTGATAGAACCCCGTGTCCCGGTTGGCCTGATAGCGGGCGCCGTTTTGCTGATTTCTCAGCTGTCCCGGTGCGTCCAGCACATACAGCGGCCGCGTGCCGGAAAACTGGCGCAGCGAACTCATCACCAGCTCGCGACCGTCCGGCAGCCGGGCAGTTAACTGACTCAGCGCCTGACGGTTTTGGGTGATGATTTTTAAGCTGGCGCGCGCGGTGGCGGGCAGCGCGGCTGGTGTGAGGCTGAGCTGCTTTTCACCACCCAGCGTAAACGGCGCAGACAGGAAGCTGTTTTCGCCCGCGCTGAGCGCCAGCTGCCAGCGATCGCCCTGCGGATAGAGCGCGAAGTTCATCGCGTCCCCGGCCTGATACTGTCGACTCAGCAGCACCTGCTGCGCGCGCGCCTCACTGAGCTGATTGGTGCTGCTGTAGTTGGTGAAGGCAATGGCGACGGTACAGGCCAGTGGAAACAGCACGAACAGCGTCATGCCGGCCAGTCCCGGATACACATAGCGCCAGGCATAGGCGCGCCGGTTGGTGTAAATCCACAGGCCTGCCGCGCTGACTACCAGCGTGACCAGTGCAAACAGGTATTCACCCTGAGCATACATCAGCACCAGAAGGTAGCCGACCAGCAGACAGCCGATCCCGACCAGCAGGCTGCGCAGCACCAGGCTGTGCCGTCTCTTTTGCGGTATTCCTGACATGATACGGTGTTCCTTAACAGCCAGTGGCGAGCCGACAGCCGTCGGCTCCGTAACAGCATTACTTATTGAGACGCGCCTGCGCATCCTTCAGCGCCGCATCGACGTTTTGACGACCACTCAGCGCATTCAGCGTCGCGGTGCGCATCGCATACCAGAAGGCCGCCATCTGCGGGATGTTAGGCATGATGTCGCCATTGCGCGCATTGTTCATGGTGGCGGCGATGCGCGCGTCTTTCTCCAGCGTTTGCTGGAAAGACTTCAGGGTGACCGCGCCCAGCGGCTTGTCCTTGTTAACCGCGTTGAGACCGGCGTCGGTCAGCAGATAATTTTCCAGGAACTCTTTGGCCAGCTCTTTATTAGGACTGGCCGCGTTGATGCCCGCGCTCAGTACGCCGACAAAGGTTTTGGTCGGCTTGCCGTTCAGCGTCGGTAACAGCGTAACGCCGTAGTTGATGCCGCTTTTGTCGATATTGCTCCACGCCCACGGACCGTTGATGGTCATCGCGGTTTGTCCTTTATTGAAGGCCGCTTCGGCAATCGAATAGTCAGTATCGGCATTAAGGATTTTGGCTTTCACCTGATCGACGAGGAACTGCATGCCTGCTTTCGCGCCGGCGTTGTCGACGCCGGTATCTTTCACGTCATAGCCGCTATCGGTCTTTTTGAAAGCATAGGCGCCACCGGCGGCCAGCAGCGGCCAGGTGAAATAGGGTTCCTGCAGGTTAAACATGATGGCGCTCTTGCCTTTGGCGCGCAGCTGCTTATCCAGCGCCGCCATCTCTTCCCAGCTTTTCGGTGGGGTGGGCAGCAGATCTTTGTTGTAAATCAGCGACAGCGACTCCACAGAAACCGGATAGCCAATCAGCTTGCCGTTGAAGCGCACTGCATCCCAGGTAAACGGAAACAGTTTTTGCTGGAAGTTTTGATCCGGTGTGACTTCGGCCAGCAGCCCTGACTGGGCATAGCCGCCAAAGCGATCGTGCGCCCAGAAGATGATGTCCGGACCGTCCCCGGTCGCGGCGACCTGCGGATATTTCTCTTCCATTTTGTCCGGATGTTCAACCGTCACGCTGATACCGGTGTCCTGCTCGAATTTTTTGCCTACCTCGGCGAGGCCGTTATAGCCCTTATCACCATTGATCCAGATAACCAGTTTACCTTCTTCAATTTTGGCCACGGCCGAAGCCGAAAACAGTACGGCCGTAAGGGCGGAAAGGGCCAGAACGCGTGCGCCGGTTTTCATTGTCATAACTCCATCCTGTTAGCGGAAGCGGAAATCATCAGTGGCATCATTGTGCGGCGTTATGCCATTTCCTCATCCTCCTGCGCTCTACGCCCAACAGCACTAAGCCGTGATCGCGCTAGCAAAACAGCGCCTTAATACGCGCTGGCGCACACTATTGACGCGTCAGCTCTGCGTGACAGCTCACAAAATTGCCGTGAACGTCGCACCGGCGCGGCTAGGGGGCGCGTACTCCTCCTCCCGCCTCATCCCCCAGTAAAAACCCACACGGTGGAGGATGTTGCGCCGTCTGCGCCTGCCCATAGTGGTCGCCGGAGTCTGCCTGCGGTGCTGCAGGCAAGCATGAGCCTGCGAAGAGGAAAGCATCATGGCGAGCGTTGCGTTACACCATGTCACCAAGGCCTGGGGTGATACCGAGGTATCAAAAGACATCAATCTGGAGATCGGCGAAGGGGAATTTGTAGTGTTCGTCGGTCCATCCGGCTGCGGCAAATCAACGCTGCTGCGCATGATCGCCGGCCTGGAAACCATCACCCGCGGCGATCTGCTGATTGGCGGTCAGCGTATGAACGATGTTCCGCCCGCTGAGCGTGGCATCGGCATGGTGTTTCAGTCTTACGCCCTTTATCCCCACCTTTCGGTGGCCGAAAACATGTCGTTTGGCCTGAAGCTGGCTGGCGTAAAGCGCGCTGAAATTCAGCAGCGCGTCAATCAGGTGGCGGAGGTGTTACAGCTGGCGCACCTGCTGGAACGGCGCCCCAAAGCGCTATCGGGCGGACAGCGGCAGCGTGTGGCCATCGGGCGCACGCTGGTGGCCGAACCGCGTGTGTTTCTGCTCGACGAGCCATTGTCCAATCTTGATGCCGCGCTGCGCGTACAGATGCGCATTGAAATCTCACGCCTGCATAAGCGCCTGAAGCGAACCATGATTTACGTTACGCACGATCAAATCGAAGCGATGACGCTGGCCGACAAGATCGTGGTGCTGGACGCCGGTCGCATCGCCCAGATCGGCAAGCCGCTCGAACTCTATCACTATCCCGCTAACCGCTTCGTTGCCGGTTTTATCGGCTCGCCGCGCATGAATTTTCTGCCCGTCAAAGTGACCGCCACCGCCATCGATCAGGTGCAGGTGCGCTTGCCCAACGATCAGCGGGTCTGGCTGCCGGTGGAGAGCGCCGGCGTCCAGGTCGGCAGCAACATGTCGCTGGGTATTCGTCCGGAACATCTGCTCTCCAGCGACATCGCCGATGTCACGCTGGAGGGCGAAGTGCAGGTGGTTGAGCAGCTCGGCCACGAGACGCAGATCCATATCCAGATCCCCGCCATTCGTCAGAACCTGGTGTACCGCCAGGAGGACGTGGTGCTGGTAGAAGAGGGCACCCTGATGGGTATTGGCCTGCCGCCGGAGCGTTGTCACCTGTTCCGCGAGGACGGGAGCGCCTGCCGCAGGCTGCATCAGGAACCCGGTGTTTAGCCCTGCAAAACAATAAAAGCAATGACCTCAGGAGATAGAAAATGTTAACTCTGCGCAAACTTCCCGTCGCGATTGCCATCGCAGCGGGTACGCTCTCCGCTCAAGCCATGGCGGTCGATTTTACGGGTTACGCCCGTTCAGGTATCGGCTGGACCGGCAGCGGCGGCGAGCAACAGTGCTTTCAGGCTACCGGCGCGCAAAGCAAATACCGTCTGGGCAACGAATGTGAAACCTATGCTGAACTGAAACTGGGCCAGGAAGTGTGGAAAGAGGGCGATAAAAGTTTCTATTTCGATACCAACGTCGCCTATTCCGTTTCCCAGCAGAATGACTGGGAAGCGACCTCACCGGCCTTCCGTGAAGCCAACGTGAAAGGAAAAAACCTGATCGATGCGCTGCCGGGTTCCACCATCTGGGCCGGTAAACGCTTTTATCAGCGTCACGATGTTCACATGATCGACTTCTACTACTGGGATATCTCCGGTCCGGGTGCCGGTCTGGAAGATGTCGATCTCGGGTTTGGTAAGCTCTCGTTCGCCGCGACGCGCTCTTCCGAAGCGGGCGGCTCTTACACCTTCTCCAGTGACCAGATCCGTGATTACGCCACAAGTACCGCCAATGACGTTTTTGATGTGCGTCTCGCCGGCCTGGAAACTAACCCCAATGGCGTGCTGGAACTGGGTGTCGACTATGGCCGCGCCAACGCGCGTGACGGCTATCGCTTAGACGACGGCGCGTCGAAAGATGGCTGGATGTTCACCGCGGAACACACGCAGAGCATGCTGAAAGGCTACAATAAGTTTGTGCTGCAGTACGCCACTGATGCGCTGACCTCGCAGGGCAAAGGCCTGCCGCAGGGCAGCAACATCAATAACAACGGTAATATGTACCGCATCCTGGATCACGGTGCGATCTCGCTGGCCGATCGCTGGGATCTGATGTACGTGGCGATGTACCAGAACGTCGATCTGGATAACAACCGCGGAACCGAGTGGTACACCGTCGGCGTACGTCCTATGTACAAATGGACGCCCATCATGAGCACCCTGCTGGAAGTAGGCTATGACAACGTCAAGTCACAGCAGGTCAGCGAACGCAACGGTCAGTACAAAATCACCCTGGCGCAGCAGTGGCAGGCTGGCGACAGCATCTGGTCACGTCCGGCGCTGCGCCTGTTCGCCACCTACGCCAAATGGGATGAGAAGTGGGGCTACAGCAAAGACGCCTCCGGCGATATCACTTCGCTGGCCGCGGCGGACAGCAGCGGCAACGGTCTGTTCACCAACAGCCGTGGCGACAACGATGAGTGGACCTTCGGCGCACAGATGGAAATCTGGTGGTAAGGCGCTGCGCAGGTTAAGCAAACATCCGCCGTGCGCCAGACGCACGGCGTTTTCGGACAGCGGCGGCCATTGCCTGGCCTACGCCGCTGCCTGACAACTTGTTGGGATAACACAATGAAAAAACATCTTATCGCCTTCTGCCTGAGCAGCGCGCTGCTGACCGGCGTCATTATGCCAGTCCAGGCCGACATCAATCTGGTACCGCAGGATCTTTCCGCGGCACCCGCCATTCCCACCGCGCGGCTGCAGCAGCTCAGCTGGCAGCCGGTGGATGCTTCACGTGCACAAACCACCACGCTGACGCAAAGCGCAACGCCCTTAGATGTACGTGGCGTCACGGGGGCCATTGCGGCTTACAGCCTACCTGCCAATCAGGGCGAGCTGACGGTTACGCTAAGCAGCGAGGTGGTACACAATCAGGTCTTTGCGCCAAATGTGTTGGTACTGGATGAAAACCTGCAGCCGGCCGCGTGGTTTCCGAGCCGCTTCTTCAGCTATCAGCAGCCCGGCGTGATGAGCGCCGATCGGCTGGAAGGGGTGATGAAGCTGACGCCGGTGCCGGGCCAGCAGAAGATCTATTTGCTGGTGTTCACCACCGATCAGGATTTAACCCAGACCACGACGCTGCTGGATCCGGCCAAAGCTTATGCCAAAGGCACCGGCCATGCGGTACCGGATATTCCCGATCCGGTGGCGCGTCACAGTCGCGACGGCAAAATCAAACTGAAAGTAGCAACCAGTTCCGGCTCGTCGATTCTGGTTGGCCCGTTGTTTGGCTCAGCCGCGCCTGCCGCTGTCACCGTTGGCAGCACCCGGCCGGCCATGGCCGCCACGATGGCGCGCGCGCCAGCGCCTGAATTGGCACCGCTGGTGAATGAGACGGAAAGCTATTTCAATCAGAGCATTCGTCAGGCGGTGCAACAGGGCAATATCGATAAAGCGCTGAAGCTGCTGGATGAAGCAGAGCGTCTGGGATCGACATCGGCGCGGCAAACCTTTATCAGCAGTGTTAAAGGCAAGGGGTGAAACTGCCCCGACAGTGCTGAGTTGCCCCACCTGGTGCGCTTCGGCGCACCTTTTTTATGGCACTCCGACCTGCACGCAGCAGGTCGGTTTCGTGCTAGTTACGCTGGCGCTGACGTGATTGTACCGCCGTCAGCAACGCATCGATTCTGTCATCCTCCGCCATCGCTTCCAGCGTTACGCTTAGCTTACGTCGCCAGTTGGGATACTGATCGACGGTGCCCGGCACGTTGACCGGCAGTGCCATATCCAGCCACTCTTCCGGCTGCAAACCGAGCAGTGCACACTGGCTGCGGGCCAGATAGCGATGGATCGCCTGACTAAGCTGATGACTCATGCGGACGCTGGCCCGCCGGAAGCGGCGGCGCGGCGGCAAATCACCGCTGCGCAACAGCGTACGCAGCAACGCCTGTTTGGCCAGGCGCCGATCGCGATACAGGCCAGCGAGAATCGCCCGATCGGGGTACAGTCCGAGAGCACTGCCCAGCCGCAAATCGTCACTTTGCCACCAGCCGCGCAGCGTCGGCATATCATGGGTGGTGGTAACGGCCATCGCCTGACGCGGCCACGTCGCTGGCGCGCGGAAGTGGCGCTGCGATTCCTGCTCAAAGTAGAGCACTTTGTAGGAGTACACACCGGCGTCGCGCAGTTTATCAACGATGGCTTCCGGCACGGTGCCCAGATCCTCGCCAATCACCATGCAACGATGGCGCTGGCTCTCCAGTGCCAGAATCGCCAGCAAATCATCCACCGGATATTGCACATAGGCACCGTGCGCCGCGCTTTCGTCCTTCGGTATCCACCATAAACGCAGCAGCGCCATCACATGGTCAATGCGCAGCGCGCCGCAGTCGCGCATGCTGGCGCGCAGCAGGGCGATCCACGGCTCGTAGCCGCGCGCGGCCATCACCTGCGGGTCCATCGGCGGCAATCCCCAGTTCTGACCGAGCGGACCGAGGATATCCGGCGGCGCGCCAACGCTGGCGTCCAGGCAGTAAAGCTGCCGATCGCGCCAGGTTTCCGCGCCATCCGCCGCCACGCCCACCGCCAGGTCGCGATACAGCCCGATCGCCATCTGCTGCTGCTGACACAGCTGCCAGCAGGCGGCGAATTGCTCTGCCGCCAGCCACTGCAGCCACATGTAGAAACGCACCTCGTCGCTGTGCTCAATGCGAAACGCCAGCACTGTCGCACTGTTCGCCTGCTGCCATTCGGCCGGCCAGTGTTGCCAGCCATAGCCCGTGCCATCCTGCGCGCCGCGCGCCGCGTGCAGCGCATCAAACAGTCCCTGATGCAGCAGGCTGTCGCCCCCGGCACGCACAAACTCCGCAAACGCCTGCGCCTGTCCATCATCTGCCGTGCGCCGGCGAAACTGCTGCCAGGCAAGCCGTAGTCCCTGCAACTTAAGCCGGGTGACGGCAGTGTAATCCACCCACGCGGCATCACGCGCTGCCCGAATCGCCTGCTGCGTCTCCTCAGCTTGCCACCAGGCCTGCGCCGCGTCGCTGAGGCCAAAATCGGCCACGGCGCTCACGTCGATATAGAGGATGTTGAGCCAGCGCCGGGACGAGGGACTGTAAGGGCTGGCGCTTTCCGGTGCGGCAGGAAACAGCGCGTGCAGCGGATTGAGCCCGACAAACGCGCCGCCGCGCCGCGCGGTTTCAGCGATCATCTGCCGCAGATCGCCGAAATCCCCGATGCCCCAGTTAGCCGCAGAGCGCAGCGTATACAGCTGAATACAGCTGCCCCACAGCGATTCGCCCGCCAGCAGTTCCGCAGGTTCGTAGCAGCGGCGGGGTGCCACAATAACCGGGCAACGGTGACACTGTAACTCCTGGGTCAATGTCAGCTGGTGATAACCGGCGGGCAACGCGGGCAACACCAATGCCTGACCCGGCTGGCAGCGCCCGGACCAGCTTTCGCCGCTTTCGCTCGTCAGCTGCCATTCCGCATCGGCGCTGAGCGCCGGTGCCAGACTTAGTGGCTGTCCGACATAAAAAATCACCACCGGCGGCAGCGATGCGGAGCCGTTCGCAGGGGCCTGCATCAGCGCGGCGAGACGCTGATGGGTAAGAGCAGAAATCTGCCGCGGTTTTCCGTGCGCATCAATATATTCCGCAGCAATAAGCGCGTCAGCACGGCGATCAAGAGCATCTTTGGGTTTCATGGCGTTCCTTAGCGGCTGGCCTGCCAGATACGTTGCTGATAGTCACGAATGGCGCGATCGGCACTGAACATGCCGCAACGCGCGGTATTGAGGATTGCGGCGCGCGTCCAGGCCTCAGGATCGGCCCACAGCGCTTCAACCTGCTGCTGTGCGTTGAGGTAGTGGCGAAAATCAGCCAGTACCAGATAAGGATCGCCGCCTTGCGCGCCCAGGCTGTTGACCAGATCGCTAAACGCCGTGCGGTCGCCGTTACTGAAGGTGCCATCTTCCAGCGCGGTCAGCGCGCGATCCAGCTGCGCATCCTTACTGCGCCAGTTCAAGGGCGAGTAACCGGCCTGTTTCAGCGCGCTGACCTGTTCCACAGTATGGCCAAAGATAAAGATATTCTCTTCACCGACCTGCTGCGCGATTTCAACGTTGGCCCCATCCAGCGTACCGATGGTGAGTGCGCCGTTCAGCGCCAGCTTCATATTGCCGGTACCGGACGCTTCTTTGCCCGCAGTCGAGATCTGTTCCGAGAGATCGGCGGCCGGAATCAGGCGCTCGGCAACCGACACGTTGTAATCAGGGATAAAAACAATTTTCAGCCGGTCGCCGACCCGCGCATCGTGATTGATGGTTTCCGCCACTTTATTGATGGCGTAGATGATGTTTTTCGCCAGCGCATAGCCCGGCGCCGCTTTGGCACCAAACAGCATCACGCGCGGAGCCAGATTGGCCTGCGGATCGCTGACCAGCGTTTGCCACAGCGCAATCATGTGCAGCAGCATCAGGTGCTGTCGTTTGTATTCATGCAGCCGCTTGATTTGGACGTCAAACAGCGCATCAGGCTGCACCGCAATGCCGGTTCGGGCGGCGATCCACTCTGTCAGCGCCTGCTTGTTGTGCTGCTTAATGGCGCGATATTCGGCGCGGAAGGCGGCATCATCGGCGAATGGCGACAGATCCTGCAGCGCATCGAGATCGTTAAGCCACGGACGCTGCAGCGTTTTGTTGATCAGCGCCGCCAGCGCCGGATTGCACTGGTTGATCCAGCGACGCGGCGTGATGCCGTTGGTGACATTGTGGAACTTCTCCGGCCACAGCGCGTGATACTCGGGGAACAGGTCCTGTACCACCAGCCGCGAATGCAGCGCCGCCACGCCGTTGACTGCAAAGCTGCCGACCACGCACAGATTTGCCATGCGCAGTTGCTGATCGTGCACCAGCGCCAGTTTTGACCAAATCGCCTGATTGCCCGGCCAGCGCGCCTCAACCTGCTGTTTTAGCTGCGCATTGAGCGTATTGATGATCATCAGATGGCGCGGCAGCAGGCTGCGCACCAGGCGCAGATTCCAGCACTCCAGCGCTTCCGGCATCAGCGTGTGGTTGGTGTAGGCGAAGGTGCGCTGGGTAATGCGCCAGGCGTCCTGCCAGCTGAGCCGGTGCTCATCCAGCAGCAGGCGCAACAGCTCCGGGATGGCCAGCGTCGGATGCGTATCGTTCAGCTGGATCACTTCATAATCCGCTAACGTTTCGATGGATCGTCCCGCCGCCTGATGACGGCGCAGAATATCCGCCAGCGTACAGGCACACTGGAAATACTGCTGCATCAGACGCAGCTTTTTGCCGGCCTGATGATTGTCATTCGGGTAGAGCACTTTGGTCAGTTTTTCCGCCTCAATGCCTTGCTGTTCTGCACGCAGAAAATCGCCGTTATTGAAACGCTGGAGATCAAACGGACGGGCATGCTTTGCCTGCCACAGACGCAAGGGCTGCGTGATGCCGTTGCGGAAACCCACCACCGGCAGATCCCAGGCTTCACCCTGCACAACAAAAGCAGGCTGCCAGTGCGTCACGCCGTCAATGGTGGTCACGCTGCCGCCCAGTCCGACCTGCACGTCAAGCGCCGCGTTGTGGCGAAACCAGGGATAACGATCGCGCTGCCAGTCATCCGGCTGTTCGTGCTGCGCGCCCCCGACAAAATGCTGGCGAAACAGACCGTACTGGTAGTTCAGGCCATAGCCGATCGCAGGCTGGCCGGTGGTCGCCATCGCATCGAGAAAACAGGCGGCCAGCCGTCCCAGACCGCCGTTGCCCAGTGCCGGATCGGTTTCACGCTCCAGCACATCACTCAGCGTCACTCCAGCTGCGGCCAGCGTCGCTTTGACGCCGTCGTACCAGCCGAGATTGAGCAGATTGTTGCCGGTCAGCCTGCCCAGCAGAAACTCCATTGACAGATAATTAACGTGGCGCTGTCTGCCAGCGGCCGGCTGCACCGGTATATCCGCCAGCAGTTCGGCCAGCGCGCCGCTCAGCGCATGCCACCACTGGTCGGGGCTCATTTCCTGCGCATCCGGCAGGCCAAAACGTTGCCACTGGCGCACCAGCGCGGCAGAAAAACGGTCAGGGTCAAATGTGGGCAGTGCCATAGGGAAACTCCAGTCGAATAAATAGGGTTTCAGGCAGTGTGACGCTGCCGCCAGGCGGCTACCTCCTCCTGCAAAAAATTCCACGGGGAGGACAGGGAGGGTGGAGAGGCTGAGGTAAATCTGAAAGCGTGGCAGGAGTGTGATAACACTCGCTTTTGTAAAGCGTAACTAATCAGTTCGCTTGCATTCAGTAACCGAATCTCCGAACGTGTATGACTATTAATTACGAAGCGTAAAAAAATGATGCGCTGAACGTTAACGGAGAAGCGTGCGCCCATGTTGATACCCTCAAAACTGAGTCGTCCCGTTCGTCCTGAAAGCACGGTTACCCGCGATCGTCTGCTGCAAAAGCTCAGCGCAGCGGCGAATTACCGGCTGGTGCTGATTGCCAGCCCGGCGGGCTACGGCAAAACCACGCTGGTATCGCAGTGGGCGGCTGATAAAAGCGAGCTGGGCTGGTATTCATTAGACGAGGGCGACAATCAGCCGGAGCGCTTCGCCGATTACCTGATCGCCGCGCTGCAGCAGGCTACCCGCGGCGCATGCAGCCGCAGCGAGACGCTGGCGCAAAAGCGTCAGTACGTGAACCTCAATGCGCTGTTCGCCCAGCTGTTCAATGAGCTGGCCGCGTGGCAGCAGCCGCTGTGGCTGATCATCGATGATTATCATCACATCACCAATCCTGCCGTGCATGAAGCGATGCGCTTTTTCCTGCGCCATCAGCCGGATAACCTGACGCTGGTGGTGCTGTCCCGCAATCTGCCGCAGTTGGGTATAGCTAATCTGCGCGTGCGTGAACAACTGCTGGAGCTGGGCAGCCAGCAGCTGGCCTTCACCCATCAGGAGGCGAAACAGTTCTTCGACTGCCGCCTGAGTGCGCCGCTCGCGCCGGATGAGAGCAACCGTTTGTGTGATGATGTAGCAGGCTGGGCGACCGCGTTACAGCTGATCGCACTGTCCACCCGTCAGGGCGCGGCATCGGCGCAGGACTCCGCTCGCCGGCTCTCCGGTATTAATGCCAGCCACCTTTCCGATTATCTGGTCGAGGAAGTGCTGGATAACGTCGATGCCGCCACGCGCCATTTTTTGCTGAAGAGCGCGTTATTGCAGTCGATGAATGATGCGCTGGTCGCCTGCGTGACCGGTGAAGACAACGGGCGCATGCGGCTGGAAGAAATTGAACGTCAGGGACTGTTTATTCAGCGCATGGATGATTCAGGGCAGTGGTTCAGCTATCACCCGCTGTTCGGCAGCTTTTTGCGTCAGCGCTGCGAATGGGAGCTGGCCAGCGAGCTACCGGCCATTCACCGCGCGGCTGCGCAAAGCTGGATGGCGCAGGGTTTTCCCGGCGAGGCGATTCATCACGCGCTGGCGTCCGGCGATACTGATATGCTGCGCGACGTGCTGCTGCAGCATGCGTGGACGCTGTTCAACCGCAGCGAACTGGCGCTGCTGGAGCAGTCGCTGAATGCGCTGCCGTGGCGCACGCTGCTGACCAGTCCGAAACTGGTACTGCTGCAGGCCTGGCTGATGCAGAGCCAGCATCGATTTTCCGAAGTTAACCGGCTGCTGGCGCGCTTTGAGGAAGGCTGCGACTGCGAAATTGACGCTGCGCTGCAGGGTGAATTCAATGCGGTGCGCGCACAGGTGGCCATTAATCACGGCAACGCCGACGAAGCAGAGCGGCTGGCACGGCTGGCGCTGGAAACGCTGCCGGAAACGCGTCGCTATAGCCGCATTGTGGCCACCTCAGTGCACGGCGAAGTGATGCATTGCAAAGGCGACCTGACCAACTCGCTGGCGCTGATGCGGCAAACCGAACAGATGGCGCGCCGCGATGAAGCCTGGCACTACGCGCTGTGGAGTTTGATTCAGCAGAGCGAAATCCTGTTCGCGCAGGGATTTTTACAGTCAGCGTGGGAGATTCAGGAAAAAGCGTTTGTGCTGGTGAGTGAACAGCATCTGGCGAACATCCCGCTGCACGAGTTTTTACTGCGCATCCGTGCGCAGCTGATGTGGGCGTGGGGCCGGCTGGATGAGGCCGAACACGCCGCGCGCGCAGGCATCAAAGTCCTGAAAGGCTATCCGCCCCAGCAGCAAATCCAGTGCCTTGGGCTATTGATTCAGTGCTCGCTGGCACGCGGCAATCTGGATAATGCGCGCAGCTATCTCAGCCGGCTGGAGAATCTGATGAATAACGGCGTGCTGCACAGCGACTGGATTGCCAACGCCGACAAAGTGCGGCTGATCTACTGGCAGATGACGGGCGATGCGCAGAGCGCCAGCCACTGGATGCGCCATACCGATAAACCCGCCTTTGCCAACAATCATTTTTTACAGGGCCAGTGGCGCAATGTGGCGCGGGCGCAGATCCTGCTGGGCAATCTCAGCCAGGCCGAAGTGATCCTCGATGAGCTGAATGAAAATGCGCATGCGCTGCGGCTGATGAGTGATTTAAACCGTAACCTGCTGCTGCTGAATCAAATCTACTGGCAAACCGCGCGCAAAGCAGAGGCGCAGCAGGCGCTGATCGAAGCGCTGAAGCTGGCACGCAGCACCGGCTTCGTCAGCCACTTCGTGATTGAGGGCGAAATGATGGCGCAGCAGCTGCGCCAGTTAATCCAGCTCAATACGCTAAATGAACTCGATCAGCATCGTGCCCGGCGCATTCTCAATGAGATCAACAAGTATCACCGGCATAAGTTTGCCCATTTCGATGAGAGCTTCGTCAGCCGGCTGTTGAATCATCCGGATGTGCCGGAGCTGATCCGCACCAGCCCGCTGACGCAGCGCGAGTGGCAGGTGCTGGGGCTGATCTACTCCGGCTACAGCAACGATCAGATCGCCGGCGAGCTGGACGTCGCGGCGACCACCATCAAAACCCATATCCGTAATCTGTATCAGAAGCTGGGCGTCACCCATCGCGCCGAAGCGATGCACCAGGCACAGTCAATGCTGAAACTGATGGGCTACGTTTAGGGCAGAAGTCGTGTTGCGGTGAATTTCATTACCTGCAGAGCGCGTATAACGCTGGGCATGACTTGATATATGCATGAGGGAGTGAAATACTTGTAATGACATTTGTATGTACAAGAGGTGTAGGACATGGGCAGCATCAACCTGCGTATTGATGATAAACTCAAAGCACGTTCTTACGCTGCGCTTGAAAAAATGGGGGTGACTCCCTCTGAAGCGCTTCGTCTCATGCTTGAGTATATCGCCGAAAATGAACGTTTACCGTTCAAACAGACACTGCTGAGCGACGAAGATGCTGAGCTGGTCGAAATAGTGAAAGAGCGGCTTCGCAATCCTAAGCCAGTTCGTGTGACGCTGGATGACCTTTGATGGCCTATTTTCTGGATTTTGACGAGCGGGCACTAAAGGAATGGCGAAAGCTGGGCTCGACGGTACGTGAACAATTAAAAAAAAGCTGGCTGAAGTTCTTGAGGCACCCCGTATTGAAGCGAACAAGCTTCGCGGTATGCCTGACTGCTACAAAATAAAGCTCAGGTCTTCAGGTTATCGCCTTGTCTATCAGGTGATAGACGAGAAGGTGGTGGTTTTCGTGATTTCGGTTGGTAAAAGAGAACGCGCGGAGGTTTATAACGAGGCCGTGAAGCGCATTCTCTAAAACTAAGCCGGGTATTTCTGTTTCACCTTTAAAGTATCATTCTGCTTTAAGCTAACAGAGTCATCGTATTGCCACTGAATCTGCTCCAGACGCTCCCCGGCGTACACTGAACCATACCTCAGCGTTGTGCCGCGAGCTGGCGCGTCAGCCACGCATCCAGTTCGCTTTCCGGCAGCGGGCGTGCATAGAAGTATCCCTGCGCCTGATCGCAGCCGTACTCCGCCAGCGCGGCAACGGTGTCGACATTCTCCACGCCTTCAGCCAGTACAGTGTAATCCAGCTGTTTCAGCATGGTAATGATGCTGCGCGCGATAATCCGCGACGCGGTATCTGAGGCGATTTCGCTGATCAGCGCGCGATCAAGTTTGATCACATCCAGCGGCATCCGTCGCAGATAGCCGATATTGCTGTAGCCGGTGCCAAAGTCATCCAGCGAGATGCCAAACCCACGCAGCTTGAGCAACTCCAGCCCCTGTAGCGCAGCGGGACTGTTAATAATCTGCTCGGTCTCCAGACATTCAATGCCCAGCAGCGAGGTCGGCAGGCGGGCCTGCAGCATTTTCATTTCCAGCGCATCGGCAAAGCCAAGATCAGAGAAGTCACGGCTGCTGATATTGATGGTCACCGGCAGCTGGAGGGGGCTGTGCTGCAGGCGTTTTAGCCTGGCGATCGCCTTGTCGGTCACCCAGCTGGTTAAGGCACTGAGCAGCTCGGTCTGTTCCGCCAGCGGGATAAACAGATCGGGAGCGAGTTCGCCGCGCTGCGGATGCCGCCAGCGCACCAGTGCCTCCAGGCCAACGGGCCGGCCACTGTTCAGGCAGATCTTCGGCTGGAACGCCAGCCACAGGCCCTGATCCTGTTGCAGTGCCGCAGCCAGATCGTTCATCAGAAGAAAGTCCTGAGTGCGGCGCTGATCGGCTACCAGGCTGAAGCTCATGGCGGGCACCCGGTTGCCGATCGCCTCATGCAGCGCACTCACCGCCCGGCGCAGCACTTCCTGCGCGCGAAGTTCTGCTGGAATGAAAATGACCTCGCCGGTAAAGCAGGTGAGGGCGACAGAGATGCCCGCGTCCAAATCCGCGCTGATCCCTGCCAGGTTTTCCGCCACCGATGCGGCGGTCAGCGGGCTGTTATCGATGGTGAGAATCGCAAAACGCCCGGTGGCGACGGTATAAATGATGTCGTCCGCACCGGGCTGCAGGCGCAAAGGCAGTAACGTGGTGACGTGCTTCAGCAGGCTTTCCACCGGCCCCATGCCCATGGCACGCGCCAGTTCATAGGCGCGCGGCATATCAATGCAATCAATGAGGATAAGCCGCTGCGGCGTCCGATCCCCCAGTGACGCCAGCCGCTGCAGATCGCGAATCAGACGCTGGCGGTTGGGAAGTCCGGTGACCGGATCGGTAAAGCCCGCGCAGTGCCACGCTTCGAGGAATGACATCACCAGGTCGGCCAGCAGCTGTAATATCTTCACCTGCTCAGCGCTGAACGGGTGCGGTGCAACGTCGGTCACGCACAGCGTGCCCAGCACGTAACCGTCACGATGTCTGAGCGGCACGCCAGCGTAAAAGCGGATGTAGGGGGCACCAATGATCAGTGGATGGCGGTCAAAACGGGCGTCCTGCAGAGTATCAGGGATGACCACTGCACCGTCACTGTCTACCGCATAGCGGCACAGCGAGTCCTCGCGGGAAGACTGCTCCAGCGCAAAATTATGGGCGGCGCAGATATGCTGATGTTCATCATCCAGAACGGAGACAAAGCTACCTGGAATACCCAGTGCCTGACTGGTCAGCCGGACAAAGTTTTGTAATACGTCGTCGCGGCTTTCGTCGCGACTGCGCAGCGCTTTCAATGCCCGCGCACGGCGATCGTCGTCACCGTTGAAATTCATCAGCATAATTTCCTCCGCGCCGGCCTGGTTCCGGTGCGAAATTTAACAGCAAAAAGTATAGTGTGCGGCCTGCAACACCCTGCCGCTGGCGTGGTTAATAAGCGTAAATATTATAATGGTCTTTCTCATGGTAGGCTTAACACCGGCATCTGTCATTTTTATTTTCTTTAACGAAATTTTTAAGCAGCGACGATTCTGATAATTTATCGTAATATTTTTATCAGTCTGATTGATAACAGGTTACGCGTCCTCACTGCTAACTCTAATTAAGTAGAACGTGCAGACATTAATCACTGAGAATGAAGGAATTATTAATTTCTGGCAGAGATGAGCCGGGTAATAATACTTGCTTTTAGTGATTGATGAGCAAAATAATAGTATCACTGCGTATTATTATCCTGATAAAAAACGCACCTGCCGGTATATTTATTATCCTGGCTAATGTTATATAAGCGTATTGTTCAGTCCGCTCTGTCACCACAGACATCAGATTTCCCCCTCAAATTATTCCCCGTTAATCAAACTCAGCAGGTGTAACACCGTTTTGGCCGGATGATTACGCCGCCAGGCAAAGGCAATGTCGGTGAACAGCGTATTGTTTTCAATGTCACGAAATACCAGCTGTGGATTGTTGACGCAGCACAGCGAAGCCGGCACCAGCGCAATCCCGCAGCCTGCGCCCACCATGCCGAGCGAGGAGGTAATCTGCGGTGCCTGCTGAAAGCGACTTGCGGCAAAGCCGGCGCGCAGACAGGCACTGACGATTAATTCGTACAGGCTGGGCGCCACCTCGCGCGGGAAAATAATCAGTGATTCTTCGGCCAGCTGCGTTAGCGCAACACTTTGCTGCTGGCTCAGCGCATGGCTGGCTGGCAGCGCCACTTTCATCTCCTCCGTGGCGATCACTTTCAGGTTAAACGCCTTACTGCTCTCACACGGCAGACGAATGAACGCCGCATCCAGCAAACCTTCCCCTAAGTCCTGCATCAGCAGCGCCATGTTCTCTTCCCGGGTGATGAGCTCCATCGCCGGGTAGCGCGTTTTGAAGGCGCGAATCAGATCAAACACCGGCGCGCCAAACGCCACCGAGCTGGCAAAACCCAGTGACATCTGGCCGCTCATGCCCCGCGCCACGCCGCGCGCCTTTTCCAGCGCCATATCGGCCAGCTGCACAATCGCTATCGCATCGGGCAGAAACGCGCGGCCCGCATCGGTCAGTTCCACGCCGCGCGTCAGGCGCTTCAGCAGCGGCGTGCCGATCTCGTGCTCCAGCCGCTGGATTTGCTGGCTGAGCGGCGGCTGCGACATGCCCAGCAACTCGGCGGCGCGGGTAAAGTGCTGCGTTTCAGCAACGGCAACGAAATAACGCAGGTGGCGAAGTTCCATATCAAAAACGTCTCGAAGTTGGCAGTTTTCACTATTGGATTCTGTGAGCCATGTAGCCCACCATGATATTAACACGGCTTAACTATCTGATTGTGAGGCAGCAAATGTGTAACTTTGTATCTGATCGTTCATGCGAAGATCAGCTAAAGGCATCCGTCACTCAACTGGGACAGCAATCACCAGAAAAGGTTATCTATCAGACCTCCCTGATGAGTGCGCTGCTCAACGGCGTCTATGACGGTTCAACCACCGTCGCGCAGCTGTTGCAGAAGGGCGATTTTGGCCTCGGCACGTTCAATCAGCTGGATGGTGAACTGGTGGCATTTGACCGGCAGGTATATCAGCTGCGCGCCGATGGCAGTGCCAGCCCGGCCCGGCCTGAACAACAAACCCCGTTCGCCGTGATGACCTTCTTCAAACCGGAACATCAGCACCGCTTTGCGCATACCGCTACGCGCGATGACGTCCATCAGGTGATTGATCGCATCATCACCTCCGATAACCATTTCTGCGCGCTGCGCCTGAGCGGCCGCTTTGCCTCGGTGCAGACGCGCACCGTGCCCTGCCAGTGCCGTCCGTATCGCTCTATGCCGGAAGTGCTGGGCAATCAGCCCACCTTCGATTTTCGCCAGCGTGACGGTGAGCTGATTGGATTCCGCACGCCGCAATATATGCAGGGTATTAACGTCGCCGGCTATCACGAGCACTTCATCACCGATGATCGTCAGGGCGGCGGGCATATCCTCGACTATGTACTGGAGCAGGGCACGCTGACGTTTGGTGCCATCAGCAAGCTGGTGGTCGACCTGCCGCAGGATCGCGAGTTTTTACAGGCCGATCTCAATCCGCAGGATTTGGATGCCGCGATCCGTTCCGTCGAAAGTTAATCGCAGAGGTGATCATGAAACAGCTTAAAACCCAGACGCTGTGGAACAGTGGCGCAGACCTGGTTGTCGCTCAGCTGGAAGCGCAGGGAGTAAACCATATCTTTGGCATTCCCGGCGCCAAAATCGACAAGGTATTTGATTCGCTGGTGGATTCTTCCATTCAGCTGATTCCGGTGCGTCATGAGGCTAACGCGGCGTTTATGGCCGCGGCAATGGGTCGTCTGACCGGCCACGCCGGCGTAGCGCTGGTGACTTCCGGGCCCGGCTGCTCAAACCTGGTGACCGGCATGGCCACCGCCACCAGCGAAGGCGATCCGGTAGTGGCGATCGGCGGGGCGGTTAAGCGCTCCGACAGTGCCAAACAGGTGCATCAAAGCATGGACACGGTGGCGATGTTTCGCCCGGTGACCAAATTTGCCGTCGAAGTCACTGATGCCTCGGCGCTCGCGGAGTGCGTATCGAACGCGTTTCGCCATGCCGAAAACGGGCGCGGCGGCGCATCATTCCTCAGTCTGCCGCAGGACATTGTTGACCAGCCGGTGTCAGGCAGCCTGTTACAGCGTTCAGGACACATCACGCTGGGCGCTGCGCCCGACGCGCTGGTGAATGCCGTAAGCCGCGAGATTGCGCGGGCGAAAAATCCGGTGATTCTGCTGGGCCTGATGGCCAGCCAGCCGGAGAATAGCGCGGCGATTCATGAACTGCTGAGCAAAAGCCGTATTCCGGTGACCAGCACCTATCAGGCGGCGGGCGCGGTGCGGCAGGAGCACTTCTCACGCTTTGCCGGCCGGGTTGGCCTGTTTAACAATCAAGCCGGTGACCGCTTGCTCCAGCAGGCGGATTTGATTATCACCATTGGTTACAGCCCGGTGGAGTATGAACCGGCCATGTGGAACAGCAGCAACGCCTTGCTGGTGCACATCGACGTGCTGCCCGCCGAGACCGATAACCACTATCAACCCGACGCTGAACTGGTGGGCGATATCGCCGGGACAGTGCGCAAAATCGCCGCGCAAATCACGTCACCGCTGCAGCTCAGCGACGCTGCCGCTAGCATTCTGCAGGATCGTCAGCAACAGCGTCAGCTGCTGGCGATGCAGGGTGCCAGCCTCGATCAGTTCGCCCTGCATCCGCTGCGTATCGTCCGGGCGATGCAGGACATCATTAACAGTGATGTCAGCCTGACGGTCGACATGGGCAGTTTTCATATCTGGATTGCCCGTTATCTTTACAGCTTCCGGGCACGGCAAATCATGATTTCCAACGGGCAGCAAACCATGGGCGTGGCGCTGCCGTGGGCGATTGGCGCCTGGCTGGTCGATCCGTCCCGTAAAGTGGTGTCGGTGTCGGGCGACGGCGGCTTTCTGCAATCCAGCATGGAGCTGGAAACCGCCGTCAGGTTAAAGGCCAATATTCTGCACATCATCTGGGTCGACAATGGCTATAACATGGTGGCGATTCAGGAAGAGAAGAAATACCAGCGCGTGTCCGGTGTGAACTTCGGGCCGGTGGATTTCAAAGCTTACGCGCAGGCGTTTGGTGCCGCTGGATTTTCGGTGAACAGCGCAGCTGAACTGGAACCCACGTTGCGGCGGGCGATGGAGGTGGAAGGACCGGCTGTGGTGGCCATCCCGGTAGATTACAGCGATAACCCGCTGCTGATGGGGCAGCTACATCTCAGCCAGCTGCTGTGAGCGGAGGCGAAGCCGGACCGGCCGTCAACGTCACGGCGGTCCGGAATAATGCGCTATTTAGCGCCAGGCTGGCCGGATGGGGTTAAAAGCTCTGCCAGTCCGCGTCCATGCCGTGCCCGGCGGCCACGGGTACAGCAGCCGGACGTTTCAGCGCGGAGACCGTTTTCGGGCGCTCAGCAGGTCGCGCGGACCCGGCCAGTGAAAACTGATTCACCAGGCCGGACAGAGTTTGCGCCTGATCCTGCAATGACGCGGATGCGGCAGAAGCCTCCTCTACCAGCGCCGCATTCTGCTGCGTGACATCATCCATCTGATTAATCGCCAGGTGCACCTGCGAGATGCCGGTGTTTTGCTCTTCGGCGGCGGCAGCGATTTCGCTTACCAAATCATTCACCTGACGGAACGCGGTTTTCAGTCCTGTCATGTTCTCTTCCACCGCTTCGGCCTGTACCGCACCCGATTCCACCAGGCTGTAGGAGGTATCAATCAGCTGTTTGATCTCCCTGGCCGCCTGGGTTGAACGCTGCGAGAGATTGCGCACTTCACCCGCGACCACCGCAAAGCCCTTTCCGTGTTCGCCGGCGCGCGCCGCTTCGACGGCAGCATTCAGTGCCAGAATATTGGTCTGGAAGGCAATGCCTTCGATCAGCGTGACAATTTCGGTGATTTTTTTCGAACTGGAGCGGATCTCCGCCATGGTGTTGAGCATATTGCCCAGCGACACCGCGCTGGCGTCTGAAAGTTCTGTCGCGTTACCGGCCAGACGATTAGCCTGCCGGGTATTGTCGGCCGTCTGACGCACGGTTTCGCTCAGTTCCGCCATACTGGCCGCCGTCTGTTCCAGCGAGGCGGCCTGCTGTTCCGTCCGCGAGGAGAGATCTTCGTTGCCGGCGGCGATTTGTGCCGACGCAGAACTGACAGCGTGAGAAGCGGTACTGACCTGCGCCAGCGCGCTGCCAACCCGGTCAAGTAGCTGGTTAAAGGCGCGGGCCATGTTGCCGACTTCGTCTTTTTTGCTGTCATCGGCGGTGACGCTCAGGTCAAGGCTGCTGCCAACGTGATCCATCACCTGCCCAATTGCTTTCAGGCTGTGACGAATGCGCATCAGGGTTAACGCGGTGAGCGTACCCAGTAACAGCAGTGTCAGCGTGACCCCGGCACTCAATCCCCAGAATGTGCGGTGATAGATCTCCTGGTTCACCACGCGCAAGCCGTCACCCAGCGACAAATTAAGCGCCATCTGCTGGCGATAATCATTTTTTAACTGACTGATGGCGCCGCCAATACCGCTTTCGGCTTCCAGCATGCCGAGCGTGACGTCATCCTGATGAGCATGCGAAGCAGCAAGAAACGCCGGTAATCGCGATTCAACCACGCGCAGCGTCGCCAGGCCTTTAATGGTCATCTGCTTATCTTCGTCGCTGGAGATATCATTGGCTAAATAATATTCTGCCAGCGTTTTAATGTCGGCCAGGCGCTGGGCGATCTCTTTCTCGACCGGCGGCATACGCGCATTGTCAGTCTGGCTTTGATGTTTATACAGGGAGAGCGACAGTTTATTGCTGCGATCAATCAGTTCGGACAGATCGCGAATAGAGGGAATCGCATTGACCTGAACATATTCAAAGCGCTCCTGAAAACCGCCTAACAGTCGCACAGAAATAATGCCCGTCACCACCAGTGAAGCTGAGAGTAAAATGAAAGCCAGGGTAAGTCTTTGAGTAATATTCATCATATTGTTACCTGATAAAAAGTTAAAAGGAATAAAGCGACAACCCACCGTACATCGGCAGGACCTCACAAAAGGTTATTTCAAAAATTATGAATAAATTAACTTTTCAGGATCATTAATTTTGAAGTAATTAAATAACTTTCAAAATGCGTGGCGTATTATTTTGCGCTAATTACCTGCGCCTTACGGTGTGCAATCCACTCACGATACTGGGCCGGCGTCATCGCCATCACCTGATGGAAGGCTTTACGAAAGGCGGTATCTTCGCTGTAACCGCACTGCAAGGCGGTCTGACGCACGCTGACGTCGGTGCTGGCCAGAATGGTACAGGCCAGTTCAATGCGGATGCGGGTAATAAACTCTTTTGGCGTTTCCTGCGACAGGGCTTTCATTCTGCGCTGCAGGGTACGCCCGGTAACGTTCAGCGCGGCTGCCAGTTGCGCGGCATTGATGGCGGGATTTTCCAGGCGGATGATCTCCTGCGCCCGCACCAGAAACGGCGTGCTGCTTTTCCCCGTACCCGGCGAGCCGGGAAGGTGGGTGTGCAGCACAGGGTTATCGGCCAGCGACATCTCCCGGGTGAGATCCGCCACCGCCTTGCCGGCGCTTTTTTCAATGATATACAGGGCCAGCGATATCCACGAAAAACAGCCACCGCTGGTAATGACGCGATCGTCTTCCTCCAGCGTTTTGCCTTTCGCCAGTCGCGCCTGCGGATAGCGCGCCTGCAGCATATGGCTGACCCACCAGGTGGTGGTACAGGAACGGTCATTCAGCAAACCCGCCTCGCCAAGGATCACGCCACCGGTGCCCGCAGCAGCCACCCAGGCACCCTGCTGATAGAGTTTGTTAAACCAGCCGGCAGCCTGACGGATACTGTCGAGGTTGATCGGTTGCAGGTCGGGCCCCAGCAACATGCCGGGCGCAATCACCACATCAACCGCACCGGCCCCCTGAAATGAGCTGTCGATGTGAATCAGGCGGCCTTCCGTATCCCACACAGGATCCCCGTTGGCGCTGACAATCAGCGTTTCAAAAGCTTTATCGGGAAAGCGTGCGGCGTGCACGGGGGAAGATGCAATCGCTTTGTTGGTTATCCAGAAAAGGTCGGTCATTCCGGCAACGGCGGACAGTACGCTGCCTTCCAGGGCGAGTATGGCGATACGCATAAGGGGTTTCCTGTGTTCAGATTGTCGTGATTTGCGTGAAAAATGTGACATTTTCCGCCGCTGAAGCTTTGTGGCCTCAATAGCGGACTCTTAGTTTATCTGGCCCTGGCGGTTGTCATCGGAAAAGAAACCGGCAATACGCGGATATCAGACCAGCAGGGAAGCGGAAAGGGCGCGTGGATGAAGCGATGGGATCGGGCAAATGAGAGGTGTGTGACAGACAATAGGGCGTGTAGCCAGCGCCACCATCATCGTGGCGCTGGTGCTGACGTTAGCTGAATCTTTCCGGGCGGAAGGTCGCCAGCATCGGGTGTTTAACGCCGGTGAGTATCTCCTGCGTCAGTATCTCACCGAGGATCAATGCCAGCGTGGCGCCGGAATGGGTGAAGACAACAAAACAGCCGGGAACCTGCTGCAGCTCACCGACCACCGGTTCGCCATCGCCAGGAATCGGTTTGAGACCGATTTTCCAGCTGCTGGCTTTCAGCGGCGCGCCGTCAGCGATCAGGTTACCTGCTTCCGCCATCAGCTGGTTAATGACTGCGGTATCAATGCTGTACTGCCCGTCGGCCTGCGCGACGATGTGCTCTTCATACCAGTCATGATCGACGGCGATGGTGTTGCCGGGATTAGGCCGGACCGCCGCGCGCGGCGTATTCATTACCACCTGCAGCCGGTGATCGCCGGGCTGGCTGGTCACCAGCATAGAGACCGGAGAACCGTTGGGGATGTGCACGCCGAGCGGGGCAACCACTTCCGGCGTCCACGGGCCACACGCTACCAGTACGCGATCGGCCAGCAGCTCACCGCGTTTTTCGCTGCGAATGCCGCTGGCCCGGCCGTCTTTGGTGATCACGCTGGCTTTACCGGCGTGCTCAACGATCTCTCCGCCCAGCGCGCGCAATGCCTGAACCAGATGCTCAACCAGATGCGGCAGGCTGACCCAGCCTTCACCGGGGTTGGCAATCGCCACCTGACTCAGACTGGCCGGATTCACCTGCGCATCGACATCACCGACCGTGGCGCGATTGATCAGCTTTGAGTCGTAGCCCTGCGCTTTTTCATAGTGATGACGCGCTTTGGTGCCCGCTTCATCGTCTGCGGCCCAGTAAATCGCGCCGTCGAAGCGCAGCCAGTCGAGCTGCGGATGACGGGCAAACAGCGTGCGATAGCGGTCAATGCCCGCCATGCGCAGCGCATGGTAAGGCTGCGAACGCTCGCCCGCGGAGTTGAGCCAGGAGAGGGATCGGCCGGTGGCGCCGGAGCAGAGTGCCGCTTCCGTCACCAGCGTGACCTGCGCGCCCGCCTGCGCCAGCTGCCAGGCGGTTGAGACGCCGAGGATGCCGCCACCCAGCACGATAACGGTTTTTGCCACGGTTTTGTCAGACATCATTCATTCCTTCTGTTAAAAAATGTTCGCCCTTCAGGCAATACGTACGCGATGCTGCTGATGGAGCTGCTCAATAAGCTGTAAAACGCCGAGCGCTTCACGCGCATCAACCGGCGGCGGCCCACCATGTAACAGCGCGTGGGCTAACAGCTGATAGAAAGCGGGGTAGTCGCCACGTTCAATCGGCACCGTTGTGGTTGCCCCGACCGTGCCGGCCCGGGCAACGTTTTCTGCCGGCGTGACGCCGTACTGGCTATCGCCGGGCGACATGCCAGCCGCCAGCTGCGGCTCCTGATGGTCCAGCCCCCAGTGGGTGAAAGCGCCTTTGCTGCCCAGCAGGTGAAAGCGCGGCGCATTCAGTGCCGCCTGGCCATTCATCCACAACCGCGAGCGCACGCCGTTGTGGTGCAGCAATGAGACAAAACAGTCCTCGTCGCTGTCCGATTGCGGGCCGGAATGGCGCGCCAGCTCTGCCGTGGCATGGGCGACCGGGCCAAAGAGCTGGATGGCCTGGTCAATCAGATGGCTGCCGAGATCCAGCAGCAAACCACCGCCCTGCGCCAGCGTGACGCTGTCACGCCAGTTGCCGAATCCCTGCGGTCGCCACCATTCGAAACGCGACTCAAAACTCCTTACGGTGCCGAAGGCTTCCTGGTGCACCAGGCGCTGCAACGTCAGAAAATCGCCGTCCCAGCGTCTGTTATGAAACACGGTGAGTAAGGTATTGGCCTGCTGCGCGGCGGCGATCATCATTTCTGCCGCCTGCACGTCTGGTGCGAACGGTTTATCCACCACCAGATGGATCGCGCGCTGGCTGGCTTGTACAGCCTGCTCCGCGTGTTGCGCCGGTGGCGTGGCCAGCACGATGAGATCGATGCCGATCTCGCCGCCATCAATGGCCTTGAGCAGCGCTGGCCAGTCCGGCAGCACGCGCGCCTGGGGGTAACGTTGCTGCGCGGTCGCTACGCGTTGGGCATCGCCAGTGACGATAACGTCGAGACGATAGTCGGCGTTATGGGCAAGCAGCGGTGCATGAAACACGCTGCCGGCGACGCCAAACCCCACCAGCGCCGTGCGGACTGGGCCGCTAACCTGAAGATGTGTCATTACAGCACCTCCGACAGAAAACGCTGCAGGCGCGCGGACTGCGGACGGTCAAAGATTTGTTCCGGCGTGCCGGCTTCCACGATTTCGCCTTCATCCATAAACACCACCTGGTCGGCCACGCGCCGGGCGAAGCCCATCTCATGGGTCACGACTACCATGGTCATGCCGCGCTGGCACAAATCGGCCATTAGCGTCAGAACGCCTTTCACCAGCTCAGGATCGAGTGCCGAGGTGGCTTCATCGAACAGCATCACTTCCGGCTCCATCGCCAGCGCGCGCGCTATTGCCACCCGCTGCTGCTGGCCACCGGAGAGATCGCGCGGCCGGTGATCGGCTCGCTGAGCAAGGCCCACTTCGGCCAGCCGCTGACGGGCGATCTCCAGCGCTTCGGCTTTCGGGCGGCCTTTCACTTTCCAGGGTGCCAGCGCCACGTTTTCCAGCGCGCTATGATCGGGAAACAGGTTGAAATGCTGAAACACCATGCCAATTCTCAGCCGCAGCGCATCGGGCTTGTCCTTCAGGACAGAACGCCCGGCCAGTAAGACATCGCCGTTCTTCGGCTCATGCAGGCGATTGATGCCGCGTAGTAAGGTGGATTTTCCCGATCCCGAGGGACCGATGATGCAGGTGGTGGTGCCCGGTTCGATGCTCAGTGACACATTACGCAGCACCTCAATCGGGCCGTACGCCAGAGTCAGATTGCGCAGCTCGAGGCTGGCGCCGTGAAATGCAGATGGCATGGCCATATTAGTGTCCTCGCTCGCTGGTAAGGGAGACCGCCGGAACCACGTTGCGCTTTTGTTGCACTTCATCGAGCTCCTTCAGGCCGCTTTGTGGCGCGGTGGCGCGGCGACGTCCGGTACGGTAGCGGACGTCGATGTAGTTCACGGCGTGGGTGAGCGGCACGGTGATCACCAGATAGAACAGCCCGGCCAGCATCAGGGGTGACAGGTTGCCGCTTAGCACGGCGGCATCCTGGCCGACGCGGAACAGCTCACGCTGACCGGTCATCAGGCCCAGCAGATAAACCAGCGACGAGTCTTTGATGATGGCGATGAACTGATTGACTATCGCAGGCAACACGCGGCGGATGCCCTGCGGAATGATCACCAGGCGCATCGCCCGGCCATAGCTCATTCCCAGCGCGCGGCAGGCTTCCATCTGCCCCTGTTCCACGCTCTGGATACCGGAGCGGAAAATCTCGCCCATGTAAGCGCTGGCAATCAGGCTCAGGGCAAAAATGCCGAGCGGATACGGCGTCGGACCAAATAGCTGATAGCTGAAACGCGCCAGGCCCTGACCAATCAACAGAATGGTGAGGATGGAAGGCAAGCCGCGAAACAGATCGGTATACAGCCGCGCGGGCACGCGCAGCCAGCGCGAGGGCGAGATGCCCATCAGCGCCAGTATCAGGCCGAATAACGTGCCCAGCACGGTGGCCGCCACGGAGATAATGATGGTGTTCACCAGTCCGGTTGCCAGCAGCTGTGGCAGGACGTCCATCATCGATGGAATATCAAAAAACGTACGGGAAAGAATAGTGATCAGATCCATAGCCGATTCTCGGTTGCGGGTGACGGACATGCGCCGTCACCGGATGCAGTCTCACGCATAACGATGCGCAGGGTTATTGGCCGCCGGGCAGATACTGTTGCGGCATTGGCGAACCCGGGAACCACTTCTGGTACAGCTGTTTCCAGGTCCCATCCTGCATCGCCGCTTTGATGGCTTTATCCAGCGCTGCTTTGAACTCGGGCTTGCCTTTGGCGATGGCGACACCCGCAGGCGCGTCAAATGAAGGGATGTTCGCCGCCGTGACCAGCTTAAAGCGGGTGGCATAATCTTTGGCGGCTTCGTAATCGAGGAACATGGCATCCAGCGTGCCGTTATTCAGCGCGGACACTGCTGCGTTGTTATCGGGGAAACGCACCAGATCGGTCTGTTTGAAGTGCTGCAGCGCATAGTTCTCCTGCAGCGTGCCCTGAATCACCCCCAGCCGTTTATGCGCCAGGGTTTCAACGTTTTTCACCCCGGAATCGCTGCGGGTCAGCACCGTCAGATAGCCCGCAAGATAGCCGGTGGAGAAATCGACGGTTTTTTCGCGCAGCGGGGTGATGCCAATCGCGGCGACGCCGGCATCATACTGGCCATTTGCCACCGCCGGCAAAATGGCGGAGAAGTCCTGACCGATAAAATCCACCTGATCGATGCCCATGCGATGCGCCACATTTTTGAAGAATTCGACGTCAAAGCCGGTGAAGTTGCCGTTTTTATCGGTGAAGGTGTAGGGCTTCGCGTCGCCGAGGCTGGCAACGCGGAGATGACCGGGTTCGATCAAACCCCAGGGATTACTGTCGCTGGCGGCGTGGGCGCTCCAGCTGGCGGAAACCAGCATTGCCGTGCCGAACAGGGCGGCGGTCAGGTGATTGAAACGTTTGTGCGATGTCATAAGGCTCTTCCGTCTGTGCAGGTGAAACTTCAGAGTTCGCCAAGCCGGTTTATTGTTATTGAGACGGGTCTCAACGCGGGGCAAAATGAAACCGGCTCTGGTTGTGAGACCGGTCTCATTCGGATATACTGATATTAAGCACACGCTATCAGCAGCGTCAATTATGTTGTTATCAACTTGTGATTCGAAATAATTATGACCAATGAAAATGCTCGTTCACGCGGTCCGACCGTTGCCGACGTCGCCCGCGCCGCCAATGTTTCCAAAGCTCAGGCGGCACGCGCGCTGGGCGGGTATGGTTCCGTCAGTGAAGATGTGCAATCGCGGGTGAATCAGGCTGCTGAAGCGCTGGGATACCGACCGAACGAGCTGGCGCGCAGCATGAACACTGGCCGCTCCAATACTATCGGGGTGATTGTCGGCGACATTGAAAACCCGCACTTTGGCCTCGCGCTGCGCGGCATGGCCGACGTCGCGCGCCAGGCGGGCTTTCACCTGCTGCTGAGTAACAGCGATGAAACGCTGGACGAGGAACGGGAAGCCGTGCGCGTGATGCTGGATAAGCGCGTCGATGGCATCATCGTTGCGCCGTGCAGCTCATTGTTTGAGGATAATGAACATCTTCGCCAGGTGCTGGCAGAAGGGCGTTCATTAATGATGTTCGACCGGGCAGTGCAGGGGATGGAGGTGGAGACCATCCAGGCGAACTTTGTCGCAGTGGCCAAACAGGCGACGGAGCTGTTACTGGCGGCCGGGCATCAGCGAATTGCTTATCTCTCCAGCATGCGCAGCGCTGCACCGTATTCGCCGGCAATCACGTTGGGCCCCACGCCGGTGGCGCAACGTGTTAGCGGAATGATTGATGCCTACCGGGCCGCAGGTAAGGAACTGGATCCAGCGCTGATTCGGCTTAATGCGCTCAGCGAAGCCATCATTGAGCAGATCCTGACTGAACTGCTGGCGCTCGCCGAACCACCCAGCGCGCTGATTGCCTCAGATAACCTGATTGCAATGGGCATCCTGCGCGGCCTGGCCAAACGCGGCCTGCGCGTACCCGAAGATATCTCTTTTGTGATGTACGACGATTTTCCCTGGACCGAGCTGATGTCACCGCCGCTAACCGTGGTCGCCCAGCCGGTGTATGAAATGGGGCGCGAAGCCGCGCGCCGGTTGATTTGCCATATCCGCCAGCAATCCGCCGGCGCTTTACCCGCGTTTGACAGCTGGATGGTGGTGCGCGGCTCAGTGGGGGAAAATCCGTCGGCCCGGTGATACAATGTGCGGCGGCGGATTTGTGGAATTTCACCTTGCTTTTTTTGGTCGCCATGAATGGCGCCCCTACAGAAAACGGCGCAGTTTTGTCCTTTCTTACGCACCAGTGAAGCATTGGTTTTACTGGTTACACCACTACTTCTCATGATGAAAAAATAGATCTGAAGGTGACTCTACTAAGGAAAAAATACCATTATGATTTCAAATGATCATGTTCTTAATGCATCATCCTTCATGTTGCTATTTTTGTTGTTGCTGTTGGGAGTCTGTTTTTTTATCTTTGTTTATAAAAATCTTGGCGGCGCTAAGGTAGGTAAGGATTCTTTTCTTTATTTCAATTATATGTTTTTTAAACGTGATGCTTTATCAAACAGTGCATTGATTTTTCTTGTTCTTGGGTATGTGGCGGCGGCGATAGCTGAATATCGAAGAGGGTTTGATGATTTATCTTTAATATCTAATTTGTCTGGAGGAATGTCATTTCTTCTTTTCGCACTCTATGGGAAGTATTTTTACCAGGGGTTAATTGAAGATAAAAAGCCATTTTTCTTTATCAGGGTTTTCCTGACAAAATCAGACCTGTCTTTTGGTGCGATTTTTCTTTAGCTATCAAGACTTGCGTATATGACATGGTTAATAATATTCATTAGCCATTAAATAACGATTAAGAATATAACCGCAACTGCCACCTTATACAGTAATAATAAAGATCCATAAAAGGAGTAACATGAAAGACCCAATCTCAAAGCTATTGTCAATTTGCAGCAATGAGTTAGCAAAGCCTTTCGATGATATTTCTGGCACTCTTAAGCTCGAACTTTCATCAAAGTTTCCTGATTATGTTGCTCTGTTGAGAATGCGCAATGGGTTTTATGGTTTTGAATCAGCGCTACATGTCTTCCCAGGAACACACGAACACGATGATTTTAATATCTTTTCCTGGAATGAAGAAAAATTATGGCGCGAAAGCTATGGTGGTATGACAGATGGTCATTTCTTTTTTGCAGAAGATGCATTTGGTGGGCAATTTTCTTTAAAGGGGGATGGAATATACTCATTTGATCCCGAGACCGGTGAAAGCCAAAAAATGTGTGAAAATTTATCTCAGTGGTGCGATGCTATTCTAAATGATTATGACTTTCTAACAGGTCATTCGTTGATGCATCAATGGCAGATCACGCACGGAAAAATTAAGCAGAATCAGCGGTTAGTGCCTGTCATTCCTTTTGTTTTGGGTGGTGAGTTTTCAGTTAAGAGTTTGCGTGCTCAGCAATCTGTAACAGCAATGCGAGCAAGGGGAAGTATTGCAGTTCAGATTAAAGATATGCCAGATGGTAGAACTATAAAACTGAATGTTGATGACTGAGAAACGCTTAGATGCTTCTGAATGAATTCTGTGTAGTGGAAAGATGAATTTCCCTAAGCGATGCTATTTTTTATTCAATGCCGTAAGCGATAGGTGCAAACATTGTTGAACAGATGACAGCAACGCACATCGTCAGTAAAAATATAACACCGTGGTGACAAACGGACCGGTAGGATAAGTTTTCACTGTCGCCGTGATGAAATGAGTTGTGGGCCTGGTAAGAGGCGTGAAGGGCGAACTGAAGGATTACGATACGTGACTAGATATCTTATTTAACATAATCATGATTATGCGCACTTTAGCTGTAGTGGCTAAATTCAGATGTCCGCCTCTGGCTATATTGAGATGTCCGCATTATCGTCCTTTTTCCAGGGTTTCCCGGCTGAGGACGCAACTGATGACGGCTTACGGTTCGGAGTGCTTTACGATGAATGAAGTTAACCGCCTCAAGATCCTGCAGGACGTCATTGATGGCCGGCTTACAACCTCGCTTGCATCACAACGACTTGGCATAACGGATCGGCACTGTCGGCGTCTGTTAGCGCGTTATCGCGAGTCCGGGCCGCTGGCTCTGGCGAACCGTCGCCGGGGATTGCGTGGTAATCGCCAGCTTCTGCCGGGCCTTGCTGAGCTTGCTCTGGGCATCATCCGCGATAACTATGCCGACTTTGGTCCCACGCTTGCCTGCGAGAAGCTAGCCGAGCTCCATGACGTTGTGCTGGCTAAAGAGACCGTGCGTCAGCTGATGGTTCGAGCGGGACTTTGGATCCCCCGGAAAATGCGAGCGCCGAGGATCCAGCAGCCACGGTATCGTCGCGCCTGCGTTGGCGAACTTATACAGATTGACGGCTGCGATCATCGCTGGTTTGAGGATCGCGGCCCCGCCTGCACGCTGCTGGTTTATGTTGACGACGCAACCAGCCGCCTGATGCAGCTCCACTTCGTAAAATCTGAGTCCACGTTCACCTATTTTGACGCCACCCGCGGCTATCTGGAGCAGCACGGTAAACCGCTGGCATTCTACAGCGACAAAGCCAGCGTGTTTCGCATTAACAACAAAAATGCGGTTGGCGGTGACGGCCAGACGCAGTTCGGGCGTGCGATGAACGAGCTCAACATCACGGGCATCTGCGCCAACACCAGTTCTGCCAAGGGTCGCGTGGAGCGTGCACATCTGACGCTTCAGGATCGGTTGGTCAAAGAGCTGAGGCTGCGCAAAATCAGCACGCCGGAAGCCGCCAACGCCTTTGCCGCTGAGTTCATGGCAGACTACAACCGGCGGTTTGCGAAGGCACCAAGGCACGATTTTGACGTTCACCGGCCGCTTGATGCTGGTGATAATCTGGAACAGATATTTACGTGGCGGGAACCTCGCAGGGTCTCAAAATCACTTACAGTTCAGTATGATAAAACTCTGTATCTGCTTGAAGATAATGAAAAAAGTCGGCGCGTAATGGGGAAATACATTGAGGTGTACCACTATCCCGATGGCAGAATTAAACTCTGGGGAAACAATGCTGCACTTCCCTGCTCTGCCTATGATCGGCTGGCTGAGGTTGACCAGGGAGCGATTGTAGAAAACAAACGGCTGGGGCATGCCTTGGCTACAGCTAAGCTGATGCAGGATAAACGAGACAACACGCGATCGCTGTCAGTAGCGACAACGCACAGGACACGCAAAAAGGATCCAGCCAAGAAGCCCCAACGGGCACTGAATGAAAATGACTTGCTTGAAGCGCTTGCTGACTTGCAGGCTCATAGCAAGGAGATATTTGGCAAGACCTGACGGACATTTTAATTTAGCTGGAAAGCGGACATTTAAAAACAGCTTTAACATTAGCCCGAAAGGTAAATCAGTAGCACCCATACACAGCTCCATTAGTTTGAGGCTGCCAGTTATGGCGCACTCACCATATTTAAATCCTCGCCGGCAATAAAGGAAAACACTTCGTCCAGTTGTAGTTAGTCTTCGCCAGCATCAGTTCTCCCGCCACCTCAGCAAAATTGATATCCTGACGTTCATAAAAGAATTGACGCAAAACTGCGGGTAAAAACTCAGCGCTGTAGCGCAGTAACGTGCTGTGCCAGAATGGTGCCGGCAACGGGCTGTTGCTATGCCGCATCAGCAATTCATTTTTCCAGTCTGAATCCAGAACCTTTTCACAGAATGACTGGCGCATGGCAATCGCAGGCGTGTCAGGTATGCCCGCAAGCAATAACTGGCCGGGCAACGCCACTAAACGCAGACCCCGGATAACGATTTTTTTCGCAGCAAATTCCTGCCAGATTGTGGTCAGTTGCGCCACTTTCGCTGGTAAACGCTCATTGATGTTGTAAAGCGGCAAGGTCAGAGGCAAAAAAGTAAAATGAAGACCTTGCGCTGGCAAGGTATCGGCAAGCGGATCAGCCAGTGTGAGTCGTTGCAATTCATCAATCAGACGTAACACCGGTAAGGAAACTGACGGCTTTATCCCTGCGGCAAGCGCCAGTTTTACCGGATCGTAATAGTTCTCTTCACGGATGTTCCCGATGCCTGCATTTTTCGCCCACAGCGCAATGGTGTTCTCGTTTGCAGAACGGTACCGGGTTTGCAGACTGATTGGTTGCATGTCAGACCTTAGGGTATTTGGATAAGCGCAGATAATTAATTATGAAACGTTTTTTAGCAGATACTCCAGCCTGATTGTGGTGAAAACGCGTGATTATCTCATGCCTATTCAACCCCGCTTAAACGATGCGCGATTTGTCTTCGCTCTGACGGAGCAAAGCGTCTACAATGCCGGCGAAATTTTTACTGATGAGGATACACAATTGGACACCTGTCCCACACGATTACAATCGGTGCCGATGCTGAGATAGCCTCATCGCTGTCTTAGCCCTGCGTTAAGACGGTGGATTTCCCTCCCCCCTTTTTCCTGCGTTCTGTCTGGCCCCGCTGTAATCCATTCTTATAACCCTGAATATCCATTGCCCGGCGGTGATGGAGTGAGGTCTGACATGGACTGGAAAATCTTTTTATTGCGCGTCACGGTCGCGCTGATTCTGGGCGCGCTGATTGGCAGCGAGCGCCAGCTGCGCCAGCGCCTGACCGGGCTGCGCACCAATGCGCTGGTCAGCACCGGTGCCTGTTTGTTTGTGCTGATGACACAAAGCGTGCCGGGAATTGCCGCAGATGCCTCGCGCGTCGCGGCCTATGTGGTTTCCGGCATTGGCTTCCTCGGCGGTGGCGTCATTATGCGCGATGGCCTGAATGTGCGCGGTCTTAACACCGCTGCCACGCTGTGGTGTACCGCGGCGATTGGCGTGTTATGCAGCATGGGCTTGTTGCTGGAGGCAGGCATCGGTTGCGTGGTTATTCTGTGCGCCAACATCCTGCTGCGCGAGCTGGCACAGGGCATCAATCGGCAAAGCATCATTATTGCGGAGGACGCCAGCCAGTATTACAAAGTGCAGATCATCTGTCTGGCGGCCGATGAGGTGCAGGTGCGCAGCCTGATGCTACACAGCCTTGGCGGCAGCGGTCTGCGGCTGCAATCCCTGCACAGTGAGGATCTGGAACCCTCACACCGCATGGCGGTAAATGCGGAAGTGCTGGGTAAACCCAGCCTGACCGATCAGCTGGAAAATCTGGTCAGCCGCATCAGCCTGGAAAAAGGCGTCAGCTCGGTCAGATGGCAGGTGTGTGAGCCGGAGACCGATTAAGTCGTTGAACGCGCTGCGGCTGCGCTACCTGCCAAAGCGCAGCCGCAGCGTTGCCGGCAGCACGGTATGCTGGCTGATGGGTTCATCGCCGTTAATCATGGTAGTGAGCAGCGTAAAACACTCCTGCGCCAGGCGCGGCACATCCTGCTCGACGGTATCGATCGGCAGTGTCAGTGAGTCATACAGATAGTGATCGTCAAAGCTGGCCACGCGGATGTCGCTGTGCAGCAGATGATGCTGGCTCATGTAGCGCAACACCCCTTCCAGCAGACCGCAGGCGGCGGTGAAAATCGCTTTGGGCGGACGCCCCAGCCGGGCGCACAGTGCGGCAAACATTTCATAACCGCTGCTCGGGTGATAGTTGCCATGAATGATCCACTCCGGTCGTGGCGTCACACCTGCCCGTTCGAGACCCTGCATGAAACCGGCCAGACGATCTTTGGTGGGTGACAGACGCGGCTGACCGCCGAGGAAATAAATTTCATCCGGATTGGCACGCGCCAGCCGTTCCACCAGCTCGGCAGTCGGCGTGACCGAATCGGTCATCACCAGCGGCAGTTGCGTATCATTAACGTAGCGGTCAAACAGCACAATCGGCAGTTGATCGCTCAGTTTGACGTAGTCACTGTCGCTTAACATGCTGGACGCCACGATCAGCCCATCCACCTGACGCGCCACCAGATTATCCACCACCACCCGCTCCTGCCCGGCGTTCTCGTCAGTGCAGGAGATCAGCAGCTGTAAGCCCGCCTCGCGACACAGATTTTCCAGCGCGTGCGAGAACACGGCAAAACCATGGTTGGTGATCTCCGGCACCACTAAACCCAGCGTATGGCTGCGATTATCGCGCAGCGAGCGTGCGTGAATACTGGCCTGGTAGTGATGTTCGCGCGCCAGCGTTAATACCCGTTCACGCGTCTCTTTCGCCACGCGCAACTCTTTGCCACGGCCATTCAGCACCAGGCTGGCGGTGGCTTTGGACACCCCCGCCAGCGCGGCGATATCCGCTATGGTAACGCGTTTGGTTTTTCTCACGTCAGTGCATCGGTTAAGGAAACAATGACTTATTCTACCATGCACGGCCGTAACGACCAGTAGCGCGCCGTCACTTCTGCGTGTCCGGTCAGGGTTAATTGCGCCGGATTCGCCGGGAAGTAGCGGCTGCTCATCACCCCTTCTCCTTCATTAATGAAAATCTCGACGCTGGAGTGATCGCACAGTAACTGGAGCTGACTCACCGCGCCGCGCCAGTAACGGAACTGCCACTCGCCGTTTGCCAGACTGCGCCGCGCGAGCCGCAGCCCGTCGGCACGCCATTCCAGCCGTAGCCGGTCGGCGAAATTCAGGGTGATGTCGCCCTGCCCGCTCAGCAGTAACTCCAGCCGCTGCGCATCAATGACCGGCGCATCGGCGGCTGGCCCCTGATAGTGTTGTTCAGTGCTGCGCAGCGCCTGCAGTTCAGTGACAGGACGCTGGAACAGCCGGCCATCACGCGTGCCCAGTTCGCGCACGCAGGTCATCTGATGGATCCAGCCATTGGCCACCGTGGGCTGCAGCATCTCCTCGCCATCCGGCACGCCCATCCAGCCCACCAGCAGCCGGCGTCCGTCGGCGGTTAGCGTGGTTTGCGGTGCGTAAAATTCGAAACCGGCGTCAAGCTCATGCAATTCGCCATGGCTAAAGCGGGCGTTAGCGTAATCAAGATCGCCGGACAGCCACGCGCTGGGATGCGCATTGAGAAAACGGTGCTGTTCCCGGGCAAGCCCCTGCGGGCAGCAAATCAGGAACGTGCTATCGCCGAGGGTAAACATGTCCGGGCATTCCCACATGTAACTGGCTGCCGTCAGCCCGTTCAGGCCGCTGCCGGCAATCTCGCCCAGATTGTGCCACTCACGCAGGTCCGCCGAGCGCAGCAGCAACACTTTGCCCTGCTTTTGTTGATCCTGCGCACCCAGCACCATGAACCAGTGCTCGCCATGCCGCCACACTTTCGGGTCGCGCACGTGTCCGGTATAGCCGTCGGGCAGCGCGATCACCGGCCCGAGTTTGTCAAAGCCGCCCTGCGCATTCTGCACCGCCAGACACTGCCAGGCGGTACGCGCGCCATCGGCAAACTTCACGTTGCCGGTATAGATCAACGTCAGTGCGCCATTATCATCAACGGCGCTGCCCGAATAGCAGCCGCTGCGGTCATACTCCTCATCCGGCATTAGCGCTATGGGTTCATGCTGCCAGTGCAGCAAATCGGCTGAACTCCAGTGCCCCCAGCATTTATGCTGATGCTGACAGCCCAGCGCATTCCACTGATAGAACAGATGGTAACGCCCGGCGAAGTGGATAAAGCCGTTCGGATCGTTAAGCAATCCGGTGACGGGCGCCAGATGCCAGCCCGGATAATGCGGGTCGCTCAGCGCGCGCGGCTGACCGCGCATCACCGCCTGTAAAATATCGGGTAACAATGTAAAAGCCGCCATTATTCCGCGTCCGTTTTGTATTTGAGCAGATAAGAGATCACAAATGCGCTGCTGAAGGCAATCACCATGCCAATGGCATAATTAAGCAACGAGCTGGCCTGCACAATCGCCATGCCAGGCAGACCGGTCAGACCGACAGCCGTCATATACACATGCACCGACACTACCCAGGCACCGCCCAGCGCGCCGCCAATCAGGCCGGCGATAAAGGGTTTCATAAAGCGCAGGTTGATACCGAAAATCGCCGCCTCGGTAATACCCAGCAGCGCTGAAAAGCCGGACGGCAGCGAAATCGCTTTGATTTTCACATCGTTGGTTTTGAACCATACCGCCAGACAGGCACCGCCCTGCGCCACGTTAGCCATCGCCCAAATCGGCAGCAGGAAGTTGACGCCAATCGCCGGATTGCCCAGCAGCCCGGCTTCAATCGCATGGAAGCTGTGGTGCACGCCGGTGATCACGATAACCGAGTAAAGCCCGCCAAACACCAGTCCGGCCAGCCAGCCGGCATGGGCAATCAGCGTGCTGAGAACGAATGAAATACCGTCGCCCAGCATCCGCCCTGCCGGACCAATCACCAGCAGCGCAACGAAGCCGGCGATAATCACCGTCAGGAACGGCGTCAGGATCAGATCCAGCGCGTCCGGAATCACCCGGCGCAGCTGCTTCTCCAGCACGCTCATAAACCACACCGCCAGCAGCACCGGAAACACCGTGCCCTGGTAGCCGATCATCGCCACTTCGATACCGAAAAAGTTCATGGTATGGAAGCCGGCCGCCACGCCCCAGGCGTTGGTGAGCGCCGGATGCGTCAGGATGCCGCCGAGTGTGGCGCCGAGGAACGGGTTTCCGCCAAACTCACGCGCCGCGGTGAAGCCAATCAGGATCGGCAGGATAATAAAGGCCGCCGAGCTGCACATATCCAGCATGATATACAGCGCGTTGTCGGGGTTAACCCAGCCGTAGGTTTTAACCATGCCGAGCAGTCCCATCAGCAGGCCAGAGGCCACAATCGCCGGGATGATCGGTACAAAAATGTTCGACAGCAGACGCGCAATACGCTGGAACGGATTGAGCTTGCGCGCGGCGATATCCGCCGCTTCCGACTTGCTGGTTTCACTGATGCCAGCTTCGCGGATAAACGCGGCATACACTTTATTCACCACGCCAGTGCCAAAAATCACCTGCAGCTGTCCGGCATTGCGAAAACAGCCCTTCACGCCCTCCAGTTTGCCAATCGCGGCGGTGTCGGCTTTGGCGTCATCCACCAGCACCAGGCGCAAACGTGTGGCACAGTGCGCCGCACTGGCGATATTTTCCCGGCCTCCCAGCAGCGGCAGCAGCGACCGGGAAAGAGTAACAAAATCCATAGTAACCTCTGTTTTTGGTTGTTATGCCATCATGCGCTAAGCGGCCCGCACGCGGGCCGTTTCATCAGAACCAGGTTTCCATTTGCACGCCAAAGTTCCACTCGCCGCCGGACTTAAAGCCGGTGCTGCCAAAGGCGTCATCGCTGGCGTAGTTATCCAGACGATGATCCCAGTCCATCCAGCTGGCAAACAGGCGGATTTCCGGACGCTTGAGGAATTCGCCCACGTCGCTGGCTTTGAGCGTGGGGGCGACGGTGAGCTTGTAGAAGTTGCCGCTGACGGCCTGACGATTGTTATAGCCTTCAGGCCGCAGATCCATGTACTGATATGAGCCTTCATACTGCATCTCAAAGTTCTGGGTAAATTCCTGAATCAGGCGCAGGTTCACGGTGGCCCACTCATAGCTGTCGCCTTTGACATAGCGGTCTTTGCTGCTCTGCGCCAGCAGCGCCGGCGCGATGTGCCAGCCCGCGCCCAGCGGCGTCATCCCGTAGCTGGCGAGCCGCCAGGTATTCGCCTGCGGCAACAGCGCGCCGTCGGAACCAATGCTCTTCACTTCTGCGCCGAGGCCATGACCGTACAGCAGCGCGGTTTTCGCTGAACCTTCACCCAGGCCGTAGAAGCTGTCGTTGTGCAATCCGACCAGGGCGTGCACACCGTCACTGGCGGCATCACTTTTCACGCGGTTGCCGTCAATATCGGTGCGCTGATCGTTATCTTTCGCGCGCATGCCGCTCACCATCAGCTGCAGCGGCCCGACAAAGTTATTCAGCGACAGAATGTAGTTTTGCGCGGTGTTGTCGTTATTTTCGATGTCTCCGAAGGTGCGGCCATAAATCGACAGGTTGCTGCGGGCGTCATCGCCCCACTTCATGTCGTAAATACCGGCCCCGGTTCCGGCGAGAAACACCACATCGGAATCGATCCAGTGGATGTCGAAGTTATCGCGGTCGAAACGCTTACCGGCCCACACCGTGGTGTCTTTGAACGCGCCGGTGAAGGTCGGGAGCTGCCCCAGCTCGACAAACGCCTGACGCAGGTTGAGATCGCTGCTGGCGGCAGTCCAGTCGTTGTAGGTACGCTGTCCGTCGGCCAGCATCGCCTTGAAGCGCGTGGTGGCACCGTTGGTCAGCGTTTGTTTATGTTCGAGGTTAAGTTCAACGTAGGTATCCGGCTCATTGCCGAGCCGCCCGACGTGACCGCCGGTCTCACCGGCTGGCGTGACGGTGGGCCCGCCCTGAGTTTTGGCGGCGGAACTGTTCATCAACAGGCCGGAACGCGCGTAGCCATGAAACTCAAAGCCCTCTGACTCGCTGCTGGCGGCAGGCGCAACAGGCTGAGCGGCCTGCGGTTCGGTCTGTGCCACGGCAACCGGCGTCGGGTTCTGCTGCTGCACCGCAGCCAGCTTTTGCACCTGCTGTTCCGCCGCCTGCGCGCGCTGCTCCGCCACGCTGGCACGCTGTTCAGCCGCGGCCAGCCGTTTTTCCATCGCCGCCAGACGCGCTTCAATACTGCTCATGTCGTCTGCCGCCCAGGCTGAGCCTGAGCCTAATACGGTACTAAGGGTTATCGCGATTATGCTTTTTTTCACTGTTTTGCATCCCTGAGGCAAGGCTATCATCAGATGTATTTTTTTGCTAAACCGGTTTAGGCACCGCATCATAGCGGTGCCATTTTTTAAAGCGCAATGGATTTTGCTAAACCGATTTAGTGGATGTGAGATACATCGCAAAACAGGGAAAACGGCGGGGTCAGATACTGTGCTGCTGTAGCTGTTGATGGTTGGGTAACGCGGTCATCGCGCCTTTGGCGGTGGTGGCCAGCGCCCCGCACACCTGCGCCGTAAGCAGGCAGGCCGCCAGCTGCGCTTCATCCACTGGCAGACCCCGCTGCGCCAGTTCCCACAGCAGTCCCGCCACGAAGGCATCGCCGGCACCGGTGGTATCCACGCTGATCACCGCACGCGCGGGATAGTGAGTTTGCCGGCCATCAAAATAAGCACGCACGCCAGCGCTGCCCTGCGTGACTAACAACAATTTTACGGAGAAGCGCTGCGCCAGTTGCGCGATGCCGCTGTCAATGTCGGCGGTGTCCGTCATAAAGGCCAGTTCTTCCACGGAGAGCTTCACCACATCCGCCCGTTGCAGGGCCGCACTGAGGCATTGCAGCAGCTCCGCCGCATCGGACCACAAATCAAGACGGATATTCGGATCGAAGCTGACAAAACCGCCCGCCTCACGCACGCGCTGCATGGCGGTTAACGCCGCCGTGCGCGACGGCTCGGCGAGTAACGCAATCGAACAGCAGTGCAGCCACTCGCCACACTGAAACCGCGGCAAATCGTCTGGCGTGAGAAACAAGTCGGCGCTGGGGCGCACCATGAAAGTGAAGGTACGCTCGCCCTGCTCATCCAGGGCCACGACCACCGTGGAGGTGCGCTGCTGCACATCTTTGCGCATATGGGAAACATCCACCTTTTCCTGCGCCAGGGTCTGACACAAAAACTGGCCAAAAGGATCGTCGCCCACCCGTCCGATAAATCCGCTGTTACCCGCCAGCCGGGCGATACCCACTGCCACGTTGGCGGGCGCGCCACCGGGACACTGCAACAAACGGCCCTCGTCATCAGGCAGCAAATCCACTACGGCATCACCCAGACACCAGATACGTTTCATCATAGTTCAGTCTCACTTAATCGCTAAAACGGTTTAGCAAAGCATGCATATTAATCATGAATGTGGGTATTTGTCACCGTGAACAGACCGACAGGCTTCAGACTTGTCCGTTGCTGGGATCGGTTTCGCCCTGCCGCATGGTCGTCTGCGTATTGACGTCTATGCTTAAAGTTTTCCAAAACCTTATAAAAATCGGTGTCATTGAAATTTCATTTCGCCACTTGTCCGGAGGCAAAGGCATGAGCAACCCACGCGATGAGAAGACGCAGCGGTATTCACCGCAGCAGGAAGAGACTGAGCGAGCCCGGCTGACAGCCGGTGCCGGTTCCGCCGCGCCGGCCCCCGTCACGGTGCCGGTCACGCTGCAGGTGAACGGCGAACCTCAGCAGCTAAATGTGGATACCCGTACCACGCTGCTGGACGCGCTGCGCGAACATTTACACCTGACCGGCACCAAAAAAGGCTGCGATCACGGTCAGTGCGGTGCCTGTACCGTGCTGGTCAACGGCCGGCGCATCAACGCCTGCCTCACTCTCGCGGTGATGCAGCAGGATGCCGAAGTGACCACCATTGAAGGCGTCGGCACGCCGGATGATCTGCATCCGCTGCAGTCCGCCTTTATCCGCCACGACGGCTATCAGTGCGGCTACTGCACGCCGGGGCAAATTTGTTCCTCGCTGGCGGTACTGCAGGAAATTGCGGCGGGCATTCCCAGCCATGTCACGGGCGATCTGACCGCCGCGCCAGCGCTGAGCGATGAAGAGATTCGTGAACGCATGAGCGGCAACATCTGCCGCTGCGGCGCCTATGCCAACATTCTTGCCGCCATTGAAGAGTACGCCGGAGGCCAGAAAGCATGAGAGCCTTTACCTTTGAACGGGCTGCGACGCCTGCACAGGCCGCCAGCAGCGCGATGCAGCATCCGGGCGCACGCTTTATCGCCGGCGGTACCAATCTGCTCGATTTGATGAAGCTGGAAATTGAAACCCCGTCGCACCTGATTGATGTTAACGGACTGGCGCTGGACAGCATTGAACCCACCGCCGGGGGCGGCTTACGTATTGGTGCGCTGGTGCGCAATACCGATCTGGCGGCAGATGCGCGCATCCGGCGCGACTATGCCGTGCTGACGCGCGCGCTGGTGGCGGGTGCTTCAGGCCAGCTGCGCAATCAGGCCACCACCGCTGGCAACCTGCTGCAGCGCACGCGCTGTTCCTATTTTTATGATGTTAATCAACCCTGTAATAAGCGTCAGCCGGGTACGGGCTGTGCCGCACGCGAAGGATTCAGCCGCCAGCATGCGGTGGTGGGGGTCAGCGAAGCCTGTATTGCCACCCATCCCAGCGATATGGCGGTGGCGATGCGACTGCTGGATGCGGTGATTGAAACCGTCAGCCCTGATGGCAGCCAGCGCGCTATTCCCATCGCTGAATTCTACTGCGCACCGGGCGACACGCCGCATATCGAAACCGTGCTGCAGCCGGGTGAGCTGATCGTCGCGGTTACCCTGCATGCACCGCTGGGTGGCACGCACATTTACCGTAAGGTGCGCGATCGCGCTTCTTACGCCTTTGCGCTGGTCTCAGTAGCAGCGGTTATCCTGCCTGAGGGTGGCGGCCGGGTGGCCGTCGGCGGCGTGGCCCATCAGCCGTGGCGCAGCGCGGCGGCGGATGCTGAACTTCCTCACGGGGCGCAGGCGGTCTGCGATGTGCTGTTTGCTGATGCGCGTCCCACTGAAGCCAACCGATACAAATTGTTGCTGGCGCAGCGCACGCTCGCCTCAGCGATCGCGGAAGCGAGGACCAAAGCATGAAATTCGACACACCAGCAACCGCCAATCCTATCGACCAGCAGCGCGTCGTCGGCCAGCCGCTGGCACGCATCGATGGGCCGTTAAAAACCACCGGCTCGGCGCATTACGCCTATGAATGGCACGCTGAAGAACCGGATGCGGCCTACGGTTATGTGGTCGGCGCGCCAGTTGCCAAAGGCAATATTCTCTCGATTGACACCCACGCCGCGGCGCAGGCACCGGGCGTGCTCGGCATCGTCACCGGAGCAACCGCCGGCAAACTTAACAAGGCAGAGCGCAACACCGCGACGCTGCTGGCAAATAATCAAATCGAACACTACCACCAGGCCGTGGCGCTGGTGGTGGCGGAGACCTTTGAGCAGGCACGTGCAGCCGCTCAGCTGGTTAAGGTTAACTGCCAGGCTGAAACGGGGGCTTACGATCTTAAAGCGGCCCAGCCAGAGGTGACAACGTCACCCGAAGGTGAACCGGATAAAACGCTGGGCGACGTCGATGCTGCCCTGCACAGCGCAGCCTTTACGCTGGACGCCACCTACACCACGCCCGATCAAAGCCATATGGCAATGGAACCGCACGCTTCCATGGCGCTGTGGCAGGATGATCACCTGACGGTCTGGACCTCGAATCAGATGATTAACTGGTGCCACACCGACCTGGCGCACACGCTCGACATGCCGATGGAAAAGGTGCGCGTGCTGTCTCCTTACGTCGGCGGTGGCTTCGGCAGCAAACTGTTTTTACGAAGCGATGCGCTGCTGGCGGCTCTGGGCGCGCGCGCCGTGGGACGCGCGGTAAAAGTGATGGTGCCGCGCCCGATGATCCCCAACAACACTACGCACCGGCCAGCGACGCGGCAGCGCATCCGATTAGCTACCGATGCGCAAGGCCATCTCACCGCCATTGCCCATGAAAGCTGGTCCGGTAATCTGCCGGGCGGAACGCCGGAAACTGCGGTGCAGCAGACTGAATTACTCTACGCCGCCGCCAACCGGCTTACCGGGCTGCGCCTCGCCGAACTCGATCTGCCCGAGGGCAACGCGATGCGTGCGCCGGGTGAAGCGCCCGGTCTGATGGCGCTGGAGATCGCCATGGATGAAATGGCCGCCATCGCCGGTATCGACCCGGTTGAGTTTCGCATCATCAATGATACACAGGTCGATCCGCTGCATCCGGAGCGCTTCTTTTCACGCCGCCAGCTGGTGCAATGCCTGCGCACCGGCGCCAGCAAATTTGGCTGGGCGGAGCGCTGTGCTAAACCCGGGCAACGGCGCGAGGGGCGCTGGCTGGTGGGCATGGGCGTGGCAGCCGGTTTCCGTAACAACCTGCTGGCGCCCTCCGCCGCGCGCGTGCAGCTGGATGCGCAAGGCACAATCACCGTCGAAACCGACATGACCGATATCGGCACCGGCAGCTATACCATCATCGCCCAGACGGCAGCCGAGATGATGGGCGTGCCGATTGAGCAGGTCAGCGTACGGCTCGGCGATTCGGCGTTTCCTGTCTCGGCGGGTTCGGGTGGCCAGTGGGGAGCCAATACTTCCACGGCCGGGGTTTATGCGGCCTGCGTCCGGCTACGCGAGAAGGTTGCCGCACAGTTGGGTCTGGATGCGGAAAGCGCAGAGTTTGCCGATGGGCACATTCACGCCAACGGGCAGCGCCTGCCGCTCACTGCGGCGGGTCCGCTGATGGCGGAAGAGACCATGGAATTCGGCGATCTGGACAAAACCTTCCAGCAATCCACTTTTGCCGGCCATTTTGTTGAAGTGGCGGTCGATAGTGCCACCGGCGAAGTGCGCGTGCGGCGCATGCTGGCGGTGTGTGCTGCGGGGCGCATCCTTAACCCCAAAACCGCGCGTAGCCAGGTGATCGGCGCGATGACCATGGGCCTCGGCGCCGCGCTGATGGAGGAGCTGGCGGTGGACACCCGGCTCGGCTACTTCGTCAATCACGACATGGCAGGCTATGAAGTGCCGGTACACGCCGATGTGCCCGAACAGGAGGTGATTTTCCTCGATGACACCGATCCGGTCTCTTCGCCGATGAAAGCCAAAGGCGTCGGTGAACTGGGGCTGTGTGGCGTCGGTGCTGCGCTGGTTAATGCGGTCTACAATGCCACCGGCGTACGAGTGAGAGACTATCCGGTGACGCTGGATAAGTTACTCGCCGCGCTGCCCGATCAGCCGTAATGCAGGTCCCCTCCGCCAGTGCATGCTGGCTGGCGGAGGGTGGAAAAGCGTAAGTGGCTAAGCTGTCAGGACTAGTTAACAGGTCACCAAACTGATAATATTGAGACCTGTTAACCAGTCTGGAGAGACGTATGCCAAACATCATTCTCAGCGATATGAGCGCCAGCGTCAGTGAATTAAAAAAGAATCCTATGGCGACCGTCAATGCGGGAGAAGGCTTGCCGGTGGCGATTCTTAATCGTAATCAGCCCGCCTTTTATTGTGTTCCCGCACAACTTTACGAGCAAATGCTGGAGGCGCTGGACGATCAAGAGCTGGTTAAAAAGGTAACTGAACGCCACCAGCAGCCGCTGATTGACGTGGATTTGGACAGCTTTCTGTGACATGGACAGTTAAGTTCAGGGAAGAAGCCCTGAAGGAGTGGCATAAGCTGGATAAAGCCATTCAGCAGCAGTTTGCCAAAAAGCTCAAAAAATGTTGTGAAAATCCTCATATCCCTTCGGCCAAATTGCGTGGCATTAAAGACTGCTACAAAATTAAACTCAGGGCTTCCGGGTTTCGCCTGGTTTATCAGGTAATTGATGACCAGTTGATCATCGCCGTGGTCGCGGTCGGTAAACGCGAGCGCAGCGACGTTTATCATCTTGCCAGTGACAGAATGCGCTAACGCATGACGCCGGCCCTCTGCGGCCAGCGTCACTGCGGTGGTTAATGCTCTCAGCGCCCCGCTTCCTTCGCCAGCCCGCACCAGTGCACCAGCGTCAGCGCAATGGCTTTGGTGCAGGCCACCAGATCGGCAATCGGCACATGTTCGTTAGGCTGATGCGACAGCGCCGGATCGCCGGGACCAAAGTTGACCGTCGGCGTCTGGCCCAGCGTGCTGGGCAGGCCAATGTCGCTGTGGGCACCAAAGCCGGCCAGCAGCGGGCTCAGTGCCGCGTCACTCACGCCCTGCTGAAAAGCGCTGACAAAAGGATGATCGGCCGGGATCTCGGCGCAGTCGGCGTCCAGTATCCACTCCACGCGCGCCGGATGCTTTGCCAGGTAAGGATCCAGCGCACACACCTTCGCCACGTGCGCCTCAATCTCCTGTTTTACCTTACCGCCCAGCCCCATCTCATCCTTTTCTGCCGGCAGATACTGCACGTCTATGACGATCTCGGCGCGGCCGGCAATTGACGCCGGATGCTCGCCCACTTTCAGCTGCGTCACGATAATCTGGTTGGGCAGATCCATGAGTGGATGATTTTTATCGGGCTGCGTCTGCCAGCGGCGGTTCAGCACATCGAGCCCGTCCAGCATCTGGCGACACAACATCACGGCATCTACCGGACCGCTGCTGTCCCAGCTGTTCGGCGTTAATTCCGCATGGCCGCCGATGCCATCCAGAATGATGCGCGCCCACAAAATGCCGTGGCAAATCGGCGCGATGCGGTTGGCAGTGGGCTCCGTCATGATACCGGCATCGGCTTTGAAGCCGCGATCCACCATTGCCAGCGAGCCCATGCCGCCGATCTCTTCATCCACTACCGTGGTGAACACCACGTCGCCGGCCAGCTGCACGTTGAGATCCTGCAGCAGCTCCACCGCCATCAGCATGCAGGCCACGCCACCTTTCATATCGACCGCGCCGCGACCATACACCGCCTCGTTGCGGATCTCCGGCACAAAGGGATCGCTGTGCCAGTGCTCAGCTGGACCCGGTGGTACCACGTCAATATGGCCGGTAAGCATCAGCGACTTGCCGCCACCGGATCCGCTCAGGGTGCCGCCCAGATTAGGACGGCCTTCGAAGGTGCGGCCTTTATTGGCGCCCGGGCGGCCCTGATACTTCTGGTACAGCGCCGGGCCATCCGGATCCCACAGATCGGTGTCCATGCCCAGCGCCATCAGCCGCTGCTGCAGATAGCGCTGGCAGTCGCGCTCGCCTGGCCCGGCCTCGCGCGAATCGACTTTCACCACCGAGGGAAATGCCAGCAGGTCGCATAATGTCTGCGCGATACGCTGCGCGCTGGCATCGACGTGCGCGCTAATTTTTTTAGTCAGACTCATGTGTTATCTCCGATAGATAAAAAGTCGTTGTGCCATTAACACCATGATTAACAGCATGCCCACCACGCCCAGTTGCCACACGCTGTTCAGCCCCAGCTGCAACATGCAGGTTTTGAGGGTGACCAGCATCAGCGCGGCGGCGAGAACGCCGATGACACTGCCTCGCCCGCCAAAGATCGCCACGCCACCCAGCAGCGCGGCAGTCAGCGACTCCAGCTCAAGATTGACGCCGATTTCCGGGCGGGCGCTGCCGAGCCAGCACAGGGAAATAAAGCCGGCGCAGCCCGCCAGCGCGCCGCTCAGGCAGTAAACCAGCAGCCGCAGGCGATCGACCGGAATGCCCACCAGCCGCGTGGCGTGCTCGTTGAAGCCGCAGGCGTAGATCCATTTGCCCCAGGCGCTGTTGCTGAGGATCAGCCACGCCAGCAGAAACGCCGGGATGACACAGGTTAAGAAAGGCAACGGAACGGACAGCATGGCCGCCCGGCCCCACTGCGTCAGCAGCGGCGGCACGCCGGCCAGCGCCGCACCGCCGGTTAATGCCAGCGCCAGGCCGGAGAACAGATAAAAACTGCCCAGCGTAACGATCAGCGGCCAGAGGCGTAAGCGCGCCACCAGCAGGCCGTTCAGCGCGCCGGCCAGGCTACCGCTCAGCAGGCAAATCAGCGGCAGCCAGCCGGACGCAATGCCCTGATCGAGCGCCAGCATGCCGATGACCGCCGAGAGCGAAACGTTACCGCCAACCGACAAATCAATGCCGCCGCCGCCAGTCATCACCACCAGCGACTGCCCGAGCGCCACCAGCGACAGCAGCGTGGCAAACTGCAGGATGGAGGTCAGCGACCATGCCGCCAGCATCTGCGGCAGCACAATCGCGATGGCGCCCAGCAGCAACAGCCACAGCGCCAGCAGCAGCGTCAGGTCGGGGGCTTTGCGCCACAATTTCATGCCAGCCTCCTTAGCGATAACAGCCGCCCACTGGCTGCTTCACTGCTCAGCACCAGCAACAGCACCGCCCCGGTGACCACGGTTTGCCACAGCGAGGGCACGCCAATCAGCAGCAGGCCATTTTGCAGAATGCGCAACAGCAGCACGCCGAGCAGCGTGCCGAGCAGACTGCAGGAGCCGCCGGTAATGCGCGTGCCGCCCAGCACCACTGCGGCAATCGCCTCCAGTGCCAGCGTGCCGCCGACGGTCATCTCCACGTTACGATAGGTGGCGATGTAGCAGGTGGCGGCCAGGCCGCACAGCACGCCGCTGAGAGCAAAGGTCGCGACACGCACCTGGGTTACCGGAATGCCCGCCAGCCGCGCTTTTTCTTCGGAGTTGCCGGCGGCCAGCAGCCATAACCCGTACGGCGTATGGCGCAGCGCCAGCCACACCAGCGCCCAGGCCGCGACAATCAGCCAGGCCATCAGCGGCAGCCCCAGCAGCGGCCGCATCAGCGCGTGCGTCAGATCGCCCGGCAGACCGGAAAGCCACTGCCCGCCCAGCAGCACAAACAGCGCCGTGCGCCAGACGCCGAACAGCCCCAGCGTGCCAACAATCGCCGGAATGCGGCCAATCACCACTACCAGCGCGGTGATCAGCCCTGCCAGCAGGCCAATAAGCGGTCCGGCCAGCGCCGCCAGCAGCGGGGATTGCAGCATCAGCAGTTGTCCAACGCCCCACGCGGCCACGCCCATAACCACGCCCACCGAGACGTCCACGCCGCCCATGGCGATCACCAGCGTCATACCCAGCGCGATCAACAGCAGTTCGCTGCTGTTGCGCAGAATGGTCAGCAGGTTGTCAGCGGTGGCAAACCACGGCGAAAACCACGTAAAGCAGGCGCCAGCCAGCACGGCGATCGCCAGCAGAACGATTTCCCGCGAAGTCATATGCATCACAGGCCTCGTCAGAATTTGAACTGGTCGACGTTATCTTTGGTGAACACCGCCGGCTTGCCGAGCAGCAGCACACCGGTTTTGCTGTCAAAGGTCACCGGTTGGGCAAAGCCGGGAACGTGGTTTTCGGCGGCAAAGGCTTTCCCGTCGATCAGCTGTTTGCCCGCCCACACCGTCAGATAGCCAAGCTTTTCCGGGTCCCACAGCACGGTATAGCCAAACGCCCCGCTTTTCAGATAGGCGCGCGCGGTGTTCGGGCTGCAGAAACCGCTGCCAATTACCTTGCCGTTTTTGCCGGCGGTTTCGATGGCCTGCGCCACGCCCGGACAGGTTGTAGAGGCCATGGCAATCACCCCTTTCAGATCGGGGTTAGCGGACATCAAATCGGTGGTGATTTGCGCCGCGCGGCTGGCGGAGCCGCCGGCGTACTGGGGTTTGAGCAGCGTAATGTGCGGGTATTTGCTTTTCACCCGCTGCTGCATAAAGCCAATCCAGCTGTTGAGGTTTGACGCGGTGGCTTCGCCGGAGACGATGCCAATTTTGCCGCGCTCGCCGACGCGTTTGACCATCTCATCGATCACCGTATCGCCCAGGCCCTCATCGGTGGCCTGCGCCACATAGACCGGCCGCCCGCTGTCGGGCGCATCGCTGTCGCTGGTGAACAGATGCACATTACTCGCCTGCGCCTGCGCCATCACCGGCGCAATACTGGAGGCATCCAGCACGCTGATGCCAATCGCATTGACCTTCTGCGCAATCAGGTTCTGCACGATCTGCAGCTGATCCATCGGGTTGGTATCTACCGGACCGCTGTAGACAAACTCCACGCCGAGATCGTGCGCGGCGCGCTTGCCGCCCGCCTCCATCGCCTGAAAATAGGGAATACCGATGATTTGCGGCACGAAGGCCACCTTTTGTGCCGCGAAGGCGTAACCCGATAGAAGCAACGACAGCGAACAAACAGCAGTAGCAATGCGATGCATGATGATTTCCCCTGGTGTGAGTGCTTAGGTGTTTTCGAAAATGCGCGCATCAGGATGCGCACCGGTAATGAGTGCAACGATTTCGTCTGGCGTGGTGTCCGCGTGACGGCGCTCGGCGATTTTGCGACCGCGACGAAACACCACCATGCGATCGGCCACGGCAAACACATCGCTGATGTTGTGGCTGATCAGCACCACGGCGCAGCCGCGTTCCGCCAGGCGGCGCGTCAGCTGCAGGACTTTCTGCGTCTCCGCAACCGCCAGCGCGGCGGTAGGTTCATCCATGATCACCAGCTGCGCGTTGAGATTGAGTGCGCGACAGATCGCCACCGCCTGGCGCTGGCCGCCGGACAGACTGCCGACCGCCGCTTCGGCATCGGAAATGTGCGCATCGAGCTCGGTCAGCAGTCGATCCACCGTTTCGCGCATCGCGCGGCGGCGCAGAAAAGGAATGCCGAGCACGCGGCGCTTCAGCTCGCGGCCAAGAAACACGTTCTCGGCAATCGACAGATTCTCTGCCAGTGCCAGCTCCTGATAGATGGTGGCAATACCGTGATCGGCGGCCTGACGCGGCGAGGTGAATTTCACCGCCCTGCCGTCTACCCACAGCTCGCCGTCGCTGGCGCTGTACGCGCCGGATAACACTTTAGTAAAGGTCGATTTGCCCGCGCCGTTGTCACCCAGCAGCGCCAGCACTTCGCCACGATGGATCGACAGATTGACCTGGCTAAGCGCTGTTAACGCGCCGAATCGTTTGCCGATGTTGCGCGCTTCGATGAAACAGCTAGTCATGGGCACTCTCCGCATAAGCCGCGCTGTGGAAATCGATCTCCCACTGCAGCACGCGGGCGTAAAGCTGCGATAGCTGCGCCTGTTGCGCCGCGCTGAGCGTCAGTGCGCACTGGTCAAGCTCGGTTTTCAGCCACTGCGCCTGCTGATGGAACTCGTCTTCGGCATGCATCTCTACCCAGCGGCGCACGTCAGCGTCCTGCTGCGATTGCGCGCTGACGCGCAGGCACCAGTGGTAATACATCCACTCGGCACCGAACATCAGGGTGATGATTTCCGCATAACTGCCCTGCTGCGCGACTTTCAGCATGCCATCGCGGAATGCGCTAACGCCGGGCAGATCGTCCGGATAATCCGCTGGCTGAATGCCGCGCCGCGTCAGCACCGCCTCAAACCAGGCGATTTGCGTATCCACCAGCGCATTGAGCACGCCAATCAGCCAGCGCTGCTGACGAATGCCGGGTGCCTTGCTCACCGCCAGCGCAAAAATAGCAATGGCGGTGGCGACGAAGTTACCCTCAAACACCAGATAGCGATTAAACACGCTGTCCGGCAGCCGATCGTGCTCAATGTCGACGACAAAGCGGTGCTGCTGCATCGCCTGCCACAGCGCCTGATGCTGCGTCAGCAGCCGATCGCTGAAGCTTTCCATCACGCCTCCTCCAGCGCAGCCTGCGCCACCGCCATAAAGTGCTTCACACGCGCCAGTTCCACCGGGTTCCACCACACGCCATCAACTTTCAGCGTGCTGGCGACAATCACCCCCTGCGTGCGGCCAAGGATCTGGCAGACGTTGTCCGGCGTCACGCCTGAGCCCACCAGCAGCGGCAAGGCAGTTGCGGCGCGGATTTCGTCGATCTCACTCAGCGTGGCGCTGTCGCCGGTGCGCTGGCCGGTGGCGATCACCGCATCGGCTTCGAAGAAGTCAACGTCACGCGTCAGCTCCTGAATCGAGCGGTCGGCGACAATCGCGTGGCTGCCGTGTTTAACATGGCTATCGGCAAATACGCGGATATGATCGGCCCGCAACTGATTGCGATAGCGCAGCGCTTTAGCGGCTGCCCCTTCGATAAAACCTTCATTGGCGATATAGGCATTGGCCCACTGGTTAACGCGCACAAAATCCGCCCCGCCGGCTAATGCCGTGGCAATCGCCGGGATTGCCGCATTGGCCAGCACGTTAATTCCCAGCGGTGCAGCAAAACGCTCGCGAATTTTATCGGTGATCACCGCCATAAATGCCGCCGTTTCCGGACCAATATCGTCGGGCTTGGCAAAGGGAATATCGCCATGATTCTCAACGATTAAACCGTGCACGCCGCCAGCAAGATAATTATCCGCATCGCGCAGGGCACAATCGATAATTTCCCCCACCGGTTTACCACGGTATTTCGGCGAGCCGGGAAAAGCATCACAGTGAATAACCCCAATCACCGCCTTACTGCGTGAAAAAATATCTTGTATCGCGTTACTTTTTTCTGCTGATATAGAAGCCATCTCTTTCACCTTATTAACGAGAAAACTATGCGTGTCTATGTTGCAGGCAATATTGTGGTGGATGAAACCTGGTCCATCGATCAACTCCCTGAAAAAGGCGCCTCAATTCATGGCAAAAAAATTGCGCAGGATATCGGTGGCAAAGGCGCCAATCAGGCAATCATACTTTCGCGTTGCGGCATCGATACGCGCTTAATTAGCGCCACTGGCGATGATATTAACGGCCAGTGGATCCGCGAACGCATCCGGCACGAGAAATTAACCCTACTGCCGCCTCATTTTTTATCTGCTCACAGTGACACCTCAATTATTTTTAATAGTAGCGATGGCGATAATGCCATTATTACTACCACCGCCGCGGCCGACGCGCTGGCAGCGGATATTATCCTGGCTTACTTAGCCGATGCCGCTGCCGGCGATATTCTGCTGCAGCAGGGCAATTTTTCTGCAGATAAAACCCGCCGGTTATTTAGCTGGGCAAAAGCGCACGGCTTAACCACGGTATTTAATCCTTCACCGGTCAATCCGGACTTCGCCGATCTCTGGCCGCTGATTGACATCGCGGTGGTCAATCAACCGGAAGCCGATCTGCTGCAACCCGCCGGCGTTAACACACTGGTGATTACCCAGGGTGCTGCCGGTGCGCTGCTGATACGCGGCAATCAGCGCGTGTTCTGCCCGGCGATTAACGTCGCGGCCGTCGATACCACCGGCGCCGGTGACACCTTCCTCGCCGTGCTGCTGGCGTCTGCCCTGCTGCGCGGCGTCGCGCCTGACATGCTGGCGCTGCAGCATGCCAGCGCGGCGGCGGCAATTACCGTCAGTCGCACCGGCACACTGAACGCGTTTCCCGATGCTGATGAATTGCAACGTATTCTGGCGCAGCGCTAAGCCTGGGCGCAGACGTTCACGTCTGCGCCTGGCGGTTACTTAAACAGCGAACGGTAGCTATCGACGTTGGCTTTGGTCACCACCGTGGCCGGAACCAGAATGGTTTTGCTCACGGTTTTACCGGCCGTCAGGCTATTCAGCGCTTTCAGCGCTTCTTCACCCATTTTCTTTGGATCCTGCTGCAGCACGGCGGTAACGTAGCCACCGTCAATGCCGCTGATGGCTTTTGCCGTCAGATCCCAGCCGAATACCTTGATGTCCTTCTGCCGCCCCTGATTTTCCACTGCGGCAATGGCACCCAGCAGCGCCGGCTCGCCGGTGGCATAGATCGCGGTGAGATCCGGGTTGCCGGTAATCAGGTTTTCGGCGGCGGTCATGGCGTTGTCCTGAATATTCTGGCCATCGACCACATCGGCGACCGTTATCTGGCTGTTGCTTTTAATCGTCTCTTCAAAACCTTTCTGACGCTGGTTTTGGATGGCCGAATTGAGCGCGCCGACAATTCCCAGTCGCGCTTTGCCGCCCATCTCTTTCGCAACATAATCGACAAAGTATTTACCAAGGATTTTTCCGCCTTCGAGGTTATCTACGCCCACCTGCGCTGCCTGCGGACCGGCAGGCAATACGGCATCAATCGCAATCACCGGAATATTCGCCGCTGCGGCTTCTTTTATCGCTGGCATAATACCGTTGACATCGATCGCATCCACCAAAATGCCTTTCACTCCCTGCTGAATATAGTTTTCAATCGCATCGTTTTGCGCCACGGGATTATCGTTGGCGTTATAAATCACCAGCTGTTTACCGCTGGCTTTGGCCGCTTCCTGCGCGCCCTGATTCATCAGGTTAAAAAACAGCGCCTGCTGATTAATCTGGACTAACGCATAAGTGGGTGCGGCGTGAGCCTGAACGCATAATGAACCTGCGGCGAGTAAACCACTCGCAATGAATAGTGAACGCAGTTTTCCGCTGAAAGATGACATCATTGAGTTCCTCGTCGGGAATAATAATAACCAGCGCTTCTCAGCGACGTACCGCTGAGCGTTTTTTTTGGCAGGTAAATATCAGTTCAATGATTCTGAGCACGGCGATAATGCCGTGTTTTGATGCCGCCGGCGTTGTCTTTTTCGGCATCCCATCCACTGGGAGTGCGGGGTGAAAAAAAACAATGTCGGGTTGGGAAGTTAATCCCGGTACTGCGGTAAACGCTTTATACAATTCGCCCGACGAATTTTTTTGTCAAGTGTTTATTTCTCCAGCAACGCAATCGGGAAAGCGCTGTATTAGTCGCGCTTAACTGTGTTACAGATAAGCCACCCCGGCAAACATGGCGAAATGGATGAGTACAAAACGCGTGTTGTTATCTGACGTGGCAAAGCTGGCTGGCCTGTCAAAAGCCACGGTGTCACGCTATCTGAATCACAGTATTGTGCTGCCGCAGGACACCGTTGACCGCATTGAAAGCGCGATCCGCACGCTGGACTATCGCGGTAATTCTCTTGCGCGGCGTTTAAGCAAAGGCGGCAGCGAAACCTTAGGCCTGGTACTGCCGGATATCACTAACCCGTTTTTTGCCGAACTGGCGGATGCCGCCGAAGAAGCAGCGTCGGCACACGGTTACAGTCTGGTGCTGTGCATCACGCGCAACAACCCGGACAAAGAGGCGCAGTTTATCCGCTGGCTGGATACACGCCAGGTGGATGGTCTCCTGTTCACCACCAACCGGCCGGACAACGGCCTGCTGCGCGACGAGATCCAGCGGCAGCGCCATGTGGTGCTGCTGGATGAAGACATTCCCGGCAGTAACGTGCCGAAGGTCTTTGCAGATAACGTGCAGGGTGGCCGCATGGCCACCGAGCAGCTGATCGCCGCCGGGCACACGCAGATTGCGTTTATCGGCGGCCCGGAGCAGCTGATGAGCGTGCGCGAACGCTATCTTGGCTTTTGCACCGCGATGCAGCAGGCCGGTTTAACCGTACCGCCGCAATGGGTGATGTATGGCAATTATGAGCGCGAATTTGGTCAGCAGGCGTTGCAGCACCTGTTCCGCTGCACGCCGCGCCCTAGCGCCGTGTTCGCCGCCAGTGACTATCTGGTGCTGGGACTGCTCGACGGTCTGCGCGCCATCGGCCTGCAGGCACCGGCGGCGCTGTCGCTGGTCGGCTTCGATGACGCCAACTACAGCGATCTGACGCAGCCGCGTATCTCCACCATCCGCCAGCCAGCGCGCCAGCTGGGCCACACGGCGGTAAGCATTATGCTGCGCCTGCTCAACAACGACAGCAGCATCCCGATGGAGACACGTTTACCGGTGGAATGGATTGGTCGCGATTCGGTGGGATTTGTTAGCGATGTCCCAAAATGAGGCAAAACTGCACAATCTTGGCGCAAAAAGTGAGCGATTTTTTCCGTTAGCGGTATAGTGAGTAAACCGGTTTACTTGCTGATTACATAACATACGATGTATTACAACAAGTTAGCCGCGAGTGCAGTGCCTGTTATTCAGGCTGGCATGGATGCTGCAATGTCATACCTGGCGAGTAAATATCATTGTAGCGTTTACCCTGTTGCTGTGAATTAAGGGTTTATCTGACAGATAAACCGGTTTACTAGATTGTAAATCGTGTCAGATAGCCTCTTTTTCGCGACCGGCTAAACATTTCCCACAGGCGTTGATGGGAGTGATCCAATGCAGCAATTACCAGCTCTTCCGGCCCGGGTGGAGATGATTAACATCACCAAAACCTACGGCTCAATTCGTTCTCTGCGCGGTGTCAATCTGCAGCTGGCCCCCGGTGAAGTGCTCGGTCTGGTGGGCGACAACGGCGCCGGCAAATCGACGCTGACCAAAGTGCTGTCCGGCGCGGTGATCCCTACCAGCGGCGCGATCCGCATTGATGGCGAACAGCAGCACTTCAGCAATCCGGCGGATTCGCGCCGTTGCCATATCGAAATGGTTTATCAGGATCTGTCGCTGTGCGACACGGTCGACGTGGCCGGTAACCTGTTCATGGGCCGCGAACCGACCAGACGCATCCTCGGCGTGCCGTTTCTCGATCAGGCCACAATGCATGCGCAGGCGCGTGAGATGCTGAAAGGTCTGGGCATCTCGATTCCTGATACCCGTCTGCTGGTGCGTAACCTCTCCGGCGGGCAGCGTCAGGCGATTGCTATCGCCCGTGCCGCCGCGTTCGATCCTAAAGTGCTGATTATGGATGAACCCACTGCCGCGCTGGCGGTAGCGGAAGTCGAGGCGGTGCTGGAGCTGATTCGCCGCGTGTCGGCGCGCGGCGTCAGCGTGATCCTCATCACCCATCGGCTGCAGGATCTGTTCCTGGTGTGCGATCGCATCATGGTGATGTACGAGGGCACTAACGTGGCCGATCGCCGCGTGGCGGACACCAGCCTGAGCGATATCGTCAACCTGATCGTGGGTGAGAAATTTACCGCGCAGTCCGCGGCAGCACACTGAGGTAACAGGATGAGCATCATGAATTTAGGCAGTTCACGCATGATCCAGCACTCTCTGCCGCGCCGCTTGTTGCATAACCATTCGGGTGTGGTGAGCATCGCGCTGTTTTTTGTCTTTTGCTGCGTAGTGTTTTCGCTGATCACCAGCAACTTTCTTACCAGTACCAACTGGCTGAATATCATCCGGCAAAGCGCGCCGCTGCTGATCGTCGCCACCGCGATGACGCTGGTGATTACTACCGGCGGGATCGATTTGTCGGTCGGCTCGACGCTGGCGCTGGTGGGCGCGCTGTCGGCCATTGCGCTCAATAACTGGGGCCTGCCGTGGCCGGTGGTGCTGATTGGCGGGCTGCTGCTCGGTGCGCTGGTGGGCGCCATCAACGGCTTCTTTATCGCCTGGGAAGGGATACCGGCATTTATCGTCACACTGGCCACGCTGGCAGTGGTGCGCGGCATCGCGCTGCTGGTGACGCAGGGCTATTCGATTCCGGTGCCGGCTGACAGCCTGTTCACCTTTATGGGTCGCGCCTGGGTGCTGGGGATTCCCATGCCGGCGCTGATCGGCATCGTGGTGCTGCTGGCCGGTCACATTGTGCTTAATCACCTGCGCTTTGGCCGCTACGTCACCGCCATCGGTGCCAACGCGGAAGGCGCACGCCGCAGCGGTATCAATACCAAAGCGGTGACCATGAAAGTGTACATTCTCAGCGGCATGGCGGCGGCGCTGGCTGGCATGATCATCACCGCGCGCCTCGGCAGCGGCTCCTCTAACCAGGGCGAAGGTTTTGAACTGCAAGTGATTGCCGCCGTGGTGCTGGGCAGCACCAGCCTGTTTGGCGGCTTTGGAACCGTGATCGGTACGCTGCTCGGCGCGCTGTCGATTGCCATCATCCAGAACGGCCTGATTTTGTCGCATATCTCGCCGTTTTATACCCAGATCGCCACTGGCACCATCATCCTGCTCGCCATCTGGCTCAACACCCGCATTCTCAACCCGAGCCGCGCGCCCGCCAAAGGATAGCCCATGAAAGGATCAATTTTTCGCCATGCGGATCCGTTGCCGCTCGGCGTCAGCAGCGGTCAGGTGATGACGGTGCTCGGTCCGCTGCCGGTGGCGGAGATGGGCGTCACGCTGATGCACGAGCACATTTTACTGGATGCCTCCGGTAAATGGGTGCCGCCCTGCTGCTGTAGCGACCGCCACATTGCTGAAATGCCGGTGCGCATCGAGAATCTCGGCGAGCTATCGCTTAACCCGCTGATGAGTCGCGACAACTGCCAGTTGTTTGACGTCGACACCGCAATTGACGAGCTAATGAAATACCGCGCGCTGGGCGGCGAAACGGTGATCGATCCGACCAATATCGGCATCGGCCGCGATGGTAAAGCACTGCAGCGCATCGCTCGTCTTACCGGCCTGAATATTGTGATGGGCACCGGCCTGTATCTGGAACCGTCGCATCCGGAGTGGGTAAAAACCATCAGCGTGGAACAGCTGACCGACAAGCTGATTTACGACCTCGGCGGACTGCCGGAGAAGCCGGAGGTGCTGGCCGGGCTGATCGGTGAAATCGGCATCTCCAGCCGCTTCACGCCCGATGAAGAAAAATCGCTGCGTGCCGCCGGGCGCGCCAGCGCGGCCACCGGCGTGCCGATTCAGGTGCATTTGCCGGGCTGGGAGCGGCTTGGCCATAAGGTGCTGGATATTCTGGCGCAGGAAGGTGCCGATCTGCGCCACACCGTGCTGTGTCACATGAACCCCAGCTTTGCCGACAAAACCTACCAGCGCGAACTGGCAGATCGCGGCGTGTTCCTCGAATACGACATGATCGGCATGAGCTACTACTACGCCGACGAATCGGCGCAGTCACCGTCCGATGAGGAGAACGCGCGCGCCATTTGCGCACTGATCGACGATGGTTATCTGCCGCAGATTTTGCTGTCCCAGGACGTATTCCTGAAAACCATGCTGACGCGTTACGGCGGTCACGGCTATGGCTACATCCTCAAACATTTTGTGCCGCGCCTGAAACGTCATGGCGTCAGCGGCGAACAACTCGAAACCCTGATGATCACTAATCCGCAACGGGTGTTTGGCGGATAAACGGAGAAGTTGGCATGCAAAAGAACGTCTTGCTGGTCGGTGAATCCTGGACCAGTACCGCAACGCACGTAAAAGGCTTTGATCAGTTTGCTACCGCCACCTGGCACAGCGGTGCGGCGGATTTTCTCGCCGCGCTGCAGGAGAGCGCCTATGCCGTGACGCATATGCCGGCCCACGCCGCCGCCACCGATTTTCCGCAGACGCTGGAGGATTTGCAGCGCTGGGACGTGATTATTCTGTCCGATATCGGTGCCAATACCCTGCTGCTGCATCCGGACACCTGGCTGAAAAGCCGGCGCACGCCCAATCGCCTGGCGCTGATACACGACTATGTTGCCGCGGGTGGCGCATTAATGATGGTAGGCGGCTATTACAGTTTTCAGGGGATTAACGGCGGCGCACGCTATCGCAATACGCTGGTGGAGAAAGTGCTGCCGGTGCGCTGTCTGGCCTGGGACGACCGCATCGAAACGCCGGAAGGCAGTTACGCTGAGGTGACAACGTCACACAAAGTAGTTACCGATCTTCCCGGCGACTGGCCGTGGCTGCTCGGTTACAACGAAGTGGAGATGCAGCCGGAAGGCACGCTGCTGGCCACCGTGGCGGGCACCGGTCATCCGCTGCTGGCGGTACGCAAGTATCAGCAAGGCCGCTCGCTGGTGTGGACCAGTGACATGTCAGCTCACTGGCTGCCGGAAGAGTTCAGCCGCTGGCCGGGCTATCGCCAGCTGTGGATTAACTGTCTCGACTGGCTGACGGAGCGTGACTGATGCCAGCGCGCTCACTGCCTCTGGCGCAGCAGCTGCTGAGCTTTGACACCATCAATCCACCGGGCAATGAGCAGGCCTGTGTGCAATTCCTCGCCGCGTGGCTACAGGAGCAGGGCTTCGTGGTCGAACTGACGGGGTTTGGTGAGCAGCGCGCCAACCTGATCGCCCGCCTGCCGGGCCAGATGCCGGGCAAACCGCTGGCCTTTACCGGCCATCTGGACACCGTGCCGCTGGGTAATCAGCCGTGGCAGTTTGATCCGTTTGGTCACGACATCGATGGCGACCGGCTCTACGGGCGGGGCGCCAGCGATATGAAAGCGGCGATAGCAGCGTTTGTGCTGGCCTGCGTGCAGCAAAAAGCGGCGATTGCCACCGGGCGCGGCGTGGTACTGCTGTTGACCGGCGGTGAAGAGACCGGCTGCCACGGTGCGCAGGCGCTGATCGCGGCCGGGCAGTTGCCTGAAGTCGGCGCGCTGATCGTGGGCGAGCCGACCGCCAACCAGCCGGTGATCGGCCACAAAGGCGCGCTGTGGCTGCGCTGCGAAACGCGTGGCAAAACGGCGCACGGAGCCATGCCGGAGCTGGGCATCAACGCCATCTATCTGGCGGCCGATGCGCTGGGTAAGATTCGTCACTTTTCACCGGGCGCGCCGCATCCGCTGATGAAACAGCCGACGCTGAACGTCGGCCGCATTGAGGGCGGCCTCAACATCAACTCGGTGCCGGACCGCGCCGCGTTTGATGTGGATATCCGCAGCGCGCCCAACCTGCAACACGCGGTGATTCGCCAGCAGCTGGCGACCTTTCTCGGTGACAGCGTGCACATCAGCACGCTGGTCGATCTGCCGGCGGTGCTGAGCCCGGAGCGGCACCAGTGGATTCAGTCGGTGTACCGTGCCTGCGAAGCCGTGACGCAGCAACCTGCGCAAGCGCGCATCGTGCCCTATTTTACCGATGCCTCGCTGCTGCTGCCGGCGCTCGGCGATCCGCCCTGCATTATTCTCGGTCCCGGTGAGCCGACGCAGGCGCACCAGACCGATGAATACTGCCTGGTGAGCCGTCTGAGCGAGGCAGAGCAGATTTACGGGCAGCTCATCGCTGACTGGATGCGCTGAGTGCCGCTGATGCGCTTAAAACGGATTTTTTCCCTCTGCGCCGCCGGAAACGCGCAGCAGCCTGTTACACTCGTCGGCTATAACAACTTTTTAACGTCAGCGGCGTAGTGTGCTGGCGTTATTACGCAGGATAGTCGCGGTTATGCCCGTCAATTTTGACCTCAACGATCTCTACGCCTTCCGCGCGCTGGTGGAGTACGGCAACTTTCGTCTGGCGGCGGAGTCAATCTGCCTGTCGCAGTCAGCGCTCAGCCGCAGAATTGAGAAGCTGGAAGCGGCGCTCGGCACCCGGCTGTTTGACCGCACCACGCGGCGCGTCACGCTAACGCTGTATGGCCAGAACTTTGCTCAGCGCTCGGAGCAGCTGCTGGATAATGTCGAATCGATGCTGGCCGACGTCGAGCGCGCCAGCCAGGATCGCACCGGCCTGATCACCGTCGCTACCGTGCCCTCGGGCGCGTACTATTTTATGCCGGAGGTGATCCGCCGTTTTCAGGCGCGTTACCCGCGCGTGCGCATCAAGCTGATTGATAGCAGCGTCGGCAACGTGATGGATGCGGTGAGCAGCGGACAGGCCGATTTCGGTATCTGTTTTGCGCGCAACTTACCGCCGGAGCTTACCTTCACGCCGCTGGTGGAAGATGTTTACGTCGCCGCCTGTCGCCACGATCATCCGCTGGCGACGCGCCAGCAGCTCAGCTGGCAGGAGTATTTTGCGCAGGATTATGTGGCGCTGGATAAGGTGTCCGGTAACCGCAATCTGCTGGACAGTGCGCTGGCGCATCTTACGCCCACCCGGCAAAGTATCTGCGAAACGCGCCATGTCACGACGCTGCTGGGGATGGTAGAAGCGGGCATCGGCATTGCTGCCGTGCCCGCGATGTCGATGCCGGCGAACGGGCATCCACTGCTGCGCCAGCTGGCGCTGACCGATCCGCAGGTCACCCGTTCGGTAGGACTAATTCGCCGCAGCGGACGTATGCAATCTTACGTCGCTGCGGAGCTGGAAAAGCTGATTATCGAACAGTCTCAGCACGCTTAACGCGCGGTTTGCAACGTCAGCGCGCGGCGGCGATACAGGTACAGCGTCGCCAGCAGCGCGCAAATCGCCGCAAAGCTCATCCAGTAACCCGGTGACGCTTTGTCGCCGGTGTATTCGATCAGCGCGGTAGACACCACCGGCGTGAAGCCGCCAAACAGCGCGGTTGCCAGGCTGTAGGCCAGCGAGAAACCGGCGACGCGCACTTCTGCCGGCATCACTTCGGTCAGCGCCGGGATCATCGCACCGTTATACAGGCCGTAAATAAACGACAGCCACAGCAGCACGCTCAGCATCATGCTGAAGGTCGGCGTCTGCGCCAGCAGCGTCAGTGCCGGATAGGCGGTCGCCAGCGCCAGCAGCGTCATCGCCAGCAGCACCGGTTTACGCCCAAAGCGGTCCGACAGCGCACCGCCAATTGGCAGCCAGATAAAGTTGGAGATCGCCACCAGCAGCGTCACCAGCAGGCTGTCCGAGGCGCTCAGCATCAGCACTTTTTTGCCGAAGGTAGGCGCATAGACGGTAATGAGGTAGAACGCGGTGGTGGTCATCGCCACCATCAGCATCCCGGCAATCACCACCGGCCAGTTCTGCAACAGCGTGCTAAATACCTGACGCATATCCAGATGATGACGGCGCGCGCTGAACTCCTGCGTCTCCTCCAGACGGCGGCGCAGAATAAAGATAAACGGCACGATCAGGCAGCCAAACAGGAACGGAATACGCCAGCCCCAGGCGCTGATGGCGCTCTGCTCCAGCGCAGCATTGAGCGCGAAGCCCATTGCGGCCGCGACCATGATGGCAACCTGCTGACTGCCGGATTGCCAGCTGGTGTAGAAACCTTTGCGCCCCGGCGTGGCAATCTCTGCCAGATAAACCGACACGCCACCCAGTTCTGCCCCGGCCGAGAAGCCCTGCAGCAGACGACCAATCAGCACCAGCAGTGGCGCCCACAGGCCAATCGACTGGTACGACGGAATCAGCACGATCAGGAAGGTGCCCGCCGCCATGATCGACAGTGTGACGATCAGCCCTTTGCGCCGGCCAACCTTATCGATATAAGCGCCCAGCACAATCGCGCCAATCGGCCGCATCAGGAAGCCGGCACCAAACACCGCAAAGGTCATCATCAGCGACGCGAATTCGCTGCTGGCGGGGAAAAAGGTGTGCGCGATATAGGTGGCATAGAAACCGAACAGAAAGAAATCAAACTGTTCGAGGAAGTTGCCGGAGGTGACGCGGAAAATAGCGCCAACCCGGGCTCGGGTGGTCATCGGTAAGGCAGAGGAATGCATAAGTATCTCCAGTTTGTCCCTGGCGCTGTTATCAATCGCGCCTGCTTCGGAAGACTGGATCAGAACGTTAAGGTTAATAAGCGCAATAAACGCATGGCGTGATGCGTGCGGCGCATTAATCGCTGCCGGCAACGGGCCACCCTCAATATTAACAATGAGTTAACAAAGCCAGCCCCGTTTTTACTCCGCTCAGGCCCGCGGGCACCACAATACAGATTTGTGACCAGCTTCAAGCCGCTCACGGTGAGCCTGGCGCATCACAGGATAAACACATCTCTTTTTTCGCATATGTAGTTGACTTCATCACGTCGCCGCACCACACTGTTTGCTTTCCATTCAGGAGGGATTATGTCGCCGCTAACGCCACTGCAGCTGTTTAAAAACCTTTCCGATGAGACGCGTCTGACGCTGGTGCTGCTGCTGAAAGAACGTCAGGAGCTGTGCGTGTGCGAGCTGTCTGCCATTCTGCAACTGCCGCAGCCGAAGATTTCCCGTCATCTGGCGCTGCTACGCAACAGCGGTTTGCTGAGCGATCGTCGTGACGGCAAGTGGATCCACTATCGCCTTTCGCCACATATGCCGGTGTGGGCAGCGACGGTGATCGAACAGGCATGGCAATGCCAGCGCGATGCGATCCATGCCCTGCTGCTGCCGGTGCAGCGTGACCAGCTGACCACCGATGGCCGGGCGGTGTGTCTGTAAAAAATTTTACCCATACATATTCGATTTACCATATATGAAACGAACACAACCTGACTTTCCGGAGGAAACATGTTACTGGCAGGGACTATTTTCGCCATTACTTTACTGCTGGTGATCTGGCAACCGCGCGGGCTGGGCATTGGCTGGAGTGCCAGCGCCGGCGCGCTTCTGGCGCTACTGACGGGCGTGGTGCATCCCGGCGATATCCCGGCGGTGTGGCAGATTGTCTGGAACGCCACCGCCACCTTTATCGCGGTGATCATCATCAGCCTGCTGCTTGATGAGGCCGGCTTTTTTGCCTGGGCGGCACTGCACGTGGCGCGCTGGGGCGGTGGCAGCGGTAAAAAATTGTTCTCCTTTATTATCCTGCTGGGCGCCGCAGTCGCCGCGCTGTTTGCCAATGACGGAGCCGCGCTGATTCTGACGCCTATCGTGATCGCGATGCTGCTGGCGCTGGGTTTCAGCCGGGGGGCCACGCTGGCGTTTGTCATGGCGGCCGGGTTCATCGCCGATACCGCCAGCCTGCCGCTGGTGGTGTCCAATCTGGTTAACATCGTCTCGGCCGACTATTTCCGGATCGGCTTTGGCGATTACGCCGCTGTGATGGTGCCGGTCACGCTGGCGGCGGTGCTGGCGACATTGCTGATGCTGCACCTGTTTTTCCGCAAAGAGCTACCGCTCAGCTACGATAGCGCCCGGCTGACGTCGCCTGCGGCGGCAATTCGGGATCGAGCTACTTTCCGCGCGGGGTGGCTGGTGCTGCTCTTATTGCTGGCTGGCTTTTTTGCCCTTGAGCCGCTGGGCGTACCGGTGAGTGCCGTGGCCGCCGCAGGCGCACTGATGCTGTGGCTGGTGGCGCGGAGGGGTCAGGTGATTGATACGCGTAAAGTGCTGCGCAGCGCTCCGTGGCAGATTGTGGTGTTTTCGCTCGGCATGTACCTGGTGGTGTATGGTTTGCGCAACGCCGGGCTGACCGTCTGGCTCACCGGCTTGCTCAACGATTTTTCTTCCACTGGCCTGTGGGGCGCAACGTTTGCCACCGGCTTCTTCAGCGCCCTGCTCTCCTCCATCATGAATAATATGCCGACGGTGCTGGTGGGCGCCCTGGCGATTGATGCCAGCACGGCGCAGGGCGTAGTGCGCGAGGCGATGATTTACGCCAACATTATCGGCTGCGATCTGGGTCCGAAAATCACTCCGATTGGCAGTCTGGCAACGCTGCTATGGCTGCACGTACTGGCGCAAAAAGAGATTCGCATCAGCTGGGGCTACTATTTTCGCGTCGGCATCACCCTGACGTTACCGGTGCTGGCCGTGACGCTGGCAGCTCTGGCGCTGCGCCTTTCCCTTTGACCGTTAAGAGACTGACAATGACTAACATTACCATCTATCACAACCCGGACTGCGGCACCTCGCGCAATACGCTGGCACTGATTCGCAACAGCGGCGTCGAGCCCACCATTGTGCTTTATCTGGTTACGCCACCCACGCGTGAAACGCTGCAGCAATTGATCGACGCCATGGGGATTGGTCTGCGCGCGCTGGTGCGTCAAAACACCGACGCCTGGCAGGCGCTGGGGCCCGTACGTGAAACGCTGAGCGATGAGCAACTGCTGGATGCCATGCTGGCGCAGCCGATTCTCATCAACCGCCCGATTGTGGTGACGCCACTGGGAACGCGTCTGTGCCGTCCTTCTGAGCAGGTGCTGGATATCCTGCCCGATGCGCAGCGCGGTCCGTTTACTAAAGAGGATGGTGAGGTGGTGATTGATGCGCAGGGCCGGCGCGTCAGTCTTTAGTCGGTCAGAAATCGTCCGGGATAATCTGCTTCAATCGCGTGTACCTGGTCGTAACGGCCAAACAGGCGATAGCGATTGCGGGCAATCAGGTTGTAGATCAGATTAGTGAGCCCGTCCGGCAGATAACGCAGAACGCCGCAGACGCGCCACGGCCAGGGCAGCGAGTGCATAATGCGACAGATGGCCTGCGCGCGCAGCAAGTGCTGCCCATCGCGCAGTAACACTATGGTGCGGATGTTATCGTGCGGTAATCCGGCGTGCTGCAACAGCTGTTTGCCGCGCGCGCTCTGGATCGCCGCAAAGTGATAATCGCGCGGCAGACGGTGGCGCAGCAGAAAAATTACCCAGGCATTGCACAGCTTGCATTGTCCATCATAAAGGATGATCGGCTGGCCGGACTCGGGTTGCACAGATGATGACACCTGACCTCCGCATTGCAGATACAAAAAAACCGGTGAGGCGACACGCCCCACCGGTTCTATTATATGTCACTTATCAGAAGCTGACTTTCACGCCCGCCACCGCGCTGGTGTCGCTGTAGCTGTGGTTGCCCAGCTGCTGCGCCACGCCGCCCCACAGGTTGACGTTCGCGTTCAGCCGCGCATCCACGCCCAGCTTCACCTCGGCGGCGTTACGCGTGCCCGCCTGCTGAATGTTGACGCCGTTCAGCGCGGTGCCGAACGCCTTGCTGTTGTGCAGCCAGTTCGCTTCCGCGTACGGCTCGATGGCGCTCCGCGCCTGCGGGTCCAGCAGCGTGCGCAGCGAGGCGCGCACGCCGAGGCGGCTCTGCAGGTTGTCCTGACCGGTGGCCTGCACGCGGCTGCCGTTCTGCTCTTTCACGTCGTCCGCCTTCACGCCCTGCCAGTTCAGCTGCGCCTGCGGACGCAGCCACAGGCTGGTGCTGTCGCTCAGCGTCGCCACCTGTGCGCGGTAGCCGCCGGCCAGCGACGCGCTGATGCCTTTGGACTTGTACGACTGCTGGCCGATGTCATCGCCCTTCACGCTGTTGTTAAACCAGCCGTAGCTCAGTGAGCTGTCAACAAATGCGCCGCTCTGCTCTGCCGCGTTCTGCAGCCAGCTGCCGTACACGCCCAGGCTGTAGCCGTTCACCTGGCCACGCGACTGATAGCCGCTCACCGCCGAGCGCGATTTGCTCTGCGCGTTGCCGTAGCCGGCCATCGCGCCGAAGCGCAGGCTGTCGCTGCCGGTCAGCGTGCCGCTCGCCACGTCGCCGCCCAGCTGGATGGCGTAGCGGTTGGTGTCGGACTTCAGCTGGCCGCTGCTGTCTTTCACCCGGCTGTGGCCGGCGCTGTTGTGCAGCCACAGGCGCGTGCTCTGCTGCTGGCCGCTGGCGTCGGTGTAGAAGGTTTCCGCCGGACGGTCATCCATGCTGGTGGTAAACAGCGTGTTGGCCGCCGCGAGGTTGGCGCTGTAGCTCGCCGCTTCCGGACGCACGATCATGTTCTGCTGATTTACCGGCGGTTCGACGATCTGGCCGCCCTCGCCTTCGCCCGGCGTCACCACCGGATCGGGTTCGCTGCTGTTTTTATCGCTCACCAGATACCAGCCGTGCTGATCCGCGCCCTTCACCAGGCTGTAATCATAGGCACCGGCGACAATACGCCCTTTCTGACGGAACTCGCCGTTGTTAGCGCCATCCACCTGAATGATGTTCAGGCCCTGAATGGTCTGCGCGCCGCTGCCGCTGGCGTTGTTGACCACCACGTCGGTGCTGCCGCTGCTGTCGCCGAGGATGTGCAGCTTATCGCTGGCGGAGTGGTCGTCGCCCAGCGCCGCGTTCATCACCAGCGTGCTGTTGTCGCCGCTGTAGTTACCGTTGACCGTCAGGGTGCTGAAGCCGGCGCCGTCGTGGGTGAAGTTCAGCGTACTGTTGCTGGCGCTCAGCGCATCAACGCTGCTGTCGCCGGTGATGTTCCACTGGCTGTTGTCGCTGAGCGTCAGCGTATTCAGGCCGGATGACGCGCCGATCCACACCGAACTGCCGCTCAGGTTGATCTGGCTGTCCTGCGTCTGGCTGCGGTCAATGTCTACGTTGCCTTCAAACAGCGAGTTGTTGCTGCCGTTCAGCACCACCGAGCCGGCGGTTGAACCTTCTGCGGTGTTATAGCCGGTTTTCAGCAGCGTGCTGCCGCTCAGCACTGAATTATCCGCGTCGATATTCATACTGGTGCCGGTCAGCACGTTAACGGCGGTGCCGCCGGTGGCGGTGATAGCGGTATTCGCCAGTTTAATATCCGCCAGCGTGGCCTGATACTGCGACAGAATACCGGTGGCGTTTTCGCCTGAGACATTAATATCTGAACTCGTCAGGGAAATATCATTCTGTGCATCTGGCCGGTATAAATTAAGCACGTTAATCGCTGCGTTTAAACCTGTAGAATCAATGCCGCTTTTTTCAAGGGTAATATTATTACCGCTGAAGGTGCTGCCATCCTGAACCTCAATGCCGTAACCGCCGCTGCGCGCCTGCACGTTAACATTGTCGCTGTTTAATGTAGCGCCAAAACCCACTGCCAAAGCTGAGTGACTGGCGTCAGTGATAATTTCAACATTTTTGAGGCTGGTCGTGCTGTTATTTATCCCCAGTACGGCGTATCCAGCATTCTGCCCCATGTGAATGCGACTGTCAGACAGGTTCAGCACCGTGCCGGTTCCCGATGCGTAAGTGCCTGAGCCGCTGCCCGTAATCTCAATGGCGGTTTTTGTGGCATTAAGCGTCGATTTCCCGTTCGCCTTCAGGCCATTAGACCCGCTGCCACTGGTTGCAATGGTACTGTCACTTACATTCAGAAGAGAGCCTTCACCACTGGTATAAACGCCATCAGCATTTTTACCTGAGGTGATCAGCTTTGTTCCTGAAATGCTGAGCTTTGCACCGCTTGCGGCATAGGCCCCATAGGCGTTATCACCGGTGGTTGTGAGCGTACTGTCTGTCAGCGTCACTTCCGTACCGGCGTTGCTGACCGCCACGCCATAAGATTGTGCGCCGCTCGTGCTTACCTGCACATCGCTGGCGTTGAGTTTGCCGCCGGAATTCGCCGCCAGGCCGACAGCTTTGCTACCGGTTGTGTTCACGGTTCCGCCCATCAGCGTGACTTCCGTGCCGGCATTGTTGGCGACCACTCCACTGGACTGATCTCCGCTGGTGGTAACCTGCACGCCGCTGGCGTTGAGTTTGCTACCGTTACCCGCCACCAGGCCGTAGGCTTTGTTGCCGCTGGTGGTAACGCTGCCACCGGTCAGATCGATCAGCGAACCCGCCGCGCGCGAATAAGCACCATACGCGCCGTCGCCGTGAGTGACATAGTCTGTATCAGTACTGTTTATGATACCGCCAGAAGAGGCGTAGGCGGCGTAGGCGTTCTGGCCGGAGGTTTCCACCTTAGTGCCGTTGGTCTTCACCGCGCCGGTCAGGCTGGCCACGATGCCGTAGCCGCCGGCGCCGGTGGTGGTCACACTGCCGCGCGTCATCTCCGCAGAGGCAGCGCCGGCGGTGGAAAACACACCGTAGCCGCTGGTGCCCGCGTTCAGCACCGTCACGTCGGTGGCGGTGGCTTTTGCGCCGTTCTGCACCAGCAGCCCGTAGTATTTGTCGCCGGTCGCCTGCAGCGTCTGATTATTCAGTTCAACCGGCTGCGCCGGATCGCTGACGGTGGCACCGTTGGCGGCCAGCGCCGCCGGTGAACCGGCCAGCAGCAGCGCCGAGCCCAGCGCGCCGCCGATCAGTGCTGATTTATTCGCCGCTTTGCCGGAGCAGGATGATTTGACTTTGCCGCGCGCCAGTTCCGAGGTGACGACATAACATTGCAGGGCATAATTCCAGATAACGCGATAGCTCTTGTTCATATTCTTTTCCTGATTCAGGTTAAAGCAATCCCTTCCGGCAATAAGCGGAATAAGCGGTTATTAACGGGCAGGCACGGAAGAAACAGCCATCAAACTATTTACGGTGACGCGCTGTCTTACCGGCCTTAATTAATCTCTGCCAGAGCGGCTGATGGGAAAATATTCGCAAAATCGCGGAAAGGTGAATATGAGAGCACCGGAATACGGCTGTAGTCGCAGGACTACAAAAAGTAAGTCGCCGCGCTATGTTCCAGATCAATTAATTCTGTGTTAACACGTCAGGTGAGCAGTAAACAAAAGCGGAGAACGCGGGCGGGCTAAAAAAAAACGGCCCCCGTTGCGGGAGCCGTTGTTCATCAGAAGCTGACCTTCACGCCGGCGATGGCGCTGGTGTCGCTGTAGCTATGGCTGCTCAGCTGCTGCGCTACGCCGCCCCACAGGTTGACGTTGGCGTTCAGCGTGGCATCGACGCCCAGCTTCAGCTCACCGGCGTTACGCGTGCCGGCCTGATGGATGGTAACGCCGTTCATTGAGGTGCCCAGCGCGCGGGTGTTGTGCACCCAGCTGGCCTCGACGTACGGCTCCACGCTGCGCCCCTGCTCCAGCGCAGAGCGCAGCGAGGCGCGCACGCCGACGTGACTCTGCAGGTTATCTTCACCGGTGCCGCGCACGCGGGTGCCATTGCCTTCCGTCAGGTCATCGCCCTTCACGCCCTGCCAGTTCAGCATCGCCTGCGGACGCAGCCAGAAGCCGGTCGACTCGGAGAGCGTCGCCACTTCGGCGCTGTAGCCGCCGGCGAGCGACGCCAGGATGCCCTTCGACTTGTAGGACTCCTCGCCGACGTCCTCGCCCTTGATGCTGTTGTCGAACCAGCTGTAGCTCAGCGTGCTGTCGATAAATGCGCCGCTGCGCTCGGCCGCGTTCTGCTGCCAGGTGCCGTAAATGCCCAGGTTGTAGCCGTGCACCTGGCCGCGCGACTGATAGCCGCTCACCGCCGAGCGCGATTTGCTCTGCGCGTTGCCGTAGCCGGCCATCGCGCCGAGGCGCAGGCTGTCGGTGCCGGTCAGCGTGCCGCTCGCCAGGTCGCCGCCCAGCTGGATGGCGTAGCGGTTGGTGTCGGTTTTCAGCTGGCCGCTGCTGTCTTTCTGATGGTTGTGGCCGCCGCTGTTGCGCAGCCACAGGCGGGTGTGCTGCTGCCGGCCGTTCGCGTCCGTGTACTGCGTGACGCCCGGGCGGTCGTCCATGCTGGTGGCGAACAGCGTGTTGGCCGCCGCGAGGTTGGCGCTGTAGCTCGCCGCTTCCGGGCGCACGATCATATTGTGCTGCCCCACCGGCGGCGCGATGATGTCACCGCCGGTGCCTTCGCCCGGTGCGGTCACCGGATCGGTGTTAACCGGATCGGTTTCGCTGCCGTTTTTGTCGCTCACCAGATACCAGCCGTGCTGATCCGCGCCTTTTACCAGGTTGTAGTCATAGGCACCGGCGACAATACGCCCTTTCTGACGGAATTCGCCGTTGGTCGCGCCGTCCACCTGAATCAGTTGCAGGCCCTGAATGGTCTGCGCGCCGCTGCCGCCGGCGTTGTTCACCACCACGTCGGTGTTGCCGTTGACGTCACCCAGCACGTGCAGCCGGTCGGTGGCCGAGGTGTCGCCGCCCAGCGCCGCATTCATCACCAGCGTGGCGTTGTCCGCCGTGTAGTTGCCGTTGACGGTCAGCACCGTGAAGTTCGCGTTGTTGTGCGCCACGTTGATCACGCTGTTACTGGCCGTCAGCGCATCCACGCTGCTGTTATCCATGATGTTCCACTGGCTGCTGTCGCTGAGCGTCAGCGTCTGCAGGCCGGATGACGCGCCGGTCCACGCCGAGCTGCCGCTCAGGTTGATCTGGCTGTCGGCGGTCTGGCTGCGGTCGATGTCCACGTCACCGACGAACAGCGAGTGGTTGCTGCCGTTCAGCACCACCGAGCCGGCGGTCGAACCTTCTGCTGTGTTATAGCCGGTTTTCAGCAGCGTGCTGCCGCTCAGCAGCGAGTTGTCGGCGTCGATATTCATATCGGTGCCGGTCAGCACGTTGACGGCGGTGCCGTCAGTGGCGGTGATGGTGGTATTCGCAAGCTTAATGTCCGCCAGCGTGGCCTGTCGTCTGGAAAGAATGCCGGTGGCATTTTCGCCGGATACATTGATATCTGAATCGCTCAGGGAAAGAGTATTCCGTGCATCAGGATAATATAAATTCGTCATATTTATTGCAGCATTAAACCCTTCAGAGTCCGTGCCACTTTTTTGAATTGTAATATTATTACCGCTGAAAGTACTGCCATCCTGGACCTGAATGCCAAAACCCCCGCTGCGCGCCTGCACGTTAACATTATCGCTGTTTAATGTAGCGCCATAACCCACTGCCAAAGCAGCATTACTGGCGTCAGTGATGATTTCAACATTTTTGAGGTTGGTCGTGCTGTTATACTTCCCCAGTGCTGCGTTTCCGGCATTCTGCCCCATGTGAATGTGACTGTCGGACAGGTTCAGCACTGTGCCTGTTCCCGATGCGTAAGTGCCTGAGCCGTCGCCCGTAATCTCAATCGCGGTGTTTGTGGCATTAAGCGTCGATTTTCCGTCCGCCTGCAGGCCATTAGCTTCTGCGCCACTGACAATAAACGAACTGTTGTCCACATTCAGTACAGAGCCTTCGCCAATAACGTAGCCGCCGTGCGCATTTTTGCTAGCGGTGTTGACTATCACGTTGCCGACGTTAAGAGTTGAATTAGTTCTGGCATATAAGCCATATGCACCTTGTCCGCCAGTCGTCACTTCTCCACCCGTGAAAGTCAGTGCAGTGCCGGCACTTTCGGACACTACGCCATAGGCCTTATCACCACTGGTAGTGACCTGCACATTACTGGCATCCAACGTTGAAGCACCACTGGCATACAGACCAAATGCACTGGCTCCGGCGGTTGTAACCTTGCTGTTATCCAGATTCACTTTCGTACCGGCATTGCTGGCAGTTACGCCATTCGACTGGTCACCGCTGGTGTTCACCTGCACGCCGCTGGCGCTGAGTTTGCCGCCGGAACCCGCCGCCAGACCGTAGGCTTTAGTGCCGCTGGTGGTGACGCTGCCGCCTTGCAGAGTGACTTCCGTGCGGGCCAGGTTGCTAAAAACACCCGATGAATCGTTACCCTGGGTAATAACGGTCACATCGCTGGCATTAAGTCTGCCGCCGGAACCCGCCACCAGACCATAAGCTTTAGTGCCACTGGTGGTGACGCTGCCGCCTGTGATATCGATCAGCGAACCCGCAGCGCGCGAATAAACCCCGTAGGCACTGTCGCCGTGAGTGACATAGTCGGTGTCAGTGCTGTTAATGATACCGGCCGAAGAAGCGTAAGCGCCGTAGGCGGTTTTTCCGGTGGTTTCTACACGGGTGCCATCAAGTTTTAATGCGCCGGTCAGGCTGGCGACCACGCCGTAGCCGCCATCGCCCGTGGTTTGCACGCTGCCGCGCGTCATCTCAATCGCAGAAGACGCAAGGGTGGAGAATACACCGTAGCCGTTATTGCCATCATTGAGCACGATGACATCCGTGGCGCTGGCCTTAGCGCCGCTCTCAACCAGCAACCCGTAATGATCGTTGCCCGTCGCCTGTAGCGTCTGGTTGCTGAGATTCAGGGTTTGTTCCGGTCCTGTTGCAGTCGCGCCATTATCTGCCAGCGCCGCCGGTGAACCAGCCAGCAGCAGCGCTGAACCCAGCGCGCCGATAATCAGGGATGATTTATTTGTCGCTGCACCAGAGCAGGAAGACTTCACTTTGCCGCGCGCCAGTTCCGAGGCCACGACATAACATTGCTGGGCATAATTCCAGATAACACGATAATTTTTGTTCATGCTTTTTCCTGATTCTGATTATGTCGAACCCGGACGGATACGACGTAACGGTTTAAACGGCGGCGATGCGATAAGAATTTTCTCCTCCACCTGATGCCGCAAAATAATTAAAGCTACGGGATTGGGCTGAATTCTAACGTTGAGACAGGCCTTAACCTCTTTAAGACCTGTCTCAAAACTAATCGCCACAAAAATAAAAACCATCAGGTTACGCTGTAGGCTGAGGACTACAGGTTTACTCACCTTGAAATTTAAATAATTCAAAAACAATGCATCAGCGCAACCTGAGTGCGCAGAGAATAAACGCCGCATCTCCCTTTGCAACCCGCAATGCAGCGTGGTTAATTCAGCGTTCATTCATTTACCCGAATTACTGCACGTCCGGTTTATCACCTAAATACAACAACAACGACCAATTCATTTATCAAATAATTCATCTGGCGCAGATTTCATAACCTACCCATAACATCAACCATTTAAAAATTTACTGTAAATTGCTGTTATTAAGACGATAATCTTTTCGCACTCTGTTGCCATGTTAAGTTTCTAAAAACTTACGAACCTTTAATCTTCAGCACTTAAGTTTAATAAATTCGCGCCGTTTATCCTTAGTGAATAATCTTTATGCTAAGCAGAAAAGTCGCAGGCGAGATTTTATCGTTGTAAATAAGACAGCCAGTAATCAGCTGTAAGCTATGGACTACATTTAAAAATAAATGCCCATGTACAGAATGATCTTGAGTTGATTAAGATGACATTATATAAGTGTGCTTTTGAACGAGCGTACTCAGTTTAATTAAGAGAAAGGCAGTGCGTATGGCTAACTTTGTTATTGTTGATGATCATCCCATTGTGCGCGTGGCGATAAGACTGGTGCTGGAAAATGCCGGGCATCGTGTTTCAGCAGAGGCTGTTGATGGCGACAATATATTTAGCCTGATCAAAGAGAATGGCGCCGATGCGGCAATTATTGATATAGATCTGCCCGGCATTGATGGTATTGAAGCGGTCAGGAATCTTCGCACCGCGGGCTCATTAATTCCGGTGATTGTGATGAGCGGGAAAAACGCGGAATTTTACGCCTATAAGAGTAAAAAAGCCGGTGCCAATGGTTTTATCAGTAAAAAGAACAATCTGAACGACCTGGCACAAGCCGTTGACGCGGTGCTGTCCGGCTATGGTTTTTTCCCGCTGCGCCTGAGTCACCAGGCGGAGGGCGATCAACTGGTGCAGGACAGCGACAAATTGCTGCTGCTGTCGCATCGCGAATATGAAGTGCTGCGCTACCTCGGTGAAGGCACCGAGATTGTCAAAATTGCCAACCGCATGAAGCTCAGCAATAAAACGGTCAGTACCTATAAAGCCAGACTGATGGAAAAGTTATCGCTGAAAAATCAAAAGGATTTACTCGATTTCACCCGCCGGAACCAGATTAACTGATGCGACTTTTTTTCCTGTGCGCGCTGTGCTGCGCGCTGCTGCTGGTCGCCCCACTGCGCGCGGCGGTGCAGCAGCTTAACTATCAGCCCAACGATTTGCCGGCGATGCCCGCGCCGATGCTCAATGACGCCGACTGGCACTGGCTGGGGCAAAAGCGCGACAGCGTGATTGGCATCTACGGGCCGGATCGGCCACCGATGCTGCGCACCAATCCTGAGGGCAGAGTGTTTGGCTACATTCCCGATGCGGCTTACGCTGCGCTGCACAGCCTGGGTATCAGTTTTCGCGTCAAACATTACGACACCGCGCCCGAAGCCTTTGCCGCGCTGGCGCGCGAAGAGCTGGATATGATATTTGTGCCGGCCGGTGAGGCGGTTCCGGCGCATGTTAACGACACTATCAGCGTAACCGCGCTGAAAGCCAGCCCGGTGCGGGTGGTGCGCAGCAGCAGTAACCCACTGGCCGGTCAGGAGTTTTTACCTGGTCCGGCGATAACCTCCCCCTACAGCCAGCTGCCGCAGGTCGCGATGGGCACCCTGCCCTATGCCGATGTGCCGGCGGTGGAAGCCTATTACCTGATTGAACGCAACTATCTGAATACGCTAACCATTGATCACATTCTGCCCGATCTCAGTTCGCCGTATCGCTTTGTGGTCAACAGTAAAGAACACGTGCTGGCGCGGGCGATGCGCATTGCGTTTGACGCCCTGCAGCGCCACGCGGCCGGTGAGATCATTGCCGCACGCTGGGATATCGCCAACATCACGCGCTTTGTCACCACGCCGCTGGCGCTGACGCCCACCGAGCAGGCCTGGCTGCAGACGCATAACCAAATCAACATGGCGGTCACGGACCTGGTGGCACCGTTCTTTATCAAAAACGCGCAAGGCGAAATCACCGGCATCGTGCCGGAGTTGCTCAACCTGATTGAAATGCGCACCGGGCTAAGCTTCAACTTTGTTGAGATCAGCGACAGTCGCGATCTGACCGCGCGGATGAAACGCGGCGATGTCACGATTGCCGCACCGCTGATCTGGAGCCAGCAGCGCAGCCGTGACTTTTTGATGACCACACCATTTATGTTCACGCCGGAAGTGCTGGTGACCAACACCGCCGCGCAGGATGCGCCGCCAAAGCGCGCCGCGCTGGTGCGCGAGCAGGATGCCTCCCACTGGTTCCTGAAAAAATATCCTGATGTGTCAGTCGATTATGTTGGCAATCCCAGCCTGGCGATGCAGTGGGTGGCGGATGGGCAAACCGACGCCACCATTAATACGCTAGTGGGCGCGCGCTATCTCTCTGAAGGTCTGTATCCCGGCAAACTGCGCTTAACTGAGCTGAAACCGGCGCAGGAAGCGGCTATCGCCTTTGGCGTCAGCCGCAGCGAGCCGGAACTGCAGGACATCATGAACAAAGCGCTGGCCGCCATTCCGGCTGGCATGATGACCGATGTATTAACCCACTGGCAGGCCACGCCCGCCGCGCATTTCGACACCTGGAAGCTGTACCGCAAAGAGTTTTATGTCGGCGCGCTGGGCGCAGCCACCATCATCGCCGTCACCTTTGTCTGGGCGGTGCTGCTGATGCGGCAGGTTAAACGGACGCGCCGCACCAAAGCGCTGCTGCGCCAGGAAATTCAGCTGCGCGATCGCCTGATCAATGGTCCGCCGCGGCCGTTTTATGTGGCCTCGCTGGATGGGATGATCGTGCACACCAATCCGGCGTTTACCCAGTTTTTCACCCCGGAAGAACAAACCCATCTGGGCTATTCGCTGTATGACTGTCGCCATCCGCTCTATCACGTGTGGCAGCAGATCGACAAAAACATCCAGCCCGGCGACATTCCGGAAGAGGCGGAATTTGTTATTGATGACGGGCGGCAGAAGCGCCATATCCGTCACTGGATGACCTCGTACACCGGCGATGAAGTCGGCAGCGGCGGGCTGATTTGCGGCTGGCAGGACGTCACCGACTACCTGCAATTGCTGGAAGATCTTTCGCTGGCGCGCGAAGCCACCGAGCTGGCCAGCCAGAGCAAAAGCGACTTCCTCGCCACCATGAGCCATGAAATTCGCACGCCGCTCAGTGCGGTGATTGGCCTGCTGGAACTGCAGACGCAGGAAGGCCGCGCCGATACCGAACTGATTCGCGTGGCGCACGAAGCGGCGGTCAGCCTGATGGATATCGTCGGCGACATTCTCGATATGGCGAAAATTGAGTCGGGACGCATGACGCTGCAGCCGCAGTGGGTCAGCCTGCATGCGCTGGTGCGTCCGGTGATCTGTGCCTTCGACGGCCTGGCGCGGCAAAAAGGCATCAACCTGAACCTGATGCTGCCGGTCGGCGATGACGATCTGTTTTGCGATGCCAGTCGCGTACGCCAGGTGCTGTCTAACCTGGTGGGTAACGCCGTCAAGTTCACCGATCAGGGTGAAGTGAAGGTTACGGTGGGTCTGACGCCGCTGGAGAGCCATACCGAGCTGCGGATCCAGGTGGCCGATACCGGACGCGGCATCGATAAAGCAGCGCAAAATGCGCTTTTCCGCCCGTTCGAACAGGCCGGCCTGTCGGATAACGCCGGCACCGGGCTGGGCCTGTTTATCTGCCAGGAGATCACCCGCCTGATGGGCGGCAGCATTTCTCTGGAGAGCGAACCCGGCGTCGGCACCGTGCTCAACGTCGCCGTGCCGGTCAGCGTGCGTGATATCGCTACCCCGCTGCCGTCTCCGGTCGCGGAACCGTTGCCCGCTGCGCCGCAGGTCGCGCTGAATGTGCTGATCATTGACGATCATCCGGCCAACCGCCTGCTGATTTCGCGTCAGCTGACGCTGTTAGGTCATAGTTTCCGCGAAGCGAACAACGGTGAAGAAGGCCTGGCGCAGTGGCAGCAGCAGAAGCCAGACGTGATCATTACCGATTGCAATATGCCGGTGATGAACGGTCTGGATATGACGCGCAACATCCGCCGGGAAGATAAGCACACCTATATCATCGGCATTACCGCCAACGCGCAGCAGTCGGAGCGTCAGCGCTGCCTCGAAGCGGGCATGAACGAGTGCGTATTCCGGCCGGTTAAGCTGGCGCAGTTAACCACAATTCTGAGCCAGATTCACAGCGCCAGCGCGCTGTCGGTCGGTGATGATTTTTCTGACTGGGTGGATATTGCCGAAATCGAGAAATATATGCCCAACAGCCCCGGCGCGATCGCGGATTTTCTCGACATCGTGATTAATGAAGCACGCACCGATCTGACGCAGGCGATTGACGTGGTACAAAGCGGCAATCTCGCGACTGCCGCCAGCCTGTTTCATCGCATCACCGGATCGCTGCGCGTCACCGGCATCCGTCAGCTGACGGAGCAGTGCGAGATGCTGGAAGAGCTGGCGGAAATGCAGGAAGACCGGGAAATTATCCTGCTGCATTTGCGGGAAGCGCTGACGCTGGTGGACAGGATGGAAGCTTCGTTGCGAAATCAAACCACACCCACCCAGGCTGGCGCGCACTGAGGCGCGCCGTCAGGCGGTTTTGATCAGCTTATGCAGCAGCGGATGAGTAATCTGCTCAAACATCCCGGCGTTATTAAATGCCCGCGCCGCCAGCATCGCGCCGTGCACGCTGGCCATCAGCGTTTTGGCTTCGTTTTCAGCGCTGTCGCTGAGCTGGAAAACGCCGCTGGCGGCGCCTTTACTCAGCTGGCGCGCTAACCAGCCGGAGAGATCGCTGAAGTGGCCGCTGACTTCCGTGGCGACATCCGGCGGCAGCGTGGGCATTTCCGCCGCCAGCATTGCGCAGATGCAGAAAGGCGAAGTCCCCTCTTTAATGCAGTGCGCCCAGTAATCGACGTAGGCTTTCACTTCGTTCAGCGGATCGTTGATCTGTTCATCCATCGCCTGCATGCCCGCCTGCGCCTCAGCACGATATTCCTCCACCACCGCTTTCACCAAATCGGCTTTGCCGGGAAAATGGTGGTGAATGCTGGCCTTGCGGATATCCACCTGGGCGGCAATATCGGCATAGCTAAAGCTTTTATAACCGCCGGCGGTGAGCAACTGGCGGGTGCAGGCCATGATTTCGCGGGCTTTAGAGGAACGGGCAGTCATAACGCAATCCGGTAGAACAACAGAGATCGGTCAACCTACTGGCAGGCAGGGAAGAAGTCAAGCCAGCGGCCTGACGCGCAGCGCGCACTTTTTTCATTTTTTCAGCAATATTTTCGTCGCTGATTCGTCTACCTCATCACCAACCCTGTTTATTACCGTAATGAGGAACCCCAATGAGAGATTTTGACAGACATCAGCATTCACGTGGTCACCGCTTTGGTCATCACCGCATGGCGAAACCGCTGCTGCTCGGCGTGGTGCTGTTTGCGGCCCTTGGCCTGCTGGTGATGTCGCTGTGGAATGCGCTGCTGCCGGAACTGACCGGCGTAAAAAGTATTGGCTTCTGGCAGGCGCTGGGACTGCTGGTGCTGTGTCGCATCCTGTTCGGCGGGCTGGGCTTCCATCCCGGTATGTTTGGCATGGCGCGTCGCCGCATGCATGAGCGCTGGATGCAGATGACGCCGGAGCAGCGCGAAGCCTTTATGCAGCAGCGGCGCGAGCGGTTTGGCGGCCGTGGCCATCATGGCGGACGCTGTGACTGGCACGATCGCCGCAGCCAGCGTGACGATCCGCGCCCGCCCGCGGACGATGCGCCCGCCAAATCCCCGGATGCAGAGTAAGCGGCATGGCGCAGGATTCGCGGCTGCTGGCGGCCCTCGCCGCCTGCCGCACTAAGCTCAGCGCCTTTATTCGCGGCCGCAGCGAGCGGCACGATGAGGCCGAAGATATCCTGCAGGAGATCAGCTGGAAACTGCTGCAGGTGGAACAGCCGGTGGAGAACGTCAGCGCCTGGCTGTTTCGCGCCGCGCGCAACGAGATCACCGATCGATCACGAAAAAAACGCGAGCTCTCGCTGTTTAACGCCGCCGGAGACGAGGATTTTCCCGAGGATGAAATTGCCGAAACGCTGTTTGGCGTGGCGCAGACGCCGGAGGATGAGTATCTGAAGACGCTGCTGTGGGAAGAGCTGGACGATGCGCTCGCGGAACTGCCTGCTGCGCAGCGCGAGGTATTTGAAAAGACCGAGCTGCTCGGCTTCAGCTATCAGGATCTGGCCGCCGAAAGCGGCGACAGCGTGCAGGCGCTGCTGTCGCGCAAACATAAAGCGGTTCTGTTTCTGCGCACCCGGCTGCGCAGTCTGTACGACGAACTCACGGCCTGACCTACTCGACCCGATAGCCAAACGGCCATCGGGTTGCGTGCTTTACCACCAGGCCGCGGTGGGCTGCGGCTGTAACAGATCAATGCCCTCGCCCAGCATCGGCAGACAAAGTGCAACCTGATGCTCCGCCGCCAGCTGGACGATTTGGGTAAACGGCTCGTCCCAGCGGTGAAAAGCTAAATCAAAAGCCGCGTTGTGAATCGGAAACAGCCAGCGTGCGTTGAGGTCCTGAAACGCGCGCAGCGTGTCCTGCGGCGGCATATGAATGTCGGCCCAGCGCGCATCGTAAGCGCCATTTTCCAGAAACGCCGCATCAAACGGACCGTATTTCCGGCCAATCGCTTTGAAACCGTCGAAGTAACCGGAGTCACCGCCAAAAAACAGGCGGAACTGGTCAGAAATCAGCGTCCACGAACACCACAACCGTTTGTTGCTGTCGAACAAGCCACGTCCGGAAAAGTGCTGCGACGGCGTCGCGACAAAGTGGATGCCGCCGATATCCCGCGCCTGCCACCAGTCGAGCTGGGTGACTTTCTCCGGCGCAACGCCCCACTTAATCAGCAAATCGCCGACGCCGAGCGGCGTGAGAAAGTGCTTCACCCGATCTTTCAGCTGCATGATGGTGTGGTAATCGAGATGATCGTAATGGTCGTGCGACAAAATAATGCCTTCGATCGGCGGCAGATCGGCCACGGCAATCGGCGCTGGCTGAAAGCGCTTTGGTCCCAGTCGTTTAAAGGGCGACGCGCGCTCGGCGAACACCGGATCGGTCAGCCAGAACTGGCCATTGAGCTTCAGCAACAGCGAAGAGTGGCCGAGGCGAAAGACGCTGTTGGGCGCGGCCTGTGCCAGCGCGGCGGCCGTGATGGGCTGCACCGGCAGCGCGGCCGGCGGCTGGGTATCTTTCGGTTTATTGAACAGGAAATCCCACAGCATTTTGCGGTAGTCGCCAAAGCTCAGCGACTGACGCGGCTGGACATTGCGAAACTTTTTGCCATCAAACTGGGCGGAGTGCGGATACTCCCTGATTGCACCCCGGCAGAGGCTGGAACCCTTCAACATAGCGCGGATACCTCGAAAAAGAGAAAGCTGGCTGGCAGCAGCGGTAAACATCTGCGGCTACGTTAACCGTTTTATGCCGCGCGCGTCCTCACATTACGAGCCATCGCACCACCAGTAACGCAGAATTTCACTGCCGGCGCGGCCTTTCCCTGGCGGATGACAGGGCGGCAGCAGGCAGGTAAAGTAACGCTTTTGCATGATTTTACGAGGGAAAATGAACACGCTTTTCGTTTACGGCACGCTGCAGCCGGGCCAGTGCAATGCGCATATCCTGGAAAACATCGGCGGTGAGTGGCTGGCAGGGACGGTCGCCGGCACTTACTATGCCAACGGCTGGGGCGCGGCGGCCGATTTTCCCGGCATCGTACTGGATGAGCACGGCGCGCGCGTGCCGGGTTATCTGTTCATCTCGGATCGGCTGGCGCTGCACTGGCCGATGCTGGATGAGTTTGAGGATGGTTACGACCGGGTGCCGGTCGAGGTCACTACGTCCGACGGCCAGCAGCGGACGGCGTGGATTTATCAGCTGCAGCCACAGCAGGACACCGCGCGCTAACCTCGCACCTTGCCTACACTGATCCTCACCGGACTGTGAGGAGAAGCCATGATCACCATTTGTACCGCCTGCGGCACGTCTTATCAGCAGCAGCAACCTGCCCTTACGCAGTGTCGCATTTGTCAGGATGAACGCCAGTTTGTGCCGCCCGGCGGGCAGCAGTGGATCGATCAGTCTGCGCTGCGCGCCTCGCATCAAAACCAGTGGCAACAGCTGGAGTCCGGGCTGCTCAGCCTGCAAACCGTACCGGATTTTGCCATCAACCAGCGCGCCTTAGTGCTGCAAACGCCGCACGGCAATATCCTGTGGGATTGCATCGCGCATCTGGATGACGCCACCGTCACGCTGCTGCGTGCGCTCGGCGGCCTGCACGCCATCGCCATCTCCCATCCCCACTATTACAGCACCATGCAGGACTGGGCCGACGCCTTCGACGCGCCGGTGTATTTGCACGCCAGCGACAGCGAGTGGATCATGCGCCCATCGCCCCGTCTGCAGCCCTGGCACGGCGACAGCTGTGATCTGCTGCCGGGCGTGCGGCTGTTACGTCTCGGCGGCCACTTTGCCGGCGGCACGGTGCTGCACTGGGCGCACGACGGTGGCGTGCTGCTGAGCGGCGATATTTTGCAGGTAACGCCCGGTGCCAGTGCGGTTTCGTTTATGTGGAGCTATCCCAATATGTTACCGCTGGCCGGCGCCACGGTGACGGCCATGCTGCAGCGGTTGCAGGGCGTGACGTTTACGCGCCTGTACGGCGCGTTTGCCGGCCGCGAAATTCTCGCGCGTGCCGATGAGGCGGTGCAGCAGTCGGGCCGCCGCTATCTGGCCTGTCTGCAACATCCACAGCCGTAGCGCTTACACAGCCGCGCTGGATAAATACCAGGCGATCGCACCGCACACGGATGTACAGACGTCTGGACGTATACTATAGTCGGTTTCCTGCAAACATAAGGAAACCTGCAAACAATGAAAAAAACATGGCTTACCGCCCTGCTGGCGGCCTCTGTCACCCTGCTCAGCGCCTGTGACAACCACAACGACAACAAAATTAAAGTGGCGATCAATACCGGACCGGATGAGGCGCTGTGGCAGACCGTGAAGCAGGTGGCACACGATAAATATCAGCTCGATGTTGATGTGGTGGCGTTTAACGATTACGTGCAGCCGAACGAAGCGCTATTCAATAAAGATGTGGACGCCAACGCGTTCCAGAGCCTGCCTTATCTGGAGATGCAGTCCAAAGAGCGCGGATATAAATTTGCCGTCGTGACCAATACCTTCGTATTCCCGATTGCCGGTTATTCACGCAAGATTAAATCACTGCAGGATCTGCCGGATGGCGCTACCGTGACCGTGTCTAACGAAGCGACCACTCTGGGGCGTAGCCTGCTGCTGTTGCAGGCGCAGGGCCTGCTGAAGGTGAAACCTGAAGCCGGTCTGCTGCCGACCACGCTGGACATTACCGACAACCCGAAAAAGCTGAAGATTGTGGAAGTGGATACGCCACAGCTGGCGCGTACGCTGGACGATCCGCAGGTTTATCTGTCGATCATTAATAATAACTTTGCCGCGCTGGTGAATTTATCCGCCTCGCGTGACGGGATGTTTATGGAAGGCAAAGCGTCGCCGTACGTGAATGCGATTGTGGCGCGCGAAGATAATAAAGACAGCCCGAACGTGCAGAAGCTGAAAGAAGCGTTCCAGTCCCAGCCGGTGCTGGATAAAACCAACGAGATTTATAAAGGCGATATTATCAAGGGTTGGTAAGGATTACCTGCCTGTTGATGCAGGCAGGAACAGGATTACCGCACCCATCGTAGCGGCGCAATTTATTGCGCATTCGGGCAGTTGTGCGGTGTTTCACTCAGCGCGATAAATCGCGCCGCTACAATGTGTGCAGGATGGTGGTGCCGAAATACAATGCCGCACGGATCGTAGCGGCGCAATTCATTGCGCATTCCGGCAACTGTGAAGTGTTTAACTCAGCGCGATAAATCGCGCCGCTACAATGTGTGCAGGATGGTGGTGCCGAAATACAATGCCGCACGGATCGTAGCGGCGCAATTCATTGCGCATTCCGGCAACTGTGAAGTGTTTAACTTAGCGCGATAAATCGCGCCGCTACATATTGTGCGGTCAGAGGGTACGGACATAATTTTTGGTACAAAGTCTTAGCATCGCTATTTCCTGTATTTTTAATCATCTCGCTATCTGCGCTCCCCCATCCCATTTTCTGCCAGCCAGCCCGCTTCTGCTGCTGTCTGAATCGTCTACACTTCAGGTTGAAAAAGCCGCAGCGGTGTAAAAATGGCGTAAAAATTTGGCCGATTGGTATAAAAATCGCGTACAAAAAAACGCCAACCCCTACCGATTACGCCGCTGAAACGCTATCTTCGCCAGCATAAAAGTGGGTGATTGCGACACGCCAGTGCGGTTGATGGCGCTCGCCCTTTCTCCCTGAAAAAACAGGAAATGTATGAGTCAATCAGAGAAACAGTCTCTGCCTGCTGGCATGCTGGCCGCCGCCGGCATCGTGTTTGGTGATATCGGTACCAGCCCGCTGTATACCCTGAAAGAGTGTCTGTCGATTTTGCCGGACGGCGCGCCGTCGGCGCTGGCGGTGATGGGCTTTCTGTCGCTGATCTTCTGGGCGCTGACGCTCATCGTCACGCTGAAATATGTCTGCTTCGTGATGCGCGCCGACCACGACGGCGAAGGCGGCATACTCACCCTGATGTCGCTGGCACGCCGCAACGTTGGCCGCAAAGCCGGTCATATCATCGTGCTGGCCGGTCTGATTGGTGGCGCATTTTTCTACGGTGATGGCGTGATCACCCCAGCCATCTCGGTGCTGTCGGCGATTGAAGGCATTCAGGTAGTCTCGCCCGGGCTGGAAAAATACGTGGTGCCGCTGGCGCTCACCATTCTCGCACTGCTGTTCATTATCCAGAAACACGGCACGGAAAAGGTCAGCCGGGTGTTTGGCCCGGTGATGTTTGTCTGGTTTGTGGCCATCGGCGCACTTGGCATACGCGGTATTCTGCTCAACCCGGAAGTGCTGCACGCGCTCAGTCCGTCCTATGCGCTGACCTTCCTGCTAAGCCACAAAGCGCTCTCGCTCGCGGCGATGGGCATGGTGGTGCTGGCGGTGACCGGCGCGGAAGCGCTGTATGCCGACATGGGCCACCTGGGCAAAGCGCCGATTCGTCTCGCCTGGCTGGTGATTGCCATGCCGGCGCTGATACTGAATTACTTCGGCCAGGGCGCGCTGGTGATCGCCGATGCGCAGGCGCTGAACAATCCGTTCTTTAATCTGGCTCCCGGCTGGGCGCAGATTCCGCTGATTGTACTGTCAACGCTGGCCACGGTCATCGCGGCGCAGGCGGTGATTTCCGGCGTCTATACCCTGACGCATCAGGCCATTCGCCAGGGCTTTTTACCGCCGATGCGCATCATTTTTACCTCGCATACTGAGTCCGGGCAGATTTACATTCCGGTGGTCAACTGGCTGCTGTTTACCGCCGTGATGCTGATTGTGCTGGCTTTCCGTCAGTCGTCGGCGTTGTCCTCGGCGTACGGCATCGTGGTGACCGGCACCATGGTGATCACCGCCTGTCTGGCGGGCGTGGTGGCGCTGCGTAACTGGCGCTGGCCGCTGCCGCTGGCGCTGTTGTTCCTGCTGTGTATGCTGGTGGTCGACGTGCCGCTGTTCATCGCCAACCTGATGAAGCTGCTGTCCGGCGGCTGGGTGCCGGTGCTGCTGGCGCTGACCATGATGGGATTGATGCTGATCTGGAGCAGCGAGCGTAACCGCCTGATTCGCCGCTTGAATAACGATCAGGATGGGTTGCTGGCGCTGGTGAAATCGCTGGAGAGCAATCCGCCGAACCGCGTAGAGGGCACCGCCATCTTCCTCGCGCGCAAGGAGTTTGAAATTCCCCAGGCACTGTTGCACAACCTCAAGCATAACCGCGTGCTGCACCGCCGCGTGGTGCTGTTGCATATCCGCACCACCGACACGCCGCGCGTCTATAACCAGCAGCGCATCAGCATTACGCAATTATCGCCGTCGTTCTGGCAGGTCACTGCCGCTTACGGCTGGCGTGAAGTGCCGTCGATGGCCGAGATTCTGCATCTGTGCGGACTGGAAGGTTTTGGCTGCACGGTGAATGAAGCGTCATTTTTTACCGCACACGATACGCTGGTGATGAAAAAACGCCGCGGTCTGGCGCGGGTGCGCGGCGGGATTTTTCACTTCTGCCAGCGCAACGCGCTGCGCGCCCATGAGCAATTTCATATTCCGCCCAACCGGGTGATAGAACTGGGCGGCCAGCGCGAGTTTTAAGCCGCAGGGCCACGGATGGCCGGATTTACCTGCACACAATGCAGCGACTTTTTTAATGGCAAATGTAAGCAGATGAAAAAATATTAGCGAAACATTACCGGAGTTGTGGCGGAACTTTTCTTAACATCTGATTAGCAATTAAAGCTAAAACGCATAACCTCAAAAGGTGTTTATTAACCCTACCGGCATGATGATTCACCGTGCGCTTTGCCGGAATGTATAAACCAATAAACAACGATCTCAGGATCGGTTAATTCACTTCCGGCTCTGTTGTTATTTTTGAGGAGTAAGACCATGAAAGCGTTAATTAACGATGTGATTTCCATTTTTACGCCGCAAAATGTTAAACCGGTTTTAATTCGCGCCGATTTGACGCACCGCGAATTATCCTCAATCCATCCGGCGGGTGTGACCTCCGTAAGCTGGGCCACGTCAATGGAAGAGTTAACAGACGCCATCGTGAAAAAAGCCCAGGCGGCCGGAGCCGTCGGTTATCATATTACCGACGTTGAATCGCATGAGCCGGGCCACGACGGCCAGCACGTGATGGCTGCCACCGCCACGCTGTATCACATCAATGACAAGGTGGCTTACGGCTGATGCTCGGATTAACACGTTTTTCTGTTATGGCCTGCCCGTCATTTCCGGCAGGCTTTTTTCATTAAAATAGGCGGCGAGAAAATCGAGAAAAACTTTAATACGCTGCGATTCTGCGGCGCGTTGCGTATACACCGCCCAGATATTGGCTTCCTGATACCACTGCGGTAATACCGCCACCAGCTCGCCCGTCGCCAGATACGGCGCCACATCCCACGCTGAACGCAGCGCAATACCATGCCCCTGCAACGCCCAGTGCAGAATCACCTTGCCGCTATTGGAAGAGTAATGGCTGTTCAGGCGACACAATACCTGCTGCTCGCCATTGGTCAATGCCCAGTTTCCAAATGAATTATCGCGTTCATTAATGATCAGACAGCTGTGATGAATTAACGCATCCAGCGAGGCTGGCATACCGGCGCGGGATAAATACGCCGGCGCGGCACATAAAATGCGCCGGTTGGCAATCAGCCGACGGGCAATATAGGAAGGATTGAGATCGTCGCCAACGCAGATTTCCACATCCGTGCCGCTCTGTAGCAGGTCGAATGCCCGATCGCTTAGCATCAGTTTAATATTCAGCGACGGATGCTGGTGAATAAATGCCGAAACCGCATCCGATAAATAGTCCTGACCGAAACCAAACGAGCAGCCGACGGTTATTTCCCCGTTCAGCTCGCCGCGCCACTGACGGAAATTATTAAGAAAGCCATCCATTTCCTGCACTACCTGCAGCGCGCCCTCGAGCGCTTTTTCACCTTCCGGCGTCAGGCGCATCACGCGGTTAGTGCGGAAAAACAGCCGCGTCTCCAGCTGTTTTTCCAGAATGGCGATGCGTTTACTGATGTAAGACGGTGACTGACCCAGCTCAATCGCCGCGCGGCCGAAACCGTCATGCCGCGCCACGCTGATAAACACGTACAGATCTTCAATCGACGGCCAACCCTGTAACGGCTTCTGATAACTTTTTCCGGCAAGCAGTATTTTCATAACAGCACATGGTGAGTGAACGCCACGTGGTTATAACACAGATCCCAGGAAGCGCTGAAGCGAGTGCAGAAACCGCTCTGGCACCTCTTCCTGCGGTGAATGGCCGCACGGTAACGCCTCGCCCTGCACCTGCAGCGCCTTGTCCTGCCAGGTGTGCACCACATCATACAGCTGACCGACCGTGCCCTTTTCGCCCCACAGCAGTAACAGCGGACAGGCAATGCGCCGGTCGCTGTCAGCGGCATCGTGTTGCAAATCGATGCTGGCGGCGGCGCGATAATCTTCACACACTGCGTGGATCATCGCCGGATCCCGATAGCAGCGCAGATAATCTTCGAATATCGCCGCTTCGGTCGCACCCGGCGTTTTCAGCTGGCCATCAATGTGTTTACGCAAAAAGAACGCCGGATCGTGACCAATCATGGTCTCCGGCAGCGGGTGCGGCTGAATCAGGAAGAACCACCAGAAATAGCGCGTGGCGAACGCCTGATCGGTCAGCGCGTACATGGTGGCAGTGGGTGCGATATCGACAAACACGCAGCAGCTGACTTTCTCCGGGTGATCGAGCGCCAGCCGGTGCCCGACGCGCCCGCCGCGATCGTGGCCGACAAACGCCACGCGCTGCAGGCCGAGCGCGTCGATCAGCTGGCTGATATCCTGCGCCATGCTGCGTTTAGCATACGGCAGATGTTCAGCATCACTGGCGGGCTTGTCGCTGTCACCGTAGCCGCGCAAATCCGGCAGGATCACCTGATAATGCTGCGCCAGCTGTGGTGCGATTTTACGCCAGGCCAGATGATTTTGCGGATGGCCGTGCAGCATCAGCAAAGGCGTGCCTTTGCCGCCGCTGGCCACGCGTAGCGTAACGCCATTATCCAGCGTCACATCCTGCAGGGTAAAACCGGCGATAAACGGCGACGGGCCGCGGTCGATAATCTCACTCATGGTTGCTCCCTGGTGCGCTGCAGCCACGGACGCTGCGCAAAGTGCTGCGCTTCAAACTGGCTGATATCCGCTTCATATTGCAGCGTCCAGTCCACCGCACTGCCGCCACCGATCAGCATCTCGCGCTTCAGGGCACTCACCGTAAAGTGAATCACTTCATCCGCGAACTGAATGGTTTGCTGCTCCAGCGACACGCTGATAGTGTTGCGCTGCGCATCGGCGGCCACCGCGCTCAGACGCTGGTAATCCGCCTCGCTCAGGCTCAGCGTCAGCACGCCGTTACGCTGGCAGTTGTCGTCAAAAATGCCGGCGAAGCTGGTGCCGATAATCGCGCGGATGCCCAGCTGATTCAGCCCCCACACCGCATGTTCGCGGCTGGAGCCGCAGCCAAAATTGGCGCCAACCAGCAAAAACGTCGCGTTCTGCCAGCCCGGCTGATTAAGGATGAAATCAGGGTTTGGCGCACCGTCGGCCAGAAAGCGCAGGTCAAAGAACACGCCGCGGTCCAGCCCCTGCCGGTCAATGCCTTTGAGAAACTGCTTGGGCATAATCACGTCGGTATCGATGTTAGCAGCCGGCAGCGGTGCCAGCTTGCCGGTGATGGTAGTGAAAGCTTGCATATTAAACCCCGGATTGCAGATAGTGACGAACATCAACCAGATGGCCCGCCAGCGCAGCGGCGGCGACCATCGCCGGACTCATTAAGTGAGTACGCGCGCCCGCGCCCTGACGGCCGGCAAAGTTACGATTGGTGCCCGATGCGCAGCGATCGCCCGGTGCCAGCACATCCTCGTTCATCGCCAGACACATCGAACAGCCCGACTGACGCCACTCGAAGCCGGCGTCGATAAAGATCGCCGCCAGCCCTTCCGCCTCCGCCTGCTGCCGAACCTGGGTTGAGCCCGGCACGATGATGCCGCGCACGTGCGGCGCGATTTTGCGGGTACCAATCACCGCTGCCGCAGCGCGCAAATCTTCAATGCGCCCATTGGTGCAGGAGCCGATAAACGCGTGGGTGATGGCAATATCGGCCAGCGGCGTGCCGGCCTGCAGCCCCATGTAGTGCAGTGCATTTTTCATCGCCTGCTGTTTCACCAAATCGGGTTCGTCTGCCGGATTAGGCACGTGGCCGCTAATGGCGCAGGCCTGATCCGGGCTGATGCCCCAGGTGACCTTCGGTTCCAGATCGCTGCAATCAATGGTCAGTTGCCGGTCAAATACCGCATCATCATCGCTGCGCAACATGCGCCACTCGGCCAGCGCCTGCTGCCACAGCTCACCCACCGGCATTTGCGGTTTGCCGGCAATGTAAGCGTAGACCTTGTCATCCGGCGCGATAATCGCTCCGCGCGCACCGGCTTCCACCGCCATGTTACACAGCGTCATACGCCCTTCCATGCTCAGCGCATCGATCGCGCTGCCGGTAAACTCAATCGCATATCCCGTAGCGCCGGATGCGCCAATCTGTTCGATCAACGCCAGCACGATGTCTTTGGCGGCGCAGCCAAACGGCAGCTCGCCGGTAACTTCAACGCGCATGGTTTTCAGCGTGCGATAAATCAATGTCTGTGTCGCCAGCAGGTGCTCGATTTCCGAGGTGCCGATGCCAAACCCCAGCGCGCCAAACGCCCCATAAGTAGTGGTATGGCTGTCGCCGGCGGCAATCACCATCCCCGGCATCACCAGCCCCTGCTCGTGCGCCACCACATGTTCAATGCCCTGTCGCGGGTCGAGCACGTCAAACAGCTCGATGCCAAAGTGCTCCGCATTTTTGCGGAAGTAATCGACCTGCAGCTGGCCGCCTGCGTCAGTCATCGCCGCATCGCGCATCGGCCGCGTCGGGTTCACATGGTCGACGTTGAGTAGAATGGTGGCCGGATGGCGCACGCGCCGCGACCGGTCGCGCAGACCGCTAAACGCCTGCGGGCTGGTGTATTCATTGAGGATTGACCGGTCGATATAGAGCAGCACGTGCCCCTCATCGTCCAGGTGACGTACCACATGCTGTTCGATCAGCTTTTCATACAGGGTTTTGCCCGCCATGCTCATGTCCACGCGAAAGTTAAACAAGTCATCAGAGACCTTAGGGTAAACCCATTCGGCGTCAGATCATCAACACGCTCCGTGCAGTGATAGTGCATGATTTGTCATCGCTGCAGCGGATTTAATTTGACCTAAGTCGTGCCCGTCGTTATAAATAATAACCGCGCTCCGTTAGCGGATATATTGTTGCTTTTTCCCGCATTGCTGCTGTATTCCTGCCGTTTATTTCGCCACCCCGCTTTTATGAAAGTTAATTAATTGCCATCAATAGTTAATTAACTAAAAACAAGTTAATCTTTTCGTAACAATCTTTTAATTTGCCAACCGAATTTTTAACGTTCATCTGCAAAGAATAAACAGGACTGGCATGACTCAGACCAAAAAACTTGTGTCCGCGCTTTCGCTGACGGCACTGCTTGTCTCTTCAGCGGTTCACGCTGAGAACGCACCAGAAAAAACCGACGTGCTGCTGATTGGCGGCGGTATCATGAGCGCCTCGCTCGGTACCTGGCTGCAGGAGCTGCAACCGGGCTGGAAACAACTGATGGTTGAGCGTCTCGACGGCGTCGCGCTGGAATCCTCCAACGGCTGGAATAACGCCGGTACTGGCCACTCTGCCAACATGGAGCTGAACTACACGCCAGAGCGTGCAGACGGTTCCATCGATGTGAGCAAAGCGCTGGAAATCAATGAATCGTTCATGATTACCCGCCAGTTCCTGACCAGCCAGGTACAGCGTGGCGTGCTGCACGATCCGCGTTCGTTCATCAACTCCACCCCGCACATGAGCTTTGTCTGGGGCGACAAAAATGTCGAATACCTGACCAAACGCTATGCGGCGCTGCAGAAAACCACCCTGTTCCAGGGCATGAAGTTCTCTACCGATCACAAGCAGATCGAGCAGTGGGCACCGCTGGTGATGGAAGGTCGCGATCCGAATCAGAAAGTGGCCGCCACCTGGACGCCGGTGGGTACCGATGTGAACTACGGTGAAATTACCCGTCAGCTGATCGGCAGCCTGCAGAAAGATCAGAACTTCAAGCTGGAAACTTCCTCTGAAGTCACCGATTTCAAACGCAACAGCGACAACTCCTGGCACGTCACCATCAAAGACGTGAAGAGCGGCGCAAACCGTGAAGTGGATGCGAAATACGTATTCATCGGCGCGGGCGGTGCGGCGATCAAGCTGCTGCAAAAAACCGGTATTCCTGAAGCCGATAACTACGGCGGTTTCCCGGTGGGCGGTTCGTTCCTGATGACCGAAAACCCTGAAATCACCAGCCGTCACCTGCAGAAAGTGTATGGTCAGGCTTCCGTAGGCGCACCGCCAATGTCGGTACCGCACATCGATGCCCGTAACCTCGACGGTAAAAAAGTGGTGCTGTTTGGGCCGTTCGCCACGTTCTCGACCAAATACCTGAAAAACGGTTCGCTGTTCGATCTGCTGAGCGCTACCACCACCAGCAACTTCATGCCGATGACGCACGTGGGCATCGATAACTTTGACCTGGTGAAATACCTGATTGGTCAGGTGATGCTGAACGATGACGACCGCTTTGCCGCGCTGAAAGAGTACTACCCGAACGCGCGTAAAGAGGACTGGAAACTGATTCAGGCCGGCCAGCGTGTGCAGATCATCAAGAAAGATGCTGAGAAAGGCGGCGTGCTGAAGCTGGGTACCGAAATCGTGACCGACCAGCAGAAAACCGTGGCGGCCCTGCTGGGTGCTTCACCGGGTGCATCTACCGCGGCACCGATCACCCTGAACGTGATGCAGAAGCTGTTCCCACAGCAGTTCGCGTCACCGGAGTGGCAGCAGAAGATCCGCGCTATCGTGCCAAGCTTCGGCCAGAAGCTGAACGGCAACACCGCGCTGACCCAGCAGGTATGGGATAACACCGCATCCGTGCTGCAGCTGACCAAACCGCCAGTGATTAACATGGACGATCAGCAGTCGGCACCTGCGCAGGCCAAACCGCGCGAAGAGTCCGCGAAGCAGGATATGGCGCTGTAATAGGCCATCGCTGAGTCAATCGAACCGATGCCGGTGCGCGAGCAATCGCCCATCGGCATGTTTTTATCTGGAATCTGATGATTGCTATGTCAGACTTCACCAGTGTTACCGCTGAGAGATGCCCTGTGGTTCAGCGACTCTTCCCACTGACTTTGACGATGCAGCGTGCTAAAATTGAACTTCTGACGGGAGATTAATTATGAGCAGAAATGCATCTCTGAGTATTGCCAGCCAGATCCAGAATTTAGCGAAGGCTAACCATATCACCGCAGAGCGTGACGGTGTCAGCCTGATGGCTGCTGCGATTACTCATCTGGCAGGCGACAGAGTAGAACTGGATTACGTTGAACAATTGCTGGTTAATCTCAAAAGAAAAGGTGTACTGACTAAAGCAGAAACGCTGAAGCTTCAGGGTTCTTATCTGCAGGAAAAACGTGAGCACAAGCAGAACTTCAGCGCATGACGTTTGATCCTTTCAGCGATTTTTCTACTTCTGGCTACCTGAGAAACGCGTTGGGGCTTAAAGATGCGGATGAGGTAAAAAAAGCTGAGCATCTGGCCTTTGAATCGAGCGTCGAAGATGCGCTTCATTTCCTGGCACTTCAACCTGCAATCACTTACAGCACTTTTTTGTCAGTTCATAAAATTCTGTTTTCTGACTTTTATCCCTGGGCGGGTAAAGATCGCAACGAGTTAGTTCCTCATCTTGCTGTTTTTAAAGGCATGCCAGAAGATGCTCATTTTACCATGTTTGAGCAGCCCCACTCGATTCAGTTCGCCGTTGATTATGCTCTGCGCCTTGCCAGCGACTCATCGCGGTTCAGAAAAAAACCGGGTGAGGTTATGGGACAACTGGCTTTTGCCCATCCTTTTCTGGATGGTAATGGTCGAACGTTGCTGTTGCTATTTATGGAAATGACCTACCGTGCTGGCTTTGCCATTGAATGGGCAAAAACCAAAAAAGATGCGTATCTTAGCGCACTCAGCGCTGAGATTCGTGAACCCGCTAAAGGCCATCTGGATAACTATTTACTCCCCTGCGTTGTTGATATTGCCAGTCGAAGCGAATGGCCGGCAATGATTAGTGGCATAAAAGGGTTGGACGGTTTAGATAAAGAAGACATTTACTACGGTGCGGTTGATGATCCTGATATCAAAGCGCTCTATCAAAGCTATACGTCATCTTCCCGATTGCCTCATCCACCTGCAGAATCAGAATAAATACGATTCAGTCGCTATAGCGGGTCGCTATTAATAGCGACCCTACATGATACAATTTAAGGGTGAACTTTCTTCGTAGGGTGCGCATTCATGCGCACCTGGAAAATAATTACGACTTCACGTAATCCGAATAGGCATTTTGCAGCGCGATGTGGTCGGCAATATATTTCGCATCGTGCCACACGCCATAAATAAACGACGACGCCCGGTTGACCAGATTGGGCAGGCCAAGGAAATAAATACCGCGCTCGGCAGAAATACCGCGCTTGTGGAATGGCAGGCCCTGTTCATCAAACGCATCCACCTGCAGCCAGCTGAAATCAAATTTAAACCCGGTAGCCCAGATAATGGTGCTGATGCCCGCCGCCTGCACGTCCAACTGCATCAGCGGATTTAACAGGCAGTCCGGATCCGGCAACAGCTCCCACGCCTGCGGCTCGGCCGGTAAATCCAGCCCGTTGCGCTCAATGTACGCATCCGCATCGCGCAGCACCTCGAAATAGGCTCTGTCACCTTCGGCGATATTCTCTGCCAGCCCCGGCGCAAAGCGCAGCACGCCGTTATCCCAGCGCTCGGTGATGCCGACCAGCGTAATGCCCATATGGGCCAGCCGGCGGAAATCCACGGTTTTACCGCCTTCATAGCCGCTGACGGCAAAGGCCACGTGCTGTTTCTTCGGCTTGATTTTCACTTCGTCCCACAGCCCCAGCGCGCCAAGCCACCAGCAGTAATCACGGTCGCGATAGGCGCGTGGCGGGCGGTAGTGCTCACCGACCGACAGAAACACCTCGCGGCCGGCCTGACGCAGCTCCTCGGCAATCTGGGTGCCGGACGCACCCGCACCCACCACCAGCACCGCACCGGGCGCCAGCTGCTGTGGATTCTTATACGCCGATGAGTGGATCTGCTGCGGCACCGCGCCTTCAGGCACGATGGCCGGGAACGCGGGCTTCTGAAACGGGCCGGTGGCAGCCACCACATTGTCCGCGTCGAATTCTCCCACCGACGTCACCACCCGGAAGCCGCTGCGTCCGGGCAGCCGCGTCACCTGCTGTACTTCAACCCCGGTGCGCACCGGCGCGTTGAGCATCTTTGCGTAATCCTCGAAATACTGCGCCATGCGCTCTTTCGGCGGAAACGCCTCCGGCGAAATGTTATCAAACTTCAGCGAAGGAAAGCGGTCGTGCCACGCCGGGCCGTTGGCCACCAGCGAGTCCCAGCGTTCGGAGCGCCAGCGCTCGGCAATGCGGCTGCGCTCCAGCACCACGTGCGGGATCTGCATCTGCGCCAGATGTTCGCTCATGGCGATACCCGCCTGGCCCGCTCCGACGATCACGGTATTGATTTTTTCTACTGACATAGGTCATCCCCGAATAGTTGGCATGCCACCAGCGCGGCGCAAATATTGCGCCGCTGGCGATTAACACCAGGTTGTCATGTTTAACGGCGGCTTAATGGCACAGCGAAATTAATGCCCGGCCTCAACGTTTAATATTTTCCCCAGCCCGAAAAACTTATTGGCGATAATTAACATCGCGGCGGTCACCACAATATAAATAACCGACAGCGCCGCCAGCGTCGGGTCGGCAAATTCACGCACGAAGTTGTACATCGCCACCGGCAGCGTCTGCGTCGCCTGAGTGGTAATAAACAGCGAGGCGGTAAATTCATTGAATGAGAGAATCGCGGCGAACAGCCAGCCACCAAACAGGCCCGGCAGAATTAGCGGCACGGTAATGGTCCATACCACGCGCAGCGGCGATGCGCCGAGGCTGGCCGCCGCCAGTTCTATCCGCTGCTCGAGATTTTTCAGCGATACATAGACGCTGCGCAGCACGAACGGCAGCACCAGCACCACGTGGCAGAAAATCACCAGTGCGTAGCCGCGTCCCAGGTTGAGCTGCGACACCAGCATCAGCAGGCCGAGGCCAATAGTGAAATGCGGAATAAACAGCGGCGACAGCAGAATGCTCTCCAGCACCTGTTTGCAGGGAAAGCGATAGCGCTCAATGGCAATCGCCAGAGTGGCACCGATGACCACCGCCAGCGTTGACGCCCATGCTGTGACAATCAGTCCGGACCAGAAGCCGTGACGAAAATCGTCGTAGCTCAGCGCCCGCTCAAACCAGCGCAGCGACCAGCCTTTCGGCGGGAAGAACAGCACGGAGGTGCTGCTGAACGACGAGATAAACACCACGACGGTGGGCAACATGACAAACGCCAGAATGGCGATCACCAGCAGTTTGCCCAGCAGCGCAATCAGTTTGTCGTTGTGAGAACGGGTCATATCAGTGCCCTCCCATGGCGTGCAGGAAGCGCGTCATGCGCTTCAGCGCCAGCAGCAGCAGAATGGTCAGCAGCAGGCCAGCAATGCTCAGCGCTGCGGCAAACGGGAAGTTCATCGAGGAGAAGCCCAGCTGATACACCAGCGTAGCCACGGTACTGACGCGTCCGCCGCCAATCAGTTGTGGCGTCGCGAAAGCGCTAAAGGTCCAGGCAAACGCGGTGGTCAGGCTGGCGATGATGCCAGGAATGGACAGCGGAATGGTCACCGTCAGCAGCGCGCGTACCGGCCCGGCACCAAGGCTGGTGGCGGCTTTTTCGTAGTCCGGATTGATGTGTGACAGCGCCGTCGCCAGCATCAGCACCATGATCGGCATGGTGACATGCACCAGCGCGACCACCACGCCGGTCTGGGTAAACATAAACTGGATTGGCTGGCTGATGATGCCCAGCGCCAGCAGCAGGCTATTAAGAAAGCCGCTGTTACCCAGCACGATAATCCACGAATAGGTGCGCACCACTTCCCCCAGAAACAGCGGGGTAATTGCGATGATCAGAATGGTGGATTTGATCCACGCGGTGCGGGTGCGCACCAGCGCATAGGCCAGTGGGTAACTCATCAGCAAACCAAACAGGGCCGTTTTGGCGCTGAGCAGCACGGTGTTGAGAAACGCGTCGCCGTAGATGCGTTTGAACAGGCCACTGAAATTGGCCAGCGTAAAGCCGCCGACATCCAGCGAGCCGGGGATGTACGCGCGCACGCTGAACTGCATCACCGCAAACATCGCGACGACCAGCCCCATCGCGGTCAGCGTGGCGGGAAGAATGAACCAGGGTAAAAATGTCGGTTTTTTCGTCATGGACGTTACTGCCTGCATAGGTGGTACCGGCTACGGCGAGGCACCCGCCCCGCCGCAGCACCAGGACAATCAGTGAGACATGATGTTTTCAGAGAACCATTGACGCCACTCGGCAGTTTTCTCCGCACGCAGTTGGGGATCGGTATTGATGGTGGCATTCCACTGCGCCGGCGTGGTCAGCATGCCTGGCAGCTTCGCCAGCTCCGGATCGATATGCGCGTTGGTCACCGTCGGGCTACCGCGATAGATCTTCGCCACCTGCTGCTGAATTTCCGGTTTCAGCGCGATGTTGATGAACTTGTACGCCAGATCGGTATGTTTGCTGCCTTTATTGATGCCGACGGTATCCACGCCGAGGATCGCGCCCTCTTTCGGTATCGCCAGCTTGATGTTGACCCCTTCCGCAATCATGCTGTAGGCGTTCATCGACAGCATCACCTGCACCGGCGTTTCTCCGGTGGAGATCAGCTGCTGGCTGTTGGCATCATCGGTGTAGAACGATTTGATGTTAGGAATCAGCGCTTTCAGCTTCGCCTGGCCCTGCTGCCAGTGCGCCGCATCGCTGCCGGAGAGTTTGGCGGCCACGGCGATGATGTGGCTCGGATCCCAGTCGGGCAGCGCCAGCGTGCCTTTCAGCTCCGGCTTCCACAGGTCGTTCCAGCTGGTGAAGGTTTCCCCTTTCGGCACCAGATCCGGACGGTAGCCAATGGTGTAGACGTAGCCCCACACGCCCAGATGATACGGGCTGACTTTCGCCTGCTGCACCAAGTTGACCGCGTTAGGAATTTTGCTCATGTCGAGCTTCTCGAACAGGCCGCTGTTGGCATACAGATAGCCGACGTGCGCGGTGGTGAAGGTCACGTCAGTTTCCGGCGAACCGCCCGCCAGTTTGGCTTTGTTGAGGCGATCGATGGTGCCGCCGGTGACGAACTGCACTTCGACGCCGGTCTCTTTGGTGAACTCTTTAGCGATGGTTTGATCGATCAGATCTTTAAAGCTGCCGCCCCAGGTGCTGACAATCAGCTTGTCGGCGGCCATGGCATTCCCTGCGCTCAGAATTCCCGTGGTTAACAACGTTAAGGCACACATCTTACGCAACATATTTTTGTCCCCAGTGAATGAAAAGGCTGTTATCGCTGCTCTGAACCACCGTTGATTCGCCACGGCGCGCTGCGCCAAAACAGTGCGAAAGTGAAAAGCAGGTGTCACAGCGATTCTGCCGCTGGCCGCTGCTGCGGTAAAACAGCCTTTTCCTCGCCGTTGCATCGGAATTTCTGACGCTAAAAAAGTCGCTGCTTTGCAACGGATTTTCTTAAGCCTTAGTGAGGCAGAAGCGAATGGGCGTGAAGCGTCAGGCAGGGGATTATGCTGCTATTCGCTGTCCGGCATGATAAATGCATGGAAACAGGGGTAAATAGAAAAGCCGGCGCGACAAGATCGCGCTGGCGACACCAGGAGAATCTGCATGCTCAGTCGCATCACCCAGCGCCAGCTGGAATACTTCGTCGCGTCCGGCGAAGCCGGCAGCATTATTGGCGCATCCGAACGTATTCACGTGTCGTCACCGTCGATCTCGGCCGCCATTACCCACATCGAATCCGAGCTGGGGGTGCAGCTGTTTGTGCGCCACCACGCGCAGGGCGTGTCGCTCACCGCCATTGGCCATCAGGTATTAAAAGAGGCGAAGCTGATTCTGGAACAGATGTCGAATCTGTATACCATCGCCTCTGAGTCGCTGAACAACGTGCGCGGCCCGCTGCGCGTCGGCTGTCTCGACACGCTGGCCCCGATGCTGACGCCGGAGCTGGTGTTTGGCTTTGGCCGTGCCTTCCCCGGCGTGCGCATCACGCTGGTGGAGGGCAATCATGAACAGCTGCTGAAACAGCTGCGCGCCGCCGATATCGATATCGCGCTGACCTACGATCTGGTGCCAGCCAGCGACATCGCGTTTCAGTCGCTGGCACAGCTGCCGCCGTATGTGATGGTCGGCGAACATCACCCGTTTGCCAGTCAGTCTGCGGTGACCATTCAGGATCTCGCTACGGTGCCGATGGTGCTGCTGGATATGCCGTGGAGCCGCGAATATTTTCTCAGCCTGTTTAGCGAAGCAGGCGTTACGCCCAACATTGTAATGCGCTCCGGCAATATGGAAGTGGTACGCGCGATGGTGGCCAACGGCGTGGGATTTGGCATCGCCAATGTGCGGCCCAAAGCCAATCTGTCGCAGGATGGCAAACGGGTGATCCGCGTGCGCCTTGCCGGCGTGAACCGGCCGATGTTGCTGGGATACGCCACGGTGGCCCACGTGCAGCAGTCGATGGTGGTCAACGCCTTCGCCGAACGCTGCCGCATGTTTATCTCCGATCAATACATTCCCGGCATGGCCGCGCCAAGCTACTTCGACCCGCAGGTGGTGCGCGTCGCCTGACGCGCTCAGTAACCCCGCGCGGGAAACACCTGGTTGAGCACCGGCTCGCCGCGCATCACTCGCTGGATGTTATCAGCCACCTGACGCGCGGCGCTGGCCGGGATCGCCACCGACGCCAGATGCGGCGTGATCAGCACATTCTCCATGCCCCACAGCGCATCGTCGGGCGGCAGCGGCTCGCGATCAAACACGTCTAATGTGGCGTGCCCGATCTGTCCGCTCTGCAGCGCCGCGGTCAGCGCGGGCTGATCGACAATCGCGCCACGCGACACGTTGATCAGCGCGCAGCCCGGCGGCAATCGCGCCAGACGCTGCGCATCCAGCAAACCGTGGGTTTCCGGCGTGAGCGGCAGCATCACCACCAGAATGTCGCTGCTGGCCAGAAACGCATCCAGCGCCTGCGCACCGCTGACGCAGTGAATGCCGTCCAGCGCTTTGGGCGACCGCGACCAGCCGCGCACGTCAAAGCCCTGACGCGCCAGCTCGCGCGCCGCATACGCACCCAGTTCGCCCAGCCCCAACACGCCCACGCGAATCGACGCCGGCTCGCGCGGATGCAGATAGTGCCAGCGATGTTCACGCTGTGCGCGCTCAAATGCCGGTATGTCACGCGCGTAACGCAGCACGGCAAACAGCACGTAACCGGCCATCATGCGCGCCATATCCGGGTCCGATAGCCGGACGATCGGGATGTCAGGCAGGTCGTCGCGCCCTACCAGCGAGTCGACGCCCGCGCCCAAATTCACCAGCAATTTCAGCTGGCGATACGGGGCAAAAAAGCCGCGCGGCGGCTTCCACGCCAGCGCAAACTGCACGCTATCGGCATCCGCAACCTGATCGGCACGGCAGATAGCGACATCCGGTAACTGCGGTGCCAGCAGCGCCGACCACGCCTCAAAGCTGTCGAACTCGCTGTAAAACACCAGAGTCGTCATGCGCTGGGCTCCTGAAGCAGCGTCGCCAGCGCATCGATAGCCAGTTCATAACCCAGCGCGCCCAGCCCGGCGATCACGCCGGTGGCGGCTTTCGATACCAGCGACTGATGACGAAACGGCTCGCGCTGCCAGAGATTGCTCATGTGCGCTTCGATGATCGGGCCATCAAACATCAGCAGCGCATCCAGAATCGGTACCGAGCGATACGACAACCCGGCGGCATTGATGATCAGCCCGTTTGCCTGCTGGCGCGCTTCCTGAATCCAGTCCACCAGCACCCCTTCATGATTGCTCTGACGAAACTGCAGCCTGAGGCCGTGCGCGTCGGCGCGCCGCTGACAGCGCTCGCCGATGCTGGCGAAACTGTCGCTGCCATAAGTACCGTGGCGATCCATGCCGTACAGATTGGCATTCGGCCCATTGAGAAAGAAAATCTGAGACATTGCGGCTCCGTTACAGGTGTGGGCGCGTCGCGGCCATCGCCGGGTGCGCGTCAAAGAGAGCAAACCAGGCGGCGCTCTGCGGATGCGTGGCGCGCCAGTTGAGTTCAGCAAAACGGAAGTCGAGGTAGCCCAATCCGCAGCCGATGGCGATCAACCCGAGATCGTCGGGCGTGCGGCTGAACTGCGCCGCCTGCTGCTCAATGGCCGCCAGCGCGGCCGCCACTTTAGTCAGCTGCGCGTCACGCCACGCTGACCACTGCTTTTCCGGCGGACGAGCGCTGGTTTCGTAGCGCGCCAGCAGCGCGGCATCCAGCAGCCCATCACCCAGCGCCTGGCGCGTGAGGCACAGCCAGCGTGCCTCGCCGTCTGCCGGCAGCAACTGGCCCGCGGCGCGCTGGTTAAGGTATTCGCAGATCACCCGGCTGTCGTATAAACATAGTCCCTGTTCGGTGCGCAGCGCCGGCACTTTAGCCAGCGGATTAAACGCGGCAATGCGCGCATCGCGCTCAATGGGGTGCGCCGCCGACGCCAGCAGAGTGATCTCCGGCGCCAGATCCAGCAGCCGGGCGCACACCATCACTTTTCGCACGTAAGCCGAGGTAGAGGCGTAATAGAGTTCCATCATGGCATGGCCTCCGCATCTGGCAGCAGCAGCACTTTGCCGATATTGGCATTGGCTTCAAGGATGCGGTGCGCCTGCGCGGCGGCCGTCAGTGGCAATCGCTGATGCACGCGCGGCGTGATGCGCCCGGCGGCCAGTAAAGGCAGCAGATGGGCGCGCACGCGCTGCGCCAGACGCGCTTTTTCCGCCGCGCTTTTCGGTCGCAGCGTGGAAGAGGTCAGGCTTAAGCCCTTGCGCATGATCAGCTGTAAATCGATCTCCACCGTGGCCCGCTGCATAAAGGCGAGGCTGACGTGCCGCCCGCCCGCTGCCAGCACGCTGAGGTTGCGCGCAATGTAGTCGCCGCCGACGTTATCCAGCACCACATCCACGCCGCGTTCCCGGGTCAGCGTCTGAATCACCGCCACAAAATCTTCGCTATGGCGATCGATGGCGCGCCACACGCCCAGCTGCTGCAGCGCGGCAATTTTTTCCGCACCGCCGGCGGTGGCAATCACCCGCGCGCCACAAGCCTGGGCGCACTGGATCGCCAGCGTGCCCACGCCGCTGGCCGCGCCGTGAATCAGCACGCTGTCGCCCGGCATCAGACGGCCCAGCTCAAACAGGTTGTGCCAGACGGTAAACGCGGCTTCGGGAAACCCCGCCGCGTGGCTGAGCGGCAGCGTGTCCGGCACCGGCAGGCACAGGTCGGCGCGCGCCACGCAGTATTGTGCATAACCGCCGCCGCTCAGCAGCGCCATCACCGCCATGCCCGGCTGCAGTTCGCTGACGCCTGCGCCGAGCGCAACGATGACGCCCGCCGCTTCCAGCCCGAGGATATCGCTGCAGCCTGGCGGCGGTGGCATGCCGTTGCGCTGCAGAATATCGGGCCGGTTAACCCCTGCGCTGACGACGCGCAGCAGCACTTCGCCCGGTCCCGGCTGCGGCACCGGGCGCTGCACCGCAGTCAGCACCTCTGCACCACCCGGCTGTGCGGCGATGATCGCCGTCATGGTTTCCGTTGCCATGCGTTAACCCTGTGCGTCGCTGGCGAAGGCGCAAACGCCCTCGTCATCAAACGTCAGCCCCACCACGCTGCCGACCGGCCAGCGCGTCAGCGCCTCCAGTCCGGACTGACGGGCAAACAGTGAGGCACTGCCGAGCGCCGGAATGTCGAGGTGCACGTCAACGTGATCGCCCTGAAACACGTGCGTCAGCACCGTGGCGCTGAGCAGTGCCTGCGGACCAAGCGGCGCCAGCTGCACATTTTCCGGACGCACATACACATCGAGCCGGTCGCCGACGCTGGCCTGCACTCGTTTGGCCGGCAGGCGCAGCGTGTTGCCGCCCAGCTCCAGCAGCGCGCTGGTGTCGCGGCCGGCGTAGCGGCCCGGCAAAATGTTCACGTCACCAACGAAGCTGGCGACAAACGGATCCTGCGGGCGGCGATAGATCTCATCCGGCGGACCGATCTGGCGCACGTGCCCGGCCGACATCACTACCACGCGGTCGCTCATGCTCAGCGCTTCGCCCTGATCGTGGGTAACAAAGACCGTGGTCACGCCGAGTTTGCGCTGAATCGCTTTCAGCTCGACCTGCATGGATAAACGCAAATTTTTGTCCAGTGCGGAGAACGGCTCATCCAGCAGCAGCACTTTGGGGCGAATCACCAGCGCACGCGCCAGCGCCACGCGCTGCTGCTGCCCGCCGGACAGTTCACGCGGCTTGCGCTGGCCGTAACCCGCCAGCTTCACCAGCGCCAGCGCCTGCCCGACCCGCTCGGCGATTTCCGCTTTCGGCACGCCGCGCATACGCAAGCCGTAGCCGACGTTTTTCTCCACCGTCATGTGCGGAAACAGCGCGTAGTTCTGAAACACGATGCCGATCTCGCGCTGATAGGGCGGGATTTCCGTTACCAGTTCGCCATCGATAAAAATCTCACCGCCGTCGGCTTCGGCAAAGCCGGCCATCAGGTTCAGCAGCGTGGTTTTACCGCAGCCGGACGGGCCGAGCAGCGTAATGAACTCACCTTCGTGGATGGTGAGAGAAATTTTATGCAGCGCGATGGCATCACCAAAGCGCTTCAGGACGCCATCCAACTGCACCGCCACGTTGGCCTTATGCGGTGCCGATGACAGCGGCTGCGGAAACGGGGTTACTTCTGCACTGACCATACAATCTCCGGATTCGGACGGGGTGGCTCGTCGCGGGTTCATTCGCACATCCAGGTCGCCAGCCGGCGTAACAGGCTGTCACAGGCGTCCAGCTGTGCGAGGGTGATAAATTCGTCGGGCTTATGGCCCTGCTCCATACTGCCGGGACCGCACACCACACAGGGGATGCCGGCGGCGGCAAACAGTCCGCCTTCAGTGCCAAACGCCACGGTGCCGAAGCTGTCGCTGCCGCTCAGCCGGGCAATCAGCTGTGCCGCGGCACTGTGCGCGGCGGTATCCAGTCCTGGATAGGCGCTGAGCGGCGAGAAGCGGATGGCGCTGGCGGGCTGCACCGCGCGCATCTGCGGCTCCAGCGTCTGCTGCGCATACGCCACCAGCTCCTCTGCCACCTGCTGCGCATCCTCCTGCGGCAGCGTGCGCACTTCGAAATCAAAACTGCAGGCGTCGGGCACGATGTTCAGCGCGCGTCCGCCGTGGATCACCCCGGTTTGCACGGTGGTAAATGGCGGATCAAAGCGCGCATCCTGTCGTTCCGGCGCCGCCAGACGTTCACCGATGACGGTTAAGCGCTGGATCAGCTTCGCGGCGTATTCAATCGCATTGACGCCCTGCGGCGCGTACGCCGAGTGGCAGGCCGCGCCCTGCACTTCGCAGCGCATTGCCAGCTTGCCTTTGTGGCCCAGCACCGGACGCAGTTCTGTCGGCTCGCCAATCAGGCAGATTGCCGGTCGATCGCTGCGCTGCGCCAGCGCCTTCACCAGCGAGCGCACGCCGAGGCAACCCACCTCTTCGTCATAGGAGATAGCCAGATGCAGCGGCTGACGCAGCGGCTGGGCGAGAAAATGCGGCACGGCAGCCAGCATGCAGGCGAGGAAGCCTTTCATGTCTGCCGTGCCGCGTCCGTACAGCTTGCCGTCGCGTTCGGTGAGCGCAAACGGCGGCACCGTCCACGTCTGGCCATCAACCGGCACCACATCGCTGTGGCCCGATAGCATCACCCCGCCGCTGCCGGCTGGCCCGAGCCGCGCATAGAGATTGGCCTTGCTGCGTTCTGCGTTGTGCATCAGTTCACAGGTCACGCCCAGCCCGCTAAGGTAGCGCCAGCAGAAATCGATCAGCGCGAGATTGGATTCGCGGCTGGTGGTATCGAAAGCCACCAGGTGTTCGAGCAGGTTACGGCTGGTCAGCATCGCGTCTCCTCTCGCTTATTCATCGCCCGGCACGCCGTAACGGGGTGCCAGCGTGGGATTGAGCGCGCGCGTCAGGTAATCCTGCATCTGCGGCTGATAGGCCAGCCACAGCTGATGAAGTTCTGCGATGGGATCGCCCTCCGTCCAGTCAACGCGCAGATCAACCAGCGGCCACGACGGTTCGCCCACCACTGCCAGCGCCGCCGAATGAACCGGCCCGGCTTCGCCTCCGGCGGCCATCCCGGCCTGCATGGCCGCGATTAACCGTCCGGCCAGTTCGCCCGGCTGCTGCGTAAACGCACTGACCATCGCCGCAATCACCTCGGGATTCGCCAGCAAATTACCGGCCGCTACGCAGTCGCTGCCGCACAGCGCGTGATTCACTCCCAGCGTGTGCGTTCCGCTGAAGCAGGCACTGCTGCCGTCGGCCGCCAGCACCGTAAGCTGGCGATAATCAAAAAAGTCATCGCTGGCAAGACCGCTCTGCAGCGCCTGCTGCGCCGTCTCGCCCTGACTCAGCCGATCAAGGATGCGCGGCCCCAGCGCCGGCAGCGTGATGTTCTGTGTGGAGACCGCGCCGACGCCGGCGCGCAGCCACGGACAGCGTGCGCCGACCGCAATACTCGACGAGCTGACCGCGATGCCCAGCTGGCCGGTTTGCGCGCAGCGTCCAACAATCGATAACGTCATGATGCGGCGCTCCTTATTGTGGCTGCCAGTCGTCGGGGATTACCGCAATCACGTCGATCTCCATCAGCCATTGCGGCTGGCCCAGTCCCGAGATCACCAGACCGGTGGAAATGGGAAACACACCTTTCAGCCACTTGCCCACCACCTGATACACCGGCTCGCGATAGCGCGGGTCGATGATGTAGGTGGTGGTTTTCACGATGTGCGACAGGTCGCTGCCCGCTTCTTCGAGCAGTTGCTTCACGTTTTTCATCGCCTGCTCGGCCTGCGCTGCCGGATCGCCCAGCCCCACCAGGTTGCCTTCGAAGTCGGTGCCAATCTGGCCACGCACGTAAACGGTGTTGCCGGCGCGCACGGCCTGACACAGATCGTTGTCCAGCGACTGATTAGGATAGGTATCTTTGGTGTTGAATTTGCGGATGCGGGTATGGGTGCTCATGATGCCTGCCAGCGTTTAATTGGTTTCCGCAAGGTATACCGGGCTTAGCGCAGCAGGGAAAACAGCATTAACTGAGGTGTTGCTTTGAAAAATCCGAAGGAGTGCGGCAGGCCTGCTGGCCCGCCGATGAGTGATTAATGCGCAGCCTTATTTAGCCGCATAAACCGCATCACAAAATGCTTTGCGCGCGCCCAGTTTGGCTGACAGGCGTGCAGCCGCTTCGCGCATCAACACGCCTAACTCTTCATCTTTGCGATTCAGCGTCAGACGCGAAACCGGGCCCGTCAGCGCCAGCGCAGCGGTTAGCCGATCATTTTCGGCGAATACCGGTACGGCAAAGGCCGCGATGTGCGGATCGCGCGCGCCTGAGCTGAATATAGGCAGCGACGGCAGCGCATCGAAGAGATTTTCATTCATACCCCAGAAACGCAGCACCTTACTGATGGCTGAGTTATCGAGCGGAAAAATCGTCCCCGGCAGGCGCGTATGACGCAGGCCATCAGACGATTCAGCACGAAACAGGCACAGACGCTGGCCGTTATCCAGTACGTACCAGCTGGCGCTCTCGTTGGTCGCCGTTGCCAGTGCCTGCAATTCCGGCTGCACCACGCTGGCCAGATGGAATGATTGCTCATAAAGCTTGCCGAGGTATAACAGACGCGGGCCGAGCGTGTAGACCCCGCTGTCACTGCGCACCACATAGCCCATCCTTTCCAGCGAGTTCATCAGACGATAGACAGTGGTTTTGTGATAGCCGGAAAGCTGCGACAGCGCAGTCAGCGACAGGCTCTCTTCGCCCGGCTTAAAACAATCCAGCAGGGACAACGCCTTCTCCACCGCATTAACGCCTTCATTTCCCATTTTTTCCTCCTGATTTGTGCCGTCCTGAGTGTACCTGAAAACTGTGAGTCACATCGTGTTTACATCACAAACACCTTCGTAACACTGGCATGCGGCGTCAGATCGTCGATATAGTTGTTTTATATTGTACAACATTGTTGTACCAGGTAAAACAAACCATGAGGTGAATTATGTCTGTTTCTGCAAATAACCTGATCAACCGCAACATTGAGCGCGTCAGCGCCCTGTCCGTCAGCCAGGCCGCCGCATTCCAGGCGGCGATTCTGGCCGATGTCGCCGGTCGTCGCGGCACCCTGCATGGCCGCGTTAAACCACTGTCGCCGCAGATGAAAGTCGCCGGGCCGGCCATCACGGTGGAAGTCCGTCCGGGCGATAACCTGGCGATTCACGCGGCGCTGGCTATCGCCCAGCCGGGTGATGTGCTGGTAGTAGACGGCAAAGGCGACATCAGTTGCGCGCTGCTGGGTGAAATCATGGCAACCCAGGCCGAAGCGTCCGGCATCGCCGGCATCATCATTGATGGCGCGGTGCGTGATGCTGACGCCCTCGCGCAGGGCAGCTATCCGGTGTTTGCTGCCGGCCTCAACCCGAGCGGCCCCACCAAAAGTATTCCCGGACGCGTGAACCATCCGGTGTCGGTGGCCGGTGCGCCGATTGAGCCGGGCGACCTGGTGGTCGGCGATGCCGATGGCGTGGTGGTGATCGCTAAACAGGATGTGGAACGCATCATTGCCCTGGCGGCGAAGAAGCTGGACGCCGAAACGCGCCGCATCGCGGGTATTAAGCAGGGCGATTTACGTCCGGGCTGGCTGGAAGGTGCTCTGCGCGCGGCGGGTATGTTAGCAGAAGGAGAATCTCTGTAATGAGCAACGTAAAAACTATCCTCATCACCGGCAGCGACCTGGCTGCTGAAGCCGTCGAGCTGCTGCAGGACTATCAGCTGATTTATGCCGGACGCCAGCCGCAGGAAGCCGATTTGATCGCGCTGTGTGAGCGCCATAATCCTCAGGCGATCATCGTACGTTACGGCAAAATCAACGGGCGCATCATGGACGCCGCGCCGGCGCTGCGCGTGATCTCCAAGCACGGCAGCGGTATCGACGTTATCGATCAGCAGGCGGCGGCGGAACGCCAGATTGCGGTCCGCGCGGCAGTGGGTGCCAATGCCGCCGCCGTGTCGGAGCATGCGTGGGCGCTGATCCTCGCCTGTGCTAAATCCGTGCCGCAGCTGGACCGCCGGATGCGCGACGGACACTGGGATAAAGCGCAGCATAAATCGCTGGAGCTGGAAGGACGCACGCTCGGCCTGGTCGGTCTGGGTGCCATCGGCAGCCGCGTGGCGCGCATTGGCCAGGCCTTCGGTATGCAGGTGCTGGCCTACGATCCTTATGCGCAAACCTTGCCGGCTGGCTGTGAAGCGGTTGAATCACTGGATGAACTGTACAGCCGTGCCGATGTGGTGTCGCTGCACTGTCCGCTGACGGACAGCAATCACCAGATGATCAACGCGGCCGCCCTTGCCCGTTTCAAGCCTGGCGCGATTCTGGTCAACACCGCACGCGGCGGACTGATTGACGATCAGGCGGTGGCGACCGCGCTGCAAAACGGCACGCTGCGTGCCGCCGGACTGGACAGCTTCACCAGCGAGCCGCTGACTGCACCGCATCTGTGGCAGTCGCTCAACAATGTGATTATTACGCCGCACATTGGTGGCGTGAGCGACAATGCTTACGTGCGCATGGGCACCGGTGCCGCGCGCAACGCGTTGCAGGTTCTGCAGGAGCAGGAGGCGGTATCATGACCGTGCTCACCGTACCGGAGGTGCGCGAGTTAACGCTGTTTTCGCGCCTGCCTGAAGCGTTTCGCCGGCCGGACGCCGGCAATGTCTGGGCTGCCGCCAATCGCGGCGGCCAGCTTACCGACTCCTTTCTCGAAGGCCCGGTGTGGCATCCCTCCGGCTGTCTGTATGTCACCGACATTCCCTATGGCCGCATCTTTCGCGTCGATATGAGCGGCAACTGGGAGCTGGTGGTGCAGTATGACGGTGAGCCCAACGGCATGAAGCTGACCGATCCGGACACGCTGATCATCACCGATTACCGTAACGGCCTGATGAAGCTGTCAATCAGCAGCGCCACTATCACGCCGTGGCTGACGCGGCGTAACAGCGAAAGCTTTCGCGGCGTTAACGATTTAACCCCCGACAGCCGCGGCAATCTCTATTTCACCGATCAGGGCCAGACCGGGCTGCACGATGCCAGCGGACGCGTCTATCGGCTCAGCCCGGATGGCCGGCTGGATCTGCTGCTGGATAACTGCCCGAGCCCGAACGGCCTGGTTCTGTCGCCGGATGAGAAAATCCTCTACGTGGCGATGACGCGCGGCAACTGCGTGTGGCGCGTGCCGTTGCTGGCGGATGGTTCGGTGAGCAAAGTTGGACTGTTCTTTACCTCGCACGGACCCAGCGGGCCGGACGGGCTGACCATCAATCAGCGCGGCGAACTGCTGATCGCCAATCCCGGCCTGGGGCGCGTCTGGCGTCTTAACGATCTGGCTGAACCGGAAGAGATTCTGCTCAGTCCGCTGGGTCGCTCCACCACCAACCTGTGCTTCGGCGGGGCCGACCTTAACCAGCTGTTTATCACCGAATCGGTCAGCGGCAGCATCCTGACCTGTACCCAGAACACGCCAGGCCGCGCGTTGCCGGCCATCGATACCTCGTTTCTCTGACTACAACTCTGCGTCATCCGAACGCACCGGAGATTACTATGACCCTGCACTCAACATCCAGCCCTGCGCCGGCTCAGCCGGCTGCGGTGCCACCCCGCCATGAAACGCTCAGTGAACAGGATTTCCAGGACAGTGAGCAGGCGGCCGCCAAAGCCTTTCGTCGCATTCTGCCGTTTATCTTTATCTGCTATGTGGTCAGCTACCTTGACCGCACCAACGTCAGCTTTGCTGCGCTGGGCATGAACGCCGATCTCGGCATCACCGCCGAACAGTTTGGCTTCGGCGCAGGCATGTTTTTTATCGGCTATTTCCTGTTTGAAATTCCCAGCAACCTGATCATGCAAAAAGTGGGCGCGCGCATCTGGATCGCGCGCATCATGATTTCGTGGGGATTGATTTCGATGGCGACCGCGTTCATCAGTGGCCCCGTCAGCTTTGCCGTTGCGCGCTTCTGTCTCGGCGTAGCAGAGGCCGGCTTTACCCCCGGCATCTATCTGTTCTTTACCTACTGGTTCCCCGGCAGCTGGCGCGCCAAAATCACCGCCGCGTTCCTGGTCGGCATTCCGGTGGCCAATATCATCGGCTCACCGATTTCCGGCGCGCTGATGCAGATCACCGGCCATGAGCATATCCGTAACTGGCAGTGGCTGCTGTTGATTGAAGGCTTACCGGCGGTGATCCTCGGCGTCATGTGCCTGTTTGTGCTGAGCGACCGGCCGGAGAAAGCGCGCTGGCTGGCGCCGCGTGAACAGCAGTTGCTGAGCCGCCGGCTGGCCGATGAGCAGCAGCAAATCGCGGCAACGCACGGTTCCCAGATGCGCGACGCGCTGCGCAATCCGCTGCTGTATCTGCTGGCGTTTATTAACTTTTGCGGCATTGTGGGTTCGATCGGCGTGGGACTGTGGATGCCGCAGATCATCAAACAGCTCGGCGTGAGCCATACGGCAACCGGCTTTCTTGCCGCGCTGCCCTATGTCTGCGGTGCCGTGAGCATGCTGTTGTGGGCGCGCCGCGCTAATGCATCAGCGCACCGTATTCGCTGGATCAGCGGCGCGCTGGTAATCGCCGCCTTAGCCCTGATGTGCAGCGCGCTGAGCGATGCGCCGGTGATCAAAATGCTGGCGCTGTGCTGCACCGTCAGCGGTATTCTGGCGTTTCAGGCCTCGTTCTGGGCGCTGCCTTCCGGCTTTTTAACCGGCAATGCCGCGGCAGGCGGCTTAGCCATGATTGTCTCGATTGGTAATCTCGGCGGCTTCTTCGGCCCGTCGCTGATCGGCTATGTGCGTCAGTCTACCGGCGGCTTTATGTGGGCGCTGCTGGCGGTGGCGGCAGTCCTGATGATTGGCGCACTGGCGGTCGCCATGGTGAAAGATCCGTGGCGCCAGCGCAGCGCTGAGCAGAGATAATAACGCCGCGTTTCCCGGTGTGCCTGTGGCGCATCGGGAAACGGATGTTTTAGAGGATGAAAGCAGGATAACGTCAGACGTGATGAGCCAGATGCGTGCCCTCCCTGGCACAGGCTCATGAGATTATTTCCCGGTGCTGGCCACCGGCTGTTCCGCTTCAACGTGTAGCTTTTTGCTGCGTCCCATCAGCAATACCGCAATGCCGCCCGCCGCGCACAGCAGCGCCAGAGGAATCATCGCCATCGCATGGCTGCCGGTTTTCTCATTGATGATGCCGTAAACGTTCACCATCAGCCCGCCACCAATCAGGTTGGCCATCGCGCCGATAGCAGCCAGACCGGCCGCTGCGGTGGTTGAGGACATCCAGCCCGAGGCCAGCGCCCAGAACGGCCCTTTCATCGAGTAAGCACCAATCAGCACCAGTGACAGAATCACCACGCTGCCCGCCAGCGTATCGGTCAGGAAGGCCGCCAGCAGTCCACCGGCAATCAGGAACAGCGTCAGCGCGGTGTGCCAGCGACGCTCACCGCTGCGGTCAGAGCTGCGGCCCCAGACAATCATCAGAATCGATGCCAGACCGTACGGGATCGCATTCATCAAACCGGTGGTGAAGTTATCCAGGCCAAATGATTTCAGCAGCTGCGGTGACCAGACGCTCAGCGTCGAACCCGCTGCCGACGCGCCGGCGTAAATCAGCGCCATCACCCAGATATGCTTGTGGCGCAGCAGCTGCCACAGGGTGATATGACCAATTGCTTTACGCTGGGCATTCTCTTCAGCCAGTTTGCCGCTCAGCCAGTTGCGCTGTTCGCTGGTCAGCCAGTGGGCATTTTCCGGACGGTTGCTGAGCAGGAAGAAAGCCAGCACCCCCAGCACAATCGCCGGGAATCCTTCGATGATAAACAGCCAGTGCCAGCCGCGCAGGCCGAACCAGCCGTCCATCGTCAGGATTGCGCCCGAGATCGGCGAGCCAATAAAGTTGGCTGCCGGGATCGCCACCATAAAGGTCGCAATCACGCGCGCGCGATATTTCGCCGGAATCCAGTAAGTCAGATATAGGATCACGCCGGGAAAGAAGCCGGCTTCGGCAGCGCCCAGCAGAAAGCGCAGCACGTACAGCATTTCCGCACTGCTGACGAACGCGGTGCACACCGAGACAATGCCCCAGGTCACCATGATGCGCGAAATCCAGATTTTGGCGCCAATCTTCTGCATCGCGAGGTTGCTTGGCACCTCAAACAGAAAATAGCCAACAAAAAACAGGCTGCTGGCCAGGCCAAACACCGCTTTGCTCAGCCCGAGGTCTTCATTCATTTGCAGGGACGCCATGCCGATGTTGCCGCGATCAATAATGGCGATCAGATAGCAGACGATCAGGAACGGCAGAATGCGCCAGATGACGCGTTTTACGGTCTGCTGCTCAATATCGGGCACAGCGGCCGCGCGGGTTATCTTGTCAGACATAGGGTTCCTCACAGAGTCATGGCTTAACGCAAATCGGCCAGTGTTGTTGTTTTACTCTGTACAACATGTGTGTACATAGTAAAACCATTATGTTTGGCCGCGCGACCCTGCGCAGAAAAATGTGTCCGGGCTGCGTGATTTGTCACAAAAAGGTAGCCAGTTGATTATGGATATGTGATGCAGCTGTCAGTTTCAGCTGCAGCACGGGAAAATACCAGCATTCATTCTGCCAGGCGACAGTGGAATTACTTTGCAACATCTTGCCATTTTCCCGCTACGTCATTCTGCGGTATACCCATTGCCTCACCGCGTAACGCGCTTATCAGGATGCAAAAATGTTCGTAAAGCACTATGACGTAGATGAAAGCCATATCGATTTTCAGGGCGTGGTCGACGGGCTGTACTACCCGTTTTACATGGAGTGGACGCGCCACGCTTACATGCGCGAGGCGCTGGGTATCGACATTGAAGAAGAGTTCAGTCAGGGCAAGATTTACATGGTGCTGGAGTACACGCTGCGCTTCCGCAAGAGCCTGGTGAAAGGCGATAAGGTGGAAGTCACCTGCGCGCTGGAGCAGAATGAGAAGCGCAATCGCGTGAACTTCGTGCAGCAAATCAAGGTCGACGGCGTGGTGTATGCCGAGGCCACGTTTGTCGCCACCTGTCTCGCCAATGGGCGCCCGTCAATGCCGGAAGCGGTAACGCGCGCGCTCGGCCTGTAACGTTACACACTATGTGGCAGCAGCCTGCTTTATGCCTGCTGCCACTCTGCAACCAGCGTCTCCACCAGCTGTGCCGCCGGCAGCACGCGCACTCGCGCCACGCCCTGACCCGCCCACTGCGCACCGAAGCCGTCCTCGCCGTGCGCTGCTGCCGCTGCCGCCAGGGCTTTTCCCAGCGCATAGGTCAGCGGATAGTCGGGAATCTCCTCCGGCGTTACGTCATGGCACAATTCACAAAATGCGTTGCGCACGCAGCGCGCCTGACGCCCGGAGATCGCCGCCGTCATTACCGTGCCACGCTCGCCAGCTGCCAGCAGCGCGCGACGATAGGCCGCACTGGCCGCCGATTCGGGACACAGCACAAACGCCGTACCGAGCTGTACACCGCTGGCACCCAGTTTCATCATCGTCGTGATGCCGGCACCGTCCATCACGCCGCCCGCTGCCACCACCGGCAGCGTGGTGTGCTGACGAATCGCCTGCACCAGTGCAACGGTCGAAAGCTGCTGGTCTGGCGCGCCCGGATCAAAATGGCCGCGATGGCCACCGGCTTCATAGCCCTGCGCCACAATGATATCGATACCGCTGCGTGCAATTGCCCGCGCTTCCTGCGGACTGGTGGCGGTCGCCAGCGTGACAACGTCACGTTGCTTTAGCCGGGCGATGGCCGTGGCATCGGGAATGCCGAAATGGAAACTGACCGCCGCCGGCCGCGCCTGCTCCAGCACCGTCAGCATCGCCTCATTGTGCAAAAAGCTCTGATAGATCTCTGTTAGTGCCGGCGGCAGCGCCGTCTGGTACTGCGCAAACTGCGGGCTGAACCGGCTGATCCACGCCGCCTCGCGCGCGGCATCCCGCCTTGCCGGCGCGTGACAAAATACGTTGACGTTGATCGGACCGCTCGTCAGTGCCTGGGTGTGGGCAATCATGTCTGCCGCCTGCTGCGGCATCGCCGCGCCAACGCTAATCGATCCCAGCGCCCCGGCATTGGATACCGCTGCGGCCAGCTGCGGCGTGGCGACACCGGCCATCGGTGCCTGAATCAGCGGATACTGTAGTTTTAACAGCTGGCACAGCGCTGTCGTCATGGTGGTTTTTCTCCAGGCCGTTATCGGGCGTTGATTGCGTCACGTCTCGGGTATTAACATACATTTAACATGCATCTTTTAACAAGCCTGCCGGGCACTTTTCTTACCCGCACGCGCGGCGTTGATCACTTTTTTCTCACATTTTTAACGCCACGGTCGATAATCAAAGTTGCATAGCAAAAACAGCTTTCAGCTTGCGCTGTAACAACATCAGGCAGGTAACACCATTACACACCCCACCTGCGCACATCGGTGCGCAGCGAGACAGCAGCCTGTGCCTGTGGCACGGCTGTAATGGACAACCGGGGAAATCATGCGGTGCCGTCCACTGGACGCGCCGAATGCGTTAGCACGCGCACATCTGCGCCTGCATTTCGTTCAACAGCATACCAAGCGCCTGAGGTCTCTCATGTTCGGGGTGAAAAAATCGAGCCTTTCTCTGCCATTTGCCAAAAGTGGCGACATTGCTAAGGACATTGAAGCGATAAAGCAGCATGTTGCATGGATTGAGTTTTCACCGGCCGGTGAAATCCTCAGCGCCAATGCGCAATTTTTACAGGTCACCGGCTATCAGCTGCATGAAATTCAGGGACAGCATCACCGGATTTTCTGCAGCCCTGCTTACAGCCAGTCTTCCGACTATTACGCCTTCTGGCAAACGCTGGCCGCCGGCGAATCGGTGAACGGCATTTTTGAGCGTTTCAACAAGCAGCATCAGCGCTTCTGGCTCAGCGCGACCTATTTTCCGGTGAGCGACGAGCGCGGCAAAGTGTACAAAGTGATCAAGGTCGCGAGCGACATCACCGCGCGTCATCAGGAACTGGAGCATAAAGAGGCGGTGATAACGGCGCTGGACCGATCAATGGCGGTGATTGAATTCACGCCGGACGGTCACATCATTACCGCCAACGCCAACTTCCTCACCCACATGGGCTATACCCTGCCAGCCATCGCCGGCCAGCATCATCGCCTGTTCTGCTTCGACAATTTCTACCGCGAGAATCCGGACTTCTGGCGCAAAATCGGCAACGGTCAGCATTTTGTCGGTCGCTTTGAGCGTAAGACCGCCAGCGGCGAGCGCATCTGGCTGGAGGCGAGCTACAACCCGGTGTTTGACGGCGATGGTAAGGTCTACAAAGTGATTAAGATCGCCTCGGATATCACCGCGCGCGTCGAGGCGGCAAAGCGCGTGGCGGATATCGCACTGACCACCTCTGAGCAGACCTCACAAATTACCGATAACGCCAATGAAGTGCTGGATGAAACGGTGCGCAACTCCGGGCTGGTGGCGCAGCAGGTGAATGCCGCCGCCGAAATTGGCGCGCAGCTCACCGCCTCGGCCAGGAGCATCAGCGACGTGGTGGAAACCATCAACCTGATTGCTTCACAGACCAACATTCTGGCACTGAATGCCGCCATCGAATCCGCACGCGCTGGCGAGGCCGGACGTGGCTTCAGCGTGGTGGCAGGTGAAGTGCGCCGCCTGGCGGCCTCGACCGCCAGCGCCACCAAACAGATTTCCGTGGTCGTGGAGCAAAATGCCGACCTGATCCAGCAGATGTATCAGCAGCTGGATGAGGTCAGGCAATTTGTGGTGACCGAACAGGAGAAGATCAGCGTGCTGTCGCGCAGCCTGCGGGAAATCAACAGTGGCGTACACGAGTTTGTGAACGTCATTCACCGGCTGGATGTGTGACAGCGTACGCGGGAGCGCTGGCTCCCGCGCGATTACAGCCCGCTGCCCGCCTGCGGCGCGGGCTGCCGCTTCCACTTCAGCGCATTACGCAGCGCCGGTTCGGCATATTTACTGATCAGCCAGGCAACGTAATACAGTACGCTGGCCACCACCACCGGCAGCATCGTCATCACCGCCTCATTTTTGATATAGCCATTAAGCTTAATCAATATCGCGATCATTAAATTTTCATGAATCAGATACAGGGCGTAACTGACAAATCCGATGGCGGTGAAAAAGCGCAGGGAAAGCCAGCGCTCAATCTGTCTGGAATAAAAGCTGGCGATAAAAAACAGCATTACCAGTAGCAGCGGTATCACGGCGACCACGCCGCTGTTTTTAACGTAGTAGCTGAAATTAATCAGCAAGGCCAGCGCGGTCAGTGCGTAGTGATAACGTTTATCGCGCCCGTGCAGACGTTCATAAACCAGACAGCCGACCATAAACCAGGCGTAGTGAATAAAACCGAATTTTGAAATGACATCGATTAATAATGGATGGCCGAGTGATTTCAATACCGATGAGGCGGAAAGTAATAACATCGGCACAATCAGCGCCGGCAGACAATATTTACGTCCGAGGGTGAAATAAACCGCGCCAATAATCAGATAAAACAGCGCTTCAACATAGAGAGACCAGAACGATCCGGCCATGGAGCGGAATTCAATGCCGGTGAGCTGCGTCAGCGTCTCAGGATTAATAAATATCAGACCGGGCAGCAGGTTGCGGCTTTCCGGTGTCATCAGCGACCACTCCGGAAAAAAGCCGCCGGCAACGTACAGCAGCAGACTGGCTATCAGCATCGCCGGAAACAGGCGCAGCCAGCGTTTTTTGAGAAAGCTGAGGTAGCCGGATGATTTATCCAGCGTCATAAATATGACAAAGCCGGAGATCATAAAAAACAACTGCACGCCGACCCAGCCAAATGCCAGCAGCGGAATATGCTGGGTAGTGGCGGCATACGGCAACAGTTCGGGCCAGCGAGCATAGGCGTGATAAGCAATCACCAGCAGGATCGCTAATCCGCGCATGCCATCAAGATGCGTGATACGTGGTTGCATAAGTGGTCTCTGGAAAGAGGAGCAGATGGGTTTCAGCAAATTAGCACTGACAAAGATTTACACTCAACAAGAATAGTCCTGGATAACGCATCATCATTTAATCAGGAAATTCTTCAGGTCCTGAACGTTAAATCACGCTCTGATAAATTATGGCTGTAATATATTTATCGTCATCAGCATGAAATAAACACTAAGCTATTAACGCAACGGGGAAAGTTTACCGGCATTCGCCGTATTGCACTGGCGGAAACGCAGCGGCAGGGCCTTTTATTAACACACTTTATGCAGATCTGATTACACCACGGCATCGTCGGGCACCTGAACGAATATGCGATCTGTTTTTGCCGCTCCGCTCACGCTTTTTTTACTTTTTCGCCCAGGTTCGGCGCAGTCATGCCGATACTCATAACGTACTCATGAAATATCATTTTACTGGTTTGTGATAAGTCTATGATGGCGAAACGTTCACTGATGGATTTCCCGACCGATGGTCGGATGCGCGGACTGATGCGCCAGCCGATGCTGCTGATGGTGCTGCTGATTTTTCTCTCCTTTATGGTGGCGCTGGTGACGCTGTGCTTTATCGCCAGCGATCTCAACCAGCAGGAGGCGCGGCAAAACCGCCTGCTGCTGGAGAAGGCGTTGCAGACGCGTCAGGAAGTGATGCAGTTTCACCTCTCCGATAATGCAGAATGGGGCGAAGCCTATCAAAACCTGCACCGCACGTTGAATACTGACTGGGCGTGGACGCGGCAGAATCTGGGTGAGTCGCTGTTCCAGACCTTTGCTTATGAGGGCGTGTTTGTCATCGCGCCGCGCGGCGACACGGTCTACAGCGTGATCGAGGGTCAGCTGCAGCAACGCGATTTCACCGGCTGGCTCGGTCGCCAGCAACTGCCCGCGCTGCGTCAGCAATTACAGCACAATGACGGTAAGGCGCTGTCGCGCTTTGTGGTGGTAAATCAGCAGTTAGTGCTGCTGTGCGCGGCATGGATCACCACCGGTGGCGATAACAGCGTGCCGCAGGTGCCCGGTGCGCCATCGCTGATGATCTTTGCCGATCGCCTGACGCCGCAAAAATTACAGCAGCTGGGGCACGAGTACGGCATCAACGCGCTGCGGGTGGAATTCGCTGCACCCCGCGCGCCAGTGGCGGAAAGCCTGCGCCTCGCCGCCGACGGCCATGACGCCACGCTGCGCTGGACCAGCAGCAACCCCGGCGGTAAATTGCTGACCGCCCTGCTGCCGCTGCTGGTGATCGCCATGCTGATCACCCTGTATGGTGCCATCATGCTGATGCGCAACGCGCTGCGTAAAGCGCAGCTCAATGATGAAAATACGCTGCTGCTGGCGCAAAGCCAGCGGGCGCTCAGCGCCAGCGAACGCCGCTTCCGTGATATCGCCGAAATTACCACCGACTGGATTTGGGAGATGGACGACCAGCTGCGCTTCAGCTGGGTTTCCGGCCGCTTCCCGGTAGTCACCGGGTTTACCAGCGAGGAGTGGCTGCAGCGCACGCTACTGGATTTCCTGCTGTGCGATGAACACCAGCGCGCCCGGCTTTTGCAGCTGGCAGACTCGGGCGGTCAGCTTACGCTGAACGGCTGCCGCTATCTCTCCGCCCAGCATCAGCCGCGCTACTGCAATCTGACCCTCAAGCGCGTCAGCCTGGCGCACGGCGTCAGCGGCTTTCGCGGCAGCGCCAGCGACGTAACGCTGGAAGTTGAAGCGCAGGCGCGCGCGCACTATCTGTCGCACTTCGATGAACTGACCGGACTGGCCAACCGCGTGCAGATGCGCGAATTTCTCACGGGGCAGCTGAGTCTGCCGCTGCCGGCGCAGCCGCTGCTGGCGATGATTATGATCGACCTGGATAAATTTAAACCGGTCAATGATCTCTACGGTCATGCGGCGGGCGATCAGGTGCTGCATGCGGTATCAGATCGTATCCGGCGCACGCTCAACGGCAACGGCCTGGTGGCGCGGCTCGGCGGCGATGAGTTTGTGGTGATTCTGCCGGAGGCGGGCAGCCGCGCGCAGGTCGACGCGCTGTGTCAGCAGCTCATCGCCCAGCTCAATCTGCCGTTCCCGGTGTACGACAACGACATCCACATCGGCGGCAGTCTCGGCATCGCGCTGGCCCCGCAGGATGCCGATAACGCCAGCGATTTGCTGCGCTTTGCCGACATTGCCCTGTATAAAGCGAAAAACAGCGGCCGCAATCAGTGGATATTTTTCGACCGTGACATGGAAGAGAAAATTGTGCAGCGGCGCGAAATGGAGCATGAGCTGCGCGCAGCGCTGCAGGAGAACCAGCTGCGGCTGGTCTATCAGACGCGCTATGACCTGATCGCGCAGCGCATCAGCGCGGTCGAGGCGCTGGTACGCTGGCAGCATCCGCGGCTGGGCTTACTGATGCCCGATCAGTTTATTCCGCTGGCCGAAGAGACCGGCCTGATCAGCGCGCTGAGCGACTGGGTGCTGCTCAATGCCTGCGAGGACATCGCCCGCTACCGGCCGGAAATGGCGGTTTCAGTGAATATTTCCGCCAGCGAATTGCAGGATAGCGCCTTAGCCGAACGCATCACCCGGGTGCTGCAGCTCAGCGGTCTGCCGAGCCAGCGGCTGGAAATTGAAGTTACGGAAAACGCGCTGCTGAGCGATCCGGACAAAACCCTGGCGGTGATGCAGGCGGTGAAAGCGCTGGGGGTGAGATTTCTGATTGATGATTTTGGCACCGGCTATGCGTCGCTGTGCTACCTGCGCGCCTTCCCGTTCGACGGCATCAAAATCGATAAATCCTTTATTTTTCCGCTGGCCGATTCGCCCCAGGCGCGCCAGGTGGTGGAAAACATGATTGGACTCGGCAAAGCCTATTCCCTGTCGGTAACTGCGGAAGGCGTGGAAACGCCGGTGCAGATGTCGCAGCTGCAGGAGCTGGCGTGCGATGCCATTCAGGGTTACTACATCGGACGACCGCTGCCGCTGCCGCAAATCTCGACCGAGCCGCCGCAGAGTGAACCGGCGCTGCACATGAATATTTAATAAAAGGTGGCGATCCCTCGCCAGAGGTGATTACAGCGACTGGTGCGCGGTTTCTTTGGCTTTCCATAAGGCAAACAGGGTGATCGCCAGCGCCAGCGTCACATATAGCGACACCCACAGCGTGCTGCCCAGCTCTTTATACAGCGAGGTAATGATCAGCGGGGCAAAACCGCCGCCGATGATGCCGGCCAGCGTATAGGCCAGTGACGAACCGGCATAGCGCACGTGACTCGGGAACTGCTCGGTGACAAACGCCGCCTGCGGACCGTACATCATGGCGTGAATCAGCAGGCCAATCACCACCGCCAGCACAATCAGCCACGGCTGAGTGCTGTCGAGCAGGACAAAAAACACAAACGACCAGACAATAGCCAGCAGCGCGCCGGCAATGTACACCGGACGGCGGCCGAGGCGGTCGGACAGCGCGCCAAACAGCGGCACCGTCAACGCGTTGCCAATCGCGCCGACCATCGTCGCCATCAGCGCCAGCGGACGCGGCAGCTGTAACACGGTGGTGACGTATGTCAGGGTGAACACCACCACCAGCGCGTACAGCACGTCAGAGCCGATGCGCGAGCCGCCGGCGATCAGCAGTTCACGTGGATAGCGCAGGAACACCTCTTTCAGCGGGGTGTGGCTGGTTTTCTCCGCCTGCTGCATCGCCACGAAAGTCGGGGTTTCTTCCACGCCACGCCGCAGCCACAGGCCAAACATCACCAGCAGCAGACTGAGCAGGAACGGGATGCGCCAGCCCCACTCCTGAAACTGTTCGCCGCTGAGTGACAACGTCACTAAAGTGATAAAGCCGGTGCCAATCAGCGTACCGCAGGAAGGCCCGACCTGGGCGAACGAGGCGTTACGCCCGCGCTTACTGGCTTCGCCGTGCTCCATGGAGAGCAACACCGCGCCGGCCCATTCGCCGCCCAGCGCGATGCCCTGCACAAAGCGCAGCGCCACCAGCAGAATCGGGCTCCAGATGCCCCACAGCGCATATCCGGGCAGCATGCCCATCAGCGCCGTGGTCACGCCCATGATCACCAGCGTGGTGATCAATACCGCCTTGCGCCCGGCGACATCCCCGAGATGGCCAAAGATAAAACCGCCCACCGGACGCGACACATAACCCACGGCGTAAGTTGAAAACGCCAGAATGGTGCCGACCAGCGGGTCGAAACTGGGGAAAAACACATGGTTAAACACCAGCGCCGCCATGATGTTGTAAACGGTAAAGTCGTACCACTCCAGCGCGGTGCCGATGGAGCTGGCCGCGGCAAGACGGCCGGTGTGGGTTTTCCCTGCTGCGGCACGCGCGGCGTGCGGCAGAGTTGAATCAGTATTCGCCATGAGCCATCTCCTGTTTAGTGAGCTGCCAGCTAAGCGCATAAAATTCAGCGCGGGCATTGAGCGCCTGTGACGCGGCGGCCGCCAGTGTCTGGCAGGCATCGGCGCACGAACAGCTGAGCAGCAGCATTGGCCGCATGGCGCGCTGCGCCCGATCTTCCTGCGGCAGCGGCGTGCTCAGCGTGGTGTCAGGCGTGAGTAAGCGCGAGGCGATATAGCCCGGCACCGTGGCAACCTGCTGCTGCCAGGCGTTGAGCGTTGCAGTTTCAATGCCAGCCTGTAGCGTCAGCACCGCAAGGTGGCTGCCGCTGCCCTGACCGTGCTGCTGAGTGATTGCACACACGCGGCGCATCGGTTTGATCATCCGCTCCAGGTTTTTTACCGACCACGGCGTCTGGCGCGTGAAGGCGGCGTAGTAATCGGCGCTGGTGAAGGTTTCCAGAGAGCGGGTTTCATACAGTCCGAGGTACTTGCGTTCAGCATCCAGCGCCTGATAGCGCGTGCCGCTGAGAAAGCCGTCGATGGCGACCCGCTCGGCGACATGTTCATGGTCATACCATTGATTGAAATCAGCTTCGTTTTCAGCGGCGACGTTTGTGGCGACGAACAGCATGCCGTGAGGATGTGTCATTTTCAGAGACTCCGTTGCAGGATGGATTCAAGCGCCAGCGCCCAGCTGAGCAGCGCGGCATCGTGGCCATGGGTGGCGGCCAGCATCAGACCCACCGGCGCACTGCCGGGCTGATGACAAGGCAGGGAGATGGCGCAGCCGTCCAGCATGTTGATCACGCTGGTGTTGCGCAGCATCAGCAGGTTGACCTGGCGATAGCGCTCCGGGTCGTCGAGTTCGGCGATGGTCGGCGCAATCAGCGGCACGGTGGGCAGCAGCAGGCCATCGAACGGTGCCACCGCCTGCTCCACCCGCTGCCGCCAGTCGGCGCGCTGCTGATACAACAGTTGTGCGTCGGCCTCGTTCAGCAACGCGCCGCGCTCAATGCGCATCCGTACCTGCGGGTCATAACCCGTCGCGTGCGACTGCAGCAGAGACTGATGCCACTGCCAGGCTTCCCAGGCGGTGATGCCGCCACGGGCGTTCATGGTTTCCAGTTCTGCCAGTTCAGACAGCGGCAGCTCGGTGAGCGTGGCACCTTGCGCGCGCAGCTGTGCCAGCGCGTGGTGCCACGCCTGGCTGACCGCGAGATCCAGCCCGTCCAGCACCCGGGTCTGTGGAATCGCAAAGTGCGCCCGCGTGATATCACGCTCTGCCAGCTGCAAAGGCTGATCGGCGATGACGCTGTCGAGCAGCCAGCAACTGCGCACGTCATGGGCAATTACGCCAATACTGTCGAGTGCCGCCGATAGCGGTAGCGTGCCGGCCTGATTGATGCGGCTGGCACTGGGTTTGAAGCCGGTCAGCCCGCACAGCGCCGCCGGTATCCGCACCGAGCCGCCGGTGTCCGTGCCGACCGCCGCGAGGCACATGCCGTCGGCCACCGCCACCGCCGCGCCGGATGAAGAACCGCCGGGAATGCGTTTTTCGCCGCGCTGCCATGGGTTAGCTGGCGTGCCGTAGTGCGGATTGATACCGAGCCCGGAAAAAGCGAACTCGGTCATGTTGGTTTTGCCGACGATAGCGGCACCGGCCTGTTTCAGCTGCTGCACGATATGCGCGTCGCGCGCAGCGGGCGGCGCATCCGCCAGCACGCGCGAGCCGGCGCAGGTGGGTTCGTCCGCCACATCAAACAGGTCTTTGATGCTGATTGGCAGTCCATCAATCGGGCTGCGCGGCTGTTGCTGTTGCCAGCGCGTATCAGCCTGCTGCGCCTGCTGAACGGCGCTGTTAGCATAGGTCCGCGTAAACACGCGTGCGCCTTCGCCCGACGGTTGCTCAGCGGCGCGTAGTGCCTGTTGCGTCGCGGCGCTTGCGGTGAGGTCTCCGGCGCGCAGTTGCTGGCTCGCCTGCCATAAGGTGGTCATACGCGTCTCCTCAGGCAATCACCGGCAGCGTGCCGGTGACATAGTGGTGTTCCAGCGTGCGATTCAGCAGCGGATCGTGCAGCGCCATGCGGAACTCGCTGGCCGGACGGATGCCGCCAATCGCGCTCAACGTGCCGCATGACATCGCAAAGCCTTCACTGACCGGGCGATCGCCAAAGTAGCGCGCCAGCAGATCCATCGGCGTGAGCAGAGACGCCAGCGTGCCCTGCTGATAAGTCACCCAGTCGCCGTTGACTTTGATCCACGCGCGCAGCTCCAGCCGATCCCAGTGCGGCTCAACCTCTGCCATACGCCACGCATGACCGGCGACCGGCTTAACGCAGGCCTGCTTCGACAGTGCCACGCTGAAGGTTTCCAGGTGACGGTCGGTGTGATCGGAAATCAGCGACACCCAGTATTCGCCGCGATGGAAAAACACAAACGGCTCGGCTTCGCCGGAGGTTTGCTCGCCCACCACTTCCAGCGGGCTGTGCTGCGCCAGCTGCTGAGTGGCTACGCGATAAAACAGCGGGACTGCACCAGGTGCGGGCACGCCCAGCGCCTCCAGCTCCCTGATATGGTGCAGCACCGCCGCCTGGTCGCGGCCTACCCATCCGGCAATGACCAGCTGCTTAATGTCGACATCCAGCACCGGGGCGCCTTGTGAGTCGGTTGTAAAGCGTAAATGCCTGCGATGATCTCCTGATGAAAAATGCGTGTGAAATTTCACTGCAATTTCAAGATAGCCATTTTCATGCCAGGTTTTTGTGTAAGATGTCTCAGTACCCCAATAAGGATCTGCGTGATGAGTGATTCAGTTGCTGAAAATGTGAAGTCACAGGCCGGACAAAAAAGCGTTTCATTGAATGAACAGGCCTATCTGGCGTTCAGGCATCGCCTGATTACGCTGCGCTATAAGCCAGGTGAATATCTCAATACCGCGCAGGTGATGGAGGATCTGGCAATGGGCCGCACGCCGGTTAACCAGGCAGTACATCGGCTGGCGACTGAAGGGTTACTGCAGATTATCCCGCGTAAAGGGGTGATGGTGGCACCGCTGTCGATTGACGATGCGCTGGAGCTGATTGAAGTACGGCTGGTAAATGAAGCGCTGTGCCTGCGGCTGGCGACGCAGCGCGTGAATCCGGCGCAGATTGCCCAGCTACAGGCGCTGAATCAGCGCATCGCCGCCGCCAGTGTGGCGCGCGACCGTGAGCAGATGATGCTGCTGGACCGCGAGTTTCATCAGGTGCTGGCTGACATCGCCGGCAACGGTCGTCTGTCAGATATTCTCAGCATCATCCACGCCCAGGCGCAGCGCTTCTGGGCAACCACCCTGTCGAGCGTGCAGCACATGCAGGAGGTGATTGCCGAGCATGACGCAATCATTGCGGCGCTGGCGCAGGGTGACGTAACACGGGCAGAAGACGCCGCGCGCGTGCACATCTATTCGTTTAAGCAAGCGCTGCTGAACGCCTGATTTTAGCCAGGGTAAAACGGGCCGGGACCGACGGATTCGCGCAGAATCAGCTCGCCGGCAAAGGTTTTGCGGTTACGCATTTCGCCTCCGTCGAGCATCGACACCAGGCGTTCAATGGTTTCCTCGATCATGCCGGTCACCGGCATGCGCACGCTGGCCAGCGCCGGAATGGTATAGGGCGCCAGCGGAATATCGTCGAAACCCAGCACCGCCACCTGCTGCGGCACGCGGATGTTATGCGCCGCCAGCGCTTTCAGCGCGCCCACCGCCATCTCATCGTTACTGGCGACCAGCGCGCTGAACGGTTTACCACGCGCCAGCAGCGTTTCCACCGCCGCCGCCCCGTGCTGCGCCTGCCATTTGCCCTCCACCACCAGCGCGTCATCTGCCACCAGCTGATGCTGCGCCAGTGCCGCGTGATAACCGGCCAGGCGCTCGCGCCCGGTTGGCGAGTCAAGCGATCCGGTGATAAAAGCGATATCGCGATGGCCGAGCGCAATCAGCTGCGCCACCGCCTCGGCGCTGGTGCGCTGCTGATCGGAGTAGATGCAGTAACTGTCGTGCTGACGCAGTCGCCGGTTGATTACCAGAATCGGATGGCGGTGCTGGGCAATGATGCTGTCCATCTCATCGATGGTGAGAAAACGCGGATAGATGATCACGCCATCGCAGCGCAGATCGAGCAGAAACTGAATCGCCGCACGCTCCTCTTCGGCGCTGTGTTTGCCGTCCACCAGCAGTAGCTGACGGCCCTGCTGCTCAAGAATACGCGCCGAATGCTGCATCATTTCACTGAAATAGCTGCCGGTATACAGCGTGTTGGTGATCACCAGGCCAATGGTCTGGCTGGATTTAGTCGCCAGATTGCGCGCCAGCAAATTCGGCCGGAAGCCGGTCTCGGCAATCGCCTGGTACACCCGATCGCGCTTTTCCTGGCTGACGTAGCCGTTACCGGACAACACGCGCGACACCGTCGCTTTTGACACGCCGGCCTTTTTTGCCACCTCAAGTATGGTTGCCATGCTTCACTCTGCTTCGCTGCTCATCGCCTCAGTGTACCTAAGCGATGAATAAGACGGGGAATTTTCTTGTCGCCCTGCGCCTGCGGTTGAAGATCCCGCCGCCCGTCAGCCGATCAACATCACAAAATTAAAACGAAGATAGCGATTTTTCTTGTCTGAATGAATGCGCCTGTTCATGATTTTGTGAAACCGGTTTCTCATGAACACATAACAGCCAGACGAAACCGACGTTTCCTCTCCCCTACAATCAGAGACAAACATTCATGGCGACCAACTACGCTGACGCCGCACGAGCCATTGTGGCCTCGCTCGGCGGATTAGAGAATATTGAAGCCGTTACCCACTGCATGACACGCCTGCGCTTCGTGGTGAAAGACAGCACGCGCGTCGACAACGCCACACTGAAAGCCATTCCCGGCGTGATGGGCGTGGTGCACACCGACAGTCAGTGTCAGGTGATCATCGGCAACAACGTCAATCTCGCCTTTCAGGAAGTGATGAAACTCGGCACGCCGGGCAACAGCGGCAGCGCGCCGGTGAAACGTAAAATCACGCTGCGCAGTATCGGCGCGGGCATTCTCGATGCGCTGGTCGGCACCATGTCACCGCTGATCCCGGCGATCATTGGCGGATCGATGGTGAAACTGCTGGCGATGATGCTGGAGATGAGCGGTGTGCTGCCCAAAGGCTCGTCGACGTTAATCATCCTGAATGTGATTGGTGACGGCGCCTTCTTCTTCCTGCCGGTGATGGTGGCGGCTTCGGCGGCGCTGAAATTTAAAACCAATATGTCGCTGGCGATTGCCATTGCCGGCGTGCTGGTGCATCCCAATTTTATCGACCTGATGGCCAAAGCGGCGCAGGGTCAGGTAGTGGAATTCGCCTCGGTGCCGGTCACTGCGGTGAAATACACCTACACGGTAATCCCCGCGCTGGTGATGACGTGGATTCTGTCGCACATCGAATACTGGGTCGATCGCTTTACCCCGGCGGTGACCAAAAACTTCCTTAAACCGATGCTGATTGTGCTGATTGCTGCCCCCATCGCCATCGTCTTTATTGGCCCGCTCGGTATCTGGATCGGTAGCGGCATTTCGGCGCTGGTGTATACCATTCACGGTTATCTCGGCTGGCTGTCGGTGGCGATCATGGGCGGTCTGTGGCCGCTGCTGGTAATGACCGGCATGCATCGCGTGTTTACCCCGACCATTATTCAGACCATAGCTGAGACCGGCAAAGAAGGCATGGTGATGCCGTCAGAAATTGGCGCCAACCTGTCACTGGGCGGCTCATCGCTGGCGGTGGCGTTCAAAACCAAAAATCCGGAACTGCGGCAGACGGCGTTCGCGGCGGCAGCTTCCGCCATCGTCGCCGGCATTTCCGAACCAGCGCTGTACGGCGTGGCGGTGCGCCTGAAGCGTCCGCTGATTGCCAGCCTGATCAGCGGCTTTATCTGTGGCGCGGTGGCCGGCATTGGCGGCCTCGCCAGCCACTCGATGGCCTCACCGGGCCTGTTTACCAGCGTACAGTTTTTCGATCCCACCAACCCGATGAGCATCGTCTGGGTGGCTGGCGTGATGGTGCTGTCAGTGGTGCTGTCGTTCATTCTGACGCTGATTCTTGGCTTTGAAGATATTCCGGTGACGGAGACCGCGCCGCGCCCCGGTAAGCCGGAAGCGGCAAAGCCGCTCAGCGCGAATTAATAATGGACTGTGATTGAGGTGAGTGATGTCTGAAGTGACATTTCCTGCGGGATTTTTATGGGGCGGCGCGTTAGCCGCCAACCAGTCAGAGGGGAGTTATCGCGCCGGTGGTAAAGGCTTAACCACGGTGGATATGATTCCACACGGCGAGCACCGCATGGCGGTGAAGCTGGGGCTGGAGCCGCGCTATACGCTGCGCGACGATGAGTTCTATCCGAGCCACGACGCCATCGATTTTTATCACCGCTATAAAGAAGATATCGCCCTGATGGCGGAGATGGGCTTCACGGTGTTTCGCACCTCCATCGCCTGGAGCCGCATTTATCCCAACGGCGATGAGCTGACGCCGAACGCGGAAGGTATCGCCTTCTATCGCAGCGTATTTGAGGAGTGCCGCAAATACGGCATCGAACCGCTGGTCACGCTGTGTCACTTCGATGTGCCAATGCATCTGGTCACCGAATACGGCTCGTGGCGCAACCGTAAAATGATCGATTTCTTTGCCCGCTACGCCCGCACCTGCTTCGAAGCGTTTGATGGTCTGGTGAAATACTGGCTGACCTTCAATGAGATCAATATTCTGCTGCACAGCCCGTTCTCCGGTGCCGGTCTGGTGTTCGCGCCGGATGAACATCACGAACAGGTGAAATATCAGGCAGCGCATCATGAACTGGTCGCCAGCGCGCTGGTAACCAAAATCGCCCATGAGATCAATCCGCAGAATCAGATTGGCTGCATGCTGGCCGGCGGCAACTTTTATCCGTGGTCCTGCAAGCCGGAAGATGTGTGGGCCGCGTTACAGAAAGATCGCGAGAACTTATTCTTTATCGATGTCCAGGCGCGCGGCGCTTATCCCGCTTACGCCGCCCGGGTATTCCGCGAGAAAGGCGTGGAGATTGTCATGGCGGAGGGCGATAGCGAACTGCTGCGCCACACCGTCGATTTCATCTCCTTCAGCTATTACGCCTCGCGCTGCGCGTCGGCAGAGATGAATGAACAGAACAGCAGCACCGCCAACGTGGTGAAGTCGCTGACCAATCCGCATCTGGCGCGCAGCGCCTGGGGCTGGGGCATTGATCCCCTTGGCCTGCGCATCACCATGAATATGATGTACGACCGCTATCAGAAGCCGCTGTTTCTGGTGGAAAACGGTCTCGGCGCGCACGATGAAATCAATGCCAGCGGGGAAATTGCAGACGATTACCGCATCAGCTACCTGCAACAGCACATTCGCGCCATGGGTGAAGCGATTGCTGACGGCGTGCCGGTGATGGGCTACACCACCTGGGGCTGCATCGATCTGGTCGCGGCGTCGACCGGTGAAATGAGTAAACGCTACGGATTTGTCTATGTCGATCGCGACGACCACGGCAACGGCACGCTCAACCGGCTGCGCAAAAAATCCTTCTGGTGGTATCAGCGGGTCATTGCCAGCAACGGCCGGGATTTGGATTTTAATTAAAAAAATGCGGTGAATGGCGCTGAATGATTGTTCAATTCAGGGCCATTGCGCCACAAAGGGAATATCCGGCGTCGCCGGACAATTCATTTTGCGAAAAATCGCGCCGCTGCGCTAATTTTGCTGCGGGAATATCCGGCAGAAGTCAGCCTTAATACGCTTATTCTGCTGCGTTTTTATTCATTACTCTTTTAACTCTCTATTTAAATCCGGTCCTGACGAATTTATTCTACCCTGCCTGATCGCGGTATCAGCGCCTGTACGGCGGTACTCTTTTGTACAGCGCGATGGTACTATTTCCCGGTTGCTGTTCAGAGATAGCGCTATGTTACAACTACAATTAAAGGTGAAGGGCGACAGCCAGCTGCTCTATTTATTGCAGGGCTTACGCGCATTTCTTCCCGTATTTTCTCTCATTTATCTCCTCTGTTTTCCTGCTGCTCAGGCGGCAAACAGTGCGGTTCAGCGTGACGATCAGGCTAACCGCATCGTCAGCGGCATCATCAGTTTTAGCCACTGGCCCCAGTTAACACAGCCGCCACAGCTGTGCGTATTCGCTTCAGCACAGCACCTTGCGCAGCCTCAGGGCCCGACGCCGTTCAGCGTGGTGTGGATTAACCAGACCAGCGAACTCAGCCGCCAGCGCTGTGATGCCATTTACTTCGGCGATCAGACGCCGCAGCAGCAAACTGAACTGCTGGCGATGCTACAGGGTAAAGCCGTCCTGTCCATCGCGGAAAACAACCCGGACTGTGCGGTTGGCGCGGCCTTTTGTCTGATCTTTAACCGCGATCACACCGCATTTTCCGTCAACCTTGACTCGCTGGCGCGCAGCGGTGTCAGAGTGAGCCCGGACGTGTTGTTGCTGTCCCGCAAAGGAAGCAAATAAGATGAAGTTTGATAGCATAAAAAAAGATAAATCATCGATTCGCAATAAGTTGCGTCGTATCAGCACCGTCAATGCCGCCGTGATATTACTGCTGTGCTGGCTGCTGCTGACATCGACATCTTTACTGTTTATTAAACGCTATGAGAAAAGAAACCTCGAACTCATTGCCGCCACACTCAGCACCAGCCTGACCGCCGCGACGGTATTTGAAGACAGCTATGATGCCCGTAACAAAATAGCCCTGCTCGGCAATGAAGGGATGTTTGCCTCCGCGAAGCTGGTCACGGCGGGCAATACCGTACTGGTGGACTGGCACGATCGCCAGCAAGAGAGCGGCTGGTATGAAACGCTACTGCGTCGCTGGATCTATCAGCAGCCGCTGGCGGTGGAAATTAATCACGCCGAGACCCAGGTCGGCCATTTAATGCTGGCCGGCACCGTCAGCGGTGCGGCCGATTTTATTCGCTATTCGGTGATGATTTTATCCATCGGTATGCTGTGCGTGCTGGTGATTTCCTGCCTGCTGAGTGAATTTCTGCATCGCGGTATTCTGCGCTCGCTGCGCAATATCACCAGCGCCATCCATTACGTGATTCGCTCTGGCGATTTCTCGACGCGCGTACCGCAAAATCCGACCAAAGAGTTTCAGCTGTTTTCTGAAGATCTCAACTCGCTGCTGAGTGAAATGCAGACGCTAAAAGCCTCGCTGCTGCGCGATAACCGTTCACTGGCGGCCAAAGCGCTGGAGGATCCGTTAACCGGACTGGCCAACCGCTCGGCGTTTGTTGGCCGCCTGTCGCAGCTGCTGGATCAGCAGCTGGCGCATGAGAATTTTGTGCTGCTGTTTCTCGACGGCGATCGCTTCAAGAGCATTAACGACAACTGGGGCCATGCCGCCGGTGATGAAGTGTTGAAGGCCATCGCGGCGCGCCTCAGCGCGCTGGCGTATCAGGACGATCTGGTGGCGCGGCTGGGCGGTGACGAGTTTGCCATGCTGATCACCAGCCGCACCTCAGAAGCCGATCTGCAGCAGCTGACGGAAGATATTCGTACCGCAATCGCGCAATCGATTGTGATTTCGGAAGGCACGCAGATCACCACATCGGTGACCATCGGCTACGCCTGGTCGCAGCATGGCGATTCGGTGGCGTCGATTCTGGAGCGCGCCGATATGCACATGTATAAAAACAAAGGAATGAGTAAGGTACGCGTATGAAACTGAAATCATGTTTGCTGGTTATGGTGCTGGCTTGTGTCGGCTGTCAGTCAACCGGGCGTTTTAGCGACGCGCAGATTAAAGCGATGCGCGACGCCGGCTTCAGCGAAAACACTGAAGGCTGGGGACTGGGCCTGTCCGATAAGATCCTGTTTGGCATCAATGAATCTGACCTGACGCCCGCCAGCAAAGCCAGTATTGCGCAGATGGCGAAAAGCCTGGCCGCTACCGGCATTGAACATCTGCGCATTGACGGCCACACCGATAACTACGGCAAAGCGGATTACAACCAGCAACTGTCGCTGAAACGCGCCAACGCGGTGGCCGATCAGTGGGCCACCGGCGCGGCGATTCCACGGCAAAACATCGTGACGCGCGGGCTGGGCATGAGCGCGCCGGTCGCCAGCAATAACACTGCGCAGGGCCGGGCGCAAAATCGCCGCGTCGCCATTGTGATCACGGCGCCGTAAGCGGTTAATCAGCGCGTCTGCGCATAGTCATACAGGCGATCGCGTGCGAGGTTCTTCATTTTGACTTCGCACATGATGTCGAAGCGATCAAACGACAGCGCCCAGTCATTCAGCGTCTGGTTGAAATAGTAGTCAGAATGGGCGCGCAGCTTCGGCTTTGAGGCGGCGAGTAGCTCCTGATCGGGAAAGCCGCTCTCCGGGATCAACCCTTCCTGGGCGATCGAATAGTGCAGCACCGGCCGCACGCCGCGCCACGACTCCAGAATCAGCGCCACGCGTTCATCGCTGGCCTGAATAAACTGATTCTCTTTCACCCAGTGATGGTGAATATCCAGTACCACCGGACACAGCGCACGCGCCTGCAAGACGTCATCCAGCGAGCAGGAAATTTCGTCATTTTCCACCGTCAGCATATTGCGGGCTTCCGGGCTGAGGCGCATAAACGCCGCGCGAAAACCCTCAATACCGCGTTTGCCGTTCATGTGGATGTTGATTTTGAAATCCTGAAACTGCCTGCCGTAGCCCATCAGCACCGCGCACAGCGTGTGGTACTCGACATCCTCCAGCGCCCGATCCACCACGTCATCATTATCCGAAGCCAGCACCGTATACTGGCCGGGATGGAACGACAGGCGAATGTTGTGCGCGCGGGCCAATTCGCCGCAGCGGCTAAACAGCGGCTGCAGCTCGGGCAGAATATCGCCATACAGTTCTGTGGCCAGCGGCACGGTGTACAGCGGCAGCAGATCGCTGCCGATGCGCATCATGCGTAATGCATCCGGCTGCTGCGCCAGCTGTTCCAGCGTCAGAGAGAGGTTCTGCAGGTTATTTTGTGCCAGTGCCAGTAGCAGCGTGGCCGCCGCGTTACGCTCCATAGCGAGAAAGCGTGTGCGGGTGGTGGTTTTAAATGGAAATGGCTGTTTAGCCTCAGAATCAAAGTACTTACACGCAAAACCCAATTTCATTATGTTCCCCTTCAGGTCAGCTAGTGAGTCTAGCTGCCGCTGGCAATTATGCGAGGAACGCCACGTGATTAAACGGGCAGCCGCCTTGCACGGCTGCCCGCACTGTTACACGCTCGGGTAAGTGATATTGCTGCCCGGCGCTTCACGATGCAGATGGATAAAGTTCAGGTGACGCTCGTACTGATCGAGAATGTCGATGATCACCTGCTCCTTGTTGTAGTCCATCAGATCGTTACCCTGGCTGCCCTCCAGCAGGAAGGTTTCCAGCCGGTAATAGTGCGACTTACCGCTGCGGGCGCGATAGGTAAAGCCCGGTACCGAGTACTGCTGCGGCCACACCTGATAGACGAAATCCTGCTCCTCGCCGAGGTGCACGCGCAGATCAAGGTAGCCCAGCGGCTGGCCCTCTTCCGGCGCAACGCTCTCCAGCGATACGCGACCGCCGCGCAGCTCCAGCTCTTTGGCGACATCCTGCATCGCCGGATAGATCACCGTTTCCATCATCTGCTGGGTATAGCGCGTGCCCGGGTAGTTCATCAGGCGCGACAGCCGCTTTTTCCAGCTCAAACGGTCATTGCTCGCCGGAATATAGGGCGCGGTATCACGGCTGGCGCTGGCGCGGCGGTGATCTTCCACTTTGAGTGATTTATACAGCCCGGCCATCACAAAGAAGATCACGAAGCTGAACGGCAGGCCCATGATCACCGTGGTGTTTTGCAGCGCAGAGATGCCGTTGGTCATCAGCATACCCATGGTCAGCACGCCAATCGCCACCGACCAGAAAATGCGCAGCCAGTTTGGCGCATCGCTGTTGATATCCTTCAGCTTCGAGGTGAAGTTCCCCAGCACCAGCGAGCCGGAATCCGCCGAAGTAACATAAAACAGCATGCCGGTAATGGTGGCGACCGAGGCGCTGAACTTAAACGCCGGGTACTGCGCCAGCAGGCTGTAGAACCCGCGCTCGGCATGCGCCATCACTTCCTGGGCAAAACCGGCATCGCCGTGGATGATCTCGTACAGCGCCGCGTTACCGAACACCGACAGCCACAGCAGCGTGAAGGTGAACGGGATAATCAGCGTGCCGAGCACAAACTCACGGATGGTGCGGCCTCGGGAAATACGGGCGAGGAACAGGCCGACAAACGGCGACCACGCCACCCACCACGCCCAGAAAAAAAGCGTCCAGCTATTCATCCACTGCGTCGGACGATCAAACGCAAAGGTGTTGAGCGTCATGCCCATAAAGCGGTTGATGTAATCACCGACGTTCAGCACCAGCGCGTTGAGCAGGAAATCCGTCTTGCCCATAAACAGCACAAACAGAATCAGACCAAGCGCCAGCGCGACATTCAGCTCCGACAGGATGCGGATGCCTTTATCCACGCCCGAGGTCACTGAAATGGTGGCGATCACCACCGACAGTACAATCAGCGCCATCTGCGCCGTCAGCCCTTCCGGCACATCAAATAACACTTTCAGCCCGTAGTTGAGCTGTACCACGCCGATACCCAGCGTGGTGGCGATACCAAAAATGGTACCGATCACCGCCGCGATATCCACCGTGTGGCCAATCGGGCCGTTAATACGTTTGCCAAAAATCGGATAGAGCGCCGAGCGAATAGTGAGCGGCAGATTATAGCGGTAGCTGAAGTAGCCGAGCGCGATGCCCATCAGCGCATACATCGACCAGCCGGTCAGACCGTAGTGAAACAGCGTCCACACCATCGCCTGACGCGCCGCTTCCAGGGTCTGACCGGCCCCTTCCGGCGGCTGCATATACTGCGTGACCGGTTCCGCCACCGAGAAGAACATCAAATCGATGCCGATGCCGGCGGCAAACAACATCGCCGACCAGCTCAGCAGACTGAATTCGGGTTTGGACTGCTCCGGGCCCAGCTTGATGGCGCCGTAGCGTGAACAGGCCATATAGATGACGAAGACGATATACAGCGTGGCGGCCAGCATGTAGTACCAGCCAAAAGTGGACGATACCCAGTTGACGGCGCTCTGGATCCAGCCGGCAGCGAGATCGCTGTACAAAATGGTGACAAGTGAAAATGTCAGAATCAGTCCGGCAGAGGTGTAAAACACCACGGGATTGATTCTGTCTTTTTCACTGGCAGGTGGATTAATCATCGGTTACCTCTGGTTAATTTCCTGTAATTATTCAATGAAGTAGCAGGGCCGTAGCGATCGGCCTTATCGGTATCGTTCTCCTGTTTTCCCTCCTGATTGTTCGGCACGGTTCAGTATTCACCTTCCCGTTGCGCTTTCATAACAACCGAAGCACAGTATCCTAACAAGTTTCTTTTTTATATTGAACGTGCAATCAAAAAAAGTTTTAATAGGGGTCTTACATTGCGGTGGAGCTGGAGTCATGCCAAAGGTGGGAATGCAGCCGATACGTCGTCGGCAACTGATTGATGCGACCCTGAGTACCATTAACGAAGTCGGGATCAATGACGCGACCATTGCGCAGATTGCGCGGCGCGCCGGCGTCTCGACCGGCATCATCAGCCACTACTTCAAAGACAAAAACGGTTTGCTGGAAGCCACCATGCGCGACGTGACGCGTCAGCTGCGTGATGCGGTGGCGGCACGACTGAAACCGCTGGCGGGAGCCGGCACCGAAGCGCGCCTGCTGGCGATTGTCGAAGGTAACTTCGACGACACCCAGGTGCACAGCGCGGCGATGAAAGCGTGGCTGGACTTCTGGGCCAGCAGCATGCATCAGCCGCAGCTGGGTCGCCTGGAACGCGTCAGCAGCCGTCGCCTGTTTTCCACGCTCGCTGCCGAGTTTCGCCGCGAGCTGCCGCGTGAGCAGGCGCGGCTGGCCGCGCACGGTCTGGCCTCGCTGATTGATGGCCTGTGGCTGCGCGCCGCGCTGAGCGGCAAACCGTTTGATCTGGCGATTGCCAGAACGCTCACCACCCAATTCATTCGCCAGCAGCTGGCTGGCGCCGCGAATCACTGAGGAAGGAGCAACCATGTCCCGATTCACCGAGCAGCATTTATACATTGATGGTCAATACGTTGCCGCAGCAGCGGGCGACACATTCCAGACCATCAGCCCGGCCAATGGCGAAGTGCTGGCCGAGGTCCATGAAGCCGCGCAGGCGGATGTCGATCGCGCGGTCGCCGCCGCGCAAAAAGGCCAGAAAATCTGGGCGGCCATGACGGCGATGGAGCGGTCACGCATCCTGCGCCGTGCGGTGGATATCCTGCGCGAGCGTAACGATGAGCTGGCGGCGCTGGAAACCCTCGACACCGGTAAACCGCTGAGTGAAACCCAGGCGGTGGACATTGTTACCGGTGCCGATGTGCTGGAGTACTACGCCGGCCTGATCCCGGCGCTTGAAGGCCAGCAGATCCCGCTGCGTGATACCTCCTTCGTCTATACGCGCCGCGAACCGCTTGGTGTGGTCGCCGGTATTGGCGCATGGAACTATCCGATTCAGATCGCGCTGTGGAAATCTGCACCGGCGCTGGCGGCTGGTAACGCGATGATCTTTAAACCCAGCGAAGTGACGCCGCTGAGCGCGCTGAAGCTGGCAGAAATCTACAGCGAAGCCGGCGTACCGGATGGCGTGTTCAACGTGCTGAACGGACGCGGCGCGGTGACCGGTCAGCTGCTGACCGACCATCCGGGCATCGACAAAATCTCCTTCACCGGCGGCGTGGCCAGCGGCAAAAAAGTGATGGCCAACGCGGCCGGCTCCACGCTGAAAGAGGTGACCATGGAGCTGGGCGGCAAATCGCCGCTGATCGTGTTTGACGACGCCGACCTCGATCTCGCCGCCGACATCGCCATGATGGCGAACTTCTACAGCTCCGGCCAGGTGTGCACCAACGGCACGCGCGTGTTTGTGCCGACGGCATTGCAGCAGGCGTTTGAGGCAAAAATCGCTGAACGCGTGGCACGCATCAAAGCCGGCGATGTCAACGATCCGGCCACCAACTTTGGCCCGCTGGTCAGCTTCCCGCACCGTGACAATGTGTTGCGCTATATCGAATCCGGCATCAGCGAAGGCGCGCGCCTGCTGTGCGGCGGAAAACGCATGAGCGGCGCAGCGTTTGATAACGGTGCCTGGGTAGAACCGACCGTGTTCACCGATTGCCGTGATGAAATGACCATCGTGCGCGAAGAGATTTTCGGACCGGTGATGTCGATCCTGACCTACGACAGCGAGGAAGAAGTGGTGCGCCGCGCCAATGCCACCGAATACGGCCTGGCGGCGGGTCTGGTCACCCGGGATCTGAATCGCGCGCACCGCGTCATTCACCAGATTGAAGCGGGCATTTGCTGGATCAACACCTGGGGGGAATCCGCCGCTGAAATGCCGGTGGGCGGTTACAAGCACTCCGGTATTGGCCGCGAGAATGGCCTGATGACGCTGCAGAGCTACACCCAGGTGAAATCTGTGCAGGTCGAACTGACCCGTTTTCAGTCGGTATTTTAATCAAGCTTAACCTGAGGAGCGACTAATGGAATTTGATTACATCATTATCGGAGCCGGATCCGCAGGGAACGTTTTGGCAACAAGACTGACCGAAGACAGCAGCGTGAACGTCCTGCTGCTGGAGGCCGGCGGTCCCGATTACCGCTTTGATTTCCGCACGCAAATGCCGGCGGCGCTGGCCTGGCCATTACAGGGCAAACGCTACAACTGGGCGTACGAAACCGAGCCTGAGCCACACATGAATAACCGCCGCATGGAGTGCGGACGCGGTAAAGGGCTGGGCGGTTCGTCGCTGATCAACGGCATGTGCTACATCCGCGGTAACGCCATGGATCTCGACAACTGGGCGCAGCAGCCGGGTCTGGAAAACTGGACTTACCGCGACTGCCTGCCCTACTACCGCAAGTCGGAAACGCGCGATATCGGTGCTAATGATTATCACGGTGGCGAAGGCCCGGTGAGCATCACCACCTGTAAGCCAGGCAACAACCCGCTGTTCGCCGCGATGATTGAAGCCGGCGTGCAGGCGGGCTATCCGCGTACCGACGATCTCAACGGTTATCAGCAGGAAGGATTTGGTCCGATGGACCGTTTCGTGACGCCGCAGGGCCGCCGCTCCAGCACCGCGCGCGGTTATCTGGATACGGCGAAACAGCGTCCGAACCTGAAAATCATCACCCACGCCACCACCGATCGCATTCTGTTCGAGGGCAAACGCGCGGTCGGCGTGCAGTATCTGCACGGCGCCAGCGATACGTCGCACACCGTGCATGCGCGGCGTGAAGTGCTGCTGTGCGCCGGTGCTATCGCCTCGCCGCAGATTCTGCAGCGCTCCGGCGTTGGCGCGGCGGCATTGCTGAAGCAGCACGACATCCCGCTGGTGCATGATCTGCCGGGCGTCGGTGAAAACCTGCAGGATCATCTGGAGATGTACCTGCAGTACGAGTGCAAAGAGCCGGTATCGCTCTATCCGGCCCTGAAGTGGTGGAACCAGCCGAAAATTGGTGCCGAGTGGCTGTTCAAAGGCACCGGTATCGGCGCCAGCAACCAGTTTGAAGGCGGTGGCTTTATCCGCAGCCGGGAAGAGTTTGCCTGGCCCAACATTCAGTACCACTTCCTGCCGGTGGCGATTAACTACAACGGCTCGAATGCGGTAGAAGCGCATGGCTTCCAGTGTCACGTCGGTTCGATGCGTTCGCCAAGCCGCGGTCACGTGCGCATTAAGTCGCGCGATCCGCGCCGTCATCCGGCGATTCTGTTTAACTACATGGCGCACGAGCAGGACTGGCATGAGTTCCGCGATGCCATCCGCATCACGCGGCAAATCATCAACCAGCCGGCGCTGGATAAGTATCGCGGCAAAGAGATCAGTCCGGGGCTGGAGTGCCAGAGCGACGAGCAGCTGGATGAGTTTGTGCGCAACCATGCTGAGACCGCTTACCATCCGTGCGGCACCTGTAAAATGGGCAGCGATGAGATGGCGGTTGTGGATGGCGAAGGTCGCGTACACGGTCTGCAGGGGCTGCGCGTAGTCGACGCCTCAATTATGCCGCTGATCATCACCGGTAACCTGAACGCCACCACCATCATGATTGGTGAGAAGATCGCCGACAACATTCGTGGCCGCCAGCCGTTACCGCGCAGCGAAGCGGACTACTTCGTGGCGGGCGATCGCCCGGTACGCGGCGAACCGCTGCGCGCATAAAGCAGTGATATCTCAGGGGAGAACGCATGGTTCTCCCCTTTTTTTCGCCCTCTTCTCTCTCGTCACCCCGCCTGCCATCAAGGCCTGTCAGACTTTACGCCGCACGGTGCTGGCACCCGGGTTGATGTAGCAAACTAACAGTATGTTGTAACTAGAATGCCTTAGCGCCTCTGCTAAGCGCCGGGCTCGTCCAGCGCCAGCGCCTGCAAAAAGCGTTGCAGGATGGTGTTGTGACGCGGGCCCTGGCGCGTGACGAGCGCGATTTGACTGTGGTAATGGAACTGCTGCGGCGCGAGGGCGCGCATCTGCTGTTTCTCCACCCACTGCGCGGCGTAGTGGTCCGGCAGGAAACCGATATAGCGCCCGGTGAGAATGAGAAATGCGATCCCTTCGCGGTCGGAAGCGGTGGCGCTGCAGTTCAGCTGCTGATGCAGCGCAATCGCCCCCGCCGGCATGCGAAACAGCGGCGCTATCGCATCGCAGGCCGCCAGCGCGTGGTGTTCCGGCCGCTCCGCATGGTTAAACAGCGGGTGCGCGTGGCTGCAATAGAGCTGCGCATGTTCATCATACAGCTGTGCGTACGCCAGCCCGGAGACCGGCGCCGCCATCGGCAGCGCGCCCACGTGCAGGCGTCCTTCCAGCAGGCCACGCTCGATGTCCGCCGCGGTTAACATACTGATGTTGATCCGGATCCCTGCCCCGCTCTCCCGCAGCGCCGCCAGCGCATGGGTGAGACGCATGCGCGGCTGCGTCACCAGATTATTGATGATGCCGATGTTGAACTCCCCGCGCAGCTGCTGATGCATCTGGTTCACCTGCTGGCGAAAATCTTCCACCGCCGCCATCATGGTCTCGCTGTGTCGTAAAATTTCACGCCCTTCCTCGGTGAGCGCAAACCCGGCGCGACCGCGCTGGCACAGGCGCATGCCCAGCCGTTTTTCCAGATCGCTCATATGCAGGCTGATGGCCGAGCGCGTAATACCGAGCAGGCTTTCGGCGGCGGAAAAGCTGCCGCACTCGCTGACGGTTTTGAAAACGCGCAGCAGTCTGAGGTCGAAGTCGGTCACCTGGGCCAGCGTTTTCTTTTTCATTCAGGTGAGTAAATCCATAAGTGAAGACAAGTTAATTAGCATTTAACTTAACCGGCGGCGGATTGCAAACTCTGCTTAACACATGCCGGAGAAAACCCGATGTCACAGCCGATCAATACCGCCGACCTGAATTTACAGGCGCACTGGATGCCGTTCACTGCTAACCGCTATTTTCAGCAGGATCCCCGTTTTATTGTCGCCGCGCACGGCCACTGGCTGACCGATGGCGACGGCCGCCAGATTTTCGATAGTCTGTCCGGTTTATGGACCTGCGGCGCGGGCCACACGCGCCGTGAAATCCAGCAGGCGGTCGCGCAGCAACTCGGTACGCTGGATTACTCGCCGGGCTTTCAGTATGGCCATCCGCTGTCGTTTCAGCTGGCCGAGCGCATCGCCAGCCTGATGCCCGGCCATCTCAACCACGTGTTCTTTACCGGTTCGGGGTCGGAGTCGGCGGATACTGCGGTGAAAATGGCGCGCGCCTGGTGGCGGGCCAAAGGCCAGCCTAATAAAACCCGGTTGATTGGTCGCGCGCGCGGCTATCACGGCGTGAACATTGGCGGCACCAGCCTTGGAGGAATCGGCGGCAACCGTAAGGCCTTTGGTCAGCTGCTGGAGGTTGATCACCTGCCGCATACGCTGCAGCCAGAGCTGGCGTTCACCCCCGGCCAGCCTGCCACGGGGGGCGAGGCGCTGGCGGATGAGATGCTGAAGCTGATTGAACTGCATGATGCTTCGACTATTGCCGCGCTGATTGTTGAACCGCTGTCCGGATCTGCCGGCGCGATTATTCCGCCGCACGGCTACCTGCAGCGCCTGCGTGAGATCTGTACGCAGCACGATATTTTGCTGATTTTTGACGAAGTGATCACCGGCTTTGGCCGCATGGGACGCTGGAGCGGCGCGGAGTATTTTGGCGTCACACCGGATCTGCTCAACTTCGCCAAACAGATTACCAACGGTGCCATTCCGCTGGGCGGCGTGGTGGCCAGCAGCGAAATCTATCACACCTTTATGTCTCAGCCGCTGCCGCAGCACGCGGTTGAGTTTGCGCACGGCTACACCTATTCGGCGCATCCGGTGGCCTGCGCGGCCGCGCTGGCGACGCTGGACGTGCTGGAAAACGAGGCGCTGATTAGCCAGTCGGCCGAACTGGCACCGCATTTTGAACGTGCGCTGCACGGGCTGCGCGATTGTCCGCAGGTGGTGGATATCCGCAACTGCGGGCTGGTCGGTGCCATTCAGCTGGCACCCCGTGAAGGTGACGCGACCGTGCGGCCGTTTGAAGCGGGCATGGCGCTGTGGAAAGCCGGCTTTTACGTCCGCTTTGGCGGCGATACGCTGCAGTTCGGCCCGATGTTTGATACCCAGCCGGCCGAACTGGACCGGCTATTTGATGCGGTAGGCGAAGCCCTGCACGGCCTCAGATAATCTCAGTGCTGTAGCTGACCGGTTGCGGCGGAATAAATGCCTGCACCGGCGTCAGCTCGCCGCGGTATTTGCGCAACTGCACCACGGTGATTTGTCCGCTACAGCCCTGCGCCAGCGATGAAGTACCGATATCCAGCGTCAGCACATTCGGATTACCGTGGCGACACAGCGGTCGCAGCGCGGTGGGATCGACCGGATCGTACCAGGCGCCGGTCGGCAACTGCACCACCCCCGGCATAATGCTTTCGGTGACGCGAGCGCTGGCCAGCACGTGACCGCGCTGATTGTACAACTCGATAATGTCGCCGTCGGTAATGCCGCGCGCGGCGGCATCGTGCGGATGCAGGCTGCACACCTCACGTCCTTCGCGTTTGCCGCTCAGGCTGTAGTCACCAAAATCCAGCTGGCTGTGCAGACGCGTGGCCGGCTGATTCGCGATCAACCATAGCGGATGTTCCGCATCCGGCTGCTGCTGCGGTGCGCGCCACACCGGATGGCCGGGGCAATTTTCATAGCCAAAGCTGGCAATGGTGGCGGAAAAGATTTCGATTTTGCCGCTTGGCGTCGGTAGCGGTGCCGCCGCCGGATCGGCCCGAAACGCATTGATCATCCGCCCGCCATCTTTCAGCTGCGGCAGTTCAATCACGCCCTGCAGCCAGAACTGGTCGAAATCAGGAATCGTCACCTGATGCGCGGCCAGTTTTTCCTGCAGCTGCGCATAGTGATGGCGCAGCCAGCCGCGGGCGTCGCGTCCTTCGGTGAACGCCTCTTCACGGCCTAAACGACGCGCCAGTTCAGCAAAAATGGTGTAGTCATCCTGCGCCTGCGCGTAAGGTTGCGCCACCGGCTGCATGGCAAACAGATGACGATCGGTCGGCGCACCGCCGATATCTTCACGCTCCAGCGTCATGGTGGCAGGCAGCACGATATCTGCATGGCGCGCGCTGGCGGTCCACGCGGTCTCGTGCACAATCAGCGTATCCAACTGGCAAAACGCCTGCCGCAGCCGCGCCAGATCCTGATGATGATGGAACGGATTGCCGCCCGCCCAGTAGGCCAGACGGATGTGCGGATAGGTCAGACGCCGGCCGTTGTAATCAAACTGCGTGCCGGGATGCAGCAGCATATCGGCGATGCGCGCCACCGGAATCAGCCGGTCAATACCGTTCCTGCCCTGCGGCAGCGCCGGGAAACTCACCAGATTATGATGCTTACCGTAATGGCCGAGTGCGCCGAGCGCATAGGTGTATCCACCGCCCGGCAGCCCCGGCTGTCCCAGCGCGGCCGCCAGCACCAGCCCCAGCCATACCGGTTGCTCACCGTGTTCCGCGCGCTGCAATGCGTGCGCCACGGTAACCAGCACACGTTTACCGTGCAGCTGGCGCGCAAAATCGGTGATTGTTGCCGCGCTGACGCCACAAATCTCAGCCGCCCACTGTGCGTCGCGCCGCGTACCGTCCTCTTCGCCGCGAATATAGGCGACCATTTGCTGCCAGCCGAAGGTGTAACGCGCGAGGAAAGCCTCATCGGTGCGCTGCTCGTCAATCAGCACCGACAGCAGACCGAGAATGAAGGCCGCATCGGTACCGGGGCACAGCGCCAGCCACTCTCCCTGCGCCTCATCGGGCAGATCGCTCTGCAACGGGCTCACCGAAATAAAGCGTGCGCCGCGTTCTGCCGCCTGCTGCATAAAGCCGCGTTCGGTGTGTTCGCTCAGACCACCGCTTGCCACCTGCGAGTTTTTCAGCGCCAGGCCGCCGAACGCCAGCACGATCTCGCTATGCCGGGCGATCTCTTCCCAGCTGACGCCGCGGCGGGCGATCTCATTCATGTCGCCGACGATATGCGGTAACAGCACCGAAGCCGAGCCGGAACTGTAGCTGTTCACCGAGCGCACATAGCCGCCCATCACCGTGTTAAGAAAGCGGTGCACCTGGCTCTGCGCGTGATGAAAACGGCCGGCACTTGACCAGCCATATGAGCCACCAAAAATACCTTCCGGCCCATACGCGTCACCGACGCGCTGCAGTTCGCGCGCCACCAGCGTGTAAGCCTGCTCCCAGCTCACCGCCACATAGTCGTCATTACCGCGACGTGGATCCGCGCCGGGCCCATTTTCCAGCCAGCCACGGCGCACCATCGGTTGCGCCACGCGCGCCGGGTGATGCAGGACATTGTGAAAGTTTTGCAGCAGCGGGCTGGGATCGGGATCGCCGTGAAACGGTTCGATGGTCAGCCGATCGCCCTGCTGGCGGGCAGTAAAAGCACCCCAGTGGGCGCTGTGCATCACCGGTTTTTGCGTCATCATGCTTCCTGGAGTCAAAAATGAAAAACGGTGCTTACAGCACCGTTGCAATAAAGTTTCTTACCCGTCCGTTTTCCGGATCGTCGAGCACCTGCTGCGTCGGCCCCGCCGCCACAATCCGCCCGCCTTCCATAAACACGATGTTATCGGCCACCTCGCGCGCAAAACCGATCTCGTGTGTCACGATCACCATGGTGATGCCGGAGTGCGCCAGCTGTTTGATCACCTGCAGCACTTCACCCACCAGTTCCGGATCGAGCGCAGACGTGGGCTCATCAAACAGCATCACGCCGGGATCCATCGCCAGCGCACGGGCGATCGCCACGCGCTGCTGCTGACCACCGGAGAGATTCTGCGGCCACTCTTCTTCGCGCCCGGCCAGCCCCACCTGCTTAAGCAGTGACAGCGCTTTGCTGGTCGCCTGCTGGCGGCTCTGTTTTTTCACCCGCATCGGCGCATCGACAATGTTTTGCAGCACGGTGCGGTGCGGGAACAGGTTGAACTGCTGAAACACCATGCCGATTTCGGCACGCTGACGCGCAATCTCGCTGCTGCTCAGCTCGTGCAGCGCCTGGCCTTTCTGCTTGTAACCAATGATCTCGCCACCGATACGAATCGTGCCGCCATCCAGTTTTTCCAGATGATTAATGCAGCGCAACAGCGTCGATTTGCCTGAGCCGGACGGTCCGAGGATCACCGTCACCGAGCCGGCCGGGATATCAAGATTAACTTCATCCAGAATAGTGACGCCGGAAAAACGTTTGGTCACCTTACGTAAGGCGATCGCTTCAGCCATTGCTTACGCTCCTTTCGGCTTTAGGCGCAGAGAAACCGGGCAGCGACTTAAGTAAACTGCGCTTTTCACGGCGCGTGACGCCACGGCCAAAGTACCGCTCGACGTAGAACTGACCAACCGACAGTACCGAAGTCATCAGCAGATACCACAGTGTCGCCACCAGCAGCAGCGGGATCACTTCATAGGTGCGCTGATAGATGATCTGCGCCGAAAACAGCACATCCTGCAGGGAGATCACCGATACCACCGCCGTGGTTTTCAGCTGGCCGATGATTTCGTTACCGGCCGGCGGCATGATGGCGCGCATCGCCTGCGGCAGTACGGTATGACGGAAAATCTGCGCCGGACGGTAACCCAGCGCACGGGCGGCTTCCAGCTGGCCGTTGCCAACGCTCTGAATCCCGGCGCGCACGATCTCAGCCGCATAGGCGGACTGATGCATTACCAGCGCGATCACCGCCGCGCTGAACGGACTGACCAGCGCATTAGACTGAGTACTCCAGATTTCACCCAGGCCCGGCAGCGACAGTGAAATGGTCGGGTACAGCGCCGCGATGTTGTACCACAGGAACAGCTGTACCAGCATCGGTACGCCGCGGAAAAACCAGGTATAGAACCAGCTGACGCCGACCAGCACCGGGTTGGATGACAGGCGCATCAGCGCCAGCACCGTGCCAAAGGCGAAGCCCAGCATCACCGAAATCGCGGTCAGCTGCAGCGTCATCAGCACGCCCTGCAGGATCGACTCGCCGGTGAAGTTTTCCGCAATCACGCCCCATTCGAAGCGCGGATTGTTGATCATCGAATGCGCCATCGCCACCACGCACAACAGCACCACCAGCGCACTGAGCCAGCGTCCGTAGTAGCGTTTACCGACGATTTTCAGATCGTCGGTGTGGTCGTGAAAGTCACTCATTGAAAGATATCCTGATTACGTTTTGACTCTTTAACCGCGCCAAAGCCGATGCCCCAGTTATCCAGGATCTTCTGGTAGCTACCATCTTTAATCAGCGAGTTCAGCGCTGCCTGTACCGCAGGTTCAAGCGCGGAATCTTTCGGGAAGGCGACCGATACCGGCGCATCATGCACGGTAATTTCGCCGCTCATGGTCAGCGGTTTGATCACTTTCACCTGCCACAGCAGGCCTTCGTACGGACCGAGGAACATCGGCACACGCCCGCTGACCACGGCCTGAACACCCGCCGGGCGATCCGGGAACACTGACACTTTAATCGGTTTTTTCCCGGCCGCTTCACAGGCTTTGCTGGCCTCTTCCAGACGGGTCACCTGGGTGGTGCCGGAACCGGCGCCGACTTCTTTACCGCACACCTCGTCGAGGGTTTTGAACGGCGCGACGTTGGCGTCTTTCCGCGAAATAATGCCGAGACGGCTGGCGTCGTAGTAACTCACGAAGTCGATAATTTTGGCGCGCGCCGGCGTGGCGTTGATGTTGGACAAGGCCACATCGTAGCGGCCGGTTTTCAGTCCCGGAATGATGTTGTCGAAGCCGCCGGTATCACGCCACTGCACCTGAATGCCGAGACGCTCACCGACCGCGTTCATGATGTCAATTTCACGACCGGCCAGCGTTTTGTTGTCTTCTTTATAGAAGGTGGTGGGCGGCGTGTTGGGGTTGGTTCCTGCCACAATATAGCCACGCTTCGCCACGTCGGCGGGCACCAGGCTTTTCAGCGCGGCATCAGCTTGTACATGCAGTGAGCTGTCGGTTGGGACGGATTGTTCGGCGGCAAACGCGGTGTGCGCACTGAGAGCGAGTGCGAAAAGGGTGATACCTTTTGCGAATTTCACTGGAACCTTTCTCCTGATATTTAAAATGTTTCCCGGCAGGGAAAAGGCGTCGAGGTAGCGATGTATTTTTCCCTTTGCCCATGTCGCGTAAAGCCGCGCGGCGCAAAGGATTGTCATCCTCTAAACGTCCCGCAGCCATTCTCTGGAAGATAGGCAGCGATCACAAATGCGAAAAACAGATATCTATTGCCGAAATCCGGCAATAGGGTTCTTTGCTGGCCTGAATGCGGCCCTGTCGTCGCGCAAAAACCAGATTGTTACCGCAAATCAGGCACCTGCTTATCCTGCCACGCTGGATGATTTGCTTATTAGCCATAACGTTCCTGTCTAAGCCAGCGTATCGCCCTGCTGACAAAAACTGACAAAAAAGCCGCCCGATGAGGCGATATACGCAGGAATGTAAAGAAGTTGCACATCAATATACAATGCAAACTATTCTCATTATCATGCGCATTTGCTTACAAGTGCTAACGCATCAGGGAGATGATATAAGTGAATGTAACAGTATGTGGCAAAAAGCGTCCGGTCGTACTGTGCCTGGCGGGCCTGTTAACCTCACCGGTGTTTGCCGCTGAACCCACGGAGAAGCTGGCCGACGATGAGTCGATGATTGTGACGGCAGAGCAGGAGCTAAAGCAGCAGCCGGGAGTTTCCACCATTACCGCTGAAGACATCAAAAAAAGTCCGCCCGTTAACGACCTCGCGGACATCATCCGCAAAATGCCCGGCGTTAACCTCACCGGTAACGGCGCCAGCGGCAGCCGCGGTAACAACCGCCAGATCGACATTCGCGGCATGGGCCCGGAAAACACCTTAGTGCTGATCGATGGCGTGCCGGTCACCTCCCGTAACTCGGTGCGTTACAGCTGGCGCGGTGAGCGCGACTCACGCGGAGATACCAACTGGGTACCGCCGGAAATGGTGGAACGCATTGAGGTGATACGCGGTCCGGCCGCTGCCCGTTATGGCTCCGGTGCCGCCGGCGGTGTGGTCAACATCATTACCAAACGCCCGACCAATGACTGGCACGGTTCGCTGTCGCTGTTCACTAACCAGCCAGAAGATGACAAGGAAGGCGCCACCCGCCGCGCAAACTTCAACCTCAGCGGTCCGCTGGCCGGTGAGGCACTCACCATGCGGCTGTACGGCAACCTGAACAAAACGGATGCCGACGCCTTCGACATCAATACCGCGCAAAATGGATCTTACGCCGCCGGACGCGAAGGGGTGCGTAATAAAGACATCAACGGCGTGCTATCGTGGAAAATCACCCCGACGCAGATTGTCGATTTCAGCTATGGCTACAGTCGCCAGGGCAATATTTACGCTGGCGACACGCAGAACAGCAACAGCAATGCCAGCGCCAACGGGCTGGTTGAAGCGCTGTACGGCAGCGAAACCAACCGCCTGTATCGCCAGAACTACGGAGTGGTGCACAACGGCATCTGGGACTGGGGCACCTCTAAGCTTAACTTTAGCTATGAGAAAACCAACAATACCCGTCTGAAAGAAGGCTCCGGCGGCAGCACCGAAGGGATGATCAACAGCGATACGTACGCTACCAGCCGGCTGGAGAGCTATCGCGCCGGCGGCGAGATCAATTTCCCGCTGCAGCTGCTGGTCGATCAAACGGTTACGCTGGGTGCTGAGTGGAATCGCGATGAGCTTAACGATCCGGCATCGGTACAGGCCACCAGCGCACCGGGCGTCGATTTCGGCGGCGTATCCAGCGATGGTTCGCAGCGTGACAGTAAAAACAGCGCCACCATCAGCTCGCTCTATTTCGAAGACAACATCGCCGCCACCGACTCCACCGAAGTGATTCCCGGCCTGCGCTTCGACTATCACGATCAGTTTGGCGCTAACTGGAGCCCGAGCCTTAATCTATCGCAGGGCCTCGGTGATTACTTCACGCTGAAAGCCGGTATTGCGCGCGCCTTTAAAGCGCCAAACCTGTATCAGTCCACTGAGGGCTATATCCTGTCGACGCGCGGCAACGGTTGTCCGATTGGCCTGTCACGCTGTTACCTGCTGGGCAGCAAAGACCTCGATCCCGAGATCAGTGTGAATAAAGAAGTAGGCATTGAGTTCAGTAATCAGGGCTATGTGGCGGGCATCACCTGGTTCCGCAATGATTACAAAAACAAAATCATCTCCGGCACCACGCCGGTGGCTTCAACCGGCTCGTATAACCTGCTGCGCTGGGAAAATGGCGGCAAAGCGATCGTCGAAGGGCTGGAAGGCAATCTGAGCATCCCGCTGATTGCCGACACGCTGGAGTGGCGCACCAATGCCACCTATATGTTCCGCTCGGAGAGCAAAAAAACCGGCAACCCGCTGACGGTAATTCCGGAATTCACCATCAATTCGCAGCTGGAGTGGCAGGCGACCGAGGCGCTCAGCGCCAACATCAACTGGACGCAATACGGCCGGCAGAAGCCACGCCAGTATGCGGAAACCAGCCTCGAGGCCAGCCGTGGTCTGTCGCAGCGTGAAATCAGCCCGTATTCCATTGTCGGGCTGAACCTCAACTATGACATCACTAAAAACCTGAGCGCCAACGCCGGTATCAATAACCTGTTTGATAAGCGCGTTTATCGCGAAAATGCCGGGGCATCGACCTATAACGAACCGGGCCGCGCCTGGTACGCCGGTGTCACGATGTCGTTCTGAGGAATGGACGCCATCGGGTAAAGTGATGGGGGTGATCACACCCAGTCTTCAACCATCAGTCCCGCAACGCGTTGGAACTCCCGCGTGTTTTAAGCACCGCCGTCTGTGCGGCAGGCCTGCGCGCTAGCCGGATGCTCAGCAGCGCGCCGGCCGCCAGACAAATCGACATACACACTATCGCCACGATGAAGGCATGGGTAATCTCTCCTGGCCCCTTGCCCGTGCCCAGCACGGCATAAAAGATCCCGCCGATAATGGCCACGCTCAGCGCCGTGCTCAGTTGCAACGTGGAGCTGGCGATACCGGCAATCATCCCGGCCCAGGCGGGTGCCACGCGTCCGGTGACGATGTGCATCAGCGTCGGCAGCGCCAGCCCCTGGCCAAACCCCACCACAAAAAGCCCCACGGCCAGCGGCAGCGCCGCCGGTGACACACCGACCGGCGTGCTGGCCATCAGCCACGCCAGGCCCAGCAGGCCAGCCACTTCCAGCACCATCCCAGTGGCGTTAACGTAAGGCCCAATCAGTCGTCGCGCAGAGGGCGTGGACAACGGCCCCAGCAGAAAACCCGCACCAAAGGGCAGGAAGATCAGCCCGGCGCTCAGTACGCCCTGATGCAGCGCGCCCTGTAAATAGATCGAGAACAGCAGGAAGAATACGCCAATCGAGTAGAACAGCAGCGCCAGCAGCAGGGACAGCCCCAGCCCCGGCACGCTGAAAATCGCCGGATCGATCAGCGGATCGCCGCCCTGCTTTGCCAGCCGGCTTTCATAGCGCCAGAACAGAGTGCCCAGCACCGGCACCAGCAGCAGCGATAGCCACGCCCACAGCGGCCAGCCCGCTTCCCGTCCTTCGATCAGCGGCACGATCAGCAGACCCAGCGTCATCATCGACAGTCCCATTCCGCCAAAATCCAGCTTGCGCGCGTGCTGAGCACGCGTCTCTTTAATCAACGGGATGCCAAACAGCACCACCAGCAGCGCCACCGGCAGATTGACCAGGAAAATGGCGCGCCAGCCGCTATTAAACAGGTTGAGTGAGATCAGGATGCCGCCCAGCGCCTGGCCAATCACCGAGGCCAGACCAAATACCGCGCCGTACAGGCTCAGCGCGCGTGATTTCTCCGCCTCCGGGAAAATCGCCTGAATCGAGGCCAGCGCCTGCGGTGCCATAATCGCTGCAGTGATGCCCTGCAGCACGCGACCAGCGATCAGCGCGCCCGATGACCAGGCAAAGCCACACAGCGCAGAAGCCGCCGCAAAACCGGTCAGGCCAACGAAGAACATGCGCCCGCGGCCAAACAGATCGCCGAGGCGGCCACCGGTGATCAGCGTGACGGCATAAAACCCGGCATAAGACGAGATGACAAATTGCTCCGCCGAGCCGGACGTGGCCAAATCGCTCTGAATCGAGGGCAGCGCCACATTGACAATAAAGAAGTCCAGCGGGGGTAAAAATGCGCCTGTCAGCAGGACGATAAACATCGCCCAGCGGCGTGGCTCGGGATTTAACGCGTGCGGATCGGACATCACAACACCTCACTAAGGAACCGATTGGTTCCAATATGGATAAAAAAATTAGTCGAGCAGACGCATCGTGCAGTCCACTACGGCATTCATTTCAGCTTCCGTTGCCCCGGTTTTACCGAGGATGCGCATCCCTTCAATCTGGCAAACCAGTAAGCGGGCCAGCACCTGCTCATCACGCTCGGGCAGTTCTCCGCTCAGCTGACCGCGCACCAGCGTTGCCGCATACAGCTGCTGCAAACGCCGGAACATGCGCCCCGTGCGTTCGGCAATCTGTTCATCATGCGCGGCCATCTCGGTGGTGAGCGACACCACCAGACAACCGCGCCGCCCTTTCTCACCGCTGGAGAGCGCGGCATAACGCAGCAGCGAGGCGCGAATCGCCGTTTTAACCGCGCCGGGCTGCGCCAGAATATCCGAGGTGGCTTTCAGACCTTCGGTCATGTAGATATCCAGCGCGGCCAGCAGCAGCCCTTTTTTATCGCCGAACGCCTTGTAGAGACTGCCGCGCGATAAACCGGTTCCGGCGATCAAATCCGGTAGCGACGCCGCTTCATAGCCGCGATCCCAGAAAACGTGCATGGCGCTGCGGGCGGCCTCTTCCAGCTCGAACTCGCGCGGGCGACCGATGACGGTCAGGTTCTTCATCACTGCCCTCCCCTGTAATTATAAACCAACTGGTTCCTATCTTAGCCGCAATGCCGTGGCTATTGCAAGTCAGCGGCAGCCCCTTCTCGGCGCGGTCGCTTACGCGTGGATATTCACGGTTAAGTGATGCGTTACACAAAAAACTGACGTAACGCGTCGGCCAGCGCCTGCGGTTGCTCATCCGGGATAAAGTGACCACAGTGCGCGAGACGAATCCCGCTGACGTCGGCCGCAAAAGTGCGCAGCGGCTGTGCCATATCAGCAATTGAGCCCTGATCGGCGCTTACCGCCAGCAGCGGGATCGCCAGTTTGCCCCGGGTTTGCAACAACTGACGATTCTGCTCCGCTGAGGTGCTGACCTCACGGTACGCCGCCATGCCGGCGCGCAGCGCGCCGTTTTGCTGCAGCAGCCGCACATATTCCGCCATCTCTTCGTCACCAAACACCATCGGGCTGGCTGCTTTGCGCTGCAAAAACCACTGCAGATAGAGCGCTTCACGACCGGCGATCAGCGCTTCCGGCAGATCCGGCAACAGGTGAAAAGCAAAATGCCAGGTTTTCCAGGCTTTGTCCGGCGTCGCAGGCAGCGCATCCGGCAGCGTCACGCCGGGAATGCCGGCATCCAGCAGCGCCAGTTTGCTGATGGCATCACCGTGCAGCATCGCCAGCGGCCAGGCAACCCAGGCACCCACGTCATGCGCGGCCAGGTAGTAACGCTCAACCCCTAACTGCTGCAACAATCCCTGCACGCTGTGCGCCAGCGAGGTGGTGTCATAACCGCTGGCAGGCTTGTCGGAGTCGCCCTGGCCGGGCAGATCCGGCGCAATGATGAAATAGTCTGCCGCCAGCTGCGCCATCACCTTACGCCAGGCAAACCAGCTCTGCGGAAAGCCCGCCAGCAGTACCAGCGTTGGCCCCTGCACATTGCCGCCGCTGACGTAGTGCAGCCGCACACCCGCGACCGTGGCGTAAGCATGGTTAAATTGCGGCAGGTGATCGACGGGCTGTGACCAGCGCGGCGCGGCGTCCAGGGCAGGCAGTGACATAAGCGTTCTCCGGTTATTTTGGTAAAGAGTGTTTCCTTATTGGATGCGATTCTGCGCTACCGCGCCGTTAACGCGGACTCATTAAGGAAATGTTTATTTCCTTAATATTAACGACAGCCACGCGCGCCTTGCAAGCGAGTCTGTGAAATAGATGCGGAGCAGCGAACGGCGGAGTGAATCGCCCCGCCGCCGCGCCTGAGTGATATGCGGTTATCCCGCCTTCTTCGCCGTGGGTTTCAGCGATCGATTGAGATCCTGAATGCGTTTCATGGTTTTAACCGTGCGTGCCGAACTGGCGGAGGCCACCGCCAGAATCAGCATTTCGAGGCACACCAGCACCGTACCGTGCAGCGGCATGCGACCATTTTCACCGCCGCGCGGCACGTTAATCACCACATCCGCCTGCTGCGCAAACGCCGAATCCAGCGCGTGGGTCAGCAGAATCACCGGCATACCCAGCCGCTGCGCCTCTTTCAGCGTCGTCATGCCCTCACGGTGCGCCGATTTCTGCGCCATCATGATCAGTATATCGCCGCGCTGTAGCGTAATCAGCTGTTCTGCCAGCGCAATCCCGGCACGGTTAAGCGTCACCGCCGGCAGGCCGATGCGCCGGAACAGTCGCGCGCTGTACTCCGCCAGAATGCCGGAAGCGTTGATGCCAAACAGCGCCACCTGACGCGCTTCCAGCAGCAGTGTCACCGCAGCCGCCACCGCCTGGCGGTTGACCGGTTCTGCCAGTACTTCGCAGGCGCGCTGATGGCCGCCCAGCACAAAATCGATGCCGGAGTTGATGTCACACGACAGTTCGCTGATGGTCGCGCTCATCTTCTCTTCCGAGTTTTGCGCCGGACCAAACCATGCGGCCAGCGTGGTTTTCAGATCGCGCAAACCGGCAAAGCCCAGCGCCTGCACGGTGCGCACCACGGTGGCGTCAGAGGTTTGGGTGGCCTGGGCGATATCCAATGCAGTCGCGTCTAATATAGCCTCACGATGTTCGTGGATATATCGCGCCACCGTTTGCAGGCTGGCCGATAATGTCGTGACGCGCGCACGGTAGCGTTCACCGAATACATCCACCCGATTTTTAATGTTATTTGCCGCCATTATGTTGCCTGTTAGTAATATCGCATCGTTGTGAACCGCGTCGGCAGGCCGGCTTGTAGTAAAAATTTGCGCCGCTACCGCTGCCCACTCCCTTCGCGCCTGGCTTAACCCGGCCAGCTTCAAACCACAGAAAAATCATAATTAACTGATTGTAAATAAATTTTATGACAATAACGGTTCAAAAGTTTCTGCCGCGTTCTGCTGTAGTATCCACACCATCATTTACGTTTACTACTACATTTTTTCATGTTTGAATGATTCTCAATTACATCTCAGCCGCCTTTTTCCGCTGACTGATGGCATAACAATGCCGGGCCGCGAATGTCCTGTTCGTCACCGGCAGCATTTTACTGATAGCTTCGTTGCGCGGAATAAATAACCCCGCAATTACACCAGGTTTATATTCGATGCAGAACAACTCACCGCGGGCGGTTAAATTACTGTGCCATCCGGCTATCCTTGCCGCTATTTACGGCGTAACGGCACTCAGCAGTACTGACAGCCTTGCCGCTGAACAAAACAGCACCCTCACCGTGACGGCGCAGCAGCAAAACAGTGACGACGGCTATAGCGCCACCAGCAGTTCGGTCGCCAGTAAAACGCCGGTGTCGCGCCTCAATGAAGCCCAATCGGTGAGCGTGGTGACGCAACAGCAGCTGGAGGATTATCAGGCCGCCAGCCTCGCCGACGCGCTGCGCTTTGTCAGCGGCGTAAGCGAAGGCAATACGCTGGCAGGTACCGAAGATGGCTTTGTACGCCGCGGCTTTGGCAGCAACTCGGATGGTTCCATCTATCGTGATGGCGTGCGCAGCAGCCAGGGGTTGAATTTCGACGCCACCACCGAACGTGTCGAGGTACTGAAGGGCTCGGCTTCGCTGCTGTACGGTATCCAGAATCCCGGTGGCGTGATCAATATTTTGAGCAAAAAGCCGCAATACACCTGGCACACCAAAGTCAGCGGTCGCGCAGCCAGCGAGGGCGGCGGCGCCGGCACGCTGGACGTCACCGGCCCGCTCGGCAACGGTTTTGCTTTCCGCCTGATTGCCGAAAAGCAGAATCAGGATTACTGGCGCAATTTCGGCAGCGATAAACACACCTTAATCGCCCCCTCGCTACAGTGGTATGGCGAGCAGGCCAGCTTCCTCATCAGCTACGAAGATTATCAGTACGATATTCCCTACGATCGCGGCACGGCGTTTGTTAACGGTAAGCCGGTAGCGATTGGCTATAAAGATCGCCTGGACGATAAAGCTAACCATGCGTGGGGCCACAATAAAACCCTGAACGCGCACTACGACTGGCAGTTCAATGAGGCGTGGAGCACGCGCCTGACTTTTGGCTGGAACCAGCGTCAGTACGACAACAACGAAGTGCGGGTTACGGCGATCAACCCTACTACCGGCGTGGTGACGCGCCGCGCCGACGCCAACCGTGGCTTCAACCATAAAACCAAATACGTGGCGTGGGATGTGATCGGTTCGCCGCAGCTGTTTGGCATGACGCATGATGTGGTGTTCGGCACCGATTATGAAATGAATCAGACTTACCGTGCACACCAGTATCAGGGTAAAGCGAACACCGGCTTCAACCTGTACGATCCGCAATACGATATGCTGGCACCGATCACCAACAGCAGCAGTGAAAACAGCGCCAACGCCAACCTGCTTAACCGCCTGCACAGTCGCTCGGTATACGCCAAAGACAGCATTTCGCTCACCGACGACTGGATTGCGGTGCTGGGCGGACGCTATCAGCACTATGAACAGCGCGCGTCAAAGGGCTTCGATCCGGTGGTGCAAACGCTGGACAGCGAGGGCAACAAGTTCCTGCCGCAGGCCGGGCTGATTTACAAACTGACGCCGGATGTCTCACTGTACAGCAGCGTGAGCAAATCCTTCACGCCGTCGACTGATGTCGACGATGACGGTAACGTCGGCAAACCAGAACAGGGCACCACATGGGAAGTGGGCAGCAAGTGGCAGATTTCGCCCCGGCTGTTTGCCAGCGTAGCGCTGTACCGCATCGACGAACGCGATATGTCGCTTAATATCAACGGCACCACGCGCGCCATCAATAAAGCGCGTTCGAGCGGCGCTGAATTTGAGCTCAATGGAGAAGTGCTGCCGGGCTGGGATCTGAGCGCCAACTACAGCTACGATAAGGCCGAAATCGTCGACGATGGCGTCAACCCGGCGAACAAGGGCAACCGCCTGCAGAACGCACCGCGTCACGCCGGGGCACTTTACCTGAGCCATAATCTGACGCTGAACGGTATCCCCGGTGACTTCCGCGTCGGCGGCGGTGCGCGCTACGTTGGCTCACGCGCCGGCGATCCGGAGAACAGCTTTACGCTGCCGGATTATGTGGTCGCCGACAGCTTTATCGCCTGGAATAATCAGCTGTTTGGCGAGAAAACCCAGCTGAAGCTTAACCTGAATAACCTGTTCAATAAGCACTATTACACCTCCAGCGGCGGCAACCTGCGCGTGCGCGAAGGGGAAACCCGTAACCTGATGGTCGAGGCCAGCGTTGAATTCTGATCGAGCGAAAAAGCCGCTGACGTGGCGTGCCTGGCTGGCAGCCCTCCTGCTGCTGGCATTCAGCACCAGCGCGCTGGCCAGGGTGATCACCGATATTGACGGCAATCGGGTAGAGATTCCCGATAATCCGCAGCGTATCGTGCTGGGTGAGAGCCGCATGCTGTATACCCTGGCGCTGCTGGCGCCGGATGACCCGTTCCGCCACATCGTCGGCTGGCCGCGCGATCTGCAAAAGTATGACAGCCAGACGTGGAACAGTTTTGCACACCAGTTTCCGCAGATGCTGAACATCCCGACGCTCGGTTCGGGCGGCCCTCAGGCGATCAATCCGGAGCAGATTCTCGCCCTGCGGCCGGACGTGGTCATTCTGCCCAGCCTGGCGCGCTACGATGATGCCGATCTGAGGCTGGTCAGCATTCTGAATGCTGCGCATATTCCGGTAGTGAAGATCGATCTGCGCGTACATCTGTTAAAGAACACCCGGCGCAGCGTAGAGATTTTTGGTGAGGTGCTGAATCAGCAGGCGCGCGCGGCAGCGTTCAACCGCTTTTACAGCGCACATCTGCAGGTGATTGAGGAACGGCTGGCGCGCTATCACGGGCCGAAACCCACGGTGCTGTTGCAGTTGCATCTGGGACGGCGCAACGAGTGCTGCGTGACGGCGATTAACGGCAGTCTGGGCGAGCTGCTCAACGCTGCCGGCGGCGACAATATTGCTGGCAAAACCCAGCACGGCGTGTTTGGCCGTTTGAGTGAGGAGCAGGTGATCGCAGCCCAGCCTGAGTATTACTTCGCCACCGGCTTTGGCGATAACGCCAGCGCAGGCCTGCTGCGCCTCGGGCCGGACGTCGCGCCCGACGCGGTGCTGAGCAGTTTCCGCCAGCTCACCGCGCAGCAGAACGGTTTGCGTGAGCTGAAGGCGATTCGCAACGGCCATGCAGCGGCAATCTGGATGAATTTTTATCTCAGCCCGTGGCATATTGCGGTGACCGAGTTCATGGCAAAAACGCTGTATCCGCAGCTGTTCGCCGACATCGATCCGCAGCAGACGCTGGAAACCCTGTTCCGTGATTTCCTGCCGATCCCCTATCGCGGCACGCTGTTTATGCGCATTCCGGCAGTGGATTAACCGTGCTGTTCACCCTGATATTTCTGTGCAGCCATTCCGGTGCGCATGAATGCGCACCCTACAGATGACCTCAGGCCCGATGCCGTTATGCATTGATGCGCCCCCGGGGATGGTCTCTGTAGGGGCGCCATTTATGGCGACCGGCGGATCCGTGAAATACCTGAAACTGCTGCGCAATTGAGCTATGTCCTGTAGGGTCGCCATTTATGGCGACCGCTGCGCTGCCTGCGGCTGGCGCTTAAACACCCAGAACGCCCAGCTGTGGTACAGCAGCGTCAGCGGCAACACAATCAATAAACCCGTCACCACGAACCCCTGCGTCACCGGCGAGGAGGCCTGCTGGTGCATCTCCAGCTGCCACGGCAGCAACCATGGATACAGCCCGCACGCCAGCGCCGCGACCACCACGCCCGTCTGTACCAGCGTGATCATCAGCAACGCCACCATCGCTTCCCGCCACAGCGTAAGCAGTTGCAGCAGCCACAGCGCAGGCAACAGGCTCAGCAACACTTTTCCCGGCCAGCGCTGCCAGCTCTGCTGCCACAGCGCCGGCTCCAGCAGCAGTACGGCAATAAAACAGGCCAGCGTCACCACCCACCACAGCATGGCCAGCGCCCGCGCCCGCTCCACCACCGGCTCGCCAATGCGCCAGCACAGCCAGCAGCAGCCCAGCAGCAGATCAACCGCCACCAGCCCGAGACCGCACAGCAGCGGCACCAGCGAAAAATCAATCACAATCCCGCTGGGCGGACGCGACACCAGCATCAACCCGCTCATCCAGCCTGGCAGAAACGCTGCCAGCAGCGAGCTGACCATCAGCAGCCGGTCCAGCCAGCGTCGCCCGGTCTCGCCAGGCTGACCGCGATACGCCAGCGCCAGCCCGCGTAAAAACAGCGCCAGCAGGAAGAGAAACAGCGGCACCTTCAGCGTTTGTAGCAGCAGACTGTACAGCGGCGGAAACAGCGCCAGCATGCCGCCTGCCAGCAACACCAGCCAGGTTTCATTGGCATCCCACAGCGGCAGCAGGCTGTGCACCATCCACTGCCGCTCTTGTGGCTGGTCGAAACTGTACAGCAGCATCCCCACGCCGCTATCCGTGCCATCCAGCGCCAGATACATCAGCAGGGCAAACAGCAGGAGCACCGCAGAAAGTTCGACCAACATCCTCACCCTCCTCAGGCTGGCGTCTGTATGGTTTCCGCTACTGCCGTCGCCTGCGGATCCGGCAGCGGTGCCGCCAGGTGGCGCAGCAGATAACACAGGCCAAAGGCAAAACTCAGTGCGTAAATCACCACCACCGACACGAAAATGGCGACGCTGCTGCCGAGGGACATTGGCGCCAGGCTGTCGGCGGTACGCAGCATGCCGTATACCGTCCACGGCTGCCGGCCGACCTCCGTCACCACCCAGCCCGCCAGCAGCGCAATGAAGCCAGCCGGTGACATCAGCGCCAGCAGACGCAGCACGCGCCGCGACTGATCAAGGCGACCGCGCCAGCGCTGCACATTGCCCGCCAGGCAGCTCAGCAGCATCAGCAGCGCCAGTCCCACCATCAGGCGAAAGGCAAAAAACACCGGCAGCACCGGCGGCAGGCTGTCGCGCGGGAATTCACGCAGGCTTTTGATGTGGCCGCTGAGGTTATGGCGCAGGTAGAGCGAGCCGATAGCCGGGATTGCCAGCTCGACGTGGTTCCGCTGCTGCGCCTGATCGGGCAGCGCAAACAGCCGCAGCGGCTCGCCCTCCCCTGGCGCAGGCGGCTGCCAGCTGCCCTCGATCGCCGCCAGTTTGGCGGGCTGATAGTCACGGGTGTTTTCGCCGTGCAAATCGCCCACCACCATCTGCAGCGGCAGGATGCACAGCGACACCGTCAGCGCGCTGCGCAGCATCAGCCGGCTGGCGGCCTCGCCAGCATTACGCAGCAGGCGCCACGCCGCGACGCCACCCAGCAAAAATGCCACGCTGATCCACGAGGCCAGCAGCATATGCGCCAGCCGCCAGCCAAACGAGGGCGCGGAAATCAAACTCCAGGCGCTGTCCGGCGTGAACTGGCCCGCATCATTCAGCGTAAAGCCGCGCGGCGTTTGCATCCAGGAGTTAGCGGCGAGGATCCAGAAAGCGCTAAAAATCGCGCCGAGCGCCACCAGACAGGTAATGGCGAAATGCACGCCGGGTTTCACCCGATCGATGCCAAACAGCATCACGCCGGTCAGCGCCGACTCGAGGAAAAAAGCGATCAGCACTTCATACAGCATCAGCGGACCGATAATGCCGCCCGCTTTGCTGGCAAACACCGACCAGTGGGTGCCGAACTGAAACTCCATGATCACGCCGGAAACCGTGCCAATCGCCACGGTGAGCGCGAATACCTTGATCCAGAAGTGCAGCGCCTGATGCGCTTCCGGCCGCCTGCCCCATAGCCAGCGCGCTTCAAACCACACCAGAAACGGGGCCAGCCCCAGCGTCAGTGCTGCCAGGGTAATGTGCATGCCCATCGTCAGGGCAAACTGACCGCGCGCGATCAGCAGCACCCACTCCTGGCTACTCACGGCTCGGCTTACCGCTGTAGCGGGTTATCGGCTTCTCCTCATCACCCTGCATAGCGCGCGCGAAGGTTTCCAGCGCCGCCAGCAGTGGCCGGATGCCCTGCCACAGCGCCTCATCATTCAGCAGTTTGAGCACACCGCTGACGCCCGGCGCGCTTTTCTCCTGCTGCGCCGTGTCGCTGGCCGGCTTCATCGCCAGCAGGGCATCGCGCAGCGCCAGCAGCAAATGGTTGAAACGCTCCGGCGGTACGGTGCTGAGGGTCATAAACAGCAGCGACAGGTTCTGAACCGCATTCTGCGTGCCGGGCCGGTTAAGCCCGGCGGCGACGATTTTGCCGATGTCATTGTTGGCTTTTACCATGTCATTAGCCAGACGCAGGAAGCCGTGCTGATGCAGATTCTCCAGCAGTTCGTTCAGCGCTTCCTGCGCGCTGGGTTCGGTGCGCGTCGGAGTGGGTTGATAGTGCAGCGGTTCGGCCATTAGCTTTTCTCCGGATGCGAAACGTGTTCAGGCGGCAGCCGGTATTCAGGCTGCTGCCATTTTTGTTCAACGGGCAGATGATCCAGCGGCGTGCGCTGGCCGTGGCGGAAGTTGTGCAGCGGAATCGGGTGCGGCTGTGGCGCATGCGCCAGTTTGCGCATCGTCACCGCAATCTCTTTGTAGGCTGGGGTGTTGACGTCGGGATCGTGGTGTTCACCGGTCAGCCCGTTCACCCCCGGTTTGCCATGATGGATAGGAATGAACAACACATTGCCGGCCATCCGTTCAGTCACCACCACCGGCACCTCTACGCTGCCCCGGCGCGAACGCAGCTCCACCCAGTCGCCCTGCTGTAATTGCCGCTCCTGCGCCAGCTGCGGCGAAATCTCAACAAACCAGTTGGGCGACAGCGATTTGATGCGCCCGCCCTGCCCGGTCTGATTGGTCGACTGGAAATGCTCCAGCATGCGGCCATTGTTCAGCAGCAGGTCGTACTGCGCATCGGGCGCTTCCATCGGTGGCTGCCATGTCAGCGGGTACAGACGCGCTTTGCCATCAGGAAAGGCGAACGCCTCGGTATACAGCAGCGGCGTGCTGCTGCCGTCGGCGTTTACCGGCCACAGCTGTGACTGCCAGCCGACGAGGTTCTCATAGCTGACCCCGGCAAACAGCGCGGCGATACCCGCAGCTTCTGCCATGATGGCGCCGGGATTTGGGTAGTGCCAGTGATGGCCGAGACGCGCGGCGACCTCAGTCAGTATCTGCCAGTCAGGCCGGCTGTCGCCGAGCGGCGCAAACGCAGGCGAGAAGTGCTGAATGCGCCGTTCGGTATTCACGAAGGTGCCCTCTTTCTCCAGGCTCGGACAACCAGGCAGCACCACATCCGCAAACTGCGCGGTACGGCTCATGAAGATGTCCTGCACCACCATGAAATCCAGCCGGCTAAAGGCTTCGTGCACTTTGGTCGAGTCCGCATCGGAAAAGGCGGTCTCTTCGCCGATGATGTACATGGCGCGCACCCGCTGTTTATGCGCGTCTTCCACCATCATGAAGTTATCCAGCCCGGCCTCTGAGGAAAGCGCTTCCGGCGCCACGCCCCAGGCGCGCGCCCACTTTTCCCGTACCTGCGCATCGGTCACTTTTTCGTAGCCGGGATAGACATTGCTTAAGCAGCCAAAATCGCTGGCACCCTGCACATTATTGTGACCGCGCATCGGGTAACCGCCGGTGCCGGGGCGACCGTAGTTGCCGGTGACCAGCAGCAGATTGGAGAGTGCGGTGCTGGTATCCGCACCGTGGCTGTGCTGCGTAATGCCCATCGCCCATAGCAGGCAGGCGCTGCCCGCGTTACCGATCATCTCGGCGGCTTCGGTCAATTGCGCCACGCTCAGACCGGTGACTTTACTGGCCATCTCAAGCGTAAACGGTGCCAGCGAGGCGCGATATTCCGCCACCTGATTAACGCGCGTGCGCAGGAATTCTTCATCGGCATAACCGTGATCGAACATGTAGCGCGCCATCGCCGACGCCCACACCATGTCGGTACCGGGGCGGATGCGCAGATAACAGTCGGCGCGCTCGGCCATTTCGTGACGGCGCGGATCGACCACCAGCAGCTTTTGTCCGCGATGTTTGTGGCTCTGCTTGATATGTGAAGCGAAAACCGGGTGGTTTTCCGCCAGGTTGCTGCCAACGGTGATGATCAGGTCGGTCTGCTGCAGATCGCGCAGCGTACCGGCATCGCCGCCGTAGCCCACGGTGCGAAACAGCCCTTCCGTCGCCGGGTTCTGGCAATAGCGCGAGGAGTTGTCCACGTTATTGGTGCCGAAAATCAGACGGGCGATCTTCTGCGTCAGGTAGGCTTCCTCATTGCTGGCTTTACTGGAACCAATAAAACCAATGGCGTTACCGCCGTGCTGGCGCGCCACCGCGCGCAGGCCGTCGGCCACGCGCTGTAGCGCCTCTTCCCAGCTGGCCGGGCGGAACTGGCCGTTTTCACGAATCAGCGGCGTGGTCAGCCGGTTCGGGCTGTTCACAAAATCCCAGCCAAATTTGCCTTTGACACAGGTTGAGATGCCGTTAACCGGCGCATCGGCCACCGGCTGGATTTTCAGGATGTGGCGATCGCGCGTCCAGACTTCAAAACTGCAGCCGACGCCGCAATAGGTGCAGACAGTTTTGGTTTTTTTGATTTCGACTTTGCGCAGCGCATCATCGATCAGCGAAATTCCGGTGATCGGCTCCATGCCGATGCTGTTTTCCAGCGATTTGACGAAATCAATCAGCGGCCGCTTCAGGTCTTCATCCATCGCGGTGAAGGGACCGGCGTCGGGCTGCATGGTTTTTTCCAGCAGCGCGTTGCACGGGCAGACGGTCACGCAGTGGCCGCAGCTGACGCAGCTGGAACCGGCAATCTGCGTCCCGCCATCCCACAGCACGCGCGGGTGATCGGCGCTGTAATCAATCGACAGCGTCTCATTTACCTCGACATTCTGGCAGGCTTCCACGCAGCGTCCGCACAGAATGCACTGATCCGGATCGTAGGTATAAAACGGATTACTGTGGTCTTTGCTGTCCGGTTTGCGCTGGTAGGGGTAATACTGAATCGGAATGTGCATGTCCGCGACGGTGTTATGCAACGTGCAGTCGCCGGTGTTGTGCTCACACACCGTGCAGTAGAGTTCGTGGCGATTGAGAATGCGGTCCATGCCCTCCTGCTGTGCCGCCTGCAGTACCGCACTCTGGCTGACCACGCGCAAGCCCTCGGCGCTGCGTAACGTGCAGCCGCGCACCGCTTCGCCATCCACCTCCACCCAGCAGACATCACAGGTTTGCAGCGGCGGCAGCGCCGGGTGATAACAGACGTGAGGCAATTTTTTTCCCTGCTCCTGCAGAAAATCAATTAACGGTTGATTTGCGGTTCCGCTTAAGCGCTCACCATTAAATATAATGGTACATTGTGCTTCGCTCATTTAACGCCTCGTTTAAGCCATCGCTCATAATTATTCGGGCCGGCCAGCGCCGGTTATTATGTAAAGTTATGCATAGAGCTTAGGAACAAATCTTTATCCCGCAAGCAGACCGATTCGCTTAATAATGCGCACAGCTTACGCAGCGCTAAAATAATCATTACGTTAGTGATTTTGTAACTAAAAATATCATTTCAGCCACTACCGCCACGCTTTAATAAAACGCGACTGCTTATTTTTTGACGTGACAAATATCACATCTCTGCCAGGCTTAATTTACTCGTTCCACTGTACAAGGAGATAGGTATGACTTCATTTACTAACAAAACGCTGATTACCCAGGAATATCCAAAGCCGCCATTCAAAAAGCAGCATCAGCCCATTCCGGGATTAGCCAGTAAGATGGAACCCCGTCCCGATCACGGTGAAACCAGCTATCGCGGCACTGGCCGTTTAACCGGGCGCAAGGCGCTGATTACCGGTGGTGACTCCGGCATTGGCCGCGCAGTAGCCATTGCGTATGCCCGTGAAGGGGCTGACGTGGCAATCAACTACCTGCCGGAAGAGGAGCAGGACGCCGCTGAAGTGGTGCAATTAATCGAAGCGGAAGGCCGTAAAGCGGTGGCTATTCCGGGTGATATTCGCTCAGAATCTTTTTGCCAGCAGCTGGTAAAAGAGGCAGCAGAAAAACTCGACGGTCTGGATATTCTGGTGAATAACGCCGGTCGCCAGCAATTTAATGAGTCAATTCGCACGCTCTCAACGGAAGATTTTGACGCCACCTTTAAGACCAATGTTTATGCAATGTTCTGGATCACCAAAGCGGCACTGGAATATCTGCCTGCCGGATCATCCATTATTAATACCTCGTCGGTTCAGGCGTATGAACCGAGCGCCATCCTGCTGGATTACGCGCAAACCAAAGCCGCTATCGCTGCCTTTACCAAAGCGCTGGCGAAACAGCTGGGCGAACAGCAAATTCGCGTCAATGCCGTCGCGCCAGGGCCTTACTGGACCGCGCTGCAGGTGTGCGGCGGCCAGCCGCAGGAAAAAGTCGAGCAGTTTGGTGCCAGCGCGCCGCTGGGACGCCCCGGCCAGCCGGCTGAAATCGCGCCGCTGTATGTGACCTTTGCGGAGACCACCAACAGCTTCACCTCAGGCCAGGTATGGTGCTCTGATGGCGGTACCGGCACCCTCTGACATACGGGTGCTCATCCGGATTACGTGGCTGCCGCGGGCGGCCACGTTGCCGTTTCTGCTGACAGGGAAGATCCATGAATAATCAAACGCTGCAGTCGCCGATGCGCGAACGGGGCTTCGCGCGTCTCGGTGACTACGCGGCCATCGGTGAAGGCCGGTCGGTGGCGCTGATTGCGCCCGACGGCGCCATTGACTGGTGGTGCGCGCCCAACCTCGACTCAGCCCCGCTGTTTGACCGCCTGCTCGACCCGGAGATTGGCGGTTTTTTCCAGATTGAACCTGACGTCCCTTACCGCATTGAGCGCGCTTATCGCGCCGACAGTAACGTACTGGAAACCCGCTTTTTTACCGATGATGGCAGCGTGCTGCTGACCGAATCACTGAACAGCACGCTGGCCGGCCGTCTGCCCTGGAGTGAACTGGCGCGGCGCGTGGAAGGCATTGATGGCGAAGTGACCCTGCGTCTGACGCTGCGCTTTGGCACCGTTGCCGAAACGCGCTCGCCGTGGCAGGACAGCACCGAACAGGGCGACGTGTACCATATCGGCGATCTGATGGCGATGCTGCGCACCAGCGAGGACTGGCAGATCGAACAGCGTGACGATGAGCAAATCAGCGCTACGCTGCGGACGGCTGCGGACAGTCGATCGCTGGTGGCGTTGCTGGTCACCGAGCGCGAACCGCTGGCGGTGCCGCCGCTGGAGGCGATCGATACCCGGATTGAAACCAGCCATACCGCCTGGTGCGACTGGACCCGCAGCCTGAGCTATCAGGGGCGCTTTGCTGAGCACGTGCGCCGCTCGGCGCTGTCGCTGAAATTTTTATGGTATTCCCCCACCGGCGCGCTGGCGGCGGCAGCCACTACCTCGCTGCCGGAAGGCATTGGCGGGGAAAAGAATTATGACTACCGCTATGCATGGGTACGCGATGCCTGTCTGATCATCAAAGCCTTTGTTTTTCTCGGTGCGCTGGAAGATTGTAAAGCGGCGTTCTCCTGGCTGTCGAAAACCATTATCCGCCACGGTACCGCGCTGCGCACCTGCTACACGCTGGAGGGTAACGAAGTGCCTGCCGAACGCTTTGTGCCGCTGCGTGGCTATCACCATTCTCAGCCAGTACGCGTGGGCAACAACGCGCGCGACCAGCTGCAGCTCAGTATGTATGGCGACATGCTTGCCACCGCCGAGCTGTTTATTCGCGCCGGACACGTGCTGGACTTAGCCACCTCGCGCATGCTGGGCGCGCTGGCTAACCACTGTGCCGATTTATGGCGCCAGAAAGACAGCGGCATCTGGGAACTGCCGGAACAGCAGCACTATACGCATTCAAAGATGGCCTGCTGGCTGGCGCTGGATCGTGCCGTGGCGCTGGCCGAAGCGCGCCACATTGAACCGACGTGGCTGAAACGCTGGCAGCGCGAGCGCGACCGCATCAGCAGCTGGATTGAAGCGCACTGCTGGAACGAAGACAAACAGGCGTATGAATTTTATCCCGACAGCGACGGCCGGCTGGATGCCGCGCTGGCGCTGGTGCATGCCTACGGCAGCCGGGTTAACCCGGCACGCATGCGCGCCACCTACCGCGCCATTGAGCAGGAACTGGGGCACGGTAGCGCCATGCTGTATCGCTACAGCGGCACGGAACAGGAAGAGAGCACCTTTATCGCCTGCTCATTCTGGCTGGTGGAAGCCTGGGCGGCGCTGGGAGAATGCACGCGCGCCGAGAACGCCATGCAGCAGATCCTCGGCAAACTGTGCCAGCGCGGCAACGTGGAAACCTTCAACGAAATGTTTGATGTGCGCAGTGACGAATGGCGCGGCAATATGCCGCAGGGCCTCAGTCATCTGGCATTAATTTGCGCCGCACAGGCGCTGACCGATCATGGCTGAAATGCCCCGCCGGCTGGCGGGGCATGATACTAACGCGAAGGCTGTGGCGCACGAAACACCAGCAGGATACCCGCCAGAATCGCCGCCATGCCCAGCAGGCTCAGCCACGGCAGTCGGTTACCCAGCAGCAGATAGTCGAGCAGCGCGGTAATCACCGGCACCAGATAAAACAGGCTGGTGACGTTAACGATACTGCCCGCGCTCAGTAAGCGATACAGCAGCAGCTGGGCCACCACGGAGATCATCACGCCGAGGAACAGCGCGGCCAGCCAGAAATGTAGCGTGAAGCTGACATGAAAAGGTTTAACCGGCAGCAACAGCAGGCACAGCAGTAAACTCACGCCGTACTGCAGCGGCAGCACCTGCGCCGGATGCTGCGTCACCCGCTGCTGCATGATGGCACCGAAGGTCATGCACAGCAGCGCGGCCAGCGCAAACAGCACGCCGCTGAGCGGCAGCTGCGACGCCGCCAGAGTGCGCCACACCAGTAGTATCAGCCCCGCCAGCGCGACCGTTAAGCCCAGCAACCGCCTGCCCGGCAGACGCCGCTCCACCAGGCACAGCGTCAGAATTGGCTGGATGCCCATGATGGTGGCGATCAGCCCTGGCGTCACGCCCTCCGCCATCGCCTGGAAATAACACAGCGAATAAGCGCCGATCAACACCAGGCCGGTCAGCATTACGCGCGGGCGCGTACCGGGCTGCGGCAGCCAGCGGCGGCGAAACAGTCCCACCAGCAACAGCGCAACCAGCGCGATGCTAAAACGCACCACCAGCAGTGCCAGCGGTGAGGCATTATCCAGCCCGAGACGCGAGAAAATGGCTGCGCTGCCCCACAGCAGCACAAAGCCTGACGTCGCTGCCTGCGAAGTCAGCGAAGAAGAAGAACGCATAGCATTGCTCCTGAAACAAACGTTGTTAGCGCGCTCGCTTAGCGAGGCGCAGGAAGTTCGATACTTAGCGAATCACAACGCGTGCCGGAGGTGGCGGGCAGCAAGGCGCATACAGGCGAAAGTCAGATGACGATGCGGAATCAGCAGAGAGTGTCATAAACGCGCCTGTATCATGGGTTGAGGCCAAACGTTAACAGATTGTTTACACCCTGTCATCCATTCAGCCGTTGCGGAAACACCTCACGCAGCCAGTCGATCAGCACCCGCAGGCGCTGGGTGAGATGGCGGCTCTGCGGATAAACCACGTGGAACGGATAGTCTGACGGACGCCAGTCGGCGAGGATCTCCACCAGCCGTCCGGCCTGCAAATCCGCGGCCGCAGCGTAACGGAACGTCTGAATGATGCCCAGCCCCGCCACCGCCGCGGCAAGGTGCGCGTTGCTCTCATTGACGCCAACGCGGTGCGCGGTCTTTACCTCGATTCGCTCTTCGCCGTGGCGGAAGCGCAGCGGAAAGGCGCGCCCGCTCTGCGGCGACAGATAGCTGATGATGCGATGGCCGTTGTCCAGCTCCTGCGGATACGCCGGAATGCCGTAGGTCCGCAGATAGCCGGGCGTGGCACAGGTGATCATTTGCGCATTGCCTAAGTGCCGTGCCACCAGTGACGAATCGCTCAGCGGACCGCCGCGCACTACGCAGTCCACGTTATCACTGATGAGATCCACGGTGCGATCGGACACGCCAAGGTCCAGGGTGATGTCGGGAAACCTGGCGACAAAATCGGGCAGCGCCGGCAGCAGCACATCGCGCGCCGTTGAGCCGCCGATATCGATACGCAGCTGACCGTGCGGTTTCGTCGTGACGCTATTGAACGCACAATCGATATCTTCCAGATCGCGCACGATGCGCAGCGCCCGCTCGTAGTAATCGCGCCCTTCTGCCGTCACCGTGACCCGGCGCGTGGTGCGCTGCAACAGACGCACGCCGAGATGCGCTTCCAGCTCCTGCACCAGCTTACTCAGGGTGGCGTTAGGCATATCCAGTGAATTGGCGGCCCGGGTAAAGTTGCCTGCCTCAACCACGCGGGCGAACGCCCGGATTGCCAGCAATTGATCCATTGTTACCCCTAACCTGATTATCCACCCAGAGAAATAGTCCTTTCGATTTTACCCCATTTATCCGTAAAAGCGGCAGCGCTACAGTGCACTTCACCGACGGCAAGGCCGTCACCACTTAACCTGATCAACTGTGGAGTACATACTATGAACCTGATTCTGCAAGACAAAATTGCTTTAGTGACCGGCGGCACCTCCGGTATTGGCCTCGCCACCGCTCAGGAACTGGCGGCACAGGGCGCACGCGTGTTTATCACCGGTCGTCGTCAGGCTGAGCTGGATGCGGCCGTCGCCAGCATCGGCGCCACCGCCACCGGCATTCGCGCCGATGCGGCACAGTTAAGCGATCTCGACGCCGTCTATGCGCAGATTGCGCGCCAGGCCGGCCGGCTGGATATTCTGTTTGCCAACGCCGGTGGCGGCGACATGCTGCCGCTGGGGGCCATCACAGAAGAACATTTTGATCGTATCTTCAGCACCAACGTCCGCGGCGTGATGTTCACCGTGCAGAAAGCGCTGCCGCTGCTGAGCGATAAGGCATCGGTGATTCTCACCGGCTCCACCGCCGCAATTCAGGGTACGCCGGGCTTCAGCGTTTACAGCGCCAGTAAAGCGGCGGTGCGTAACTTTGCCCGCTCGTGGGCGCTGGATGTGAAAGACCGCGGCATCCGCATTAACGTGGTGAGCCCTGGCCCGGTGCAGACGCCAGGCTTAGGCGGCCTGGTGCCGGAAGATCAGCGCCAGGGGCTGTTCGATGCGCTGGCCGCGCAGGTGCCGCTCGGTCGTCTGGGTGAGCCGGGAGAGATTGGCAAGGTGGTGGCGTTTCTCGCCTCCGATGCCGCCAGCTTTATTAATGCAGCCGAGCTGTTTGTCGATGGCGGTATGGCGCAGGTGTAAGCGGGTATTGTACCGGTGCGCCGCCCGGCGCACCGGCTTTCTGCCTGAAGCATGGCTGCGGTTAACGCAGCGAATGCTCACCTGCCACCGCTGCCGGCTCGCCAGCGGTGAGCTGCTGCTCCAGCTGCTCCAGCGATATGCCTTTGGTCTCCGGCACGCGACGCAGCACAAAGACAAAGCCCGCCGCACAAATCACGCCATACAGCATAAAGCTGCCCGCTGCACCAAGTCCGGCATTGAGGATGGGAAAGGTATAAGTCAGCACAAAACAGGCAATCCACAGCGCCAGCGTGGCGACCGACATCGCCAGACCGCGAATCCGGTTGGGGAAAATTTCCGCCAGCAGCACCCAGGTGACAGGCGCCAGTGTCAGCGCGTAAACCGCAATCGCCGCCAGTACCAGAATCAGCACCGGCCAGCCGGTGATGCCCAGCGTGTAGGCACCGGCGATCAGTGCATAACACAGCGTCAGTCCTCCGGCGCCGATCAGCATCAGTTTGCGGCGACCGAGCCGGTCCACCAGCGGCAGCGCCAGCACTGTTGCCAGCAAATTGATCAGGCCGGTGGCCACGATCGACTTCAGCGTACCGTTGATATCGAAACCAGCCGAAGCAAAAATCTCCTGCGCATAATTGAAAATCACGTTGATACCGCACCACTGCTGGAAAATCGCCAGCACGATGCCGGTGATGACAATTGGCAGCGTGCGCGGTGCCAGCAGCGAACCGGCGCGGGCGCGCGTTTGCTGGCGATCCTGTTCCAGCGCGCGGGCAATCTCGCGCTGCGTCCGCTGCGCATAAGCAGGCGAACCAATTTTATTCAGCATCGCCAGCGCGCGCTGCGGCTGGCCCACCAGCATCAGCCAGCGCGGTGATTCCGGCACCCACATCATCAGCAGCAGAAACGCCAGCGACGGCACGGCAGCCGAGGCGAACATCCAGCGCCAGCCAACCTGACCGTTCCAGGTTTCACGCAGCGCCGCATGGGTTGATGCGCCGACGACCGGATCGGCAATCATCAGGTTGACCAGCTGCGCCGCCAGCACGCCAATAACGATTGTCAGCTGGTTAACCGCGACAAACTTGCCGCGCTTGTCTGCCGGGCTGATCTCCGCGATGTACATCGGGCTGAGCGCCGAGGCGATACCAATGCCGACGCCGCCGATAATGCGCCACCAGACAAACAGCGTAAAGCTGCTGGCCAGCGCGGTGCCGATCGCCGACACCACAAACAGCAGTGCGGCGACGATCAACGGCAGCCGCCGCCCCAGCTTGTCCGCTGACCAGCCGGACACCAGCGCGCCAAATACGCAGCCCACCAGCGCCGAGCTCATCGCCCAGCCGGATGCCGCCGGATCGGTGACGTTGAACCAGGCCTCATAGAAGGGTTTGGCCCCGCCAATCACCACCCAGTCATAGCCAAACAGCAAACCGCCGCAGGCTGCCACCAGACAGATGCTCCACACGTAACGCATATTCAGATGTTGATGATTGTTCACGGCCACTCTCCGCACCAGGGTCAAAGTGCGGCTATCTCACCACCGATACCGCAGGGTGAAAGTTCAGGCCCTCACAGATTTTAGTAACAGGAGTTTAGTAAACTACGCCGTACCGGGATCGGTCTCGACATAGAGATAACCGATGCCGAGGACCTGACGGGCGCGATCCAGCTGACCAAAATGCACGTTGGTGGCTTTGCTTTTTAGCGCATCGCGCGGATCAAAAGGATTGAAATCAATCTGGTGCACGATGGTCTGCAGCCAGCTCTCACCAAAAGTACAGCTGCGACCGTACAGCCAGATTTGATTGATATTCAGCGTATTAAGGAAATTGTACAGACTCATGCCGATGGCTTCCGCGCTGCGCTGCGCCCACTCGACGATCCACGGCTCGCCGGCCTGCCAGGCAGCCAGCAGCTGACGGCTGGTGGGCTGCACCGCCTGCGGCGCGCGCTGATGCGCCAGCCGCTTAAGCGTGCTGAGCGAGGCGACCGTCTCCAGACAGCCCTGCCGTCCGCAGTTACAGCGCTCCCCGTGCGGATCAATAATGGTGTGGCCAATCTGCCCGCTGCCGTACAGGTTGCCGCGAAAGATCTCGCCGTTGATGACAAATGATGAGCCGATGCCGTAATCGACATTGATGACGCAGAATTCGGCCAGCGCATTGCGGTTCAGCCACTTTTCCGCCAGCGCCAGCATCACGCAGTCGTTATCGACGCGGACGTCAACCGCCAGCTTCTCCTCCAGCAGAAACTTCAGCTGCAGCGGGCTGCGCCACGCCGCCTGCGGCATATGCTGCGAGACACCGGTTACCGGATCGACCTGCCCGTGCACCGCCAGCGCCAGATTAATCTGCCGCTTCGGCCAGCGTTTACAGGTCGCGCGCCACACCGTTTCAATCTCCGCCAGCAGCTGCTCTGGCGTCTGCGCGTTGATGCTGATTTGCTGATAGTCGCCCTGCGCCACCAGCTGCGCATCCGCCAGCTGCAGTTCAATGCTGGTCGGCTTGACGCACAGGCACAGCGTCCACGCGCCTTGCGCTGGCAGCTGAAAACTGCCGTTGCTGTTGCCGCGCGTGCTCAGCGTGGCGCTGGAGTGCTGCACGTGGCCCTGCTCCAGCAGCTCCTGCAAAATCTTGCTGGCCGCCGGAATAGTCAGGCCGCTGAGCTGCGCCAGCTGCGATTTGCTCAGACGTTTATGACGCCACATCAGCTGCATAAACAGCGCTTTGTTGTGCTTACGCACCTGAAAATTATTCAGTCCGACGGTTTTCACGCGGCCTCCTTTCGCTTCATCCGCGCTCATCTTACTAAACAGTGTTTACTGACTTCTGTGATGGTTGCGCCATCCTGCGCGCCTGCCGTGCTTTAGAGTCCCTGCTCATAACAACCCGTTCGCGCTATCCCGGTAAAAAACGTTCTGATAATGCCGGGCGAACGCTTTATCTGGCTGTGCTGACACCAACCCTACAGAGAAAACATAATGACAACATCACCTGCAACCCATCCGTGGCTGATCCGCCTCGGCATTCCGCCCGCGCTGGCCTGGGGCTATCTGGCGGTCCTGCTGTTTATGATTGGCGACGGCGTCGAGTCCAACTATCTCGCGCCCTATCTGCACGAAAACGGCTTCTCCCTGAATATCGCTGCCTGGGTAATCGCCTTTTACGGCGTCACCGTCACGCTGGGCTCATGGCTGGCCGGTTCGCTGTCAACGCTGATCGGCCCGCGTAAAGTGATGCTGGCGGGCGGCCTGATCTGGATTGTGTTTGAAGTGCTGTTCCTGGCCGTGGCGCTGCCGTCGCACAGCGTGCTGCTGCTGGCGCTAACTTATGGCCTGCGCGGCGTGGCTTATCCGATGTTTGCCTACGCCTTTCTGGTGTGGATTCAGTCGGCGGCCCCGGCGGAGATGCGCGGCTCCGCCACCGGCTGGTTCTGGCTGGCGTTTACCGGCGGGCTGCCGACGCTCGGTTCGCTGGTAGCGATCTTCTCTATCCGCCTGGTGGGCGAATACGCCACCTTCTGGCTGTCACTGGGTCTGGTGGCGATCGGTCTGCTGGTGATGCTGCTGGCGCTGAAAGAGCGCAGCGGTTATCAGTCGCTGCTGGATGCCGAACATCGTCAGCAGGGCACGCTGCGCACGCTGATGGGCGGCATCGATATTCTGTGGCGTGAGCCGCGCATCGCTGCCGCGGCAGTGGTGCGCATCATCAACACCACGCCCTATTTCGGCTTCTTTATTTTTCTGCCGGGCTTTTTCACCGAACAGATTGGCTTTTCCCAGACCGAATACCTCAGCCTGATCACCATCATGGGACTGGTGGGCATGAGCTTTAATCCCATCGTCGGCAAGCTGAGCGACCGCATCGGCTGGCGCAAAGTGCTGACGGTGTTCGGCGGCCTCGGCTCCGGTGTCTCGATGCTGCTTATGTACTTTGTGCCGCAGTGGAGCCACGGCAGCTTTGTGCTCAGCGTCATCTGCGCCTGCCTGTACGGCATCACGCTGTGCGGCTACGTGCCCGCCGCCGCGCTGTTCTCCTCGCTGTGCCAGCCGAAGGACAAAGGTAACGCCATGGCGATTTACTGCTTCGCCGCCGGTTTGTCCACCTTCTTCGGTCCGGCGCTGTACGGCGCAATCAATGCGCTGCTCGGCACACTCGGGGTGGTTTGGGGCTACGCCTTCCTGTATCTGGTGAGTGCGTTTATCTCGTGGCGTTATCTGCTCAGTCCGCTCGATCCGGGCGAGCAGCACAACCCGGCGGCGCAGCGCCTGCGCCGGTTAGATTCCATCGCATCGGAGTAAACGGAGCGTTATGAAAGAGTACGATTACATTGTGGTGGGCGGCGGGAGCGCGGGCTGTATCGTTGCCGCGCGCCTGGTCAGCGAAGGAAATGCGCGCGTGCTGCTGCTGGAGGCCGGGCGCGACGAATACCATCCGGTGCTGAAAATGCCCGCCGGCTATATGAAGTTTCTCGCCAGCGACCGGTTTCTGACGATGCATCAAACCGAAGCGCAGCCGCAGCTCAACGGACGCGGCGTGATCGTGCCGCAGGCCAAAGTGCTGGGCGGCGGTTCGACTGTCAACGCCATGGTCTACATGCGCGGCCATAAACAGGATTACGCCGACTGGAACCAGGCGCTGGGCCATCAGGGCATCGACTGGTCGTGGGAGGCGCTGCTGCCGCACTTTACCGCCATTGAAGATAACGATCACCTCGGCGCACCCAATCACGGCGTTGGCGGCCCGATGAAAGTGTCGCATCTCGGCCACTTCAGTCCGCTGAGCCGCGCCTATGTCAAAACCCTGCAGGGGCTGGGTATTCCCTACACGCCGGATTTTAACAGCGGCAATCCGTCTGGCGTCGGCTTCATGCAGCACACCATTGAAGGTCAGACACGACAGCGCTGCAGCGTGGTCGATGCGTTTATCAACCCGCTGCGCCATGACGCACGGCTGACGCTGGTCACCGGTGCGCAGGTGGAAGAGGTGCTGTTTGACGGCACCTGCGCCAGCGGCGTGCGCTATCGTCAGGATGGCCAGCCGCAACAGGCGCGCGCCAGCCGCGAAGTGATTCTGGCCGCCGGTGCCTACCAGACGCCAAAACTGCTGATGCTCTCCGGCATCGGTCCGCAGGAACAGCTGAAACAGCACGGTATTACCGTGCGCCATGCCTTGCCGGGCGTGGGTAAAAACCTGCAGGACCATTACGAAGTGCCGGTGGTTGCCAGCACGCGCGGTGCGTTTGGCTACTACGGCCAGGATCGCGGCTGGCCGATGGTCAAAGCCGGACTGCAATATCTGCTGTTCAAAAGCGGCCCGGTGACTACCACCGGCGTGGAAACCTGCGCCTTTTTCGATCCGCTCGATTTCACGGCGACGCCCACCATTCAGATGTTCTGCGTGCCGACGGTTTATCTCGATCGCGATGTAATGGGGGCCGATCCCGGTGACGGTGTCACGGTGAATTCTCTGCTGCTGCGCCCCAAAGCTACCGGTGAAGTCACGCTGCGCGATAACAACGCCAGCAGCCTGCCGGTGATCGATACGCAGATTTTCGGCCATCCGGACGATTTAGCCCGCACCCTCGCCGGCTTTCGCTTTGCGCGTCAGGTGCTGGCCGCCGCGCCCATCCGCGAGATGGTCGATCAGGAGATCTTCCCTGGCGCGGAAGTCACCAGTGATGACGCGATAAGCGCCCACTGCCGGCGCATGGTAAAGACCGGCTATCACCCGGTCGGCACCTGTCGCATGGGCCACGATGACGATCCGCTGGCGGTGCTGCACGATGACCTGCGCGTGCGCGGCGTACAGCGGTTGCGCGTGGTGGATGCCTCGATGATGCCGAATATTATCAGCGGCAACACCAATGCGGTGGTGATGGCCGTGGCGCATCGCGCTGCGCAACTGGTTCTGCAGTCACAACTTGTCGAGCACAAGGAGGCCGTGTATGAGTGACAAACTGGCGCGCCTGCAACAGGCGCTGGCGCACTGGCAGCTGGATGCAGTATTGCTGACGCGCCGCGATAACATCGCCTGGCTGACCGACGGGGCCAGCTATTATGTGGTGGATCGCGCCGAGACCGGCGTTGCCAGCCTGCTGATCGGCCGCGACAGCGTGCTGCTGCTGGCACCGGACAATGAATTACCGCGCATTCTGGCCGAAGAGCCGCTGACGTTCAGCTGTGCGACCCGGCACTTTCCGTGGTACCAGTCGCTGAGCAGCGTGCTGCCGGCGGGCCATATCGGCAGCGATACGCCCATGACAGGATTGAGCGATATCCAGCCGCAGATGATTACGCTGCGCCAGGGGCTGAGCGCACCGGAACAGCAGCGCTTTCGCACGCTGGGACAGGAGTCGGCGCAGATTGTCGAAACGGTGGCGCGCCAGCTGCGCGCGGGCGTCAGCGAATGGCAGGTCGAAGCCGAGATTGCCGCCGGCTGTCTGGCGCGCGGCATTCGCCCGATGTGCACGCTGGTGGCCGCCGATGAGCGCATCGCCGCATTTAAACATCCGGTGCCGACGCGCAAAACGCTGCAGCGCATGATGCTGATCACCCTCGGTGCTGAACGGCACGGTTTGCATGTCAGCCTGACGCGCCTGGTGCATCTCGGCGAACCCGACGCGGCGCTGCGCCAGCGCATTCTGACGCTGGCGGAGATCCACGCCGATATGCTGTATGCCACTCAGGCGCAGCGCAGCTGGTCAGCGGTTTTTGCCGACATCACTCAGGCTTATCAACGCCACGGTCACGCTGAGGCGTGGCGCGATCATCATCAGGGCGGTCCGGCCGGTTACGGCTGTCGCGACTGGATTATCACCCCGGAGAGTCGCGGCGAGGTGCAGCCTGACACCGCCGTGGCGTGGAACCCGACGCTGAGCGGCGTGAAAAGCGAAGACACTTTTTTGCTCAGCCGCAGCGGGCTGGTGCCGCTCACGCGCAGCGACAGCTGGCCGCTGATTCGCCTGCAGCGCGGTGATAATACCTTAGAGCTGGCCGACTGGCTGATTCTCCCGACATCCTCATAAGGAAGCGACTATGTCCCCACGTTTAGCCAATAAAACCGCCATCATTACCGGTGCCGGCAGCGGCATCGGCAGCGCCATCGCCACCCTGTTTGCGCGCGAAGGCGCCCGCCTGGCGCTATTCGATCGCGATGCACACAGCAGCGAAGCGCTGGCGGCGCAGCTACAGCAGCAGTCCGGCCAGCGCTGTCTGGCCTGCGCAGCCGATGTCACGCAGCCGCAGCAGGTTAGCCGCGCGGTACAACAGGCGCAGCAGGCACTGGGGGATATTGATATCCTGATCAACTGCGCTGGCGTAAACGTTTTTCGCGATCCGCTGACGCTGGACGAGGATGACTGGCAGCGCTGCATGGACACCAATCTGAAAGGGCCTTACAACCTGATACGCAGCGTCCTGCCGGCGATGCTGGCCCGTCAGTACGGCAACATCGTTAACGTTGCCTCGGTGCACGGGCACAAAATCATTCCCGGCGCGTTCCCTTATCCGGTGGCTAAACACGGGCTGATCGGCCTGACGCGTTCCCTGGGCGTGGAGTACGCCGCGCAGGGCATTCGCGTAAACAGTATTTCGCCCGGTTTGATCATGACGCCAGCCGCTGAAGCCTGGCTGGCGAGCTGTCCGGATCCGCAGGCAGAGCGCGCGCGTCAGGCGGCGCTGCTGCCGTGTAAACGCATCGGCGAGCCGGATGAAGTGGCTTACACCGCGCTGTTTCTCGCCAGCGACGAGGCGCGCTTTATCAATGCCACTGATATCCTGATCGACGGCGGGCGCAGCCAGATGTATCACGAGTAAAGCGGAATCGCCGGTTACGGATGCACGCGCCGGCAATGATCGGCACCTGCCGCCACCGGATGGGCGGCGATATCCGCGCGGTCGGCGCGGATTGTCGCGGTATCGACGTCAAAGCGCTTATCGCGGTCAGCCAGCAGCGCCGGATTGAGCTGACCGTCGGCGGTAAAGCCCATCATTAGCGTCGGCGCGCCCAGCGGCAGCGTTTTATCGCGGTCGGTATGCCAGGTGTGCCAGGTTTTTCCGTAGGTGTTGACAATTTTGCTCATCAGCGCGTGCTCCGCGGCTGGCGGCAGGCAGGGCGCAATCAGCGTACCGGATTTCACTTCATAGCGATGGCTGTGCCAGTACTGCTTTTCCTGCGCCGGCAGCTGCTTAAATAAACGTTCGCTGATGATATATTCCACGCCCATTAATTTGGCGTCTTTTTTGTTACCGTCATAAATAACCGCCTGCATCACATCGTCATTAAGAATGGTGACGTAGTGATGGGCTTCCATCTGCCCCTGCTGATTTCCGCAGTAATAATGAAAACCATCCAGATACGTATTGATCGCCTCAATCGGCGGCCGCGACTGCAACGCCGCCGCTCCGCTCTCCAGCAGCGCGGTTTTCCCCGCTACCGGCGCACCAGGTGCCGTAACCGGCGCACCAGGTGCCGTAACCGGCGAGGCGCTGTTATTCGCGCCACAGCCGGATAATAACAATAACGCCAGCGCGCTAAATACACGGTTTCGCATTTCATCACCCCATTCTTATATTGAGTGATAAACATAGTTAATCAGCGTCAGGACGCGAGCGCAGCGGGAACCATATCCGGCGGCGAATTAAAACTGCCACGCGGTAAATATCAGGCCGCTCAGCTGCTCGCCGATTCAGTGATGAATGTGTCGGCCACTGTTAGCAGAGTGACAGGCCGAGAGGCGAAGCTGGGGGCTGGGTGAATAAGTTTCGTGAGTAAACAGACGATTCCGCTATCATGAGTGAACGCTCATAAAACAAGGCTGCACTGATGAGAGAGTTACCGCCTACCGCCATGCTGCGCGCGTTTGAAGTGGCGACGCGTCATCCGACCTTTACCGCCGCGGCTGAAGAGCTGTTTATCACCCAAAGCGCCGTCAGCCATCAGCTCAAAAACCTGGAAGAGATCTGGGGCGTACAGCTGTTTCAGCGCGGCAAAACGCTGAGTCTGACGCCAGCCGGCGCGGCGCTGGCACCGATCGTGCGCGAGTTTTTTAGTAATCTGGAAACCACCTTAGCCGACTTACGCGAGCAGAAAGGCCGCGTGCGGCTGCGCGTGAATACCACCTACTCGTTTGCGCTGAAGTGGCTGTTGCCGCGCCTGCCGGGCCTGACGCGCCAGCACCCGGAAATCCTGGTGACGCTGGAAAGCACCGATGATGCGATTACCTTCTCGCGCCAGGATTCTGACGTGGCGATCCGCTTTGGCCATGGCAATTATCCGGCGCTGCACAGCGAATTTATGTTTCGTGAACAGCTGTTTCCGGTCGCCAGCCCGGCGCTGCTGCAGCGCTTTGGCACGCCACAGGAACCGGCAGAACTGCTGCGCTACCCGCTGCTGATGCGTGATGGCGCCGATCTGGTGCCTAAGTGGGAGATCTGGTTTAAACAGGTCGGCCTGACGCTGGATGCCTTACAGGAGAGCGTACGTTTTGCCGACACCAATATGACGCTGGAAGCCGCGCTGCTGGGGCAAGGCGTGGCGCTGGCGCGCAGCGGTCACGTTGAAAAAGAGCTGCGCGACGGTAGCCTGGTGCGGCTGTTCAGCGTCGCGTTTTCCTCGCCCGCCGCCTACTATTTCGTCTGTCCGCAGGGCATTGAAACCCAGCCGCACATCGTTGATTTTCGTCGCTGGCTGCTCGCTGAATCACGTCAGGCGCAGCAGGATTATCAGTAAAGCATGAGCTTTTACTCATAGCGCAATGATAAATCTTCGCTTTCCAATCCATTTGCGGCTGCATAGCATCAGCCTATGCCTGATTACATTATTGTCTTAACGCTGTGCGCCGCGCTGCTGCACGCCAGTTGGAACACTTTACTGCGCGGCGGATCCGATCGCCTGTGGTCAATGACCATTATGTGCGTGGCGATCGCGCTGGTGTGTGCGCTCAGTACGCTGTTTCTGCCGCTGCCGGCGCACGCCAGCTGGAAATATGCGCTGCTTTCGGCGCTGCTGCACGTCGGCTATAACCTGTGCCTGGTGCGCAGCTACCAGAGCGGCGATCTCGGCCAGACCTATCCGATTGCGCGCGGATCGTCGCCGCTGCTGGTGACCTGCGCCGCCGCGCTGTTTGCCGGCGAGCACATCGCCTTTACTACGCTGTGCGGCATTGTGCTGGTGTCCGCTGGCATTGTGTCGCTGGCGCTGCGCGGCGGCAAACTGGCGCTGCCGGGCCTGCGCTACATGCTGGCGACCGGTGCCTTTATCGCCGCGTACAGCGTGGTGGACGGCATGGGCGTGCGCGTTGCCGGCAATGCGTTTGCGTATACCGCGTGGATGTGCAGCTTGTGGGGCATATTAATGCCGGCGGTCTACATCGCGCTGCGCGACAGCAAAAGCCTGCTGCAGTGGCGACCGGGCGTGCTGAGCGCCGCGGCGGGTGGCCTGGTTTCGCTGCTGGCCTACGGCATCATCATTTACGCCATGACGGCAGCGCCGATGGGCGCGGTGTCGGCGCTGCGTGAAACCAGCGTGCTGTTTGCCGCCGTGCTGGGCGCGCTGTTTCTCGGTGAAGCATTAACGGTAAGGAAAATGCTGGCGTGTGCGGTGATTGCACTCGGCACGCTGATGATCGGTTAAGCGATGAGGAGATGGCAGCATGTCTGAACGTTGTAAAATCGCCCTGCTGGGCCCCGGTGCAATTGGCACCACCGTCGCGGCGGTGCTGCATGAAGCCGGGCGCACCCCGCTGCTGTGCGGCCGCACGGCCCATGCACAGTTAACGCTGCGCCACGATGCGGGCAAAATCAGCGTGCCCGGTCCGGTATTGCATGATGCCTCGCACGTGACACAACGCTGCGATTTGCTGTTCGTGGCGGTTAAAACCACCCAGGTCGCGGACAGCGCCGCGTGGCTGGCCACTCTGTGCGATGAAAAAACCGTGGTGTGCGCGCTGCAAAATGGCGTCGAGCAGCAGAGCCAGCTGGCGCCTTACGTCAACGGCGCCACGGTATTACCTTCGGTGGTGTGGTTTCCGGCGCAGCGCGAGCCGGATGCGTCAGTCTGGCTGCGCGCCCAGCCTCGCCTGACCTTGCCGGATGTGCCGCAGGCCGCGCGCGTAGTGGATGCGCTACGCGATACGCGCTGTGAGGTGGCACTGGCCGCGGATTTTCTCTCCATCGCCTGGCGCAAGCTGTTACAAAATGCCGTCGCCGGTTTGATGGTGCTGGCCAACCGTCGCGCCGGCATGTTTAGCCGCAGCGATATCACGCAGCTGGGATTAGCCTATTTACAGGAGTGCCTGACGGTGGCACGCGCGGCCGGCGCGGTGCTCGACGACAGCGTGCCGCAGGAAATTATTGATGGCTTTCATCGCGCGCCGCCCGATCTGAGCACCTCGATCCTGGCCGATCGCCAGGCCAACCGCCCGTTGGAGTGGGATACCCGCAATGGTGTGGTACAGCGCTATGGCCGTCAGCATGCTATTGCTACGCCGATTAGCGATGTCGTGGTGCCGCTGCTGGCAGCGGGCAGCGAAGGGCCGGGCTGATAAAATAGGTTGCCTGACGCGCGGGGAGAAACAGCTATGCTGCGAATTGTTTATACAACGGCCAGGTTTTGATCGCGGCGCAATGTGTTGCGCGATAAATAGGATGCGATGTTGAGCTGATTTAAACCATCGCCTTCCCGGCATAATCACGATGACGGCAACGGGACGCGCTTATGACAGATTACGTTTTTTACCGCAAACAACAGGTTATCGCCACGCTGGAACGATCGGATGTGGAACGTGCCCGGTTGCTGATGGCGGACGGTTACAGCAAGATGGATGAAGAAATTAATGCAGCCAGCGCGCAGGCGGCGCTGCGGCGGCTGGCTGATATTCGCCATGAAGAGCACATGACCGAACACGCTTTTGCCACCGGTTCGGTATTCAGCGCGGTGGTCAGCGCCCTGTTCAGACACTGACGTTATGCGCCAAACGCCCCATCAATGGTGTGCATGGCGCCGGTGACGAAACCGGCTTCGGGTCCTGCCAGCCAGGCAACCATGCCTGCCACTTCTTCAGAACGGCCATGGCGTTTGATGGCCATGAAGCTGTGCATCAGATCTTTCATCGGACCATTTTCCGGATTGGCATCGGTATCAATCGGGCCCGGTTGCACCACGTTAATGGTGATGCCGCGCGGTCCGAAATCCCGCGCCAGGCCGCGCGCCAGCCCCTGTAAAGCGGATTTACTTAGCGCATAAGATGCCATACCGGGAATCGGCATACGGTCGCCATTGACCGAACCGATAATGATGATGCGGCCGCCGGCTGGCATCTGTCGGGCGGCTTCAACCGCAGCATGATACGGCGCGTGAATGTTAATGCGGAACAGGCGATCGACCGCGTCCGGATCCTGTTCCAGCGCATCGCCAAACAGGGCGATACCGGCATTGACCACCAGCACATCCAGCGGTCCGCTGTCGCGCACGGTGGCAATCACCGCATCGCGCTCTGAGCTGTCGGTATGAACGGCAGCCGAACCGGTTTCGTGCGCCAGTTTTTCGGCGGCCTCCGGCGAACCTGAGAAGGTGAATGTCACGCTGGCACCCTCATCAGCAAAGCGACGCACGATAGCCGCACCAATACCGCGACTGCCGCCCAGAACCAGAACCTGCTTATCATTAAATATGCTCATTTGCATCTCCACGTGTGATTTCTTAGTATGCATTACAAAATGAGCCCGATTTAATGTCAATGCAATTTTGTAGCGAGCACTATAAAATATGAAATCACCTGGTCGTCCCCGTAACTTTGACCCCGAACACGCCGTAGCGGTTGCGCAGGGGTTATTCCATGCCAAAGGTTATGACGCCGTCAGCGTCGCCGATGTCACTGACGCGCTGGGCATCAATCCGCCGAGCTTTTACAGCGCGTTCGGTAACAAGGCCGGATTGTATGCCCGCGTTCTCGATCGCTACGCCACTACCGGCTCGATTCCACTGGCTGAGATACTGCGCGACGACCGCCCGGTGGCCGAAGCCCTCGATGCATTACTGAAAGCGGCGGCGCTGCATTATGCCCGGGATGAGGTGTGTGCGGGTTGTCTGGTGCTGGAAGGGATTCGCTGTCAGGATCAGCAGGCGCGCGAGGCGGCCAGGGTGTTTCATCGCGCCGCTGAGGACACCATCCGGCGCTATATCGCGGCCCGCTACCCACAAGATGCGCAGCGCCTGACCGATTTTGTCAGTACCGTGATGTCCGGACTTTCTGCCAGAGCGCGTCAGGGCCACAGCGTTGAGCAACTGCTGGCCAGCGCGGAGCTGGCGGGCCTGGCGGTGGTTGCAGCGCTGCAGCAATGAGTTGCTCCCAACAGAAGCAGAATGAACCCTCTTTCTCCCGGCAAACGCGCCATTGACAGGCGCCAATAAGATCCACTTGTGTATCTTAACTGGCTGCGCTAGTCTGAACGAATAAGATTCACTCATGTATCTTATTTCTTTTTTCCAATATCAATGACGTGACATCAGGGCGAATGAAAAGTGGAGCGCAGAGATGACACTAATACAGGCCGCATTCGGTAATGAGAAGTTAGAGACGCTGCGCCATTTCTTTAACAATCATCATGATAAATTACTTTGCACGGCAAGTGCTGACGGTCAACCTAATGTCGCGTTAATGGGAACACCCCGTCAGTTGTCCGATGGAACCATTGAGTTTGAGATAAGTGACGATGCGTCGGTCACACTCCGGAACATCCACCATAATAGATCCGTTGTGTTCATCGCCTGGGAGACGGGTGAAAGAGCACGAGACTACTGCGGAGCCAGGATTCATGCGCAGGTGACAGAAATACACGATAAGGGCGAGAAGCTGGAGAGAATTCGTCAGAATATCCTGCTGAAACATGGTGCGCACAAGGCAGCCGAATTGCGGGCCACAGTCAGTTGTGTGATAACCAGGGTACGACCCATCGTTGATCGAGGTCAGCCCTGGGATCAGCCACCTTTCATTGATTGAACAATTATGACACTCATGAATCAGGGAAAAAAAACCATCGCCACACGACGGCGTGGAGCTCAGCTGGAAGACGCCATCCTGAATGCGGCCTGGGACCTTTTACTGGAACAAGGCTATAACGGCTTTACTTACGAAGCCGTGGCGGCACGCGCTAAAACCAGCAGGCCGGTGCTCCACAGGCGCTGGCCACAGCGCAACGATTTGCTGCTTGCCGCGACGCAAAAAGCCTGGCAAGCACAACTCATTGAGACCCCTGACACGGGCAGCCTGCGTGGCGATGCTTTGGCCCTGCTGCGGCATGCTGATGTCGGTCGCGTGCGCATGTTGACCCTGATGAACCTGCAGATAACGGACTTTTTTCGCGAGACCGGCATCAACTTCAGCCAGTTACGGAAACGGCTAGGGGATGTCAATGAGCCAGGCCCGTGTGAAGTGATCGTCGCGCGCGCTGTGGCACGCAGTGAGTTAACGGATAAGCAATGGTCAACCCGGGTTATTAACCTGCCGCTTGATCTCTATCGCCATGAAGTGTTTATGACCATGCAGCCCGTTTCAGAAGACGTTGTGCTGGAAATCATTGATGATATCTGGCTTCCACTGCTCCGAATGCCTTAACCGCGCGGGATTACATCAGCATCCGCCACCGACCGCTGGAACATGCGCATAATGCCGCCAAGATGCCAGTGCAGAAGTTCCAGCGCCTGTTCATCCTCGTAATTAGTTAACCGCGCCACGATCGCTTCATGATCGTTTTGCGAGCCCTGAAATTCATCCGGCGTGCGCGTCAGGTGATTGAGAAAGGCACGAATGCGGTTGATGCTGGTTTTGTAAAAACCGACCAGCTCGCTGTTCTGGCTGGCTTCAATCAGTGCCATATGAAAGGCCGCATCGGTTTCGCGGTAGGTCTCCGGCGCGTTTTGTAATGCATCGCGTCCACGCGCCAGCTGTTCGTTCAGGCGCGCGATCAGCGCCTGACGATCGTGTTGCAGTGCCAGCTTTAATGCGCCTGATTCCAGAATCTGCCGCATCTCACAGGTTTCGCGCATCTCCCGCTCATTGAACGAAAACACAAAAGTGCCGCGCTGCGGGATAATTTGCACCAGACGCTCCATCTCCAGCTTTTGCAGCGCCGCTCTTACCGGCGTCCGGCTCACGTTAAGCTGGGTGGCAATATCGTTCTCGGAAATTAATGCACCGGGTGCAATCTGGCAGTTCACGATCAGGTCACGAATATGATCGGCCAGAATGCTGCTCAGTGACTGCGGGCGGAGGATGTTTTTCGATGACCAGTCAATGATGAGTTTATCGGCGGGCATAGCGTGGCGAGCGTCCTTTAAACAGCGAGCATTTAGGGGGTCAGAATGACGGTGGGCACTGTGTTTTGTAGTATACAAGAGACAGATCCCCCAAACAATAACGGGCCTGTTTGAGGGAGCGTTGGGTTATGAGGTGAACAAGTATGTCTGCTGCTGAATATGCGCTGGATTAAGTGCCATGCCCATGCCGGGTCCCTGCGGTACCGGGATTAACCCGTTTTGCGGCACCAGCGGATCGCGCAGGAAGTACTGATGAATATCGTTCCATTTCACCAGATACTCCTGATAAGGCGTGTGGATCGGCGATTGCGTGGTGCTGAAATGGGCCGTTGCGATGCTGGAATGACCGTGCGGGATTACCTGCAAATCGTACAGGGTGGCGATAGCGGCAATTTTTAGCGTTTCTGAAAGCCCACCGCACCAGTAGATATCGGGCTGAATCACATCCAGCGCCCCGGATTCAAAGAAGCGTTTGAAACCCCAGCGCGTGTACTCATGTTCGCCTCCCGCCATCGGGATGGACAGTTTATCTTTGAGTCGTTGCATACTGCCGATTCTGTCAGCCATTACGCACTCTTCCAGCCAGCGCGGGCGATACGGCTCGATGCCCTTTGCCAGTTCAAGCAGATACGTTACATCCATCGACTGCCAGCAATCAAACATCAGATCGTAATCATCCCCCACGGCTTCGCGCAGCGTTTTTGCCAGTTCGATGTTTTTCTTCAGCCCTTCCCTGCCGCTCATCGGGCCGTGGCGGAAAAACCATTTTTGCCCGCGATATCCCAGCGCCTTATACTCCAGCGCCCGCTCGTGCACCCGCGCCATATCCTGCACCGCAAAACCCAGCATCGATGCGTATGCCGGTATTTCTTCCCTTAACGAACCGCCCAGCAGGCGAAAGACTGGGTGCTGCATCCATTTGGCACGCAGATCCCACAAGGCACAATCCACCGCGCTGATCGCCAGCATGCCATCGCCCTGACGCCCATGAATCTGCGCCCGGTACATCTGATCCCACAAACGCTCGGTGTCGCGCGGATCCTGACCCAGCAACAACGGCCGCAGCTGGCCATGAATGATTGACGCAACGGCATGCGGTACCGGCCCTGCCAGCCCGTCCACGCCCTCATCAGAAACGATCTCAAGAAACACGGTGGTAATGGCAAAACCATCTTCCAGCTGAACGCCACCGTCATGATTATTCACAGTACGAAACTGCGCATAGATATCGGTGGGACGCGCGAGACGCTCCTCCCAGAAATCGCCCTCTCCCGGCATCACGCCTTTCACCTGAAGTAACCGGACATCAATAATCTTCATACTACTGCCCCTCACGTTGTTCATTGCTGGCCTGGTAAGCCGGTAAACGCTGGCGACGGAAGATGATGCTCAGGGTAATGATCGAGAGCATCGCCATCGCCGCCAGCCAGTAAAATCCGCCGTTATAACTGCCGCTGCGGTCGCGTATCACGCCGATGACCCACGGATTCACCACACTGGCAATACTGCCCAGCGCATTGATCAGGGCGAGGCCGCCCGCCACCACGGATGCCGGGATAAACTGCGCGGGCAATCCCCAGAACACCGGCATCGCGCCGAAAAAGCCAAATGCCGAACAGCACAAAAACATCATTTTCACCAGCGAGTTATCGAACCACGCAACGCATAACAGCCCGACAAAGGAGAAGATCAGCGCCAGATAATTGGCCAGCAGCCGTGACCCGGGGCGATCGGCTATGCGTCCCAGCACCAGCATGCCGGCCAGACCAAATACGTAAGGGATGATGGTGATGAATCCGGTCTGAACATGACTTAAGCCGGTTTCGCTGATGATCAGCGGCAGGAAGGTGCTCACCGCACCGTTGAGGTTCGCCAGTCCGTAATAGGTGAGGCTGAACAACAACACCAGCGGGCTGAACAGCGCTTTCAGCAGACCGCCATGGCCGCGCGACGGCAGTTTTTGCCGCTCAGCAGCCAGTGTTGTCACCAGCCAGTGCTGCTCATCTGCGCTGAGGAAGCGGGCATCTTCCGGCCGATCGGGCAACGCAAAGGGGACGATCAATCCCAGCACAATCGCCGGAATGGCCTCCAGCAGAAACATCAGCTGCCAGCCGCGCAGCCCCAGCCACCCGTGCAGCTCTAACAACAGGCTGGAAACCGGCGTGCCGATAATCAGCGCGATCGGAATGCCGGTCATAAACGAGGCGATGATGCGTCCGCGCCACGCCACCGGAAACCACAGGGTGAGATAAAACACGATGCCGGGGAAGAAACCGGCTTCAGCGGCACCCAGCAGCGCGCGCATCACATAGAGGCTGTTTTCACTCCACACAAACATATGCGCACCGGAGATGATGCCCCAGGTCACCATAATGCGGGCGATCCACCAGCGCGCGCCCACCCTTTCCATTAGCAGATTGGAGGGCAGTTCAAGGATGGCGTAAGGCAGGAAAAACAGACCGGCGGCGAGGCCAAAACTGGCGGCGCTGATGCCGAGATCGGCATTCATGGTGAGGGCAGCCACGCCGATATTGGCGCGATCGATCACCGCAATCACGTAGCAGCCAATCAGGAGCGGAATCAGTCGCCACGACAGTTTACGGATCACCCGCTTTTCAATTTCAGTATCTGTACTTTGCATGGTCTTTCCCGATGTTGGTGTCATGGATAAAAAATGCACTTGTATACAAGTTCTGTTGTATACATCCGCTGATCACTCTTCAATGGGCTGAGTACGGAAATGAGATATGAAACGTTTCAGCGTGAAGCCGCTGGTAAACGTTTATAAGAGGGTTAAGCCGGGCGAAGATGAGCTAAAAACGTGGTGGTGATTCGAAGTGAACAGAGTGCGCTGGCACACTCCGGGCAGGATTATTTTATGCGCAGCCATTGTATAAACGCGCGCATGGCAGGTGACATGGCTTTACCCGCTATCCAGCAAAGTGAATAACCCGGGAATTCCATCTCCCAGGGTTGCAGAAGGCGACAAAGCTTGCCGGCGGCCAGCAATGCACTGACCCGTTCCGCCGTTAACTGAGCAATACCTGCGCCAGCAATAGCGGCCTGACGCTGCCTTTCGCGATCGTCTACCACCAGATTTCCGTGCACGGGAATATCAAAAATTTTCCCCTCATTTAAAAACTGCCAGGGCTCTACCCTGCTACTTCCCGGCCAGCGCCAGCCGATGCAATTGTGATTGAGCAGATCTTCCGGGACATCAACCGCACCATGCTTTGCCAGATATGCTGGTGCAGCGACCACAATCTGGTGGAGCGGCTTGCCTAATGGAATAGCAACAAATCCCGGTTCCAGCACCTCGCCTAAGCGCAGTGATAAATCATAGCCGCCGCGGCTCAGATCGACCGGCGCATCGCTGGTTGTGATATCCAGCTGCACGTTGGGATAATCAGTAAGAAACCCGGCAATATTGTGATCAAGAAACATTTCAGCACCCGATCGAAAAGCATGAACGCGAATCAGCCCCTTAATATCCTGGCTTCTGGCGTGTGCCTGCTGCAGGGTCTCATGCAGATTATTCATAATGGGGGCAGTCTGAAGAAACAGGGACTTGCCATCATCGGTAAGATATACCGCCCGGGTGGTCCGGTTCAGCAAACGTTGCCCGAGTTGTGCTTCCAGCGCGGTGATTTGCTGACTGACGGCTGACGCGGATACCCCTAGTATTTCCGCAGCGGCTCTGAAATTCAGTTGCTGAGCAACCACGACAAAAGCCCGTAGAGCCAGATACTCCGCGCTGTTAATCATTATTGATGTCCTTTATTAATTGCCACTTAACACACCATTAAGATACAGGAACTTCACGCCTGTAAGTATCTCGTTATAATCACTCAAATCATAATTAATAAATAATATCAGGAGCACTTTATGCTGCAGGAAAACCTTGAATTAGCCCAGAGATTACAAATTATCGAAGACAAACTGGCTATTTATGAATTGATTGCGTCACATCCCCCCAGCGCAGATACTGCAATGGCGGAATATACATTATCGGTTTATCTGGAAAAGAGTGAATTCAATCGCGGCCCTCATCTTGATGGTGCGGAGGGTGCAGAGGCGATAGCCGCCTTTATTTTGCGGCCTGAGCATGAGGAAGCACTGGCTAGCGGATTAGCGCATTTTACCGGATTACCCTTGATTGATCTGCGCGGAGACAGCGCGGTAGTCACCTCTTATTTACAGTTAATTTATCTGGATGATAAAGGCGAATCACGCATGCTGGCCAATCACGGCAGCTCTCCTGGGTATCGCATACATCGCGTTGTAGTGAATCGCTGGGAGTTGAAACGCATTGCGGATCAATGGAAAATTCATCGCAGGACGTTGATTCCGGTGGACGGTAGCGGTTTATCACGCGCATTGCTTTTCCAGGGGCTGAAAGATGTATTCAGCCGGCAATCACGATAATTAACGCGACAAGACAGTCATTGAGCCAGACCACGATGTATAGCGACGTCACCAATGACAATCCGCTACGAGACTGGCGGCGCAGGTTGGTGTCCAGCATGGCAACAGTCTGGCTATTCCTTTGCGCCAAATCCTTTGGTGATGTACTTGCCAGTAACGTATGAAATTTATCAAAGCCGACATTCTTATCCTGTAGCAATGTAGCATATTCCCCTATAAATCACCGCCTCACCAAAGAATATCATGTGCAGAATGCTATCAGCTTTAAGCATTAGCATAATGGGTTATTTCAGCCGCTGCGCCTTTTGACAGTCTCATACTCTAACGCTACGCTTAATTGCAAGGATATATGTCGCAAACTTGCGTAAAGATAAAATATTTCCTAAGGTGACCGCCTTTCAGCCTCTTATAGCTTTCATTTCCCTTTGTGAAGTGCCGGCTGCGAAAGCTATAAGATCGCTCCAATTTTACTCATGGGGAGTTTATGAGCACCGGAACGATGACCAATAAACCTGATTTGACCGTTGACGATATTACCGTCATTGACAACAAATTATTGAAACGCGCCGTCAGCGCAGCAGCGCTGGGTAATACCATGGAGTGGTTTGATTTCGGCGTTTATAGTTACCTTGCCGTGATTATCGGCCAGGTATTTTTCCCGGACGCCAGTAATACCGCGCAGCTTATTGCGTCGTTTGGTACTTTTGCGGCCGCGTTTTTAGTGCGCCCGATTGGCGGCATGGTCTTTGGTCCACTCGGCGATCGCTTTGGCCGGCAGAAAGTGCTGGCCTTCACCATGATTATGATGTCGATTGGCACCTTCTGTATTGGCCTGATTCCCAGCTATGCCAGTATCGGTATTGCCGCGCCGATCCTGCTGTTGCTGGCGCGTCTGGTGCAGGGCTTTTCCACCGGCGGTGAATATGGCGGTGCCGCCACCTTTATTGCGGAATACTCCACTGACAAACGCCGCGGCTTCATGGGCAGCTTCCTGGAGTTTGGTACGCTGGCCGGCTATCTGCTGGGCGCCAGCCTGGTGACCGGTATGATCGCGCTGCTGCCGCATCAGGCGATGATGGACTGGGGCTGGCGCATTCCGTTCTTCCTGGCCGCGCCGCTGGGGCTGTTTGGCCTGTATATCCGCCTGAAGCTGGAAGAGACACCCGCGTTTAAAGAGCACATGGATAAGCGTGAAGAGGCCGAGCATAACAAGCCGCAGCTCACGCTGTGGCAAATGCTGCGCACGCAGAGTAAGCCGCTATTGAAGTGTATTGGTCTGGTGCTGCTGTTTAACGTGTCTAATTATATGCTGACCGCCTATATGCCAAGTTATTTAACCGGCATTCTGGGGCTGAGCGAAATATCCGGTCTGCTGCTGGTGATGGTGGTGATGTTTATCATGATGCCGCTGACCTTAATGTGGGGCCATTTTACCGACCGCATCGGCCGTAAACCGGTGATTGGTTTCGGCGCGCTGGGATTATTAGTGCTGGCGATCCCGGCGTTCATGCTGATTGGTTCTGGCAACATGCTATGGGTATTTGCCGGTCTGGCCGTGCTGGGCTTATTGCATACCTGCTTTAGCGGTACCATGCCAGCAACTTTACCGGCACTGTTTGTCACCGATATTCGTTACAGCGCACTGGCTATCGGCTTTAATTTGTCAGTCTCACTGTTCGGTGGCACCACGCCGTTAATTACCGCATGGCTGGTCGACACCACGCACAATACCATGATGCCGGCGTATTACATGATGGGTGCCGGCGTGATTGGTTTGTTAACGGTATTAACGCTGAGTGAGACAGCACGTAAGCCTCTGAAAGGTTCATCCCCTGCGGTGGCGACCAAAGCCGAGGCGCATAAACTGATTGATAAACTGCGTAAACAGCGCAGCCGTAAAAAACAGCAGCCAGCATAATCCTCGCTGATATTCACTTCAGGTGCGCTCAATGCGCACCTTTTTTGTGCCCTGCGTCAGACTTATAGCTCAGATAATCGCCCCGGGCTGCGCTAGACTGACCCTCTCTGACTGTTTTTTACTCATTAAGGGATAATGATGTCATCTGCAGAAGCTCCCGCCGTTAATCAAAAGCGCGTACTGATTGCCGGATCCGTCGGCAATTTTATCGAGTGGTATGAATTCGCCGTGTACGGTTTCATGGCCACGCTGATCGCTAAACATTTCTTCCAGCTGGAAGGAGAAAGCGCCCTCACCAGCCTGATCCTCACCTATGCGGCCTTTGCGGTGGCGTTCTTTTTTCGTCCGTTAGGGGCAGTACTGTTTGGCCGCCTGGGCGATCGCTATGGCCGTAAACCGGTGCTGATCGCGGTGCTGGTATTGATGACACTGGCCACCGTCGCCATCGGTCTGGTCCCGGTTTATGCCAGCATTGGCGTGGCTGCACCGCTGCTGATTACACTGCTACGCATTTTGCAGGGACTGTTTGCCGGCGGAGAATACGGCGGCGCGGTCTCGCTGATGACCGAATCGGCGCCGCCCGGCAAGCGCGGATTTTATGGCGCATGGCAGTCGCTGACGGTGGCGCTCGGACTGCTGGCGGGCGCGGGCGTGGTGGCAGTACTGCCGCTGCTGCTGGGAGACGCCGCCATGAACGCCCGGGGCTGGCGCATTCCCTTCCTGCTGGCGCTGCCGCTCGGCGCAGTGGCGCTGTGGCTGCGCACCGGCCTCGATGAATCACCGCAGTTCCGCCAGACACCGGCGGCACCGCAACAGCAGGCGTCGCTGGGTGTCACGCTGCGCGCTATCGGGCTGGGCATTGGGCGGTTAATGGTATGGTCAGCCGCCGGTTATACCTACCTTGTAATCATGCCTACCTATCTGCAGGCCGCGCTGCATACCGGCTTTAACCAGGCGCTGCTGATTGCGGTGATCTCTAACCTCGGCTTTGCCGCCACCATCCTGCCGGCCGGCATACTCAGCGATCGCTATGGCCGCCGCACAGTAATGCTGCTGGCGACGTTTTTGCTGCTGGTGCTGGCTTTCCCGCTGCTGAAAGTGCTGCAGCATCCGGAGAGCGGAATGGCGATCAAAGCGCTGGTGGTGTTTATCGCCGGTGCGCTGGTGGGCATGCTGGCCGGACCGGGACCGGCGATGCTGGCCGAGATGTTCCCTACCCGCGTGCGTTACACCGGGCTGGGGCTGGCCTATTCGCTCTCCAACGCGCTGTTTTCCGGCTGCGCGGGTCTGATCATTACCGGCCTGATGAAGCAAACCGGCAACGCCGACATTCCCGCCTGGTATGTGATGGCCACCGCCGTAGTGAGTTTTGTCGCCCTGCTTACGCTTAATAAGGACGATCACCGCAGACCCCTTTAACATCATGCTGCTTCGTTCCTGCACCTCATTTGATGCAGCCTTACCAGGGTGAGCGCTGCCCTCACCCATATCGACGCCGCCGGTTAGTCTGTTGACAATCAGCCCGATTAATAGTTGTATTATACAACCTTATAACCACCGGGCGCCTGCAGCATGACCACTGAATCGTTAGTTAATCAGATACGTTCCGCCTCACGACTGATGGTACGTGAACTCGGATTTATGCGCCCGACGCTGGCGGCAACGGACTATTCGCCTTCCGCCGTCCACACGCTGCTGGAGATGGAAACCCAGGGCACAGTGACTGCTGCACAGTTAGTAGAATTGCTCGGTCTGGAAAAATCGAGCGTCAGCCGCATGCTGGCCAGACTGGTGGCGGCTGGTGAAGTGCAGGAAATCGCCGACGGCAGTGATGCCCGGGTTAAAAGGCTGAAACTGACTGCGCAGGGTATGGCTACCGTTGCCAGAGTCAATCAGTACGCGGCACAACGGGTGCTGGCCGCGCTGGCTGGACTTGAACCGGCACAGCAGCGCACGGTAGCGCAGGGACTGAGCGCTTACGCTGACTCCCTGCGCTGCTGTCGGACCGGCACGCAGCCCCTTCCCTCAGGTGCCATCGACATCGTCAGCGGTTACCGGCCCGGGATGATCGGCCGCATCGCCGAAATGCATGGCCGTTACTATGCCCGGCATCATCAGTTTGGTCACTATTTTGAAGGCAAAGTCGCCAGCGGGCTGGCAGAGTTTGCCGGACGGCTGGGAAGTGAGCGCAATCAAATCTGGCTGGCAGTGCATAACGATAATATTGTCGGTTCAGTGGCGATTGACGGAGAAGATCTCGGCAATAATCAGGCCCATCTGCGCTGGTTTATTCTTGATGAGACGTGTCGCGGTAGCGGCATCGGGCGGCGCTTGCTTCATGAGGCTGTGGCGTTCTGCGATCGTCAGGGGTTCAGCGCAACGCAACTGTGGACCTTCAGTGGGCTGGATGCGGCCAGACGACTCTACGTGCAGGCAGGCTTCACCCTGACGCGCGAGTGGCAGGGCGATCAGTGGGGCAAAATCATGACTGAACAGCACTTCACGCGATGATGACCGGGAAAGATTATCAACGGCTGATGCGCTGCCGTTTTACCACCGCGTCAGGCCAGAGAAATAGCCGGGTTAATGCGAGCAAAACAGGCCTGAATATGAATTTCGGGTTAAGTAATAAATGGTATTAAATAAACGCAAACCGGATTTTAAATTTATCCAGTTGTAAAGCTCAGCAGTCTGAAATAACAAAACCCCGGCACATCAGTGTGCCGGGGATAACCAACACTACCAGTTAAATTTATTACTATCTTCCCACTCTTTGACTTCTTTCTCTGCCTGATCTTTACCGTAGCCGTAGCGCTCCTGAATGCGGCCGACTAATTGATCGCGTTTCCCTTCGGCTACGTCTAAATCGTCATCTGTAAGCTGGCCCCATTTCTCTTTCACTTTTCCTTTGAACTGCTTCCAGTTTCCGCTGATACGATCTTCGTTCATCAGTGTTCTCCTCATTTAGGTGACAGTGCCGCCTGGCATTATTTCGCGCATCGGTTAGCTGCGCAGAGATAAGCGTAGCCTATGACTGAGATTAAAAGGTGCTTAAGCGAACAAATCGGAAAATTTACGTAACGGTACTGTTTAAAGCGCAGCGGGAATTAAATCTGAAAATATAGGCTATGATTTTTCAGGGTACTCAGTGATTTATCTGCGTACCCGTTTGCTACCAGGGCATTTAGTCTTTTGTATTCAGAGAGTAAATGGTTTTAAGGAACGCGAATCGCTTGATGTCGTCCATTCCCCGTGCGGGGCTTAACGAGGCAATAGAATGGAATCCACAACGTTGGAAAAATCCTGGGGTGCTGAAATCCTTGCTGACGGCAGCGTGCGGTTTCGCCTTTGGGCACCCGGTCAGCAGCAAATTACCCTTCACGCCGATGGTCAGCAGCATGCCATGCAGCCGCAGCAGGATGGCTGGTTCAGCCTGACGCTGCGCGGACCTGGTCACGGCAGCGCATATCACTACGAGCTGGCCGATGGCAGCACGGTGCCCGATCCGGCCGCGCGGGCACAACGCGCCGATGTCAACGGCCCTTCTCTGGTTATCGACCCTCACCATTACGACTGGCAACAGCGTGACTGGCAGGGACGGCCATGGCACGAAACGGTGGTCTACGAGCTGCACATCGGCACCTTTACCGCCGAAGGCACCTTCCGCGCGGCTATCGCAAAACTCCCTGCGCTGGCTGACCTCGGTGTCACCATGATCGAAGTGCTGCCGGTATCGCAGTTTGGCGGCGCGCGCGGCTGGGGCTATGACGGTGTTCTGCTGTATGCGCCGCACTCGGCGTATGGCTCACCGGATGATTTCAAAGCCTTTGTCGATGCCGCGCACGCATTGGGACTGTCGGTGGTGCTGGATATTGTGCTCAACCACTTTGGTCCGGAAGGCAATTACCTGCCGCTGCTGGCGCCGGCCTTTTTCCACGAAGAGCGCATGACGCCATGGGGCGCCGGGATTGCTTACGATGTCGATGCCGCGCGGCGTTATATCGTCGAAGCGCCGCTCTACTGGCTGAAGGAGTTTAACCTCGACGGCCTGCGCTTCGATGCCATCGACCAGATTGAGGACACGTCCAGCAAGCATGTGCTGATCGAGATTGCCGAACGCATTCGCAGCGAAATCCACTCTCGCCCGATCCATCTCACCACCGAAGACAGCCGCAACGTGATCTTCCTGCATCCGCGCGATGCGGACGGTAACGCGCCACTGTTCAGCGGTGAATGGAACGACGATTTTCATAATGCCATTCATGTCTTTGCCACCGGCGAGACGCACGCGTATTACCAGGATTTCGCCGACGTACCGGAGAAATTAATCACGCGCATTCTCACCGAGGGCTTTGCTTATCAGGGCGAGCTGTCGCCACAGAGCGGCCAGCGGCGCGGCGTACCCAGCGCAGGCCAGCCGCCGGTCGCGTTTGTCGACTTCATCCAGAACCACGATCAGGTGGGCAATCGCGCACAGGGCGAACGCCTGATTAGCCTGGCCGGTGTCGATCGCACCAAAGTGCTGCTCGCCACCCTGCTACTGTCACCGCATATTCCGCTGCTGTTTATGGGCGAAGAGTACGGTGAAACCAACCCGTTCCTGTTCTTTACCGATTTCCACGGCGATCTGGCGAAAGCGGTGCGCGAAGGACGTGCGCGCGAATTTACCGGTCACGCCGGTCATGACGATACGGTACCGGATCCTAATGCAGAAGAAACCTTCACGCGTTCGAAACTGGACTGGAGCAAAGTGGAAAATCCCGCAGGCCAGGCGTGGCTGACGCTTACGCGCCAGCTGCTGGCGTTGCGCCAGCAGCACATCGTGCCGCTGCTGGCGGATGCCCGCAGGCATAACGGCCAGGTGCTGCGCACCGCACCAGGCTTTGTCGCCGTCAGCTGGCAGTTCCCGCAGGGCCAGCTGTCGCTGGCGCTGAATATTGGACAGCAGAGCCAGCTGCTGCCCGCTATGTCCGGCGAGACGCTCTTTGCGTGGCCACAGGAAAGCGGCGAGCTGCCGCAGCACTCCCTCATCGTGCGTCTGGCAAAAGGAGCAGCGCAATGAGTATTCCAACCGCGACTTACCGCATCCAGTTCCGTAACGGCATGACCTTTGACCGCGCGGCGCAGCTGGTGCCCTATCTGCAGCAGCTGGGTATCAGCCATCTTTATGCCTCGCCGATCTTTACCGCCACGCGCGACTCGACACACGGCTATGACGTTACCGATGCCAATGAGATTGACCCGGCGATTGGCGGACGCGCCGGTTTTGACCGCCTCAGTGCGGCGCTGCAGCAGGCCGGGATTGGCCTGATTCTCGATATTGTGCCTAACCACATGGCAGCGTCGCTGGAAAATGCCTGGTGGCGCGATGTGATTGAACACGGGGAAGCCAGCCGCTACGCGCGCTACTTTGATATCGACTGGTCGCGCAGGCTGACGCTGCCGTTCCTCGGCGATGATTTTGACCGCGTGCTGGCCAATGATGAACTCAGCATCAAGGCCGATCCGCACAGCGGCAATCCGGCGCTGGTCTATTACGACAGTTACTATCCGCTGACGCCCGCCAGCTGGCAGCAGCGTAAAGACGAGGTGCTGGCGCTGCGCGATCGCGCGGCCATTGCGGAACTGCATGCGCAACAGCCGTGGCAGCTGATGAACTGGCGTGAGGCGCGCAGCGCGCTCTCCTACCGCCGCTTCTTTGAAATTACCGGGCTGGTCGGCGTGCGGGTCGAAGATGAAGAGGTGTTCGCGGCTTCGCATCGCCTGATTCTCGAACTGGTACACAGCGGTGTGGTGAGCGGGCTGCGCGTCGATCACGTTGACGGGCTGGCCGATCCGCTCGGCTATCTGCAACAGCTGCGTCAGGCCGCGGGCGACGCGTGTTATATCACGGTGGAGAAGATTCTCGCAGACGGTGAGCAACTGCCCGCCGACTGGCCAGTGTCCGGCACCACCGGTTACGAGTTTATCGCCGCGCTGTCACATGCGCTGATTGATGATAATCAGATCGATATGCTGCATCTGGCCTATGAAGCGGTATCCGCTGAACGTAACGACGTAGCGGCTGGCCTGCGTGCGGCACGTGAACTGATGGTCGATCGCAACTTTGCCGGGGAATTCAGCCGCCTGCTGGCGCTGGCTACCGAGGCAGCCGATCTGGTGCATCGCAATTTCAGCGAGGCTGAGCTGCACGTGGCGCTGCGCGAACTGCTGATCGCCTTCCCGGTGTATCGCACCTACGGCCGCAAAGCCGGTATGCCGCTGGAAGGCGAAGCGTTGCTATTACAGGTGCTGGAGCAGGTTAAACACAGCGCCTCGCCTGCGGCGCTGAGCTTTTTGCAGGCATTACTGCTGGGGGCGATCACTGAACAGGGCGAGCAGGATGCGGCGGAATTCCGCGCCCGCTTCCAGCAGCTGACCGGCCCGCTGATGGCGAAATCGGTCGAAGACACGCTGTTTTTCCGCAATCACGTAGCGCTGGCGATCAACGAAGTGGGTGCCGAACCACTGCCACACGCGTTTTCGCTCGAACGCTTCCACAGCGAAATGCAAACCCGACTGCAGCATCAGCCGGATGGGCTGTCCGGCACCTCCACGCACGACACCAAGCGCGGCGAAGATGCGCGCGCGCGGCTGTATACCCTGAGCGAAGCGCCGGCGCTGTGGGCAGAAAACGTCACGCGCTGGCGGCAGATGAATCAACCACACGTAGTCGCGCTGGCGGACGGCCCGGCTCCCGAACCGCCGGTCGAGTGGATGCTGTATCAGGCGCTGGCCGGCGTCTGGCCCACCACGCTGCAGCCGGAGGACACGGCGGCATTGGACGCGCTGCGCGATCGCTTTTTGCCGTTTGTGGAAAAAGCCCTGCGCGAAGCGAAGTTACGCACCGACTGGGCGGACAGCAATGAAGCTTATGAAAATGCCGTGCTGGAGTACGCCCGCCAGCTGCTGTCACCCACCAATCCGGCGTTTCTGCAGGACTTCAGCCACGCACTGCAGCCGTTCATCCGGGCCGGACTGGTTAACAGCCTGAGCCAGACGGTGATCAAACTGACCGCGCCGGGCGTGCCAGATATCTATCAGGGCTGCGAAGCGCTGGATTTCAGCCTGGTCGATCCGGATAACCGACGCGAGCCGGATTTCGCTCAGCTGACGGCGCAGCTGGATGTCCACGCCGCGCCGGACTTCGCCAGCCAGCAGGACTGGCTGAGCGGCCGCCTGAAGCAGCAGATGGTAGCGCGCCTGCTGCATCTGCGCCGCGACCATGCGCAGTTGTTCCGCTTTGGTGATTATCAACCGCTCAGTGCATCGGGCGAACATGCGGAAAAAGTGATCGCCTTTGCCCGTCAGGACAGCGACTACGCGCTGCTGGTGATTACGCCACGGCTGATTTTCAATGGTGCACAGTGGAGTCATACCCGACTGGCACTGCCGGAATCGCTGGCGCATCGCCACTATCGCAATGTGCTGACCGGCGAGACCGTAGTGATTAATGACGATGTTACGCTGGACAATGTGAGCTATAGCGCGCCGCTGGTGCTGATTAGCCAGTAGTGTCCCCGATAAACCTGTTGTTTTACATGACTATCTATTCACTGGATGGAGAGGATTGAATGTCTAACGGTAAACCTTTAGAAATCACCGCTGGATCGGGGCACCAGCTCGGCGCCAACTTTGATGGGGACGGCGTAAATTTTGCGCTGTTTTCAGCACACGCGGAACGGGTCGAACTCTGTCTGTACGATGAGAGCGGTCAGCATGAAATTGCCCGCTTCGATCTGCCGGAATATACCCACGAAATCTGGCACGGCTACGTGCCCGGGCTGAAACCCGGCGCGCTGTATGGTTATCGCGTTCACGGACCGTTCGATCCGGAAAACGGTCACCGTTTTAACCCGAGCAAATTACTGATTGATCCCTACGCCCGCGAGTTGCAGGGCAACATCGACTGGAATGAAGCGCACTTCGCTTACGATTTACTGCACGAAGATAAAGATCTGACGCTGGATACCCGTGACAGCGCGCCGTTTACTCCCAAGTGCCGGGTGATTGACACTAATGAGTTTGACTGGCAGGACCATAACCGGCCCAGCATTCCGTGGTCCAGTACGGTGATTTATGAAACCCACGTCAAAGGTTTCACCCAGCTTAATCCGGCGATTCCGGCAGAGATGCGCGGCACCTATGACGGCATGAGCCACAAATCTACCGTCGACTACATCAAAAGCCTCGGCGTGACGTCAGTGGAATTGCTGCCGGTGCACTGGTTCCCGGACGACCAGCACCTGCTGGATCGCGGACTGAAAAACTTCTGGGGCTATAACTCGCTGGTTTTTTTTGCGCCTGCCAGCCGCTATTTTGGCCCGCGCGGTATTCAGGGCTTTCGCGACATGGTGCGCGCTTTCCACGATGCCGGCATCGAAGTGATTCTCGACGTGGTGTATAACCACACCGCGGAAGGCAACGAACTGGGGCCGACGCTGTCGTTTAAAGGCATTGATAACTTCTCTTATTACCGCACGCTGCCGGATCAGCACCGTTATTACATCAACGATACCGGGACTGGCAACACGGTGAATACCTCCCATCCGCGCGTGCTGCAGCTGGTGACGGATTCGCTGCGCTACTGGGCAGAATCGATGCATATCGACGGTTTTCGCTTCGACCTCGGCACCATTCTCGGTCGCGAGCCGGAAGGATTCGATCAGCGTGGCGGCTTCTTTGATGCCATGACGCAGGATCCGGTGTTGTCTAAGCTGAAGCTGATCGGCGAACCCTGGGACATCGGCCCAGGTGGCTACCAGGTGGGTGGTTTCCCGCCCGGCTGGGCCGAATGGAACGACAAATATCGCGACACGGTGCGTGAGTACTGGAAAGGCGACAACGTCTCAACCGACTTTGCCGCGCGCCTGCTTGGTTCCGGCGATCTGTACGATCAACGCGGCCGCCGCCCGTGGGCCAGCGTCAATTTTATCACCGCGCACGATGGCTTTACGCTGAACGATCTGGTCTCGTACAACGACAAGCACAACGATGCCAACGGGGAAGATAACAACGACGGCCATAACGATAACCGTTCATACAACTACGGTGCCGAAGGCCCCACCGACGACGAAGGCATCAACGCGGTGCGCGAGCGGCAGAAGCGTAACTTCCTCGCCACGCTGTTTTTCTCGCACGGCACACCGATGCTGCTGGCGGGCGATGAGTTTGGCCGCAGCCAGATGGGCAACAACAACGGCTATTGCCAGGACAGCGAGATTTCCTGGCTGCACTGGGAAGACCTGCCGGCTTCCGCTGATGCGTTACGCGATTTCACCCGTCAAATCATCGCACTACGCGCGCAGCAGCCGCTGCTGCGACGTGAAAGCTGGCGCGACGGCATGGAGATCAAATGGTTTAACGCCGGCGGCGGTTTTCAGCAGGCGGAACAGTGGGACGAGGGCTCGACGCTCGGCGTGTACATCGGGCGTCCGGATCTGCAAACCGAAGAGGGTATCTGGCACGATGTGCTGATGCTGTTCAATCCGTTTGAAGGCAATGTGCCGTTCCGCATCCCGCAGTTTGGTGAAGGCGGCTGGGTGCTGGAGTTGACCACCTCCGACAGCGCCAGTAAGGGATTGGTAATTACCAAAGAGAAGGATTTCGAGCTGGAGGGCCGCAGCCTGGCGCTGTTCCGCCGGCCGTGAGTTAAGCACGGGGTGCCGGTTTCCAGGTGCGCATGAATGCGCACCCTACAGAAACAACGGGACATGCACTCCCGGTTTCCAGGTGCGCATGAATGCGCACCCTGTGGAAATAACGGGACATGTACTCCCGGTTTCCAGGTGCGCATGAATGCGCACCCTGCGGAAATAACGGGACATGCACTCCCGGTATCCAGATGCGCATGAATGCGCACCCTACGGAAATAACGGGACATGCACCCCCGGTTTCCAGGTGCGTAAGAATGCGCACCCTGCGGAAACAACGGGACATGCACTCCCCGTTTCCAGGTGCGCATGAATGCGCACCCTACGGAAATAACGGGACATGCACCCCCGGTTTCCAGGTGCGTATGAATGCGCACCCTGCGGAAACAACGGGACATGCACTCCCGGTTTCCAGGTGCGCATGAATGCGCACTCTGCGGAAACAACGGGACATGCACCCCCGGTTTCCAGGTACGCATGAATGCACACCCTACGGAAATAACGGGACATGCAATCCCGGTTTCCAGGTGCGCATGAATGCGCACCCTGCGGAAACAACGGGACATGCACTCCCCGTTTCCAGGTGCGCATGAATGCGCACCCTACGGAAATAACGGGACATGCACC
>NZ_JAHCSX010000003.1:0-664170 GCF_018726825.1 Pantoea sp. B270
TTCATTCTTATTACGGAGAATGAAAACGACGCGTCGTTTCAAATTTTCAGCTTGTTCCGGATTGTTAAAGAGCAATAACTTCGCAATGCATTCAGTAAATGCATTCTGAAGTTGTATCAACGCGGGTTCGTTGATGGTGGAGCTAAGCGGGATCGAACCGCTGACCTCCTGCGTGCAAGGCAGGCGCTCTCCCAGCTGAGCTATAGCCCCGATGAGTGTTGTAAAACGCATGAGTACCAAGGAGAATCATTTTTCAGGCAAGGCGCAGTGTCGCGACGCATAGTCTTCTATGCGAGCGGCGCTGTAACGCAGCATGAGAAATGATTTGGTAGGCCTGAGTGGACTTGAACCACCGACCTCACCCTTATCAGGGGTGCGCTCTAACCACCTGAGCTACAAGCCTGCAGGCGTTTTACGCTCTTCTCTAAGTTCATCAGACAATCTGTGTGAGCACTTCGCGGGAAAGTATCTTCAGGTAAGGAGGTGATCCAACCGCAGGTTCCCCTACGGTTACCTTGTTACGACTTCACCCCAGTCATGAATCACAAAGTGGTAAGCGCCCTCCCGAAGGTTAAGCTACCTACTTCTTTTGCAACCCACTCCCATGGTGTGACGGGCGGTGTGTACAAGGCCCGGGAACGTATTCACCGTAGCATTCTGATCTACGATTACTAGCGATTCCGACTTCATGGAGTCGAGTTGCAGACTCCAATCCGGACTACGACGCACTTTATGAGGTCCGCTTGCTCTCGCGAGGTCGCTTCTCTTTGTATGCGCCATTGTAGCACGTGTGTAGCCCTGGCCGTAAGGGCCATGATGACTTGACGTCATCCCCACCTTCCTCCGGTTTATCACCGGCAGTCTCCTTTGAGTTCCCGGCCGAGCCGCTGGCAACAAAGGATAAGGGTTGCGCTCGTTGCGGGACTTAACCCAACATTTCACAACACGAGCTGACGACAGCCATGCAGCACCTGTCTCAGAGTTCCCGAAGGCACCAAAGCATCTCTGCTAAGTTCTCTGGATGTCAAGGCCAGGTAAGGTTCTTCGCGTTGCATCGAATTAAACCACATGCTCCACCGCTTGTGCGGGCCCCCGTCAATTCATTTGAGTTTTAACCTTGCGGCCGTACTCCCCAGGCGGTCGACTTAACGCGTTAGCTCCGGAAGCCACGCCTCAAGGGCACAACCTCCAAGTCGACATCGTTTACGGCGTGGACTACCAGGGTATCTAATCCTGTTTGCTCCCCACGCTTTCGCACCTGAGCGTCAGTCTTCGTCCAGGGGGCCGCCTTCGCCACCGGTATTCCTCCAGATCTCTACGCATTTCACCGCTACACCTGGAATTCTACCCCCCTCTACGAGACTCAAGCCTGCCAGTTTCAAATGCAGTTCCCAGGTTAAGCCCGGGGATTTCACATCTGACTTAACAGACCGCCTGCGTGCGCTTTACGCCCAGTAATTCCGATTAACGCTTGCACCCTCCGTATTACCGCGGCTGCTGGCACGGAGTTAGCCGGTGCTTCTTCTGCGGGTAACGTCAATCGGCGAGGTTATTAACCTCACCGCCTTCCTCCCCGCTGAAAGTACTTTACAACCCGAAGGCCTTCTTCATACACGCGGCATGGCTGCATCAGGCTTGCGCCCATTGTGCAATATTCCCCACTGCTGCCTCCCGTAGGAGTCTGGACCGTGTCTCAGTTCCAGTGTGGCTGGTCATCCTCTCAGACCAGCTAGGGATCGTCGCCTAGGTGAGCCATTACCCCACCTACTAGCTAATCCCATCTGGGCACATCCGATGGTGTGAGGCCCGAAGGTCCCCCACTTTGGTCTTGCGACGTTATGCGGTATTAGCTACCGTTTCCAGTAGTTATCCCCCTCCATCGGGCAGTTTCCCAGACATTACTCACCCGTCCGCCACTCGCCACCCAAAGAGCAAGCTCTTCTGTGCTGCCGTTCGACTTGCATGTGTTAGGCCTGCCGCCAGCGTTCAATCTGAGCCATGATCAAACTCTTCAATTTAAAGTTTGATTTGCTGCAACGAGTGCAGCGATGCTCTGTGAATTAAACTTCGTAATGAATTACGTGTTCACTCAGCAAAGACTTGATATTTTTTACGTCCGGAGACGCTGATATCAATCCTGCGAGTGCCCACACAGATTGTCTGATAAATTGTTAAAGAGCGGTGCGACGCGGCGTTCGGCCTGCTGTCGCGAGGTGGCGTATATTACGCTTTCCTCCTTCAGAGTCAAACACTTTTTTCAGCGTTTTTCTCCGGCGGGGTGAATCGCTTCACGCCCTGCTGAGCCGCCTGCGTTGCCGCTTTGCCGTCTCAGTGGTGGCGCATTATAGGGACTTCGTTTCGCCTGACAAGCGCTAATTTGCAGTTTTTGCGCGACCGCTCACTTTCCAGGCAACACGTTGCAAAAACCAGCTGATTCTTGCGAAACAGCATAAAAAAACGGGCCCTGAGGCCCGTTTTTGTCACGTTGCGTTATTGATGCGCGACGATGGCATCGTCCTGCACATCCATTTCGATGGTTTTTCCCGGAACCAGCGCGCCAGACAAAATCTTCTGCGCCAGCGGGTTTTCAATCTGCTGCTGAATAGCCCGTTTCAATGGCCGCGCGCCGTAAACCGGATCGTAACCATTTTCGCCCAGCAGTTTCAGCGCCGCGTCGGAAATGTGCAGCTGATAACCGCGCTCTTCCAGACGCTGATACAGCCGCTGCAGCTGAATCTGCGCAATCGAGGCAATATGTTTTTCACTCAGCGGATGGAATACCACCACCTCATCAATACGGTTGATAAACTCTGGACGGAAATGGTGTCCGACGACCGTCATCACCACATCTTTCATTTCCGCGTAATCAAGCGCGCCGAAACGTTCCTGAATCAGATCCGAACCGAGGTTAGATGTCATGATCACCACGGTATTGCGGAAGTCCACGGTGCGCCCCTGACCATCGGTCAGACGCCCATCATCCAGCACCTGCAGCAGAATGTTGAACACATCCGGATGCGCTTTTTCCACCTCATCCAGCAAAATCACCGAGTAAGGGCGACGACGCACCGCCTCTGTCAGGTAACCGCCCTCTTCATAACCGACGTAGCCCGGAGGTGCCCCGACCAGACGCGACACCGAATGTTTCTCCATGAATTCCGACATATCGATACGCACCATCGCTTCGTCGCTATCGAACAGGAAATTAGCCAGCGCCTTACATAACTCGGTTTTACCGACACCGGTCGGCCCAAGGAACAGGAACGATCCGATTGGCCGGTTCGGGTCAGACAAACCGGCGCGGCTACGGCGAATGGCGTTCGATACCGCTTCAACCGCTTCGTCCTGGCCGATAACCCGGGCATGCAGCTCCTGCTCCATCCGCAACAGTTTATCGCGCTCGCCTTCCATCATGCGGGCCACCGGAATACCGGTCCAGCGCGCCAGCACATCGGCGATCTCGACATCCGTTACGCGGTTGCGTAACAGCTTCATGGTTTTACCTTCAGCCTGCGTGGCGCTTGCCAGCTGTTTTTCCAGCTCCGGAATCTTGCCGTACTGCAGTTCCGACATCTGGCCAAGGTCACCCACACGCCGTGCCTGCTCCATAGCCAGACGCGCCTGCTCCAGCTCGGCTTTGATGTTTTGCGTGCCGGTCAGCGAGGCTTTTTCCGCCTTCCACTCTTCTTCGAGCTCAGCATATTCGCGCTCTTTCTGATCCAGCTCGCTTTCCAGCATCTCCAGACGCTTAACGCTGGCGTCATCCGATTCTTTCTTCAGCGCCTGCTGCTCCAGTTTGAGCTGGATGATACGCCGTTCGAGACGATCGAGCGGTTCCGGCTTGGAGTCGATCTGCAAACGAATACTCGACGCCGCCTCATCAATCAGGTCGATGGCTTTATCCGGCAACTGGCGATCGGCAATATAGCGGTGCGATAACGTTGCCGCAGCGACAATCGCCGGATCGGTAATTTGCACATGGTGATGCAGCTCATAACGCTCTTTCAGGCCACGCAGAATGGCGATGGTGTCTTCCACGCTCGGTTCGGCGACGAACACTTTCTGGAAACGGCGCTCCAGCGCGGCATCTTTCTCAATGTACTGGCGATATTCATCCAGCGTGGTGGCACCCACGCAGTGCAGTTCACCGCGCGCCAGCGCCGGCTTCAGCATGTTGCCGGCATCCATCGCGCCGTCGGCTTTACCGGCGCCGACCATGGTATGCAGTTCATCGATAAACAGAATGACGTTGCCTTCCTGCTTCGCGAGGTCATTCAGTACGCCTTTCAGGCGCTCTTCAAACTCGCCGCGATATTTCGCGCCGGCCACCAGCGCACCCATATCCAGCGCCAGAACGCGCCGGCCTTTCAGCCCTTCCGGCACTTCGCCGTTAATGATGCGCTGTGCCAGCCCTTCAACGATGGCGGTTTTACCGACGCCCGGTTCACCGATGAGCACCGGGTTGTTTTTGGTACGACGCTGCAATACCTGAATGGTGCGGCGAATCTCTTCGTCACGCCCGATAACCGGATCTAACTTGCCGAGCTCAGCGCGCTCCGTCAGATCGATGGTGTATTTTTTCAAAGCCTGGCGCTGATCTTCAGCCCCCTGATCGTTCACGTTTTCCCCTCCCCGCAGTTGCTCGATGGCCTTAGCGAGTTTGTCCGCCGTGGCACCGGCAGACTTCAGTAAGTCCGCCAGCGAGCCGCGCGATTCGAGGGCCGCCAGAACAAATAATTCAGATGAAATAAAGTTGTCGCCGCGCTTTTGCGCCAGCTTGTCGCACAGATTCAGTACCCGGACCAAATCCGCTGATGGCTGAACGTCGCCGTCGGTCCCTTCGACCTGCGGCAAACGATTGATGGCTTGTTCGATGCTGGTACGCAGGTTAGCGACATCCGCCCCCGCCGCACTGAGCAGCGGACGTACCGATCCACCCTCCTGGTTGAGCAGCGCGCTCATCAGGTGCAGGGGTTCGATGAATTGATTATCGTGTCCCAGAGCAAGGGACTGTGCATCGGCAAGGGCCAACTGGAATTTGTTGGTAAGACGATCCAGACGCATGATTCCTCCCATTACAGGTCAAAATGCTACTGGAGATTAAATGAGGTCATCCCTCAAATTTTCAAGGTTAATGACCTGAGTTGTGAGCAAAAAATACGCTTACTGGATCGTCTTGCGGCGTAAGGTTATCTCAGCCAAATCAAAGTTGCCATACGCCCGGTGATTCCGTCGCGTCGGAAGGAGAAAAAATCGGCGCTTTCCTGATAGGTACAGCGCTTCTCAGCCGTGACAGATTGCACGCCAGCGGCCTGCAGACGCTGGGTTGCCAGCAGCCAGATATCGGCAAAATATTTCTCACCGGCCGGGCGAAAAGCCGCATCGGCAGCGGCATCCTGCGCCAGGAACGCACTGCGCACCTCGGCCCCCACTTCAAATGCCTGCGGACCAATCGCCGGACCGAGCCAGGCATGAACCTCGCTCGCCGGGCAGTGAAACTGTGCCAGCGTTTGCTCCAGCACTCCATGACACAACCCGCGCCAGCCGGCATGTACCGCGGCAACTCCGCTGCCATCATGGCTGCAAAACAGCACCGGCAGGCAGTCGGCGGTCATCACTGCACACACCACGCCACTTTCCCGCGTTATCGCCGCATCGGCTCGCGGCAGGGACGCAGCCGCCGGCAGACGCGCCACCGTCTGGCCGTGCACCTGCTCCAGCCACTGCGGCATCGCCGGTAGCGCAAGTTGCTCTACCACGCGCTGACGATTGTGCATCACGCGATCCGCCTCGTCCCCGACGTGCGCGCCGAGGTTGAGGGAATCCCATGGCGCCGCGCTAACGCCGCCGTGCCGCGTGGTCGAATAAGCCTGAACGCGCGCCGGCGCCGGCCACTGCGGCACGATCCAGTCACTCATAGCCAGTCCAGCTGATCGCGGAACTCGTCGGTATCGGCTTTAAGTGCCTCAATCAGATCAACCATGTCCTGCGGCAGTGGCGCGTGCCACTCCATCTCAATCCCGGTGATCGGATGATAAAGACGCAGCATAGTGGCGTGCAGCGCCTGGCGGTCAAAACCGCGCAGCGTACTGATGAAAGCCTCAGAAGCGCCCTTTGGCGGACGCGGACGACCACCGTACAGCGGATCGCCCACCAACGGATGGTTAATGTGCGCCATGTGCACGCGAATCTGGTGAGTACGGCCGGTTTCCAGGCGCAAGCGTAAACGCGTATGGGCGCGGAAATGCTCCATGATGCGATAGTGCGTGGTGGCCGGTTTACCCATCGGATGCACCGCCATGTGGGTACGCTTGGTAGAGTGACGCGCCATCGGCTCGTTCACCGTACCGCCAGCGGTCATGGTGCCAATCGCCACCGCTTCATATTCGCGGGTGATTTCACGCAGCTGCAGCGTTTCAACCAGATGCGTCTGCGCCGGTACCGTTTTGGCCACTACCATCAGTCCGGTGGTGTCTTTATCCAGACGGTGCACGATGCCGGCGCGCGGCACGTCGGCAATCGCCGGATAGTGATAAAGCAGCGCATTCAGTACCGTGCCGTCCGGATTACCGGCGCCAGGGTGGACCACTAAGTCGCGCGGTTTGTTGATCACCAGGATGTGGTCATCTTCATAAACGATATCCAGCGGAATATTTTGCGCTTCCCAGCGCTGCTCCTCTTCGATCTCGGCATCAATCGCCACCCGCTCACCGCCGAGTACTTTCTCTTTCGGTTTATCGATGATGGTGCCGTTGACGCTGACCCGACGCTCAAGGATCCACTCTTTTATGCGGGAACGTGAATAATCAGGGAACAATTCCGCCAAAGTCTGATCTAAGCGTTGTCCAAGCTGTGCTTCGGACACCGTTGCGGTGAGTTGAACTTGTTGTGCCATATACAGCTTCTTCGTTAACGTTGGGTTTTCACGGCGATGCCGTTTAATATAATGTGCTATCGTACTGGTCATTACCGGGAGCTATACGGACAGCTTCCGCCATAACACTTTGAGGATAATCATTTCGTCATGACGCGTATGAAACATCTGGTGGCTGCTGCCACACTGAGCCTGAGCCTGGCACTGGTGGGCTGTTCCGGCTCATCGGACCCGGTCCCGGACAGCCCGCCGTCTGAAATTTACGCCACAGCGCAGCAAAAGCTGCAGGACGGTAACTTTAAAGCGGCGATTAAGCAACTGGAAGCGCTGGATAACCGTTATCCGTTTGGTCCTTACTCGCAGCAAGTGCAGCTGGATTTGATCTACGCGTACTACAAAAATGCCGATCTGCCACTGGCGCAAGCCGCCATTTCCCGCTTTATGCGCCTGAACCCGACGCACCCTAACATTGATTACGTGATCTATATGAAGGGCCTGACGGACATGGCACTGGATGATTCCGCGCTGCAGGGCTTCTTCGGGATCGATCGTTCCGACCGCGATCCTACCCATGCGCGTGATGCATTCCGTGACTTCTCTCAGCTACTGCGCGGCTATCCGAACAGCCAGTACGCGGCAGATGCGCAGAAACGTCTGACGTTCCTGAAAGATCGCCTGGCGAAGTATGAGCTCTCCGTGGCGCAATTCTATACCAAGCGCGGTGCCTATGTCGCCGTTGTTAATCGGGTTGAAGGTATGATGCGCGATTATCCGGACACCCAGGCCACGCGTGACGCGCTGCCGCTGATGGAAAATGCCTATCGCCAGCTGCAGCTGACGACGGAAGCTGACAAAGTTGCGAAAATCATTGCGGCGAATAGCGCGTCCTGATTTTCGTGCCATTAAAAAAGCAGCCGCTGTGGCTGCTTTTTTTTGGTCAGAAAACCGTCTGAAATGGTTTTTTCCGCTACGGTTAACTCATCAATCTTGCCCCTATCCCCGCTGTGCATCAAGCTTTTTTCGCCCTTTTCCCGGCCTTTCTCACAATTCGCTGGCATTGACAAAAAGTGACATTCCAATGTGATCCAGATCACACATTTTCCTGATTTGCGCGGTATGCTGGTCCTACCCAGACGGAAATGACAGAGAGGTTTAACTATGATTCTGAACATTACCAGCAAACAAATGGAAATCACTGCGGCAATCCGCAACCATGTCGAAGACCGTCTCGCCAAGCTGGAAAAATGGCAAACCCACCTGATAAATCCGCACATTGTGTTATCGAAAGAGCCGAAAGAATTTGTGGCCGATGCCACCATTAACACGCCAAACGGCACGCTGGTCGCCAGCGCGAAACACGATGATATGTATACGGCCATCAATGACCTGATCGCCAAGCTGGAGCGCCAGCTAAATAAAGCACAGCACAAGCCTGAAGCTCGGCGCGCCACCAGCAGTGTTAAAGATTTCACCCCTGCCGGGTAATTTATCGCTATTCAGCAACGCGCCTGCGGGCGCGTTTTTTATTGACAGCTTTTAAGCTGTGCGGTTACTCTCAGTTCACTTTATTGCCGGAATTGATCATGAAACTGCTGCCGTTCTTCTTCGCATTCTTTTTTACCTTCCCCTGATTGGGAGGCGATTCGTCGTGTGAAAATGAATGCGAAGACGAACAACAAAGCCTCCCAACCGGGAGGCTTTTTTATTGGACATTTTACAGGTGAGCCCTATGAATCCCGAGAATCCGCTGCTGGCGTTACGCGATAAGATCAGCGCCGTCGATGCCAGGCTGTTAACGCTGCTGGCTGAACGGCGCGCGCTGGCCGTTGAGGTAGCGCAGGCCAAGCTGGCCACCCACCGCCCGATTCGTGACGTCGAGCGCGAACGCGCCCTGCTGGAAAATCTCATCGCGCTGGGTAAAAAACATCAGCTGGATGCGCACTACATCACGCGCCTGTTCCAGTTAGTGATTGAGGATTCGGTGCTGACCCAGCAGGCGCTGCTGCAGAAAAACCTGAATCATCCACATGCGCATGCGCCGCGCATCGCCTTCCTCGGCCCAAAAGGCTCCTACTCGCACCTTGCCGCCCGTAAATACGCCACGCGCCACTTCGATTCGATGGTGGAAATGGGGTGTCTGAAATTCCACGACATCATTCAGCAGGTTGAAAGCGGTCAGGCGGATTACGCGGTAATGCCGATTGAGAACACCAGCTCCGGCTCGATCAATGACGTATACGATCTGCTGCAGCAAACGTCGCTGTCGATCGTCGGCGAGCTGACCATTCCTATCGAACACTGCGTGCTGGTTAGCGGTAATACCGATTTGCAGCAGATTGAAACCGTGTATAGCCATCCGCAGCCGTTCCAGCAGTGCAGCCAGTTCATCAACCGCTTCCCGCAGTGGAAAATCGAATACACCGAAAGCACGGCGGCGGCGATGGAGAAAGTAGCCGCGATGAACTCGCCGCACGTGGCCGCGCTGGGCAGCGAAGCCGGCGGTGAGCTGTATGGTCTGCAGGTGCTGGAGCGCAACCTGGCGAATCAGCAGCAGAATCATACCCGCTTCATTGTGCTCGCGCGTAAACCGATTGAAGTCTCCAGCCAGGTGCCGGCCAAAACCACGCTGATAATGGCGACGGGCCAGCAGGCCGGCGCGCTGGTTGAAGCACTGCTGGTGTTGCGTAATCACAATCTGATCATGAGCAAGCTGGAAAACCGGCCAATCAACGGTAACCCGTGGGAAGAGATGTTTTACATTGATGTGCAGGGCAATCTGCAGTCGGAGAACATGCAGCAGGCGCTGGAAGAACTGCGTGCGCTCACGCGTTCACTGAAGGTGCTGGGCTGTTATCCGGGTGAGAATGTGGTACCGGTAGAACCGCGTCTGTAAAACAAAAAGGCATCCTCACGGATGCCTTAATCATTACTGGCGACTGTCGTTGGCGGAGCGCAGCATGCTGCGGCTCTCGACAAGGAAGCGTTTCGCGTAGTCGCCAAACCAGTGTTCCACGCGCTCAAAGCTGTTGATGAACGCCTGTTTATCGCCCTGCTCCAGCAGCGTGATGGCTTCACCAAAACGCTGATAGTAGCGTTTAATCAGCGCCAGATTACTTTCCGACGACATGATGATGTCGGCGTACAGCTGCGGGTCCTGCGCAAACAGCCGTCCTACCATCGCCAGTTCGAGGCGATAGATAGGCGAGGACAGCGCCAGCAGTTGATCCAGATTGACGTTCTCTTCCGCCAGATGCAAACCGTAAGCAAACGTGGCGAAGTGGCGCAGCGCCTGAATGAACGCCATGTTCTGATCGTGCTCAACAGCACTGATGCGGTGTAAGCGCGCGCCCCACACCTGAATCTGCTCCAGGAACCACTGATAGGCTTCCGGCTGACGGCCATCGCACCATACCACCACCTGCTTCGCCAGGCTGCCGCTGTCCGGACCGAACATCGGATGCAGTCCCAGTACCGGGCCGCTGTGCGCCGCCAGCATCGCCTGCAGCGGACGGTTCTTCACCGACGCCAGATCCACCAGAATGCAGTCATCAGGCAGCGCTGGCAGATCGGCAATAATCTGTTCGGTCAGATGGATCGGCACGCTGATGATCACCATGCCCGCATCGTGCAGCAGTTCATCCGCGCGCGGCCAGTCATCTTTATCAAGAATACGCACCTGATAGCCGGAGAGCGTCAGCATCTTCTCGAACAGACGTCCCATCTGACCGCCGCCGCCGACAATCACCACCGGACGCAGTTCAGGACACAGCGTTTTGAAGCCTTTGTCATTTTCATGCGCATAGGATTCACGCATCAGACGACGCAGTACATCTTCGATCAGGTCCGGCGACACGCCGAGCGCTTCCGCTTCCTGACGACGCGACGCCAGCATACTGGCCTCGCGCTCAGGCACATAAATCGGTAAACCGTAGCGGCTTTTGACTTCGCCGACTTCGGCCACCAGCGCCAGTCGTTTCGCCAGCAGCCCCAGCAGGGCTTTATCTACTTCATCAATTTGATCGCGCAGCGCGGTCAGTTCAGCCACCATGACTCATTACACCTCGTGTGACAGACGCGCCGACAGCACTCCCTGCAGATCCCGATGGATTTCACGCAGCAAAGTTTCAGTGGTTTCCCAGTTGATGCAGGCATCAGTGACGGAAACACCGTACTTCATCTCGCTACGCGGTTGCTCAGAAGACTGGTTGCCTTCGTGAATATTACTTTCCAGCATCAGGCCAATGATGGAGCGGTTTCCATCTTTAATCTGCGCGATAGCCGATTCGGCTACGCCAGGCTGACGGCGATAGTCTTTGTTAGAATTGCCATGGCTGCAATCTATCATTAAGGCCGGACGCAGTCCCGCTTTCAGCATCTCTTTTTCGCACTGCGCGACATCTTCCGGGCCGTAGTTTGGCGCTTTGCCGCCGCGCAGAATCACGTGACCGTCCGGGTTGCCCTGAGTTTGCAGCAGGCACACCTGACCGGCCTGGTTAATGCCGACAAAGCGGTGCGGCATCGCGGCGGCGCGCATGGCGTTGATCGCGGTGCCGAGGCTGCCATCGGTGCCGTTTTTAAAGCCTACCGGCATCGACAGGCCAGACGCCATTTCACGGTGCGTCTGCGATTCTGTGGTACGCGCTCCAATCGCCGACCAGCTAAACAGATCGCCGAGGTATTGCGGGCTATTTGGGTCGAGCGCTTCGGTGGCCAGCGGCAGACCCATCTCCACAAGATTGACCAGCAGCTGACGCGCAATGTGCAGGCCGGCTTCCATATCAAACGAGTTGTTCATGTAAGGATCGTTGATTAACCCTTTCCAGCCGACGGTGGTACGGGGTTTTTCAAAATAGACGCGCATAACGATATACAGCTGATCCTTCAACTGTGCAGAGAGTGTTTGTAACTGACGAGCGTAATCCAGTGCGGCTTCGGTATCGTGGATCGAGCAGGGACCGCACACCACCAGCAGACGCGGATCGCGACCCGCGATGATATCCGCGATGGTCTGGCGGGAAGCGGCAATTTGCGCTTCCTGCGCCGCAGTCAGCGGGAACTTCGCTTTCAGTTCCTGTGGCGTAATTAAAATCTGTTCGTCGGCGATATGCACATTGTTCAGCGCGTCTTTTTGCATGATGGCGATCCTTTTTCACTCGTTATGCGGTTTTACGATCCTCACTGAGGATGACGCTTACTTTACCACAGCATGTAAATCATGCAATCCATGTATGTACACTTTTATTACCACCATCTTTTAAACCACAAAATAAAAGTTAATTAAAATATATAAATCATTAAGTTAACAACCTTAAAGCCTGTAAGATCCATCAAACAAAAATGTAAATTTTTAATTACACCAATCTGACCAGACCAGATGTTTTTTCCTTACGATATCGCTAACATGCTGTTATCCATTTAATTAATTCAGGATCGCTTTATGTCTATCCCTGAAGTCGCCCTGCGTCCCTTTATTCTGCAGGATGCCGAAGCATTTACGCGTGCCGTTAATCAGTCTCTGGGCAGCCTGCAGCCGTGGATGGTATGGGCACATGCGGATTACAGCGTTGATGAAGCCGTGAGCTGGATCAACTTCACCCATCTGCAGCGTCAAAAGGGTGAAGCTGAAGAGTTCGCGATTGTTGATGGCAACGATCGGTTGCTGGGCGGTGCTGGCTTACGTTATGCGCGTCAGCCCGGTGAGTTCAGTGCGCTGGGCTACTGGGTTCGCAGCGAGGCGCAGCAACAGGGCGTTGCCCGCCGGGCGGTGGCACAGCTGGTGAATCTGGCGTTCGCCCAGCCACATATTGCTGTGCTGGAGATTCTTGCTGCAGAAGAGAATCACGCCAGCCGCGCCGTGGCCCTGCGCAGCGGCTTCTCGTTTGTGGATTACCGCTACGGGTTGATTGTGCTGGAGAGCGGTCCGGTCAACACGGCGATCTATCACCTCAGACGCCCATAAAAAAAGGGGCTGGCCTTATGGCCAACCCCTTGTTTGCTATTAACTTTGGGATGTCGCTTACGCGCCAAGACGCTCTTTGATACGAGCTGACTTACCGGTACGCTCACGCAGGTAGTACAGTTTGGCTTTACGCACAGCACCACGACGTTTGACAGTAATGCTGTCAATTACCGGAGAGTGAGTCTGGAAGACACGCTCAACGCCTTCGCCGTTAGAAATCTTGCGAACAGTGAATGCAGAGTGCAGACCGCGGTTACGAATAGCGATAACCACGCCCTCGAATGCCTGCAGACGTTTCTTAGAACCTTCAACGACCCATACTTTCACTTCCACGGAATCACCCGGACGGAAGGAAGGTACGTCCTGTTTCATCTGCTCTTGTTCAAGTTGCTTGATAATGTTGCTCATAATTAAATCTCTTATCCTGGGTAAACTGATAGTCAGGGAAGATTACTCTTCCACCTCATCGTTTTGTTGCTGCTGATGTTCCCGCTGGAACTCACTTAGCAACCTTGCTTGCTCTTCAGTCAGAGCCAGGTTTTCCAGAAGTTCAGGTCTTCTTAGCCAGGTACGGCCCAGCGACTGTTTCAGGCGCCAGCGGCGAATATCGGCATGGTTGCCCGACAGCAGAACTGGCGGAACCTCCATCCCTTCTAACACTTCAGGTCGGGTATAGTGCGGGCAATCCAGCAAACCTTCCGAGAACGAATCCTCATCGGCTGACGCCTGTTTCCCCAGCACGCCAGGAATAAACCGGGCGACCGAGTCAATTAACGTCATCGCTGGCAGCTCACCGCCACTGAGCACGTAATCACCGATTGACCATTCTTCATCAATCTCAGTGTGAATCACACGCTCATCTATCCCTTCATAACGACCGCAAACCAGAATTAACTTCTGGCTGGTCGCCAGTTCGCAAACGCCTTGCTGGTCAAGTTTGCGACCCTGAGGTGAAAGATAAATCACCTTAGCGCCTTCTCCCGCCGCCGCTTTCGCTGCGTGGATAGCATCCCGTAAGGGTTGCACCATCATCAACATACCCGGTCCGCCGCCGTAAGGACGATCGTCCACGGTACGGTGCCGGTCGTGCGTGAAGTCACGTGGACTCCAGCTCTCTATGTTGAGCAGGCCATTTTTTACTGCCCGGCCAGTTACCCCGTACTCGGTAATAGCGCGAAACATCTCTGGAAACAGGCTAATAACACCAATCCACATCGCGTTCGCCGTTACGTTACCGGATTGTCCGGAGATCAAAAACCAGGATCCCAGTCTACTTCAATGGTGCCAGTAGCGAGATCGACTTTCTTGATAACCTGTTCATCAAGAAACGGTATTAACCGCTCCTGTACACCGAATGCATCTTTCAGGTTTGCCTTTACGACGAGAACGTCGTTCGAGCCGGTCTCCATCAAATCAATGACTTTGCCCATCTCGTAGCCGTCGAGGTTTACCACTTTGCAACCCATCAGGTCTTTCCAGTAGTAATCGCCCTCTTCCAGCGCCGGCAGCTGCGTGGAGTCAACCGTAATTTCGCAATTGGTCAACTGTGCTGCAGCGTCCCGATCGTCAATGCCTTTGACTTTGATGATCAGGTCCTGATTGTGGTGCTTCCAACCCTCAAGCTCTACCTGCTGCCATTGACCGGCGCGCTGGATAAACCAGGGTTGATAGTCGAAGATGCTTTCAGCGTCTTCAGTGGAGGAAAACACTTTGAGCCAACCCCGAATTCCGTAAGCGGCACCCATTTTGCCCAGAATGATTGGGTTAACGGGAGGCTGTGCGGCAGGTTTACTGCTCATGCTCACCACCGTGACAGATTAAGCTGCTTTTTTTGCTTCTTTGATCAGCGCGTTAACGCGATCAGAAAGCGTTGCGCCCTGGCCAACCCAGTGCTCAATACGGTCCAGATCCAGACGCAGACCTTCAGCCTGACCAGAAGCGATCGGGTTGAAGAAACCTACGCGCTCGATGAAACGACCGTTGCGAGCATTGCGGCTGTCAGTGACGACGACCTGATAGAACGGACGCTTTTTAGCGCCGTGACGTGCCAAACGAATGGTTACCATAACATCCTCTTTAGTTAATAAAACAACCGGGCCCCATCGAGGAACGGGGCCCGGGTGCAATATAAAAAGCCCGAAAATTTTACTCATTTTGGCGCAAAAAGCAACCTGAGTGTCTCACTTTTCTGGTTCGGGCTGTGTCGCCTTAGCGGCCGGGGAATCCTGGCGGCATCATGCCTTTCATGCCACGCATCATTTTGGCCATGCCGCCCTTCTTCATTTTCTTCATCATGCGCTGCATATCATCAAACTGCTTCAGCAGCCGGTTGACGTCCTGCACCTGCATACCGGAACCGGTGGCGATACGGCGCTTGCGCGAACCTTTGATGATCTCGGGCTTCTCACGCTCTTTGCGCGTCATCGAATTGATGATGGCTTCCATGCGCACCAGCACTTTGTCATCCATCTGCGATTTAACGTTATCCGGCAGCTGGCCCATGCCCGGCAGTTTGCCCATCAGGCTGGCCATGCCGCCCATGTTGCGCATCTGCTTAAGCTGCTCCAGGAAGTCGTTGAGATCAAAGCCGTCGCCGGTTTTCAGCTTCTTCGCCAGCTTTTCCGCCTGCTCGCGGTCAACTTTGCTCTCGATATCTTCAATCAGCGACAGCACGTCGCCCATGCCGAGAATGCGCGATGCAATACGGTCCGGATAGAACGCTTCCAGCGCATCGGTCTTCTCGCCCATCCCCATGAATTTGATTGGCTTGCCAGTGATGTGACGAATCGACAGCGCCGCACCGCCGCGCGCATCGCCGTCGACCTTTGTCAGGATCACACCGGTGAGCGGCAGCGCTTCGTTGAACGCTTTCGCGGTATTGGCGGCATCCTGACCGGTCATGGCATCGACAACAAACAGCGTTTCAACCGGATTGATCGCAGCATGCACCTGCTTGATCTCATCCATCATCGCTTCGTCAACGTGCAGACGGCCGGCGGTATCCACCAGCAGCACGTCATAGAACTGCAGACGGGCTTCTTTCAGCGCGTTGTTAACGATATCCACCGGCTTCTGACTGAGGTCGGACGGACAGAAATCCACACCGACCTGCTGCGCCAGGGTTTCCAGCTGTTTGATCGCCGCCGGGCGGTAGACGTCCGCAGACACCACCAGCACCTTTTTCTTGTGCTTTTCGCGCAGGAATTTACCGAGCTTACCGACGCTGGTGGTTTTACCGGCACCCTGCAGGCCCGCCATCAGCACCACGGCCGGGGGCTGAGCATTAAGGTTCAGTGCGTTATTTTCGGCCCCCATCGCCGCAACCAGTTCGTTGCGCACGATTTTGATAAACTCCTGACCCGGCGTCAGGCTTTTGTTTACATCCTGACCTACCGCGGCTTCTTTCACGCGGTTGATGAAATCGCGCACTACCGGCAGCGCAACATCGGCCTCCAGCAGCGCCATACGCACTTCGCGCAGCGTATCTTTGATGTTGTCTTCGGTCAGCCTTCCGCGGCCACTGATATTGCGCAGGGTTTGCGACAAACGATCGGTTAAATTATCAAACATGCTCTCTCACTTAATAGCGTAGCGAGGCCGCCAGGGCGACACAATGCGGCGGATTATAACACGAAGCCAGGCCGATCTCTGCAATTGACCGTGAGATCGTTTGGAGCCTGCTGCCGCTGGCGCTATACTGCTTTTTTCCTTATCTGACCGACACCTGAAAGGATCTATGTTCGTTTTCGCGATCGTGGCGCTGTTCGCCTACTCTCTCAGTCTTGCATTGATCATTCCGAGCCTGCTGAAACGCAACAGCGGCTGGCGGCGTTTTGCCGTGCTATCCGCCTGCGTGGCGCTGATTGCCCATGCGGTAGCGCTGCAGCAACGCATATTTGCCGTCGATAATGGACAAAACCTTAGCCTGCTGAATATTGGTTCGCTGGTCAGTTTGCTCATCTGCGCCATCATGACTATCGTCGCGTCGCGCAATCGCGGCTGGCTGCTGCTGCCGATTGTTTACAGTTTTGCGCTGATCAATCTGGCCTTCGCCACCTTTGTGCCAAACGCCTTTATCACCCATCTTGAGACCACGCCTGGCATGATGGTGCACATCGGTCTGTCGCTGTTTGCCTATGCCACGCTGATCATCGCGGCGCTGTATGCGCTGCAGCTGGCGTGGATCGACTATCAGTTAAAGAACAAAAAGCTGACGTTTACCCAGGATATGCCGCCGCTGCTCAGCATCGAGCGTAAGATGTTCCATATCACGCAGATAGGCGTGGTATTGCTGACGCTGGTGTTGTGCACCGGCCTGTTCTTTATAAATAACCTGTTCAGCCCGGAAAACATTGATAAAGCAGTGCTGTCGATTATCGCCTGGTTTGTCTACATCGTGCTGCTGTGGGGCCACTATCATGAAGGCTGGCGCGGTCGCCGTGTGGTGTGGTTCAACTGCGGCGGTGCGCTGCTGCTGACCATGGCCTATTTCGGCAGCCGCGTACTGCAGCACCTGCTCACCTCTCACTAAAGGAATTTTTGCGTTGGAACATGTTTCAACCACCACGCTCATTATCACGCTGATCATTATGGTGCTGGTCTCGGCCTACTTCTCGGGTTCAGAGACCGGCATGATGACGCTCAACCGCTACAAACTGCGCCACAAAGCCAAAAGCGGCAACCGCAGCGCGCGTCGCGTTGAGAAACTGCTGCGTCGCCCCGACCGTCTGATTAGCCTGGTGCTGATCGGCAACAACCTCGTGAATATCCTCGCCTCGGCGCTCGGCACCATTGTCGGTATGCGCCTGTACGGCGATGCCGGCGTGGCCATCGCCACTGGCGTGCTGACCTTCGTGGTGCTGGTGTTTGCCGAAGTGCTGCCTAAAACCGTCGCGGCGCTCTATCCGGAAAAAGTCGCGTACCCCAGCAGCTTTCTGCTGACGCCGCTGCAGTACGTGATGCTGCCGCTGGTGTGGCTGCTCAATACCATTACCCGCATTCTGATGCGCATGGTGGGCATTAAGACCGAAGGGTCGATTAACTCCGCCCTCAGCAAAGAAGAGCTGCGCACTATCGTATATGAATCCCGCTCGCTGATGTCGCGCCGCAACCAGGATATGCTGCTGTCGGTGCTGGACCTTGAGAAGGTCAGCGTTGACGACATCATGGTGCCGCGCAATGAGATCGTCGGCATCAATATCAACGATGAGTGGAAGTCGATCGAGCGTCAGCTAAGCAACTCACCGCATGGCCGTATTGTACTGTTCCGCGACTCACTGGACGATAGCGTCGGCATGCTGCGCGTGCGCGAAGCGTGGCGCATGATGGCCGGGAAAAAAGAGTTCAATAAAGAGCGACTGCTGCGCGCTGCTGATGAAATCTACTACGTGCCGGAAGGAACGCCTCTTAACGTGCAGCTGGTAAAATTCCAGCGCAATAAAAAGAAAGTGGGGCTGGTGATCGATGAGTACGGCGACATCAAAGGACTGGTTACCATCGAAGATATTCTGGAAGAGATCGTCGGCGACTTCACCACCTCCATGTCACCGTCACTGGCCGAAGAAGTGATGCCGCAAAACGACGGTTCGGTATTGATTGAAGGCAGCGCCAACGTGCGGGAAATCAATAAGGCCTTCAACTGGACGCTGCCGGAAGAGGAAGCGCGCACCATCAACGGTATGCTGCTGGAAGCGCTGGAAGAGATCCCGCAGATGGACACGCAAGTACAGGTTGGCCATTACGACATTGATATTCTTGATGTGCAGGACAACATGGTGAAGCAGGTGCGCATCACGCCGCATCAGCCGCTGAAAGCGTCCATCGGTTCCTGAGACGATAAAAACAAAACGCCGCGATAATCGCGGCGTTTTTTATGGCTGAAGCGGCAACTAGAGTTGCAGCTCTTTGAGCTTTTCAGCCGGCAGCTTCAGATCTTCGTTACGGTTGACGCCAATGTCGTGCGCCAGCACGTTGCGCGCAATCTGCTGCGCTTCGTCCAGCGAGTGCAGCTTGTAGCTGCCGCACTGGTATTCGTTCAGTTCCGGAATCTGGTTCTGATCTTTTACCTTCAGCACATCTTCCATCGCGCCTTTCCACGCTTTTGCCACGCGCTGCTCGTCTGGCGTACCAATCAGGCTCATATAGAAGCCGGTGCGGCAGCCCATCGGTGAGATATCGACGATTTCCACGCCGTCACCGTTGAGGTGGTTACGCATGAAGCCCGCGAACAGGTGCTCCAGCGTGTGGATGCCGCGTTCGGTCAGGATGTCGATGTTCGGACGGCAGAAACGCAGATCGAAAACGGTGATGGTATCGCCATGCGGAGTGTTCATGGTCTTCGCCACGCGTACCGCTGGCGCGCCCATGATGGTGTGATCAACAGTAAAACTATCCAGTAGTGGCATACGTCACCTCCTGTTTTGAGATTTTTTTTAAAACGATGAAACTTTTCTGTTCGCCCAACGTCTGAATATATGAAAGACGCGCATTTGTTATCATCATCCCTGACAACAGAGATGTTAATTTAGGCCACAGTGATGTGGCCATTTTCTTTTCTAGCCTTCGCGACCTGCCAGATAGCTGGCAAAATCCAGTGTATCACTCTGCTCCAGCTGCTGCTGTTTCAGCACCGACTCCTGCGCCTGACGGCTAAAATCGGCTTCGGTGAGAATTTCCAGCGGCTCTTCGCACAGCAGATGACGATACTGCTCGGCCAGCGCCACGCCGGCTCCGGTCAGCCCCTGCTCTTTAATGGCTTGCAGAATGCGCGCCGAATAGGTTAGCTCAGGATCGTCAAACGACGCTACCAGTTGATCGCAAACCTGTTGATATTGCGTGCTGCCGTCATTGCTATCCAGCACTTCAGCCACCCGGCGCAGATCGGCAAACAGCGCTTTACCGACATCAACCAGCAGATGTTCCGTATCACTGCAGCCCACGCCGATCACCTGACCCGGCTTGCGCCCTTCCAGCACCACGCGGTTCCAGTTTTTCCGGCTGCACAGCAGCTCATCTGCGCTCATCTCCGGCGCATCGGCCAGCGTACACCAAATCAGGAACAGGTCGAGGAAGCGCGCCTGATCGGCATCCACACCAATGGCAGAGAACGGGTTGATGTCCAGTGAACGCACTTCAATATACTCAATGCCGCCGCGCAGCAGCGCATCGGATGGCGCCTCACCCGAGCGGGTCACGCGTTTCGGACGAATCGGTGCGTACAGTTCGTTCTCGATTTGCAGCACGTTGGTATTGAGCTGCAGCCAGTTGCCTTCCGCGTCCTTGGTGCCCATCGCCGCATATTCGGCAGACGGCGTTTTGATCGCCGCTTTCAGCGCAGCGACATACCCTTCCAGCGAGTTGAAGGTAATGCCCAGCCCGCTTTGTGATTTATTGGTGTAGCCCAGATCGCTCAGGCGCAGCGACGTGGCATACGGCAGCCACAATGTTCCTTCGCCGTTGGTTTCGAACGGCAGCTTACTTTCCCGTCCCTGCAGGAAGGAAGAGCAGATGGCTGGCGAAGCGCCAAACAGATAAGGAATCACCCAGCCGTAGCGATAGTAGTTGCGAATCAGGCGCAGATAGCCCGCCGAGATGGTCTCTTTGCCGCTCTCCGCGTCTTTGATATCCGCCCACTCCTGCCAGAACGACAGCGGCAGCGAGAAGTTATAGTGCACGCCAGAAATAATCTGCATCAGCGCGCTGTAGCGGTTTTTCAGCCCCTGACGATACAGGGTTTTCATTTTGCCGATATTGGAGCTGCCGTACTGTGCCAGCTCAATGTTGTCCACATCTTCAACATAGCCCGGCATACTGAACGGCCACATGCGCTCGTCGCCCAGCTCGCGCGCCACGTGACGGTGGATGTCACGCAGAAACGCCAGGGAGCGATCGATGTTCTGATCCACCGGGGTGATGAACTCCAGCAGCGTTTCAGCAAAATCGGTGGTAATCCAGTCGTGCTTCAGCGCAGAACCCAGCGATTCAGGGTGGCCAGTGGTCGCCAGATGACCATTCGGCTGGACGCGAAGTGTTTCACGTTCAATGCCACGGCCGATACCCTTTAACGCGTCGGGATGCGCTTCCAGCCAGGAGAGCGCTTTTGATACGTCCGGGATCACATTAACCTCCCGCTGTGTGAATAATTTATTTTTGTTCAGCATAATGTTAACCGTAGCCTCGAATCTGTGCGAATCAATGCCACCATTGCATACCTTGTAAAGTGGCGGTCGCGATAACGATATAACGCAGCGTTTTACCCAGGGCGAGAAACAGCACGCAGGGCAGCCAGGAGAAGCGCAACCACCCTGCGAGCACGCAGAGTAAATCGCCCACCACTGGCAGCCAGCTAAACAGCAGCGCTGCGGGTCCCCATCGTTGTAGCCACGTCATTGCTGTGTCGTGCCATCGCCCCTGCCCTGTTGCTGGCATCAGGCGACCAAGAAGAATGTTGGTCAGGCCGCCCAGCGTGTTTCCCACTGATGCAGCCAGTAACAATCCATAGACCGACCCTTTCTGGGCGATCAATAACGCAATCAGCACCGCTTCTGAGCTGCCCGGAAGCAGCGTTGCACTCAGAAAGCTACTGCCGAATAACGATCCATACGTCAGAAATTCATTCACAGTAAACGGACATCAACCACATCCATGCCCGCCGCTTTAGCCGCCTGCACGCCAAAGTCAGCATCCTCGAATACCACGCAGCGCGCAGGCGCAACCCCCATCAGCTCCGCACAGCGTAAGAAGGTATCAGGCTGCGGCTTATGACGCTGGACATCGTCCGCGCCGACTACCGCATCAAACAGATGATAAACGTTGAGCGCTTCCAGCAGCGCTTTGGCTAAGCTGTGTTCGCTGCCGGTGCCAACCGCCATCGGACGGCGACCGTGATAGGCTTTGACCACCTGCATCAGCGGCAGCGGACGCACGTCTTCCAGCAGCATCGCTTTCAATGCCGCCGTTTTCTCTGCCGCCAGCTGATGCGGATCGTGCTGCGCCTGATTCTGTTCCAGAATGTAGCGGGCCAGTTGCCAGGTGGGTGCCCCGTTGAATGCCACCATCTTTGCTTCGTCCATGGTGAAACCATAGCGGCTCAGCACCTGCTGCCAGGCTTTTCGATGTGTCGGCTCGGTATCAAGAATGGTGCCGTCCATATCGAAAATCAGGGCGTCATAGTGGTCGTACATTGTGACTCCATTAACACCACAAAATGAGCCATTACTTTAGCGTAATGCGCTCAGGTTGTCGCCAGGCAGGCTTAACCGCAAATGCTTTGAAAGCATTAGCAATTTTCGTTTTCAGAATAAGGTCAGAGCGCGCGACCGGCGATAAATGGCGGTAAATGCAGTGATTTTTTGATGGAGACGGCGCGTGAGAAAATCTTTCGGAATGCGGATGTTGAATCGGGTCAGGAATCAAGCGGAACAGCGCACAAGGGCAGTTTGCTTTTTATTTGATGGTGCATCCAGGAGGATTCGAACCTCCGACCGCTCGGTTCGTAGCCGAGTACTCTATCCAGCTGAGCTATGGATGCATTGAGATTTTCTTTCGATGAACAAACTGAACAGACTTGAGAATAACACAGAGAATGGTGCATCCAGGAGGATTCGAACCTCCGACCGCTCGGTTCGTAGCCGAGTACTCTATCCAGCTGAGCTATGGATGCATTGAGATTTTCTTTCGATGAACAAACTGAACAGACTTGAGAATAACACAGAGAATGGTGCATCCAGGAGGATTCGAACCTCCGACCGCTCGGTTCGTAGCCGAGTACTCTATCCAGCTGAGCTATGGATGCATTAAATGATTCTTGTACAACGCAGGGTGCTAACAACTCACCATGAAAGGAACTACTCGTTCACTCTTACTACTCTGAAGTAAATACCATATCCGAAGATGGTGCATCCAGGAGGATTCGAACCTCCGACCGCTCGGTTCGTAGCCGAGTACTCTATCCAGCTGAGCTATGGATGCATCGGAAAATGGCGGTGAGGCGGGGATTCGAACCCCGGATGCAGCTTTTGACCGCATACTCCCTTAGCAGGGGAGCGCCTTCAGCCTCTCGGCCACCTCACCTTACGCGTTCTTGCGAACCGTGCTTTTGAACTTTGTTTCCGCTCATCGGCACTGCGTGGCGCACATATTACTTTCCCGGACTTATAAGTCAAACAATTTTTCCCGACTTTTTACCGATTCAGGTTTGATTGCGCAAATGACGTGCAATCCGCATATTTTGCCGACAAAAAGAGTGATTTATCAACAGTAAAAGCGTGCGGCAGCCGACATAATTCGCGGAAAAAACAGCAGAGCGTGAACGGATAAAAATAACGACGGGAGGAAGAGAAGCGGTAGCGCCTCGCCACACAGCGAGGCACTGAATACGTTATTGAGGTGTACTCTGTGTTTTTTCAGCCTGAATACGCTGATAGATCTCTTCACGGTGAACCGACACTTCTTTTGGCGCGTTTACGCCTATGCGGACCTGGTTACCCTTAACACCCAGCACCGTTACAGTTACCTCATCACCAATCATGAGGGTTTCACCAACTCGACGAGTTAGAATAAGCATTCTTTGCTCCTTGAAAGATTAAAAGAGTCGGGCCTGTTCGGTCTCCCGGCCATATCCATCATATAACGCTGAACAATGCCTATGACAAATACACCATTGTGTTCTGCCATGCCAATACATTCTGCTGATAGTTAGTTTAGCCGAAATACACTACATCAACCGGACTTTGTCATTACCTGGTGCACACCGCGTTAAAAAGCGCCGAAACAGATGTTCCTGGCGCTCTTCACGATGCTTAATTTTATTTCGTTACAGCCGGTTACTCACCCACTCCGGCACGCCAGCCAGCGCGCCAGAAAGTGCCTGGGCGTCGGTTCCGCCAGCCTGCGCCAGGTCCGGACGCCCGCCGCCTTTACCGCCGACCTGCGCAGCCAGTTCGCCAATCAGCTCACCGGCCTTCACCCGATCGGTCAGATCTTTGGTGACGCCAGCAATCAGCGACACCTTACCTTCTGCAACGGTTGCCAGTACGATGACAGCAGAACCAAGCTGATTTTTCAGATCGTCCACCATCGTGCGCAGCATTTTTGGCTCGACATTGCTGAGTTCGCTTACCAGCAGTTTCGCGCCCTTCACCTCAACCGCTTTGCTACTCAGTGAAGCGCTTTCCTGCGCCGCTTGCTGATCGCGTAGCTGTTGCAGCTCTTTCTCCAGCGCACGCACGTTTTCTACCAGTCCGCGCACTTTCTCGTTCAGATTACTGTGGTTGGCTTTCACCACCTGAGCAATGTCGGTTAGCTGATCGCTCTGCGCGTGCAGTTGTGCAATCGCGGCTTCACCGGTCACCGCTTCGATACGGCGAATACCCGCCGCCGTGCCGGCTTCGCCCTGAATGCGGAACAGGCCGATGTCACCAGTGCGTGCCGCATGCGTACCGCCGCACAGCTCAATGGAGTACTCGCCCATGCTGACCACGCGCACACGCTGATCGTACTTCTCACCGAACAGCGCGGTGGCGCCCAGCGCTTTCGCCTCTTCCAGGTCCATCACGTTAGTAGTGATAGGCAGGTTGCGGCGAATCTGGGCGTTAACGATATCCTCAACCGCACGAATCTGCTGCGGCTTCATGGCTTCGCCGTGTGAGAAGTCAAAACGCAGGTACTTGTCGTTGTTAAGCGAGCCTTTCTGGCCAACGTGATCGCCCAGCACTTCGCGCAACGCTTCGTGCATCAGATGCGTCGCGGAGTGGTTGAGGATGATGCGCGAACGACGCACTTCATCGACCTGCGCCTGCAGGCGATCGCCCACCCGCAGCTGACCCTGGCGTAGCTTACCGATATGACCAAAGGCTTTGCCATATTTTTGCGTATCCTGCACGCTAAATTCAGCATTTTGCCCGGTCAGAACGCCGGTATCACCCACCTGGCCGCCAGACTCACCGTAGAACGGGGTCTGATCCAGAATCACCACCGCATCCTGCCCGGCTGTGACCTGCTCAACCTGCTGGCCGTCTACAAACAGCGCCTGCACCGTCGCCTCGAGCGAGAGGTGGTCGTAACCTTTGAATTGAGTCGGCGTATCAAAGCGGATAACCGTGTTGTAATCGGTACCGAAGCCGCTGGCTTCACGCGCACGCTGACGCTGCTGCTCCATCGCCGCTTCAAAGCCCGCTTCGTCAATCTTCAGATTGCGCTCACGGCATACGTCAGCAGTCAGGTCCGCCGGGAAGCCGAAGGTGTCATACAGACGGAAGACCGTTTCGCCGTCGAGGGTGTCGCCTTTCAGCTTCGCCAGCTCGTCGTCCAGCAGTGCCAGGCCACGCTCCAGCGTTTTAGCAAACTGCTCTTCTTCATTTTTCAGGGCGTTCTCAACGTGCTTCTGCTGACGCTTGAGATCTTCACCTGCTGCGCCCATCACCTCGATCAGCGGAGCCACCAGTTTGTAGAAGAACGCTTCTTTCGCGCCCAGCATGTTGCCATGACGCACCGCGCGACGAATGATGCGGCGCAGCACATAGCCACGGTTTTCATTCGACGGGATGACACCATCGGCAATCAGGAAGGCACATGAACGGATGTGGTCGGCGATCACGCGCAGTGATTTGTTGTTCAGATCGGTGGCGCCGGTTACCTGCGCCACCGCGTTAATCAGCTTCGCGAACAGATCGATTTCATAGTTGGAGTTCACATGCTGCAGTACCGCGGCGATACGCTCAAGGCCCATACCGGTATCCACCGACGGTTTCGGCAGTGGCTGCATGGTGCCGTCGGCCTGACGGTTGAACTGCATGAACACGATGTTCCAGATTTCGATATAGCGATCGCCATCTTCTTCCGGACTGCCCGGAGGGCCGCCCCAGATATGGTCGCCGTGATCGTAGAAGATTTCGGTGCACGGACCGCAAGGGCCGGTGTCACCCATCTGCCAGAAGTTGTCAGAGGCGTAAGCACCGCCTTTATTATCGCCAATGCGGATAATACGTTCGCGCGGTACGCCGATGTCATTGGCCCAGATTTCAAAGGCTTCGTCATCGGTTTCGTATACGGTTACCCACAGACGCTCTTTCGGCAGCTTAAACCACTGCTCGCCCGTCAGCAGTTCCCAGGCGTAGGCAATGGCTTCTTTCTTGAAGTAGTCGCCAAAGCTGAAGTTGCCCAGCATTTCAAAGAAGGTGTGGTGACGCGCGGTGTAGCCGACGTTTTCCAGGTCATTGTGCTTACCGCCGGCACGCACGCAGCGCTGCGACGTGGTGGCGCGCGAATAATCGCGCTTGTCCTGACCAAGGAAAACGTCTTTAAATTGCACCATGCCGGCGTTAGTAAACAGCAACGTCGGATCGTTGTTTGGTACGAGGGAGCTGCTGGCTACAACCTGATGTCCCTTGCTATGAAAAAAGTCGAGAAACGCTTGACGGATCTCAGCAGTGCTCTTGCTCATAAAATTCCTGGAATCACGCTAACGAACGTTCCCTTTCGCTGGCAAACCGCATGCGCCCGGCCCGCCACTGACTGAGGAACAAAAAGTGGGAATAAGATAAATTTTCTTCAATGGGAAGTAAAATCCCATCGCCTTTCAGTCGTCAATATTTCTGAAAATCGCCTGAATGTCTTCCATCATAAAGCCTTTCGACATCAGAAAGCGCTGGACTTTGCTTTTTTCCGCCCAGCTTTGCGGCAGCGGTTCGCCGAATTTACGTTTAGCGACCTCGGCCGCGCACTGGCTCCAGTCAACCTCGCTATCGAACAGCGCCTGGTTGATCTCATCACGGTCGATGCCTTTTTGCTGCAGCTCCATGCGCACCCGCTGTGGACCATAGCCTTTGCGCGCGCGACTCTGAATAAAGTGTTCGGTAAAACGCTGGTCGTTGAGCCAGCCATTCTCCTGACACCAGTCGAGCACTTTCTCCAGCAGCGCTTCCGGTATCGGCTGGCTCTCCTGTTGCTGTAGCCAGGCCGCACGCTGATTGTTCAGCTGCAGTTTGCGTTTCAGCTCGTCGCGGCTATGGTCGCGCTGCGACAAAATACGCATGGCACGATCGAGTACCCGGGAAAAGGTTGGCTCCGGAGCCTGTGATGAGGTCGATGACATAGGATTACCTTGTTGTGACTGTTGCGCAGGGTAAAGCAAGAAGGCAGAGAGGAAAAGCACGGGCGGGAAAAAGCAAAACGGGAGCATTGCTGCTCCCGTGGGTATGATTAGAAATCTTCGTTGGTTTCGCTGGCTTCTTCGTATTTATCAGCCGCGCTATCCGCTGTTGCCGCTTCTGCCGTTGCACCGGTCAGCAGCATGTCACGCAGCTTAACGTCGAGCTCATTGGCAATCGCCGGGTTCTCTTTGAGGAAGTTGGTGGCGTTCGCTTTACCCTGGCCGATTTTATCGCCGTTGTAGCTGTACCACGCACCGGCTTTTTCCACCAGTTTGTGCTTCACGCCGAGGTCAACCAGCTCGCCGAAGGTGTTGATGCCTTCACCGTACATGATCTGGAACTCAGCCTGCTTAAACGGTGCCGCCACTTTGTTCTTCACCACTTTAACGCGGGTTTCGCTCCCCACCACTTCGTCGCCCTCTTTAATGGCACCGATACGGCGGATATCCAGACGCACGGAGGCGTAGAACTTCAGGGCGTTACCACCGGTGGTGGTTTCCGGGTTACCGAACATCACACCAATCTTCATACGAATCTGGTTGATGAAGATCAGCAGCGTGTTGGACTGCTTAAGGTTACCCGCCAGCTTACGCATCGCCTGGCTCATCATACGCGCAGCCAGACCCATGTGCGAATCACCGATTTCACCTTCGATTTCCGCTTTCGGCGTCAGCGCCGCCACGGAGTCAACGATGATCACGTCTACCGCACCCGAACGGGCCAGCGCATCACAGATCTCCAGCGCCTGCTCACCGGTATCCGGCTGCGAACACAGCAGGTTATCAATGTCGACGCCCAGTTTCTTGGCGTATACCGGATCCAGCGCGTGCTCGGCATCGATAAAGGCACAGGTTTTGCCTTTACGCTGCGCAGCAGCAATGACCTGCAGGGTCAGCGTGGTTTTACCGGAGGACTCAGGTCCGTAGATCTCAACGATACGGCCCATTGGCAGGCCACCCGCGCCCAGCGCGATGTCCAGCGACAGGGAGCCGGTAGAGATGGTTTCAACATCCATCGAGCGGTCTTCACCCAGGCGCATGATGGAGCCTTTACCAAATTGTTTCTCAATCTGGCCCAGCGCGGCAGCTAAAGCCTTCTGTTTGTTCTCGTCAATCGCCATTTCCACTCCTAATCATGCCGGGTGAGCGGGCACCGTGTATGCCTGCTCGTTCTGTTGCCGCTAATTATACTGTATAGTCATACAGTATCAAGTTTAATTTGTCAGAAATTCATCCAGCAGCGCCTGCAGCGCCCAGCTGACCGACTGACGCCGGACAGCATCGCGATCGCCGGCAAACTGCTGGCGCTGCGCCAGCACGCGGCCCTCCGGACCCGCCAGCGCAAACCAGACGGTACCGACCGGCTTTTCAGCCGTGCCGCCATCTGGTCCGGCGATGCCGCTCACCGCAATACCGTAGCCAGCGCCGGCCGCGGCACAGGCGCCGGTCACCATTTCGCGTACCGTTTGCTCACTGACGGCACCATGCTGCGCCAGCGTCGCCGCCTGCACGCCAACCATCTGCTGCTTGGCCTCATTGCTATAGGTAACAAAGCCGCGCTCAAACCACGCAGAACTGCCGCTGATGTCGGTAAATACCTTGGCAATCCAGCCGCCGGTACAGGACTCCGCCGCCGTCACCGTCGCCTGACGATGCCTGAGCTGTTCGCCAATACGTCGGCTGAGCTGCTGAAGTTGTTCGTCGTTCATCGCCTTCTCCTGTTGTGGCGCTTCACGTTAGCAGTAAATGGTGCGGCAACAAGCCCTTTTCAACCGCCACCGTCGCATTTTGCGCGCTGCGTTCCGGTGAGGTCAGTGCGTTTTCACCGCCACCATAAATAAACGCGGAAAGGCCAGCAAAACCTGTCCATTACTGCGCGTCGGGTAAGCGGGCAGCAGCGCCTGATGATAGTCGCGTAAAAAGTCAGCCTGCTGCGCCTCATCCAGCGCGGCAAGGAACGGACGCAGCCCGGTGGCACGCAACCAGCTGATAATCGCCTGCGCATCCGCCATCGGATGATAGTAAGTGGTGCGCCAGATATCGACCTGACAGCCTGCATCGCCTAATAAATCATAGTAGCGATCGCTGCTCAGCAGGCGTTTGCGTTCTGCCGCCTGAGGCGAAATATGCGCCTGCCAGCGTGAGCTGGCCGCCACCTCACGCATCAGACGATGCGACGGCTCCTGCAGGTTATCCGGCATTTGCACCGCCAGTGCTCCGCCCGGTGCCAGCTGGTTTACCAGATGCGGCAACAAGGTTTCGTGGTCGGTCAGCCATTGCAGCGACGCGTTGGCATAAATGACCTGTTGCGGCTGCTCAGGCTGCCAGCTGCGGATATCGGCCTGACGAAAATCACAGTCCGGCAGGCGTTGCCGCGCCTGTTCCAGCATCGCCTCAGAGCTGTCGATGCCAGTGATGTGCGCCTGCGGCCAGGCCTGTGCCAGCAGTTCCGTGCTGTTGCCCGGGCCACATCCCAGGTCGGTAGCAAAGTGCACCCCGTGGACGGGAATACGCGCCAGCAGCTCCTGTGCCGGGCGCGTACGCTCAGATTCAAACTGACGATACAGCTGGGGATTCCAGTCTTGCATAGCAACGCTCCTGTCTGTGTGGAAGAGTCACACACTACCTGTTTTGCTGCGCGAGGCGCGAAGAGAAAAGTGCGGTTGCAGAAAAAGTGTGGATGGCGCAGCGGAGTCAGGTGCTGCAGGCTCAGGCGTGGTGATAGCGCGCAGGATGCGGATGTCATTACTTCCGCATCCTGCGGGGAAAAGCAACAGGACGGCGCATGGCCGTCCTGCAATTAGTTCTTTTTCACAAACTCAGATTTGAGTTTCATCGGACCGAAGCCGTCGATTTTGCAATCGATATTGTGGTCACCTTCAACCAGACGGATGCTTTTCACTTTAGTGCCGATTTTCAGGGTGGAAGAGCTGCCTTTCACCTTGAGATCTTTCACTACGGTTACGCTATCGCCATCTGCCAGCAGGTTACCGTTGGCATCGCGCACTACCAGCCCTTCGCTGCTGTCATCCGCGCTGGCGGACCAGATGTGGCCGCAGGAGGGGCAGTTCAGGTTATCACCCTCCTGCCAGGTGTAATCTGCCTGGCAGGCCGGGCAGGCAGGTAAAGTCGTCATACATATTCCTCAGTAGTCGGTATGCGATGAAGAAGGCACCGCAAAAGGGGCGCCATCTTATACCCTCATACTTTATAAGGACAGTATTAAAGCATGTTGCCCTGACGCGCCTGGGCGACCGCCTGCCCCAGCTGCCACACCGCCATGGCATAGTGCGTGCTGTGGTTGTAGCGCGTAATCACGTAGAAATTAGGCAGACCGTACCAGTATTGATAGCTGGTGCCGAGATCCAGCCGCAGCAGGCTGACCTGGCTGTTGCCGTCCAGCGAACCCTGCGGTGCCAGACCGCTGGCCGCCAGCGTATTCACTGAATAAGAGGTTTTGAAACCGTTCTCCAGCGCCGGTGCCTGACCGCTGGCGGGCACGGCGACGTTTTCACCGGAACGCCAGCCGTGCGCTTTAAAGTAGTTGGCAACGCTGCCGATGGCATCCACCGGATCCCACAGATTGATATGGCCGTCGCCGTTAAAATCGACCGCATACTGCTTATAGGAGGACGGCATAAACTGGCCGTAGCCCATGGCACCGGCGAAAGAGCCGCGCAGATCCAGCGGATCGTCCTGCTCGGTGCGCGCCATCAGCAGGAAGGTTTCCAGCTCGCTGCTGAAGTAAGCGGCACGGCGCGGATAGCTGAACGAGAGCGTTGCCAGCGCGTCCAGCAGACGTGTTTTGCCCATCACCCGGCCCCAGCGTGTTTCCACCCCGATAATCCCGACGATGATCTCCGGCGGTACGCCATACACCTGCTGGGCGCGCTGCAGCGCATCCTGATACTGATTCCAGAAGGCGACGCCGTTCTGCACGTTATCCGGGGTGATGAATTTATTGCGATAGCGAATCCACGCGCCGTTCGGCCCGCTCGGCGGCGTATAGCTCGGCGCCTGCTGATCCATCAGGCGCAGCACGTAATCCAGTCGCTTCGCCTGACCAATGACCGCATGCAGCTGGTCGCGGTTGAAACCGTGCTTCGCCACCATCTGATCGATAAATTGTTCCGCCGCCGGATTACCGGCAAAGTCGCCAAACATCGGCTGAATGGCGTGAGAAGGTTCCAATAAAAACCCCCCTTTCGGTGCAGGCACAACGGCGGATTGCTGCTGGGGGGCAGGCTTACTGCTGCAGGCAGCAAGCAAACAAATAAGCGGAAGAAGAGCAACCTTAAAACGCATCGGATATCCATAAGCCAGATGAAACACGAATGCTCATGGTAATCGTTCAACGAAGCGACTTACAGAGCAATGTCGTAAATTTACGCCCGTTGTGATTCTGCAGTTATGACCAGCCATATCTCTGGTCAGGTAATGAAAACGCCGCTGAGGTAAGGGGTGCACTGACCGAACTGACGCTCACCTGTAGCGCGGCAGCGGCCTCGCCCGGCCGCGGCTAAGCGCCGAATTTGCGCGCTGGCTCCACAGTTTTCCCCGCCGCGTAAAATTTGCTTTTTACCGCCTGTCGCAATTTGATATGGTCGCCAGCCAGAAACATCGGCTGGCGGATGAAGCGGGCTGCGCAAAAATGCTAACATCTGCCCTTTCGTTATCCGCCAGTGTGATAACCATCCATCCCCGGCTGCCCCTGTCCAGCCAGCGGAAATCAAAAGAGTGAATCCTGAGTGAGAATGAGATGAAAGGAGCAGAGCAAATGGACTTCAGTGGCCACACCCCCATGATGCATTGGTGTGTTGTGATTGATAAATAACAATTATTTTTATAGTGGCGGCAAAAACAACATTCTAACCTATACTTACATAACTAACTGACTTATCTGTTGTAACCCCATCCAGTTACAAAACATCGCCCAGTGACACTTCAAGCATATCTGATATCCGCACCATAAACTTTGACAAACCCTACTACATGCAGTTTGTGCCACCTGAGAACATCTGGTTTGTGAACGTCCTTTACTTCAATCTAATGATTTCCACCTGAAAAAATTAAAGATAACCTTCAATTTTTTCACATAAATACTTATACTCTGCACTCGACCTAATACATCAAGGCTCAAAATGATACGTTGCCACCTAGCTCGTTTGATGGGAGAGCGCAAAATGAAAATCTCTGATGTTTTGCGAAAAACTGGCCTCGGACGAAACACTGTAAGCCTAATGTACAAAGAGACAGCCCAGAAAATCGATATTGAAGCTCTAGATAAGCTTTGTAAGCTTTTTGAATGCGAGGTGGCTGATATTCTAGAGTTCACCAATCAATGCAATGCAAAGCCCCATCAAGGACCACACACTAGGTTAGCAAATGACTAAAGAACAACAGATTGAGCAAAGGTTAATTGCTAAACTAAAAGATCTAAAATACAGTTATCGCGACGATATTCACGATAAAATTAGCCTTGAGGAGAACTTTCGTAAGAAGTTTGAAACTCTGAATCGTGTTAACCTCTCAAATGCAGAATTCGACCGTTTACGCGAGGAAATCATCACAACTGATGTATTTAAGGCAGCACAGACATTACGAGAGAAAGGTAAATTCACTCGAGAAGACGGTACTCCACTTGAATATACTTTGGTTAACATTAAAGATTGGTGCAAAAACGATTTTGAAGTAATAAACCAATTACGTATAAATACAGATAGTAGCCACCATCGTTACGATTTAATACTGCTTATCAATGGCCTTCCATTGGTGCAAATCGAACTAAAAACCCTGCAAATCAGCCCACGTCGGGCCATGGAACAAATCGTTGAATACAAAAACGATACCGGTAATGGTTATACAAACACCCTGCTGTGCTTTATGCAGTTGTTTGTAGTAAGCAACGGTAACGATACGCGTTACTTTGCTAACAATCGCAAAGAACACTTTAGTTTCAATGCTGATGAACGTTTTTTGCCCATTTATCAACATGCAGATAAGAACAATAAAAAAATTACTCATTTGCACGATTTTGCCGATGATTTCTTGGCTAAATGCACACTAGGGAAATTGCTAAGCCGCTATGTGGTACTGGTTCAAAGTGAACAAAAAATTCTCATTATGCGCCCGTATCAAATTTATGCGGTGAAAGCCATCGTTGACTCAATTCAACAAAATCGTGGAAATGGTTATGTTTGGCATACAACTGGCTCAGGTAAAACCCTTACATCATTCAAAGCATCCACACTACTAAAAGACAATCCCGATATTGAAAAATGTCTATTTGTGGTGGACCGTAAAGACCTTGACCGTCAGACACGCCAGGAATTCAATAAATTCCAAGAAGGCTGCGTGGAGCACAACACTAGTACTGAAGCATTAGTGCGCCGAATGCTGTCAGAAGACTATGCTGATAAAGTTATTGTGACTACCATCCAAAAACTAGGACTAGCACTGGATGAAAATAGTAAACGCAATAAGTCTCAGCAAAAAAAGGGGATAAAAACTTACAAAGAACGTCTAAAGCCTCTTAGTGATAAGAGAGTTGTTTTTATCTTTGATGAATGTCATCGTTCTCAGTTTGGTGAAAACCACAAAGCTATCAAAGAATTCTTCCCTAAAGCACAGATGTTTGGTTTTACTGGAACACCTATATTTGATGATAACTCAAACTATCAGCAAATCGATGGAAATTTAGCTTCTTTCAAAACTACAGAAGATATATTTGAAAATGAATTGCATGCTTACACCATCACTCATGCAATTGAAGATAAGAATGTACTAAGTTTTCACATCGATTACTATGGTAAACATGGTGATATAAGGCCTCAAAAAGGGCAAACACCACCACCAGAAGCTGTAGTCAAGGCTATACTAGATAAGCATAATAATGCAACTAATCGACGCCGTTTCAATGCTGTTTTAGCTACTGCATCTATAAATGATGCAATTGAATACTATGAGTTATTTAAAACCCTTCAAGCACACAATAACGCAGATGACGGAGACTTCGAGCCACTAAACATTGCTTGTGTATTCTCTCCCCCTGCACAAATTGCTAAGGATAATGAAAGTAATGGAGCAGACAAAGTTAAGAATGTCGCGGATATAAAACAACTGCAAGAAGATCTGCTACAAGAAAGAAAAGATAATGAAATTGATCCAGAGAAGAAAAAGGCAGCATTGATAAACATAATCGAAGATTACAACAAACAGTACGGCACTAATCACACAATTAATGAATTTGATCTTTACTATCAGGATGTACAGCAACGTATTAAAGACCAAAAGTATAGCAATACCGACTATCCACGTAATAACAAAATAGACATCACTATTGTAGTGGATATGCTTTTAACTGGTTTCGATTCTAAATATCTAAATACTTTGTATGTGGATAAAAACCTTAAGTACCATGGATTAATTCAAGCCTTCTCACGAACTAACCGCGTACTAAACGACACTAAACCTTGGGGAAACATTCTCGATTTCCGCTACCAAGAAGATGAGGTAAACACAGCGATTGCATTGTTCTCTAATAGTGACAGAGATAAAGCCAGAGAAATTTGGTTGGTCGATCCCGCACCTAAAGTGGTTGAATCATTCATCAAAAAAGTCGACGAACTTCAGAACTTTATGACGTCTAATGGTCTAACTTGCACACCCGCAGATGTACACAACCTTAAGGGCGATATTGCTAAAGCTGAGTTTATACAGCACTTCAAAGAAGTACAAAAACTTAAAACCCAGTTAGAGCAATATACAGACCTAGATGCAGAAAGCAGAGAAACTATTGAGAAAAAACTGCCTACTGACACTCTACGGGGTTTTAAATCTATTTATATAGACACGGCAATGGAACTGAGAAGTAAACAAGGTAAAGGTGTAGGTAAGATAGAAGAAGTTGAAGAGCTTGAGTTTGATCTGGTGCTATTTGCGTCCAGCATAATCGACTACGACTACATAATGGGACTAATTGCCAAATCCACTCAAAAAAATAGCAAACAAAAAATGACACGTGAAGAGCTTATCAGCATGATTAGTTCCAGCGCAAATCTTATGGAAGAGCGTGAAGATATTATTGCATACATTAATAGCTTGAGAGTAGGTGAAGCATTAAATGAAAAAGAAATTCGAGAAGGATATCAAACATTTAAAGATCACAAAGCAAATCAAGAGTTAACAAAAATTGCTGAAAAACATGGTTTGCAGACAAATTCAATTCAAGTATTTGTGGATGAAATTATCGAACGTATGGTTTTTGATGGATCGCAGTTAACTGACCTACTAGCTCCTTTGGGATTGGGCTGGAAAGATAGACGTTTAGCTGAATTGGCGTTAATGGAAGATCTAATTCCTTATCTTCAAAAGCAAACTAATGGGCGCGAGATTTCGGGGTTAGATGTATATGATTAAGAGAAAGAAAATGGTTATGACGCCTAAAACACGTTTTCCCAATTTTAGCGATGCCGATCGTTGGGAAATGACAAAATTGTCGGATGTACTTACTGAACATGGTCTAAAAAAGTCAGGGGAGGAGGTCGTTTTCTCTGTTTCTGTACATAAAGGATTAGTAAATCAAATCGAACATTTGGGAAGAAGTTTTTCCGCTTCAAATACCGATCGCTATAACAGGGTTCTTCCTGGTGACATTGTTTATACAAAGAGTCCAACTGGCGATTTTCCATTTGGCATAATTAAACAAAGCAGATTAGATCAGTCAGTAATTGTGTCCCCTCTATATGGAGTCTTTACTCCTAAAACACTCGGCTTGGGAACTTTACTAGAGTCGTATTTTGAGTCATCTGAGAACACGAAGCTTTATCTAGAACCTCTTATCCAGAAAGGGGCAAGGAACACTATAAATATAAATAATAAGAAATTCCTATCTGGAGAATTGCCACTTCCTCAAAGTGATTCTGAGCAGAAGAAGATAGGAAAATTTCTTGATTCTATTGACGAACTAATAAAACTTCACACCCAAAAACTGAACGAACTCCACACCTATAAGAAAGGTCTGATACAACAAATTTTTCCTGCCGAAAATGAAACCACTCCTGAGATTAGATTCCCCGAATTTCGAAACTCTGGCAATTGGGTAAATAGAAAGGTAAGTGATTTACTTAGAAAAACATCTAATCCAGTCAACGTGGAGGACGATGAATACTATCGAGAAATTGGTATTAAATCTCATGGTAAGGGAATATTTCATAAGGATAAAATCAAGGGAAAAACAATCGGTAATAAACGAGTTTTTAAAGTAGAAAAAGATTTATTAATTCTAAACATAGTATTTGCTTGGGAATTGGCTGTTGCAAACACTTCTGCAGCTGAGGAAGGAATGATTGCCTCTCACAGATTCCCAATGTACAAGCCATATAAAGAAAGATCTGATGTAACTTATATGAAGTACTTTTTCTTGACCGAAAAAGGTAAAGAATTATTATGGATAGCCTCACCTGGTGGGGCGGGTAGAAATAAAACATTAGGTCAGAAAGAATTCGAGAAATTGGAACTTTTGATACCAGAGTCTTTAAATGAACAACAAAGGATAGCTGGATTCCTGTCATCGATCGATGCATTAGTTGACTTACAAGTTCATAAGTTAGACGAACTGAAATCCTACAAAAAAGGATTGATTCAGAAAATTTTACCAGTTATGGATGATTTTACTTAATGAATGACAAGCCAAAAATTTATAACTACAAAAGCCTCCGAAACGTCGTTACTCGAATGAGAGATGACCTAAGACCAAATGCTGGTGGCGTTGATTTTTTACTGCTATATGCATATAACGGAACTGGTAAAACACGCTTGTCGATGGAGTTTAAAAATGCAGGAAAGAGATTAAGAGGTATTGCTCGCGATACACTTTATTTCAATGCGTTTACTGAAGATTTATTTCATTGGGACAATGATCTAGCGAACGATGCTAATCGGGTATTGCAAATAAACTCAGATTCAAAATTTTTTGATGGTTTTAAAGAACTTGCATTAGAAGAGAAAATTTTTTCATACTTAACTCGTTACAGTAGTTTCAATTTTAGAATTGATTACGATAATTGGTATATCACTTTTAGTAAACTTGTTAAGAACCCTAAATTTAGACCAGGTGCAGATGAACCCGAGACGGTGATGCAAGACAATATTAAAATTTCTCGAGGTGAAGAGAATATTTTAATTTGGTGTATTTTTTTAGCAATTTGCGAGTTGGTAATTGATGGCTCTGAGTCCTATAACTGGGTAAAATATTTTTATATTGACGATCCCATTTCCTCATTAGATGATAACAATGCTATAGCCATAGGTTCTGACCTGGCTAAACTATTGCGACGTTCGATTGGCAAAGTCAAAACTGTTATATCGTCTCATCATAGTTTATTTTATAACGTTATGTGTAATGAGTTGAAAAAACAGGAACACAAATCCTATTTTTTTTATAGTCATAATGGTAATGGTCATAGTCTTCAATCAACTAGCGACACACCATTTTTTCATCACGTAGCGATGTTGAGTGAATTAAAAAAAGCCTCAGATACAGGTAGATTATACGCCAGCCACTTTAATATCCTCCGTGGTATAATGGAAAAAACCTCATCTTTTTTTGGCTTCAAAGATTTTTCCGACTGTATCCATGGTATTGAGGATGAGGTACTATTTTCTCGAGCCTTAAACCTATTGAGTCATGGCGACTACTCTTTGTTTGATCCAAAAGAGCTAACCGAAGACAATAAGAGACTTTTTAACAGCATCTTGAATGGCTTTTTAGATCGATATGTATTCGATTTGCCAAACATCCGTTCATAAAATTTAGGTAGATTAAACAATTATGACTACAGAACAACTAAGCCAACTTGGTAAAACCCTTTGGAATATTGCCGATAAACTACGCGGCGCAATGAATGCTGATGATTTTCGAGACTATATGCTGTCGTTCCTATTTTTACGTTATCTCTCAGATAACTATGAGCAGGCAGCCAAAAAGGAATTAGGTAGCGATTATCCAGAAACAGTAGAGGATGATCGCCGAACACCGCTCGCCATTTGGTATGAGAATAACGTTGAGGATATTGCTGACTTTGAAAAGCAAATGCGATTAAAAACTCATTATGTTATTGAGCCGAAGTTCTTGTGGAGTAGCATTTCAGAAATGGCTAGAGTTCAAAATGATGATTTGCTCAAAACCCTCGATGAAGGATTTGGTTATATCGAAGAGCGGTCGTTTGGTCGTACTTTTCAAGGGTTATTTTCAGAAATTAACCTATACTCTGAAAAATTAGGTAAATCACAAAAAGACAGAAATAATAAATTATGTGTAATAATTAAAAAAATATCAGAGGGTATCTCTCAGTTTAGTACTGATACTGATATCTTAGGCGATGCCTACGAGTACTTAATTGGACAGTTCGCCGCTGGTTCAGGAAAAAAAGCTGGCGAATTTTATACCCCACAGCACGTTTCTACTATTTTATCGGAGATAGTTACTCTAGATAGTCAAAATCCAGCGACAGGTAAAAAAAAGAAAATAAAGCAAGTGCTAGATTTTGCATGTGGTTCAGGCTCACTGCTGCTTAATGTAAGAAAACAACTTGGCCCTAATGGTATTGGCAAGATCTTCGGCCAAGAGAAAAATATTACTACTTACAACTTAGCACGCATGAATATGTTATTGCATGGAGTGAAGGATACAGAATTTGAAATTCATCATGGTGATACTTTAGAAAATGATTGGGACCTTCTTAATGAGATGAATCCTGCCAAAAAGATGCAATTTGATGCAATTGTTGCGAATCCTCCTTTTAGTTTGCGTTGGGAACCAAATGATTCTTTAGAAGAGGACTTCCGTTTCAAAAATTACGGACTTGCTCCTAAGTCAGCGGCAGACTTTGCATTCTTACTGCATGGTTTCCATTTTCTTAGCGAAGATGGCGTAATGGCGATAATTTTGCCTCATGGAGTACTCTTTCGCAGCGGTGCGGAGGAGCGAATTCGCACAAAACTATTAAAAGACGGCCACATTGATACGGTAATAGCTTTACCTGCCAACCTCTTTTTTTCAACTGGCATTCCTGTATGCATTTTGGTTCTCAAGCGTTGCAAAAAATATGACGATGTTCTTTTTATAAATGCATCTGAACACTTCGAAAAAGGTAAAAACCAAGACTACCTCTTACCAAAGCATATCGAAAAAATAATTAACTCTTACCAGTTTCGAAAAGAAGAAGGCCGATATGCTCGTCGTGTATCAATGGAAGAAATTAAAAAAAATGACTATAACTTAAACATTTCTCGCTATGTGAGTACGGCTCAACCGGAGAAAAAAATTGATTTAAGCGTTTCGCATAGTGTACTTGTTTCAATTGAAGAGAAAATTTATAGCTCAACTCAACACCATAACGAGTTCCTTGAAGAACTCGGTCTTCCCTCACTACCGTTGACCGGGAAAAAAACATTACAATAAATCACGCCTTTATAATGTGAAATAAAGCCCGAACACTAATGATTCGGGCTCATTTTAAACAACGACGAAATATGATGCTTTTATGCTTTTGCTCAGCTTTTTCTAAATCTAAAGTGAGTAACTTCGAAGTGATGACGTTAAAATATACATTAATAGATATCTGATACACTAAAAGCCAAATAACTTATTATAAATTTGACACTTAAAACATCATGCAAAAACTCAGAAAAATTATAAGACAGGAACCATCTAGGTTCGTCATAATTCAAATTAGCGGATGGTATCAAACGTTTCAGACAAAAAGGTACGCATAGTTTATAAAAATGAGTTATCATTTTTTTTAATAAGAAGCTTTATTTAACCACCTTCTTCTCCTGAATAAAAATGGTATGTGGTGGACCAGTCAGTTACCTCTTCATAATTAATAAATCCATCGCTATTTAAAGCACACGATCTTTAAAAGCTGGCGACATAATCATAGACATCCCAGCGCTCTAAGCTTTCCAGCATGTGTGACAACAGATTCCGGCTCATCACATTCGAAATCCTGCGTTTACACGACGCGACATCATTAAAGGTAATGTTGAATGCTTGTCGTACCGAGTTAGTTAATGTTTCATTTTCAATTTAAGGTACGGATGGTTCCAGCATATCTCACAATTGGTCACAAGCCCGTCATGCTCAATCGAACTACATATGCCCGGATTGGCCAGAATTGTCTCGTATACGGCCTTACTCTCAATACCTTGGATCATATGCGATAGAAGACTTCGGCGAACACTCGCGGTTATCTTTTCAGGACTAACCATAAAAGTCTGGCGAACGGCATTACGTATGGCCCAGCCGCGACCGGGGCAGTTAACATGCTCATCAAGATATCGCGACACCAACTTTTGAAGCGCCCTCCTCACTGGTCGAACAAACTTAATCCACTCATCAGCCACACGCACCGCCTCACCGTAGCCATACAAATCACAAAGCTTACGAAACGCAGCGCTGTCCTTATGTTTTCGGAACTCACCCAGCGAGTAGATAAGGCTATAAATGAATAGCTTAGCCAACTTCTCATCAACGTTGAACCGCCGCATTATCTTCTTCTTGGTGATCTTCGCCAGCCGTTTACATTTGATGCCGTATCGCTCCAGCTCATGTTTCAGGATGGTCAGCTGGCTGCTTTTGATATCATAGTTATGGCCTTCAACTACCGACCATTTTATAGCAGCCTTTAGCGCCTGAAAGCCGCCGTTCTTCTCAAAGGAACGAGTTCCCCGCTCCGCCAGTTTGTATTCAGGGAAGTATTCAACCACCAAAGGAACGCTTGAAACCATCCTGCAACCACGCTCAGCCAGATGTTGGAGGAAGTGAGACTTCAGAAGGGCCTCCCTTTCGTCTTCAGGAACGTACGCCTGAAGTTTATCAAGGTTGATACGCAACGCTCCCATACTGAGATATACCTGACGCATATATTGCTGAGTTTCACGGGATACATGACGTGTGGAGTGGCGGGGCTTATTGAAATGCGATAACGCTTTGTGGATCAATTGCTCTTCCGTCATGATCTTTTGGTCACGCTGGCGTTTACCCACAGACAGATAAACGTAACGATCATCGCGCTGCTTGTAGTCATCAGGAGAGACTTCAAACCAGCGTTTGAGGTATGCCTTAGATAAAGCAAAAGTGCGGCTTTTCCCATTCCCATATGAGTGTTTTTGAATATCTATAATTCCTGCATCTTTCAGCAACTCTAACGCCCGGTCACAACACAGATATTTATTCTGTTTAAAGACAAACGGTAATTCCTTTTTACCCAGCTCATTATATATTGGCGAGTATTTCGTCCATGGATTATCCTCTGGGGTGTCTTTAGCATAAAGAAAGTTATTACAAATCAGATGCTGCAAAAACCGTTGAATATCCAGATAGTATGGCGGAGACTGGCGACCATCTTTCCCAATGAAAGGTATGTTATGTACATCCTCAATGAACTTATTATAAGTATCCAGTGTAACCAGAATAGCACGCTTAATAATATAACCCGCAGAATATTTCACAGAACACCTCGTAATTGTAAGTTGCATAACACAAGAAACACTGTTGTTTTTTACAACTTCAATTACGAATACCTTAAAGAAGGCCAATTTTTTTCATATTACCAATACACTCATAACACTCACGCTCTCCTCGCTCTATTTCCGCTGCTGCTGCTATATCACTATTAATATGGCAGTGACATATGCATACTATATAATGAGTATTATAGGGTTATACCTGATAACTACCTTGAGGGTTGCATTAACCGGCATAATTAACAAAAATGCAGAGTTGGAAATACAAACAGGGATCCTGTGCTATGGGTAGAATCGTTAATCCCTGCGGTTAATACCAGGGTACTAAAGCCGATGTTTGGAATAAAAAACCGTCAGCAGTTTTCCCCTACCATTGTACGAGATGCGAATTTGACACTAAACAGCAGCGGTAGTTAGCTGGTCTGTCACACCAAAATCCTGCAACGATGGGCGGTTTAAAACGGTCATCTTTCAGGTTTCTGATTTAACATGTCCGCCATTTTCATACTTTGTAGCAAGCGGCCTCCCTGCCGCACCACGATTACCCCTGTTTCAGTCGCAACTGAAGCCACTTCTGGCGATGTTTAAATTGCCAGTATTGTGGTTGTGCGAGAATCCCAAGTTTTTCCACCACAAGCGGCAACATAGCCCATATAACTTCTGAGTCGAACAATTCTACACGGTAGCGCTCCATGAGTTTATCAACGCGCTTATCAGCAGCTTTTTTCGATGAGCTGACCTGCTTACGATTCAGTGTCGCTGACGGCTGGTAATCCGCTCTGGCAACCGGGTAAGGGACATACTCACGTAGCAGGCGAGAAAAATCAGGTTCAAGCTTAGAATCTACCAGCGCGTTACGGTCATAAAATGCAAGTTTAGATACCAGATTCTCCATATTTAGCAGGTTGTTCAGCATGAGCTTTTTCTTGCCGGGTGATAAACGCAACTCCAGACGCAGAAACCGCCGGAACTGTTGTTCATCAAGCAGAAGGACAGCTTGATCATACCTTCTTTCAGTTGCCACATCCGGAGCATCGGCCTTTTCATATATTGACGCGACGATAGTCGTAGACCCCAGCCGTAACCCTTCCTGCTCTCCATGCAAATCGTTAAAGTCGCCGCTCCTTGCACCAACCAGCCGGATTAAATAGTCGTGGAGCTTCATTCCCACTACATCCAGCGCGTAGTGGATAGTTGTTATCCAGGCATTACGTAATCCCCGATATAGATACTTGCCGATGCGTCCCTTCCGCCCCAGCCACACAAACAAATCCGTTATCTGTTTCGCAGAATAGTGCTGGGGACTAAGTTCCATTCGCTGAAATCCACGCTGACGACTGGTTGGGGCAAAATGGATTGCCAGCAATATGGGGTGCTTGCGAGATTTAGCTTTCAGTCGGATTTCCACCACCCAGCGATAGTGCCCGCCACACTCATACTTACCAGCCGGTCGAATTTTGATCAGATAGCGCCCACCTGAAGCGAGGCTAAACAAACGCTGTCTGAGTATCTGATTCTCTTCCCAGACATGCATGTCCGTTACCCATGCAATTTTGTCTATACTGCCATGCGTAGACTGGCCTGCACCATTAACTCCAAGTGAGGTTTTGTCACGTAAGGATGTCACCCGTTCACGATTAAATTGTTGCATCATATTCTGCTCCGATAGCTCATAGCAGTAACAGTGATCCCCCCTTCATATGCAGGTATCATCACTGTTACTGGTTATATGGTTGGTATGTCAGGGGTTGTATGAGGCTTACAGATCACTGCGTATCGCTAATTCCGCGTGATAGAATCCAATTTTGAATTTCATTTGATCCCCAGCCCACAGCCCGACCGCTATCACCAGTCAGTTTCATAGATTTTGGAAAGTCTCCTTTAGCTATGAGTCGGTACAACGTCGCGGACGAGATCCCTACTAGGTGAAGAACTTCTTTTTTACGGAGAATACGGTTGGTGTTCATGCTTTTGCTCCTTTGAGCTGTTTCAGGAGCGCTGCTATTTACAACCACGAAAACCGTATATTTTCGTACAAATCATACTTTTTTCGTGATAATCACGGGTTCTGGTTATTTTTGCGTATTGAAAAACCGTGATTATCATGGGATGATTCTATCTCACGTGATAATCACGGCATTACTATCCAGGAGAAGTGTTTGCAGTAATCACTTATGCAAAATACCAATTGCAATACCGTTCTAGCGTGATAATCATGAAATCAGCTGGGCATATTTAGCTCGTAAGATCATTGTTCAATTTCAGGAGATGTACTCATGCCAAATGACGATATGATTTCGCAGCAACCAGCGCAGGAGAAAAAAGAAAGGGAAAAGAACCTCGACAAAATGAGGCAGAAAAAAAGAAGGGAATTAGTAGCAAAAAAGTTTGGAAAGATTGTACCCATCCATATGCTGGAAGAGACCAAAGCGCGACTGGAGATGATTGCTAAAAAAACAGCCATAAGTCGTAAGGAACACAATGCCGCAGAGAAACGAAGCTCGGTCATAGCTGAACTGGTTAACCAGTACTACATAGATAATCTCTTGGCTTACGAACATGAAAACTCTGAGTTGGCATACAATACTTATAAGAAGATATGGCAGGCTAACTTTCAAGGAAAACCTGCTGATGTAATAGCCAGACAGCTCACCAAGGCTGGCACCCGCATACCCTATTTTGATGAAAAAAGCGGTAAAATAGTTGTTGAATCAGGAAAGTGGAAAAAAGACGATATTGAAACGTTTTCCGACACAGCTCTTGTTATAAAAATGATTGAATCAAATGAGAAAAACACTAAAAGAAACGCTAAGTAGGTTCAATATATTCAGGCCCAATCACCGATAAACGCCATCACTTTACCAGCACCGCAATCGCTGCGATGCTTTGGCTTTCATGCCCTCATCACGATAGTCATAGCGCGTCGTGGTGGATATGTCGCTGTGGCCTGCCAGCTGGCGCACGGTGTTAATATCCACGCCCTGCTCCAGTAAACGGGTGATGAAGGTGCGCCGCATGTCATGCGGGGTAAACCGCGCTATGCCTGACGTTTGCTGTAACTGCTCCAGGATACCCGTTAACCCGGTTGTTGTCAGGGGGTGGCTGGCGACCTTACCGTTGCGCTGGATACGGTTGAACAGTGCGCTGTCAGCTTCATCTGCGCCAACTTTCAGCCACGCGCGGATGGCCCTGTCTACTGCATCCGCCACGTGTATTTCGCGGTATTTTCGCCCCTTCCCTTGCCTAACCGTCAAGATGCTGTTGTCATAGTCCCGGCGCTCGAGTTTGACCAGTTCTCCAGCCCGCAGGCCTGTTCCGCAGAGCGTCAGGACAATTGCGACATCACGACTACGCCGAACCGATAGCGGATGCCGTTTTGCTGCCTGAATCAATGCCCGGATTTCCGACTTGTCTAACGCCCTTCCCTTACGCTGAATATCACCGCTAACGCGCTTAACTGACCGGATACGTGCCAGCGTTTCGGCATTCATGCAATTCAGGTTAAAAGCAGTCTGCGCCACGCCCCGTAGTGCTGATAAAGCCATGTTGACCGACGACACGGCGTACCCGTCATCCAGCAGTGCCGCACGTACTTTAGCGACGGCGGCGTAGTTGAGTTGTTCCCACGGGTAGTTATCTGCACACGCACCGCGTTTAAGTATGCCGGCACTGCGGTTTAACAGGCTGGTGATACCTCTCCGCCCCGAGGGAGCCAGACCGCCAATATACGCATCAAACACGGTTGTTTGTACCATAGGCACGACCTGACGTAACGCAGTCCTGCTCATGCGCCTAACCCGCAATAACGTACATTAAACCAAGTAACTTTCAGCATCACACCAGCCCTCGCTCAGCCATTGATACTGTGTCAGTTCCTGCCACGATAAAGTGATCAAGTAACCGCACATCCAGCATTTCCAGCAGTTGCTGAAGCTTTTTGGTCAACCGGATATCGCAACGGCTGGGTTCGGGCTCACCGCTGGGGTGGTTGTGGACAAGGATGACTGCGGCGGCATTATGTTTCAGTACAAGCTTGATTACTTCGCGGGGGTGAACGCTGACCGTATTCAATGTACCCCTGAACAAAGTTTCCCGATGTAACAGCTGATTCTGATTATTGAGCAAGATTATGCCAAACTCTTCATGTTCAAGCGGTGCCAACTCAACCATTACGCACCGCCTGACATCATCAGGACAGGATAGCTGAACGCCATACTGATAATACCTGCTGATAATGTCGCGCGCCTTATCAAGGATGCGGGTTTCACGTTGGTTAAACATCGTCATGTCAGAACTCCCGTTCAATAAAATAGATAGCATCTGCAAATAGCTGGCGGCGAGTCAGACCAATGCGCAGTGAGAAGGCTTTACGTGGCATAGTGGTGCGCCCGTTACTGTCGAAGAACCAGAGAGTTTCCTCGTCCATTTTGACCAGAAGTGACCAGTGAAACTGATCGCTGAGAAGGATGAGGCGGGAATGGTCAGTGACGTCCAGAAACCGCTGCATTTCCCTGAAAAGTCGTCCGTCTGCCAGCCCCTTCTTTCCAGCAAAGGGTTTGGTTATTTCAACCGGGAACTGACGGCTGTAATGTCCTTTCTGCAAAACCTGAGCCATCAGCCAGTCGAGGCGATCTTCCTCAATACCTTCGGTCAGCCATTCATTTAAAGGCCAACGCAGCTGATAGGTCTGAGTAAGCCGATTCATTAGTGGGCGTCGCTTAACCTTCCCGTCATATAACCAGCTCAGCATATTAACCAAGCAATAAGCACCGCAAAGGCTGTCCAGTTCTCCCTGTTGAGACGCACGTATCCCTCTGTTTGCAGTCACAGATAATGTCTCCGTTGTATTTAATGATTAATCAGTGCGGTGGGATTAGCTTTCCCAACTGACGGTGAGCGAGTAGGCCTTCAGAAAGTGATAGTGGACAAAGTTACGCTGCCATAGCTCAAAAATGTCGCGCCCTTCTCCTGGATGTAAGTCACCAACGAAAGACAGGAATACATAACGCTGGCTCCAGCTAAAATCAATATCTTTTTCAAGCTCAGGGTAAAGCCCCATATATTTGAAGTCGGTGATGTAATCGAAATACCATTCATCGTTTCTGGACGTCAGTCTTATCTCTACAGGATGATATCCACCGTTTTCAGCACTGTAATTGAAATCTTTGAATAATAAAGTGACTGCCCGAACATTGGGTCTGGTGGGTGGCCTCCTAGATATCTCTTTAAATATAATATTAATTAACTCCTGACTTACGGGCATAGAAAGCCCTTCCTGACGGATAATATTCATGCTCATCTATTCCGGTAAATATATAATGGGTTAATAACAACATTGCAACTCACTACCCCCCATTTTTAACGCTTAAATGATAAGCGTCCGCCCGACAGAAGGGATATAGAATGAAGTGGCACATTGGTTATTAATTTGGTATATCAGTGACTGAGTAATATTACACTATCCAGTAATGACATTTTACCAGGAATAAAAATCAAGAGCAAATAGTTTCACCAAGGAACTAATTTTATTTTGTGAATTCATCAAGGAATATAATCAAAATTTTCTTTTTATCATGATCGAGTTTCATCCAAACTTGATCGAGTCGTTGCTTTAGTTCCATATCATGGCCTGTCAAATACTTCGGTTGCATTTCGTCAAAGTTGAAATTATCCATACAGTCTATAAAGAACCAACTTATCGGTGTCTTTAAAGCAACCGCAATTGTGATCAAATGAGCAATATTGATCTTATTCGTCCCGCGCTCATAACGAGAAAGCTGTTGCTGCGAAATATCAATAGACTCCGCCAGCTCAGCTGCGGTTAATCCTGCCTCCTTACGTCTGGCCTGAATACGCTGTCCTACCAGCTTATCCGCTGAGTCTGCCACGAGCTTAACCATTACATGATCTCCAGTACGTCCATAAAAGGAAGTCTGGGGCCTTTTTACACTTGCATGAACATCACTAATGGACATAAAATCACTAAAAATTCCTTTTATAGACCTGATGTGGAAAAATTTGCTGATCAGGTCTTTAACGTAGCTTGTAACCCCACGGGTTGATAGGTGGCTGGTTAGGGAGAGCATTGTGGCAACCACCATTAGTGAAATAACTGACTGCTTTGAGTACTTTTTCAGCTCCCTTTACCGGCGCGAATTTGTCAAAACATTGCGTCTGAATGAATGTAACGAGCGTGAACTACTACCATTAGTTCGTTGCTATTTACTGGGCTGGTTTGCGGATAACCTCTCGCCGGAAGTAAAAAGCAAACTACCAGGATCGGTATCCGGTCATGGGCTCATTGATTTTGTCATTGACGATGTGGCCGTTGAGTTTGCCGTCCGTAAGCCAACAGCAGCTCGTTCTAATGTCTCCGCAACCGTTAATAGCACTGAGGTGAAGAAATTAATGAAGCACGACGGCAAAGCTCTGCTTGTCCTGTTTGACTTCTCTATCACACCCTACTCGGAAGCTCAGATTGAGGCTTTTCGCGACTGGCCTTCTCTCGGTCGTGGCAATCATAAAAAGTCAGCGTTTAATGTCGCCTATTTTTATGTAGAAAAACGTAGACCACTCACATTCGGTAAAATCACCAAAAATATTCGTATTAATTGACAAGGAAAAACGATGAAAAGAGTCATTTTAGCCACACTGATATTTAGCACATCTACACTGGTTAACGCTGCGGAATACGTTAAAAAGAATGGATATCTGGAAATAACGAATCATAAAGAGTCTGCCGAGTTTTCAATTAACTCATCAACACCGGATGGCTCAGGAGTATGCAACATGGAAGGGAATGCAAGTGCAATTTCAGCCAGCACGGGACAAAGAAAACGCTGGCTTTGGAATGATTCGTCAAACCAGTGTGTAGCTGTTATCAGTGAATTATCGACGGGAGGAGCTACAGTTATGACTAAAGGGTGCGAGGATTACTGCGGGAGTTCAGCGACAGGCACTATGGATGGAGTGTATAAACCAAAGTGAAAGACAGCCAGAGAATATCCCCTGACACAATCAACATTACAGAAACAATCAAGAACGAAAATGATGCACCCACCGACCTCCTGTATGAACAGACCCTTGAGTTAATTTTTAATGAAGGATTAAAAGTTGTCAAAGTAAGTACTGTACAGCATCATTTTAGAATAGATTACAACCGGGCCGCTAATATTCTTGAGAAAATCAGAAATTCAAATTAAGACTATGATTAAAAACACAAGAGAAAACCACATGTTTAAAATTTTCATTAGTTTAGTTATTGCTTTTATTCTCTCTGGGTGCAACGAAGACACACCTAAATGCAGCAGTACTGATGCAAAGAACTTAGTTATTGATATCTCCCGCAAGGAGATTGAAAAATCATTAAAACTGGATGCGGACGTGTTAATTTCCGTAAACAACGTCAGAACACTGAGTCACGACTCAAAGTTAGATGTGTATCAGTGTGCAGCTGATCTGACATTCACTAAGCCGAATTTAAAGCAAGACATCCCAATAACTTATCGCATTCAAAAGGTTGATGAAGGAAAAGGTCAATTCTACATTAATGTTTATGGTATTTAAATAAGATTAGGCAGGGCCACCCTGCCTAATAAAAAACAAAATTAACATACAAACAATGCGGACCATTATTAAAATCGAATTTAACCTACTGCCCACCCACAATTTTGAACGGATTTTCCAGTCCGGCTAAAAAGTTCTTATCAATGCTTTTGACACAACTCGTCTCTCTAGTCAATCTATCATAAATATCCTGATGTTTTTTTGTAGCTTTATCAGATTCTTTTCCGCAATCAATACTCAAAACCCGCCCATCCTCCATATAGAAAAGTGAGTATGAGTAAAGATTACCATTATTTCTCAAAGACAAAAACGAATATTCAAAATCAACTTCATTGATAAAATCATTCCATACAACCAAATTAATCTTGGAGCTTTTAAAGCCTTTTATTTTATTTGCTGGCACTGAGTCATATGTACAACCATGAAAACCAGGAAAACGTAGTATGTCATTCATTAAATAAGTTATTACTGGATAAAACCTTACATCATCATTATTTATCAAGTCCAAAAAAGGTTTCGTTCGCCCGGAACTTTTACTTAACGTAAAAAAAGCCATCTCGCGATTGATAGTAAATTGAGATCTTAAAAAACAATCACCATCTTTAACTTTGCACTCTACTTCGGCAGTTTCAGGCGAGTCCGAGAGATACATTACCCTTGAGTCTTTTTCATTATACCTCCCTGGGGTTAAATTCACTAATTTAGGATTTGGCGGGTAGAAATCGCTGATTTTTATTCCACCATTTATAAAGCGCACCGCATCATCATTTTGAATTACTCTTACTCTTGAAAAAACAGTTTTCTTTGGAAAAACTTTAGTCTCAGCCCTGAAGGCTGATATTTTGAATTGGAAATTTGGATGGCTTTTAAATGAATCATACATAGCCATATCTATATAGTCACTAAGAGGTTTTCTAGAAGGGCCTGGAAACATGATCTTATGAATTAATCTTTTGTACCCTATGACACCTATATCTTCATTGAATATTTTGAAATCCATATCTCAAACACCTATTTAAAATAAATCACAGATAAAACCACCTCATTATAAAGGTGTATAGAAAAACTCTTCCACATCAACAACCTTAAATAAACAATCCTCATCATCATTTATAAGGTGTTGATTCTCAATTTCATTTATATGGCTCCTAGCAGACCTAATCAACGCCTCATAATAATCATTAGATAATTCGCTCTCGTCTGGACTGTCAAGTAGCAAAAAGTCTGGGGTTACACTTGGGTCATAATCGTCTTGGTGGCGAATTGACCAAATCATCCCAGCTAAAAATGACGATTTAACCGTGTAATAATCAAACCCTCTAATAAAGCTCTCGCGTAATGAAGTATACTCTGGGTTCTGCAAATCCCATGACATTATAGTAATGAACAATAAATGCAGATATCGATTCCTGACTTTAGGATGAGGATGCGACACATCAAAGTTTGTTAGATTTTCATACGCTGAGGGATTGATATAATAGAATAGGTTAAATAAAGAACTTTGAGCATATAATAAGCAATACACATTTTGAGGCATAAAAACATCATTTTTCAACATCATTCTAAATGTTAAATAAAGCCCCTCCATATCAGCCAATATTTCCCTTGCCTGACTATCAATTTCATTTGAAGGTATCTCATCTCCAACCTCAAGAAACTCCTTGTGAATTCCAGAAGCATTATTTTTCTTGAATTTATAATGACCTTGAACGTGATGGCTTAATTCATGAAAAAATACCCATGACAGCATGCATTCATACATTGTGAAGCGGCATATATAGTCATCGATACTGAATTGACTTTCTTCAGGGACATTATTTTCGACTCCCATTAAATTTAAACATTCAGCTACAAAATTCGACTTTATGATTTTGGGAGGGATACCTCCTTTAAATAACAGCTCCGCCCCTTTAAATTGATCATCAAAAACATTAAAACCCCAACCATCTTTTTCTAGCTTCTTACAATATGCAGGATAAGCCAAACACTCTTTATATATAGCACGTAGCATTCCATAAGTTACTTCTATGGTCGCTTTATATGGATAAGCCGGGTAACTTATTACCCTTGCATTCACTCTTTCGTCAAGAGTTAATTCGTAGGTTAAATCACCTCCATATTTATTAAAAATCGCATCATTCGCCCACGCTGAAAGGTTTGAGAAACACATTTTAGCCGTCAACTCTAACCAATCTAACGGTGCGCATTTATTTTCAAGATCATCTCTATAATCTTCCATAGTTAACATCCTGTTTTTATGTTAAAGACTATTATTTTAACCACATTATTTCATAATGTTTTCAAGGTAATCAGACCAACTTTGGAGCCACTTTTTGCATTCTGCATCGTAGGCATAAAGATTATATATACCTTCAACTCCTCCTCGTGTGTGCCCCAAGATCGCTTCAGCAACTTCGTTAGGACATTGTATACGAGACAAACCTGTACGAACTGTACGTCGTAAGTCATGAGGCGTCCAATGAGGTATATCAAGCATTTGTCCACTTTCCCGCAACCGCCATGAGTTCTCAGTGAGATACTTCTGCTGTATAGGTTTTTTAGTTGCTTGTGAAGGGAATAAATAGTTATCGGAAGTCATGCGGAGAACTTTAAGAAAATCGATAGCCTGCTTTGATAACTGAACATATCGTTCAACACCCGTCTTCGTTTCTTTTAGATGGATTGTGCCTTTCTCAAGATCAACATCCTTCCATTCCATATTGCACACTTCACCCGTACGGCACCCCGTCCATAGAGTGAGTCTAAGGACGTTTTTAATCGTTGGCGTATAGGCTGAACCCGGTAACCACTTTAGAAACTTTGCAAGCTCAGATTCACTAAGCACTCGTGTCCCACGTCCATTGGTAAGCTTGATACGGGTTTGTTTTAGGCTTGATTTAGCAAGCAATGCTGGGTTGGCGAAATCATCAGTAAAACGCCCCAAACCTATTGCAAACTCATAGGCGAGCGATAGTTCCCGCAACACATTACCCGCTTGAACATTGGCACCTCGGGCAACAATACTGCTAACCAAATCTATCACGTCTTTTCGCGTAATATCCTTGGCGATCCGAGTGCCTAAGTGTTTGACTGCATCACCATATAGTGTACGGCGCACCTCACTCTGCCCTTTTTTCTTTCTGGCGCCAGCGACAATCTTCCCATCTGCCGTTTTGCGATCTTCAATCCTTTGAGTGAGATATAGCTCGACTAATCCTTCAACGGTTAGCTCAGGGATGATGACCTTACTAGATTCTTCTATTAACTTTGCCTTTGCAGCTTTACCTTCAGTGGCAGGGCATCGCCCTTCCTGACGCAGCAATTTTAGTTCGTGCAACTTAGTACGAGCGATTGCAAGACTGACTTGAGGGAAGTTACCGATTTTGACTTGAACCAGCTTGCCAGTGACTGGGCTAGTGTAACGATAGAAAAAGGACTTAATGCCAGTTTTCCCGCATGATACGCGCAAACCTCTGTTTTCTCCGACATCAGCTTTATCGCTATCGCCAGATTTCATTGTTTCGAGCGCCCTCGAAGAAAGGGGCTTGCCCGCAGGTTTTCCTGTCATACAGACTCCGTTATCATATTCTCCACGTACTCGTGAAAGAAAATGTAGGTTGTGGCTATTAGAGCTACATTTTACCAATCTACAGTTTGGCAAGCTACACTTTAACCTACAGTAAAATGTAGGATTTCATGAGATCCAGTGAGACAACGTGAGAACAAATGATAATCATAAAATCACTTAACTATCTAATTTTTATGATAATGGACATCTCAATACAATGAGTGCATTAGAAAATATCACTTCCCACACGCCTATGATGCAGCAATACCTGCGCCTGAAGGCCGATCATCCTGACATCCTGCTGTTTTATCGCATGGGCGATTTCTATGAGCTGTTCTACGACGATGCCAGACGCGCCTCGCAGCTGCTGGAGATCTCGCTGACCAAACGCGGTGCGTCCGCCGGTGAACCGATCCCGATGGCCGGCGTGCCCTATCATGCCGTGGAAGGCTATCTGGCGAAGCTGGTGCAGCTGGGCGAATCGGTGGCGATCTGTGAGCAGATTGGCGATCCGGCACTCAGCAAAGGGCCGGTTGAGCGTAAAGTGGTGCGCATCGTAACGCCCGGCACCATCAGTGATGAAGCGTTACTGCAGGAGCGCCAGGATAACCTGCTGGCAGCCATCTTCCAGAGCCAGCGCGGTTTTGGCTACGCCACGCTGGATATCAGCTCCGGGCGTTTCCGCCTCAGCGAGCCGGGCGATGTCGAGACCATGGCGGCCGAACTGCAGCGCACCAATCCGGCAGAGCTACTTTATCCGGAAGATTTGCAGGCCATGACGCTGATCGATCAGCGCCGTGGCCTGCGCCGCCGTCCGCTGTGGGAATTTGAAATCGACACCGCGCGTCAGCAGTTGAACCTGCAGTTTGGCACGCGCGATCTCAGCGGCTTTGGCGTCGAGCAGGCGCATCTGGCGCTGCGCGCGGCGGGCTGTCTGCTGCAGTATGTCAAAGATACGCAGCGCACCTCACTGCCGCATATTCGTTCACTGAGTATGGAGCGCCAGCAGGACAGCGTCATTATGGATGCGGCCACCCGGCGCAATCTGGAAATCACCCAGAATCTGGCGGGCGGCAGCGAAAATACGCTCGCGGCGGTGCTGGATAAAACCGTCACGCCGATGGGCAGCCGCATGCTGAAGCGCTGGCTGCATATGCCGCTGCGCGACGTAGCCACCATCACGCGCCGCCAGGAATCAATTGCCGAACTGCAGTCGCTGAGCGAAGAACTGCAACCGGTGCTGCGCCAGGTAGGCGATCTGGAGCGTATTCTGGCACGTCTGGCGCTGCGCACCGCGCGTCCGCGCGATCTGGCACGCATGCGTCATGCCTTCCAGCAATTACCAGAACTCAATACCCAGTTAGCGGGCGTGGCCGCACCTCATCTGAATGTGCTGCGCGACCGGATGGGGGATTTCAGCGAACTGCGCGAACTGCTGGAAAGCGCCATTATTGAATCGCCGCCAGTGCTGGTGCGCGACGGTGGTGTTATCGCGCCCGGCTATAACGCCGAGCTGGACGAGTGGCGCGCGCTGGCCGACGGCGCCAGCGACTATCTTGACCGCCTGGAGATTCGCGAGCGCGAAAAACTGGGGCTGGATACGCTGAAGGTTGGCTTCAACGCTGTGCACGGCTATTACATCCAGGTCAGCCGCGGACAGAGCCATCTGGTGCCTATCCATTACGTCCGCCGCCAGACGCTGAAAAATGCCGAGCGCTATATCATTCCCGAACTGAAAGAGTACGAAGACAAGGTCCTCACGTCGAAAGGCAAAGCGCTGGCGCTGGAAAAGAGCCTGTATGACGAGCTGTTCGATCGCCTGCTGCCGCACCTCGAAGCGCTGCAGCAGAGCGCCGCGGCGCTGGCTGAACTGGACGTACTGGCCAACCTGGCCGAGCGCGCCTGGACGCTCAACTATTGCCGCCCGGTGCTGCAGGAGAAAGCCGGGATTCGCATCACCGCCGGTCGCCATCCGGTGGTGGAACAGGTGCTGAAAGAGCCGTTCATTGCCAACCCGCTGTCGCTCTCGATGCAGCGTCGCATGCTGATCATTACCGGCCCCAACATGGGCGGTAAGAGTACTTATATGCGGCAGACGGCCCTGATTGCGCTGATGGCCTGGATCGGCAGCTATGTGCCAGCGGAAGAGACGGTGATCGGCCCCATCGATCGCATCTTTACCCGTGTCGGTGCCGCTGACGATCTCGCCTCCGGTCGCTCTACCTTTATGGTCGAGATGACCGAGACCGCCAACATTCTGCATAACGCCACCGAAAACAGCCTGGTGCTGATGGACGAAATCGGCCGCGGGACGTCCACTTATGATGGCCTGTCGCTCGCCTGGGCCTGTGCCGAAAGCCTGGCGAATCGCATCAAAGCCATGACGCTGTTTGCCACCCACTACTTCGAGCTCACGACCCTGCCGGAGAAAATGGAAGGCGTGGTGAATGTGCATCTTGATGCGGTGGAACACGGTGACACCATCGCCTTTATGCACAGCGTGCAGGATGGCGCCGCGAGCAAGAGCTACGGCCTGGCCGTGGCGGCGCTGGCCGGTGTGCCGAAAGAGGTGATTAAGCGTGCGCGCCACAAGTTAAAAGAGCTGGAAGCGCTGTCGGGCAGTTCTGCCGGCTCAACGGTGGAGGGCTCACAGCTGCCGCTGCTGGTGGCGGAAACCTCGCCGGCAGTGGAAGCGCTGGAAGCGCTCGATCCGGACAGCCTGACGCCCAAACAGGCGCTGGAGTGGATTTACCGTCTGAAAACCCTGATGTAATCAGTCACCGGCGCGTTCGCGGCGCGCCGGCCTGAATGACAGGCATAAAAAAACGGTGACCTTATGGTCACCGTTTTTATTGCCAGCTACGGCTTATTCGCGGAACAGTGCTTCGATATTCAGACCCTGCGTCTGCAGAATTTCACGCAGACGACGCAGACCTTCTACCTGAATCTGACGGACACGCTCACGGGTTAAACCGATTTCGCGGCCCACATCTTCCAGCGTTGCCGCTTCATAGCCTAACAGGCCGAAACGACGCGCCAGCACTTCACGCTGCTTGGCATTGAGTTCAAACAACCACTTAACGATGCTCTGTTTCATATCATCGTCCTGCGTGGTGTCTTCCGGACCGTTGTCTTTCTCATCGGCCAGGATATCCAGCAGCGCTTTCTCGGAATCACCGCCTAACGGCGTATCAACCGACGTAATGCGCTCGTTGAGACGCAACATACGGCTTACGTCATCAACTGGCTTGTCCAGCTGCTCGGCGATCTCTTCCGCACTCGGCTCATGGTCCAGCTTGTGCGACAGTTCACGCGCGGTACGCAGGTAAACGTTCAGTTCTTTAACAATGTGAATCGGCAGACGAATCGTACGGGTTTGGTTCATGATAGCCCGTTCAATGGTCTGACGAATCCACCAGGTGGCATAAGTTGAGAAGCGGAACCCGCGTTCCGGGTCAAACTTCTCTACGGCGCGAATCAGGCCGAGATTACCCTCTTCAATCAGGTCCAGCAGCGCCAGACCACGATTGCTATAACGACGGGCAATCTTTACCACCAGGCGTAAGTTACTTTCGATCATGCGACGACGAGAAGGAATGTCACCGCGTAATGCGCGACGGGCGAAGAACACCTCTTCTTCCGCCGTTAACAGTGGTGAATAACCAATCTCGCCGAGGTAAAGCTGCGTCGCATCCAGAACGCGTTGCGTCGCACCCTGTGACAGCAACTCTTCTTCAGCTACTTCATTATCACCAGGTTCGTTCTCAACGAGAGCCTTCTCATCAAAAACCTCAGCTCCGTTCTCCTCGAATTCCGCATCATCGTGTAACTCATTAACTTTCAGCGTATTCTGGCTCATAAGCGGCTCCTACCCGTGATCCAAGGGCAGAACACCTAAGGTTCTGCCGGATTATCGCTGCGGTAAATAACGCAACGGGTTTACGGATTTCCCCTTGTAACGAATTTCAAAGTGCAATCTTACTGAACTGGTTCCGGTGCTACCCATGGTAGCGATTTTTTGCCCCGCCTTAACTTCCTGTTGTTCCCGGACCAGCATGGTATCGTTGTGGGCGTAGGCACTCAGGTAATCATCGTTGTGTTTGATGATAATTAAATTACCGTACCCGCGGAGCGCGTTGCCTGCGTATACCACTCTTCCTGATGCAGTGGCGACGACAGGTTGTCCACGCGACCCGGCGATATCGATCCCTTTGTTTCCGCCTTCCGCAGCGGAGAAGTTATCGATGATCTTCCCATCAGTCGGCCAACGCCAGCTTCCCACTGGTGTTGTGCTATTAGTTGTGCTGCTAACTGTGGGCGGTGCGGTAACCGGAGCTGTGGTCGTTGCCACATTATTTGCCCCTTTCGACGGCAGCATTTTCCCGCCTGTCGAACCCGAATCATCAGAATACGTAATAACAGGTTGCTGTGCAACAGGGGTGGATTTAATTTGCGTCTGATTCGATGCCACCGGAACGCCGCCCTGCGTGGCATCCGCTGCGGTTATCGCGTTACCACCGGTGATGGTCTGACCGTTACCGTTACCCACCTGTAATGTCTGCCCGGCGCTCAGGCTATAGGGCGCCGCGATATTATTGCGCTGTGCCAGATCGCGGAAATCATTGCCGGTAATCCAGGCAATATAGAACAGCGTATCGCCTCGCTTAACGGTGTAGGTTTCACCGCCGTAGCTGCCTTTAGGAATATTCCCATAATTGCGATTGTACACAATACGACCATTTTCGGTGGTCACATTATTATTGCCACTAACCATTCCACCCGCAGGCGCGGCTGATGGTGTACCATCGCTTAACATTCCACCACGCGGCATCGCCGGCACGGTGCTGTTCTGCGCGGCGATCATGCCGCCGCCTGTGGTGGGAGCAGCAGCCATACCGCTGTCGCCGCTGTTGCTGCCAATCTGGCTGATGGGGGCTTGTGTGTTGTCGCCAGAGCTACAGCCTGCCAGCCAAAAACCGACCAGTGAAAGTGCCGCCAGACGGCGTAATTGAAATACTGTGCTTCCCGTGCTCATTGATCCCCCGTGATGGCAATCCTGGATAAAACTGTGTGTCGACGTTGACCGCATGATTCACTATCTGTGCCGTCAAAAACGCGCTTTCGCATTGATTAACAAGGATAGTAACAATATCAACTGCGCCATGCCATGTAACGATTGTGAAGAAATACGTAAGATGGCTTTATGCCAGATCGCCCTGAACCAGCGGCACAAAGCGCACCGGCTCAATCGTTTCTTCAATGATTTCACCACCCTGACGACGCAGGCGCTTAAGTACCTGCTGGTCCTCACCCACCGGCAGCACCATTTTGCCGCCTTCTCCCAGTTGCGCTATCAGCGCAGTCGGAATTTCTGGCGGTGCGGCAGTCACAATAATGGCATCAAACGGCCCCCGCGCGGCCCAGCCCTGCCAGCCGTCGCCGTGGCGTGTGGAAATGTTATGCAGATCGAGCTGCTTCAGGCGGCGTTTCGCCTGCCACTGCAGCCCTTTGATGCGTTCAACCGAGTAAACGTGGTTAACCAGATGCGCGAGAATGGCGGTCTGATAACCCGAACCGGTGCCAATTTCCAGCACGCGCGAGGTCGGGTTCAGCTCCAGCAGCGCCGTCATGCGCGCCACCATATAAGGCTGAGAAATGGTCTGGCCGTTGCCAATCGGCAGCGCCACATTTTCCCAGGCTTTATGTTCAAAAGCCTCGTCAATAAAGCGTTCACGCGGGACATCAGCGATGGCTTTCAGCAGATGCTCATCGTGAATACCCTGCGTGCGCAGTTGGGCCAGAAGCGTTTCGATGCGCCGGTTTACCATGCCGGATTCACCTCAGCCTGGTACAGCCCGTCGCCTGCCCTCTTCCGCGCCACGCCGGCGCCAGGATCAACCTGTCGTAATGTCTTCACGCCAGGGAACACGCCAATGCCGGGAGTCTGAATTCCATCATCGTTGCTGAGCCGTATCCGCATCTGATTCTGACCTTTTTCATTAACCGGTCCACCGACCGCCGCGCCCGTTTTGCGCCTTCAGCGGCGCAAGCGGTCCTGCGCTGGCGGCACAAGGATGTTTGCATTCTAGCGGTGAGGCGCGGGAAGTGATAGGCGTAAATCACGCAACCGTCGGCAGTTGTCGCAACAATAAGCAGTCAAACGCAATGGCACCCAGTAAAAAGCCCGGCGAAAAGCCGGGCTGATTTATCACCTCAGTGACGATCCGGTAAGCTCACCGCATACAGATACCAGGCCGAGTGCGGCAGCCAGCCTTCCGCCCAGCGCCAGTCGTCATCCTTCCGTGTGACCGCATAACCTTCGTCAAAGGCGATACCGTCCGCCACCTGATTCGACGCGCCGGTGATGCCGTTGACGATACCGCCCGGCAGCGTGGTGTATTTCCACGAATTGAAGAACAGATAGCTGATGTGACGATAGCCGCTGCCAGTCAGCATGCTGACGTCGTACGGATTATGACCGAGGATCCAGTTGAGCTGATCCCAGGCATAGCTCTGCAGCTGCTGCGTAAAGGCTTTATCGTCCGCGAACAGCGGCATCGCCTGACGGGCGGCGGCGGCCAGCGAGGCGATACGCGCGTTTTCGCCCTGCCACCACGGCGCAGCTTCGCTGTCGTGCGGGAAGAAGAAGCTGGTGCGCTTCACGCCGTCTTTCAGCTGAATCAGCTGGCGCGCATAGCCAAACGGGTTATTGCTCTCTTTAGTCACCGCCAGTTCAAAGCCCAGCGAGCGTTTTACCGTCTGGCGGATGTTCGCCTGCTGCGCCTGTGGCGCGATGCGCGCGTACTCCAGCAGCGCAATCACCGGCAGACCGGCATCGGACGGATGGAAGAACGGGCGTTTTTCGCCGTCGGCACGCCAGTAGTCATGCCAGTTATCCAGCGACGTCAGTCGCGCCATCAGACTCTCCGCGCGCTGCTGCGCCGCAGCCAGATAGACCGCTTTTTGCGAGGCGCGGTACAGCTCGGTTGCCGCCAGCAGCGCGGTGTAATCATCCACAATGTTCTCTTTGCCGTCGTTCACCATGCGCAGATTATTTTTCTGCAGGAAGGCAAAGGCATCTTCTGCGGTTTGCAGATACTGCTGCCGCGTGAAGTTACCGTCATTCTCCATGGTGCTGGCCAGCGCCAGCGCGGCAATTGACATGCCGGCACCGGAGCGGAAGCTGGCCTGCCACGCCAGCGGGCCGACCGCCTCCTCTTCAACAATGGTGGAATCTGACTCCTTCTCTTTAATCTGCGTGCGCCAGTTGGGATTGGCGATCACCCGGTCCTGAGCCAGCTTCTCTTTGCCCGGCGACGAGATCGCCTGGAAGAAGGATTCACCCGGCCGCTTCATGCGCACCAGGAAATCGGCACCGTACAGCCCTTCGTCGAGCATGCGCCGGCGATACTCATCAAAGTTCGGGTTATCCCGCGCCCCGAGATTTTGATAACCGCGCAGTAAACTCCACGCCACCAGCGGCGCCTGCTGCGGATTGAAGTAAGAGGTCAGATTCTGGTGCGACAGGTGCACGCCGTAATCGCCGGTGGCGTCATACCAGCCGCCGTGGACGTCAACCGTACCGCTGCCGGTGCCCGGTGGCAGCGGCAGTTTGCGGTCCGCCTTATCGAACAGGCCGGTGACGCGCTGGCTTTTGAAATAGGCAATCACATCGGACAGCGTATAGCGCTCGAGCAGATCGGCACCAATAATGAACGGCCCGGAGCGCACATCGCCGTCGCTGCTGGTGGTTTGCAGCACGTAGCGGCCCGGCGTTTGCCAGCCGGAGAAATCGGCACGATAGAAGGTGCGATCGCCCCAGCCCGGCACGTCCCCCTGCGGCTGCAGCGTGCCGCTCAGCACCGCTTTATTGGTCTCATTATCCAGTAGGGTAAATTTCACCGGCGGTTTAGCGCGCGAGTCGCCGGTAAGCTGCACGATAGCGTTTTTCGGCGCGGCAACATCGTAGCCGACCTGATTGATTAAAACGTGGGTTTCGGCGTGCGCCAGCCCGGCCAGTAACAGCGCTGCGGTCAGCGCGGAGAAGCGAATCCTCATGGTCATCATCCTTAGTGTCGTGAGTGATTGAACAGGCTAAAAGGGGCAATCATCATGAATTTGACGTCCTTTTCATCCTGGAAAACATTGCCATAGCCGCCGCCCCAGCTGGGGTTATCGCTATGGTTGTTGTAGGCGGTGAGATGCAGCTTAAATACCGTGTCTTTGGCCCAGCCGGACTGCACCTGCCACACCAGATCGCCATTGATGGCGGTTTCCGTCAGGCGCTGCTGCTGCGACCAGTCGCCGCCGCGCGCCGGTTTACCGTCCCAGCCCCAGGCGAACGAGCCACCGATGCTGACGCCCGGCCAGACGATGTCGCTGAGATCGATCATCAGGCCTGCAAACAGCGCTTTTTCGCCGTCGGCGTTGAAGTCAGAGCGCGAATCCCACCACATATCGATGCGGCCCGCGGAGTTGGGATAGATCGGCGTCATCGCCACGGTGTAGTAACCTTGTTTCCCCGGTGCGTGTACCGCGCTGCCCTCGAGCCGGAACTGGTAGCGATCCCACTGGTACGCCAGCGTCAGGCCCTGCTGCCAGGCAAATTCATCGTAAACATCATGGCGACCGGTACGATCCTGCGAGCCGTAGAACTGCCAGCTGACGCTGAACGGGTTATCCCACAGCGTGGTCTGACGCGCCGCTTTGGCGAAATATTTGTCGAGATAATGCGGAGATTCACCCCACGCCAGCTCCAGCGTGTTGCCGTTTTTGAAGTCATACTTCGCGCCCAGCGAGTGCAGATAAGGAATGCGTGTTTGCCGGTCGATTTCGCGAAACTCGTACATTTTGCGATACCACGGTGCTTTGTACTTGTTGGCGCCCATCCACGACAGCGACAGCGCGCCGGCAGCGCCATAGTCATAGACCGCTCCGACTTCCACGCCCTGGTAGGTGCCGGGCAGAAATCCCCATTGGGTGCCAAGCAGCGTCTGACCGCTCGGCTGGATATAACCGGCCCGCAGCCAGTAGTCGCCGGCTTTGAGTTTCAGCGCTGCACGGTAGAGATCCAGCCCGTTACGTTCGCCAACGCCACGGTCTTCCCACATCGAAGGCCCGTGACTGAAGCTGATCTCGTTGGGATGCGCCGGGCTGCCTTCAAACAGATCCCAGGTGGCGAAGGCCGCCACATCAATGCCCACGGTATCGGCCAGATAGCCGGACTGATAATCGAGCGCGCCGGTCAGCGTGCTGTGATGCAGGTTGGTCTGATAGTGCTGATAGTGCGCGCTGTGCGGATCGAGATCTTTACGCTCACGGTGGCGCTGCCAGTAATAGACGGTGCCCTCCAGCGTGCTGTCTTCAACAAATCCTTCCGCCAGCGCCGGCGGTGCCGCGCCCAGCATCAGGGTGGCCAGCGGCAGCAGCGCTGCCTTTTTTCTCCTGGTGAATGTGTTCATGACCTTTCCTTAAGGTGCACGCGGCCCTGCGAAGCAGCCGCATGCGATTTCCCTGTTTTGGTGTTAACGAATCAGCGCATCAGGCGCCGGTTTTATTCACGCTGCGCAGCGTCCAGCGGCCGTAAATCAGCGTCAGAATGAATGGGGTGAGGAAAGCCACGGCAATTGCCGCCACTTCATAGATCATCTTCGACTCCGGGCCTTCGAACAGGCCAAGTTCAAACACATTCAGCACCGGCAGGAAACTGTAAGTTTTCACCTGCAGCAGCCCGGTGATGCCACCGCCGAGCGCCGCGCCGATGCAGCCGAAGATAAACAGCATGCGGTACTTGAGATTGACGCCGTACAGCGCCGGTTCGGTGATGCCAAAGAACGCTGACAGCGACGCCGAGATTGCAATCTGCCGGTCGCGCAGGCTGCGGGCGATGAAGATCGCGCCGGTAACCGCGCCAAACTGCCCCATCACCGCCGACATAAACATCGCCATGATGGTGTCATAGCCCTGAACCTGAATATTGATCAGCGCCAGCGGGATGATGCCCCAGTGCACACCAAACACCACGAACAGCTGACCAATGCCCGCCAGCAGCGCGCCGGAGATCATCGGGCTGAGCTGATAGAGCCAGCTGTAGCCGCTGGCGATGCCGACGCCAACGTAATCTGCCAGCGGGCCAATCACCGTGAACACCACAAAGCCGCAAATCAGCAGCGACAGGCACGGCACAAACACCAGCGCTGCCACCTCGGGGATCCACTGTTTCAGTCGGTGCTCAACCTTGCTCAGCAGCAGCACCGCCAGAATTGCCGGAATCACCGCGCCGCCGTAAATCTTCAGGCTGATGCTCAGGCCGAACAGCGCGAAGTGCGCCGGCAGATCCGGCTGGGTCAGCGGAAACACCATCGCCGCCGTCAGCGCCAGCGCGGTGAAACGGCTGGCACCGAAACGGTCTGCCGCGGTAACCGCAATAAACAGCGGCAGAAAGACAAACACCCCGCTGGCCAGCGCGTTGAACACGGCGAACAGCAGGTCATCGTCCGCCACCCAGCCCTGCGTCTGCAGCAGCACCATGATGCCTTTGATCACCCCGATGCCGGCCAGTACGCCAATGTAGGGCGTGAAGATAGCGCCGAGCGTGGCCAGCATTTTGCCCGCAACGCCGCGCTCGTCTTTGCCGGGCTTCGCCGGCTCGGCCACCGGCGCTGCGCCCTGCTGCATCGCCTGATACAGCTGTTCGACCTGCGGCCCGACCACAATCTGCAGCTGTCCGGACGCGTTCACCACGCGGATGACGCCCGGCAGGCTACTGATGGCCGGCATATCGACACTGGCCAGATCGTTTATCGTCAGCCGCAGCCGCGTGGCGCAGTGTGAAATATGGCTGATATTATCGTCGCCGCCGACCTGTTCCCTGATGGCCTGCGCCAGCTTCACGTAATCGAGTTTCATTGTTGTTATCCTTATGGCTCGCGCCCGGCGTTAGTCGTAATCACCCGGTTTGGTTTTGCTCTTCATCGCCACACCAAAATCAGTGAATATGCGCTGCGGCAGATTGTTGCCTTTGGCTTCAGCGATGTGATGCGCGAGGATCTGGAACGGAATCACCATCAGCAGCGGCGCCGTCCATTCGCTGACCTCCACGCCGAGCGCCAGCGTGCGCGCATCATCGCTCTCCCCGAGACACAGACTCCAGACGTGCGGCGTCACGCGCTGCTCATACTGGCGCAGCAGCTGCAGGCGTTCGCGCACCGGTGCCTCGACGTCGATAAAGAACAGTCGGTGTTGCGGATTGATTTCGAAATAGGGGCCGTGCATAAACGCTTCCAGTTCAATGCCCTGCGACGGCACGCGCACCGTTTCGCTGAATTTGGTCTCCATCTCTTTGATCACGCCAATCGCCGGACCAAAGCCAATCGAGATAAAGCGTGGCGCCGCAGTGAGATCGTCCTGCCAGCGCTGCCAGAAGCGCTCGGTGCGGGCGATGATGTCCGGAATCGCGTCGACGCCGCGCTGCAGTTGCGCCAGCGCCTGCTGCTCCTGCTCTGCACTGAGGCGACCGCTGTGGCGCGCGCTGTGTACGCCAATCAGCATCAGCGTCAGGATCGTGGCGACATAGCCTTTGGTGACATACCCGACGCGCTCCTCGCCGTTCATGATGTCTACGGCGTGATCCACCGCCTGCGCCAGCGGACTGGTGATTTTGCTGGTGATGCCCCAGGTTGCCACGCCGTGCTGTTTTTTCAGCGCGTCAATCGCCGCCAGCGTCGAAGTGCTCTCGCCGCTCTGTGAAATCGCGATCACCAGATCGGTCGCCGGATCCCACTGCTCGTAGTGCTGAAAATGGAACGGCTCCTGCACGCTGATGCGTACGCCGGTCAGTTGCTCAACGTAATATTTGGCGCTGAGCGCAGCGTTGATGCTGGAGCCGGTGGCCAGAATCAGCACTGTTTTTGCCTTGCCCAGCACCGGTAATCCCTGCGGATAGCGCGCCAGCAGATGGCTCAGCACCTCGGGTTGCTGGTGGATGTAGGTCATCATGGTGGGTTTCATTACCGCTCCTTAAACTGTTTTCCCGCCAACCTGAAAACGTTTTCAGGTTGTGCGCCAACTTATTTAATGGCGCATATTAAGTCAACGTGAGGATCGTGAAATTGCGATCGCGCTAACAAAGCGCAAGGAAAGCAGGCGGAACGTTTAAGGGGAGAAGATCAGGCGGATTCGCCGGGGATCAATACCGGCTTTAGCGGTGCGCTGCAGCGCGCGTGCGGGCTTAAGCTGCCGTCCAGTTGCGCCATCATCATGGTGATAATGTTTTGCCCCAGCTGCGGATTCTGGTGATCGACGCTGGTCAGGCGCGGGATAAAATACTCGCTGCCGGGGAAGCGCTCGCAGCTGATGACCGCGACCTGCTCAGGCACGTCAATGCCGCGATCGCGTAACGCGCGGATCGCGCCCATCGCCACGCGATCGTTGATTGCCACCAGCGCCTGCGGTTGCTCTGCCTGCTGCCACAGCGTATCAATCGCCTGATAGCCGTGTTCAGGATAGAAGTTATTCAGGCAGATCCAGCTGTCGCGCGGCGTAATGCCGGCCTGCTGCAGCGTGGCGTGGAAATGACTGACGCGCTCGCGCGTCACCCACACTTTGCGCGAACCGCCAATAAACGCGATATCACGCAGGCCGCGCGCCAGCAAATGATTCACCGCCAGCCCGACGCAGTGCTGCTGGTCGCGCATCACGCACGGCCAGCGGCCAGCAGGATGCGGCTGCCCCACCACCACCACCGCCATTTTGTCCATCAGCGATTCCAGCAGCGTCAGGTAGCCGGATGGAATCGGCGCGTAGTCGCTGTGACCGCCGAGCACGATCACCCCATCGATCTGGCTATCGATAATCGACTGAAAAATCGCGCTTTCGTCATCGTCGTGCTGAGGGCTGCGGTTGGCCGACTGGGTATCGTACAGGGTGATTTTGTAACCGATGGCCAGACAGGCCTGCTGAATCTGCGCCACCAGCGTGACGAAGTAAGGGTTAGTGATGTCAGAGACGATCACCGCGAGCGTATAGCTCTGGCGCGATATCATGCCGCGCGCCATCAGGTTGGGGCTGAACTGATGCTCGGCAATCACCTGTTCCACCCGCGTGCGGGTTTTTTCCGACACCCACGCATGCTTGTTGAGCACGCGCGAGACGGTAGTGATCGACACACCGGCGAGTACGGCAATATCCTTGATGGTGAGATTTTTGCTCATCGTCGCCGGGTTCGCTTATTCGTCGCCGAGCGGGGCCGCCGCGCCGTTGCTCAGCAGCTCACGCACTACGCTGGTGGCAAAACTGCCGGCCGGCAGCCAGAACTGCAGCTCAAGCGTGACGTCATCCCACCAGCTCCACTGCAGATCTTTCGGCACCACCAGCATGGCGCGCCGCGCCGCATCGACGCGTTCACGCTCCAGCAGGCCCAGCAGATCGGCCGCGCCCGCCAGCTGCTGCTGTTCAAACGCCAGCGTTTCGCCCTGGGTGCCCGGCTCGCCGCGCCCGGCCAGCGGCGCGGTAATGCGCAGCTCGTGGTTATCCACACGCTGCTGCAGCGCAGGTAACTCGTCCGCCTGGGCAACAAACCAGCTGCCGCGCCCGCTGAGCTGCAGCGCATCGCCGGGCTGCACGCGATCCAGCGCACCGTCACGCTGCAGGCGCGCGCTGGTCAGCTGATTGAACAGCTGGCTGCGCGCCGCCGACAGCAGAATGCCTTTCATACTGCGGTCGCGTGGACGGAATTTCTCCTCTGCCCACAGGCGCGCCTGCGTCAGGTTATTGCCGCCGCGGCCAAAGCGCTGTTCACCAAAGTAGTTGGGCACGCCCTGCTGCTGAATCCGCTGCAGCCGCGATTCCACCTGCGCGCGATCGGACACCTGACGTACCACCAGACGAAACGCATTGCCCGCCAGCGCGCCGGTGCGCAGTTTACGCTTGTGGCGAATCACCTGCAGGATCTCCACGCCTTCCAGCTGGAAGCCGGCAAGGTTGGGCATCGCCGTGCCCGGCACGCGGAAGCACAGCGTCTGCTCGGTGACTGCATGGCGATCTTTCATGCCGGCATAGCTGAGATCGCGCTGATGCACGCCGAGAAATTTGGCGATTGCCTCAGCGACAAAACGCGTGTTGCAGCCAATTTTACGGACGCGCACCAGCAGCTGCTCGCCTTCGCCATCATAGGGATAGCCGAGATCTTCAATTACCACGAAATCTTCGGGACTGGCTTTGATCACCCCGGTAGCAGCGGGCACGCCGTGCAGGTAGAGCAGCTCACTCATGCCCGATCGGCCTTCACCAGCAGCGCCACGGCTTCGCAGGCAATGCCTTCACCGCGACCGGTGAAGCCCAGCTTCTCGGTGGTGGTGGCTTTGACGTTGACATCATCCATGTGGCAACCGAGATCTTCGGCGATGTTGACGCGCATCTGCGGCACGTGCGGCAGCATTTTCGGTGCCTGAGCGATGATGGTGACATCGACGTTGCCGATGCGGTAGCCCTTCTGCTGAATGCGACGCCAGGCTTCGCGCAGCAAACCGCGGCTGTCGGCGCCTTTGAATGCCGGATCGGTGTCCGGGAACAGTTTGCCGATGTCGCCCATCGCCACCGCGCCCAGCAGCGCGTCGGTCAGCGCATGCAGCGCCACATCGCCGTCGGAATGCGCAATAAAGCCCTGTTCGAAGGGAATACGCACCCCGCCAATCACCAGCGGACCTTCGCCGCCAAACGCGTGCACGTCAAAACCGTGACCGATACGCATCATGCGTGCTCCTTTAACTGAATCTGAGTGAGATAGAAGGCCGCCAGCGCCAGATCTTCCGGCCGCGTTACCTTAATATTGTCGCTGCGTCCGCTGACCAGCTCAGGATGATAACCGCAATACTCCAGCGCCGAGGCTTCATCGGTGATGGTCGCGCCTTCATTGAGCGCGCGCGTCAGGCAGGCGGTCAGCAGCGCATGCGGGAAAAACTGCGGCGTCAGCGCATGCCACAAATCATCGCGTTCGACGGTATGCGCAATGGCACCTTTGCCGGGCTCCGCGCGCTTCATGGTGTCGCGCACCGGTGCCGCCAGAATCGCGCCGACTTTGCTGTGCTCACGCACCGCCAGCAAACGCGCTAAATCATCGGGATGCAGACACGGACGCGCCGCGTCGTGCACCAGCACCCAGGCGCTGTGGCGGATGGTCTGTAATCCGGCCAGCACCGACTCGGCGCGGGTTTCGCCGCCGGTGACGCGCAGCACGCGGGCATCCTGCGCCAGCGGCAGGCTATCGAACCAGCCGTCATCCGGGCTGACTGGCACCACCACCTGCTTTACCGCCGGATGCGCCAGCAGGCGCGCCACGCTGTGCTCGAGCAGGGTTAACGGACCGATGGTGAGATACTGCTTCGGACAGGCGGCCTGCATGCGGCTGCCGATACCGGCAGCCGGCACCACGGCAATCACATCCGCAGAGGAAGAGAGCTGATTCATGGTTTATCGTTGTTGATTCTGCGCCGCTTGTTGCGCATTACGTTTGTTTTGGTCTGGCACCAGACGATAGAAAGTCTCGCCAGGCCTGATCATGCCCAGCTCGCTGCGTGCGCGTTCCTCAATCGCCTCTGAACCGCCATTGAGATCGTCAATTTCGGCAAACAGCTGATCGTTACGCGCTTTGAGTTTGGCGTTATTCGCCTGTTGTGACGCCACGTCTTCGCTGACGCGCGTGTAATCATGGATACCGTTCTTGCCCAGCCACAGAGAGTATTGCAACCATCCCAGCAGCACGAGCAGCAGTAACGTCAGTTTTCCCATCCCCGCCCCCTGAAAAACGGCTCAATCATCCCATAACTTGACGCCGGACTCCACTGCGGCAGCGAAAATGGCGCGCAAGCAGATTTGTCTGGACAAATAATGACGGGGAAAGCGCCGGACGGCAGGTAAAGTTTTGTAACCTGCCGATGCGTTTGCACATCAGCGCCGGATTACCAGCCGGAGAGAAAGGAGAACAGCAGCCAGAACAGGCACACCACCACCAGGGCGGTGATCAGGCCGCTCCACCACAGCCGGCCACGCAGCATCAGGCTGAGCACGATGCCAATCAGCACCGAAACCGGCAGCAGCGCGAGGAAAAAAGGCCAGGTGTAGAGAAAGAAAAACAGCGTGTTAGAGCCGTACAGCAGAAACGGGATGCCCAGCGCACACCAGTACGAGAGAAAGCCGATCACGCCGCCCGGCAACGATGAGCGTGGCTCATCCGGGGTGCGTTCATCTTTGCGTGCCAGCATGGGGGTAACGTTCTGCATAGAGATCCTGTTGACGCTAAGCGCGGCAAACCGTGAGATTTGCCGCTGTCGGTTCAGGATCTGATGATATCGTGGTGGCGCAGCAGGTCTAACAATTGGCCGGTCAGTTTTGTAACCAATTGTTCACCATCCAGCTGGATTTCCGGCGCGTCTGGCGCCTCGTAAACGCTGTCGATACCGGTGAAGTTACGCAGCTCGCCGGCACGGGCTTTTTTATACAAGCCTTTCGGATCGCGCGCTTCGCACACCGCCAGCGGCGTATCGACGAACACCTCGATAAACTGCCCGTCACCGAGCAGATCGCGCACCATCTGGCGCTCGGCACGGTGCGGCGAGATGAACGCCGTCAGCACCACCAGTCCGGCATCCACCATCAGTTTCGCCACTTCGCCCACGCGCCGGATATTCTCTTTGCGGTCTTCATCGCTGAAACCGAGATCGCGGCACAGGCCGTGACGCACATTGTCGCCGTCCAGCAGATAGGTGCTGACGCCCAGCCGGTGCAGCGCCTGCTCCAGCGCACCGGCCACGGTGGATTTACCCGAGCCAGAGAGCCCGGTAAACCACAGCACCACGCCACGATGGCCGTGCTGCTGTTCGCGTTCAGCGCGCGTGACCGGATGGTCATGCCACACCACGTTTTCGTCGTGCTGCGCCATTACTGACCGCCCAGCAGGTCGCGCGCGTTCCAGTGCGGGAAGTGACGGCGCACCAGCGCGTTCAGCTCCAGCTCGAAATCACTGTACTGGCCAGCCTGACTGCGCGCGGCGCTCAGCGGCTGATGGATCATGCCGGCGCCGACGGTCACGTTGCTCAGGCGATCGATAAAGATCATGCCGCCGGTCACCGGGTTCTGCTGGTAAGCATCCAGCACCATCGGTTCATCGAAGGTCACTTCTACCAGACCGATGCCGTTGAGCGGCAGGCTGTCGACCGCGCGTTTTTCCAGCGTATTGATCTCCACCTGATGGAGAATCTTTTCGACGCGGCCACGCGCTTTCTTACCGGCAATTTTCACTTCATAGCTTTGTCCCGGCTGCAGCGGCTGTTCCGCCATCCACACCACGTCGACGGTCGCGGACTGCACCGCCTGCAAATCGGCTGCGGCATCCACCAGCAGATCGCCACGGCTGATGTCGATCTCATCGTTCAGCACCAGGGTAATCGCCTCACCGGCGGCCGCCTGCTGCAGGTCGCCGTCAAAGGTGACGATACGCGCAACGCTGGATTCCACACCGGACGGCAGCACTTTCACCCGCTGGCCGACGCTGACCGTACCTGACGCCAGCGTACCGGCATAGCCACGGAAGTCGAGGTTCGGCCGGTTAACATACTGCACCGGGAAGCGCATCGGCTGCGTGTCGACCACGCGCTTCAGCTCTACCGTCTCCAGCACGTCGAGCAGCGTCGGGCCGCTGTACCACGGCATGGTTACGCTCGGGGTGGCGACGTTATCGCCTTCCAGCGCCGACATCGGCACAAAGCGGATATCAAGATCGTCCGGCAGCTGCGCGGCAAAATCGAGGTAATCCTGTTTGATCTGCTCGAAGGTCTCCTGGCTGTACGCCACCAGATCCATCTTGTTAATCGCCACCACCAGATGTTTGATGCCCAGCAGCGTGGCGATGAAGCTGTGGCGACGGGTCTGATCCAGCACGCCTTTGCGCGCATCGATCAGCAGGATCGCCAGATCGCAGGTTGAGGCACCGGTCGCCATGTTGCGGGTGTACTGCTCGTGCCCCGGCGTGTCGGCGATGATGAACTTGCGCTTCTCGGTGGAGAAATAGCGATAGGCCACATCGATAGTGATGCCCTGCTCGCGCTCGGCCTGCAGGCCATCGACCAGCAGCGCCAGATCGAGTTTCTCGCCCTGGGTGCCGTGGCGTTTGCTGTCATTGTGCAGCGACGACAGCTGATCTTCATAAATCTGGCGCGTATCGTGCAGCAGACGGCCAATCAGCGTACTTTTGCCGTCGTCGACGCTGCCGCAGGTGAGGAAACGCAGCAGGCTTTTGTGTTGTTGCGCGGTCAGCCAGGCTTCAACGCCGCCCTGCTCGGCAATCTGTTGGGCAATAACGGTATTCATCGGCGTCTCCTTAGAAATAACCCTGACGTTTTTTCAGTTCCATCGAACCGGCCTGGTCGCGGTCAATCACGCGCCCCTGACGTTCACTGGTGGTGGAGACCAGCATCTCTTCAATGATTTCCGGCAGCGTCTGCGCCTCGGATTCCACCGCGCCGGTCAGCGGCCAGCAGCCGAGGGTACGGAAACGCACCATACGCTGCTTAATCACTTCTCCCGGCTGCAGGTTGATACGATCATCATCAATCATCATCAGCATGCCGTCGCGCTCCAGTACCGGGCGCGGTGCAGCCAGGTACAGCGGCACGATTTCGATGTTTTCCAGGAAGATGTACTGCCAGATATCCAGCTCGGTCCAGTTGGAGAGCGGGAACACGCGAATGCTTTCGCCTTTGTTGATCTGGCCATTGTAGTTGTGCCACAGCTCCGGACGCTGGTTTTTCGGATCCCAGCGGTGGAAACGATCGCGGAACGAATAGATACGCTCTTTGGCGCGCGACTTCTCTTCGTCACGGCGTGCGCCACCGAATGCCGCATCAAAACCGTATTTGTTGAGCGCCTGCTTCAGGCCCTCGGTTTTCATGATGTCGGTATGTTTGGCGCTGCCGTGCACGAACGGGTTAATGCCCATCGCCACGCCTTCCGGGTTACGGTGCACCAGCAGCTCTGCGCCCATCGCTTTCACGGTGCGATCGCGGAACTCGTACATTTCACGGAATTTCCAGCCGGTATCAACGTGCAGCAGCGGAAACGGCAGCGTGCCCGGATAGAAGGCTTTGCGCGCCAGATGCAGCATTACCGAGGAGTCTTTACCGATGGAGTACATCATCACCGGATTGCTGAACTCGGCCGCCACCTCGCGGATGATATGGATACTCTCTGCCTCCAGCTGGCGCAGATGAGTGAGACGATTTTGGTCCATAATTTTTCCTCAAGCCAAATTGACAACGGCGGACTCGCGAGCCCCCTGCTGTGCCGAATGTTGGAACCAGGCAAGTTGCCCGTGCAGATTCACCACTTCGCCAATCACTAATAGCGCTGGCGTCGGCGCGGCAGCTGCCAGCGCCTCGAGTTGTGCTAAGGTGCCGGTCAGCACCTGTTGATCCTGGCGCGTGCCGCGACCAATCACCGCCACTGGCGTTGACGGCGCGCGGCCGTGTTCGATCAGCCCGGCGGCAATTTCCGCCGCTTTCACCGTGCCCATGTAAATTGCCAGCGTCTGCCGCGCGCGCGCCAGCGACGGCCAGTCGATACCGTCGCCGTCGGCGCGGCAGTGACCGGTAATAAACAGCACGCTCTGGGCATAATCGCGGTGGGTTAACGGAATACCGGCATACGCGGTAGCACCCGCGGCCGCGGTGATGCCCGGCACCACCTGGAACGGAATGCCCGCCGCCTGCGCCGCCTGCAGCTCTTCGCCGCCGCGGCCAAAAATAAACGGATCGCCGCCTTTCAGGCGCACCACGCGCTTGCCCTGCTGCGCCAGCGTCACCAGCAGCTGATTGGTCTCTTCCTGCGGCACCGAATGGGCGCCGGCGCGTTTGCCGACGCAGATACGATCGGCATCGCGTCTTACCAGCTCCAGCACCTCGTCGCTGACCAGATGGTCATACAGCACCACATCGGCCAGCTGCATCACCTGCAGCCCGCGCAGCGTCAGCAAACCGCTGTCGCCCGGCCCGGCACCGACCAGCGTGATTTCACCCTGATTATCGGAGGTGTTTTCCAGTTCACGATCGAGCGTGCGGCGCGCCTCGTTGACGTTACCCGCCGCCATCTGGCTGGCAAACAGGCCATTAAAAGCCCGCTCCCAGAAGCGACGACGGTCAGACATTTTGTGGTAGCGCTGTTTGACTTTGTCGCGCCACTGACCGGCCACTTCGGCCATCTGCCCAAGATTGGCGGGCAGCAGCGCTTCGATTTTTTCACGCAGCAGACGCGCCAGCACCGGCGCGGTGCCGCTGGAGGAGATCGCCACCACCAGCGGTGAGCGGTCAACAATCGACGGGAAGATAAAGCTGCATTTCGGCTGGTCGTCGACCACATTCACCAGCTTGTGGCGCGCATTGGCGGCATCAAATACCTGCGCGTTGAGAGCGTTATCGTCGGTGGCGGCAATCACGAGGAAAACATCGTCCAGCTGCGCCGCGTCGAAGTGTTGAGCAATCCACTCGATGGCGTTAATGTCGCGCAGCGCCTGCAGTTCATGGCCGAGCTCGCGCGCGGCCACACGCACGTGCGCACCGGCACGCCGCAGCAGCTCAATTTTACGCGCAGCGATTTCGCCACCGCCGACCACCAGCACCGGACGGTTTTTGAGATCGGCAAAGAGAGGCAAGTAATCCACGTTAACCTTGTTAGTTTTACAATAAGTTAACGCGACTATACGTCCCCGCCTTCTGGCAGATGAAATTACGAATTAGCATGAGTAGTTACCAAATGGAATAACGCACCGGGATTGCTGATAACAATTTGTGCTTAACAAATGATATTGCTGGTGTTTCGGAGCGATACAAATTGTGCAGGCGGCGTCACAGTTTCATACTAACTCAGAATTTTTTTACCCTGACGGGATGTCAGAAAAGGACAACCACTATGTTTGCCACTCTCCGCCGCAGCGTGCTGGCCGCACTGATTGCCGGCGGTTTGCCTCTTTTGGCGCAGGCTGCAGCGAGCGCCCCTGGCCACTTTGCCGAACAGCAGCTGCGTCACATCGCCACCTATTTCCCCGGCCGCATGAGCGGCAGCCCCGCCGAGCTGATGACGGCAGATTATCTGCAGCAGCAGTTCACCCAGCTTGGTTATCAGAGCAATACCCGGCAGTTTAATACCAGCTATAACTGGCTGGAGAAACAGGGCATCACGCGCCGCCATAAAGTGACGGCGACCTCGGTGATCGCCGCACGCGCCGGCAGCGTGCCGCAGGAGATTCTGATCGTCACCCATCTGGATACCTGGACGCCGCTCAGCCAGCACGAGGCAGACAATAATCTCGGCGGCCTGCGTTTGCAGGGCGTGGACGATAACGCTTCCGGGCTGGGCGTGATGCTGGAGCTGGCGCAGGCGCTGAGTCAAACGCCGCTGCACTATGGCGTGCGCTTTGTGGCACTGAGCGCAGGCGAAGCCGGTTTACACGGTATGGATGATTATCTGGCGCGCATGAGCGTGCAGGAGAAGAAAGATACGCTGCTGGTGATCGATCTGAATAGCCTGATCGTTGGCGATCGCCTCTACTTTAATAACGGCATGAATACGCCAGCGGCGGTACGCAAGCAGACCAGCGCGCGCGCCCTGCAGATTGCGCACCGTTACGGCATCACGGCCGCCAGCCACGTGCTGACCGCACGCGACTACCCAGGCGTTAATCCGTTTGATAAAGCCGGGATTCCGCTGCTGGACGTTACCGCAGCCAACTGGGCGCTGGGCAATAAAGCCGGTGAGCAGCAGCGCGCGCGTTCACCGCATTTTCCGGAGGGTACGGTGCGCCACCAGACCGGGCGCGATAATCTGAATTACATCGACCACTGGCTGCCGGGGCGCATCCATCAGCGCACACGCGACAGCGTACGCATTTTGCAGCCGCTGCTGACGGAGCTGGCTAATCCGACGTTGTAAGATCTTGCCGGTTTTTGCGGGTGCGCACCGATGCACACCCGCAGCAATTGCGCCCGTCAGCCTTCGTGTAACCCGCATTCGCGTTTGAGGCCGAAAAAGCGCGTCTCTTCCTCGGCCATCCCCGGCTCCCACTTGCGTGTGGTGTGCGTATCACCCACGGACAGATAACCTTCGTCCCACAGCGGATGGTACTTCAGCCCATGCTGCTTCAGATACTGGTGCACCTGACGGTTATCCCAGTCGATGATCGGCAGGATTTTGAACACGCCACGCTGCACGGCCAGTACCGGCAGGCTGGCACGGCTGCCGGACTGATCGCGGCGCAGGCCGGCAAACCAGGTCTGCGCACCCAGCGTTTGCAGCGCGCGGTTCATCGGCTCGACTTTGTTAAGCTGGTTGTACTGCTCGATCCCTTCAACGCCCTGCTCCCACAGCTTGCCGTAGCGCGCTTCCTGCCACGCCGGTGAGGTTTCAGCGCGGAAGATCTGCAGATTCAGGTTCAGCTGCTGCGTCAGTTCATCAATGAAGCGGTAGGTCTCAGGGAACAGATAACCGGTATCGGTGAGGATCACCGGAATATCCGGGCGGTGCTGCGTGACCATGTGCAACAGCACCGCCGCCTGAATACCAAAACTCGACGACAGCACAAAGGCGCCCGGCAGCTGCTCCAGCGCCCAGCTGACGCGCTGTTCGGCAGAGAGCTTTTCCAGCTGGACGTTGCTTTCCGCCAGCGCCATGATGCGATCAACTTTGCTGCCGCTGTTCAGGCTGGCGAGATCGGGTAGTGTCATACTGCCTCCGGGTCCCAGAAATCACGGGCGGGATCGACCACCGGCTGCACAATGCCCGCGCGAATCACGAAGTCACCAAACCCTTCATCCGCCGTGCACTCGCTGGCCCAGCGCGCCACCAGCTCATCGATGCTGGCGAGGATTTCGTTTTCCGTGATGTTTTCGCGGTACATGCGCGGGATGCGCGTGCCGATGCGATTACCACCAATATGCAGGTTGTAACGGCCCGGCGCTTTGCCCACCAGGCCCAGTTCGGCCAGCATGGCACGGCCGCAACCGTTCGGACAACCGGTAACGCGTAACACTATGTGCTCTTCGCCGACGCCGTGGCGGTGCATGATCTCCTCCACTTTGCTGACGAAAGACGGCAGGAAGCGTTCGGCTTCAGCCATCGCCAGCGGACAGGTCGGGAAGGCCACGCAGGCCATGGAGTTTTCACGCTGCGGCGTGACCGCTTCCATCAGGCCGTGCTCACGCGCAATGGCTTCGATCTGCGCTTTCTGCGCCTCCGGTACGCCGGCCACAATCAGGTTCTGATTGGCGGTCAGGCGGAAATCGCCCTGATGCACTTTGGCAATCTCCGCGATACCGCGCTTCAGCGGACGGCCCGGATAATCCAGCAGGCGACCGTTTTCGATAAACAGCGTCAGGTGCCATTTCTTGTCGATGCCCTTCACCCAGCCGATGCGATCGCCACGGGTGGTAAATTCGTACGGGCGAATCGGCTCGAAGGTCAGGCCGGCACGCTTCTCGACTTCGGCTTTAAAGGTCTCGACGCCGACGCGCTCCAGCGTGTATTTGGTTTTGGCATTTTTACGATCGGTACGGTTACCCCAGTCGCGCTGCGTGGTGACCACCGCTGCAGCCACATCAAGGATCTTCTCCACTGGCAGGTAGCCAAACTCGCTGGCGGTGCGCGCATAGGTGGCTTTGTTGCCGTGCTCAATCGACAAGCCGCCGCCGACCAGCAGGTTAAAGCCAATCAGCTTGCCGTTCTCCGCAATGGCGATGAAGTTCAGATCGTTCGCATGCAGATCGACATCGTTATGCGGCGGCACCACCACGGTGGTTTTAAACTTACGTGGCAGATAGGTCTCACCGAGGATCGGCTCCTGATCGGTGGTGGCGACCTTCTCCTGATCCCACCAGATCTCGGCGTAGGCGCGCGTCTGCGGCAGCAGATGCTCGGAAAGCTTTTTCGCCCACTCGTACGCTTCCTGATGTAGCTCTGACTCCACCGGGTTCGAGGTACACAGCACGTTACGGTTGACGTCGTTGGCGGTGGCCAGCGCGTCCAGTCCGACTTCATGCAGCATCTGGTGAGTTGGCTTGACGTTCTTCTTCAGAATGCCGTGAAACTGGAACGTCTGACGGTTAGTCAGGCGAATGCTGCCATATAGCGTTTTGTCGGTGGCAAATTTATCAATCGCCAGCCACTGCGTTGGCGTGATGATGCCGCCCGGCAGACGGCAGCGCAGCATCATGGCATGACGCGGTTCCAGCTTTTGCGCGGCGCGCTCGGCACGGATGTCGCGGTCATCCTGCTGGTACATGCCGTGAAAACGGATCAGCAGGAAGTTATCGCCGGTAAAGCCGCCGGTCAGGCCATTGTCGAGATCTTCTAAAATGGTGCCGCGCAGGTAGTTGCTCTGCTTTTTCAGACGCTCGGCGTCGGAAAGTTTGCCTTCAACCACCAGCGGTCCAGGATGTTTTTCGCTCATTAGTAAACGTCTCGCTGATAACGGCGCTCAATGCGCAGCTCACTTAAAAATTCGTCAGCGGTTTCACGATCCATGCCGCCGTGTTCGACCACCACATCCAGTAATGCCTGTTCAACGTCTTTCGCCATGCGATTGGCGTCGCCGCAGACGTACAGGTGCGCGCCCTCTTCAATCCAGCGCCACACTTCCGCTCCTCTGGCGCGGATTTTATCCTGTACGTAAATCTTTTCGGCCTGATCGCGTGACCACGCCAGATCGATATGGGTCAGCAGACCGTCTTTGACATATTTCTGCCACTCCACCTGATAGAGGAAATCTTCGGTGAAGTGCGGATTACCAAAGAACAGCCAGTTTTTACCGCTGGCACCGTCGTTTTCACGCTGCTGCATGAAGGCGCGGAACGGGGCAATGCCGGTGCCCGGGCCGATCATGATCACTGGCGCATCCGGATTGGCCGGCAGGCGGAAATTATCGTTATGCTCGATGAACACGCGGATTTCGCCATCTTCTTCCAGACGATCGGCCAGCCAGGTAGAAGCGCCGCCGCCGCGCTGACGGCCGTCAATTTCATAACGCACCGCGCCGACGGTGATATGCACTTCGGTTTCGCTCTCCGCCTGCGACGAGGCGATGGAGTAAAGCCGCGGCGTCAGCGGACGCAGCAGGCCAGTCAGCTGGCCGGCGTTCAGTTCGGTGGGTGCCTGGCGCACCATGTCGACAATCGGGAAACTCTGCGCGAAGCTTTGCAGCTTCGGCTTGTCGCCCGCCAGCGCCAGCAGCGCCTCGTTGCGCGACAGAGCCGCATACTGCTCGACGATCTGCGGCGTGTTGACCGTCAGCTCAAAATGTTTCTGCAGCGCCTCGGCCAGCGGCAGGGTTTCTCCGCGCACCTCGACCTGCTCATCGCCTTTCAGCCATACCAGCTGCAGCAGCTCCTGCACCAGTTCCGCATCGTTTTCATACCATACGCCGAGCGCATCGCCTGGCTGGTAACGCAGACCGGAACCTCCCAGATCGATTTCAATATGGCGCACGTCTTTATCTGAGTTGCGACCGGTAATTTTCTGGTTCAGAGCAAAGCTGGCGGTGAGCGGCGCTTCTTTGGTGTAAGGACTGCTGTCCACCAGGTTGACGCTGCCAGCCGCGCTGGCTGCCAGCTGCGCTGCCGGTTCCGCCGGCACGCGCGCTTTGAGAATATCGGTGAGCTGCAGACGCCAGGCGCTGGCCAGCTCGCTGTATTCAACATCGGCATCCACGCGATCCAGCAGGCGTTCGCCGCCCAGTTCGGCCAGACGCTGGTCGAAGTCTTTACCGGCCTGACTGAAAAATTCATAGGAGGTATCGCCAAGACCGAACACGGCAAAGGCGGTATCACTCAGCTTCGGCGCTTTCTTCGACAGCAGGAATTTATGCAGCGCCACCGCCTCTTCCGGCGGTTCGCCCTCGCCCTGCGTTGAGGTCACGATGACCAGCAGTTTTTCCTGACCGATCTGTTTGAATTTATAGTCGCCGGCATTCACCAGGTTGACGCTCAGTTTCGCCGCCAGCAAATCGTCACGCAGCTGCTCGGCCAGCCGGCGCGCATTGCCGGTTTGGGAGGCGGAGATCAGCGTAATGCCCGGCACCTCAGCGGCGACTGGCGCAGGCGCGGCAACGGTGCCCGGTGCCTGATTAACCATGCCCCAGAAGTAGCCAGAAAGCCATGCCAGCTGCGTTGGATTAAAATCGGTGGTCGCGGCCTGTAAGCGCGCAATTTGCTCCGGGGATAGCGGAAGCATCGCTGGGGGTGCCTGAGTCGTCATCGCGTTAAAAATTCCAGTGTCAGAAATCCGTACCGGGAAGCGGCGGAAGAGTGGGTAGGTTACCGGCCTGTATATTAACGATTAAATAAGGCTTCGACATAATAAATAACCAAAATGACTAAGTGGTTTTTTGGGTCAACCTAACCAGTAAAAGTGGTAAATAAAGTTGTCGTAATTCAATCAGTTAATTTACGGCGTAAACGGCACATCAGCAGAAATGCCCTTTTCAGCGCTGGCGGGTGCGAAAAATCTGCTTTTCAGGTAGACTTCAGCGGTTTTTACGTCTGAGAGCCATTATGTCTACCACGCTGTTTAAAGAGTTCCAGTTTGAAGCGGCCCACCGCTTACCTCACGTGCCGGAAGGGCATAAATGCGGTCGTCTGCACGGCCATTCATTTCTGGTGCGACTGGAAATTACCGGTGAAGTGGATGCGCATACCGGTTGGGTAATGGATTTTGCCGAACTGAAGGCGGCGTTCAGGCCGATCTACGATCGCCTCGATCACCATTATCTCAACGATATTCCCGGTCTGGAGAACCCGACCAGCGAAGTGCTGGCGAAATGGATCTGGGATGAGATGAAGCCGATTCTGCCTGAGCTGAGTGCGGTGATGATCAAAGAGACCTGCACCGCAGGTTGCGTCTATCGCGGCTGACAGCCGCGGTAAAGGTCAGAAGGTCGCCATCAATGGCGACCCTGCGGTGCAGAGCGGTTTTACAGGGTGTGCATTGATGCGCATCGTCTACCATTGGCCAGGTCGCCATCAATGGCGACCCTACGGTGTAATGCGTTTTACAGGGTGCGCATTGATGCGCACCAGCCACAATTGCGTTGATTTTGCCGGGTGCGCATTCGGTGAATCAGGCGATGTTCAGGTATTTGTGCGTCTGCATCGAAAGCCGCCAGTTGCGGGCAATGCAGGTTTCAATACACAGTCTGGTCGCCGCCTCGCCACGGCTGATGGGCTGCAGCGCCACAATGCGTTTTTTCTCATCCTGCAGGCCAGCCAGCAGCGCATCCAGCGCTTCCACGTCCCGCTCGCGCGCCACCGGATGTTTGATCTCATCGGCACGCTGCAGCGCCTGCGGCAGCACATCGTAGCCACCCCGCATGTTCACCTTCGGCGACACCGTCACCCAGGTGGCAGCGGAACAGTGCACTTCATGCGTGCCGCTGGTTTCAATCTGACACTGAAAACCAGCCGCTTCCAGCGCTTCGGTCAGTGGACGTAAGTCAAAAATTGCCGGCTCACCGCCGGTGATCACCACATGGCGGGCGGTCCAGCCCTGACGCTGAATGCTCTCAATCAGCGTGGCCGCATCGGCGCTGCCCCAGGCATCGCTCTCCACGGTTTTGACCAGAATGTCCCCCAGCGACGTCTCCCGATCCGCCCGCGTTTCCCAGGTATGTTTGGTATCACACCAGCTACAGCCCACCGGACATCCTTGTAAGCGGATAAAGATGGCCGGCACGCCGGTGTAAAAACCTTCGCCCTGCAGCGTCTGGAACATTTCGTTAATCGGGTAGAACATTTTTTACTCACGTCAGAAATTCGAGGCGCAGATTATGGCAGATTTTGTGCGTCGCTTCACAGCTGCTTCGTGCCATAAAAAGCAAAAGCCCCGCACGAGGCGGGGCTTGATGTCAGGCGATGTGGCCGTTTAGCCACATCCGCAGGCGATTACGCCTGGCCTTTAACTTCTTTCAGACCGTTGAACGGCGCTTTGTCACCCAGCGCTTCTTCGATACGAATCAGCTGGTTGTACTTAGCAACGCGGTCAGAACGGCTCATAGAACCGGTTTTGATCTGGCCAGCGGCAGTACCGACCGCCAGGTCAGCGATGGTCGCGTCTTCAGTTTCGCCAGAGCGGTGAGAGATGACCGCGGTGTAGCCAGCGTCTTTCGCCATCTTGATCGCAGCCAGGGTTTCGGTCAGAGAACCGATCTGGTTGAATTTGATCAGGATAGAGTTAGCGATGCCTTTCTCGATGCCTTCTTTCAGGATTTTGGTGTTGGTCACGAACAGGTCGTCGCCCACCAGCTGAATTTTGTCGCCCAGTACTTTGGTCTGGTAAGCGAAGCCATTCCAGTCAGACTCATCCAGACCGTCTTCGATAGAAACGATTGGGTACTGTTTGGTCAGGTCTTCCAGGAAGTGGGTGAACTCTTCAGAAGTGAAGGCTTTGTTGCCTTCGCCAGCCAGCACATATTTGCCGTCTTTGTAGAATTCAGATGCTGCGCAGTCCATCGCCAGGGTGATGTCTTTGCCCAGCTCGTAGCCTGCTGCTTTAACGGCTTCGGCGATAACGGCCAGCGCTTCGGCGTTTGAACCCAGGTTTGGCGCGTAGCCACCTTCGTCACCCACCGCGGTGTTCATGCCTTTGGCTTTCAGGACTTTAGCCAGGTGATGGAACACTTCAGAACCCATACGGATGGCTTCTTTCACGGTTTTCGCGCCAACCGGCTGAATCATGAACTCCTGGATATCAACGTTGTTATCCGCGTGCTCACCACCGTTGATGATGTTCATCATTGGCAGTGGCATAGAGTATTTGCCCGGGGTGCCGTTCAGTTCTGCAATGTGTGCGTACAGTGGCAGACCTTTAGACGCCGCTGCTGCTTTCGCTGCTGCCAGAGAAACCGCCAGAATGGCGTTTGCACCGAAGTTGGATTTGTTGTCAGTACCGTCCAGCTCGATCATGATCTTATCGATGTTCGCCTGGTCTTTGGCATCTTTGCCTTTTACCGCGTCAGCGATTGGGCCGTTAACCGCAGCAACCGCTTTGGTTACGCCTTTGCCCAGGAAACGAGACTTATCACCGTCACGCAGCTCCAGTGCTTCGCGTGAACCGGTTGATGCACCTGATGGCGCAGCAGCCAGACCAACGAAACCGCCTTCCAGATGCACTTCTGCTTCTACAGTCGGGTTGCCACGGGAGTCGATGATTTCGCGACCGATGACTTTAACGATTTTGGACATTCGATTTTCCTCAGTACAAGTTAGTCAATCCTAAGACAAACAACGCGCGAAAAGTTCGCGCGCTGTTCGTTAAACTCTTACTTCGCTAAACGCTTCTGGTGCTCCTGCGCGGCTTTCACAAAGCCAGCGAACAGCGGATGACCATCACGCGGGGTCGACGTGAATTCCGGGTGGAACTGGCAGGCTACAAACCATGGATGATTCGGGATCTCGATGATCTCCACCAGTTGATCGTCGCCGGAACGGCCTGCAATGTGCAGACCCGCCGCTTCAATCTGCTTCAGCAGCAGATTGTTTACTTCGTAACGGTGGCGATGACGCTCAGTAATGACGTCAGAGCCGTACAGCTGGCGCACTTTGCTTTCCGGCGTCAGCTGGCACTGCTGGCTTCCCAGACGCATGGTGCCGCCCAGATCGCTCTGCTCGGTACGCTGTTCAACGTTACCGTTTTCATCGCGCCATTCGGTGATTAACGCAACCACCGGGTACTTACAGTCTGGCACAAATTCAGTGGAGTTGGCGCCTTCCATCCCGGCCACGTTGCGCGCGAATTCCATCAGCGCAATCTGCATGCCAAGGCAAATGCCGAGGTACGGAATGTTGTTTTCACGCGCGTATTGCGCGGTCAGCAATTTCCCTTCCACACCGCGGTAACCGAAGCCACCAGGAATCAGGATAGCATCAAGATCTTTCAGAATTTCGACGCCGCGCGTTTCCACATCCTGCGAATCGATCAGCTTGATGTTAACGGTGACGCGATTTTTCAGGCCGCCGTGCTTCAGCGCTTCAATCACGGATTTGTAGGCATCCGGCAGTTCGACATATTTGCCGACCATACCGATGGTCACTTCGCCGCCCGGATTGGCTTCTTCGTAAATCACCTGCTCCCACTCGGCCAGATTGGCTTCCGGCGCGCTCAGGTTAAAACGCTTGCAGATGTAATCATCCAGACCCTGCGATTTCAGCAGGCCCGGGATCTTGTAGATCGAATCTACGTCTTTCAGCGAGATAACCGCTTTTTCCGGCACGTTACAGAACAGGGCGATCTTCGCGCGCTCGTTAGCCGGCACCGCGCGGTCTGAACGGCAAATCAGCACGTCAGGCTGAATACCAATCGACAGCAGCTCTTTAACCGAGTGCTGAGTTGGCTTGGTTTTCACTTCACCCGCCGCCGCCATGTAAGGCACCAGCGTCAGGTGCATATACATGGTGTGTTCACGGCCAACATCGACCGCCATCTGGCGAATCGCTTCCAGGAACGGCAGGGATTCGATATCACCCACGGTTCCGCCGATTTCCACCAGCACGACGTCATGCCCTTCGCCACCTTCAATGATGCGCTCTTTGATGGCGTTGGTGATGTGTGGGATAACCTGAATGGTCGCGCCCAGATAGTCGCCGCGACGCTCTTTGCGCAGCACTTCTGAGTAGATACGGCCGGTAGTAAAGTTGTTGCGGCGCGACATTTTGGTACGGATGAAGCGCTCGTAGTGACCTAAATCCAGATCGGTCTCGGCCCCGTCATCGGTGACGAACACTTCACCGTGCTGCGTAGGGCTCATGGTACCCGGATCGACGTTGATATACGGATCGAGTTTCATGATGGTCACATTCAGACCACGTGCTTCAAGGATGGCTGCGAGGGAGGCTGCGGCAATGCCTTTGCCCAGAGAGGAAACGACCCCGCCGGTCACAAAAATATAATTCGTTGTCATGCTGAACCTGAGAGTTTAGGTTTAAAGACGGTGGAATAACCAGGACGGGAAAACAGTATACCCGAAGTCGTCCGCAGCCACAATTGATGAATCACACCATCCTCCTCGCATTACAGCCTGTAACATAGCGGAGAGTGCCGGGTGAAATGTTGACGTACGTCACAAAGTTGCCGACTGGCTGAATCGAGTAAGCTCAGGCGGTGATTTTATGCGCAGCGCTGGAATAATCACCTGCGCTGCGCAGAGAGGCTGAATAAGGTTATTCGCCGGCTTTGACCTGCTGCCAGGCGGCTTCCATCTGCGCCAGCGTAGCCTGTTCCATGCTCAGCCCCTGGGCCTGAATAATATTCTCTACCTGACGGAAGCGGCGCTCGAACTTGTCGTTGGCCTTTTGCAGCGCGGTTTCCGCTTTGCTGCCAAGATGGCGTGACAGATTGACGGTGGCGAACAGCAGATCGCCAATCTCCTCTTCCAGCTTGTCGCTGTCCACCACCGCCTGCTGCGCTTCATGCATTACTTCGTCGATCTCTTCATGCACTTTATCCAGCACCGGCCCGAGGCTGTCCCAGTCGAAGCCTACGCTGTGACAGCGCTTCTGGATTTTATAGGCGCGCATCAGCGCCGGCAGCGCTTTAGGGATATCGTCCAGCACCGAGTGCTGCGACTTCTCCGCACGCTCGCGCTGCTTGATCGCTTCCCAGTTTTTCAGCACTTCAGCCGTGGAATCGACCTGGACTTCGCCGAAGATGTGCGGATGGCGACGCTCCAGTTTGTCACTGATGGCGTTGCAGATGTCATCGAAGTTGAAACGCTGCTGCTCCTCGGCCATGCGGGCGTAGAACACCACCTGAAACAGCAGATCGCCCAGTTCGCCGCGCAGATCGTCAAAGTCTTCGCGCTGGATGGCGTCGATAACTTCATAGGTCTCTTCCAGCGTATACGGCGCGATAGAGGCAAAGGTCTGCTGGCGATCCCACGGGCAGCCGCGCAGCGGATCGCGCAGGGTTTGCATGATGGTGAGCAGGCGGTTTAAAGCAGTCATGAAAGTCCCCGGAACAACAAGATAAAAAGCCGCCATTAATGGCGACCCTGCAGGGTAATTACGCGGTTTTGCCCGGGTGCGCATTGCTGCGCACCGGTCTCAGCAGGGCTTAATGTAAGCGGCGCGCATCGATAATATCCGGCACCTGATTAAGGCGCGCCAGCACGCGACCCAGCACCTGCTGGTTATAAATCTCGATATCCATATCAATGGTGGCGAGCTGCTTTTTGGTGTCGCTGCGGCTGGACACGCCCAGCACGTTGACCTTTTCATTGGCCAGAATGGTGGTGATGTCGCGCAGCAGCCCGCTGCGATCGTTGGCCGTCACGCGTACCACCAGCGAATAACCGCTGGAGTAACTTTCGCCCCACACCGCATCGACAATGCGTTCCGGCGCATGCGAAATCAGTTCGCTGAGCTGATCGCAGTCGGCGCGGTGAATCGAAATGCCGCGCCCCTGGGTAATAAACCCGACAATATCATCGCCCGGAATCGGCTGGCAGCAGCGCGCAATGTGGTGCAGCAGATTGCCGACGCCCTCCACCACCACGCGGCCACTCTCTTTGCGCGCCGACGACGGCTGATGCGATTTCTGCGTCAGCTGACGCAGCGCCTCGCGATCTTCCTCTTCAGCGCTCGGCTTGTTGAGCTTCGCCTGCAGGAAGTTAACCATCTGGTTAAGACGGATATCCCCGCCGCCAATCATCGCCAGCAGCTCATCCTGCGAGCTGACGTTATAACGCGGCAGCAGCAGCTTCTCGGCTTCGCGCATGCTGATATCCAGCTGACCGAGCTCGCTATCCAGAATCTGCCGGCCGGCCGCGATATTTTTGTCGCGATCCTGTTTACGGAACCAGGCATGAATCTTCGAGCGCCCGCGGCTGGTGGTGATATAGCCGAGGTTGGGGTTCAGCCAGTCGCGGCTCGGGTTCGGCTGCTTCTGGGTGATCACCTCAATCTGATCGCCCATCTGCAGTTGATAGGTAAAGGGCACGATACGGCCGCCGATTTTGGCACCGATGCAGCGATGACCAATATCACTGTGAATGTGGTAGGCAAAGTCGAGCGGCGTGGAACCGGCCGGCAAATCGACCACGTCGCCCTTTGGCGTAAACACGTAAACGCGGTCATCAAATACCTGGCTGCGCACCTCTTCCAGCATCTCGCCGGAATCCGCCATCTCTTCCTGCCAGGTAATCAGTTTACGCAGCCAGGCTATGCGCTCTTCGTGCCCTGCGGCACCGCGCGCGTTGCTGGCCGTCGGCCCTTCTTTGTACTTCCAGTGTGCCGCGACGCCCAGTTCAGCGTCCTCGTGCATCTGGCGGGTACGGATCTGAATCTCGACCGTTTTGCCCTGCGGTCCCAGCACCACGGTATGAATCGACTGATAGCCGTTTGGCTTGGGATTGGCGACGTAATCGTCGAACTCGCTAGGCAGATGACGATACAGCGTGTGGACGGTGCCGAGCGCGCCGTAGCAGTCCTGCAGGCGTTCAGCGACGATGCGCACTGCGCGCACGTCGAACAGCTCATCAAAAGCCAGCGACTTCTTCTGCATTTTGCGCCAGATGCTGTAGATATGCTTGGGGCGGCCGTAAACTTCTGCGCGCACGCCCTCTTTTTGCATCTCTTTACGCAGGTTATCGACGAAGTTATCAATGTATTGTTCACGATCGATGCGGCGTTCGTGCAGCAGTTTGGCGATGCGTTTGTATTCGTCAGGATGCAGGTAGCGGAAGCAGTAATCTTCCAGCTCCCATTTGAGCTGGCCGATACCGAGACGGTTGGCCAGCGGCGCATAAATGTTGGTGCTCTCTTTCGCCGCCAGCACGCGCTCATCTTCCGGCGCATCTTTCATCTCGCGCAGGTGGGCAATACGTTCTGCCAGCTTGATAACCACGCAGCGGAAATCTTCCACCATCGCCAGCAGCATGCGGCGCACGTTATCCACCTGCTCCGAGGCCATCGAGTCGTTGTGAATGGCTTTCAGCTGGCGGATGGCATCCATATCGCGCACGCCGTGCACCAGCGAGACGATACTTTTGCCAAAGGCCTTCTCCAGATCCTCTTCGCTCACCACGCCCGCATTGGCCAGCGGGAACAGCAGCGCGGCACGCAGACTGTCGATGTCCATACTGAGCATGGTGAGAATTTCCACCATCTCAATACCGCGCCACAGCAGCAGAGCCTGATCTGGATGGTCGTGCGTTTCGGCTTCACAGTAGCGCCATGTTTCCGCCAGTCGTTCGCAGGATTGCGGATTACTGATACTCAAGCTGGCGATCCACTGGTCAAGGGCAAATTCCCCGGCCGTATTTAAATGCGCACTTCTAACCGCAACCATATCCTCTCCTGCCACAGCGACTTAAACATCGCTTATGTTTTGCTAAACAGCACCATGGATTCGAGATGGCTGGTATGAGGGAACATATCCAGCATCGCGACCCTTTCCAGATGGTAGCCCGCCGACAGTAATGTCTGACTGTCGCGGGCAAGTGTTGTCGGGTTACAGGAAACATAGACCACGCGTTGCGGCGCAAGTTTAACGATATGCGACATCACGCCCGCGGCCCCGGCACGCGCCGGATCCAGTAACACCTTATTAAATCCCTGCGCCGCCCAGGGCTGGCGCGAGACATCTTCCTCTAAATTGTGCTGGAAGAAGCAGACATTTCTGAGATTGTTAAGCTGAGCATTATACTCTGCCTGGCGCACTAATGCTGCAACGCCCTCCACACCCACCGCATTTTGTACGAACTTTCCTAGCGGCAATGTGAAGTTGCCCATGCCACAGAACAGATCGAGCACCCGATCGTCCGGCTGCAGATCCAGCCAGGCAATCGCCTGTGCCACCATCTGCTGATTCACGCCATCGTTGACCTGTATGAAATCCTGCGGGCTAAAGGTTAGCTGCAAATCAAACGAGCGGTAGTAAGGCTGCTCGGCACCGAGCGCCTGCAGCGCGTCACTGCCGTCCGCCAGCCAGATCATCAGCCGGTGCTCATGCGAAAAACGTTCCAGTTTTGTCCGGTCCGCAGCGGAGAGCGCATCAAGATGGCGCAGCACCATTAGCGGACCGTTATCCGCCAGCACCAGTTCCACATGCCCCAGCCGTTTCACTGCGTGCAAACTGCTGAGACAGTGGTGCAGCGGCTGCAGCAGCGCCTCAAGCTCGGGCACCAAAACGGGGCATTGCGTCACATCAATCAGATCGTTACTGCCCGCCTGACGGAAGCCCATCTGCAGGCGCTGCTGCTTCGGCAGCCACTGCAAACCGAGACGCGCGCGCCGGCGATAGCCCCAGGGCGCAGCGCTGATGATCTCATCCACCTGCACCGGCAGCGCCGCTTCCTGACTCAGCATGCGGCCCAGCGCCCGCGCTTTGCTCTCCTGCTGCAGCGCCACGGACACGTGCTGCTGCTGGCAGCCGCCGCACACGCCGAAATGGATGCAGCGCGGTTGCTGGCGCTGCGGGCTCGGTTGTGTAATCTTTTTGGCTTTGCCGCGCGCAAACTGACGCTTATCTTCGGTCAGGATCACCTCGGCCTGTTCGCCGGGCAGCGCGCCGCTGACAAACAGCGTTTTACCGTTATGGCGCGCCACGCCCTGACCAAAGGGATCGAGCTCGTCAATGGTGACGCTGAGACGTTGCTTCGTCGTCACGCGCTGTTTTGCGAAGTAAAATTGCGCCATAGTGTTGTGAATTCTCAGTTTTCATTAGGTGTGCAGCCGTACGCGGTTTTTGCACAGGGATAAAATGCCAGGAGTCGCCAGGCCACAATTATGACCAAATACAGCCTGCGGGCGCGAATGATGATTCTGATACTGGCGCCGACGCTGATGATTGGCCTGCTGCTCAGTACCTTCTTCGTGGTGCACCGCTACAACGAACTGCAGCACCAGGTGCGCGATGCCGGCGCTAACATTATCGAACCGCTGGCGGTGTCGAGCGAGTACGGCATGACGTGGCATAATCGTGATGCGATTCGCGAGCTGGTCAGCCTGCTGCATCGCCGTCATTCCGATATTGTCCGTGCCATTACGGTTTTCGACAACAACAATCACATCTACGTCAGCTCCAATAACAACCAGAACCTCGCGCTGCTGCAAAAAGCCGATATTTCCACGCTGGCGGATGGCGTGTCGGTGGAGCGACACGGCAACCTGATGGTGCTGCGCACGCCGATTATCTCTGAACGCTATTCGGTGGACGAACTGCCGGGTGAAGACGCCAAGCCGGCAGGCAATCCGCTGGGTTATGTGGCGATTGAGCTGGATCTGCAGTCGGTGCGGCTGGAACAGTACAAAGAGGTGTTTGTCGCCACTCTGCTGCTGCTGTTCTGCCTGTGTATCGCCATGCTGTTTGCCTATCGACTGATGCGCGACGTCACTGGCCCGATTCGCAATATGGTTACCACCGTGGACCGCATCCGGCGTGGCCAGCTCGACAGCCGCGTGGATGGCTACATGCTGGGCGAGCTGAGCATCCTGAAAAACGGCATCAACGCCATGGCGATGTCGCTCACTGCCTACCATGAAGAGATGCAGCAGAACATCGATCAGGCAACCTACGATCTGCGCGAAACGCTGGAGCAGCTGGAGATTCAGAACGTCGAACTGGACCTGGCGAAAAAGCGCGCCCAGGAAGCGGCACGCATCAAGTCGGAGTTTCTCGCCAATATGTCGCACGAGCTGCGCACGCCGCTCAATGGCGTGATTGGCTTTACCCGCCAGATGCTGAAAACCGGGCTGAGCACCAACCAGCGTGATTACATGAGCACCATTGAGCGCTCGGCCAATAACCTGCTGAGCATCATTAACGACGTGCTCGATTTCTCCAAACTGGAAGCTGGTAAGCTGGTGCTGGAGTCGATCCCGTTCCCGCTGCGCGCCACGCTGGATGAAACGCTGGTGCTGCTGGCGCCGTCCGCGCATGAGAAAGGCCTCGAGATCACCGTGTGCCTGGAGAAACAGGTGCCGGATAATGTGATTGGCGATCCGCTGCGTCTGCAGCAAATTCTGATCAACCTGATTGGCAACGCCATCAAATTCACCGAGCGCGGCCACATTGATCTGCGCGTCGAGCTGCGTCATCTCAGCATCACGCGGGCGGAACTGGAGATTCAGGTGCACGATACCGGCATCGGTATCTCTGAGCAGCAGCAGTCGCAGCTGTTCCAGGCATTTCGTCAGGCGGATGCCAGTATTTCGCGCCGTCACGGCGGTACCGGTCTTGGCCTGGTGATTACGCAGAAACTGGTGCACGAAATGGGCGGTGAGATCGCCTTCCACAGCCGGCAGAATCAGGGCTCCACCTTCTGGGTACAGGTACATCTGGATCTCAACCCTAATGCACCGGCGATTCCACGCATGCTGGACGATCTGCACGCCACGCCGCTGGCTTATATCGAACCCCACCCGGCGGTGGCGAAAGCGGTTCAGGAGATGCTGAGCATTACGCCTTTGCAGGTGCAGCACTTTGCCAGCCTTGACGATCTGCCCGACGCCCACTTCCCGCTGCTGCTGATGGGGCTGCCGGTCAGCGATCCGCATCCGGCTACGCTGTCCGATGCGCTGATTGCCCGCCTGCGCGCACACGCCGACTCCGTGCTGCTGGCGCTGCCAAGTGAAATGATGCTGTTCGCCGATGATTTGCGCGCGCGCGGTATCGCCGGCTGCATTGCCAAACCGGTGTCGCTGACGCGATTGCTGCCGATGCTGCTCGATCTCAACATGCGTCACAGCGACGCCGCCCCGCGCGGCGTAAGACAGCCGCTGACGGTGATGGCAGTGGATGATAATCCGGCCAACCTGAAGCTGATCGGCGCATTGCTGGAGGAGCAGGTCCAGAACATCATTCTGTGCGACAACGCCAGTCAGGCGATTCATCAGGCGCGGCAGCAGCGGCTGGACGTGATTCTGATGGATATTCAGATGCCGGACATCGACGGCATCCGCGCCAGCGAGATCATCCGCAGCCTGCCACAGCACGCCAGCACGCCGATTGTCGCGGTCACGGCGCATGCGCTGGATGGCGAACGCGAGCAGCTGATCGCCGCTGGCATGAATGACTATCTCGCCAAACCGATTGATGAGGACAAGCTGAAGCAGCTGCTGCAGCGCTATGCGCCGGGCAGCGTGGCGAGCGCGGTGCGACAACCGGCGATCGCGCCCTCACTCGACTGGGCGCTGGCGCTGCGTCAGGCGGCGAATAAAACCGAGCTGGCGCGCGATCTGCTGCAGATGCTGCTGGATTTTCTGCCGGAAGTGGAGCAGCGCGTGGCGCAGTGTATGGCGCAGAATGACGTCGATGGGCTGCGCGAGATTATTCATAAGCTGCACGGCAGCGCCAGCTACAGCGGCGTGCCGCGGCTGAAACAGCTGTGTCAGCAGCTGGAGAAGAGTCTGCATCAGGAGAGCGATATCGCAGCGCTGGAACCAGAGCTGCTGGAGCTGAGCGACGAGATGGCGAATGTGGCGCGCGAAGCGCGTCAGGTGCTGGGCGTGGTGTAGTGAGGGTTGTGGGATGTGCGTTCTGGGTTGTGCGCTGGGCCCTCACCCTAACCCTCTCCCGGCGGGAGAGGGAACCGTGCGGTGCGATGAAGAGGAACAGCGCGAAATCCAAATCCGTGCACCATCAGCCCCTCTCCCGCCTGCGGGAGAGGGCTGGGGTGAGGGGAAAACCGCACCGCCTCCCCCTTATAACCCCTGCCCCACCTTAATCGTGGCAGCAACATTCCTTGCCGTCAGGCGGACATTCTGCGCGGCATTGGCCAGCGCCTCTTCCAGCGAACAGATACCCGACAGCACGCTGTACACCGCGTCGATCCCGTGCTGATGCACCACACCGACATCCGCCGTCAGGCTGCCGGCAATACCGATGACCGGCTTATTGAACTGCTTCGCCACCTGCGCCACGCCAACCGGCACTTTGCCGTTGACTGACTGACTGTCGATGCGCCCTTCACCGGTAATCACCAGATCGGCATCCTGCACCTGCTGCGCCAGTCCCAGCGCTTCGGTGACAATCTCAATGCCGCGCCGCAGTTCCGCGTGGCAAAACGCATGCAGCGCCGCGCCCATGCCGCCGGCTGCGCCACCACCGGCGATGTGCAGCACATCAATATCCAGATCGCGCTGAATAATCGCGGCGTAATGGCCGAGCGCGGCATCCAGCTGCTGCACCAGCTGCGGCGTGGCCCCTTTCTGCGGGCCAAAAATCGCTGACGCACCCTCTTCGCCAATCAGCGGATTGGTCACGTCGCACGCCACTTCAATGCGGCACTGCAGCAGGCGCGGATCCAGATCGGCGATCTCAATCTTCGCCAGCTGCGGCAGTGCCCCGCCGCCGTAGCCAATCCCGCTGCCGTGGCTGTCCAGCAGCCGGGCACCGAGCGCCTGCACCATGCCGGCACCGCCGTCGTTGGTGGCGCTGCCGCCGATGCCGATGATGATGTGATCGACGCCGCGATCCAGCGCGTTTTTGATCAGTTCACCGGTACCGTAGGAAGTGGTGATCAGCGGATCGCGCTGTGCCGCAGGCACCAGCTCCAGCCCGCTGGCCGCCGCCATCTCAATAAAAGCGGTACGCGCATCACCGGATAATCCGTAAAACGCGTCGACCGGCTCGCCGAGCGGCCCGGTCACCGTCAGTCTGACGATGTTGCCCTGGGTTGCCGCCACCATTGCTTCAACCGTGCCTTCTCCGCCGTCGGCGACCGGTATTTTGACATAGTCAGCGGCGGGGAAAATTTCGCGAAATCCCGCTTCTATCGCGGTAGCCACTTCCAGGGCGGACAAACTCTCTTTGTATGAATCCGGTGCGATGACAATTTTCATAGGCAATCCGAGCGCGGTAGATGACGGAAATCCGTCAGGCTAAGGCAGTACAGCGTCCGGCATCCGCAGACACCGGACGCGGGCACTACCGGGTGATCTCAACTTTGGCTAATTTTTCATAATAGCAAGCCAGCGCGCTATGATCGGACGTACCCTGCCCGTCGACTTTTAGCGCCTGCATCATCTCCATCACCGCTGCGGTCAGCGGCAGATGTGCGCCAATGCCGTGTGAGGTATCAAGCGCATTGGCTAAATCCTTGATATGCAAATCGATACGGAAGCCAGGCTTAAAGTTGCGATCCAGCACCATGGGCGCTTTGGCATCCAGCACGGTGCTGCCCGCCAGACCGCCGCGAATCGCCTGGTAAACCAGTTCCGGATTGACGCCGGCTTTGGTGGCCAGCGACAGCGCTTCTGACATCGCGGCAATGTTGAGCGCCACAATCACCTGGTTGGCCAGTTTAGTGACGTTGCCCGCGCCGATATCGCCGGTGTGCACCACCGAACCGGCCATCGCCTTAAGAACATCGTAGCACTGATCAAACAGCGCTTTATCGCCGCCGACCATCACCGACAGCGTGCCTTCAATCGCTTTTGGCTCACCGCCGCTCACCGGCGCATCCAGCATTCTGATGCCTTTTTCTGCCAGCGCATCATGCACTTCGCGGCTGGCCAGCGGCGCGATGGAGCTCATGTCAATCACCACCAGCCCCGGCTTCGCCCCTTCGATGATGCCGTTCTCGCCCAGACACACCTCTTTCACCTGCGGTGAGTTCGGCACCATGGTGATCACCACGTCAACCTGCGCGGCCAGCTCTTTCGGCGTTTTCGCCACGGTGGCACCCAGCTCCACCAGTTCGGCTTCGTTGCTGGCGTTGTGGTCGCGCACCACCAGGGTGTAACCGGCTTTCACCAGGTTTTTACTCATCGGTTTGCCCATAATGCCGAGGCCGATAAATCCAATTTTCATTGCCTTTCCCCTTCGTCAGTTACTGCTTAAATTTGTCGCACAGCGCCTGCGTGGCGTGGCGGAAAACACCCAAGTCGCTGCCGACGGCAACAAAGCTGGCACCCCATTCGAGATAACGGCGTGCGTCAGCCTCCACCGGCGCCAGAATCCCGCTCGGCTTACCGGCGGCTTTGGCGCGCTCAAGGATGTAACGGATCACTTTCAGCACTTCCGGATGCGCCGGCTGGCCGAGATAGCCCAGCGCCGCTGACAAATCGCCCGGGCCGACAAAGATGCCGTCTACGCCGTCCACCGCCGCGATGGCGTCAATGTTGTCCACCGCCTGCTGAGTTTCGATTTGCACCAGCACGGTGATGTTGTCATTGATGGTGGCGTTGTAGTCCGCCAGCGTGCCGTACATGTTGCTGCGATGCGAAACCGACACGCCGCGAATACCGGCTGGCGGATAGCGGGTCGATGCCACCGCGCGCGCCGCCTCTTCTGCGGTTTCCACGAAAGGAATCAGGAAGTTATAGAAGCCAATATCCAGCAGACGCTTGATGATGATCGGCTCATTGCACGGCGGTCGCACCACCGGCGCGCTCGGGCTGCCTTTCAGCGCCATCAGCTGCGGAATAAAGGTGGTGATGTCGTTCGGCGCGTGTTCGCCGTCCAGCACCAGCCAGTCAAAGCCCGCCAGCCCCAGCACTTCCGTGGTGAGAGGATTGGCAAGGGCGCACCAGCTGCCAATCAGGGTTTCCCCTGCCAGCAAACGACGACGAAAAGGGTTGGGCCAGGCATTGCTCATGATCTCTACTCCTGTTATTTAGCACCGCCGCCCGCGGGCGCGCGGAATAAAATCAGCGCACCAGGCACGGACGCTTGTTATCAAATGTCCAGTTCGGCACGAGGAACTGCATCGCCTGCGCATCGTCGCGCGCACCCAGTCCATGCTGCTGATACAGCGCATGGGCCTGCATCACCTGATCCATGTCCAGTTCGACGCCAAGGCCCGGCTTCTGCGGCACCTGCACCATGCCACCCTTGATCTGCAACGGCTCTTTGGTCAGGCGCTGGTTGCCCTCCTGCCAGATCCAGTGGGTGTCGATGGCGGTAATGGCGCCCGGTGCGGCGGCGGCCACATGGGTGAACATCGCCAGCGAAACATCGAAATGGTTGTTGGAGTGCGAACCCCAGGTCAGGCCGAAGTCATGACACATCTGCGCCACGCGCACCGAGCCCTGCATGGTCCAGAAGTGCGGATCGGCCAGCGGAATATCGACCGACTGCAGCGACAGCGTGTGGCCCATCTGGCGCCAGTCGGTGGCGATCATATTGGTGGCGGTAGGCAGACCGGTGGCGCGCCGGAACTCGGCCATCACTTCACGTCCGGAGTAACCCTGTTCAGCGCCGCACGGATCTTCTGCATAAGCCAGCACGCCTTTCAGCTGTTTACCGAGCAGGATGGCCTCATTCAGCGACCAGGCCCCGTTGGGATCGAGCGTCACGCGCGCCTGCGGGAAACGCTTCGCCAGTGCGGTTACCGCTTCGGCCTCTTCACCGCCGCGCAGTACGCCACCTTTCAGTTTGAAATCGTTAAAGCCATATTTTTCGTAGACGGCTTCTGCCAGGCGCACCACCGCGTCCGGCGTCAGCGCTTCCTCATGCCGCAGGCGATACCAGTCGCACGGATCATCGGTCTGGCTCTGATACGGCAGTGACGTTTTGCGGCGATCGCCGACGTAAAACAGGTAGCCGAGCATCTCGACGCGGTCACGCTGCTGTCCTTCGCCCAGCAGTGACGCCACGTTGACGCCCAGATGCTGGCCGAGCAGATCCAGCAGCGCCGCTTCGATGCCGGTCACCACGTGAATGGTGGTGCGCAGGTCAAAGGTCTGATTGCCGCGCCCGCTGGCATCGCGATCGGCAAAGGTAGTGCGCACCAGGGTGAGGATATTTTTGTACTCGCCGACGGTTTTTCCGGTTACCAGCGCTGCCGCGTCTTCCAGCGTCTGACGAATTTTCTCACCGCCGGGGATCTCGCCCACGCCCGTGTGGCCGGCGTTATCTTTCACAATCACGATATTGCGGGTAAAAAACGGCGCGTGGGCACCGCTCAGATTCAGCAGCATGCTGTCGTAACCGGCCACCGGAATGACCTGCATTGCTGTAATTTTCGGGGTGTGACTCATTTCCTGCTCCTTATGCATGGCGGCGTCCAAAAGCCGGACGCTTGCGGTCGAACGACCATCCGGGAACCAGATATTGCATTGCCGTGGCGTCATTACGTGCGCCTGCAGGCAGCGATTGATACAGGGCGTTAGCCTCGCGCAGGCGATCCCAGTCCAGTTCAACACCGAGGCCGGGCTTGTCCGGCACGGCAATTTTGCCGTTGCGGATCTGCAGCGGCTCTTTGGTCAGGCGCTGGTCGCCCTCCTGCCAAATCCAGTGGGTATCGATGGCGGTCGGTTTACCCGGTGCCGCCGCGCCGACGTGGGTAAACATCGCCAGCGAAATGTCGAAGTGATTATTGGAGTGGCAGCCCCAGGTCAGCCCCCACTCATCACACAGCTGCGCCACGCGTACCGCGCCGCTCAGCGTCCAGAAGTGCGGGTCGGCCAGCGGAATATCGACCGCGTTGAGCATCACCGCGTGGTTCATCTCACGCCAGTTGGTGGCGATCATATTGGTGGCGACCGGCAGACCGGTGGCGCGGCGAAACTCGGCCATGACTTCGCGCCCGGAATACCCCTGCTCGGCACCGCACGGATCTTCGGCATAGCTCAGCACCTCGTGCAGGCCTTTGCACAGCGCGATGGCTTCATCCAGATGCCAGGCGCCGTTGGGATCGACGGTGATGCGCGCGTCCGGGAAACGCTGCTTCAGTGCCACCGCCGAGGCAATCTCCTGCTCGCCCGGCAGCACGCCGCCTTTGAGTTTGAAATCTTTGAAGCCGTACCTGTCCTGCGCCGCTTCGGCTAAGCGCACCACCGCGTCTGGCGTCAGCGCCTCCTGATGGCGCAGGTGATACCAGTCGTGACCGGCCGCGTCGCCGCTCTGATACGGCAAATCAGTTTTACGCCGATCGCCAATGTAAAACAGGTAGCCCAGCACCGTGACCTCATCGCGCTGCTGACCCGGCCCCAGCAGTTCGGCCACTGGCACGCCGAGGCACTGGCCGAGCAGGTCGAGCAGCTCCGCTTCCAGCGCCGCCACCGCATTGACCCGCAGCTCAAACGTCCAGGCGCCGTTGCCGAAGGTATCGAAATCCGCCGACTGGTTACCTTTGTGCACCTGCTGCACCAGCCGGTTCATGCGCGCCACCTGCTGCCCTTTCACCTGCGGTATTGCCGCGACCAGCGTCTCATAGATGGTTTCACCGCCCGGCGCTTCGCCGACGCCGGTGTGGCCGGCGCTGTCGGTCAGCACCACGATATTGCGGGTGAAGCAGGCGCTGTGCGCGCCGCCGATGTTGAGCAGCATGCTGTCGTAACCCGCCACCGGAACCACCTGCATGTCGGTAATCACCGGGGAACTTTGCGTATTCATATTCGGTTCCTTATGACCGGGGTTTGAGTTCGACACGTTTGATATCGCCGGTTATCACCAGGAAGCTGAACGCCGCCACAAACGCATGGATGCCGACATAAATCAGCGCCCCTTCAAACGAACCGCTGGTGGCGATGATGTAACCAATGGCAATCGGCGTGACGATGCCAGAGAAGTTACCGAACATATTGAACAGACCGCCGCTCAGGCCGCTGATCTCTTTGGGTGCGGTATCGGCCATCACCGCCCAGCCCAGCGCGCCAATGCCTTTACCAAAGAACGCCAGCGCCATAAACAGCACCACTACCCATTCGGTTTCGGTGTAGTTACACATCACCATGCTGATGGAGAGCAGCATACCGATGACAATCGGGGTTTTACGCGCGATGTTCAGCGAGCCGGTTTTACGCATCAGATAATCTGAAATCACGCCGCCCAGCACGCCGCCGAGGAAGCCGCAGATGGCGGGAATCGAGGCGATCATGCCGGCTTTAAGAATCGACATGCCGCGCGCCTGCACCAGATACACCGGGAACCAGGTAATAAAGAAGTAGGTCAGGGCGTTAACGCAGTACTGACCGAGATAGATCCCCCACATCATGCGGGTGGAGAGCAGTTGCTTGATTTGAAACCACTTCTCATCCCAGCTCACTTTACGCTCGGCTTTCTTCGCATCCATGTTAATCAGCGCACCGCCCTGCTCCATGTACTCCAGCTCGGCTTTGTTCACGCCAGGGTGATCGTTCGGGTCATGAATTACTTTCAGCCAGATAAAGCTGAGAATGATGCCCAGCCCGCCCATGAACCAGAACACGTGCGCCCAGCCCACCTCGGCCACCAGCCAGCCCATGATCGGTGCGAAAATCACCGTGGCGAAGTACTGGGCGGAGTTAAAGATGGCGACGGCGGTACCGCGCTCCTGCGCCGGGAACCAGGCAGCAACAATACGGCTGTTACCCGGGAAAGACGGCGCTTCCGCCAGCCCCACCATGAAGCGCAGCAGGAACAGTGACACCACAATGCCGAAGCCGCTAAAGATGTCGACGAAGCCCTGCAACAGGGTAAACAGCGACCACAGGAAGATGCTCCAGAAATAGACGCGTTTGGAGCCGAAGCGGTCCAGCAGCCAGCCGCCAGGAATCTGACCGATAACGTACGCCCACGAGAAGGCGGAGAAGATGTAGCCGAGGCCGACGGAATCGAGACCGATCTCCTTCGACATCGCCGAACCGGCAATCGAAATGGTGGCCCGGTCACCGTAGTTGAACGAGGTGACGATAAATAACATCACCACAATCCAGTAACGGGCGTTGGTGCGCTTCTGCACCGCTGCCGCTGTCTGGCTGTAACTATTCATGATGCACTCCTGAAATATAGCGAACGCTACATTCACTCTGACTGCATACACATCGCGTTGGGTATCAGAATGATGTTGGGTTAAACACGGCGATTGTTGTTATGGCAAAACGATGATGCGTCGTGACGAATAACCAAACGTTGAAGAACGGCAATCAGTATAGGAACAGCATCGCCGCGAAACACTGGAGGAACGCCCGAGGATAATCCCCAATCCGGCACAATTTTGTGGCATTTGCCCATAACGCTGCGGCGTGGCTCACGGAACCCGCCATCCAGCCGCCAGATTGCTGCAAAAGTGAACAGCAAGCGTACGCTTTGTGAGGCTCTTCACTTGCGTTTGGTAAAACGAACCAAACTGCGCGCCGATCGCGGCACAAAGCCAGTCAGTTGCACAATGCGTGGGCCAATACCCCTGCTTATACTGAGGCTGGCAAATAACGATGATGTGACGGACGTGATTTCAACCGCACCGCTATGACCGGTGCGACGAACCGGAAGGTGAGCAATGAACCGACCTCTGACAGACAAACCGCGCTACATTAAAGTGCACGACGCCGATAACGTGGCGATAGTGGTCAACGATCAGGGATTGCCCGCAGGCAGCCGCTTTGATGACGGTCTGCAACTGACTGAGCATGTGCCGCAGGGGCACAAAGTGGCGCTGAGCGATATCGCCCTGCATGGCGACATCGTGCGTTACGGTGAAGTGATTGGCACAGCGCTGCGCCCGATTGCGCGCGGCAGCTGGATTGAGGAGTCGCTGGTGGCGCTGCCCGCCGCCCCACCGCTGGCCAGCCTGCCGCTGGCAACTAACGTGCCGCCGCCCCTGCCACCGCTGGAAGGATACACCTTTGAAGGCTATCGCAATGCCGACGGCAGCGTCGGCACGCGCAATCTGCTCGGCATCACCACCAGCGTGCACTGCGTGGCGGGCGTGGTGGATTACGTGGTGCAGCTGATTGAGCGCGATTTGCTACCGCGCTACAGCAACGTCGATGGGGTGGTGGCGCTCAACCATTTATATGGCTGCGGCGTGGCGATCAACGCACCGGCGGCGGTGGTGCCGATTCGTACCATTCACAACCTTGCACTGAATCCTAATTTTGGCGGCGAAGTGATGGTGGTGAGCCTCGGCTGCGAGAAATTACAGCCGGAGCGCCTGCTCACCGGCACACCGGACGTACAGGCCATTTCGCTGGATGAGCGCGATATCGTGCGCCTGCAGGATGAGCGTCACGTGGGCTTTGGCGCGATGGTCGATGAAATTCTGCAGGTGGCCGAGCGCCATCTGAAAAAACTCAATCAGCGTCAGCGCGAAACCTGCCCGGCGTCAGCGCTGGTGGTCGGCACCCAGTGCGGCGGCAGCGATGCGTTTTCCGGCGTGACGGCCAATCCGGCGGTTGGCTTTGCCTCGGATCTGCTGGTGCGCTGTGGTGCGACGGTGATGTTCTCGGAAGTGACCGAGGTACGCGATGCGATCCATCTGCTGACGCCGCGTGTGGTGAACGAAGCGGTGGGCAAACGGCTGCTGGAGGAGATGGCGTGGTACGACGATTATCTGAGCCAGGGGCAAACCGACCGCAGCGCGAATCCGTCGCCGGGCAATAAAAAAGGTGGCCTGGCCAATGTGGTAGAAAAAGCGCTGGGCTCAATTGCCAAATCCGGCCGCAGCCCGATTGTCGAAGTGCTGTCACCCGGACAGCGCCCGACGCAGCGCGGGTTGATTTACGCCGCCACGCCGGCCAGCGATTTTGTCTGTGGCACCCAGCAGATGGCTTCCGGCATTACGCTGCAGGTGTTCACCACCGGGCGCGGCACGCCTTACGGTCTGGCGGCAATTCCGGTGATCAAAATGGCGACGCGCAGCGCGCTGGCGAACCGCTGGCATGACCTGATGGACATCAATGCCGGCACCATCGCGACGGGTGAAGAGAGTATTGAACAGGTCGGCTGGCGGCTGTTTGAGCTGATTCTGGATATCGCCAGCGGACGTAAACAGACGTGGTCAGATCGCTGGGGAATACGTAACCAGCTGGCAGTATTCAATCCGGCACCGGTGACGTGATGTGCGCAAACCTGGCGGAAGAAGAAGCTGTTCGGGTGAACCATTAAGTTTCATCCCTGCAGCCCCCACGCGCACAGGCTGTTCCCTCTCCCGCCTGCGGGAGAGGGTTAGGGTGAGGGCCTGATTTACAACAACTTACCCCAGCTCTCCACCCACGGCGTGGTCACTGACTCGGGCTCCGGATTTTCCGTCGCATCCACCAGCAGCACCTCGCCAATACGCTGCGCCTGCTGCTCCTGCAGCGTGGCATCAAAGGTCTTACCGGCCCCGCAGAAATGGTCGTAACTGCTGTCGCCTAAAGCAATCACGCCATAGCGTAGCTCAGGCTGATAGCCCAGCTCATCGCGCACCTGCACATACAGCCGCGCGATATTGTCCGGAAAATCGCCCTGCCCGGTGGTCGAGGTAACAATTAACGCGACCTCATTGCTGTAAGCCTGCCAGTCGGCCAGTGACGGATCTTCAAACACCTTCACCTCATGCCCCTGCGCTTCCAGCACCGGCTGCGCCTCTTCGGCAACCAGCAGCGCGTTGCCGTACACCGTACCTGTAAAAATGCCAATCTTTGCCATTTTGCCGCTCCTTTATTCTGTCGGCTTATCCTGGACTGCCTCAGCGGCAAACTCAACCCTCGGCACCTCGGACAGTTGCTGCTGCCAGCCAAACGATTGCAGCATCTGCTGCCAGACGCGATCCAGCCCGGCGCGAATCACCAGCGGTTCGCCGGTCACCGGATGCGTTAGCGTCAGCGCACTGGCGTGCAGCATCAGTCGATCCATGCCAAAGTGGGCTGCGGCACCGCGGTTCTGCCGCAGATCGCCGTGCGAGCTGTCACCAATAATCGGATGACGCAGGTGCGCCATATGGCGTCGCAGCTGATGCTTGCGCCCGGTGTGCGGCGACAGCTCAACCAGCGTATAACGTGCGCTGGGGTACTTGCCGATAGCCACCGGCAGTTCCGCCTGCGCCAGCGCGCGATAATCGGTGACCGCCGGCTGCGGCGCGCGCGGTTCCGTGACAAACTTGTCCGCAATTTTATCCAGCTCTTCCACCAGCGGATAATCCAGCGTTGCGCTACCGTCCAGCCAGCCGCGCACCACTGCGTGATAGGTCTTCTGTATCTGATGCTGTTCAAACTGCTGCGCCAGCAGCCGCCCGATTTCGCTGGAGAGCCCCATCAGCAGCACGCCAGACGTGGGACGATCGAGGCGATGCGCGGTAAATACGTGCTGACCAATCTGATCGCGCACCGTCTGCATCACCACCACTTTCTCTTTGCGATCGAGCCAGCTGCGGTGCACCAGCCAGCCCGCCGGTTTATTCACCGCAACCAGCCATGCATCCTGATAAATGATCTCCAGCATCAGGCGTCCGGCGGCGCAAACAGCGCATCAAGCTGGCTGAGCGTCAGCAGCAGCGCTGCATGGCCCGGCGTGGTGGGCGGCAGGGCCATCTCATAATAAGGCGTAACGGCGAAGTTTTGCGGCAGCGCGGCGCCGGCGTCAAGCAGCGCCTGCATGCGCGGCAGCAGGACCCACTGCAGCCATTCGAGCGGCTGCAGGGTATCAAGACAGAAAGGTTGCGTGCTATTAAAGGCTTCCGCCGTCGGGGCGTGCGTCTGCCAGTGGCCGTGTTCGCGCATCACCGCTTCGACCTGCTGCAGCCGCTGAATAATCAGGTGCGTCGACATACGCTACCTCCGCGTCAAAAAGGGGCGGCAAGCATATCATTAGTGGGTGCGCGCGCAAAAACGGCATAAAAAAAGGGAGCACTGTGATTACAGTGCTCCCGGTTCGTTTGCAGCATTCCCGCCACCGCTGTGCTCCCTGCTCATCCTTGACAACTGTTCCTGCGCTTTCCGTCGCCCGTCATCGTGACATTGGTCCTTAGCATCCTGGCCCGCCACATCCCGCGTGGCTCTCATTCTCCATCCTGGAGGTGTCCTTTACTCACTCCGGAGTGTCCTGCTTCATCCTGAAGCCTTCCCTGTGACGTAAACTCCGTTACGTTCCTGCCGCCTGGCTGACATTCTCCTGAACGTCTCTCAATCCGTGGCTTCCTGCCAGTGGTGACTATTCTGGCAGAAACCATCGCAATAACAAGTCAGTAAGCGCCGTTAAACGATTAAGCCATGTCTGTATTTTCGGATTGATGCCATAACTGCATGATTCACAATATTTTTACATTGCGGACTTCCGGAAGTCTGCGCAATGTTCTGGCGATCTCGCACAACAGTTGTGAGAGATCTCTTACATGGGCTGCGAGAAAAGTCTGCAACTCAAGAACTAACCGGTTGTAAAGCATTAAGAAATGTCTGAATATCCACCGCCAGTTTCTGCCGCTTTTTCGTTCCCGGCTGCTCCACAATTACCTCGCCGGTCAGATTACACACCGCGATAACATCCTGCTCCGAATCTGTCGTGGCGATAAACAGCGTCGGGCTCTGTTTCAGACGGCGCTTCATCACCAGATGACCAATCAGGTTCTCCTGCAGGCGGGTAAAATCGTCCTCGCTCCACACCTGCAGCAGCGTCAGCGGCTGCTGTGCAAACTGCGCGTGCATGTCGCCGGCAAATTGCGTGGTGTAGAACGTGGTGAGGTCCGGCTGCAGCTGAATATCCAGCGCGCGCTCAACGGCTGCCAGCGAGGCTGGCAGGGTAAAGTCCTTCGGCTGCCACAGGACACGCTCATCCAGTTCACTGATGATGCAGGGCGACGGCACGCCGTACAGCTCTGCGCTGGCGGGAAAATGGCCGTGCTGCTGCTGCCAGTGCGCTACATAACGGGCGGTAAAATCGCGCAGGGCTTCTGCGGTTTGCTGCATCATTCATCTTCTCGCTGGTGATCGGTTACACTGACTCCCTTTGATGGATTTTAGTGGTAACCGTTATGTCTTCTGAAAACCGGGATACGGCGCTGAGCGGCCTGACTTTGGGTAAGCCCACCGCGTATGTTGATCGCTACGATAACACGCTGCTGCAGGCGGTGCCGCGCAGCCTGAATCGCGAGCCGCTCGGGCTTTATCCCGATAACCTGCCGTTCCACGGCGCAGATATCTGGACGCTGTATGAACTCTCCTGGCTAAACAGCAAAGGCGTACCGCAGGTCGCGGTCGGCGAAGTAGTGCTAAGCGCCGACAGCGTGAATCTGATCGAGTCCAAAAGCTTCAAACTCTATCTTAACAGCTTTAACCAGACGATTTTCGCCGACTGGGGCGCCGTGCGGCAAACGCTGGAGCGCGATCTCAGCGCCTGCGCTAACGGCCAGGTCAGCGTGGCGCTGTTTCGCCTGAGCGAAGTGGAAGGTCAGCCGATCGGGCACTTCGCTGGCGATGTCATCGACGAGCAGGATATCACCATCAGCGATTACGGCTTTAACGCTGATTACCTCGCCAGCGCAACGGGCAGCGAAGTGGTTGAAGAGACGCTGGTCAGCCATCTGCTGAAATCGAACTGTCTGATCACCAATCAGCCGGACTGGGGCTCGGTGATGATTCGCTATCAGGGCCCGCGTATCGATCGCGAAGCGCTGCTGCGCTATCTGATTTCGTTCCGCCAGCACAATGAGTTTCACGAGCAGTGCGTCGAGCGTATTTTTAACGATATTCAGCGCTTTTGTCAGCCAGCAGCATTAACCGTCTACGCGCGCTACACGCGGCGCGGCGGGCTGGATATCAATCCGTGGCGCAGCAATGTCCCCTTCACGCCGGGCTACTCCCGCCTGGTGCGCCAGTAGCAGATTGCGAGATGTCTCGCAGGCCGCCGCACGGATGCGCGGTTCCACTTGAGCATTCGCGGCCGACAACGGTACTCTGGTACAGGCGCGAGGGCGACAGCGTGCTTACCGAAGGATTTTCGTCACTGCGCTCAACGGGTTAAGCGCAGCGTCATCAGTCACGCATTTGCGTGTAAAGGAGTTCTCTTGATTACACATATCAGCCCGCTTGGCTCAATGGATCTGCTCTCCCAGCTGGAAGTCGACATGCTGAAGCGTACTGCCAGCAGCGATCTCTACCAGCTGTTTCGCAACTGTTCGCTGGCGGTACTCAACTCCGGCAGCCAGACCGACAGTAGCCACGAACTGCTTTCCCGCTTCGAAAACTTTGACATCAACGTGCTGCGCCGCGAGCGCGGCGTGAAACTGGAGCTGATCAACCCGCCGGAAGAGGCGTTTGTTGACGGCCGGATTATCCGTTCGCTGCAGGCGAACCTGTTTGCCGTACTGCGCGACATTCTGTTTGTTAACGGTCAGCTCTCGGCGGCGGATCGTTTACAAAATCAGGACGTCACCGACTCCGCGCACATCACCAATCAGGTGTTCTCTATTCTGCGCAACGCACGCGCGCTGCACGTGGGCGAATATCCCAACACTGTGGTGTGCTGGGGCGGTCACTCCATCAACGCGGTCGAATATCAATATTGCCGCAATGTCGGGACCCAGATGGGCCTGCGCGAACTGAACATCTGTACCGGCTGTGGTCCGGGCGTGATGGAAGCGCCGATGAAAGGGGCAGCGGTAGGCCATGCACAGCAGCGCTATCACGACAGCCGGTTTATCGGCCTGACCGAACCGTCGATCATCGCTGCGGAGCCACCTAACCCGCTGGTGAATGAACTGATCATCATGCCGGATATCGAAAAGCGTCTGGAAGCCTTTGTGCGCATCGCGCACGGCATCGTGATCTTCCCGGGCGGCGTGGGCACGGCAGAAGAGCTGTTGTATCTGCTGGGCATTCTGATGAATCCGCAGAACAGCGACCAGGTCCTGCCGCTGATCCTCACCGGGCCAAAAGAGAGCGCCGATTACTTCCGCGTGCTGGATGATTTCATCGTTAATACGCTGGGTGAAGCCGCGCGCCGGCATTACAAAATCATCATTGATGATGCTGCGGAAGTGGCGCGTCTGATGAAGAAAGCCATGCCGCAGGTGAAAGAGTACCGCCGCGAAACCGGCGATGCCTACAGCTTCAACTGGTCGATTCGCATTGCACCGGATCTGCAGGTGCCGTTCCTGCCGACCCACGAAAATATGGCCAACCTCAAGCTGTTCCCGAATCAGCCAGCGGAAAAACTGGCGGCGGATCTGCGGCGTGCCTTCTCGGGCATCGTGGCCGGTAACGTCAAAGAGATGGGGATCCGCGAAATCCGGGAAAAAGGTCCGTATCAGCTGCAAGGCGATGCCGATCTGATGCACCGCATGGACGAACTGCTGCAGGGCTTCGTCGCGCAGCAGCGCATGAAGCTGCCCGGCAGCGCTTACATCCCCTGCTACGAAATCATCAAATAACCCATCAGGAAGGCAGCCTGCGGGCTGCCGGTATCACTATGTCGCTTCATCTGCTTATTATCGACGCGCTCAATCTGATCCGCCGCCTGCATGCGGTGCAGGGTTCGCCCTGTCGTGAGGCCTGCGTGGCGGCGCTGCATCAGCTGCTGGGCCACACGCGACCAACGCACGTGGTGGCGGTGTTTGACAGCCATGACCGACAGCCTGGCTGGCGTCATCAGTTATTGCCGGACTACAAAGCGGGTCGCCCGCCGATGCCGGATGATTTACAGCAGGAGATGGCCTCGCTGCAGGCGGCCTTTGAGGCCAGCGGTGTCAGTTGCTGGGTTGCCGAACATGATGAAGCGGACGATCTGGCCGCGACGCTGGCAGTGAAGATGGCCGACGCCGGTCATCAGGCCACCATCGTTTCCACCGATAAAGGTTACTGCCAGCTGCTGGCACCGAGCATCCGCATCCGCGATTATTTTCAGAAGCGCTGGCTGGACGTGCCGTTTATCGAACAGGAGTTCGGCGTCGCGCCGGCCCAGCTGGCGGATTACTGGGGCTTATGCGGTATCAGCAGCAGCAAAATTCCAGGCGTGCCCGGCATCGGGCCGAAAAGCGCGCGGGAACTGCTGCTGCAGTTTGGTTCGCTCGAGGCGCTGTATCAGCAGCTGGATCAGGTACCTGAGAAGTGGCAGAAGAAGTTACGCGATCACCGCGCGATCGCCGAGGTGTGCCGACAGGTGTCAACGCTGAAGCGGGATTTGGTGTTGCAGGGGAATTTAAATACGCTGCGGTATCAGGGTCCGGCGCGTCATTGAGGTCGCCATGAATGGCGCCCCTACAGCAGCACGGCAAGCCTGAGCTGGTCAGGCAAGTTATAGCCCCATTCCACACCGGTTGCGGTTTTGGTTGCGGCGTAATTTATTGCGCGATGAATCGCGCCGCTACGGGTTAGTGCAGCTAATTTCTGCGAAATAATTTGTGCTAGCGCAAGGCGGCAAGCCTGAGAGTCCCCGGGAGCATACATTAGTATGTGACCGGGGCGAGCAGGCGCTGCCAACGCCGCGATAGTGCAAAGAATGAAGCAGAAGTTCTGCGAAATAATTTGTGCCACCGCAGGACGGCAAGCCCGAGCTGGTCAGGCAAGTTATAGCCCCATTCCACACCGGTTGCGGTTTTGGTAGCGGCGCAATTTATTGCGCGATGAATCGCGCCGCTACAAATGTTATGCGGCCTGCAGTTACCTGCATTAATACGAAGCAGCCAATCTGCGAAATAATTTGTGCTAGCGCAAGGCGGCAAGCCTGGGAGTCCCCGGGAGCATACATTAGTATGTGACCGGGGCGAGCAGGCGCAGCCAACGCTGCGGTAGTGCAAAGTATGAAGCAGGTGCAGCCAGCGCCGCGATAGTGCAAAGTATGAAGCAGGCCTAGCGTTCGTCGCGCCGTCCGCCGACTGCCGCCCAAATCCGGCGCACATGCACGGTCACTTCTTCGCGGTCGTGATACAGCTGGCGCGCCTGAATCTGCGCGTTTACGCCCTTCTCCTTCAGCGCCGCGTCCATCATTGCCAGATTCTGCGTGACTTCTTCATAGCGCTTTTTCATCGGCAGCTTGAGGTTGAAGATCGCCTCACGGCACCAGCCGTTGACCAGCCATTCGGTCATCAGGCTGGCGACGCGCACCGGTTTTTCCACCATGTCGCACACCAGCCAGCTGATGTTGCTGCGCGGCGGGCGGAATTTGAAACCGTCTTCGCGGCAGTGCGTAACCTGTCCGGTATCCATCAGGCTCGGCGCCATCGGGCCGTTATCCACCGCGTAGACCCACATGCTGCGCTTCACCAGCTGATAGGTCCAGCCGCCGGGGCAGGCACCAAGATCGACCGCATACATGCCGCTGCCCAGCCGTTCGTCCCACTCATCGGCCGGCACGAACACATGGAATGCTTCTTCCAGCTTCAGCGTAGAGCGGCTTGGCGCATCGGCCGGGAACTTCAGGCGCGGAATGCCCATGTAAAACGGCGAGTTGTTGTGCGGCAGCGAATAACCAACGTAGCAGGTGCCCGGCGCGATAAAGAACACATGCACCACCGGACGTTTATTGCTCTCATAATTCAGCAGAATTTTGCTGTCGCGCAGGCTGGCGCGCAGCGGTACCGTCAGCTTTCGGCAAAATTTGGTCAGCTCTTTGGCTTCATTGGTGTCGGGCACTTCAACGCGCAGCTCGCCGCCCTTCTCCACTACGCCGCTCAGCATGCCGACGATCGGGGTAATACGATCTTCCGGCGGGAGATCGCGCAGCAGCTCGCCCACCACCAGCATTTGCCGGGCAAAAATCAGCTCCGCGAACGGCAGCGTGGCGATCAGTTTTTCCGCTTCTTCCGGCTGATAGCACTCAAACAGCACGTAACCGGCGTCATCTTTAACGCGCGGAAAACCGTAGATTTCGCGTTCCGCTGCTTTGGCACTGATTTCTGCCGCACACTCTTTCTCAAATCCCGGGCGGCAATAGAGTAAAACTTTATTCATGGCGATCTGCCTTTCGTTTCAGACGCAGCGCGCCAATCAACATCAAAAACCAGCCAATCAGGAAGCACAGGCCTCCAACCGGCGTAACAAACACCCAAAACTTCAGGTGCGACAGCGCCAGACAATACAGGCTGCCGCTGAACAGGACGATACCCAGCGCCATCGCGGCGCTGCTCCAGTAAAACCAGATATTGGCGCGACGCAGCATCGCTGCGCCAATACCGATAATCGCCAGCGTATGATACGCCTGATATTCAAGGCCGGTATGGATCCACGCCATCTCGGCCGCGCCGAGCGCTTTACTCAGCACGTGCGCCCCAAAAGCACCAAACGCCACCAGCAGAAAGCCGCTGATGGCGGCAAATATAAACATGGCACGACTGGACATTCATTTATCCTCAAGGTGAAACCGCACATCACTGTGCGGCAGGTAACGCGTTAGTGATCGTAGCGGAAGCGGAATTTTTCTTGTTCAGTTGCGGCTTTTTCCAGAATCCACTGCCGAAAGGCGGCTATTTTACCCAGTTCTGCCTGGCTGTCATGACAAACCAGATAAAAAGCATTTTTACTCACTAAGACATCGTTGAAAGGACAGACCAGACGTCCGGCCTCAATTTCACTCTGCGCCATCACGTTATTGGCCAGCGCCACACCCTGGCCGTGGATCGCCGCCTGCAGCACCATGGCGCTGTGGCTGAAGATCGGCCCCTGCTGAACATTAATGTGCTGCAAGCCCAGCTGACGAATATAGGATTGCCAGTCACGGCGTGAAGCGTCATGCAGCAGCGTGAAATGCGCCAGATCGGCCGGTGATTTGAGCGGATTGTCGCCGGTCAGCAGCAGCGGCGAGCACACCGGCAGCAGATATTCGGCATACAATTTTTCTACCCGCAAACCGGGCCAGTTGCCGCGGCCGTAAAAAATCGCCACGTCGACATCGTCGGCCAGCTTCTCTTCATCACGGTCTACCGCCTGGATACGCACATCAATGCCCGGATAAGCCAGATTAAAGCTGGAGAGGCGCGGAACCAGCCACTGAATGGCGAAACTCGGCAACAGGCTGACGGTGAGTGCCCCTTTGGCACTGCGCGCCTGCAGCTTGCGCGTGGCATCGTTCAGTGCCGAAAAAATCTCTTTGATATCGAGATAGTAGCTTTGACCCTCTTCAGTCAGTAACAGCGAACGATTGCGCCGGCGAAACAGCTTGAGACCGAGAAAATCTTCCAGCGATTTAATCTGATGGCTTACAGCCGCCTGGGTCACAAACAGCTCCTCAGCGGCTTTGGTGAAGCTCAAATGACGGGCCGCAGCGTCGAAGACGCGAAGAGCATTAAGCGGCGGAAGGCGTTTTGACATGGTTTTCCGTACCCGGATTGACTGCGTAACACTGCAACTTATACAAAGTCGTTACGTATTAGATTTTTTAATCCGAGACATTATAATTTGTCCGTTGAGGAAGCTCCAGCAAATACCTATAGTTGCCGCACTTCCTGAGCCGGAACGAAAAGATTTCTGGAAACGTGCGAGAGATCGCAGACTTTTAGAGAGCTTTTGGCTTGTGGTCGTGATGTTGTGTTTGCATTTTGATCTGACGATTGCAGATCAAACTTTTAATTCCTGTAGATTTACCCTGTCTGTCCATAGTGATTTTAAATAGCACCGCAAATTGCGGTGCTTTTTTTTACCTGCTTACCGGGCTTACTGGCCCATTTCCACCATCTCTTTCACATCTGAGCGGTTAATCTGCTGCTCGTTGCCATTGGCATCTTTATAGCTGATCATACCGGTTTCATCGTCAACTTTTGGTTTGCCATCCGCAACAATGGTGCGACCATCATTGGTATGCATGACGTAGTTGCTGGAACAGGCGGCCAGGGTAAAGGCCATGGTGCACACGGCCAGCACTGCGGCGAGTTTATTCATCTTCTATCTCCTTGCAGATTGATTGCATTAAACCACCCGCGTGCGCTGACCAGTGGCAGCAAACAGAGCGATCGACTGGAACAGACCGATTCGTTATGCGGGTTTCGGTTCAAACCTTGCAATAATTAGCATAACGCGCTTTTCCAGCTTTGCCAGGCCACGGCGTGGCTTTCAGCCTGGTCCTAACATCCAAGTAAGTGAGCTGAGTATGACCCATTTCTCTCCTGGCGAGTTTCGTCAGCAGTTTCCCGCGCTGAGCGATGCGGGTGTCTATCTCGACAGCGCCGCCACCGCGCTGAAGCCGCAGGCGGTGATTGACGCGACCGCGCAGTTTTATTCGCTGAGTGGCGGCACCGTCCACCGCAGCCAGTTCGCCGCTGCCCGCGCGCTGACGGCACAGTATGAACAGGCGCGCGCGCGCGTGGCGCACTGGCTGCAGGCGGCGGACGATCGGCAAATCGTCTGGACGCGTGGCACCACGGAAGCCATCAACCTGGTGGCGCACAGCTGGCTGGCGCCGCGCCTGCAGCCGGGCGACGAGATTGTGGTGAGCGAAGCCGAGCACCACGCCAATCTGGTGCCGTGGCTGATGGTGGCGCAGGCCAGCGGTGCGAAAGTGATAAAGTGGCCGCTTGGCGCTGACCGGCGGCCGGATATCGCCCTGCTGCCGCAGTTACTTAACGCACGCACCCGGCTGCTGGCGATAGGTCAGATGTCTAACGTGACCGGCGGATGTCCGGATCTGGCGCAGGCGATTACGCTGGCGCACGGCGTCGGGGCGAAAGTGATGGTGGATGGCGCGCAGGGCGTGGTGCACTGCCCGCCGGATGTGCAGGCGCTGGATATCGACTTCTACGCCTTTTCCGCGCACAAGCTGTATGGTCCGATGGGCACTGGTGTGCTGTACGGCAAAGCGGAGCTGCTGGACGCGATGCCGCCGTGGCAGGGCGGCGGCAAAATGCTGACGCAGGTCGATTTCAGCGGCTTCACGCCGCAGCCGGTGCCGTGGCGCTTTGAAGCAGGCACGCCGAACGTGGCGGGCGTGGTCGGGCTGAGTGCGGCGCTGGACTGGCTGGGGCAGTACGATGCGGAAAAAGCCGAACGCTGGAGCCAGCAGCTGGCCAGCCTTGCCGAAGAACAACTCAGCGCTATTCCCGGCTTCCGCAGTTTCCGCTGCGGCAGCGCCAGCCTGCTGGCGTTTGATATCGCCGGTATTCACCACAGCGATATCGTGACGCTGCTGGCGGAACAGGGCATCGCGCTGCGCGCCGGCCAGCACTGTGCCCAGCCGCTGATGGCGGCGCTTGGCGTCAGCGGCACGCTGCGCGTCTCATTTGCCCCCTATAATAATCTGCAGGACGTGGACGCGCTGGTGCGCGCCATGCACCATGCCGTGGATTTACTGAGTGAGTAACGTAATGACATCAGCCCTGCTTGCCCCCCATCCGTTTGGTGACCTGATTACCGAAGCCAGCCTGACGGAGAAGTTTGCCCATTTTCATCAGTGGGAAGATCGCTACCGCCAGCTGATTCAGCTCAGCCGCCAGCTGCCGGCACTGCCGGAAGCGCTGAAAACGGCGGAAATTGAGCTCTCCGGCTGCGAAAACCGCGTCTGGCTCAGCAGCCAGCAGCGGGCCGACGGCACGCTGCATTTTTACGGCGACAGTGAGGGGCGCATTGTGCGCGGATTGCTGGCGGTGCTGCTGACAGCGGTGGAAGGAAAAACGCCCGCGGCGCTGTTAGCCACAGACCCGCTGGCGCTGTTTGATACCTTAGGGCTGCGCGCGCAGCTGAGCGCCTCGCGCAGCAGTGGTTTACAGGCGCTGGCAGAGGCGGTACAGCGTGCCGCCCGCGCGCATCAGGCAGACTGACGCGCCGCGCGCGCGAGAAATTTTTTCAGCGCGTGCGACACCGCAACAAAACCAAAGGTGGCGGTCACCATGGTGGCCGCACCAAAGCCGGCGGCACAGTCCATGCGCTTTGGCCCTTCCGCCGTGCTGCGCGAAGCGCATACGCTGCCGTCCGGCTGCGGATACACCAGCGCCTCGGTAGAGAACACGCAGTCGATCCCCAGTTTACCCTTGCTGTTTTTCACTACGCCAAAATCACTTTTCAGCCGCTCGCGCAGTTTGGCAGCCAGCGGATCCTGAATGGTTTTGGCTAAGTCACTGACCTGAATCTGCGTCGGATCGATCTGTCCGCCGGCGCCACCGGTAGTGATCAGCGGGATCTTATTACGCCGGCACCAGGCGATCAGCGCAGCCTTAGGGCGCACGCTATCAATCGCGTCAATCACATAGTCGAACCCCGCCGCCATCAGCTCCGCGGTATTGTCCGGCGTGATAAAGTCATCGATGCAGATCACCTCACACTCCGGATTGATGGCGTGAATACGCTGCGCCATCACCTCAGTTTTCGCCTGACCGACATGCCCCTGCAACGCATGAATCTGACGGTTGGTATTGGTAATACACACATCGTCCATGTCAATCAGGGTAATTTTACCGATGCCGGTGCGCGCCAGCGCTTCGGCCGCCCAGGAACCGACGCCGCCGATGCCGATGACGCAGAAATGCGCGTCGGCAAAACGCTGCAGTGCTTCCTGCCCGTAGAGACGCGCCGTGCCGCCAAATCGCTGGCGCCAGGCGTCGCTGACAACTTTCATAGCTAACCTTTTAGTACGATGCGCGGACGCGCACCCGACAAACCCAGGGTGCGCAGCCTATCAATTTGCGCCGATAATCAATGAACCATTATTGCCGTTTTGCGGATTGCTGAACAGCGGCTGGCCGGTTCCCGGCGCGGCTTTCAGTACCCAGACGCGGCCATAATGGTTGTAGAAGCCCGCCAGATGCGCCGCATCCGGGCCGACGCCCTGGTAGATATCGAAGTGCTGGCCTTTGATCGCGCCGCCCACGTCCAGCGCGACCATCAGGCGCATCTCATATTTGCCGTTGAATTTACCCTTCTCATTCAGCTGCGGCACTTCAGCCAGCAGCGCCGTACCGGCGGGAATCAGCGAACGATCGGACGCCACCGAGGCTTTGGCAATCAGCGGTACCGCACTGGCACCGCGCACCGGCACATACTCTTCCGGCTTGAAGAACACGAACGACTGGTTGGTTTCCAGTACGTTGCGCACTTCCTGCGGCGAGTGCTCCTGCGCCCACTGCCGAATCGCCTGCATCGACATGTCTTCGCGCTTCACTTCACCGCGATCGATCAGCTCTTTACCAATACTGTGGTAAGCCCAGCCGTTCTTGCCGCCGTAGCCGAAGAAGCGCAGCGGACGGCCATCGCCGAAATCGACATAGCCGCTGCCCTGCACGTCCATCATAAAGTTGTCGATCAGCGAGTTGCTCCAGGCAATCACATAACGCTCATCCAGTGCGCCACTATAGATAGAAGCGCGGCTTGGCAGCTTCTGTCCGCGCGGACGCGGCGGCATGCGATAAATCGGATACTGGAATTCGCCCTGACGGGTATAACGCGCTTCCACCACCGGCGTGTAGTAACCGGTAAACTGTACGTTGCCGTAGCTGTCGGTGCCTTCCATCTGATAGGCGTTCAGGCCGAACTGGCGCAGCTGACGCGTATCGGCGCCGGAGAGCAGCCAGTTCTGAATCGCACTGTAAGTGCCGAGGTTGCGGCCATACAGACCAGACGACGCCGACTGGATCTGCTGCACCTGCAGGCCGAAATCACGGCCATTGACCGGACGCCCTTTGGCGTTCGGCTCATTCACCAGCCCGAGCGGTTGCTCCAGCTTGCCATCAATATATTGCTGACCGCGATCGGTCGGCTTAGAGCTACAACCGGCTAACAGCGCCAGAAATGCGCCAGTAAGTGCATACTTCGCCCAATGTCCTTTCATTACCTTCTCTTTTTAAGCTGGTTGTTTGCACGGCGACGATAGCAAAGGGGCAGACAGAATGAAATCTGCCGCAGTCTAGCGCGCTCACATCTGTATAATAAATCGCCCAATGGCCAAATAATTCAGCAACTGTTTGTCTATTTAGCGCTTTAACGCAAAAAAGGGGTTGCATCATCATACGCCCGGTGTATAGTGCGCATCCACGGACGCGGGGTGGAGCAGCCTGGTAGCTCGTCGGGCTCATAACCCGAAGGTCGTCGGTTCAAATCCGGCCCCCGCAACCAATTCTTCGTGATGAAGAGACAATGTGGCAAGTCGCTTAGCGCGACAGACGGACGCGGGGTGGAGCAGCCTGGTAGCTCGTCGGGCTCATAACCCGAAGGTCGTCGGTTCGAATCCGGCCCCCGCAACCAATTGTCTTAACGAAGAATACAATGTGCAAAGTCGCTCAGTGCGACAGACGGACGCGGGGTGGAGCAGCCTGGTAGCTCGTCGGGCTCATAACCCGAAGGTCGTCGGTTCGAATCCGGCCCCCGCAACCACTTCTTCTGCGGAAGAACATCACAACACCCTGACGGGTGTTTTTTTGTTTCTGCGCCCGGTAAAAAGCGGCATCGCTGCCGCCCTGCCCTAACGCCGTGCCAGCACGCCGCCTTTGTCAAAATACGCCTTAATACCGTGCAGAATGGCTTCCGCCACCTGATGCTGATAGCGCGGGGTACGCAGCTTCCGCTCCTCTTCGACGTTACTGATAAACGCCGTTTCCACCAGAATCGACGGGATATCCGGCGCTTTCAGCACCGCAAAGCCGGCCTGATCCACCGTGCGTTTATGCAGGTGGTTAATGTGGCCCATGCGCGTCAGCACTTCTTTGCCAAACTTCAGACTGTCGCTGATGGTCTGCCGCTGCACCATATCGAACATGGTGTGGTCGAGATAGCGATCGCCGCTCATACTGACCCCGCCGATCAAATCCGCTTCGTTCTGAGTCTGGGCGAGAAAGCGCGCGGCGGCCGAGGTTGCGCCGCTGGTGGAGAGCGCGAAGACCGAAGAGCCGCGCGCCGCCCGGCTGGTAAAAGCGTCAGCGTGAATCGAGACAAACAGATCGGCGCGCTGCTTACGCGCTTTCGCGACCCGCACGCGCAGCGGTATAAACACATCTTCGTTGCGCGTCATGTAAGCCTTCATATTACGTTCTTTGTCGATCAGCGCTTTCAGATAGCGTCCAATCTTCAGCACGATATCTTTCTCGCGCGTTTTGTACTTGCCGTGCGCGCCGGGATCTTCCCCGCCGTGACCGGGATCGATCATGATAATAATCGGTCGATCGCGCCCGGCTTTACCCGGTAGCGGCGCCTGCGCCGGTTGATCGCGCTCCAGTTCGCCCTGGTTGTAATCCTTCAGTAACGCCAGCAGCGGATCCTCTTCCTGTGACGACTGGCTGGGATAGAGATCGACCACCAGCCGGTGGCGAATACCAGCGACCGGATCGAGGGTGAAGGTTTTCGGTGCCACGCTGCGCTTCAGCTCCAGCACCACGCGCACCGTGGTGGGATCGAACTGACCGACGCGCGCGGTTTTAATGTAGGGATCGTCCACCCGCACCAGCTTATCGATGCCTTTCAGCGCGCTGTTGATGTGCAGGTTCTGGATATCGATCACCAGCCGTTCGGGATTGCTCAGCGTGAACTGCTTATAGTGCAGCGCGACGTTAGATTCCAGCGTCACGCGTGAGTAAGTCGAGGATGGCCAGATGCGCACGGCCACAATGTGCTGACTGGCCGCAAAACCGCTGCGCGTCACGCTCAGCAACCACAGCGCACCTGCGCCCTGTAAAAGTCGTCTTCGGGTAAAAGCTTCGGACATGCCGCTCCAGCTACTGTGTTATGTCTAAAAAATCGTCAGTTGACGAGCAGAAGGCGAAAACTTTATTCAATGAGGAATGTCTTGTCTTGCCGGAAAAACCAGATAATGCAGTCTGTTAGCGTGGCTTGCATCAGGAAAATCGTAAAGTAACGTCAGGTCCGATGCTTGCAAAAAGTGGCGAAAGAGCATAAAAATACATAAATTTCGAATAACCATTCACAGAGGGTTTGCCGTGAAGGAACGCAGTACCGAACTGGTTCAGGGTTTTCGCCATACCGTTCCCTATATTAATGCCCACCGTGACAAGACGTTTGTCATCATGCTGGGTGGCGAGGCCATCGAGCATGAGAACTTCTCCAGCATCGTTAACGATATCGGCCTGTTGCATAGTCTCGGCATTCGCCTGGTGGTGGTTTATGGCGCACGGCCGCAGATCGATGCCAGCCTCGCGCAGCAGCAGCTGGAGCCGATTTATCACAAACACACGCGCGTGACCGATGCCCAATCGCTGGAGCTGGTGAAGCAGGCGGCCGGGCGTTTACAGCTCGATATTACGGCGCGTCTGTCGATGAGCCTGAATAATACGCCGCTGCAGGGCGCGCATATTAATGTAGTGAGCGGTAACTTCATCATCGCTCAGCCGCTGGGCGTGGATGACGGCGTCGATTACTGCCACAGCGGCCGCATCCGCCGGATTGACGAAGAGGCGATCCATCGTCAGCTGGATAACAATGCTATTGTGCTGCTGGGTCCGGTAGCGGTCTCGGTGACCGGCGAAAGCTTTAACCTGACCTCGGAAGAGGTGGCGACGCAGCTGGCGATTAAGCTGAAAGCCGAGAAGATGATCGGTTTCTGCTCCGAACAGGGCGTAACCGATCGCGAAGGCACCATCATTTCCGAGCTGTTCCCGAACGAGGCGCAGACGCGTATTGATGAAATGGAGAGCGACGGTGATTTTCTCTCCGGCACCGTGCGCTTCCTGCGTGGCGCGGTCAAAGCCTGCCGCAGCGGCGTGCGCCGCAGCCATCTGATCAGCTATCAGGAAGATGGCGCACTGCTGCAGGAGCTGTTCTCGCGTGACGGTATCGGTACGCAGATTGTCATGGAGTCGGCCGAGCAGATTCGCCGCGCCAACATCAACGACATCGGCGGGATTCTTGAACTGATTCGTCCGCTGGAGCAGCAGGGCATTCTGGTGCGCCGTTCGCGCGAGCAGCTGGAGATGGAGATCGACAAATTCACCATTATTCAGCGCGACAATATGACCATCGCCTGCGCAGCGCTCTATCCGTTCCCGGACGAGCAAATCGGCGAGATGGCCTGCGTGGCGGTGCATCCCGACTATCGCAGCTCGTCACGCGGCGAGCTGCTGCTGGAGCGCGTGGCGCTGCAGGCACGGCAGATGGGGCTGAAGAAGCTGTTCGTGCTGACCACGCGCAGCATCCACTGGTTCCAGGAGCGCGGCTTCACGCCGGTGGATATTGAGTCGCTGCCTGAAAGCAAAAAGCAGATGTACAACTATCAGCGTCGTTCCAAAGTGCTGATGGCAGACTTACGCTAAGCGCCAGCGCACCTTACGCGCCGCTGAGGGCTATTCCCCGCCGCGGCGCAATCATCTGCCCTCTTCTCCCCCTAAGCGATCCAGCAACCCGCTGCGCCGCTGCGTGCGCAACTGCACCGCACGCCGGAACACCGCTTCATCACTGAACAGCGTCAGCTGGCTGCGCGCCCGGGTAATAGCCGTGTATATCAGCTCGCGCGTCAGTACCGGCAGGAACTGAGCCGGCATCACCAGCGCGGTGTGGTCAAACTCTGAACCCTGTGATTTGTGCACCGTCATCGCCCATGCCGTGTCATGGGCCGGCAGGCGACTTGGCTGTACCGCTTTGATGCTGCCATCAGGCAGCGGGAAGAACACCTTGAGCAGCCCTTCCTCATCGAACAGCGTAATGCCGATGTCACCATTGAACAGGCCGAGCGCGCTGTCGTTACGCGTCACCATCACCGGACGCCCCTGATACCAGCGGCTGCCCCCTGCCGGACGACGAATCAGCTGCAGCTGCATCAGCTTGTGCTCAATACGCTGATTGAGCCCCTGCACGCCAAATGGCCCTTCCCGCAGGGCGCACAGCAACTGATAACGGCCAAACGCAGCAATCACCTCGGCCGGTGCGGCACGCTGGTTAATCAGCTGGAGAAATGGCCGATAGCCTTCGGCAATCTGCGTCAGCATCGCCTGATACGCTTCGGCATCGTTGAGCGGCTGGCGCACGATATCACTGAAGCCCGCCTGAAAGGCCGCCTCGACCGCCTGCGCTTCGCCGGCGTTGACCGCCGCAGCCAGCTGACCGATGCCGGAGTGCGCCGCGAAACGGTAGCTTTTGCGCAGCAGGCAGATGGCATCGCGCACCGCCGGGGCCACCGCATCATCGGTGCCGGCAACCTCGCAGCCGGTCAGCGTGGTGAGCTGCAGCGCACGCACCGGACTGTAGCCCGCTTCAGCACAGCGGCAGATATCCCCGAGTACCGCACCGGCTTCAACCGAGGCCAGCTGGTCGCGATCGCCGAGAAAAATCACCCGCGCGTGAGCGGGCAGCGCGGCGATCAGGTTTGCCATCATGCCGAGATCGACCATCGAGGCTTCATCGACCACCAGCACGTCGAGATGCAGCGGGTTACCGGCGTGGTAGCGCAGGCGCTGCGTCTCCGGCTGGGCACCGAGTAAACGGTGCAGCGTGGTGGCTTCTGCCGGAAAACGCTGGCGCTCCGCATCGCTGACGTCGAGACTGCGCAGCGCCTTACCCAGCGACTCGGTGAGCCGCGCCGCCGCCTTGCCGGTAGGGGCGGCCAGCTGAATGCGCAGGGTTCCCTCACTGAGGCGAATCAGCGCCGCCAGCAGCTTCGCCACCGTGGTGGTTTTGCCGGTGCCAGGCCCGCCGGAGATCACCGCGTTTTTTTGCGTCAGCGCCACCGCCGCCGCAATTTTCTGCCAGTCCTCGGGCTGGCTGCCGAAAAAGGTATCCAGCACGCTGCGCACTTGTTCGGGCGCAAACAGCTGCGGCGCCGCCTGTGGCTGGAAGAAGCGCGCCACTTCCCCTTCGTGATGCCAGAGCCGGTGCAGATAGAGCCGGTTATCACGCAGCACCACCGGTGCCGGGCGATCGCTGGCGCTGAGCGCCTGCCAGTCTGCCAGCAGCGTTGGCCAGTCCTGCGGCTCGCCGGCGGCCTGCCAGATGGCGTGTGCCAGCTCCGGATGACGACCGCTGAACAGCGCTTCGCGGGTAAGCTGCGACAGCGGCAGGCAGACGTGACCGTCACCGGCTTCCGCGCTGAGACAGGCAGCCGCCAGCAAATGCGCGGGCCGATCGTCGTCGGCCAGCAGCCGGGCAAACTGAATATCCAGCGCCCGCAGCAGGCGCAGTTCTGCCGCCTGTGCCAATAGCGTACTCATGCTACTCATGCTGCTGCTCCCGGCCCGCGAAACAGGCTATCCAGTTGTGAAACGAAATCTGATGTTGGTCGGGTATGGAACACCCCGTTATCCGGCGAGCTGCCATCCATGCCGCGTAAAAACAGATAGAATACGCCGCCAAAATGCTGTTCATAATCGTAATCCGTCAGGCGGTGCTGCAAATAGCGATGCAGCGCCAGCGTATACAGCTGATACTGCAAATCGTAACGGTGGTCGATCATCGCCTGCGCCATCGCCTGCGGTGTGTATGCCTGATGGCTCTCGCCCAGCCAGTTAGATTTGTAATCCAGCAGATAGTATTTGCCCTGCCAGCGAAATACCAGGTCGATGAAGCCTTTCAGCATGCCCTGCACCTGGCGGAAGTCGAGCGCCGGCGCCTGACGCGACAGTGGATCCTGCCGCATCAACGCGTCCAGCGCCGGTGCCGTCAGCAGTCCATCAATCGGCAGATAGAACTCCATCTCGATCAGGCGATTGCCCGGTGTGATGTCGCTCAGCCGGATCCCTTCAGTGTTGAGCGGCGTGTTCACCACGCGGGTAATCCACTCGCTCAGCATCGGCTGCCAATGCAGCGGATAGCCGCTCTGCTGCAACTGCTGTTCCAGCTGCGGCGCTAAAGGCGGCTGGGTGAAGTCGAGCGATTCAAACAGCGTATGCAGGAAAGTCCCGGGCGCTGCGCCACGCGGGAAATGGTGCGGCGTCAGCGCGGCTTCCAGCACTTCCACCTCGCGATCTTCCCCGACCGCTTCCGCATCGAAGCCCGGCATCACATCCAGCAAACGGTGACTGCCGTGCTGCTGCAACCCGGAGTAGCTGGTGACACGCCACGGATCGGCCAGCGCGCGCGTGATGCTGCGCGCATCCAGCTCATCGTCAACCTCGTCCAGCGCCTGCCAGCGTTCATGGCCCTGCGGCTGCGCCAGCACCACTTCGGTTCCGGTCACGCTGATGTCGTGCAGTAAACTCGCCAGCTGTTCTGCGGTGGCCGGCTCGCCGCGCTGCAGCAGGAAACCCAGCGCGCTTTTATGTAAATCGCTCTCGCCCTCTTTCTTGCGCGTGCCGCGAAACAGCGGTGCCACGCCGACGCTGCAGTGATACACCGAACGCGTCAGCGCTACGTACAGCAGGCGTAAATCCTCTGCCAGCCGCTCCTGCTCTGCCAGCGCCAGACTTTGCTCATCATTCTGCAAATCCAGCACCGCGTTGTAATGCTCGCGGTCGTGATAGAGCGCGATATCGGCCTCGCGGAAACCGGCGGCAAACGGCAGCCACACCAGCGGATACTGTAACCCCTTGGATTTATGGATGGTGACAATCTGCACCAGGTGGCGGTCGCTCTCCAGCCGCAGCTGCTGGCTGGCCGACTGGCTGTCCGGTCGGGCGATCTGCTGCGCCAGATAACGCACCAGCGCGTGCGGACTGTCGAGCTGGGCCGCCGCCTCCTGCAGCAGTTCGCCGAGGTGCAGCAGATCGGTCAGGCGACGCTCGCCATTCTCTGAGGCCAGCAGGTTTTCTGCCAGCTGGCGCTCCAGCATCAGCTGACGCAGCATCGGCAGTACGCCACGCTGGTGCCACAATTGCTGCCAGCGGGCAAAAGTATCCACCAGCGCATCCCAGCCGCGCGCATCCTGATCCAGCGCGTCCAGCTGCGCGGCATCAAAGGCAAACAGCGACGTGGCCAGCGCGGTGCGCAGCATCCGCTCCTGCTCGGGCGCGAGGATCGCCTGCAGCAGCCACAGCAGTTCTCGCGCCTCGGGCGTGGTATACACGCTGTCGCGGTTGGAGAGATACACCGAAGGGATGCCGAGCTGATTGAGCGCGGCGCGAATCAGATTGGCTTCGTTCCGGCTGCGTACCAGTACCGTGATGTCCGAGGCCTGCACCGGCCGCTGGTCGGGGGTTTTGCCCAGCAGCGCGCGCTGTTGCTGACCCGCCTGCAGCCAGCGGCTGATATCAGCGGCGCACTGCTGCGCCATCAGCTGCTGGTATTCGCTGACGCTGCAGCCTGCGCCCGGCTGTAGCCAAAAGCGCAGCGCGGCCTGCTCCTCGCCGTCGATACTCAGCGACAAACGCTGATTGGGCGGCGCGGCATTGACCGGCAGAAACGGGATGTCCGCAAACAGAAACGGTGCGGGCTGGCGCATAAACAGCTGATTGACGCTCTCCACCATCGCCGGTGACGAGCGCCAGTTGGTATCCAGCGTGTAGTGCGCGTGAACTTCACCGCGCGCGCGAATATAGGTAAAGATGTCCGCACCGCGGAAGGCGTAGATAGCCTGTTTCGGGTCGCCAATCAGCAGCAGCGCATGCTGCGGCTGCTGTAAATAGAGCGTGCGGAAAATACGGTACTGCAGCGGATCGGTATCCTGGAATTCATCAATCAGCGCCACCGGAAAGCGCTGGCGAATCGCCTGCGCCAGCTGCTCGCCGCCGGGCTGTTGCAGCGCCTCGTCCAGCCGGCTCAGCAGATCGTCAAACCCCAGCAGCGCCTGCAGGCGTTTCTCTTTACGCACCGCGTGACGCACCTCCACCAGCGCGCGTGCAATCACCAAATCGCGCAGCGACAGCGGCTGCGCCAGGAACGTATCAATGGCAGCAAACAACGGGTGCTGTGGTGGCGCGCCCTTTTTAGTTTTTTCATTGAGCACCTGCTGACCGAAACGCGCCAGCTCGGCGGGGATCTGGTAATCCGCGGTCTCGCTCTGCGCCCAGGCGCTGACTTTGCTGACCCACAGCGGCAGGTTTTTGCTGCTGTAGCTGCGCTTATCGACATCAGACTGCCCGACCAGCGTCAGCACCTCTTCGCCCAGCGCCCGCCACTGCGCTTTCATTTCGGCAATACGCGCCAGGTTGCTGCTGTGGCGCGATGTCAGGGTTTCACTGTCGTGCGGCGCCAGACGCAGGCTGGGCGACTCGCCCTGCAGCCACGGGCGCAGCGTCGACAACAGCTGTTCCGGCCCGCTCCATTCCGCAACGATGACGCGCGCAATATCCAGCGTCAGCGGATAGCAGTGGCGCCGCCAGAAATCCGCCGTCGCCTGACGCAACAGCTGCTGTTCATCTTCAATCAGCTGCTGCTCGAACAGCATACCGGACTCAAATGCATTGAGATTGAGCATGCGCTGGCAGAAGCCGTGAATGGTGAAAATCGACGCCTCGTCCATCTGCCGTTCCGCCGCCAGCAGCAGCGAGGCCGCCTCAGCGGGCTGGGCAATGTCGGCCAGCAGCTGCATCAGCATCGGATTTGCGCTGACGCCGCGCAGACAGGCCAGCCGCAGCTCATGAATATTTTCCCGGATACGGCCGCGCAGTTCGGCGGTGGCGGCTTCGGTAAAGGTCACCACCAGAATCTCTTCCACCGACAGCGGGCGCGCATAGGCATTTTGCCCGCCGAGTCCCAGCAGCAAACGCAGGTAGAGCAGACCAATGGTAAAGGTCTTACCGGTGCCAGCGGAGGCCTCAATCAAACGCTCACCCTGCAGCGGCAGCGTCAGGGGATTGAGCGATTCAGGGCGCTGACTCATGGCGCATCACTCTTCACGGAGAGCGACTGCTGCAGCCGGGCGACTTCATCCCAGGTGGTAAAGCCCGGCAGCGGCGCGTAATCCGCATCGTGGGTGCCATCGTGACTGCCGCCAATCTGCGAGATCATCGCCATGCCCTGCTGCGCCAGCACGGCCTGATGGAAAAAGTCAGCCAGGCTGGCCGGTGTCAGCTGCTGAATTTGCGCAATGGCTTTTTCGCGTGTATCAAACGCGAAGTTCTGGCGATTGAAATCACGACTGTAACGGTTGGCCTCTTCATCCAGCGTTTGCGGACGCTGTTTCAGATCGTTGATCAGTGCCTGCTGATACTGGGCGAAATCCTCCGCTTTCATGCTGCGCAGACGCTGTTCCGCCTGCGGATAGAACGCCTGGAAACGCTGCAGCAGATAAGCGGGCGCTTTACTGTTGCTTTGCAGCAGGAAGCCAATGCCCCACTGGCGACCAATCGGCATCTGATAAGCGAACACCGCATAGCCCAGCTGCTCCTCGGTGCGCAGCTGATTGTAGAACCACGGCTGCACAATCTGGCTCAGCATGGTGCTGTTAGCCATACTTTGATACTCGCTGTAGCCGAGCGGCACATACAGCGTCGCCAGCGCTGAGTCGGTGCTGCTGCCGGTTTTCTGCAGGTTGGCTTTGATCGGCTTATCCACCACCACATAATTGCTGTGCCAGTAACCGTGCCCCGTGCTGTGCAGCTGCTGTTTAAGCTCTTCGCCCAGCTGCCTGACGCGATCGGCCGACAGGTTGCCGACCACCATCATTTCCGGCGTGGCGTGCTGGATCAGCGCATCGCGGTAATCCATCACCTCCTGCAGCGTGATCTGTTTCACCAGCTGGCGTCGCGCCTCACGCTGGGTATAAGGCAGCTGGGACAGCATTTGCATCGGCTGAATCGCCTGTTCAAACGCTTTGCCCTTTTCCGCTGCTTCCAGCCGATCCAGATACCAGGATTTCGCCTGCTCCAGCTGCTGCGCATCCGGCTGGAAGCTGGCGTAGCCTTCAACCAGCTTTTTCAGCAGCTCCGGCAGGCGCTGGGTGAAGCCGCTGGCATTGAATACCAGCCCGTCGTCCTCACCGGTGGAGAAGCTGATGCCGCCCACCGAAGCCTGCGAATTCAGCTCATCCAGCGCCAGGCTGGAGAGGTAGTCGTTGAGACCAAACAACACCTGCTGGCGCGCATCGCTGATCGCGGATTTGTTACGCAGCGCGAGCGTAATAGCGGCCTTCGGCTCGCTGGCGTAGAACTGGCTCGGCATCCAGTAGATGCGCATGCTGTCGCCATTGGTCAGCGCCACCGGATGATCGTAATGCTTACCGTCAGAGGGGATGAGGGAGAAATCCGACGGAATGTAGGGATTCAGGGTCGGCAGCGACAGCGGAATCTGCTGCGCCTGCTGCTGCCAGTCGCTAAACTGCGCGGCGGTGATTTTATCCACCTGATAAGGCGCATTCACAAAGTAAGCCTGTTTGTTGTGCGGCTCAGCGGGACTGATGTACCAGATGCGGGCGTTCTGCGGCGTCATCTCAGCCAGACGGGCGTTGATCGCGGCCGCATCATAGCGGTCGGCCAGATAAGGCGCATCCAGCGTGTGCGTTACCGGCACGCGCAGCATGGTATCCACCAGCCACTCAATGTAATCCATATCGCGGGTAATTGATGGATAGCGGAAATCCAGCGCCAGCACGTGCGCAACTTCATCGAAATAGCGCTTGTCGATGCCTTGTTTGCGCAGCATATCAAGGTAGCTGAATACTGCAGCCACCACGCGATCGCGCTGTGCCAGGCCTTTGTCGGTCAGCGAAACCGAGATGGCAAACACGCCGCTGTTGCGCTCGGTCATCGGATCCGCGCCGGCATTGACGCCATCCGCCAGTCCCTGCTGCTGCAGCCAGTCGTTCAGGGTATTTTTGCTGCGGTTGCCCAGCAGATAACTGATTAAGGTGTCGGTTTTGCTACGGAACTGGTCGCTGTCGTTGGCGATGCGAAACTCAATTTTCAGCTGCTTGCGCGGCTGTGCTGGCACGTAATGAATGATGATGCCTTTCTGCGCATCGGTGACCACCGGCACGGTAATGTCCGGCACGCTGGCCTGATGATTGGCCACGCGACCAAAGGTCTGTGCAGCGATCGTCGCCATCTCCGGCAGCGGTTTGTTACTGTAAATCACCGCTTTCATCAGATTCGCCGAATAGTGGCGGTGATAGAAATCGAGCAGCGCCTGATGCAGGTTGCTGTCGGGTTTGTCACTCAGGGTATCAAGGTTACCGCCCGAATAGCGCGAGCCGGGGTGCGCCGGGTTGAGGGTTTCCGCGCCAACCTGCGCCATACGCAGCCCATCGCGCGAGCGTGCCATCGTCAGCTCAGCGTTAACCGCATGCCGCTCGCGGTCCGCGTTGGTCGGGTCGAGCAGGGGTTGCGCAATCGCATCCGCCAGACGATCCACCGCCGGTTGCAGCGCATCGTTTTCGACTTCCAGGTAAAACGCGGTGCGGTACGAGGCTGTGCTGGCATTGTGGCTACCACCGTGCTTCTTGAGAAACTCCGCCAGGTTATCCGGCTGCGGATAATTTTTTGACCCCATCAGCACCATGTGTTCCAGATAGTGTGCCAGGCCCAGCTGACTGTCGGGATCGTCCAGAGAACCGATCGGTAACGTCAGCGCTGCCAGCGATTTCGGCGCGGCAGCATCTGACACCAGCAGCACCGTCATGCCGTTGCTCAGGGTAATGGCCTGATAACTGCGCGGATCGTGATCGCTCTTGCGGATGGTTTCATCAATCGGCTGCCAGCCGCGCCCGTCGTCGGCAAAGGCATTCAGCGCCAGCATGCTCAGCAGCAGCGCTCCTATCCAGCGTGCGTAAATCCGCATTTCAACCCCTTAACGTTACCCTTATCCGCCGGCGTTGCGCCGGTCGGGATACTCAAACACTTTCTTATAAGACGGTGGCTGCCAAGGTACAGGCCGCACTTCCGTTGCTATTCATCATCCTGATGCGCGAGGCGCACCGGCAAATACCACTGACGCGCCGCAGCGATGATCTGCTGCTGCGTCGGCTCGTCCAGCGTGCGGCACAGGCGCTGCAGATAGGGATCGCTGCCTTCGCCTTCAACCTGGTAGCCACCCTGCCACGCCTGCAACAGCTTGTTGAGCGCCTTTTTCTGCGTGGCGTCATCTTCCTGAAGCTGGCCGGATTTGCTGTCAAAGCTGGCGTCCAGCCACGCGCCGCCGGATTTATTCAGCAGCAGCAGCGGCTGCGCCAGACCCGCCTCACAGGCGGCCACATATTCAGCCAGCTGCGCCTGCGCCTGGGCAGGTGCCACGGCCGCGAAGCGCCAGCGGCTCTGTTTGCGACCATACATGCGGCTGGTGCCGTTGCCGCCCAGCGCACAATACACCAGATGTTCCAGCCACAGCAGCAGGCCATCGTTGATGTTGAGCACGCCCGGACGCCAGCGTAACAGCCCATCAGCTTGCACCTGAGTCAGCCAGCCGGTCAACTGCGTTGCGCCCAGCGTCAGGTTGACTTCCCAGCTCTCCGCCGGCAGCCGCTGCGCGCTCACTTCCGCCGCCACTTCCTGCATCTCTTCGGTCTGGCTTTGCCAGAAAAGTTCCCCGAAGGCGCCGTAAGGCAGATTACCGGCGGCGCGGTGGTGCGCATACAGCTGGGCCGGATCGTCACCGTTGACCAGCGTATTGAGCAGTTCTGCGTTAATCTGATAGCGCTCCAGGCTGTCCGGTGCGAACGGTTCGCTGTCCGGCAGCTCGCTCTCCTCCATCCAGAAAGCCACGCCGAGGCGCTGCTGAAACCACGCCCGCACCGGATGACGCCAGAAGCGCAGCAGCTGCTCCAGCGACAGCGTGGTCAGCGGCTGAACCGGCAGCGGCTGGACAAACCCGGGCTGCGCCACGCCGCTGCCGGTCGCCGCTGGCAACCATTCTGCGGCAAAGCTCTGCACGTGGCTTCCCGGCTGGAAATTTTCCGCTGCAAACGGCATGCGGCTGTGCAGGCATTGCAAATGTGCCCGCACCCGCTGCTCACTGACGTCCGGCTCACAGGCTTCATCGCCCGGCAGACAGAAGCTTTGCGCCAGATAATCCACCAGTTCAGTCACCAGCACCGAGGGATAGCGCTCGGTGTTGTCCTGAATCGCCCGGCCAATGTAGCTGATGTACAGCTGCTGCTGCGCCGAGATCAGCGCTTCAAGGAACAGATAGCGGTCATCATCACGCCGGCTGCGATCGCCTTTCCGCGTCTGCTGCTGCATCAGGTCAAAACCGAGCGGCGCCAGGGTGCGCGGATACACGCCGTCGTTCATGCCCAGCAGGCACACCACTTTAAACGGGATGGAGCGCATCGGCATCAGCGTACAGAAGTTGATCGGCCCGGCCAGGAAACGCTGGCTGATGCGCTGCTGATCGAGGCGCGCACGCAGCTCATCGCGCAGCAGCGTGACCGGAATCGGCTGCTGATAAGCGGCCTGCATCCCCTGTTCAATGATCTCCTGCCACTGCGTTTCGACCAGCAGCAGCGCCGCCTCGCTGTCGGCATCGCCGCTGAAGAAGCTGTCGATCAGCTCGCGGCACAGCGGCAGCCATTCGGCCAGGGTGCGTGTCTGCGCAAGGCGCGTGCGCCAGCTGTCGAGCCGTGCCAGTAGCTCGGCCAGATGGCCCGCCAGCTCGGCGATCAGGCCGCTGGATTCGTCATACGGCAGAATGCCCTGCCAGTCACCGTTGCGGCTTTCCAGCGCGTAGCCCAGCAGCATACGCTGCAGGCCGAAGCGCCAGGTGTGCTGGCCGGTGACCGGCAGCGCCAGCGCTTCCACGCTGGCGTCATCCAGTCCCCAGCGGATGCCGGATTCCATCACCCAGCGGCGCAGCAGGCGCAGGCCGCTCTCCTCGACGGAGAAACGCTGTGCCAGCGCCGGCACCTCCAGCAGCGCCAGCACCTCTTCTGAGGCAAAGCGACTGTCCGGCAGTGCCAGCAGGCTGAGCAGCGCGAGGATGGCCGGATGCGCCTGACTGGCGCGCCGGTCAGAAATGGCGAACGGCAGATAGCGCTCAGGCGGCGCACTGGCAAAAGCCGCCTGAATAAAAGGCGCGTAGCTGTCGATGTCTGCCACCATGACGATGATATCGCGCGGCTTCAGCTCCGGGTCGGCTTCCATCAGCGCCAGCAGGTGATCCTGCAGCACCTCCACTTCACGCTGGGCGCTGTGACACACCTGCAGCGTGATGGAACGATCGTGCGGATCGAGCCGGCGCTTGTCCATGCTGTCTGCCAGCTCGCCAGCGCTGAGCCCAATCACCGCGCGATCGTCAAGATTGAGCAGATCGGCCTGCAGGCAGTGCAGCAGATTATCCGGTGACATCTCCACAAACGCATCGATGTCGTTGGCGGCTGACTCCATCTGGCTCAGCAGAAACAGGTTGTCACGGCCCAGCTTGCCCCACGAGGCCAGCAGTGGATTGGTCAGCTGCTGCTCGCCCAGTTCGTTAAACAGCGCTGGCGCGGCATCCGGGTCGCGGAACAGCGGCTGCGTCTCCTGCGAATGCAGCCGCAGCCGCTGGCGGCTCTGCAGCTTCGCGAGGAAGGCGTAATCCTGAATGTCGCCCCAGTAGTGACGACAGGGATTGGTAAACAGCAGGTGAATATCAATGTGGCGGCCCAGCGCTTCCAGCGCCTGCAGATAAACCGGCGGCAGCGCAGAGATACCGCAGATGAAGACGCGCTGCGGCAGCCCCGGCGGCGGCGTTGACGCCTGCTCCAGCGCCTGAATAAACCGTGCATAGAGGTTGGCACGATGCCACATCGGCTGACCGAGGCTGCGCGTGAATTCGACCAGATCGCGCCACAGCGCCGCCTGCCACTGCTGAGCATCGCTCAGCCCGTCCACCTGTTCGCCGCGCTCCCAGCGGTTCAGCCAGTCGGACCGGTAAACCAGATATTGGTCGAACAGATCCGCCACGCGCGCGCTGAGCTGGTAGAGTTTGCGCTGATCGTCGTCGTCATGCAGATAGCTGCGCAGCGGCTGAAACGCCTCCTGTTCCAGCAGCACCGGTAGCCGGTGCATCAGCTTCCAGCTCATGCTGGCTTTGGTGAAAGCACTCTCTTCCGGGATATCCGGCAGCACTTTAACGAACATGCTCCAGATAAAGCTGGCGGGCAGCGGAAAATCAATGTTGGCGGCAATGTTGAAGCGGTTAGCCAGCTCCATCTGCAGCCACTGCGCCATGCCCGGGCTCTGTACCAGTACCTGCTCAGCCGCGAGCGGATCGGCCAGCGGCTGGAGTTTTATCAGCTCAACCGCTAAGTCTTTCAATAAATCTAACCGATTGGAGTGGTAAACCCGGAACATAAAACTCCTTAAAGAAGGGAAAGCGCAGCCCGGTCACTCTACCCTTAATCGTCTGGCCTGCCTACCCGCCGGCATCACCTTCGCGGCAATTGAGCCGCGCCAGCGACGCCGTGCGCTGATGGGGTCCGGTGACGGTAACGCGATCCAGCACGCAGCCGCCAGGTAAACTCTGCGGCTGGTGCACAATGTGCCAGCCGGCAGTATCACGCCCGAGCAGCGCCTGCCCGGCTACCTGCCACGCCTGGCGCTGCTGCCACTGCTGGCTAAATCCCAGCGCCAGTGCGCGATGATACTGCAGCAGCGTGCTGATGGTCATCGCCAGCAGCAGCATCGCGACCAGCGTTTCCGCCAGGCTAAAACCCTGCTGTCGCCTCTGGCAACTGACACTGCTCCGCCTTTGCCAGCGGGCAGTAGTCGATCCAGCCATGCGGCTGTGGCTGCAGCTGACCGTTGCGCAGCGACACCCACTGATAGAGCACGAGCGCACGTCCGGTGCCGCGCGCCGATAATAAGCCATGATTCTCCTCCTGCCGCCGCAGACAGCTTTGCCACGCGTCGGCCAGAGCGGTCTGACATTGCCAGCCCGCGGCCTGCGGCCAGTTTTGCTGCCGGCCCCACGTTAAAGCGGCCTGCGCCTGCCAGAAATCCTGCTGATGCTGCTGCTCGTCGGCGACCAGCGCCATGCCCTGCGCCAGCTGCGTGCGCGCGGCGTGCAGCGTGAGCCCGCCCATCAGCAGTAACATCACCACCATGCCAAGCGTACTGTTGCCCCGCTGCTTCACAGATTCAGCCCCTCAATCATCATCGTCAGCTCTGCCTGCTGGCGGCCCGCCGTGGCGGCCAGCTGCAACAGCAGCCGCGAGCTCTGACGCTCAACCCGGAAGGTGCTGAGGGTGAGGAATGCCGGATCGGTGATGCGCTCCCAGCCGTTGCTGTTGCACTCGTCCACGCCGCGCTGCATCTCCAGCTGTCCGTTGCGCAGACGATAGCCGTAATAATCGCTTTCACTGTGACCGACGCCTTCCCAGCGTCCGTTACTGTTTTCGTCCCATCGCAGCAATACACAGCTGCCGCTGCTCATCAGCGTGAGCGCCGCACCGGCGCACTGACCGTGACAGTAACCGGCACGGCGCAGCGCTTTGGCCAGCGAGCCGGCAATCTGCTGCAGCTCCTGTTGCAGCTGGACCCGCTGCTGCAGGCGCAGGTTCTGTTCCAGCAGCAGCGGCAGAAAGCGGCCGACGCTGACCATCAGCACCGCGCCAATCGCCATGGCGATCAGCATCTCCAGCAGACTGAAGCCCCCCTGCGTTATTCGCATCCCTTCTCTCCCGGCTGGCAGACCCGGATGCGCGCCCGGGCGGAGAGGATGACGCGCCAGCGGCCAGCTGCGCTCTCCAGTTCGATACTGCCAGGCCGGGCAACATCGCGTCGGCCGTAAAAGCCCGGCTCGCCGATCAGCGCGGTGATGCGCACTTCGCTATAAGGTGGCCGGAACAGCCAGCGCGACGGCAACTGACACCCTTCAGCGGGCTGCGGCCCGGTGCCGAGGCAGCCGTTTTCGCCCGATTGCAGCCACAGGCTGAGGTCGCGGTTGTGCCAGCTGGCGTGCGCGCGCAGCCGCAGCAAAAAGCTCTGCAGCTGCAGAACGCTGTCACGCAGTTGCTGATACTGTTGCCAGCGATGCCAGCCCTGTAAGGCGGCGATGCTGAGGATGCCGGCAATCACCATAACCAGCAGCAGTTCCGGCAGCGTAAAGCCGGCGTTTTGGGTTCTGTTCATAACCGGCACTCTGCGCCTGCCGGACGAAAAGCAACAGCGGCAAACAGAGAAGATGGAAAGCGTGCCGCAGGAAAGTTATGCCCGGTGCAGACAACACCCTTTTTTTGCGCGTCGGATTCAGAAAATCCCCGCAGAAGCGGACGGAGGCCAGGCAAAAAAAAGCCCTGCGCGATGGCAGGGCCTGATGCTGGAGAGCGGCAGATTACACGGCGACCGGCGCTTTGATCGCCGGATGCGGATCGTAGCCTTCGATCTCAAAATCATCGAACTGGTAATCAAAAATCGACGCGGGCTTACGCTTAATCACCAGTTTCGGCAGCGGTCGCGGTTCACGCGTCAGCTGCAGTCGCGCCTGTTCGAGATGGTTGCTGTACAGGTGCGTATCGCCGCCGGTCCAGACGAAATCACCCACCTCAAGATCGCACTGCTGTGCCACCATATGCACCAGCAGCGCATAGCTGGCGATATTGAACGGCAGGCCAAGAAAGATATCGCACGAACGCTGGTACAGCTGGCACGACAGCTTGCCATTCGCCACGTAGAACTGGAAAAACGCGTGGCACGGCGCCAGCGCCATCTGATCCAGCTCACCGACGTTCCATGCCGAAACGATAATGCGGCGCGAATCCGGATCGCGTTTCAGCTGCTCAATCACCTTGCTGATTTGATCGATCTCTTCGCCGGAAGCTTTGCCCCAGCTGCGCCACTGCTTGCCGTAGACCGGTCCCAGATCGCCGTTTTCATCCGCCCATTCGTCCCAGATGGTGACCTTGTTCTCTTTCAGGTAGCCGATGTTGGTGTCGCCTTTGAGGAACCACAGCAGCTCATGAATGATCGAGCGCAGATGCACCTTCTTGGTGGTGACCAGCGGAAAACCGTCCTGCAAATTGAAACGCATCTGGTGGCCAAAGATGGAGAGCGTGCCGGTACCGGTACGGTCGGCCTTTTCTGCGCCTTCATTCAGCACATGTTGCATCAAATCCAGATACTGTTTCATTTTACCTCACGCGTTTGTTGCTGCGGGCGACGACGATACGCCCAGACCATCATAATCACTCCGGCCAGAATCATCGGGATCGACAGAATCTGGCCCATACTGATACCGCCTTCGAACAGGCCAAGCTGGGCATCCGGCTGGCGGAAAAACTCCACGATAATGCGGAATGCGCCGTAGCCAATCAGGAACAGGCCGGAGACGCTGCCCATCGGGCGCGGCTTGCGAATAAACAGGTTGAGAATGATAAACAGCACGATGCCTTCCAGGCACAGCTCATACAGCTGTGACGGATGGCGCGGCAGCACGCCGTACGTGTTCAGCAGTTCCTGATATTGCGGGTTGTTGGCCGCCAAAGCGAGGTCTTCGCTGCGCGAACCCGGGAACAGCATGGCGAATTTAAAGTCAGGCGCCACGCGGCCCCACAGTTCGCCGTTGATGAAGTTGCCGAGACGGCCAGCACCGAGGCCAAACGGGATCAGCGGCGCAATGAAATCAGAGACCTGGAAGAAGGTGCGTTTGGTACGACGGGCGAAGATTAGCATCACCACGATCACCCCAATCAGACCACCGTGGAATGACATGCCCCCGTCCCACACTTTGAACAGATAGAGTGGGTTGTCGAGGAACAGCGGCAGGTTATAGAACAGCACGTAGCCGATGCGGCCGCCGAGGAACACGCCGAGGAAGCCCGCGTACAGCAGGTTTTCAACTTCTTCTTTCTTCCAGCCGCTACCGGGTTTGTTGGCGCGGCGCACCGCCAGCCACATAGCAAACACAAAGCCTACCAGATACATCAGGCCGTACCAGTGCAGCGAAACCGGTCCGATGGAGAAGATCACCGGATCGAATTGGGGAAATGAAATGTAGCCGTTAGTCATCTTTCACCATGTTTTTTCTGCCCGCAAAAGGGCGTGGCTAAAGGGCCATACAATAAAAGGCTGCGCATCATAGCACAGCCGCTTTTCACAATTTCCGCAGAAATGTAAACAGTTAACGTCCGCCGCGAATCAGTCCGCCCAGGCCGCGCCGCTCCATGAAGGCCGACACCAGATGGCGCACTTCCGTTGCGGTGTGTGCCATCACGCCCTGCTGGCTCAGTTTCTGCGCCTCTTCATAATCGAGGTGGCGCAGCAGGTATTTGACGCGCGGAATGTTCTTGCCGTTCATGCTGAGATGGTGATAACCCAGACCCACCAGCAGCGCGACGCACATCGGATCGCCCGCCATTTCACCACACAGGCACAGCTCCAGTTTGGCCTGGCGGGCTTCACTGGCGATGGTTTGCAACGCCCGCAGCATCGCCGGATGCAGCGAATCGTAAAGGTTGGCGACGCGGGTATTGTTGCGATCGACCGCCAGCAGATACTGGGTAAGATCGTTGGTGCCGACGGAGATAAAGTCCACGCGTTGCGCCAGATGCGGGATCAGAAACAGCATCGACGGCACTTCAATCATCACACCAATGCGCGGTTTCGGAATGGCATAACCGAGCATCTCTTCCACTTCGCGACCGGCGCGATCGATCAGGCGCCGCGCCTCTTCGATCTCGTCAATATGACTGATCATCGGCAGCAGAATGCTCAGGTTGCCCGAGGCGACGTTGGCGCGCAGCATGGCGCGCACCTGCACCAGGAAGATCTCCGGCTGGTCGAGCGTCAGACGAATGCCACGCCAGCCGAGACAGGGGTTCTCTTCACTGATCGGCATGTAAGGTAGCTGTTTGTCAGCGCCGACATCCAGCGTGCGCAGCGTCACCGGTTTGTCGTAAAACAGTTGCAGCATGCCCTGATATTGCGCCACCTGCTCCTCTTCCGACGGGAAGCCGCTTTGCAGCATGAACGGAATTTCGGTGCGATACAGGCCAATGCCGTCAACCCAGTTGTCGAGCGCCTGTTCGTGTTCCGGGCTGAGACCGGCGTTGAGCATCACCTGCACGCGCTCGCCGCTTTTCAGCTCGCCGGGCTGCTCCACCACATCTTCGGCCATTTTGCTCAGCGCGTTCTCTTCGCTGATCAGCCGCTGATACTCCTGCACCAGCACCGGCTCCGGATCGATCAGCACTTCGCCGCGATAGCCGTCCACGATCAGCAGCCGCTTGTTGAGCTGCGACGGCAGGATATCCGCGCCCATCACGGTCGGTATACCCATGGCGCGCGTGAGGATCGCCGCGTGCGAGTTGGCTGCGCCATCGCGCACCACCACACCCGCCAGCCGCTCCTGCGGCAGCTCCGCCAGCGTGGTGGCGGTGAGTTCATCGGCCACCAGCACAAAGCGTTCCGGCCAGGCATTGGTGCCCACCAGCGTGTCGTCAAGGTGGAACAGCAGGCGCTGGCCGAGCACGCGCAAATCCCCGGCGCGCTCGCGTAAATAGTGATCCTGCAGGCTGGCAAACTGTGCGGCAAACTTCTCGATCACCGTTTTGACCGCCCACTCGGCTACCGATCCGCGCTCGATCTCGGCAAACAGATCTTTTTTCAGTCGCGCATCGGTGAGCAGGTGCGAGTAGAGATCGAAGATCGCCGCGCTCTCTTTCTGCACGCTGGCCGCGAAACGCTTGCTGAAGCGGCGAAACTCGTTACCCGCCTCGCCCATGGCGACAATCAGGCGCTCGCGTTCACGCTGTGGATCGAGCGTAGAGGCGGCGGACACCTGGTCGAGCAGCGGCTGTGTTTCATCAACCCAGCCAGGTGCGACGGCGACGCCCGGCGCGGCGGCAATCGCTTTGACGCGCGTCTGGCGGAACTGACCGAACAGCTGGCCAAGCTGCGACTGCGACAGCAGCGCGGCCATCTGCGTGGCCAGCGTAACCAGAAATGACTCTTCGCTTTCGTCGAACTGACGATGCTCTCGCTGTTGCACCACCAGCACGCCGAGCAGTTGACGCCGGCTGATGATTGGCACACCCAGAAACGAGCGGTAGCGCTCTTCTTTGACGGAGGGAATGTATTTGAAGCTGGGATGACTTTGCGCATCGGCGAGGTTGATCGGTTCGGCCAGGCGGCCCACCAGCCCGACGATACCTTCGTCGAACGCCAGCGTAACTGTGCGGCCGCGCGGCTTTTTCAGGCCGCGCGTCGCCATCAGGTAGTAGCAACGCCGATCGTGATCGGCGAGGTAAACCGAGCAGACCTCGGTCTCCATCGCCAGGCATATTTCGTTGACCAGAATGTCGAGTGCTTCATTCAGACGCGGTGCACTCGCCACTTTTTCTACAATTTCGCGCAACTGAGTGAGCATAAAGGGCGTGGCCTATCCTCTTTTACGTCGATGGGCGGCGTTGTTATTGCGCTGCCCCGCACTCTCCTGCATAGACATCACCACGCCAGCGAATTCCTTCATGACGCGGCGATACACATCGCGCTTGAAAGAGACAACCTGACGTACCGGATACCAGAAGCTGACCCAGCGCCAGCCATCGAACTCCGGCGTGCTGCTGTGTTGCACATTGATATCCGCGTCACTACACATCAACTGCAGAAGAAACCACTTTTGTTTCTGGCCGATACACACCGGCTTTGTGTCCCAACGCACCAAACGTTTTGGCAACTTGTAACGTAACCAGTTACGGGTTGAAGCAAGTATTCGAACATCTTTGCGGTGTAAACCCACTTCTTCGAACAGTTCGCGATACATCGCCTGTTCAGCGGTTTCACCCGGATTGATGCCTCCCTGAGGAAACTGCCAGGAGTGCTGTCCAAAGCGCCTGGCCCATAACACTTGTCCTTGCCTGTTACAGATTACGATACCAACATTCGGGCGGTAGCCATCATCATCGATCACTGGACTACCTCAAAGCTAAATTTGAATAGCCTGATTGTTTCATACTCCTTACAGGCGGTAAACCACTGGATATCCGCGCCGCTGACCGGATAACAATGGGATAACTCACAGATAATAGCCATGTTATAAACAGACAGGGGCATTTAACGGCGATCTTATTCACCTTTTCTGTGGATAGCTTTGTGCAGAACACGGGAATGAGTTGAATAACCGCTTCGGAAAATTCTCATGCACGCCGGGGAGAATAGCACTAAAACCACCATTTATCATGGTGATAGCCAATCAATGCGTTCAGATACACGGTGTGACAGCCGGTTATTCTTCCCCACGCGGTTACCGCTGCTCAAAGATCCATCACCGTTGATTTTATCCACAGAGAATGTCCTAAACCTGGGCAGAGAATGGAAAAAAAGCGTGCAGTTCGGCAAAGTCAAGGCTGTAAATGGAAACAGGGGTGGGCAAAACGTGGGGTTATCCCACTTTTCTGTGGATAACTGGGTTTAAGATCCTGTTCATTGTCGATAACAAACCGGGATAACCGCCTCTTACCCTGGTGAGCTCCTGGTCAATCGCGCTAAAAAAGCATGCTGAATCATGCTATTATCACGTTTACATTGTCCGGCACGATGTGGACAACACGCGCCGACCTTTACTGACCAAATTTTGACCAATGCGAGTTTTATCATGAATTGCCCTGCCGCCTTGCCTGCTGCGCCCCGTAACGAAGCCGAACTGCTCCAGCGTGCCCAACAGCTGGCTGGTCAGAGCTTTGCCGCGCTGGCCGCGCAGCTTGGCCTGCCGATGCCCGCCGATTTACGCCGTGACAAAGGCTGGGTTGGCATGCTGCTGGAGCTGCTGCTTGGCGCCAGCGCCGGCAGTAAAGCCGAGCAGGATTTTGCGCATCTGGGTATTGAACTCAAAACCATTCCGGTCGACGCGCTGGGTAAGCCGCTGGAAACCACCTTTGTCTGCGTGGCACCGCTCACCGGCAACAGCGGCGTTACCTGGCAAACCAGCCACGTGCGCCACAAGCTGGCACGGGTGCTGTGGATCCCGGTGGAGGGCGATCGTGCCATTCCGCTGGCCGAACGCCGCGTGGGTTCGCCGCTGCTGTGGCAGCCGAATGCGCAGGAAGAGCAGCAGTTACGTGAGGACTGGGAAGAGCTGATGGACATGATTGTGCTCGGCCAGGTGGAGCGCATCACCGCCCGCCACGGTGCGTGGCTGCAAATCAGGCCAAAAGCGGCCAACAGCAAAGCGCTGACCGAAGCCATCGGCGAACATGGCGAGCCGATCATGACGCTGCCGCGCGGTTTTTATCTCAAGAAGAGCTTTACCGGACCGCTGCTGGCACGGCATTTTCTGCTGTAATTCCCGGTACAACCTCGCCCTTGCAGGATCGCTTTAGGCAGCGCCGCCTGCGCCGTGTATAATTCCCGTTTACTTTTCGTTTAGGAATGAAGGATTCATGTTTGACTGGATTGCTGATCCCAACGCCTGGCTGGCGCTGGGAACATTAACCATTCTGGAAGTGGTGCTGGGTATCGATAACATTATTTTCCTGTCTCTGGTGGTCGCGAAACTGCCGCAGCACCAGCAAAACCGGGCGCGCCGGCTGGGTCTGATGGGGGCGATGTTGATGCGCCTCGGGCTGCTGGCCTCCATCGCCTGGGTGGTGAGACTGACGCAGCCGTTGTTTTCCATCATGGACCACGCCTTCTCCGCGCGCGATCTGATTCTGCTGTTCGGCGGCCTGTTCCTGCTGTGGAAGTCGAGCATGGAGATCCATGAAACCATCGAAGGCGGCGAAGAGGAGCACAAAACCAATGTGCACTCTTTCTTCGGCGCCATCGTGCAGATCATGCTGCTCGACATCATCTTCAGCCTGGATTCGGTGATCACTGCCGTCGGTCTGTCCGATCACCTGTTCATTATGATGGCGGCGGTGGTCATCGCGGTGCTGATGATGATGGTAGCCGCGCGCGCGATTGGCGAGTTTGTTGAGCGGCATCCGTCGGTCAAAATGCTGGCGCTGGCGTTTCTGATTCTGGTCGGCTTTACCCTGATCCTCGAGAGTTTTGGTATGCATGTACCAAAAGGTTACATTTATTTTGCGATGTTCTTCTCCATGGCGGTAGAGTGTCTGAACCTGATGCGCAGCAGGAAAAACAAAGCGTAACCTGTCAAGGGCGAGCGCATCTCGCCCTGTTATTTTAGGAATGATGCGATTACTCCAGCTGGCAAAAGCATTTATTACTACACTTTTGCTGTTGAAGTGGCTTGAGGGAGCTGAGAATGAAAGGGTTGGTAAGTGCAGTGGGCCTGCTGCTGGCGGCGCTGGCATTAAGCGGTTGCAGCAGTGATTACGTTATGGCCACCAAAGATGGCCGCATGATTATGACCGAAGGTAAGCCGTCGATTGATAAAGAAACCGGTCTGGTGCAGTACACCGACGAACAGGGCCATGTTATGCAAATTAATGGTGACGAGGTTTCCACCATCATTGAGCGTTAAGTGCCAAATTGCCTCGCCTGTACGCGTTTTCCCCCTGTGCAGGCGATTTCCCGAACTTTCCCCCCTTCCTTCTGCGCCACTTCACAGGCTATAGTCCCAGAGAACACAACATTCCGTTTCATAATGAAAAAAGGAAGCCGGCAATGCATTATCACCGTATCCCCCATAGCACGCTGGAAGTCAGTCAGCTGGGGTTAGGCACGATGACGTTTGGTGAGCAGAATAGCGAAGCCGACGCCCACCAGCAGCTTGATTACGCCGTTAGCCAGGGTATTAACCTGATTGATACCGCCGAGATGTATCCAGTGCCACCGCGTCCGGAAACCCAGGGCCTGACCGAAAAATACATTGGCAGCTGGCTGCAAAAGCGCGGCAGCCGCGACAAAATCATTCTGGCGAGTAAAGTCGCCGGCCCGGTGCGCGGCAGCGATGCGCTGATTCGCCCCAACCAGGCGCTGGATCGCAAGAACATCCGCGAAGCGCTGGACGCCAGCCTGAAACGCCTTAATACCGATTACCTCGACCTCTACCAGCTGCACTGGCCGCAGCGCCAGACCAACTACTTTGGCAAGCTCGGTTATCAGTACAGTGATAACACCGCCACCGTTACGCTGCTGGAGACGCTGGAAGCGCTGACCGAACAGGTGCGCGCGGGCAAGATCCGTTACATTGGCGTCTCGAACGAAACGGCCTGGGGCGTGATGCGCTACCTGCAACTAGCGGAGAAGCATGAGCTGCCGCGTATCGTCACCATTCAGAATCCGTACAGCCTGCTAAACCGCAGTTTCGAAGTGGGTCTGGCAGAGATTAGCCAGCATGAGGGCGTGGAACTGCTGGCTTATTCCAGCCTGGCCTTTGGTACGCTGAGCGGCAAATACCTCAACGGGGCGAAACCGGCCGGCGCACGCAATACGCTGTTCAGCCGCTTTACCCGCTACAGCGGCGAGCAGTCACAGCAGGCGATTGCTGCTTACGTGGCGCTGGCGAAACAGCACAACCTTGATCCGTCACAGATGGCGCTGGCCTATGTGCGGCAGCAGCCGTTTGTGGCCAGCACCCTGCTCGGTGCCACCACCATGGAACAGCTGAAGGTTAACGTGGAGAGTTTCAACCTGACGCTGAGCGGCGAGGTGTTAGAGGCGCTGGAGGCGATTCACCGTCAGTACACGTATCCGGCACCGTAATCTCCCTGGTGCGCGTTAACGCGCACCCTACAGGGTTTATGGCCCTGGCGTACGTGCTGCGGTTTTGGTGCGCGTTAACGCGCACCCTACAGGGTTTGTGTTACCCTCGCATACCTGCTGTGGTTTTGGTGCGCGTTAACGCGCACCCTACAGGGTTTGTGTTACCCTCGCGTACCTGCTGCGGTTTTGGTGCGCGTTAACGCGCCCCCTACAGGGTTTGTTATCCTTGCGTACCTGCTGTGGTTTTGGCGTACGCGCCGGGCCAGGGTAGGATCGCCATTCATGGCGACCTGGTCCCTTTCTGCGCCGCTCAGCGACGCGTTCTCCACCACAGCACGGCAATCGCCATGGCGAACAGCGCGCCGAAGCCCACGCCCGTCACGACCGCCGGCGTCCCCAGCTTAATCGCCACAGTATACAGCCCCAGCATCAGCAGCATCGCGCTGTTCTCACCCAGGTTTTGCACCGCAATCGCGTTGCCTGAACCCACGGTATCTTTGCCGCGCTCCTGCAACAGCGCGTTGAGCGGCACCACAAAGAAGCCGCCAAGCGCACCAATCAGCATCAGTAGCAGATACGCATTCAGCAGGCTATGCTGCAGCGAGAACAGCACCACCATCACGCCAATCAGCACGCCGGCCGGCATGCAGCGCCGCACCGTTTGCAGCGTGACCAGTTTTGCCGCCGCGGCCGCGCCGATAACGATACCGATCGCCACCATGGCATTTAGCGTGGTCGGCGTTTTATTGTCCGTGATGCCGAGCGCCACCGGCACCCACAGCACCAGCAGGAAGCGCAGCGTGACGCCGGCGCCCCAGAACAGGCTGGTGCCGAGCAGCGAAAAGCGGGTTTCACCGTTACGCCACAGCAGCTGTGCCGAGGCGATAAAGCTGCGCAGCATCGCGCCAGCGTGCCAGCTCTGGCTGGGGCGCGCTGCCTGCAGACGCGGAATGAACAGGTTCGCCACCACCGCCAGTGTGTAAGTGAGTGCACACACCACCAGTGCTGCCAGCAGATGCCAGTCGGCGAGCACGCCGCCTGCCACCGAGCCGAGCAGAATCGCCGCGATAGTCGACGACTCCATCAGCCCGTTGGCTTTCACCAGCCGCGCGCCGCTGGTGATCTCCGTCAGGATGCCGTATTTCGCCGGCGAATATGCCGCCGCGCCAACGCCCACCAGCGTGTAGCCGAGAAACGGATTAAAGCCGAAGCAGATCACCAGCGCACCGAGCAGCTTAAGGCTGTTGGCAAACATCATCACCCGTCCTTTGGCAAAGCTGTCGGCCATCTGTCCGACAAACGGCGCGAGCAGAATGTAAGTGGCCACAAACAACATCTGCAGGATCGGCTGGCTCCAGTCCGGATAGAACTGACTTTTCAGCAGCGCCAGCGTGGCGAACAGCAGCGCATTGTCGCCAAAGGCAGAGAAAAACTGTGCCACGATCACCGCCAGCATACTGCGCGACAGCAACGGGGCGTCCGGATTCACCGACTGACTCATGCCCGCTCCTCTTCTGCCAGCTGTTTCAGGCTGACGTAGTCAGGTTTACCGCTGCCCAGCATCGGCAGCTGTTTCATGTAGCGAATATCGCGCGGCACGGCCAGTTCTGGCGCACCCATCTCACGCGCGGCCTGCTGCAGCCGCTCGCGGCTGAGTTCACTGTCAGTGGTAAACAGCACCAGCGCTTCGCCACGCTGGCCATCGGGCCGCAGCGACGCCGCGTGCTGTTTCTCCGCCGAGGCTTTCAGGGCAATCTGCTCCACGCTCTCCAGCGACACCATCTCTCCGGCGATTTTGGCGAAGCGTTTAGCGCGCCCCTGAATCTGACAGAAACCGCCCTCGTCAAAGCTGACAATATCCCCGGTATCGTACCAGCCGGCTTCCTGTTCGCCTTCGCCGTTATCCGCCACCGGTGGCTCCAGCACGCCGGGGTTTTCCACCCGCAGGTAGCCATTCATGACGTTCGGACCGAGCAGCTGCAGCCGTCCGCCCTGCTCAATGCCGGGTACCGCAATCAGACGTGAATCCATGCCCGGCAGAATACGCCCGACGGTATGCGATTTGGCGGCCATCGGCACGTTGATTGCCACCACCGGTGCACACTCGGTCACGCCGTAACCTTCGAGGATGCGGATGCCGTACTTCTCCATGTAGATCTGGCGCGTGCCTTCCTGCAGCTTCTCAGCACCGGCGACGACGTAGCGCAGCCGGGCGAAATCGTACGGGCTGGCAAAGCGCGCATAGTTGCCGAGGAAGGTGGAGGTGCCAAACAGCACGGTGCAGTTACGGTCGTATACCAGTTCCGGCACAATGCGATAGTGCAGCGGGCTGGGATAGAGAAATACCTGCGCGCCGGTCAGCAGCGGCGTGAACAGCCCGACGGTGAGGCCGAAGGCGTGGAACAGCGGCAGCGCCGACATAAAGCGATCGCGCGGGGTGAAATCCGCCACGGTGCGAATCTGCTCCACGTTCGCCAGCAGGCTTTTGTGCGAGTGCACCACGCCTTTGGGATTGCCTTCCGAGCCGGAGGTAAACAGCACCATTGCCGCGTCTTCTGGCTGCTGCGCAACCTGTGCCCGGCGCGGCAGCAGCAGGTGCGCGAGGATCCACAGTTTGTCCTGCAGCGTGACGGTATCCTTCAGATCCTCCAGATAGATCCACTGCACCTCCGTCAGCCCCTGCGGCAGGTGCCACAGGTTGCCTTTCTCGAGGAACTGGCGCGAGGTAAACACGGTTTTCACCTGCGAGGCGGTCAGCGCCGCGCGCATGCCGTTGATGCCGGCGGTGTAGTTGAGCATGGCCGGCACGCGACCGCGCAGTGAAGCCCCGAGAATCGCTGCCGCGGTCACCGTGGCGTTCGGCAGCAGCAGGCCAACGAATTCGCCCTGCTGGCTGTAGCGCTCCAGAATGCGTCCGACGCCGAGCGCTTTTTTCAACAGTCCGGTGTAGCTGTCCGGCTTAAAGTTGATGTCTTCGATGCAGGCTTTACTCAGCCCGTAACGGGTGCGCGCATTGAGAAAAGCGTCGAACAGCGTTTCGCGCGGGCGCACCGCCATGCGCGCTTCCATCATCACATGGTGTAAATGCTCACCGGCCAGCACGCGGCGGTCGCGCGCGCGTTTCGCTTCCGGCATGGGAATTACCGTGGCCGGCAGCACCGTCAGGGTAATGCGCGGGAACAGGCGGCGTTTAAACACCCCGGCCAGGCGGCCAAACGGCGTGTACTCTGCGCCTTCAATGCGCATCGGCACCACGGTGGCGGCGGATTTCGCAGCGACGAAGCCAGCGCCGCTGTAGATTTTCATCAATGAGCCGGTGACGGTAATGCGCCCTTCCGGAAAGATCACCACCGGACGCCCTTCGTTGATCATGCGCACCAGATGTTTGATCGACATCGGTTTGGTGGGGTCGAGCGGCACGAAGTCGATGACCGGCCTGAGCAGGCGCATATACCACTGTTCGCTGATCGAAGAATAGACGGCGAACACCGGTTTGATGGGCAGAAACAGCGCCAGCAGCACGCCATCGAGAAACGACATATGGTTTGGCGTGATCAGCACTTTTTCTTTGTGCAGGGCAGTCAGATCGCCACGCAGCTCAACGCGCCATAACAGGCGACAGAGGAAACGCAGAACGGTAAATAGCATGCCAGCTCCTTAGCAGCGGTAAAAAATGGTTCTTACCTTGCAGGATCCGGGGATGTTCGACAAGTAGCGCAGTGATTTATCGTGATGAATTCAGGGTGATTCGCCCTGCCAGCCGCCGCCCAGCGCGGCGATCAGCGCCACGCTGCTCACCCACTGGCTGCTCTGCAGCGACAGCAGGCTCTGCTGCTCGCTCAGGCTGCTGTTTTCCGTGGTAGCGACATCAAGGTAATCAATCATGCCGGCGTCATACTGGTTGCGCGTTACGCGTGCTGACTCCTGTGCCGCCACGGCGGCGCGCTGCTGCGCGGCGATTTCCCCCTGCAAGGTATTCAGTTCCACCAGGTTATCTTCCACTTCTCCCAGCGCGCTCAGCACCGTCTGGCGATAGGTGGCCACGCTGGCATCATAGGCGGCACGCGCCTGCGCCACTTTCGCCGAGGTCGCGCCAAAGTCGAGCAGCGTACCGCTGAGCTCCGGCCCCAGCGACCAGGCGCGATTCGGCAGCGACAATAAGCTGTGGATCGCTGAGGCGGTCACGCCACCGCTGGCGCTGAGCGTCAGGTCGGGATAATAACCGGCAATCGCCACCCCGACCGCCGCGTTGGCGGCCGCCACGTTACGTTCGGCATAGGCGATGTCCGGACGGCGCTGCAGCAACGCCGAAGGCAGGCTCTGCGGAATGGACGGCAGCGTGGCATCCAGCTTCGCCACCAGCAACGTAAAGTCGGCTGGCGCACGCCCCAGCAGCAGCGCCACCGCGTGCTCCAGTTGCGCGCGCTGCCACTGATAATCCTGCGCCGAAGCGCGGGCGCTCTCCAGCTGCATCTGTGCCTGCGCCAGGGTTGCGCGGGATTCGCTACCGGCGCGGTACTTGTTGTTAATCACGCTGAGATAGCGCTGATAAGCTTCAATGCTGCGCTGATAGAGCGCGATCTTTTCGTCGATGATGCGCAGCTGAAAATAGTCCTGCGCCAGTTCTGACTGGGCGCTCAGCGTGACATTGGCCAGTTCAGCCTGGCTGGCCTGCGCGCTGGCCTTATCTTCTTCCTGGGTGCGGCGCAGTTTGCCCCACAGATCCAGCTCCCAGCTGGCATTCAGCGTAGCGCTGTGGCTGTTGCTGACGCTGCGCTGACCGCTGGTGCTGGCACGGCTGCCGCTGCGCGTGCTGCTGACATCGTAGTCGAGTGAGGGAAACAGCGCCGCGCGCGACTGCGCGCTCAGCGCCTGGGCTTCGCGATACTGCGCCGCATAACTGGCGACGTTCTGGTTAGAAATGCTCACCTGGCGCAGCAGGCTGGACAAGGTGGCATCGTGATACACCGTCCACCACTCCCCTTTGCGACTGGCGTCCTGCGGCGTGGCCTGCGTCCAGCCTTTGGCCTCTTTATAGTGCGTCGGCAGCGCCATCGCCGGACGCTGATAATCGGGGCCAACGCTACAGCCAGCAACCAGTAGCGCCGCCGTCAGCGCGCCAATGTTCATCATTTTCATCAATCAGGATTCCACATGACGCACGCGCCGCCACTGACGCTGGGTGGCGCGGCTGAGACGATCCAGCCAGAGATAGACCACTGGCGTGGTAAACAGGGTCAGCAGCTGGCTCAGGGCCAGACCGCCGGCAATCGCAATCCCCAGCGGACTGCGTAAATCAGCGTCGCCACCGCTGCCCAGCGCCAGCGGCAGAGCGCCGAAGAAGGCGGCCAGCGTGGTCATCATGATCGGCCGAAAGCGCATCAGGCACGCCTGCGTAATCGCCTGCTGCGGCGACAGCCCCTGGCTGCGCTCGGCGTGCAGGGCAAAATCGATCATCATGATGGCGTTTTTCTTGACGATACCGATCAGCAAAATGATGCCGATCAGCGCAATCACCGTCAGCTGCGTATTGGTCAGCAGCAACAGCAGCAGCGCCCCGACGCCTGCCGACGGCAGCGTGGAGAGAATGGTCAGCGGGTGAATGTAACTCTCATACAGTACGCCCAGGACGATATACACCGCCGCCAGCGCCGCAATAATCAGCCACGGCATGGTGGCGGTGAGCTGAGAGAACGCTGCGGCGGTGCCGGCAAAGCCCGCCTGAATGCTGGAGGGCAACCCCAGCTGTGCCATCGCTTGCTTAATCAGCGTCTGCGCCTGCTCCAGCGACACGCCGTCGTTGAGGTTGAAGGCGATGGTGCTGGTCGCTGACTGGCCCTGATGCGCAACCGACAGCGGCGCGTTGCCGCCGCTGAAGCGGGCAAAGGCCGCCAGCGGCACGCGATCGCCGCTGTCGTTAATCACATACAGTTGTTGCAGCATGGCCGGATCGCGCGTGTCGCTGTCCTGCAGGGCCATCACCACATGGTACTGATTGAGCGTGTGATAGAGCGTGGCAATCTGTCGCTGGCTAAAGGCATTGTTCAGCAGCGTGTCCAGCATCTGCACGTTGACGCCCAGCCGCGTGGCGCTGTCGCGATCGATGTTGATCACCACCTCCTGTCCGCCGGTTTGCGCATCGGAATCCACGCTGTTGAGTTGCGGTATCGCGGCCAGCGCCGCCTGGACTTTCGGCGTCCAGCGGCGCAGCAGGTCGAGATCGTCAGCCTGCAGGCTGTACTGATAAGTGGCGTTGGCGCTGCGCCCGCCGATGTGCAGATCCTGCGCGGCCATCAGGAATAGCTGCGCCCCGGCAATATGGCGGGTTTTCAGGCTCAGCCGGTTAGCCACTTCGGTGGCACTGGCGCTGCGCTGGTCAAAATCTTTCAGCCGGACAAAAAAGTTGGCGCTATTGCGCGAGCCAAACATGCCGCTGCCCATTGACGACATCACGCTGTCTACCGCCGGATCGGCCTCAATGATTTTGGTGAACGCCAGCATCTTTGGCTTCATCGCCTGGAAGGAGATGTTCTGGTCAGCGCGCAGGGCGCCCATCAGAAGGCCGGTGTCCTGATTGGGGAAAAAGCCCTTTTGCACCACGCTAAACAGAAACAGATTGAGCAGCACGGTGAGCAGCAAACTCAGCAGGGTGATCTTCTGGTGCGCCATCACCCACGCCAGGCCACGCGCGTAGGCGGCCAGCAGCGCGTTGAGCGCATTTTCGATTAGCTGATAGAGCGGATGCGGCCGCCGGGTGACCTGCGGCTTCGGCCGCAGCAGCCGGGCGCACAGCATCGGGGTCAGGCTGAGCGAGACAAACATGGAGATCAGCAGCGAGACCGTCAGCGTCACCGCAAATTCGCGGAACAGGCGGCCAACAATGCTGCCCATCAGCAGAATCGGGATAAACACCGCCACCAGCGACACCGTCATCGACAGCACCGTAAAGCTCACCTCATGGGCACCGCGCAGGGCGGCACGCAGCGGACTCAGACCGGCTTCGATATGCCGGGTGATATTTTCCAGCACCACGATGGCGTCATCAACGACAAAGCCCGTGGCGATGATCAGCGCCATCAGCGACAGGTTATCGAGACTGTAGCCGAGCAGATACATCACCGCGCAGGTGCCGATTAACGACACCGGCAGCGCCAGCGCCGGAATCACCACCGCCTGCAAATTACACAGGAAGACAAATACCACGGCAATCACCAGCAGCATTGCCACCAGCAGCGTCTCTTCGGTGTCATACAGGGAGGCGCGCACCGTTGGCGAACGGTCTACCACCACTTTGAGCTGGGTATCGGCAGGCAGATCTTTCTCCAGCTGTGGCAGCTGCGCTTTGATGGCATCAATGGTGTCGAGCATGTTAGCGCCGGCCTGACGCTTGATGGCGATCATCACCGACGGCTGTGAATTGAGAAAGCCGGCCTGATACTGATCCTCCACCGAGTCATACACCGTGGCGACGTCATGCAGTCGTACCGCCTTACCCGCCTGGTAGCTGACTATCAGGTCGCGGTACTGTGCTGCTTTGTCCAGCTGGCCGTTGCCGTCCACCATCCAGGACTGGCTGCTGCCCTGCAGCATGCCTTTCGGCAGATTGGTGGTGCTGCTGGCGACGGCGCTGCGCACCGTATCCAGCGCAATGCCATAGTGCGTCAGCTGTTGCGGCTGCAGATCGATGCGGACCGCCGGCAGCGCGCTGCCCATCAGCGACACCTCGCCCACGCCCCTGACCTGGCCCATCGCCTGTTCAATTTTGCTTTCGGCGAGGTCATACAGTTCACCCGGCGTGCGCGTGGCGGAGGTAAGCGCCAGCATCACAATCGGCGCGTCCGAGGGATTCGCTTTGCGATAGGTCGGCAGCGACTCCATAGCACTCGGTAACAGGCTGCGTGCCGCATTGATCGCCGCCTGCACGTCGCGCGCCGCACCATTGATATCGCGGTCAAGTTCAAACTGCAGTATCACGCTGGTCGAGCCCTGCGAGCTGGTCGATGTCATCTCCGTCACACCGGCAATCTGGCCGAGCGAACGCTCCAGCGGCGTCGCCACCGTGGCCGCCATGGTTTCCGGGCTGGCGCCGGCCAGGCTGGCGCTGACCATGATGGTAGGAAAATCCACCTGCGGCAGCGGCGCGACGGGCAGCAGCCGGTAGCCCAGCGCCCCGAGCAGCAGGATCGCCAGCGTCAGCAGCAGCGTGGCAACCGGGCGAAAGATAAACAGCCGGGTGATGTTCATGGCTCGCCCCGCGCCTGCTGCTGCCGGCGCTGCACGTAGCGCTTACCGCGCTGCGCCAGCCCATCAAACCACAGATAGATTACCGGGGTGGAGAACAGCGTCAGCACCTGGCTCACCAGCAGGCCACCGACAATCACCAGCCCGAGCGGCTGACGCAGTTCAGCACCGGAGCCGGAGGCCAGCATCAGCGGCAGCGCCCCAAGCAGCGCCGCCATGGTGGTCATCAGAATCGGCCGGAAGCGCAGCAGGCAGGCTTGGTGAATCGCTTCGCGCGGCGTCATATGCTGCTTATGCTGCGCCTCCAGCGCGAAGTCGATCATCATAATGGCGTTCTTTTTAACGATGCCAATCAGCAGAATGACGCCAATTAGCGCGATCAGGCTGAATTCGCTGCCCGCCAGCATCAGCGTCAGCAGCGCCCCGACCGCCGCCGACGGCAGCGTGGAGAGAATGGTCACCGGATGGATAAAGCTCTCATACAGAATGCCCAGCACCACGTACATGGTGATCAGCGCCGCCAGAATCAGCCACAGCGTATTGCCGGTGGCACTCTGAAACGCCGCGGTTTCACCCTGATAACGCAGCGTTATGCTGGCGGGTAGTTTAAGCTGCTGCGTGACCTGCGCAATCGCCCGCTGCCCCTCCTCCAGCGAATAACCGGGGTTAAGATTGAACGACCCCATCACCGCCGGGAACTGATTCAGGCGCATGTGCATCAGCGCCCCGGTCCGCGCATGCACGCTGGCGATGGCGGTGAGTTTCACCATGCCGGTGGTGGTGGTCTCACTGTCGCTGTCACTGCTGGTTGATGCACTGCTGCTCACCGGCAGATAAACGTCATCAAATGACGCCGGCGACTGCTGATACTGCGGCGCCACTTCCAGCACCACGCGATACTGGTTCGCCTGGGTAAAAATGGTGGAAACCAGCCGCTGACCAAAGCTGTTGTACAGCGCGGTATCGACGTCAGCTGCCGTGATGCCGTAGCGCGCCGCTTTATCGCGATTCAGCTCCACATAGGCCACGCGCCCCTGATCCTGCAGGTTGCTGACCACGCCATTAAACTCCGGGCGCTGCTGCAGCGCAGCTATCAGCTGCGGCGTCCAGCGCACCAGGTTTTCGCTGTCGGCATCATCAAGGGTGAACTGGTACTGGCTCGGCGTCACCTGATCGTTGACCGTCAGGTCCTGTGCTGGCTGCAGATAAAGCTGAATGCCGGCGACCTGGCGCGCCGCCTGCTGTAGCTGCGCAATCACCTCATCGGCTTTGACGTCGCGCTGGTCAAACGCTTTCAGGTTGATCTGCAGGCGTCCGCTATTGAGGCTGGTGTTATTGCCGTCGATACCAATGGTTGAGGACACACTCTCGACCGCCGGATTTTGCAGGATCACCGTTGCCAGCGCCTGCTGACGCTGCGCCATCGCCGTGAAGGAGACATCCTGCGACGCCACGGTCACCCCCTGAATCAGCCCGGTATCCTGCGTGGGAAAGAACCCTTTCGGGATGGCCAGATACAGCAGCGCGGTGAGTGCAAAGGTTGCCAGCGCCACCAGCAGCGTCAGCTTCTGATGGTTGAGCACCACGCTGAGCAGGCGGTCATAGCCGCGGACCAGTTTGTCAAACAGCTCGCCGCCTTTGCGCGCAAAGCGTGACTGCTGCGCCTCAGGAATATGCCTTAACAGCCAGGCACACAGCATCGGCGTCAGCGTCAGCGACACCACCATCGACACCAGAATCGACACGGCCAGGGTGATGGCGAATTCGCGGAACAGCCGTCCGACCACATCCCCCATAAACAGCAGCGGAATCAGGACCGCAATCAGGGAAAACGTCAGGGAAATAATGGTGAAGCCAATCTGCTGCGAGCCTTTTAACGCGGCCTGCATCGGCGTTTCCCCCTGCTCCAGCCGGCGCGAAATGTTCTCCACCACCACAATCGCGTCATCAATGACAAACCCGGTGGCGATGGTCAGCGCCATCAGCGACAGGTTGTTGAGGCTGAAATCGGCGAGATACATCACGCCAAAGGTGCCAATCAGCGACAGCGGTACTGCCACGCTGGGAATCAGCGTCGCCGCCACGTTGCGCAGAAACAGGAAGGTCACCATCACCACCAGTGCGATCGACAGCATCAGTTCAAACTGTACGTCGCTGATCGAGGCGCGGATGGTCTGCGTGCGATCGGCGAGCACACGCATTTTCACGCCATCCGGCAGCGCCGCCTGCAGTACGGGCAGCTGCTTTTTAATGCTATCCACCACCTGAATGACGTTGGCGCCGGGCTGGCGCTGCACGCTGATGACAATCGCCGGACGGTTATTGGCCCACGCCGACTGAAAGCGATTCTCCGGCCCCTGTTCGATATGGGCGATATCTTTCAGCCGCAGCGCCGCACCGTTCTGCCAGGTGAGAATCAGATTGCCGTATTCGGCCGCGGTGCGCAGCTGGTCGTTGGCGTCGATGGTCACCGAGTGATATTTGCCGTCGAAGCCGCCTTTCGAACCGTTGACGTTGCTGTTGGCGATCAGCGTATTGACGTCTTCCAGCGACAGCTTGTGCGCCGCCAGCGCTTTTGGATCCATCTGCACGCGAATCGCCGGCTGATTACCGCCCGCCAGGGTCACCATCCCCACACCGTTGATTTGCGACAGCTTCAGCGCCACGCGCGTGTTCACCAGATCCTGCACCTCAGTCAGCGGCAGCGTGTCGGAACTGGCGGCCAGCGTGATCACCGCACTGTCGGCCGGATTGACCTTTTTATACGTCGGCGGATTGGGCAGATCGTCCGGTAGCAGATTATTCGCTGCGTTGATTGCCGCCTGAACTTCCTGTTCAGCGACGTCAAGCGACAGATCGAGGCTGAACTTTAGGGTGATAATCGATGATCCGCCCGAGCTGGCAGACGTCATCTGGCTAAGACCGGCCATCTGACCGAGCTGACGCTCCAGCGGCGAGGTTACGGATGAGGCCATCACGTCCGGGCTGGCGCCAGGATAAAGGGTAGTAACCTGAATGGTCGGATAATCCACCTGCGGCAGCGCCGAGGTGGAGAGAAAGCGATAAGCGAACAGGCCGGCGATCAGCACGCCGATCATCAGCAGAATCGTCGCCACCGGGCGCAGGATAAACAGACGAGACGGATTCATGGCTGGGTACTTTTGCTGTCGTCAGCCAGCTGGACTTTGCTGCCGTTAGTCAGACGATCGATCCCCTCGGTCACCAGACGATCGCCTGGCGCCACGCCCTGCAGGATCGCCTGACGATCTTCCCCCAGTGCCGGTCCGGTGGTGACCGCTTTTCGCGTCACGCTATTATCTTTGTTGATAATAAACACAAAGCTCCCGTCGCTGCTCAGCTGGAGCGCCTGCGCCGGAATCACCGTCGCGTTTTTCAGCGTGCCGGTTTGCAGACGCAGATTAACGAACTGGTTGGCAAACAGCGCTTCGTCCTGGTTAGGAAAGCTGGCTTTCAGTTCGATGGTGCCGGTGCTGGTATCGATCTGATTGCTGATGTACTTCACCTCACCCTGCGCCAGTACGCTGCTGTTGTCCTGATCGAAGGCCGTCGCGGGCAGGCTCTGGCCGTTGCGCAGTGCGCGCGTCAGCTGCGCGATGTAGCTCTGCGGCACGCTGAACGTCACGGCGGCAGGCTGCATTTGCGTCACCACCACAATGCCGGTGGTGTCGCTGGTCTGCACCATATTGCCGGGATCGACCAGCCGCAGGCCCACGCGACCGCTGATCGGCGAGGTGATGCGGGCATACTCAATATCCAGTTTTGCGCTGGCGATTTGCGCCTGATCCGCCGCCACCGCGCCCTGATACTGGCCGACGGTAGCAATCTGGCTATCCAGATCCTGGCGCGACAGCGAGTCCTGCGCTGCCAGCTTTTTGTAGCGTGCCAGCGTCAGTTGCGCACTGTGCAGCAGCGCCTGGTTCTGGCTGAGATCGCCCTGATACTGCGCCAGCGTCGCCTGATAACTGCGCGGATCGATCTGCGCCAGCAGCTGACCGGCGCTGACTTTCTGCCCTTCAGTAAAGAACACCTGCTGCAGCTGCCCGGCCACGCGGCTGGTGACGGTGACGCTGGCGTTGGGGATCACCGTGCCGAGCGCATTCAGGTACACCGGCACGTCGGCCGTCGCGGCAACGCCGCTGTGCACCAGCGTTGCCGGGCCGCTCATCTGCGCCGCGCCGCGATGACCGCCTGGCGGCAGGTCGCCGGGTGCTGCGCCCCGCTTGCCGCCTGCCACACGCCAGATCACGCCTGCCGCGATCAGCAGCACCAGCAACACAAGCAGCCATTTCAGCCAGCGGGAGAAACCAGAACGGGGAGCATGGATAGTCATCAGCGTCTTCAGATCAGCAAAAGTGTGGGTAAAAACCCCGGTAAGCAGGGGATTATTTCAGCGAAAATCATCACGACGCGCATTATCGGCGGATCGCCAGAACGTTTTCTATACGCAAACCGTAAGCGTTTCGTTAAGAGATGCAGGATTTAAACCGCGCCCGGCAGCGGTCGGTGATGGCGCGCGCAGGCGCTATAAACGGGAGAGGAGGACAACTTACAGGCAAAAAAAACCCACGCATCCGCGTGGGTCGGTGCAACCGAACAGGGTGAATACCATAAGGGTATCGCTGCCACAGCAGCCGATCTTCACACCAATCAATACCTCTGGGACCTTTATCGTCGCGCAATGGCGGCACGGATAACAGCCGCAAATCGCAACGGAGTTCGGCGAAATGCAACGAGGTGTGAAAAGCTCGACTGTGCGTTTACATCCTGATTTCGTTAAGATTTATCTGATGCCGGTTTACTGTAAATCGCGTCTGGTGCCACGTTCATGTGTTTCAGCACCGGCCCCATGATGTTGCCAAATACCGGCGCGGCCACCGATCCGCCAAAGTGATCGCCAGCGGTAGGATGGTTAATCATCACCACCAGCGCCACTTCCGGATGGCTGGCCGGCGCGATGCCGGCGGTGTAGTTGACATAGCCGCCGTCATATTTGCCGCTGCTGCCCATCTTCTCCGCGGTGCCGGTTTTGGTCGCCAGCCGGTAGCCCGGAACCGCTGCTTTCACCCCGGTACCGCCCGGCAGCACGTCACTCTCCAGCATGTGCACCACGGTTTGCACGATCTGCGGATCCGCCACCTGCCTGCCCAGCACCGGTGGCGTCACTTTGGTGATCGACAGCGGGCGATAGACGCCATACGAACCGAGCGTGGCGTACTCACGCGCAATCTGCAGCGGCGTTACGCGCAGACCGTAACCGAACGAGAAGGTGGCGCGCTCGATGTCCGCCCAGCGCTGGCGATGCAGCGGGAAGTAACCCACGCTCTCACCGGTCAGCCCCAGCCCGGTCGGCTTGCCGAGACCAAACGCCTGGTAGGTGTTCACCAGCGCTTCCGCCGGCATTGCCAGCGCGATGTGCGACACGCCGATGTCGCTGGATTTCTGCAAAATGCCGGTCATGGTCAGGCGTGGCCAGTGGCCAACATCACGGATCAGGTGGCCGTTGACGCTGTAGGGCGTGGTGTCGATCACCGAATCGGGGCGAACCAGATGACGCTGCAGCCCTTCCATCACCACCAGCGGTTTCACCGTCGAACCGGGCTCGTAGCTGTCGTTGATGGCGGTATTGCGCATTTGCGCCGGCGTGGCGTTGTCATAATTGTTGGGGTTGAACGAAGGATAAGACGCCATAGCGAGGATCTCGCCGGTGTCGATCTTCACCAGCACCGCCGCGCCCGAATCGGCCTTGTTGAGCAGCACGCCGTCGCGCAGCTTGCTGTACAGCGTAAACTGGTCAAACTTATCGATGCTGAGCTGCACCGTCGGCGGCTGCTTCGGCGGCTCGTAATCGATCATCGCAATAATGTTGCCGTCCCCATCCTGGCGATACACCTCTTTACCCGGCTCGCCCTGCAGTACCCGGTCAAAGCCCTTCTCCAGCCCGTTAAGCCCGTTATTGTCCGCCCCGACGATGCCAATCAGCGGCGCCGCGGCCTCACTCATCGGATAAAAACGGCTGTCGTCATACACCGAACTGATGCCTTTCAGATGCAGCTCTGCAATATCTTTGGCAATGCCCAGCTCGATTTTGCGCCCGAGATAGAGGAAGCGCTTTTTCGGATTGGCGGTGATCTGCGCGCGCAGCTCGTCCGGTCGCAGATTCAGCGCCGCCGCCAGATAGCTCCATTTGGCGCTGGTGAAATCGGGATTGGCCTCCAGCACGCGCAGCGGATCGGCGATGATATCGCGCGATGGCACGCTGAGCGCCAGCGCCTGGCCGTCGCGGTCGAGCAGCGTGCCGCGGTTGGTCGGCAGCGTCACGGTACGCAGCGAGCGCTGGTCGGCCTCGTGCTCCAGCATCGGATGATTGATCAGCTGCAGATCGCCGACGCGCGCCAGCAGCAGGCCCATGCAGCCTAATACGCCCAGACAAATCAGACGAAAACGAAACGGGTTAAACGGGGCTTTAATCTGGTCTTTTCCCAGAAATTTTTTAATCGGGGGCATGGCGATCCGCTGCGATAAAAGATGAATCCAAAGGGGTTAGCTGCAGTTATAAAGAAAGGTAAAGCGAGTTGACAGGAAAACAATGTATCAGTTCGTTTATGCCCGATTGAGGTCACCGCAACGGGACGCTTCACACCGGCAGATCGCAGGCAAAAAAAACCTGCGCATCTGCGCAGGTCGGTGTAATCAAGAAAACTGTTGATGTTCACCCATCAATACCTCTGGGACCCTGACTGTAGCAAGTTGCTCAGCGCAGAAACTATCACTCAAACGCAACAGTTACCGGCAAAATGTAACCAGCGGTGAGATTGTTAGCCGATTGTGCAACTGGCGTGTTTTTTGATTTCCACCAGGCAGCTCATGGCGTTCGGGCCCTGAGTTAACGACGAGGTCCCGATGTCGAGCGTCAGCACGTTAGGGTTGCCGGCGCGGTCCCACGGCTGCCACGCTTTGCCAAAACCGGGATCGAACCAGGCGCCGGTGGCGATGATCACCACGCCGGGCGTCAGGCCGTCCGTCAGGCGTACGCCAGCCAGCATACGGCCACGCGCGTTGCTCACTTCAATCTCATCGCCGTCACTGATACCGCGCGCGGCGGCGTCGTCAACGTGCATATACAGCGTTTCGTGACCGGCAGTTTTGCCGGCCTGCACCGTGGCGGTGGCATCCAGCTGACTGTGCAGGCGATCCGCAGGCTGCACCGAAATCATGTGCAGCGGGAACTGCGCGCTGAGCGCTGCGCCAAGCCACTCCTGCGGCGCGCGCCACTCCGGATGCCCGGCGAAATCCGCCAGCTGGTAATCGGCGATGGTCTGGCAAAACAGCTCAATTTTGCCGCTGGCGGTGTGAATCGGATGCGCCTGCGGATCAGCGCGGAAATCATCCATAAACACGTACGGCTTGCCGCCCTGCGGAATCTCAACAAAACCGCGCTGCCAGAATGCCTCGAACTCCGGGAACGCGATGTCCAGCTGCGCATGCGCCTGCGCGCACTGCTGGTAAAGATGCTCAATCCACTGCATCTCGTTGCGTCCTTCGGTAAAGCGATCGCGGTAGCCAAGGCGATCGGCCAGATCGGCAAAAATATCAAAGTCGTTACGCGCCTGATGCTGCGGTTTAATTGCCTGGTGCATCGCCAGCACGAAGCGGTCACGCGAGGAGCCGCCAATGTCGTTGCGCTCCAGCGTGGTGGTGGCCGGCAGCACGATGTCCGCCATCTGCGCCGCGGGCGTCCAGACGATATCCTGCACGATGACCGTATCCGGACGCTGCCAGCCCTCGACCAGTCGGTTGAGCTGCTGGTGATGGTGGAACGGATTGCCGCCTGCCCAGTGCACCAGGTGAATGTCGGGATAGTGCAGCGTCTCGCCCTGAAACGCATACGGCTGGCCGGGATTGAGCAGCATGTCGCTGATGCGCGCCACCGGGATCGACAGGTTCGCCGGATTCGGGCCGGTGCTCATCAGCGGCGCCGGGCCTTCCTGGCGCGGATTGCCGACGCTGTTCATCGAGCCATGGCCAAAAGAGAAGCCGCCGCCCGGCAGTCCCGGCTGGCCCAGCATCGACGAGAGCGCAATCATCATCCAGTACGGCTGCTCGCCGCGATGGGCGCGCTGCACCGCATAAGCACAGGTGATGAAGCTGCGTTTGCCCGCCAGCTGCTGCGCCAGCAGCGCGATACGCGCCGCCGGGATGCCGGTTATCGCACTGGCCCACGCGGGCGTTTTTGCCACGCCGTCGCTTTCGCCCAGCAGATAGGCACGCAGCTGCGGCCAGCCGGTGCAGTGGCTGGCGAGGAAAGCCTCATCGATCGCGTTGCGGCGGGTAATTTCATAGCCGAGCGCCAGCATCAGCGCCACGTCAGTGTTCGGGCGAATCGGAATCCACTCGGCGTTAACGAATGCCGGGCAGTCATCGCGCATCGGGCTGATGTTAATGATCGGCGTGCCTTTGGCGCTCAGCTGCTGCAGCGCCGGTTTCAGGCTGTGCTCGCCGGCGCCGCCGGAGGCCACCTGCGCATTTTTCAGCGCCAGGCCGCCAAAGGCGACGAAAATTTCTGCGTGCTCCACCACCTGCGGCCAGTCGGTGACGCGGCCGGTGAGCGGCATATAAGTGCCAATCACGTACGGCAGAAAGAACTGTGCCGCACCCCAGCTGTAGTTACCCTGCTGATCAACGCCACCGCCGCCCTGGAAATAGAAGCGACGAATCAGGGTGCGCGCATGGTTAACGCGACCGGCTGATGACCAGCCGTACGAACCGTTGAAAATGCCGGAAGCGCCGTAGCGGTCGCGCACCCGGCGGTTCTCTTCCGCCACCAGATCGAGCGCGGTGTCCCAGTCCACGGCGACAAAATCTTCCCGGCCGCGCAGCGTGCGATCGCTGTTTTCACGCGACTTCAGCCACGAACGGCGCACCATCGGCTGACGGATGCGTTTATCCGAGTACACCAGTTCAGGGATAGTGTGGATCATCGGGGAAGGATCGGCATCGGCGAAGAAAGGTTCGCAGGCAATCAGGCGCTGATTTTCGGTGACGGCGGTAAACGCGCCCCAGTGCGCAAGGTGCGGCACACGAGTTTTCATGGTTATGGGTCCGGCAGGCAGGTGTGATTCAGGCTGGCAGCATAGCACGGTGCCGTTACCGGGCTAAAGCCTCACCGTGAGCGTCTGATTTTCCGCACTTTTGCGACAGCGCTGACATTCTGGCGGGTTGCGGCTGCCGGGCTTTTCCGTAACACTGAGAGCATGTGTAAACGTTTTCCCGGATGTCGACCATTGCATGGCTACTATTAAGGATGTTGCCCGCATGGCGGGGGTGTCGGTCGCGACCGTGTCCCGCGTCATCAATAATTCGCCCAAAGCCAGCGAGAGTTCGCGCCTCGCCGTTACCCAGGCCATGGAACAGCTGCAGTATCACCCGAACGCCAATGCCCGCGCGCTGGCGCAGCAATCCACCGAAACGCTCGGGCTGGTGGTAGGCGATGTGTCAGACCCGTTTTTTGGCGCGATGGTGAAAGCGGTCGATGAAGTCGCCGGGCAAACCGGCAACTTTCTGCTGATTGGTAACGGTTACCATAATGAGCAGAAAGAGCGTCAGGCGATTGAACAGCTGATGCGCCATCGCTGTGCTGCGCTGGTGGTGCACGCCAAGAAAATTCCCGATGACGATTTAGAGCTGCTGATGAAGCAGGTGCCAGGCATGGTGCTGCTGAACCGGCTGCTGCAGGGGTTTGAGTCACGCTGCATTGCGCTGGATGACCGCTACGGCGCCTGGCTGGCTACGCGCCACCTGATTCAGCAGGGTCATACGCAGATCGCCTTTATCTGCTCGACGCACACCATTTCTGACGCCGAAGATCGGCTGCAGGGCTACTACGATGCGCTGAAGGAGCACGGTCTGCCGTGCAACGACCGGCTGGTGGCGTGGGGAGAACCGGATGAGGTCGGTGGCGAGCAGGCAATGACGGAACTGCTCGGACGCGGCAAGCAGGTGAGCGCGGTGGCGTGCTACAACGATTCGATGGCCGCCGGTGCGCTGGCGGTGCTGAGCGATAACGGCATTCGCGTGCCCGAAGAGATGTCGCTGATTGGCTTTGATGATGTGCTGGTGTCGCGCTACGTGCGTCCGCGCCTGACCACGGTGCGCTATCCGATTGTGACCATGGCGCAGCAGGCCGCGCAGCTGGCGCTGGCGCTGGCCAACGGCACCGCGCTGCCGGAGGTGACCAATATGTTTAGCCCGACGCTGGTCAGGCGGCATTCGGTGGGTGGACCAGGTTAAACGAGTGCGGGCTTTCCCTCACCCTAACCCTCTCCCTGAGGGAGAGGGAACGTTCCAGAGCGCGCGGCAAGGAGAGCGCGGTCAGCCCCCTCTCCCGCTTGCGGGAGAGGGTTGGGGTGAGGGCCAGCGCGCGCGGTCAGCCCTTGCGGAAAGGGGACGTTCCAGAGAGCACGGTCAGCCCCCTCGCCCGCTTGCGGGAGAGGGTTGGGGTGAGGGCCAGCGCGCACCCAACCTCCTATAAATCCTGCGAATACACCTTCACCTGCACCTCAGGAAACTCCAGCGCATCACACTGATACTGCCAGCCGAATCGCTCGTAGTAGCCGCCAAACGTTGACCACAGCCACACCGTTGCATAGCCGCGCTGGCGGGCATAGTCCAGCACGTGCTGCTGCAGGGCGGCGCTCAGTCCCTGCCCGCGCGCCGCTTCATCCACATACAGCGCGGCAACCCACGGATAGAGATCCTGACGGCTAATCAAATCGCAGCGCCAGAACCCTACCGTGCCGTGCGGCACGTCATCCTCGTCCAGCGCGACAAAGGTCACCGGAAACGCGGCACCGTTCAGGCTACTGCGTACAATGCTGTCGTAAAACGCGCGCGAGGTGCCGTCACCAAACGCCTGCCATAGCCAGTCGGTGATCTGGCTGGCGTGATGCGGCACACTGCTGAGCGGCACGATGCGCATCAGTTCAGCTCCAGCGCCAGCAGTTCCTGAATGGTCTGCGCACGGCGAATCTCACGCGGCACGCCCTGCTCAAACAGCACTTCCGGGATCAGCGGACGGCTGTTGTAGTTGGAGGACATTGATGCGCCGTAAGCGCCGGTATCATGGAACACCAGATAATCGCCGACCTGTGCCGCTGGCAGCGCGCGGGTTTCCACTTTGCCCCCTTCCAGCTGGGTAAACACATCTCCCGACTCACACAGTGGCCCGGCCACCACGCTCTCCACATGCGCCTCACCCGGCGCGCTGCCATCGGCAGGCAGCAGCGAAATATGGTGATAGCTGCCGTACATCGACGGACGCATCAGATCGCTGAAACCGGCATCCACCAGCACAAAGTGACGGCTGCCCATCTGCTTCACCGCCCGCACCTGCGACACCAGCACGCCCGACTCCGCCACCAGGAAACGGCCCGGCTCGATCTCCAGCTTCACCGCATGGCCGAGGTGCGCCGCGATACGCTCGCGCGCGCCGTTCCACAGCCCGTAATAGTGCTGCGTATCAATCGCCTCCTCACCAAAGCGGTAAGGAATCGACAGCCCACCGCCCGCCGAAATGGCCTGCAGGTCCTGGCCAAAGGCCACTACCTGGTCGACCATCGCGTCGCACACCTGCTGCAGATGGCCATAATCGACGCCGGAGCCAATGTGCATATGTAGCCCCACCAACTGCAGGCCGTGTTGCTGAATCGCCGCCAGCGCCAGCGGCAGATCGCTGTGCCAGATGCCGTGCTTACTGTTTTCGCCGCCGGTATTGGTTTTCTGGCTGTGACCGTGGCCAAAGCCCGGATTAATGCGCAGCCAGACGCTGTGACCCGGCGAAACCGCGCCGAGCTGATGCAGCATATCCACTGAGCCGGCATTCACCGGCACCTTCAGCTCGGCGATGCGCGCCAGCGTCGGCGAGTCCAGCACATCGGCGGTGAACACAATATCCTCGCCGCCCGGCTGAAAACCGGCGGCCAGCGCACGTTCGATCTCGCCGAGCGAGACCGAATCGACCTTGACGCCGGCAGCGCGCATCAGCCGCAGAATATGAATATTCGAGCAGGCCTTTTGCGCAAAGCGCACCACGTCAAACGCGCTGAGCTGCGCAATACGCTGCTGAATGATTTCGGCATCGTAAGCCCAGAACGGGCCGCTGTAGCGCTGCGCCAGCGGCAGCAGATTTGTGGCGTTAAGCGCCGTCTGGGAATCGTTAAGTGGACGTGGCATGAGCATTCTCCTGAGTCGTTGCTGTCATTTAGCCACAGCACAGTGATGCAGAAAAATATCTGTTTAAGCATCAGCTATGCAAATATGATATGGATGACATGGAGGCGACGATGGCAAAAATTAACTGGCGGCATATCGAAATCTTTCACGCGGTGATGACCAGCGGCAATCTGACCCAGGCTGCCACGCTGCTGCATACCTCGCAGCCAACGGTGAGCCGCGAACTGGCGCGGCTGGAGCAGCAGTTGGGCTTACAGCTGTTTGAGCGGGTGCGCGGCCGCCTGCAGCCCACCGTGCAGGGGCTGCGGCTGTACGAAGAGGTGCAGCGCTCGTGGTACGGTCTGGATCGCATCATGGATGCCGCCGAAGGGTTGCGCCAGTTCCGCCAGGGCGAGCTGTCCATCGCCTGCCTGCCGGTCTTTTCCCAGTCGCTGTTGCCGCCGCTGCTGCAGCCGTTTTTACAGCGCTATCCGCAGGTGAGCCTGAATATTATTCCGCAGGAGTCGCCGCTGCTGGAGGAGTGGCTGTCGGCGCAGCGCTACGATCTCGGTCTGACCGAAACCCAGCATGCACCCGCCGGGACTGAACGCCTGGCACTGCTGACCTGTGATGAAGTGTGCGTGCTGCCGCCGCAGCATCCGCTGTGTCAGCGGGCGGTGCTGACGCCGCAGGATTTTCACGGTGAAAACTATGTCAGCCTGTCGCGCAGCGATAGCTATCGTCAGTTGCTGGATGCGCTGTTCCATGAGCAGCAGGTGGAGCGGCGGCTGGTGCTGGAGACGCACAGCGCCGCGTCGGTGTGCGCGATGGTGCGCGCCGGGGTGGGTATTTCGATTGTTAATCCGCTGACGGCGCTGGATTACGCCGACAGCGGCGTGGTGATGCGCCGCTTCAGTATTGCCGTGCCGTTCACGGTGAGCCTGGTGCGGCCACAGCATCGGCCGGCATCGGCGCTGGTCGATCACTTCTGCGACCACCTGCAGCAGCAGGTGGCCACCTTTCCGCAGCGCATCGCCCAGCGGCTGGCTTAAGCGCGCACCGTCTCGCGCTGACCGCCCGATTTGCGGAAGGTCAGCAGACAAACCACTAAGCCCGCTGTCGCCAGCGCTGCTGCCGCGACCGGCACCGCCGTCAGGCCATAGCCTTTGTCGATCACTGCGCCGCCCACCCACGCACCAAGTGCGTTACCGACGTTGAAGGCCGAGATGTTGAGCGTCGACACCAGGTTCGGCGCGTCTTTGCCGTGGCGCACCACGTTGATTTGCAGGCCCGGCACGGTGGCGAAGGTCGCCATCGCCCACAGGAACAGGGTTATCTCTGCCAGCCACAGCGCATGGCTGGTCCAGCTGAACAGCAGCGAGAACACGGCGATCAGCGAAAAGCTGAGGATCAGGCTGAACGACACTTTCCAGTCCGCCAGTTTTCCGCCAACAATGTTACCCACCGTCAGGCCAGCGCCAATCAGGAACAGCGTCCAGCTGACACCGCGATCGCTGATGCCGGTCACCTGCAGCAGCAGCGGCGCAATGTAGCTGAACAGCGCAAACATCGCGGCGGCAAAACACACCGTCATCAGCAGTGACAGCCACAGTTTGCCGTTGGCCAGCGCGCTGATTTCGCTTGCCAGGTGCACCGGTTTTTCATCTTTGTTAGTCGGCAGGCTGACGATCAGCGCGATGAACGCGAGGATGCCAATAATCGCCACGCCCCAGAAGGTGGCGCGCCAGCCAAACAGCTGACCAAACCAGGTGCCGAGCGGCACGCCCAGTACGTTGGCCAGCGTCAGACCGGTAAACATTAGCGCCACCGCCGACGCCTGACGGCTCGGTGCCACCAGGCTGGCCGCCACCACTGAACCGATGCCGAAGAACGCACCGTGACACAACGCGGTAATGACGCGCGCCAGCATCAGCAGGTTATAGGTATAAGCCAGCGCACAGAGTACGTTGCCGATGATGAAGATGATCATCAGCAGAATCAGGGTACGTTTACGCGGCAGTTTCGCGGTCAGCAGCGCCATGATTGGCGCGCCGATAGCCACGCCCAGCGCATAGCCGCTGATCAGCCAGCCCGCAGAAGGAATCGACACCTGCAGGTCACCCGCCACTTCCGGCAGTAACCCCATGATGACGAACTCCGTGGTGCCGATGGCGAACGCACTCAGCGCCAGCGCCAGTAATGCAACAGGCATAACACACTCTCCCAAAATAATTTTGCAGGCGGGCCGCACGACGAACGCCGTACGGTTAAGACAGACGCGTATCCCTCCGACAGTGCGGGGATGTTTATTTTTGAACTGCGTCACAGTCTGCTATTAAAGCACAGCCTCCGGCTATCAACCACCCGGGCGGCAGCAAGGCTATTTTGCCTGCGCGGCAATAATGCCGGCGCTAAAAAGTGTCGCTTATGCATCACTGAGACAGGACGGCGATAACAGACTACGCTTGATAACAGGTTGTGATCGCTGTCACAGCGACGGCGCTTTCTGGCGTTAAATCAGGCAGTAAAGGATGGTCGCACATTGCCGATACCCCAATGGATTGCCCGGTAATGCGGCGTCAACACAACAGGGGGACAGAGTTATGCGATGGATCATCGCGCTGGCGATCGGCGGCTTAAGCGGCTGTTCGGTCGGGCACTATGAATACAGCTCAGAAGCGGCCAGGCGCGTCGATATGACCGTTACCGGCATCCCCACCGTGCTCGGCATGGGTGCGCTGGGCACCACTATCCCCCTGACGCGCGAATATAGCCTGACGGCGGCACACGTGGCCAAATATTCGCTGTATCGGGTGAAGGCCTGGCATCCGGAGTGCGATATCGCCGTGGTTTATCATGCGAATAAAGAAGCCAATCTGCCCCCGCAGTTCCGCAACAGCCATATCGGCGACAACGTTAATCTGTATGGGTATAGCTTTATCTCCGCGCTGCCGGTGGCATCAAGCGGCAAAAATCTGATCAATACGACGCTGAGCAATGACTGGAATAAGGCCAGCTGCGTAGTGGTGGCGGCCAATGCCGGCGTGGTGAAAGGCATGTCCGGCGGCGCGGTGTATAACGCCAGCGACGACACGCTGGCCGGGGTGATTGTCGGCTATAGCAGTCGGATTGATGATAATAAGAGCGGCAAAACGCTGTTTAAAGATGTGGCGCTGTATGTGCCTTATGCGCGGTTCCAGGCGTGGCTGGATGGGGTGGTGAAGTCTTAGGTTGGGTGCGCGCTGATGCCCTCACCCCGGCCCTCTCCCACGGGGAGAGGGAGAAAACCAGAGCTGACCTCTGCCACAGGGAGAGGGAGAAAACCACAGCGGCCCTCTCCCACCGGGGTACAGGCAAGTCCCCTCTCCCCATGGGAGAGGGTTAGGGTGAGGGTGAAGGCAACCTGATTACTTACCGGTCGGACGCAGAGCCGGGAACAGGATCACGTCACGAATGGTGTGGCTGTTGGTGAACAGCATGACCAGACGGTCAATACCGATGCCCAGACCCGCAGTCGGTGGCAGACCGTGCTCCAGCGCGGTGACGTAGTCTTCGTCGTAGAACATCGCTTCGTCATCACCGGCGTCCTTCGCGTTAACCTGCTGCAGGAAACGCTCGGCCTGATCTTCCGCATCGTTCAGCTCGGAGAAGCCGTTACCGATTTCACGGCCGCCGATGAAGAACTCAAAGCGGTCGGTGATTTCCGGGTTCTCGTCATTACGACGCGCCAGCGGTGACACCTCTGCCGGATACTCGGTGATGAAGGTTGGCTGAATCAGGTGCGCTTCGGCGGTCTCTTCGAAGATCTCGGTCACCACGCGGCCCAGACCCCAGCTCTTCTCCACTTTAATGTGCAGCGCGTTGGCAATCGCCACTGCTTTATCAAAGTCATCCAGATCGGCGAGGTCCGTCTCAGGACGGTATTTCTTGATCGCTTCACGCATGGTGAGCTTCTCAAACGGCTTGCCGAAATCGAAGGTGTGCTCACCGTAAGGCACTTCCGTCGTGCCCAGCACGTCCTGCGCCAGGGTACGGAACAGACTCTCGGTCAGTTCGATCAGATCTTTGTAATCCGCATACGCCATATAGAGTTCCATCATGGTGAACTCTGGATTGTGGCGCGGCGAAATCCCTTCGTTACGGAAGTTACGGTTGATCTCAAACACGCGATCGAAACCGCCAACCACCAGACGCTTCAGATACAGCTCCGGCGCAATACGCAGGTACATGTCGATGTCGAGCGCGTTGTGATGAGTGATGAACGGACGCGCGGATGCGCCGCCAGGAATCACCTGCATCATCGGCGTTTCTACTTCCATAAAGTCGCGGTTAACCATGAACTGACGAATGCCGGCCATGATTTGTGAGCGAATTTTGAAGGTCTTACGCGAATCGTCGTTGGAGATCAGGTCAAGGTAACGCTGACGGTAACGGGTTTCCTGATCGGCGAGGCCGTGGAATTTGTCCGGCAGCGGACGCAGCGCTTTGGTCAGCAGGCGCAGTTCAGAGATGTGGATCGACAGCTCGCCGGTTTTGGTTTTGAACAGCTTACCGCGCGCGCCGAGGATATCGCCGAGATCCCATTTTTTGAACTGCTCATTGTAGACGCCTTCCGGCAGATCGTCACGGGAAACGTAGATCTGGATCTGACCGCCCACATCCTGCAGGGTGGCGAACGACGCCTTACCCATGATGCGGCGGGTCATCATACGACCGGCTACGCTCACCTCAACGCCGAGCGCTTCCAGCTCGTCGTTCTCTTTGCTGTCATAGTCGGCATGCAGACGATCGGAGGTGGTGTCACGGCGGAAATCGTTAGGAAACGCCACGCCCTTTTCACGCAGCGCGCTGAGTTTTTCGCGACGCGCTTTCAGTTCGTTGTTTAACTCAAGGGCGGCATCAGCGCTCTGCGGTTGTTGTTCAGACATGTCGGTTCCTTATAGCCCTGCTTTTAAACTTGCTTCAATAAAACGGTCAAGATCGCCATCCAGTACGGCCTGGGTGTTACGCGTTTCTACGCTGGTACGCAGATCCTTGATGCGCGAATCGTCAAGAACGTATGAACGGATCTGGCTGCCCCAGCCGATGTCCGACTTGTTCTCTTCCGCCGCCTGCTTGTCGGCATTCTTCTTCTGCATTTCGTATTCATACAGCTTGGCACGCAGCTGTTTGAAGGCCTGATCTTTGTTCTTATGCTGCGAGCGGTCGTTCTGGCACTGCACCACAATGTTGGTCGGCAGGTGGGTAATACGCACCGCTGACTCGGTTTTGTTAACGTGCTGACCACCGGCACCCGAGGCGCGATAGACGTCGATACGCAGGTCGGCCGGGTTGATTTCGATGTCGATGTTGTCATCCACTTCCGGGTAAATAAATACCGAACTGAAGGAGGTGTGACGACGACCGCCGGAGTCGAACGGGCTCTTACGCACCAGACGATGAACGCCGGTTTCGGTACGCAGCCAGCCGTAAGCGTAATCACCTATGATTTTGATGGTGGCTGATTTGGTACCGGCCACTTCGCCTTCGGACTCTTCGATGATCTCGGTTTTGAAGCCTTTGGCTTCCGCCCAGCGCAGATACATGCGCAGCAGCATGCTGGCCCAGTCCTGCGCTTCGGTGCCGCCAGAGCCGGCCTGAATATCCATGTAGCAGTCGGCGCTGTCGTATTCGCCGGAGAACATACGGCGGAACTCCAGTTCACCCAGTTTCACGTCCAGCGCGTCCAGCTCGACCACGGCTTCGTTAAAAGTCTCTTCGTCGTCGGCTTCAACCGCCAGCTCCAGCAGACCCTGCACGTCTTCCAGCCCCTGCTGCATCTGGTCGAGCGTTTCAACTACCGCTTCCAGCGAGGCGCGCTCTTTGCCCAGCGCCTGCGCGCGTTCAGGTTCGTTCCAGACGTCCGGCTGTTCCAGCTCGGCGTTTACTTCTTCGAGGCGTTCTTTCTTGGCATCGTAGTCAAAGATACCCCCTAAGAACGCTGCTGCGCTCGCTGAGGTCCTGGATACGATTTTTGACCGGATTAATTTCAAACATGGCTTTTCAGTCTTTTTTGACGATTCGGTGAGAAGAGATAAAAGTAACGCGCTAGTTTACCCGAAAGCGCGCCTGGTTTGTAGCTTTGCACATCAATGGCTATACCGCGTATGAACCGGCAGAAAATAATTGCGCCAGTTCTGGAAACCGGCAGGTAGCGTGGTTGCCAGAAATCCCGCTGTCACTCGCCACCTACGCGGTGCGTCTTCAGAATTTTCCTACATAATCACGGCAATAAACGCCAGCTGGCGTCATTAAAACCCATGATTTCTCAGACAAAATCATTAAAACTCCACCATCAGAAATGTCTGGTTCGAAGCGTGATATAGCGTGATTAGCCTGCGCAATGCTGCGCTGTCCTGGCCATCAACCGGCCAGTGTGCACCTTATCCTTTCTGCACCCTGGCGGAATCCCAGGGGTTCGTGCTTCATCTATTGCGTTCTGTCTGTCAGCCACGTTGCTCAGGAGTATTCGTGACAGGGAAAGACTGCATTCAGGCCCGTTAACGTGAACGGGCGACAACATGCCCTGAGAGGCATGAGGAGTTGCCATGCATTATCCTGTTGTTACTTTTCGACCCTCACCGCGCCTGCTGGCGCTCCTCATCCCGTTTCTGCTCAGCGCCTGTGGTGGCGGAGGCGGTGGTAGCGGCGGCGGCAGCACCCTGAACCCGGTCACGCCGGTTGTTGAACCTGCGGTGCCGGCCACGGCCGCCAGCAATAAAGTGGGCATCATTGACTCTGGTCTGGCCCCGGGCCGCAGCGGAATTAATTACGCCAACGTGAATTTCTCCAGTTATGTCGACAGCAACACCGCGCTGAATGACAACATGGGGATCAATGGCCACGGCACGCTGGTGGCGATGACGCTACTGGGGCTGTCGCCTGACAGCGCGCTGTATGTGGCGCAGGCATCACAAAATAACATTTTCAGCTATGACAATACTGCGCGCGCCGTGCAGGGATTAGTGGCACAGGGCGTACGCATCTTCAATATGTCCTACGGTTCGCAGGAGCGCCTCACCAGCCAGCAGGCACTGACCGATGCGCGCCAGCGCTATCAGTCGCTGTATCAGGGGCTCCACGCGGTGGCTGCGGCAGATGGGCTGGCGGTGATGATCACCGGCAACAACAGCGGCGCCACGCCGGCACCGGACGTGCTGACACCGCTGATGTATAACGACCCGCAGCTGGCGCGTAATCTGCTGGCGGTGACCGGTATCCTGAGTCATACCGGTTATGACCTGCCAGGCCGCGCAGCCGGCACCGGACCGTTTGACGCCTGCGGCGCGGCCGCCGCGTGGTGCCTGACCGCGCCGGGCTATACCGATTACCTGTATCAAAACTCCGACGGCAGCTGGGTGCAGGCGCGCAGCTACGGCACCTCGTTTGCCGCACCGCGCGTGACGGCTGCGGCCTCGCAGCTGCTGCAGCGTTTCCCGTGGATGAGCGGCCATAACCTGCAGCAAACCCTGCTGACCACCGCCACTTACCGCAGTGATGCGCACGATAACGTCGCCGACAGCGCGAACGGGCGGCCATACAATGAGACGTTCGGCTGGGGCGATCTTAACGCCGCCAAAGCCTTAAACGGGCCGGGACAATTCTGGGCAGAGGACTTCAGTGCGCGCCTCGACGGCGGCCAGTATGTGTTCAGCAATGACATCAGCGGCGATCGCGGGCTGGTGCTGGACGGCAGCGAACGCGGCGGTACGCTGCAGCTGACCGGCAACAACAGCTATCAGGGCCTGACGCAGGTCTCCGCCAATAGCCTGCTGATTGACGGTGCGATTGCCGGCAATGCGCTGGTAAACGGCAGCGGCAAACTGGGTGGCAGCGGACGCATCGGCGGCAATCTGGTCAACCAGGGATCGGTTAATAGCGGCCTGCAGGTGGCGGGCAACTATCAGCAAAGCGCCGACGGTACGCTCAACGTCACGCTGAACAATCCGCTGCGCGTGACCGGCAACGCGGCGCTTGACGGCACGCTAAACCTGGCGCCGCCCTCCGCCAGCTACGTGGTGAAACAGCAGGAAACGTTGCTGACCAGCGGCGGCGGCGTGAGCGGTCAGTTTAGCCAGGTCAATACCGGCGTATTTCTCGACGGTTCCGTCAGCTATGACGCCCACAGCGTTACCGGCCAGCTAACGCGTAAAAACACCGCCGCGGCGGCACAGGCGATGGGAATCGATAGCACCAGCGCGCAGCAAACCAGCCGCAACCTGGAGCAGGCGTTTGAGCTGGCGGACCGCTGGCAGGGTCAGGCGACGCTGAGCAGTGCGCAGCAGTCAGCGCTGGCGGCCGCAGGCGCCTTCCAGACGCTGGCGGACACCCGCAGCGCACAGGCGGCGATCAACTCCCTGTCCGGCCAGGCGCATGCCTCCGGCAATGCGGTGCTGTTCAACGCGCTTGATTATCAGACGCGCCTGCTCAACAACCGCATCGATGATGCCAGCGAACAGGGGCGCTTCGGCTTCTGGCTGGAGAGCGGTCAGCTGCGCGGTTCGCTCGATCAGGATGGCTATCTCGGCAACCGCTATCGCAATACCCTGACCGCGCTGGGTGCCGACAGCGATTTTGGCCTGCCCGGCCTGCGCCTCGGCATCGCCTGGACGCACACTCAGCTTGATGCCACCTATGACGACACCGGCGGCAACAGCCAGAACAGCCTGCAGGGCGTAATGCTGTATGGGCGCTATGCGGTGACGCCAGCCTGGTACTGGCAGGGCAATCTCAGCTATCAGCATGGACGCGACAAACTGCAGCGCCTGGTGCTGCTGGATGAAGCTGCACCGGTCTCCTCTTCCGCCCGCACTGACAGCTGGCAGGCAGCGTTACAGAGCGGCTATCGCTGGACGCTACAGGAGGATTATCGCATTGAGCCCTATCTCGGCTGGCGTGAAACCGGCCTGCAAACCGGCAGCTTCAGCGACAGCGGCAGCGCGTTTGGTCTGCAGGGCGACGGCGACAGCTATCGCCGCAGCGTCGGTTACGGTGGCCTGAATCTCAGCGCGCGCCAGGACTGGTCGGCGGGCTGGTGGAGCATGCTGAGCCTGTACGGCGAATACCAGTACGCGTTCAGCAATCCGTCGATGGACGTCAGCGCGCGCTGGAGCGGCTTCGGCAGTGGTCAGCAGAGCTTCACCATCCCGGGTATGCAGCTCGATCGCCGCTCGCAGTGGTTTGGTGCGCGGGTTGATCTGGTGCAGTCGGCACGCGCGCGGCTGTTCCTGCGTGCCGACCGCCACGTGGCCGATCGCGGCGATGAGAAGGTGCTGCGCGGCGGTGTCGACGTCACGTTCTAAAGGTTACGACTGCGGCCAGATATGGTCGATGATCAGCTGTACCGAGCGGTTGCCGCGGTATTCGTTGATATCCAGCTTGTAGGCCAGCTGCACCTGACGCACGCTGCTGTCTGGCCACAGGCTGGTGTCGACGTTAAAAGCGATACCATCCAGTAACGGGCCGCCGCCCAGCGGCTCGACCATCACCTTAAGGTGACGCTCGCCCACCAGACGCTGCTGCAACAGCTTAAACTGACCGTCGAACACCGGCTCCGGAAACGCCTGGCCCCAGGGGCCGGCTTCCCGCAGCATTTCCGCGGTGTGCAGGGTAAACTCCTGCGCATGCAGTTCGCCATCGGACCACATCACGCCCTGCAGCGCCTCGCCTTCCAGCCATTCGTCGATCAGCGCAGCAAAGCGCTGGCGGAACTCATCATACTTCGCCTCTTCCAGCGACAGCCCCGCCGCCATGGCGTGCCCGCCAAATTTGATGATCAGGCCAGGATAGAGTGTGTCGATACGTTCCAGCGCGTCGCGCAGGTGCAGCCCGGCAATCGAACGGCCAGAGCCCTTCAGCGTGCCGTCACCGGCGGGCGCGAAGGCGATCACCGGACGGTGGAAGCGCTCTTTCAGGCGTGACGCGAGGATGCCAACCACGCCCTGATGCCACTCCGGGTGATAAAACGCCAGCCCGAGCGGCAGATCGCGATGCTGGCGCTCCAGCTCATCGCACAGCGCCAGCGCTTCGCTCTTCATGCCCTGTTCAATCTCTTTGCGCGTCTGATTAAGCGCATCAAGTTCGCTGGCCAGCATGCGCGCCTGGGCAATATCTTCCGTCAGCAGCAGTGCAACGCCAACCGACATATCGTCCAGCCGGCCGGCAGCATTGAGGCGTGGCCCGACGGCAAAACCTAGGTCGCTGGCCGCCAGCTGACGCGCATCGCGGTTGGCAATCTCCAGCAGCGCGCGGATGCCGGCACGGCATTTCCCGGCGCGGATGCGGCTCAGCCCCTGCCACACCAGAATGCGGTTGTTGGCATCCAGCGGCACCACGTCGGCCACGGTACCGAGCGCCACCAGATCCAGCAGTTCGGCCAGATTGGGTTCACTGCGTCCGTCGCTGAACCAGCTCTGCTGACGCAGATGGGCACGCAGCGCCAGCATCAGATAAAACGCCACGCCCACGCCTGCCAGCGAACGCGACGGGAATGCGCTGTCGCTCAGGTTAGGGTTAACGATGGCTTCTGCCGCCGGCAGCGTTTCGCCCGGCAGGTGGTGATCGGTGATCAGTACCGGAATGCCGTGCTGGTGTGCGGTGTCGACGCCCGCGTGCGACGAAATGCCGTTATCCACGGTGAGGATCAGCTCGGCGCCGCGCGCACGCGCCTGCTCTACCACTTCCGGGCTCAGGCCATAGCCGTCCTCAAAGCGGTTCGGCACCAGATAATCGACATTGCCGCCCATGCTGCGCAGCGCCAGCACGGTGAGCGCAGTGCTGGTGGCACCATCGGCATCGAAATCGCCCACCACCACGATGCGGCGTTGCTGCTGCAGCATCTCATGCAGCAGCGTCACGGCGCGCTCAATGCCGCCAAGGCTTTGCCACGGCAGCAGGAATTTCGCGCCGCGTTCCAGTTCGGCAGCGTCTTTGACACCGCGCTGCAGGTAGAGACGACGCAGCAGCGGCGGTAAATCATCGGGTAACTGCGCGTCGGCCTGGGCTTCACGCCGACGTAATTCTACAGAGTGCATCACTGTGTCTTAACCACCACGCTTCTGGCCGTCCAGCACCTGCTTCAGCTCCTGCGGTCCCTGGTAGCCAGGGATCATCATGCCGCTGTCGGTGAGGATGGCGGGCGTGCCCTGAATACCAAACAGAATGCCCAGCTTGTAGTGCTGGTCGAGATTGATTTTGCAGCTCGCCGGCGCATCCATTTGCGGTACGTCGCCTTTCATTGCGGCATCAAATGCCTTGTTGCGATCGGCACTGCACCAGATGGCGGTCATGGCTTTCTCCACCTGGCCGTGCAGGCCTTCACGCGGGAACGCCAGATAGCGCACGGTGATGCCCAGCGCGTTGTAGTCAGCCATCTGTTCGTGCAGCTTGCGGCAGTAGCCGCAGGTGATGTCGGTGAACACGGTGATCACGTGCTGCTCTTTCGGCGCTTTGTAGACAATCATTTCCGGTGCCAGCGCGGCGACTTTTTTCTCCAGCAGCTGATTGGTGACATTCACCGGCTGCGCGCCGCTGACATCGTACAGCGGGCCCTGAATCATGTGCTTGCCGTCTTCGGTGACGTACAGCACGCCGCTTTCGGTCAGCACCGTTTTGATACCCGGCAGCGGCGACGGCTGGATTTCCGCCTGCTGCATACCCAGTTTTTTCAGTGATTGCTGAATCGCGCTGTCATCGGCATGGGCCAGCGCAGAAAAGGCGCTGACCAGCAGAGCCAGCGTCGTAACGGTTTTTTTCATCTCAAATCCTTGTTGCCGCTGCTCAGGCGCGCGGATGATGCTGTTGATGTAACTGACGCAGGCGCTCAGTCGCCACGTGCGTGTAAATCTGGGTGGTCGACAGGTCGCTGTGCCCCAGCAACATCTGTACGACGCGTAAATCGGCACCATGGTTCAGTAAATGTGTGGCAAATGCGTGGCGCAGCACGTGCGGTGACAGCTTTTCGCTGTCGATGCCGGCAAGGGTGGCATAGTGTTTGATGCGATGCCAGAAGGTCTGGCGTGTCATCTGCTGCGCGCGGTTGCTGGGGAACAGCACGTCAATGGTCTGTCCGTTCAGCAGCCACGGCCGCCCGTGTTCCATATAGTGCTCCAGCCAGTAAATTGCTTCTTCACCTAATGGCACCAGCCGCTCTTTATTGCCTTTACCGATGACGCGCACCACGCCCTGACGCAGGCTGACATCACTCAACGTCAGACCGACCAGCTCAGAGACGCGCAGCCCGGTAGCGTACAGCAGCTCCAGCATCGCTTTGTCACGCAGTTCAAGCGGTATGTCCGTCGCCGGCGCCTGTAACAGGCGCTCGACCTGATTTTCTGACAGGTCTTTTGGCAGGCGCTGCGGCAATTTCGGCGCTGATAACAGCGCGCTGGGATCGTCACTGCGCAGCTTTTCGCGGTACAGATACTGAAACAGACGGCGCATTGCGCTCAGGGTACGCGCTGAGCTGGTGGCTTTGTAACCGCCCTCAATCCGCTCAGCCAGAAACTGCTGCAAATCAGCGGCTTCCAGCGTCAGCAGCGTGCGCTCATGGTGGTGCAGCCAGGCAGTGAGCGTCTGCAAATCCTGACGATAGGACGCCAGCGTGTTCTGCGCCAGGTTGCGCTCAATCCAGAGCGCGTCGAGAAACTGTTCTATCAGATCGCTGTCCTGCACTGTTGCCCCTCGCCGTGTGAAATCGTGCTCATTATGCCTGAAACTGGCCTGCTTCTGGTACAATTGCGCCAGAGTGAGTTTCAGTCAGAGCATTAATTGCATGAATATCGGTCTGTTTTACGGTTCCAGTACCTGTTACACCGAGATGACGGCGGAGAAAATCCGCGACTTTATCGGTGAAGAATTAGTCACACTGCATAACCTGAAAGATGACGATCCGTCGCTGATGGAGCAGTACGATTTACTGATTCTCGGTATTCCGACCTGGGATTTCGGCGAACTGCAGGAGGACTGGGAAGCGGTGTGGCAACAGCTGCCGGCGCTCAACCTGCAGGGAAAAATTGTGGCGCTGTACGGCATGGGCGACCAGGTCGAGTACAGCGAATGGTTCCTTGATGCGCTGGGTATGCTGCACGAACTGCTGCTGCCGATGGGCGTGCAGTTTGTCGGTTACTGGCCGCTCGACGGCTACCAGTTTACCAGTAAAAAACCGCTGACCGCCGATGGTCAGCAGTTTGTCGGTCTGGCGCTCGACGACGTTAATCAGTTTGAGTTGAGCGAAGAACGCGTCGAGCAGTGGTGCGAACAGATTCTGACCGAAACCGCCGCGCTGCTTTAATGCGGCGTCGCGCCATCCAGCAAAAAACAGCGGGCGCGTAACGCGCGCCACGCGTCGGGCGGCATGCTGTCGTGCAGCAGCCATAGCCGCCAGCGTTGCCCGCGCCGGTTACGCAGCACCAGCAACACGCCCCACGGTAGCCAGTCCGGCTGCCGTTGCGCCTGCCAGCGCTCACCGCGCCAGTACCAGTCACCCTTGTCATCCAGCATGAGCGCTCCGCAGCGCTGCTGCAGGCGACGCGCGTTACGCCAGCACTGCAGGGTCAGCAGGATCACTACCGCGACCTGAACCCAGCCCCAGCCCGCCGGCCAGCGGCAGCTCAGCAACAGCGCGCCACACAGCCCGAACAGCGTCACATTCAGCGCCCGCGCGCTGCGTGACGCGTGCAGATTACATTGCCACCGGCCCGCGTTCACGGTTGCGCTGCTGAATCAGTTTCACCATGCGTTTGAACTCGGGATCGGCCGGTTCGCCGTGGTTCATCATCCAGTTAAACAGGTCCGGATCGTCGCTCTTCAGCAGCGCGACAAACACCTGCTTGTCGCTGTCGCTCAGCGAATCATACTCATATTTAAAGAACGGCATGATCGAGACATCCAGCTCCAGCATGCCGCGACGGCATGCCCACTGGACGCGCGCTTTGTCATGAATATCCATGTGTCTTCTTCCACAGCTGATAACAGTGGCGCTCAGTGTACCTGCTTTTTCGCCGCGCTGCAGGCGTGCAACCGGACGCTGCGCGCGGTGACGCACAGCAATGCCACCGGTTACAGGGTTATCACGCGATTTGTGCGCCAGATTCCGCAAACAGGTTGCAATGGCGCACTGCTCTTTTAACATTGGTAAGCATATTACTGAATAAACCTTATTGATCAGGACGGACTCATGCCGATTTTCACCCTTCCGCCTCGCCAGCCCGCTGCGGCGTCGCGCCTGCCTTTAACGCTAATGTCGCTCGACGAGTGGGCGCTGGTATCGGTGCAGGGCAAAGACAGCACCTCTTATCTGCAGGGTCAACTGACGCTGGACGTGGCGGCGCTGGACGCAGCGCAGCATCGCCCGGCGGCGCACTGCGATGCCAAAGGCAAAATGTGGAGCAATCTGCGTCTGTTCCATCGCGGAGAAGGTTATGCCTACCTGGTGCGTCGCAATCTGCGCGAGCAGCAGGTGACCGAACTGAAGAAGTATGCGGTGTTCGCCAAAGTGACCATTGCGGCCGATGATGACGCGGTCCTGCTCGGCGTTGCCGGTTTTCAGGCGCGCGCCGCGCTGGCTAACGTTTTCGCCACGCTGCCGGATGCCACAACCCCAGTGGTGCAGCAGGATGACACCACCCTGCTGTGGTTCGCCGAGCCAGCCGAGCGTTTTCTGCTGGTCACCACGCCGGCGCAGGCCGAAGCGCTGCAGCAGAAGCTGGCCGGGGAAGCGCAGCTGAATGACAGCACGCAGTGGCTGGCGCTGGATATTGCGGCGGGCGTGCCGGTGATCGACAGCGCCACCACGGCGCAGCTGATTCCGCAAGCCACCAACCTGCAGGCGCTGGATGCCATCAGCTTTAAAAAAGGCTGTTATACCGGCCAGGAGATGGTGGCGCGCGCCAAATTCCGCGGCGCCAACAAACGTGCGCTCTACTGGCTGGCGGGCAGCGCCAGCAAAGTACCGGACGCGGCCAGTTCGCTGGAGTTGCAGATGGGCGACAAATGGCGTCGCACCGGCACGGTGCTGAGCGGCGTACAGCTGGATGATGGCAGCGTGTGGGTGCAGGCGGTGCTGAACAACGATCTGGAGCCGGACAGCGTGCTGCGCGTTGAAGGCGATGAAAGCGGTAAGCTGACCATTCAGCCGCTGCCCTATTCGCTGGGAGAGTAACGATTACGGCTGGTACGCCGCAGGGTCGCCATCAGCGGCGACCCTTGCCTTGTTACATCACGTAAAAATAGATGGCGCAAAAGTGCAGCACGCTGCCGCCCAGCACGAAACCGTGCCAGATGGCATGATTGTACGGGATACGGCGCGACACATAGAAAATCACCCCGAGTGAATAGACAATCCCGCCCGCCGCCAGCAGCCAGACGCCGCCGGCCGACAGTTTGTTTGCCAGCTGATAAATCACCACCAGTGACAGCCAGCCCATGCTGAGATAGGTCACCAGCGACAGCACTTTAAAGCGATGCGCAATGGTCAGCTTAAAGATGATGCCCGCCAGCGCCAGACTCCAGATCACCACCATCAATCCCTGCGCCAGCGGCGATTGCAGCCCGACCAGCAGAAACGGCGTGTAAGTCCCGGCGATCAGCAAATAGATGGCGCAGTGGTCAAATTTCTTCAGCCAGTATTTGGCGCGCTGGTGCGAAATGGCGTGATACAGCGTCGAGGCGAGGAACAGCAAAATCATGCTGCCGCCGTACAGGCTATAGCTGGTGATGGCGGTGATATTCGCCTGCATTTCAACGGCCTGGGTCAACAGCAACACCAGCCCCACGATGCCAAACACACAGCCCAGGCCGTGGCTGATGCTGTTGGCGATCTCTTCGGCCAGTGAATAGCCCTGGGCAATAAGTCGGTTCTGTACCATGGCGTCGGATTCCTGAACATCGTAACGAAAGTTGTGCTTTTTCTGTGCACCAGAGTAACGAAGAACAATTTCAGAGTACACATGTACGCTAAAATTATTCTGTGAAGAGGTGTGACAACCCAGCGGCAAACCAATCTGTTACACTGAGGCTTCTTTTTGCCGTGAGCGCCGCCCGAATGTTTTCACACAGCGACCTGTCCCGTTTGAATGACCTTGAGATGCAGGTTTATCACTTCATCATCAAACACCGGGAAAGTGTCAGTTATATGACCATCCGAGAACTGGCGGCGCAGGCGGGCGTCTCGACCACCACGGTGCTGCGCTTCTGCCGCAAAATGCACTGTGACGGCTGGTCAGAATTCCGTATCCGTTTTCGCCTGGCGCAGGAGCAAAGCGCGCCGGTGCTGCTGCCCTCCGGTGTCGGTGAAATGCTGAGCTTTTTTAAAAGCATCAATAACGCAGAATTTGATCAGCAGATTGCCACCGCGGCGCAAATGATTATTGAGGCTGAGCACATTTTCTTTATTGGTGCTGGTACTTCAGGCAGCCTTGGCAAATATGGTGCGCGCTATTTTTCTAATATTGGCAAATTCAGCCATCACATCGATGATCCTTATTACCCGGTGAGTAAGAGCGCCTGGGAAAATGCGCTGGCGATTATTTTATCCGTCTCTGGCGAAACCGAAGAGATCCTGCGCTTTGCCAGTCAGTTCAGTCTGCATCACTGTAAAATCATCTCCATCACCAATCACGACAACTGCTCGCTGGCGAAAATGGCGGATTTCAATCTCTCCTATCATGTGCCGCAGGAGAAACTGCCTGACCGCTACGATATTACCACTCAGGTACCGGTGATTTATATTCTGGAGACGCTGGGCCGTTATATTGCCCGCCTCACGCAGGTATAAAACAGCCTGTTTTTCGGCGGTAACAAGTCACATTTCCGCGCCGGTGTTATAGCGTGACTTTGCTATTTCAGTTGTTACACTGCGGGCAGTATTATTTTCGCCAACAGCGTGACGAGGTATTGAAATGAGTGAAGGATTGCAGTTACCCAGCGGATTTCTCTGGGGCGGCGCGGTGGCAGCCCATCAGGTTGAGGGCGGCTGGGATCAGGGCGGCAAAGGCGTCAGTATCGCCGATGTTCTCACCGGCGGCGCACACGGCGTAGATCGCGTCATCACGCCCGGCGTTCAGCCCGGCCAGCACTATCCCAACCATCAGGCGGTGGAATTCTATTCGCACTACAAACAGGACGTGGCGCTGTTTGCCGAGATGGGTTTCAAATGCTTCCGCACCTCGATTGCCTGGACGCGCATTTTCCCCAACGGCGATGAACTGCAGCCCAATGAAGCCGGCCTGCAATTTTACGATGACCTGTTTGATGAACTGCTGAAATATGGCATCGAACCGGTGATTACCCTGTCGCACTTTGAGATGCCTTATCATCTGGTTAAAGAGTACGGCGGCTGGGCTAATCGCAAAGTGGTCGATTTCTTTGTGCGCTTCAGTGACGTGGTGATGACGCGCTATCGCCACAAGGTGAAGTACTGGATGACCTTCAATGAAATCAATAATCAGCGCAACTGGCAGTATCCGCTGTTCGGCTACTGCTGCTCCGGCGTCGTGTTCACAGAGCATGAAAAGCCGGAGCAGACGATGTATCAGGTGATGCATCACCAGTTCGTTGCCAGTGCCAAAGTGGTGAAGCGCGGCCACGAAATCAACCCGGATTTCCAGATTGGCTGCATGATCGCCATGGTACCGGTCTATCCGTTCTCCTGCCATCCGGATGACGTGATGCGCGCGCAGGAGTCGATGCATCAGCGCTACGTGTTCAGCGACGTGCAGATGCGCGGCGCGTACCCGGCTTACACGCTGAAAGAGTGGGCGCGCAAGGGCTATCACATTGCGATGGAAGCCGATGACGCCGAAACGCTGCGTCAGGGCTGCTGCGACTACATCGGTTTCAGCTACTACATGAGCAACGCGGTGGACACCAAAGCCAGCGGCGTCGACGACCCGATCACCGGCTTCGACGGCGTAGTGCCTAACCCGCATGTGAAAGCGTCTGACTGGGGCTGGCAGATTGATCCGGTCGGCCTGCGCTACGTGCTGAATGCGCTGTATGAGCGCTACCAGAAGCCGCTGTTTATCGTTGAGAACGGCTTTGGTGCCATTGATAAAGCCAATGCTGAGGGCGTGATCGAAGATGACTACCGCATTGATTATCTGCGCGCGCACATTGAAGAGATGAAAAAAGCGGTGGCGCTGGATGGTGTCGATCTGCTGGGCTATACGCCGTGGGGCTGCATCGACTGCGTCTCCTTTACCACCGGCCAGTACAGCAAGCGCTACGGCTTTATCCACGTCGATAAAAACGATGACGGCAGCGGCAGCTTTGCCCGCTCGAAGAAGAAGAGTTTCGCCTGGTATCAGCAGGTGATTGCCAGCAATGGTGAAGTGTTGTAACCGCTAATGGCGCGCGACGTATAGATGTGCGCCGCGCGCAGACAGGCTGTGAAGTGCGGCTCAACGGCCGCCTGATGCATCAATAAAGCTGCCGGTGACGTATGAAGCGGCGTCACTGGCCAGCCAGGCGATGGCGGCAGCGACCTCCTCCGCCTGGCCGCCGCGCTGCATCGGCAGCGATGCCGCGAGACGATCAACGCGCCCCGGCTCGCCGCCGTCGGCATGCATATCGGTGTAGATCAGCCCTGGCCGCACGCTGTTGACGCGAATCCCCTGCGCCGCCACTTCCAGTGACAATCCTCTGGTCAGCGTGTCCATCGCGCCTTTCGACGCCGCATAATCGACATACTCATTGGGCGAACCGGTACGCGCGGCCGCTGACGAGACGTTAACAATGGCGCCGCCCTGACCGCCGTGTGCGGTGCTCATGCGTTTTACCGCTTCGCGGCAGCAGATAAACGTGCCGGTGACGTTAGTTGCCAGCACGCGCTGAATGCGCGCAGCATCCAGATCCTCAACCCGGCACTGGGAGAAGAGAATTCCGGCGTTATTCACCAGCACGCGCAGCGCGCCCGGCTGCTGATCCAGCTGGCGGAACATGCGCACCACCTGCGCTTCATCGGCAATATCCGCCTGTAAGGCAAACGCGCTGCCGCCCTGCGCTTCGATATCTGCTACTACCTGCAACGCTTCTGCTTCGCGCTGCCGGAAATTGATTGCCACGCGATAACCTGCCTGCGCCAGCAGCAGCGATGTTGCCCGTCCAATTCCGCGGCTACCGCCGGTGACCAGTGCCAGATCCATATGCTTCTCCCATAAAAAAAGGCCGACAAATCGGCCTTGAGTATTACTGAAGGGTTTGGATTATGCCTGCTGATTACTGGTATTCGCTCATCGGAACGCATGAACAGAACACATTGCGATCGCCAAACACATCGTCGAGACGCTTAACGGTCGGCCAGTATTTGTTGGCGCTGCCGGCCGGGAAGACCGCCAGCTCGCGGCTGTACGGATGAGTCCAGTCGCCGACGATTTCCATCTGGGTATGCGGTGCATTCACCAGCGGGTTGTCGTCAGCCGGCCATTCACCGTCGGCCACGCGATCGATTTCCATGCGGATCGCCAGCATCGCGTCAATAAAGCGGTCCAGCTCGATTTTGCTCTCAGATTCGGTCGGCTCGACCATCAGCGTGCCGGCGACCGGGAACGACATGGTCGGCGCATGGAAGCCATAGTCGATCAGGCGTTTCGCGATATCCAGCTCGCTGATGCCGGTCTGCTCTTTCAGCGGACGAATGTCGAGAATGCACTCATGCGCCACGCGGCCGTCGCGGCCGGCGTACAGAATCGGGTACGCCGACTGCAGCCGGCTGGCGATGTAGTTGGCGTTGAGAATCGCCACCGAGCTGGCCTGCTTCAGCCCTTCGGCACCCATCATGCGAATGTACATCCAGCTGATGGGCAGAATAGATGCGCTGCCGAACGGCGCCGCAGAAACCGCGCCCTGCTGGGTCAGCACGCCGTCAATCTGCACCACGCTATGGCCCGGTACGAATGGTGCCAGATGCGCTTTTACCCCGATAGGTCCCATGCCCGGACCGCCACCGCCGTGCGGAATGCAGAAGGTTTTGTGCAGGTTGAGATGCGACACGTCAGCGCCAATGTAGCCAGGCGTGGTGATCCCGACCTGCGCGTTCATGTTTGCGCCGTCGAGGTACACCTGGCCGCCGTACTGATGCACGATCTGGCACACTTCGCGAATGGTCTCTTCGTAGACGCCGTGCGTCGACGGGTAGGTCACCATGATGCACGACAGCGCGTCACCGGCCTGCGCTGCTTTTTCACGCAGATCGCCGAGATCGATGTTGCCCTGCTTATCACAGGCCACCACCACGACTGCCATGCCCGCCATCTGCGCGGACGCCGGGTTGGTACCGTGCGCCGAGCTCGGAATCAGACAGATCGTGCGGCCCGCTTCATTACGGCTCTCATGATAGCGACGGATGGCCAGCAGACCGGCGTATTCGCCCTGCGCACCAGAGTTCGGCTGCATGCACAGCGCATCGTAACCGGTGAGCTGGACCAGCCACTGGGACAGCTGACCGATCATCTGCAGATAACCGCTCGCCTGCTCTGCCGGACAGAACGGGTGCAGTTCAGCGAATTCCGGCCAGGTGATCGGAATCATTTCGGCGGCGGCATTCAGTTTCATGGTGCATGAGCCGAGCGGGATCATCGCCTGATTCAGCGCCAGATCCTTTTTCTCCAGGCTGTGCATGTAGCGCATCATCTCAGTTTCGCTGTGATGACGGTTGAACACCGGATGGGTAAGGAATTCGCTGGTACGCTGCTGGCCTGCCGGAATAGCGCTGTTTTCCGCCGCCACCGCGGCGTCCAGCGCCTCGATATCCTGACCGTGCGCGTCACCCAGCAGAATGGCAAACAGCGCCAGCACGTCTTCACGCGTGGTGGTTTCATCCAGCGTGATACCAACCGCATTGAGGATATCGCTGCGCAGATTGACTCCGAAGCTCAGCGCACGGTTTAGCACCGCCGCTTTGTCCGCGACTTCAACGGTCAGCGTATCGAACCAGCTGTGATGGCGCAGCTTCAGGCCGCCGTTTTGCAGGCCTGCTGCCAGAATCGAGGTCAGGCGGTGAATGCGCGAGGCGATGCGCTTCAGTCCAGCCGGGCCATGGTAAACCGCGTACAGGCCGGCGATATTCGCCAGCAGCACCTGGGAAGTACAGATGTTGGAGTTGGCTTTCTCACGGCGGATGTGCTGTTCGCGCGTCTGCATCGCCATGCGCAGCGCGGTGTTACCGGCGGCATCGCGTGACACGCCGATGATACGGCCCGGCATGGAGCGCTTGTGCTCATCACGGCTGGCAAAGAAGGCCGCGTGCGGACCGCCGTAGCCCATCGGTACGCCAAAGCGCTGGGCGGAACCGAAGACGATATCAGCACCCTGTTTGCCCGGCGCTTCCAGCTGCACCAGCGCCATGAAATCCGCCGCCACGCTCACCACCACTTTGCGGCTTTTCAGCTCAGCAATCAGTTCACGGTAGTCGTGCACTTCTCCGCTGGTACCGACCTGCTGCAGCAGCACGCCAAACAGATCGTCGTGCTCGCGGGCTTTTTCGGCGCGATCGATAATCAGCTCAAAGCCAAAGGTTTCGGCGCGGGTGCGCACCACATCCAGCGTTTGCGGATGGATGTCATCGGCGATAAAGAATTTGGTCGCGTTTTTCAGCTTGCTGACGCGTTTAGCCATCGCCATCGCTTCGGCGGCCGCGGTGGCTTCATCCAGCAGCGAAGCTGAAGCAATATCCAGCCCGGTGAGATCGAGCGTCAGGGTCTGGAAGTTGAGCAGCGCTTCCAGACGGCCCTGCGAAACTTCCGGCTGATACGGCGTGTACGCCGTGTACCAGCCCGGGTTTTCCAGCATGTTGCGCAGAATCACCGGCGGGGTGATCACGGCGCTGTAACCCATTCCAATCCAGGATTTGTAACGCTGATTCTGGCTGGCAATGGCTTTCAGCTCTGCCAGCGCCTGCTGTTCAGTCGCGGCATCGCCTACCGCCGGCGGGCCTGGCAGCTGGATATCAGCAGGCACAATTGAAGCGATCAGCGAAGCCAGCGAGCTGGCACCAATCGCTTCCAGCATGGTGGCCTGCTGCGCGGCATCAGGACCGATATGGCGCTCAATAAAAGCACCGTTATGTTCGAGCTGGCTGAGAGTCTGGGTCATTTACAGTACATCCTGAATCGGGCTGGGTGACAAAATGGCATTAAATCAGGCAGATAAAAAAGAAGGCACCGCAGTGCGGCACCTTCAGAAACTACCGGTTACTCGTCGATGGACTTTTTATAGGCCTCGGCATCGAGCATCGCGTCGAGCTCGGACTCGTCGCTGGCTTTGATGCGGAACAGCCAGCCGGCGGCGTACGGTTCGCTGTTCACCAGCTCCGGGGCATCGCCCAGCTCTTCGTTGACCGCCACGATTTCACCGCTCAGCGGGGCATAGATATCCGATGCCGCTTTCACGGATTCGGCTACCGCACAGTCGTCACCGACGGCAAAGCTGGCGCCCACGTCAGGCAGGTCGACAAACACCATGTCGCCCAGCAGTTCCTGCGCGTGTTCGGTGATGCCCACGGTAAACGTACCGTCAGCTTCTTTACGCACCCACTCGTGGCTATCACGGTACTTCAATTCATTTGGCACATTGCTCATCGCCATTTCTCCTGAAAAAAAATTACTGAGCGACCGGCTTGCCGGCGCGAACAAAAATAGGTTTAGTCACTTTCACCGGCATTTCACGATTGCGGATTTCAACATTCGCCTGCTCACCGATACTGGCCGGCACGCGCGCCAGCGCAATGCTGTAGCCCAGCGTTGGCGAGAAGGAGCCGCTGGTAATGATGCCCTGCTGCGGCTGGCCCTGCGCATCGGTAAAGCGCACCGTCAGACCGTTACGCAGCACGCCTTTTTCGGTCATCACCAGCCCGACCAGTTTTTCCGTGCCGTTCTCGCGCTGCGCTTCCAGCGCTTCACGGCCAATGAAATCACGGTCGCCGGGCTCCCAGCTGATGGTCCAGCCCATGTTGGCGGCCAGCGGCGAAACGCCTTCATCCATCTCCTGACCATACAGATTCATGCCAGCTTCGAGACGCAGCGTATCGCGTGCGCCCAGTCCGGCTGGTTTCACGCCCGCGGCCAGCAGCTGCTGCCAGAAATCTGCGGCCTGAGCGGCAGGCAGGGCGATTTCATAACCGGCTTCACCGGTATAACCGGTCGTGGCGATAAACAGATCGCCGGCCTGTACGCCAAAGAACGGCTTCATGCCTGCAACCGCGTCACGATGTGCCGCGCTAAACAGGCTCTGTGCTTTTTGCTGCGCGTTCGGTCCCTGTACGGCGATCAGCGCCAGATCGTCACGCTCGGTGAGCGCAACCCCAAACGGCTGCGCATGCTCAGCGATCCACGCCAGATCCTTCTCGCGCGTGGCGGAGTTGACCACCAGGCGGAAGAAATCTTCGCTCATAAAGTAAACAATTAAATCATCAATGACGCCAGCTGAAGCATTCAGCATGCCGGTATAGAGGGCTTTGCCGGGCTGAGTCAGTTTGGCGACGTCGTTGGCTAGCAGGTAACGCAGAAATTCACGGGTGCGCGCGCCGTGCAGATCGACAATGGTCATGTGGGAAACGTCAAACATTCCGGCATCGTTGCGCACCGCATGGTGCTCATCCATTTGCGAGCCGTAGTGCAGCGGCATCATCCAGCCGTGGAAGTCCACCATGCGGGCACCGCAGGCCTGATGCTGTTCGAATAGAGGCGTTTGCTGAGTCATAACCATCCTGTGAAGACAAGTGAGTGTGACGCGCCTGCGCCGTCAGTTTTGAGCGACGCAAACGTTCTCTTTACGCTGAAGTTACCACCGAATCCGGCAATTAACCATAAGGAAAACGAGGGTGAAACCTTATCATCCTTTGGGCTGCCCCGGCAGTGACACCAGCACATCTCACTGCATTTATGTGATTTACCGCGCATATAATTCACCTGTCGCGCAGTAATTCAGCCGAATAATGGAACCTGTGCCGCAGACAAGGGAAATGGTTCGGGAGCAAAAAGCATTTTGGATTAGTTAAAGTAATGCGAATTGAGACCTGAAATTAGAATAAATCAAATGAAGGGCAATTTGGGTGCAGCGATGCACAATAATGGTGCCGGGGCGGGTTTTGCAGTGGCGTTACCGGGTGCGCACAGGGTCGCGATGGATGGCGACAACGCTGTGCAGTTCGGTGATTCATGAGCGGCAGCCGACTGCCACGCCCACCCTTGAGGGCGATCGCGTAACGTCAGTGCAGGAAAAACGGCACCTGAAAGGGTGCCGTAATAAGGAGGGTTAGCGGATCCAGCCGGGCAGGTCGTTGAGGCCCATGGCCTGCTTCAGCAGTAACGGCTTCACGCCAGGCAGCGTGTCGGCCAGCTTCAGCCCGACGTCGCGCAGCAGTTTTTTCGCCGGATGGTGCCCGGCAAACAGCTCACGGAAACCCTGCATTCCAGCCAGCATCAGCGCTGCGCTGTGCTTGCGGCTGCGTTCATAACGCCGCAAATAGAGATGCTGGCCGATATCTTTGCCCTGCTGATGCAGACGGCGGATTTCGCCAATCAGCTCGGCGGCATCCATAAAGCCGAGGTTAACCCCCTGCCCGGCCAGCGGATGGATGGTATGCGCCGCATCGCCCACCAGCGCCAGCCGGTGCGCAGCAAAGTTGCGGGCGTAACGCGCCATCAGCGGGAAAGTTTTCCGTTCGCTTTCCACCTGGCACAGACCAAGGCGCATATCGAATGCCACCGACAACTGCTGGTTAAACAGCGCTTCCGGCATGGATTGCAGTCGCGTCGCTTCCTGCGGTGACAGCGACCAGACGATGGAGCACAGGTGCGGATCCTGCATCGGCAGGAAGGCCAGAATGCCGTCGCCGTGGAACACCTGGCGCGCAATGGCATCGTGCGGCATATCGGTGCGTACGTTGGCCACCAGCGCGTGATGTTCGTAATCCCAGAAAGTAATCGGGATATCCGCTTTGTCACGCAGCCACGAGTTGGCCCCGTCCGCAGCAATCAGCAGGCGCGCGCTCATCATGCTGCCGTCCTGCAGGGTAATAAAGGCTTCGTTATCGCCAAACGCCACCTGCTGCAGCTGAGCCGGTGCAATCAGCGTCACCTCGTTGCACTGGCTGGCGCGCTGCCACAGCGCACTGTGAATCACCTCGTTTTCAATGATATGTCCGAGGTGCGACAGCCCCTGCTGCTCGTCATCAAAGCTGATCGAGCCAAAGCTGTCCTGATCCCACACTTCCATGCCGTGATACGCGCTGGCGCGCAGCGCGAGAATGGTGGACCAGACATCGAGTTTTTGCAGCAGACGCTCGCTGGCGGCGTTGATGGCCGAGACGCGAACCGACGCTGGCGCCGCCGCATCAAATTGTGGCTCAGGCGCTTTTTCCAGCACCGCAACGCGCAGGCCGCTGCCCTGTAAGCCACAGGCCACCGCCAGACCGACCATGCCGCCCCCGGCAATCGCCACATCAAATGTTTGCATTGCTGCCCCTTAATTCATGCTTAACGCTTAACCCAGCCGAGCGTGCGCACGGCAAGTGGGTTTCGCAGCCATGGCAGGTGGTCCATTGCCACCAGCCCAAGATTTCGTCCTGCCACCAGCGGGGCATAACGGTTGGCGAATAGCCGCACCAGACCGTCGGTGACGCCAATGGTCGCCGCGCGATCCGGCTGGCGGCGCGCAGCAAAATGGTGCAACACCGCGTGGCTGCCCGGATCCTGCTGGTGACGATGCGCCGCCGCAAGGGTTTCCGCCAGCGACATCACATCGCGCAGTCCGAGGTTAAAGCCCTGCCCGGCGATCGGATGCAGCGTCTGCGCCGCATTGCCGACCAGCGCCAGCCGGTGCGTCACCTGACGCTCTGCGGTCTGTAGCGCCAGCGGATAGATTTCGCGCTGGCCGGCGTGAGTAAAGCGCCCCAGCCGCCAGCCAAAGGCGCGCTGTAATTCATGCAGGAAGGTGGCATCGTCCCACTGCTTAACCGTGGCTTCGGCCGTCGCCGGATGACACCACACCAGCGACAGACGGTTGCCGGACATCGGCAGCAGCGCCAGCGGGCCATGCCGGGTGAAGCGCTCAAACGCGCGGCCCTGATGCGGCAACTGCGTCGCGACGTTGGCAATCACCGCCAGCTGCTGGTAGTCGTCGCGCTGCCAGCGCATGCCGCAGGATGCCGCCAGCGGCGAGCGTGCGCCGTCAGCGGCCACCAGCAGCGCGCCCTGTAACGTTGCGCCGCTGCTGAGCGTCGCCTGCACGCTATCGGCGCTGCGGGTTACTGAGGTCACGTGATCCGGGCAGCACAGCGTCACGCCGGGTGCCTCACGCAGACGTTTAAACAGGCGCTGTCCCACGTCATACAGCTCGACCACGTTGCCCAACGCCGACAGCTGATAATCCTCAGCCTGCAGCTGAACAAACCCGCTGTGCCCGCGATCGGAAACGTGGATGTGGGTAATGGGCGTGGCGCAATCCGCCAGCGAACGCCACAGGTCAATTTCCGCCAGCTGCTGACATGTGCCCGCCGCCAGCGCGATGGCGCGCCCGTCAAAGCCCGGGTGCGCGCGGCTGTCCGGCTGATGACGTTCAATCAGCGTCACCGGCAACTGGCCCTGCGTCAGATGCGAAATCGCCAGTGCCAGCGTGGCGCCGGTCATACCGCCGCCTGCAATCAGGATACTCATACGCTGCGCGCCGCCGCCATCAGTGCTTCGATCGCCTCAGCGTCTTTTACCACGCTGTCGGTCAGGTTTTCATTACCGTCGGCGGTGATGACGATGTCGTCTTCGATACGGATACCGATGCCGCGATACTGCGCCGGCACTTTGGCATCCGGCGCGATATATAGGCCCGGTTCAACGGTGAGCACCATGCCAGGCTCAAGCAGGCGGTCGCGGCTGGGCGTGCCGTAGTGGCCGACGTCATGCACGTCCAGCCCCAGCCAGTGACCAAGGCCGTGCATAAAGAACGGACGGTGCGCCTGCTCTTCAAACAGCGTATCGATATTGCCTTCCAGAATGCCCAGATCGACCAGACCGGTGATCATGATACGCACCACTTCGTCGTTGACTTCATGGATGCTGATGCCCGGGCGGAACATCGACAGCGCCTTATACAGCGAGGCGAGCACGATGTCGTAGATCTCGCGCTGCGGCTGGCTGAATTTACCGTTAACCGGGAAGGTGCGGGTAATATCGCCGGCGTAGCCATGGAATTCGCAACCGGCATCAATCAGCACCAAATCGCCGTCGCGCATTTCGCTTTCGTTTTCGGTGTAGTGCAGAATGCAGCCGTTCTCACCGGAGCCCACAATAGTGTTGTACGACGGAAAGCGCGCGCCGTGGCGGGTGAATTCGTGATGGATTTCGCCTTCCAGCTGATACTCAAACATGCCGGGACGGCACGCCTGCATCGCGCGGGTATGTGCCAGCGCGCTGATTTTTCCTGCGCGGCGCAGAATGGCGATCTCGTCTTCGCTTTTAAACAGGCGCATCTCATGCACCCAGGGACGCCAGTCGGTCAGCGTCGCCGGCGCGCTGAGGTTTTGCCGGAAACCACGGCGCAATTTCTCCAGCGCGCTGAACACCAGCGTATCCGCTTCCGCGTATTCACCCTGTGCGTGATAGACCACATCGAGTCCGTTGAGCAGTTGGTGCAGCTGCTCGTCAATCGCATCCCACGGCAGCGCGCGGTCAACGCCCAGCTTCGCCGGTGCGGCTTCCTGACCAAGCCGACGCCCGAACCAGATCTCTGCCGTCAGGTCGCGTACGCGGTTAAACAGCACGCTGTGGTTATGATTGTCATCGCTCTTGATTAATACCAGCAGCGCCTGCGGCTCGTTGAAGCCGGTGAAGTACCAGAAATCGCTGTTCTGGCGAAAGGGATATTCGGTGTCGTTGCTGCGCGTCACTTCAGGTGCAGCAAAAATCAAAGCCGCGCTGCCGGGCGCCATGCGGGCGATCAGCGCCTGACGACGTTGCCGGAAGGTTTCCAGTGTAATCATATTTGCACTCCCTGTAGAAAACGGGCAGCGACCTGCCCACGATGACGCGCTTAGTGTAGCGTAGGTTTTTGTACTTCCGGTGCGGTCGGCGTGCGTGGCCGGGTGAAGGTGTCATGGCACAGCAGCGCGGCAACGCGTACGTACTCAATCACCTCTTCCAGCGACTGTTCGAGCTCTTCCTGATCTTCATCTTCATCGTAGCCAAGTTGCGCAATGGTGCGCAGATCGTCAATCGCTTCGCCGGTCTCACCGGTCACTTTTTCCAGCTTCGGCTGCGTCACGCCCAGGCCCAGCAGGAAGTGATTGACCCAGCCGGCCAGCGCGTCAGCACGATCGAACACCGTGATGTCCTCCTCATCCGGCAGCATCAGCTGGAACAGGAAACCCTCTTCATCCAGCGTGTTGGCCAGGTTTTCATGCAGCGCCTGCAGCGGCTGCGACAGGCTTTGCGAGAACGCCATGCCCTCGTTAGTCAGGTCGTGCACCAGGGTTTTCCAGCTGCTGTCCTGATTGCCGCCGCACAGAATGCCACACAGCAGTCCGTGCATCTCGGCGGGCGTCATGCCTACGCCCTGCTGGGAAAGTGCCGCGGCCAGCGCGTTGTAAGTGGGTGTTGCGTTCTGTAAAGACATAAGCTTTGGTCGTCGTTGGCAGAATAAGTTCGTGTTATGCTACCACCAGGTGCCTCAGGGTTTCCAGAAAAGGGGTTGTAACTTATCACGCGGGTCTATATAGTTGCGCACCTCCCAACCCATTGACAGGTAAGGGAGATGCGAACGAAGTAATCAGTCAGGATGGTGGCATGTCTGCACAACCGGTAGATATTCAGATTTTTGGTCGTTCATTGAGAGTTAATTGTCCGCCTGAACAGCAAGATGCGCTGAATCTGGCCGCAGAGGATCTCAATCAACGGTTGCAAGATTTAAAAGTTCGCACTAGAGTCACAAATACAGAGCAGCTGGTGTTCATCGCCGCGTTAAACATTTGCCACGAGCTGGCACAAGAGAAAGGTAAAACGCGCGATTACGCAGCCAATATGGAACAACGCATCCGTATGCTGCAGCAGACCATTGAGCAGGCATTAGTTGAGCAAGGTCGCATAACTGAACGTCAGGGCCCTAAATTCGAATAACACTTCATGGTACTCGTGTTAGAGTAACGGTGAAGTCAATTTTCTCTGAGATGTTTGCAAGCGGGCCAGTCCCCTGAGCCGATATTTCATACCAACAGAGTGTGACGCTCTGTAACCTGTGAGCATGCTCGGTCCGTCCGAGAAGCCTGATGGTTACGACGGCATACTCACCTTGAACCAAGGGTTCAAGGGTTACAGCCTGCGGCGGCATCTCGGAGATCTCCTCTTAGTTCCACCCTGTTATTCCCGGTGTGATAATGTGGCTATCAACAGCCTTATCAGCCGGGGACATCATGCCAGCACCTTCTCTTCTCGACCGACAGGATATTCGTCAGCATGTGCGCCATCTGCGTCGCAATCTTACGCCTGAGCAACAGGTTGAGGCCGCCGATCTGCTGGCTGAACATGCCATCAATTTTGCCCCGCTGGCCAGCGCACAACGCATCGCGCTGTTTCTCTCCGTCGATGGCGAAATCAATACACGACCGCTGATTGCCAAACTGTGGCAGCAAAAGAAGCAGGTCTTTCTGCCGGTGCTGCATCCGTTTGCGCCCGGTCACCTGCTTTTTTTGCGCTACACGCCAGAAACCCCGCTGCGACCTAACAAGCTGCGCATCCCTGAGCCGCCGCTGGATATTACGCAGCTGGCCACACTCGATCAGCTGGATGTGATGCTGGTACCGCTGGTGGCGTTTGACGCGCAGGGACAACGCTTAGGCATGGGCGGGGGTTTTTACGATCGCACGCTACAACACTGGCAGCAGCATGGCTTTTTACCGCTGGGTATTGCGCACGACTGCCAGCGCGTCGATGCGCTGCCGGTGGCGGCCTGGGATGTGCCATTGCCGGCGATTCTGACGCCGTCAAAGCTGTGGCAGTGGGAAACGCTGGCAGGATAAAGACAGGGCGCCCAGCGGCGCCCTGCACTGTCAGTACAGCAGACGGGCGCGCATGGTGCCCGGAATCGCCTTCATCAGCTGCAGCGCTTTCTCCGCCACATCCTCTTCGGCATCAATATCGATAACCACATAACCCATCACTGGCGAGGTTTGCAGATACTGAGCGGCAATGTTGATGCCCTGCTCGGCAAAGATCTGGTTGATGGCGGTTAGCACGCCCGGGCGGTTCTCATGGATGTGCAGCAGGCGGCTGGCGCTGGCGGCGTGCATCGGCAGCGAGACTTCCGGGAAGTTTACTGCGGAGAGCGTCGAGCCGTTGTCAGAGTACTTGGCCAGCTTGCCAGACACTTCCAGACCAATGTTCTCCTGCGCTTCCTGCGTTGATCCGCCGATGTGCGGCGTCAGGATCACGTTGTCGAATTCGCACAGCGGCGAGTTAAACGGATCGCTATTGGTTGCAGGTTCAACCGGGAAGACGTCGATGGCGGCACCAGCCAGGTGCTTGCTGGCCAGCGCATTACACAGCGCCGGGATGTCGATCACGGTGCCGCGCGCGGCGTTGATCAACAGCGCACCAGGCTTCATCAGCGCCAGCTCTTCGCTGCCAATCATGTTCTGCGTGGACGGCGTTTCCGGCACGTGCAGGCTGACCACATCACTCATGTTCAGCAGGTCAGAGAGATGGCGCACCTGGGTGGCATTGCCCAGCGGCAGCTTGTTTTCGATATCGTAGAAAAATACGTGCATACCGAGGCTTTCCGCCAGCACGCCGAGCTGCATCCCGATATGGCCGTAGCCAATGATCCCCAGCTTCTTACCACGCGCTTCGTACGAACCGGTGGCGATTTTATTCCAGATGCCGCGGTGTGCTTTGGCGTTGGCTTCCGGAATGCCGCGCAGCATCAGCAGCATTTCGCCGATTACCAGTTCCGCGACCGAACGGGTATTGGAGAACGGGGCGTTGAACACCGGCACGCCGCGTTTCGCTGCCGCGCTGAGATCAACCTGGTTAGTACCAATACAGAAGCAGCCAACCGCCACCAGCTTTTCAGCCGCCGCGAAGATCTCTTCAGTCAGTTGGGTACGGGAACGGATACCAATGAAGTGGGCATCGCGGATGGAGGACTTCAGCGTCTCAGCATCCAGTGCGCCTTTGTGGAACTCGATGTTGGTGTAACCTGCGGCGCGCAGATTATCCAGCGCACTCTGGTGAACGCCTTCCACCAGCAGGAACTTAATCTTGTCTTTTTCCAGTGATACCTTTGCCATTTCCCGACCCTATTCAGAATTCAACGAGGACTACCATAAGGTAGCCTTCTGTCAAAATATCAAAATTTTCCGGCGCGGCAATACAAACGATTGCCTGCACGCCAGCACGCGCCCACGTGCAGACAACACAAATCCACACAAAATCGTGAGATGACGAGAGCGCAAAGTACGAACCTGCTGTTGATGAATCATTTGTGACATAAGTCACCAAATTTCACTGCAGCAAGAAAAGATGTTTTGCGGATGGAAATAACCGGCGCTGGCGGCGCGCCGGTGAGATCAATTGGTGATGGTTTTCACGCCGTCCGGCGTGCCAATCAGCGCAATATCCGCTCCGCGTGCGGCAAACAGCCCCACGGTGACGACGCCCGGCAGCGCATTGATGGTTTTTTCCAGCGCAATCGGGTCAAGGATGCGCAGATTATGTACGTCGAGAATAATGTTGCCGTTATCCGTAACCACGTGCTGACGATACTCCGGCAGGCCGCCCAGCTTTACCAGCTCCCGCGCCACATAAGCGCGCGCCATCGGAATCACCTCCACCGGAAGCGGGAAGTTGCCCAGCACATCGACCTGCTTGGACGCATCCGCGATGCAGATAAATTTCTGCGCCACCGCCGCGACAATTTTCTCGCGCGTCAGCGCCGCACCGCCGCCCTTGATCATCTGCATCTGTGGATTGATCTCATCAGCCCCGTCGACATACACCGACAGCGCATCCACGTTGTTGAGATCGAACACCGGAATACCCAGCGATTTGAGCTTTTCGGTTGAGGCTTCCGAACTGGAAACCGCCCCCTCGATCTGATCCCTGATCGTACCAAGCGCGTCAATAAAGTGCGCCGCCGTTGAACCGGTGCCTACGCCAACAATGGTGCCTGGCTGCACGTACTGCAGCGCTGCCCAACCTACCGCTTTTTTCAGTTCATCCTGGGTCATGGTATGTTTAAAACCTGTGCGACATCGAAGTGCGCGTAGTATAAAACAAGGCGCTGTCAAAAAGCGCGGCTGACCGACGTTGGATGTAAGCCTTTGGAAGCCAGCCCGCAAAAACGCGTCGGCCGCACAGCTTCGCCGTTTTATGGCATAGTAGTTTCCACCCTGAACGAGAGAGAACAACAATGAAACGCCCGGATTATCGAACGCTTCAGGCGCTGGATGCTGTGATTCGCGAACGCGGCTTTGAGCGTGCCGCCCAAAAGCTGTGCATCACGCAGTCTGCGGTGTCGCAGCGCATTAAACAGCTGGAAAATTTATTTGGTCAGCCACTGCTGGTGCGTACCGTGCCGCCGCGACCGACCGAGCAGGGACAAAAATTGCTGGCGCTGCTGCATCAGGTGGAGCTGCTGGAAGAGGAGTGGCTGGGCGATGATAACGGTGGCACCACGCCGCTGCTGCTGTCGCTGGCGGTGAACGCCGACAGTCTTGCGACCTGGCTGCTGCCGGCGCTGAAAGATGTGCTGGCCGACTCGCCGGTGCGCCTGAATCTGCAGGTGGAAGATGAAACCCGTACGCAGGAGCGTTTACGGCGCGGTGAAGTGGTCGGCGCGGTGAGTATCCAGCCGCAGCCGTTGCCAAGTTGCCTGGTGGATCAGCTGGGTGCGCTGGACTATCTGTTCTGCGCCTCGCCGGAATTTGCCGCGCGCTATTTCCCCAATGGCGTGACGCGCTCGGCGCTGCTGAAAGCCCCGGCGGTGGCGTTTGATCACCTCGACGATATGCATCAGGCCTTTTTGCAGCAGAACTTTGATTTATCGCCGGGCAGCGTGCCGTGCCACATCGTGAACTCGTCAGAGGCTTTTGTGCAGCTGGCGCGTCAGGGATCGGTGTGCTGTATGATTCCGCACCTGCAGATTGAGCGCGAGCTGGCGCAGGGAGAGCTGGTTGATTTGACGCCGGGTCTGTATCAGCGCCGGATGCTGTACTGGCACCGTTTCGCGCCGGAAAGCCGTCTGATGCGCAGCGTGACCGATGCGCTGATTGCCCACGGCCACCGCGTATTGCGCCAGGATGAAGTTGCGGCTTAGCGCCCTTCAGATTAGCGCACAATAGTCGTAGCTGCGCGATTCATCGCGCGTTTTAACAGCGGTTCTGCTGCTGGAAAGCGCGATGAATCGCGCCGCTACAATTTTACAGGCTAACTTACTGCGCCGTATTCGGTTTGATTTCGAACACCACATCCACCTGATCGTCAAAATGGATGCTCTGTTGTTCGTAGGTCTGCTGCGCGGTGGTGTCCGCTGCGGCACCGGCCGCTTTGTACATGCGCGCCATCGGCATCGGCTGGTAGTTAGCCACGTGATAGCGAATGCTGTACACCGGGCCCAGTTTGGCATTGAAGCCTTCCGCCAGGGCGCTCGCCTGCTGTGTGGCATTGGCAATCGCCGCTTTACGCGCCTGATCTTTGTAGCTGTCTGCGTTAGCCACGCCCAGCTCGACAGAACGAATCTCATTCAGGCCCGACTTCAGCGCGCCGTCCAGCAGCTCATTCAGCTTATCCAGCTGGCGCAGCGTCACTTCCACCTGACGCACCGCACGGTAGCCTTTCAGCACCGATTTACCCTCTTTGGTGTAGTCATACTCCGGCTGGGTGCTGAGATTAGCCGCATCAATATCTTTCTTCTCGATGCCGTTCTTTTGCAGGAAATCAAAATATTGCGCCACGCGGTCGTCAGCCTGTTTTTTTGCATCCGCCGCGTCTTTCGACGAAACATTCACCACGATGGAGAGCGTAGCCATATCCGGACGGGCATCCACGCTGGCCTGTCCTGATGTCACCACGTGCGGTCCGTTCGGCACTTCTCCCGCCTGGACCAGACCGGACAGTGCGCCCGTGTTCATTACGGCGGCCAGCGCCAGTGCTTTCAGTTTCACGAAAGTCCTCCTTGAAGGGTTCAATTTGCAGGTCGCCACTATGGCGAAACCCAAAACACATTACTATGCGTGATGGTCTGAGTTTGAAATTAGCAAAAAGTTCGGCTTTGCTCAGGTTTAACGTATCCGCGATCGCAAATTTATCGCTACAGATTCGCTGAAAAGCGCCGCCTGCGTTTCTATTAAAGAAACACTTCTGCCCCTCGGGAGAGTTGTATTATGACAGAACAGCCACTTAGCCAAAGCGCGGTCAGCGTGCGAGCCGGACGCACACGCTTTATGATGCTGGCACTGGTGTTTATCAACATCATCATTAACTACATGGATCGCACCAACCTGTCGGTGGCCGCCACGCAGATGGCCGGTGAACTGCGCTTCTCGCCGCTGGAGATGGGGCTGATCTTCTCGGCGTTCGGCTGGATCTATGCGGCGCTGCAAATTCCCGGCGGATTCCTGATCGATCGTCTCGGTGCGCGGCTGGTATACGGCGCGGGGCTGTTTGCCTGGTCGCTGATCACCGCGCTGCACGCTTTTGCCAGCAGCTTCGGCGCGCTGTTCGGTCTGCGCCTCGGCGTCGGCGCCTTCGAGGCACCGGTGATGCCGGCTAACAATCGGGTGATTTCCAGCTGGTTCCCCGAGCAGGAGCGTGCCAGTGCAATTGGCATCTACTCGTCCGCACAGTTTGTTGGCCTCGCCTGTATGACGCCGCTGCTGTTTCACGTGCAGGCTGCGTTTGGCTGGCGCGGGCTGTTTCTGATTACCGGCGTGGCGGGCATGATTTGGGCGCTGGTGTGGTATCTGCTGTATCGCGAGCCGCACCAGCACAAAGGTGTATCAGAGGCTGAACTTAACTATCTGCGTGACAACGGCGCACTGCTGGAAAATCGCCAGGGCAGCCAGGCGCCGCGTGCACGCTGGGCCGATCTGGCGCAGATGTTTCGCAGCCGCAAGCTGGTCGGCATCTATATTGGCCAGTTCACCATCTCCGCCACCTTCTGGTTTTTCCTAACCTGGTTTCCCACCTATCTGGTGGAGTATCGCCACATGGACTTTATCAAGAGCGGCTACGTGGCGTCGCTGCCCTACTTCGCGGCGTTTTGTGGTGTGCTGCTGGCTGGCTTTGCCTCAGACCGCATGATCCGGCGCGGCGTGTCAGCCAGCGTGGCGCGCAAGCTGCCGGTGATCCTCGGCCTGTTCCTCACGCTGTTTATTCTGGGTGCTAACTACACCGAAGATTCACGGCTGATCATCCTTTTTATGTCGCTGGCGTTTTTTGGTAATGGCCTGGCGACCATCACCTGGGTGTTTGTTACCGCGCTGGCGCCGCGCCATCTGATCGGTCTGGCCGGCGGCGTATTTAACTTTACCGGCGCGCTGTCATCAATCGTGGTGCCGATCGCCATCGGCGCCCTGATTGACGGCAGCAACTTCGCGCCGGCGCTGGCCTTTATCGCCGTGCTGGCCGCTATTGGCATCTGCAGCTATCTGTTTGTGGTAGGAAAAATTGACCATGTCAGCGCGCGCTGATGAGCCGTTTCGCCAGCGCGTGCAGCTGTTGCAGACGCTGCGCCAGCTGGGCTTCATCGGCCTGCCAGATTTTGGCGAAGGCCAGCGCCGCACGATTGTTATTGATCGGCTGCGCCATACTGATTTCGCCGTCCTCGCGATGCCACACCAGATAATCCCCGGTGCGTTTGCGCGCCAGCAGCGGCGCAATCTGCGCCCACTGTTCGTCACTGAAGCGTGGCCGCAGCACCTCGTCACTCTCCGCCGCCAGCAGCGCGACGCCAATCACCGACTGCCACGCGGGCAGCATGCGGAATCCGGCCAGCGCCTGGCTGGTACTGGTGCGCTCGCCGGGCTCCGAGTGCCAGATGTAGATGACCTGGTCCTCCCACAGCACGCCAAGCGCCACCACGATATCGCGCGGCGCGTGCGCCTCCAGCTGCGGCAGTGCCGAAGCAAACAGCGACGATCCACGAATGGCCTGCGCCGCCAGCGCATGAATGCCCGGGCCCGGCAGATAGCGCCGGTGTTCATCCTGAATCGTCAGGCCGATGGACGCCATGGTCATCAGCAGACGATTTACCCGCGTGCTGTTCATCCCCATCTGGCGCGCCAGTTCACGGCCGCCGACCGCTTTGTCACTGGAGACCAGATATTGCAGGCAGCGAATTCCGTCAATCAGGCTCTGGTTGGGTTGCGAAGACATAAATCACCTTGTGACGGTAAAAATTCAATCTTAGCAGCCTTCAGGCGGGAGTAACCTCATGATGCAAACTTTCTCTTCTCAGGCCGCGCGTGCCTTTCCGTTGCAGTCGTTACACGCCGATGTGCTGGTCGCCGGTGGCGGTCTGGCTGGCGTCTGCGCCGCGCTGGCTGCGGCACGCGCGGGCCAGCAGGTGGTGCTGATTCAGGATCGCCCGGTGCTCGGCGGCAACGCCTCCAGCGAAGTGCGGCTGTGGGCCAACGGCGCGACGTCGCATATGGGTAATAACAACCGCTGGGCGCGTGAAGGCGGCATCATGGGCGAGATCATGGAGGAGAACCTGTGGCGCAACAAAGAGGGCAACCCGGTGCTGTTCGACATGGTGCTGCTGGACATCGTGCAGGCGCAGCCGCGCCTGACGCTGCTGCTCAATACCGTGGTCAGCGACATCGAAAAATCCGCGCAGCGCCTGCAGGCGGTTCAGGCTTTCAACGCCATCAATCAGACCCGCTATCGCGTGACGGCCGACCAGTTTATCGATGCCAGCGGCGACGGCGTGCTCGGCTATCTGGCCGGGGCAGCGCACCGTGTCGGCGCAGAATCACCGCAGGAGTTTGGCGAAAAAATGGCGCCGGGCGAGCAGTTTGGCCACAAGCTCGGCCACTCGATTTATTTTTATACCAAACGCAGCGCGCAGCCGGTGCGCTTTGTACCGCCATCCTTCGCGCTGAAAGAGATCACCGCCATTCCGCGCTATAAACGCCTGAGCTCCGATCTCAACGGCTGCGATCTGTGGTGGCTTGAGTGGGGCGGCCGGCTGGATACCGTGCATGAAAGCGAAACCATCAAGTGGGAGCTGTGGAAGATTGTCTGGGGCGTGTGGGATTACATCAAAAACTCCGGCGAGTTTGCCGATGCCGACACGCTGACCATTGAATGGGTCGGGCTGATTCCCGGCAAGCGTGAGAGCCGACGCTTTCTCGGCGATGCCCTGCTGTGTCAGCAGGATATCATCGCGCAGCGCGACCACTACGATGCGGTGGCCTACGGCGGCTGGTCGATTGACCTGCATCCGGCCGACGGCGTGTACAGCGCTCACGACGGCTGCCGCCAGTTCCACAGCAAAGGCACTTACACCATTCCGTTTCGGGCGCTGTACAGCCAGTCGCTGGATAATCTGCTGCTGACCGGCCGGCTTATCTCTGCCACGCACGTAGCCTTTGGCAGCGCGCGCGTGATGTGCACCTGTGGCGTGCTGGGCGAAGTGGTGGGCCGCGCGGCGGCGCTGTGTCAGCAGCATAACCAGACACCGCGTCAGCTGGCGCAGCCGGAGCATATTGGTCAGCTGCAGCAACAGCTGCTGCGCCACGGCGCGTACATTCCGCGTCAGCAGCTGGCGCATCCGGCCGGTGCCGCTCAGGTCAGCGCCAGCAGCACCTTCGCGCTGCACGCCCTGCCCGCGGATGGCGGCTGGCACGCCCTTACCTCACGCTGCGCCCTGCTGCTGCCGCTTAAAGCCGGAGAACGCCTGCCGGCGCTGACGGTGCGGCTGCGGGCGTCATCCGCGCAGACGCTGCAGGTTTCACTGCTGACCAGCGACAATCCGGCCAATACCTGCGGCGATCGGCTGCTGGCCACACACAGCCTGCAGATTAGCGGTGAAGAGGCGTATTCGCTGCCGTTTGACTACCGTGCGGAGTGCGATCGCTACCTGTTTATCGCCTTTGAAGAAAATCCGGCGGTTGAAGTGGCGCTCACCCGCCAGCGCCTGCCGGGCATTATGATGGTATTTAACAGTCTCAATCCGCGCGTCGCGAAACGCACCCGACAGATAAACGACGGCGATTACGGCGTGGATGAGTTTGATTTCTGGCTACCGCGCCGCGCGCCTAATCAGATCCTGATCGCGTTTAGTCTGGCGACGCCGCTGCGGCTGTGGCACTGCGACTATTTGCTCAACGGTAAACTGCGGCCGGAAAGCCACACCAACGGCTGGCTGCCGGCGGCGGACGATCGCCAGCCGTGGGTGTGCTGGCAGTGGCCGGACGCGCAGCGCGCCAGCCAGATTACGTTGCTGTTCGATAACGATTTCGATCATGCGATGGAAACGGTGCAGATGGGCCATGCGCAGGCGGTGACGCCGCACTGCACTACCCACTATCGCCTGTGGCTGGATGACAGGCTGCTGGCCGAGGTCAGCGATAATCATCACTCGCTGTGCCATCATACGCTGCCCCCGGATACCGCGTTCCGCCAGATTCGGCTGGAGCTGCTGGCCAGCGCAGGCGCCCTGCCCGCGTTTTACGGCCTGCATGTGCATCACCAGCCGGCGATGCCCTGACGCGCCAGCTGCAGGGCGATAAACCACATCACGCCGCCCACCAGCAGATTTATGATGCGCTGCGCCCGCACGGTGCGCAGGCGCGGCGACAGCCAGGCGGCCAGCAGCGCCAGACCGAAAAACCACAGCAGCGAGGCGCTGGCGGTGCCGAAAGCGAACCAGCGGCGCGCCTCCGCCGACGGCAGCTGACTGCCGAGGCTGCCGAGCACCACGAAGGTGTCGAGATAGACATGCGGATTGAGCCAGGTCACCGCCAGCATAGTGGCGACAATGCGCCAGCGCCCCTGCTTCAGTGCCGCCTCTGACGCCAGCGTGACATCGCCCTGCCAGGCACTGCGCAGCGCGCCCCAGCCGTACCACAGCAGAAACGCCACGCCAGCCCAGGTGATCAGCATCAGCAGAACCGGCGACTGCTGCAACAGCGCGCTGCCGCCAAATATTCCACCACAGATCAGCGCAATATCGCTCAGTGTGCACAACGATGCGGTCATCAAATGGTAATGGCGCTTAATGCCCTGGTTCAGGACAAAGGCGTTCTGCGGGCCTAACGGCAGGATCAGCGCAGCACCAAGGGCAAGCCCTTGTAAGTAAACAGATAACACAGAAGAGTTCCTGAAAAAGTGGTGTTGCTGTGCAGTATAGTGAGGCGCGGATATTAGCGGAAATGGAAAGAATTAATCGGTCATTAGCGGAACTGATAAAACAAGGGCACCCGCCGGTGCCCTGATAACTTACTCGCTGCGCGCAGGCTGCTGCGCCTCGCTCTGCACCTGATGCAGGTGCACGTCCATCTGCGGATAAGGAATACCGATACCGTGCGCATCCAGCGTGCGCTTGAAGTTCTTCATCAGATCCCAGTAGACGTTTTGCAGATCACCGCTTTTGCTCCAGCAGCGCACCACAAAGTTCAGCGACGATGCCGCCAGTTCGTTCAGGCCAATCTGGATACCCAGATCTTTCAGCACGCGCTCGTCCGCTTCCACCACTTCACGCAGCAGATCGATCACCTGATCGACATCCGCATCGTACGCGACGCCAATAATGAACTCGTTGCGGCGGATAGGTTCGCGCGAAAAGTTAACGATGTTGCCGGCGATGATTTTGCCGTTTGGCACCACCACGATTTTGCCGTCAGCGGTTTTCAGCGTGGTCGAGAAGATCTGTACATTCTGTACGGTACCCATCACGCCACCGAGATCGACGAACTCACCGGTGCGGAATGGACGGAAGGTCACCAGCAGTACGCCTGCCGCCAGGTTGGAGAGCGACCCCTGCAGTGCCAGACCGACGGCCAGACCGGCAGCACCGAGCACGGCGATCACCGAGGCAGTCTGCACGCCGACGCGGCCCAGCGCGGCAATAATCGTGAAGGCAATAATACCGTAGCGCACCAGCGCCGAGAGGAAATCAGCCACGGTGGCATCAATATGACGCGCGACCAGCAGGCGATTGACGCCGTTCGATACCACACGCGCGATAATCATCCCGACAATAATGATGGCGATAGCCGCCACGATGTTCACCGCATAGCTGAGGATCAGCGCCTGGTTGCGCACCAGCCAGCCACCTGCGTTGTTAATGCCGTCAACGACGTTAAGATCTTCCATTTGTTAGCCCTGTTGTTGAGTTTCCCGCAGGAAAGTACAAAAACTGCCAGATTCAATCCGACACTCCCGAGTACAAGGGTAAACAATAATGGGGCGAAGCGCCAAAAATGTGCTGTATAAACCGGGATTTCCAGACGGGACGCATAAAAAAAGGCCCTTTCGGGCCTTTTTTGTACGGTAAGCAAAAATTACAGTACGTCGACAGCGTTCAGCTCTTTGAAAGCCTGCTCTAAGCGCACAACCATGGAAGATTGTGCCGCACGCAGCCAGACGCGTGGGTCGTAGTATTTTTTGTTCGGGCTGTCAGCACCGTTCGGGTTGCCAAGCTGACCCTGCAGGTACGCTTCGTTGGTTTTGTAGTACTGCAGGATGCCGTCCCAGGTTGCCCACTGGGTATCGGTATCGATGTTCATCTTGATCACGCCGTAGCTGATAGACTCTTCGATTTCTGCAGCAGAAGAACCGGAACCGCCGTGGAACACGAAGTCCAGCGCGTTGTGCGGCAGGCCGTGTTTCTCTGAAACGTATTTCTGCGAATCACGCAGAATGGTTGGAGTCAGTTTCACGTTGCCTGGCTTGTACACGCCGTGCACGTTACCGAAGGACGCAGCGATGGTGAAACGCGGGCTGATTTTGCTCAGCTCGGTGTAAGCGTAATCTACGTCTTCTGGCTGAGTGTACAGTGCAGAAGCGTCCATGTGGCTGTTGTCCACGCCATCTTCTTCACCACCGGTGCAGCCCAGTTCGATTTCCAGCGTCATATCCAGTTTCGCCATGCGCGCCAGATATTTAGAAGAAATCTCGATGTTCTCTTCCAGTGACTCTTCAGACAGGTCGATCATGTGTGAGGAGAACAGTGGCTTACCGGTTTTTTTGAAGTGCTCTTCACCAGCGTCCAGCAGACCGTCGATCCACGGCAGCAGTTTTTTCGCACAGTGGTCGGTGTGCAGGATTACTGGCACGCCGTACTGTTCAGCCATCAGATGCACATGATGTGCACCAGCGATTGCGCCGAAAATCGCAGCGCCCTGTGGTTTGTCGGTTTTGAAACCTTTACCGGCGATGAAGGCAGCACCACCGTTGGAGAACTGAACGATGACCGGCGCTTTAACTTTAGCCGCAGCTTCCAGTACCGCGTTGATGGAATCCGTGCCGACGCAGTTAACGGCTGGCAGAGCGAATTTGTTTTCTTTCGCTACTTTGAAGATTTTCTGAACGTCATCACCAGTGACAACGCCGGGTTTTACGAAATCAAAAATTTTAGACATGGTTGTGTCCTGTTTCGTTTATCGTCCACTCCCCAATGGGAATGCGATCTGTTCGCCCACAGCGGGCAAGCCTTCAGACAGCGCCGAAGCGCTGCCCCCAAAAATTACTGCTTCGCGCGCTCTTCCAGCATGGCTACTGCCGGCAGTTTTTTGCCTTCCACGAACTCGAGGAACGCACCGCCACCGGTAGAGATGTAGGAGATTTTGTCCTCGATACCGAACAGGTCGATAGCCGCCAGGGTATCACCGCCGCCGGCAACAGAGAACGCGTCGCTGTCTGCGATAGCGTTGGCAACGATTTCGGTGCCCTTACGGAAGTTCGGGAACTCAAACACGCCAACCGGACCGTTCCACAGAATGGTTTTTGCGTCTTTCAGCAGCTTCGCCATGTTCTGTGCGGTTTCGTCACCGAAGTCCATAATTTCTTCGTTATCCGCTACGTCGGAAACCTTTTTCACGGTTGCCGGGGCAGTTTCGGAGAATTCCGTGCCGACGCGTGAATCGGTCGGTACCGGAATGCCGTACTGGTCGCGCAGGCCTTTAGCGGCCTCAACGAAGTCTGGCTCGTACAGCGATTTGCCGACGTTGTTGTCGATCGCCACGAAGGTGTTAGCGATACCGCCACCGACAATCACGGTGTCAGCGATTTTCACCAGCGACTGCAGCACGTCGAATTTGGTCGACACTTTAGAACCACCCACCACGGCGACCAGCGGACGCTGTGGATTGCTCATCACTTTGCCCAGCGCTTCCAGTTCGGCAGACAGCAGCGGACCGGCACAGGCGATAGGAGCGAATTTGCCCACGCCGTGAGTAGACGCCTGCGCGCGGTGCGCGGTGCCGAATGCATCCATGACGAACACGTCACACAGCGCGGCATATTTCTTCGACAGGGTTTCGTCGTCTTTTTTCTCGCCTTTGTTGAAGCGAACGTTTTCCAGCACCACCAGTTCACCCGCGCCCACTTCAACGCCGTCGAGGTAGTCTTTCGCCAGGGTCACGTTAGTGCCGTTCAGTTTTTCTTTCAGGTAGTTAACAACCGGCAGGAGCGAGAACTCTTCGTTGTATTCACCTTCGGTCGGGCGACCCAGGTGAGAGGTAACCATCACTTTCGCGCCCTGTTTCAACGCCGCTTCGATGGTAGGCAGAGAAGCACGAATACGTGCATCTGACGTCACTTTCCCTTCTTTCACTGGTACGTTGAGATCGGCACGGATCAGAACGCGTTTACCAGCAAGATCCAGATCGGTCATCTTAATTACAGACATGGTGAACCCTCTCGTTGATTCTCATAAGTTTTGCCAGACGCAGTCCGCGTCTTACCTGAAACCGCTTGCGGCCATTGCTAACGTGGTGTCGATCATGCGGTTAGCAAAGCCCCATTCGTTGTCACACCAGACCAGGGTTTTGATCAGGTGGTGACCGCTGACCCGCGTTTGCGTGCCGTCCACTATGGCACTATGCGGATCGTGGTTAAAATCTACTGAGACTAACGGTAATTCCGTATAGTCAACTATACCACGAAATGCCCCCTCTGACGCGTTTTGCAGCAACGCGTTGACCTCACACGCCTTCACCGCCTGGCGCACCGAAACGCTCAGATCAATGGCGGTCACGTTGATCGTCGGCACGCGCACCGCGATAGCCTCGAAGCGATCGTTAAATTTCGGAAAAATACGGGTAATGCCAGCGGCAAGACGCGTATCGACCGGAATGATCGACTGACTGGCGGCACGGGTACGGCGCAGGTCGCTGTGATACGCGTCAATCACCTGCTGATCGTGCATCGCCGAGTGAATGGTGGTCACGGTGCCCGACTCAATGCCAAAGGCGTCATCCAGCAGCTTGATCACCGGAATAATGCAGTTGGTGGTGCAGGATGCGTTGGAGACAATGCGGTCAGTTTGTTTAAGAGCCTGTTCGTTAACGCCGAACACTACGGTGGCATCCAAATCGTTGCCGCCGGGATGCGAGAACAACACTTTCTTCGCGCCAGCCTGCAGATGCGCTTCGCCATCGTCGCGGCTGCCGTACACGCCGGTGCAGTCCAGCACGATATCGACATTCAGCTCGCGCCACGGCAGCGCGGCAATCTCCGCCTGATGCAGGATACGGATGGTATCTTCGCCAACCCACAGCTGATCGCGCTCCTGGCGTACCTCAAAGGCAAAGCGGCCGTGGCTGGTGTCGTACTTCAGCAGATGCGCCATGCCAGCCGCTTCCGCCAGTTCGTTAATCGCCACTACGGTGATTTCCGCCCGGCGACCGGTTTCATACAGCGCCCGCAACACGTTGCGCCCGATACGACCAAAACCATTTATTGCGATACGAATGGTCATCTCACTTCCTACAGCCACACCTGAAAAAAACGTGCCAAATACCTTGAGCGTTTCGCTGCGTTTTGTACAGGGAATTCTTGCCCGGTTACGGTTGCTGACGGAGAGCACACGGCTGCAACTGAAACGGTTCAGCGAGAATAAAGCATGGAAGGAATAACAGGAATGATTGCGATCAACTGTGCTGCTGATTATTGGATCTGCGTCACAAATTCAGGCAATGACAATTATTACTGCAGGAATAATTGAACCGTTTCAGGTTCAGGCGATAACAGGGCCGCCGATCTGCACATCGGTGTCGCGGCGCAATTTATTGCGCGTGGTAAAGCATAAGGATGGCAGCAGAAATGCGCGATGAATCGCGCCGCTACAACGCGCAGCGGCGCGACTTGTTACGCGAAATTACAGAATCGATTTCGCGGTTTTCACCACGTTGGCCACGGTGAAGCCGAACTCTTCGAACAGCTTCTCAGCTGGCGCTGACTCACCGAAGGTGGTCATGCCAACGATGGCACCGTGCAGGCCGGTGTATTTAAACCAGTAATCCGCAATACCGGCTTCGATAGCAACGCGTGCGCCAACCGCTTTCGGCAGCACAGACTCACGATAAGCCGCATCCTGCTTATCAAACGCATCGGTAGACGGCATGGACACCACGCGCACCTTACGACCTTCCGCGCTCAGCTGCTCGTAAGCGCCGACTGCCAGCTCAACTTCAGAACCGGTCGCAATCAGAATCAGCTCCGGCGTGCCGTCGCAATCTTTCAGCACGTAACCACCGCGCGCCACGTTAGCCAGCTGCTCAGCGCTACGATCCTGCTGCGCCAGGTTCTGACGCGAGAAGATCAGGGCTGATGGGCCGTCAACGCGCTCGATAGCGTATTTCCATGCCACCGCAGACTCTACCTGGTCACACGGACGCCACAGGCTCATGTTCGGGGTGGTGCGCAGGCTGGCCATCTGCTCAACCGGCTGGTGCGTCGGGCCATCTTCACCCAGACCGATAGAGTCGTGCGTATAAACCATCACCTGACGGATTTTCATCAGCGCCGCCATACGTGCTGCGTTACGCGCGTATTCGACGAACATCAGGAAGGTTGCGGTGTACGGCAGGAAGCCACCGTGCAGCGCAATACCGTTGGCGATGGCAGTCATACCAAACTCACGCACGCCGTAATGAATGTAGTTGCCTGCGGCATCTTCATTGATCGGCTTCGAGCCAGACCACATGGTCAGGTTGCTTGGTGCCAGGTCAGCCGAGCCGCCCAGATATTCTGGCAGCAGCTTACCGAAAGCTTCGATGGCATTCTGCGACGCTTTACGGCTGGCGATTTTTGCCGGATTAGCCTGCAGTTGCTCGATGAACTTCTGCGATTCCGCCTGCCAGTTAGCAGGCAGCTCGTTGTTCACGCGGCGTTTGAACTCTGTGGCCAGTTCCGGATGCGCAGCGGCGTAAGCAGCAAACTTCTCATCCCAGGCTTTCTCTTTCGCCTGGCCGGCTTCTTTGGCATCCCACTGTGCGTAGATATCAGAAGGAATTTCAAATGGCGCGTAGTTCCAGCCCAGCTGTTTGCGGGTCAGCGCGATTTCGTCGTCACCCAGCGGGGCACCGTGCGAATCGTGCGTACCGGCTTTGTTCGGGGAACCGAAACCGATGATGGTTTTGCACATCAGCAGCGATGGCTTGTCGGTGACCGCTTTGGCTTCTTCTACCGCTTTTTTGATCGCGTCGGCGTCGTGACCGTCCACGCCACGCACCACGTGCCAGCCGTAGGCTTCGAAGCGTTTGGCGGTGTTGTCGGTGAACCAGCCATCCACGTGACCGTCGATAGAGATGCCGTTGTCGTCATAGAACGCCACCAGCTTGCCGAGCTTCAGGGTACCGGCGATGGAGCACACTTCGTGTGAGATGCCTTCCATCATGCAGCCGTCGCCCATGAACACGTAAGTGTGATGGTCTACGATGTCATGGCCCGGACGGTTGAACTGCGCCGCCAGCGTGCGCTCAGCAATGGCGAAGCCCACGGCGTTCGCGATGCCCTGACCCAGTGGGCCGGTGGTGGTTTCTACGCCTGCGGTGTAGCCGTATTCCGGGTGGCCTGGGGTTTTAGAGTGCAGCTGACGGAAGTTCTGCAGCTCGCTCATCGGCAGGTCATAGCCGGTGAGGTGCAGCAGGCTGTAAATCAGCATTGAGCCGTGGCCGTTGGACAGCACGAAACGGTCGCGATCTGCCCACAGCGGGTTAGTTGGATTGTGGTTCAGGAAATCACGCCACAGCACTTCAGCGATATCGGCCATGCCCATTGGGGCACCCGGATGTCCCGATTTCGCTTTCTGTACTGCATCCATACTTAACGCGCGAATGGCGTTGGCAAGCTCTTTACGAGAGGGCATCTTCTACTCCAGGTCGGATTAATGCTCCGCCACGCTTAACTGATTGTAATTAATGAGTTATAAGGCGAAGCGAGAAAAAAGTCGCACATCAATGTACATGAAAATCGGGGCAAAAGTACATGTATCAGGATGCTAAATCTGCGGTTCAGGGTTGCATTTCGGGGCCTGTCTGCTAGCCAATCCGCCCCTGGCACGCTATAACCAATGCGTTTAAATACCTGCGTGGTTTTTCAGGTGTTTGTTTTCTCTACTTGTTACTCAAAGGATGCTGATATGAAAATTCGCGCCATGGTTGTCGCGCTGGGAATGGTTTCGCTGCTGAGCGGCTGCGAAGGAATGGATAATAACGCACTGTTGCAGTCTGGCGCGCAGGCGTTTCAGGCTTACTCGTTGAATGATGCCCAGGTTAAAGAGCTGAGCGATCAGTCATGTGCCCAGATGGATAAAGAGAATCAGCTGGCGCCGGCCAACAGCAGCTATCAGCAGCGGCTGAACAAAATCGCCGCCGCGCTGGGCGATAACATCAACGGCGTACCGGCCAACTACAAGGTGTATCTGACCAAAGACGTCAACGCCTGGGCGATGGCGAATGGCTGTATCCGCGTTTATAGCGGTCTGATGGATATGATGAGCGACAACGAAGTGGAAGGCGTGCTCGGCCATGAAATGGGCCACGTCGCGCTCGGCCACACGCGCAAAGCGATGCAGGTGGCTTTCGCCACTACGGCGGCACGCAATGCTGCGGCGTCGGTGGGTGGCGTGATTGGTTCGCTGTCGCAGTCACAACTGGGCGAAATGGGCGAGAAGCTGGTTAACGCGCAGTTCTCACAGACCCAGGAGTCGCAGGCGGATGACTATTCGTACGATCTGCTGAAGAAGCGCGGCATTAATCCGCTTGGTCTGGCGACCAGCTTCGAGAAGCTGGCGAAGCTGGATCAGGGCCGCCAGAGCTCGATGTTTGACTCGCATCCGGATTCTGAGTCGCGCGCGCAGCATATTCGCGACCGCATCGCGGCGGATGGTAAGTAGTCGCCGGTCTTCCCCTCACCCCAGCCCTCTCCCGCTCGCGGGAGAGGGAGCAGTCCGTGCTGTTCTCACCTCCCGCTCGATCGGTTCCCTCTCCTGGGGGAGAGGGTCAGGGTGAGGGCAGCCGCCCGCACCGCCGCTTAACCTTTATTCGCCGCCTGCACGTGCAGCATATCCAGCGCCAGCGTGGCAGCAGCCAGTGAGGTCAGGTCGGCGTGATCGTAGCCCGGTGCCACTTCCACCAGATCCATCCCCACAATGTTCATGCCCTGCAGGCCGCGAATCAGCTTGGTGGCTTTATCGCTGGTCAGGCCGCCAATCACTGGCGTACCGGTGCCTGGCGCATGGGCCGGATCGAGGCAGTCGATATCAAACGTCAGGTACACCGGCAGATCGCCCACGGTGCGCTTCACTTCGGCCAGAATGTCATCCACGCTGCGGTCATTAACCTGCGCGGCGTCCAGCACGTTGAAGCCCAGGCTCTTATCGAACTCAGTACGGATACCAATCTGCACCGAATGTTGCGGATCGATCAGCCCTTCCTGCGGCGCAGTGTAGAACATGGTGCCGTGGTCAAAAGTCGGGCCGTTGGAGTAGGTATCGGTATGCGCATCGAAGTGCACCAGCGCCATCTTGCCGAAGTGTTTGGCGTGCGCGCGCAGCAGCGGCAGCGTGACATAGTGATCACCGCCAAAAGTCAGCATGCGCTTGCCGTTCGCCAGCAGCTTTTCCGCGTGCGCCTGCAGCTTGTCGGACAGATCCTGTGAATCACCGAAGGCGTACACCAGATCGCCGCAGTCCACCACGTTGAGGCGCTGACGCAGATCGAAATCCCACGGCCAGCGGCAGCCTTCCCACGCCAGGTTAGTGGAGATCTGACGGATCGCGCCCGGCCCTAAACGGCTGCCCGGCCGGCCTGACGTCGCGGCATCAAACGGCACACCGGTAATCACCCACTCGGCATCGCTGTCGTAAGGCTGGAAGTTCAGCGGAAAGCGCATGAAACCGAAGGCGTTAGAAACCAGGGAGTTGTCGTACTGATTGCCCAGCGTGTTGTACATAACGAGTCCTCTTAAATCCTTAAATCGGTTAGCCAGTTAAGGTATAGATGAAAAAAATCCCCTCCGCGTCGTTAGGCCCGACGAGGAAGGGATTGATGGGCGTGATTATCGCCGAGATTGCCGCGCATCGCAATTAGCGCTCGCGCATCGCCTCTTTGGCCTTGTTAAACGGTTTGACCAGATAATCCATGATGCTCTTCTCGCCGGTTTTGATATCCACGGTGGATACCATGCCCGGGCTGATGGAAAAGCGCCTGCCAGCCTTGTTCTGCACATAGTCGTTATCAGTACGAATAAACACGCGGTAGTAGTAAATCTCCGGTTTGACTTCGTCCTGGATGGTATCCGGCGAAATGCTTTCCACCACGCCGTTCAGGCCGCCGTAGATGGCGTAATCGTAAGCGGAGATTTTTACCACCGCGCGCTGGCCGGGATGGATAAAAGCAATATCGCGCGGCGACAGGCGCGCTTCAATCAGCAGCCGATCGTTCATCGGTACGATGTTCATCAACTCACCGTTGGGCGGAATCACCCCGCCCAACGTCGAGACTTTGATGTTTTTCACGATGCCGCGCATCGGCGCGCGGATGGTCAGACGCGTTACGGTATCTTCGCGTCCTTTAATCACCTGCGCCAGGCTGTCGGCTTCGGCGCTGGCCTTCGCCAGCTCTTCGCGCGCCTGCACATAATACTGCGAGCGCATATCGGTGAGCTTCAGCTCCAGGTCGGACTTATCGCGCTGTAAGCGCAGCACTTCCACGCTGCTGGCGGCACCGGTTTTCGCCAGCCGCTGGGTGATCGCCAGTTCGCGATTAGCCAGCGCCAGCGACTCCTTAAACTGCCGGGTTGCATCATTGAGCTGGGCGCGTTTGGTGTTATACAGCCGGGTTTCCGCCGCGATAAGATCCGGGTAGCCCTTCAGCTCGGCGGGAAACGTAAGCGGATCATCGTTCACTTCCGCACGCAGGCGCGAGGCCGCTGCCAGCGCGGCCCGGTAGCGCGCCGCGCTCTCGCCGACGCTGGACTGCGAGCGCGTGGCATCCAGTTTCGCCACGATCTGCCCGGCCTGCACGCGATCGCCCTCATGCACATACAGTTCCGTAAGAATGCCGCCCTCCAGCGACTGCAGCACCTGCTCGCGCGAACTGGGGATCACCTTCCCGGTGCCGGTTGAGACCTCATCCAGCATGCCAAACCACGCCCACACCAGCGCCACCGCGATCAGCGCCGTGCTGATGACGATCAGCCGCACTGCGCCGGTGTAGTGGCTTTCCGATTTCAGTTCACCGAGCAGATCGTCGGACGAATCCACTTCCGCGGCGGTCACCAGCCGCAGTTTTGCCGGCAATTGTTTCATCATGCCTGTCCCTCCCCCGCCGCTCCGCTGGCGCGCGGTGCCGGCAGCGCGTTCTCTTTCGGGCTGTCCATTACCAGCTGCCCCTCTTTCAGCACCAGTATGCGATCCACCAGCGACAGAATCGCCGCGCGGTGCGTCGCCACGATCAGCGTGCGGCCATTCAGCCAGGCACCCAGCCGCTCAATGAAATCCTTCTCGGTATGATCGTCGAGCGAAGCGGTCGGCTCATCCAGCAGCACGATATTAGGATCGCGCAGCAGCATGCGCGCCAGCAGCAGCGACTGGCGCTGGCCGCCGGACAGCCCGACGCCGCCCTCCATGACCGGATGATCAAGCCCGAGCGGCAGACGGCGAATGAAATCGGCCCCGCCACTGACCGTCAGCGCGGCAAAAATCGCCTCGTCGGTGGCGTGCGCCGCGCCCATGGTGAGGTTTTCCCGCAGCGTACCGTGGAACAGCCGCGCGTTCTGCGTCAGCAGCCCGACGTTGCGCCGTACGTCCGCGACATCAATATGCGGCAGGCTAAGATTGTCCAGCCGCAGCTCGCCGCCCACCAGATCCATGCCGCCGGCCATCGCCTGCAGCAGCGTGGATTTGCCAGAGCCGTTGCGCCCCAGCACGGCGATGCGCTCACCCGGCTTGATGGTCAGCGTCTTGATGCGCAGCGCCACCGTCAGCGAATCGCTGTAGTAGCGGAACATGGCATCGGTGAACTGGTAGTGGCCAAACAGCACCGGACAGTGAATGCGCGTTTCGTCTTTACTGTTCTCCACCGGCAGATTCATCAGCGCATCGAGGCTGCTCTTCGCCGCTTTAACCTGCTGCCAGCGCGCCAGCACGCCACACAGCGTTGCCATCGGCGCAATCATGCGCGAAGACAGCAGCGACGCGGCGACAATCGCCCCGGTGGTGATATCGCCGTTGATCACCATCGGCGCCCCGACCACGATCACGCTGGCGTACACCAGTCCCTGAATGGTGACGCCCCAGCTGATCAGCGCATGCATCACTTTGCGCATCTCGACGCCCGACTGCGCGGTGATGCGGATATAGCTGTTCCACTGCTGCAGAAAGCGGTCCTCCGCCTGCATCAGCTTGATATCTTCCAGCCCCTGCACGCTCTCCACCAGCACCGCGTTGCGCAGCGTCGACTCTTTCAGGTTTTGCTGCGCCAGCTTCGCCAGTTTTTTCTGGCTCAGCACGCCGGGCAGGATCATCAGCAGCACCGCCACCGGTGCGATCCACGCCAGCTGCGGCGCGATGATCGCCATCACCAGCATAAACAGCAGGAAGAACGGCATATCGACGATCGCCGTCACCGTGGTCGACGTCACCATTTCGCGCACCGCCTCCAGCTCGCGCAGCTGCGAGATAAAGGTGCCGGTCGATCGCGGCACCGCGCTGTTACGCAGCCGCAGCGCGTGGCCGAACACGCGATCGGAGACGCGCATATCGGCGCGCTTGCCGAGCAGATCGGTGACGTGATCGCGACCGACGCGCAGAATATAGGTGAACACCACCGAGAGGATCACCCCGATATACAGCACGTACAGCGTGGGGTACGACTGCGCCGGAATCACCCGATCGTACACCTGCATCGAGAAGATGATGCCGACCAGCGCCAGCAGGTTGATCAGGAACGATCCCAGCATCACGTAGCCGTAAGGACGCATGTCGTGCAGCACCAGACGGCGCAGCCAGTCGGGCCTGACCGTGGCGAGATAGCGATCGACACGGCTATCTTTGGCGGCCGTCACCGGACGCAGCGCCGCGGCGTAGCGGATCTGCGGCAGCAGCGTGTTCAGCGCGATCGGCGCCGGTTGTTCATCGCCAGCCAGGTGCACGCGCACCGTGTCATCACCATCAAAGCTGGTGATGACGCCGACCTGGCCGTCGCTCAGTTCCACCGCCAGCGGCAAGCGCCAGCTGCTAATCTCCCACTGATGCTCTTCATACAGCTGCAGCGACAGCCCGGCCTGACGCGCCAGATGGCGCAGCGCTTTATCACGTGACTGTTTGCCCTGCCATTCGCTGGCAGCCATGATCATGCCCGGCGAGCACGGCAGACGATAATGGGTCGCGATGAGAATAATGGCGGTGGCCCAGCCGTGTAGCGGCACCTCGCCACCGGCGGCGCTGGCGGGATTGCCATTGGGGGCGTCCGGAATCTGTAATTGCGTCATGGCTGGATCTCCACGGACTGGATGCGCTGGTTATTCAGCGCAAACGCTGACCGCATCTGCCCGGTGCTGTATAAGCAGTCGAGCTGCAGTGAACGTAACTGACTGATGGTTTGCTGCATGGCGAAGCGCGTCTGAAACACTTCCTGTTCGGCGTTGAGCACGTCCAGCAGCGGACGGGTGCCAAGCTGCAGATACTGATCCTGATACAGCTGCTGCGTCTTCTCGCCCAGCGTCTGCTGACGCGACATGATCGCCAGGCTCTGCGACAGGCTCAGCGCTTCGGTTTGCGATTCGCTGAGCTGCTGCTGCGCTTTGAGACGCGCCGAGTTCACCGCCGCATTGGCCGCCTGCAGCGCGCTGGCCGCCGCATCGCGCGCCGCGGTAATGCCGCCGCCCTGATACAGCGGCATCTCAACTTTGACGAACGCGGAATACTGGGTGCGGTCGAGCGTTTCGCTGCCGGAGTAGTGATTGTTGAGGTAATGCGTGACCTGCGGTTCCAGCGAAATAGTGGGTAAATTCTGCGCGTTGGCGTTATCCAGTTTAGCCTGCGCCTGCCGTGCCTGCGCCCACGCCGCCAGCACCGCCGGATTGGATTTGTCGTCGGCTTTGCCCACCGCGCAGGCGCGCGTCAGGCTGGGCGGAAACGCATCGCTGACCTTTTTCACCAGTGGCCAGCCGAGATAACTTGCCAGCGTGGCACGCCAGCGGTTGAGGCTGGCCTGATACTGGGTCAGCGTGGTGCGCGCGCCTTCGATACGCGCGTCGGTCTGCGTGGCGTCCGAGAGCGATGCCGCCCCCTCTTCATTGCGCTGACGCGCCAGATCGCCAATCTTACTCAGCGCCGTCAGCTGATCCTGGGCGATCTTCACCAGCTGCTGATAGCCCTGCACCTGAACCAGTGCGGCGGCGGTGTCGTGCGCGACGGTATCAATACTCACCAGCACGCTGGCCTGCTCCTGCGCCACCCCGGCTTCGGCGGAGCGCACCGAACTGCTGACTTTGCCGAAGTCATACAGCATCTGCGATACCGACAGCACAAATGACGGGCTGAAGCCTTTCTCGCTGTAGGCGTTGCTGTAGCCGTTGTTCATGCCGGCGCTGATTTGCGGATAGTATTTGGCCTGCGCCACATCGACCTGGCTGGCCTGCTCCAGCATTTTGCCAATTGCCTGCGCGATGTCCGGATGCCACTGGATGGCACGCTGTACTGCCTGGTTAAGGGTTAAGGTATCCGGCACGTTAGCCAGCGCGGGTTCGGCCACCTGACCGGTTAAGGAGGGAAGATCCTGCTGCTGCGCCAGACCGGCTGAGGTTATGCGCCCCGCCTGCGTCACGGCATCACTGGCAGCCATAAGATGAGAACTGTGAAAAAACACAATGCCAGCACACAGGGCGCTAAGCTTACAGGTACGGCGAGTTGTTGCGCCTGATTGCATCAGATCCATCGATTGTTCACCAGTAAAAGAGAGAAAGGGGCACCTCCCTGTGCCCGTTATGCTTCCCTGCGTTACACCCACTAAGCCGTGTGGTTTTGATGCGGTTGCTGCAGCAACTCCTCCAGTGAGACGTTTACGCCTTCCAGGGTAATCAGCTGCGTACTGCTGTACCCCGTGCCGCTGCCGTCACGGTCAATCGACAACACCGTATTGCCGTCCGCGGTATGATCCACTTTCACAAAGTCATTGATATTACTGGTGGAATCATTCCAGCCGATCAGCAGACTGCTGACGTCGATCTTGTCACCCTGCGCGACGTTAAAGTCGGTCCAGGTGTCGTGACCGTTGCCGCCGGTGGCATCTGCGCTGCTCAGCAGGTGGTAAACCAGCGTATCTGCGCCGGCACCGCTGGTAATGGTGTCGTCGTAGGCGCTGCTGGTGAGGCTGTCAGCCGCGGCGCTGCCCGTGATGGTCGGGTGAAGCTCAATGGTAAAGGTGTTGCTGGTGATGGTGCCGTCGGACGACGCCAGGGTGTAGGTAAACACCTCCTTATGCGTGATGTTCTGGATATTCACATCCGCGTTCAGGGTATAGGTATAGCTACCGTTGGCGGCGATGGTCAGCACACCAAAGTCCCCGGCCACCGCCGTGCTGCCCACGCTGCTCACGGTGGTGAGATCGCCGTGCTCATTGAGGATGCTCAGCGTGCCGCTGTGGCTGACGTTGCTGTCTCCCCAGATGCTGCCGCTGGCATCGTGCTCGCTGCTGGTGGTGGTTTCCGCCGCCAGACTGGTGGTGGCGAACAGCGCGGTGGCCGCACCGTTATGCAGCGTCACCGTCAGCGTCGCCGAGGTCACTGCACCGCTGGCATCCCGCACCGAGTAGGTGAAGGTGTCTGCGGATGGCAGGGTATCGATATCCAGCCCGGCCTTCAGCGTGTAGGTGTAGTTACCCTTCGCATCAATGGTCAGCGTACCGTAGGTGGTGTTGATCACCGTATTGCCGCTGGACGCCACCGCGCTGCTGCCCACCGACGCCACCGCCGTGCCGGACGGAATCGTCCCGGCGATCGAGCTGGTGTCGTTGGTCAGCAGGTTACCGGTGACCGTCGCAGCGGTGGTGACCGCCAGCGTGGTGAAATCCGACACCGTGCTTACCGTGGTGGTTGGCAACACGCTAATGTTGGTGGTGGCTGCCACCACCACCGCATAGTTGCCGGTCCCCAGTCCGGTATAGGTGACGTTTGCCCCTTTCAGCGTACCGATCGTCAGCAGCGCGTTAATGTAGTTGGTCTTAATACTGATCAACTGCCACGAGCCGTTCGCCTGCTGTTCGTACAGGTTTAACGAATAGTTGGCGGCCACGCCGAGACTGGTCACCGAACCGTTGAGCGTCACGGTACGGCTGTCATCGTTACCCACGCTGAACAGGTAAGCATTACCGTTGTTCAGTACGCTGGCATTGAGCACCGTACCCAGCCCCACGGTCAGCAGCGCGGTGTGCGACGAGTTGACCGTACCGTTGTTCACCGTTGCCTGCGTGCTGGTGTAATCCACCTCGTTGCTGTCGTTGGTCGCTACGATGCGAATCGCACCGGTCAGCGAGGCCCCCGGCGAGACGTTACCGGCGCGATCCGTCTGGATCACCGAGAGCGGCGCACCGGTGATCTGCGCGGTGGTGAGCGTCACCGACCAGTTGCCGCCGCTGCCGACCGTGGTGGTGCCGAGCGCGTTGCCGCTGGCATCGCGCACCGTCACCGTGGCCCCCACTTCACCGCTACCGGTGACAAGGGTACCGGCGCTGTTGATCGCCAGCCCGCTTACCGCCGCCGGAGGCAGGGTATCGACATTCACCGTCGCCGTGATGTTGCCGGTGCTGACGTTACCCGCCGCATCGGTCACCGTGGTGCTCAGCGTGTGCGCGCCGTTCGCCAGCGTGGCGGTGGTGAAGCTCCAGCTGCCATCACTCCCCGCGGTCACAGAACCAATGGCGCTGGCACCGTCGTAGATGGTGACCACGGCACCCGCTTCCGTGGTGCCGCGCAGCGTTGGCGTGGTATCGCGCGTAAAGGCGCCGTTCGCCAGCGTCACCGGCGTACCGCTGATGTCATCAATAATGGTCAGCGTACTGGCGACCGGCACCACGGTGTCGACGATCAGCGTGGTCGACACCTGCGGGCTGACGTTGCCCGCCGGATCGGTCTGCGTCACGTTCAGCGTGTGGCTGCCGTTGCTCAGCGCGTTGCCCACCACGAAGCTCCAGCTGCCGTTGCTGCCCACCGTGGTGCTGCCCAGCAATGTAGTGCCGTCGTACACCGTGATGCGCGCGCCCGCCTCGCCGTTGCCGCTCAGCAGCGGCGTGCTGTCGTTGGTGACGCCATTATTCGGAATGGTCACCGCCGTGCTGCCGTTGTTGTTGAGCGCCAGCAGATTGGTGATGGCCGCTGGTGCCGTGGTATCGATGATCACCGTGGCCGCGGTGGTGCCGCTGACGTTACCTGCGGCATCCGTTACCGTCACCGTGATCGGGTGCGGACCGGCGCTCAGCGCCGCCAGTGGCGTGAAGCTCCAGCTACCGTCCGCCTGTACAATCGCCGTGCCCAGTGCCAGACCGTTGTCCAGAATGGTGACGCGTGCCCCGGCCTCCGCCGCGCTGACGCTGCCGCGCAGCGTTGGCGTGGTGTCGTTGGTCGCACCACCGTTGACGATGGTGGCACCGGTCGCATCATTAATAATGGTGAGACTGGTGTTCGCTGGCGCCACCGTATCCACGGTGAGGTTAATCACCTCGGAACGGGGACTGACGTTGCCCGCGCTGTCGGTCACCGTCACGCTCAGCGCGTGGGCGGCATTGCTCAGCGTCGGCGAGACGAAGCTCCAGCTGCCGCTGGCGTTAGCCTGCACCGTTCCGAGCAGCGTGTTGCCATCGTAAACCGTGACAATTGCGTTCGCTTCCGCCGTGCCCTGCAGCGTCGGCGTGCTGTCGTTGGTGACTCCGTTATTAACGATAGCCACACCGGTGACGTCGTTGGTCAGCGTCAGTCCGGTTGCCGCCAGCGGCGGCGCGGTGTCGACGGTCAGAGCCAGGGACGCTGCGGGACCGGTATTGCCTGCCGCATCGGTGGCCGTCACGCTGAAGGTGTGTAAACCGTCAGACAAGGTGCCAGTGACGAAGCTCCAGCTGCCGTTGCTGGCCGCGGTTACCGAACCCAGCACCGTATCACCATCGCGGATGGTCACGATGCTGTTGGCTTCCGCCGTACCGCTCAGGCGTGGCGTGCTGTCATTGGTGACGCCACCCGCCGCAATCGCCACCGGCGTGCTGCCGTTGTTGTTCACCGCTGCCAGCCCGGTGATAGCCACCGGCGGCGTGGTGTCGATCACCAGCGTGGCGCTGGTGGTGGCACTGACGTTACCGGCCGCATCGGTGACCGTGACGTTGAGCGTATGGAGCGTTTCGCTCAGCGCCGTGGCTGGCGTCAGCGTCCAGTTACCATCACTGCCCACCAGCGCGGAACCGACCAGCGTGGTGCCATCCAGCACGGTGACGATGCTGCCCGCCTCCGCCCGGCCACTCAGCACCGGCGTGCTATCACTGGTGACGCCGCCATTCGGGATGACGCTGCCGCTGACGTCGTTGGTGACCACCAGCGTGGCCGCGCCCGGCGCAACGGTATCGACGGTAATGGTCACCGGCGTGGTGCGCGGGCCGGTATTGCCCGCCGCATCGGTGACCGCCACGCTCAGCGCATGCGCGCCGTTACCCAGCGTCGGTGAGACAAAGCTCCACGCGCCGTTGCCGTTCACCTGCGCCGTGCCGAGCAATGTGTTGCCGTCATAAACGCTAACCGTGGCGTTGGCCTCGGCGCTGCCGCTCAGCGTTGGCGTAGTGTCGTTAGTCGCGCCGCCAGCCGGTATGCTGACGCCGGTAACATCGTTAGTGATGGTCAGGTTGGTGGCCACCAGCGGTGGCGTCGCATCAACGATCAGCGTCACGCTGAGCGCCTCGCCGGTGTTACCCGCCGCGTCCGTTTCCGTGACGCTGAAGGTGTGACTGCCGTCGCTCAGTGCCGCAGAGGTGTAACTCCAGTTACCGCTGCTGCCGACCGTTAACGAGGCCACCACATCGCCATCGAGGCGAATGGTCACCACGCTGCCCGCTTCTGCCACACCGCGTAACAGTGGCGTGTTGTCATTAGTGGTACCGCCGTCAGCAATCGTCACCGGCGTGCTGCCGTTGTTGTTGCTGGCCGTGAGCGTCAGATCGTCCGGCGCCAGGGTATCAACGATCACCGTCGCGCTGGTGCTGGTGCTGACGTTGCCCGCCGCATCGGTCACCGAAACGCTCAGAGTGTGCGAACCTTCAATCAGCGCTGTCGCTGGCGTGTAGCTCCAGTTGCCGCCGGACGGCACGGTCAGCGTGGTCAGCACATCACCATTGTTGAGGATGGTGACCGTGCTGCCTGCTTCCGCTACGCCGCTCAGGGTTGGCGTGGCATCGCTGCTGAAGCCGCCGTTGAGCACCGGCTGCGCGGTATCATCGTTGGTGATGACCAGCGTCGAAGCGTTCGGTGCGATGCTGTCCACAGTGAAGTTAAGTGCCGGGGTGAGAGCACTGCTGTTACCCGCCGCATCGCTGACGCCCACGCTCAGCGCGTGCGCCCCTTCGCTCAATGCAGGCGTGGTCAGCGTCCAGCTTCCACCCGCGCCCACGGTAACCGACGCGATAGCGGTGTTGCCATCGTACACCGTGACCAGGCTGCCCACTTCGGCGCTGCCGCTGAGTACCGGCGTGTTGTCATTGATGACGCTGCCGTCGCTAATCGGCACCGCCGTGCCGCTGCGATCGTTGCTGATCACCACATCAGCAGCCACCGCCGGCGCGGTGATATCCACGGTGAAGCCGAGGGTAGCCGATGGCGTCCCCTCATCACCGCCAGGGTTTTGCGCGGTAATGTAGTATGCGTAGCTGCCTTCAGCCAGCGTCGGCGTATAGCTCCACTGGCCGTTAGCATCCGCCGTAACGCTGGTGATTACCGCATCCGTATTAGCGTCATAAATACGAATCAGCTGACCGGCTTCGGCAAAGCCGCTGAGCGTTGGCGTGGTGTCGCGGGTTACCGCGCCGTCTGCCAGCGTCACCAGCGTCGTGCCCGTGTCGTCAGTGATTTGCAGCGTCGAGGTAGCTGGCGGCAGATCGGCCTGCACGTTAAGGCTGAACGCCGGCGTCGCCGTGCTGACGTTGCCCGCCGCATCGGTCACGGTCACGGTGAAGCTGTGAGGTCCGTTGTTGAGCGCTGCGGTCGTAAAGCTCCAGGCCCCGCCCGAGCCGGCCAGCGCAGTGCCCAGCAGCGTGGTGCCATCGTAGATGCTCACCGTGCTGCCGGCTTCTGCCGTGCCGCTCAGGGTTGGCGTGTTGTCATCGGTCGACGCGCCGTCATCCAGCGGGCCCGTCGTGCCGCCCACGTTATCGGCGACCACCAGGTCAGGAACCGCGTCTGGCACCAGCGTATCGATGGTGACATTCACCGGACCCACCGGCTCGCTGACGTTGCCAGCGGCATCCACCACCTGCACCGAGAAGGCGTAGCTGCCATCCTGCAGCGCGCTGGTTTCAAAGCGCCATACGCCATTGGCATCGGCGACCACCGAGCCAATCACCGTATCGTCCTGCAACAGATTGATGATGGCACCGGCCTGCGCCGTTCCGCTCAGTACCGGCGTGGTGTCGTTGGTAAAGCTGCCATCCACCAGCGGCAGTGCGGTCGGACCGTTATTGGCGTTGACCTCAAACGACAGCACCGGATCCGGCCCGACGGTGTTAACCGTCACGCCAACGCTCACCGGGTCGCTGACGTTACCCGCGCTGTCACTGACGACGACCGTCAGCGTATAGCTGCCGTTATCCAGCGGCGACGTATTCAGGCTCCAGTTGCCTTCGCTGTCCACCGTCGCCGACCCCACCAGCACGTTGCCGTTGTACACGTTGACGAGACCACCCGGCTCACCGCTGCCGCTCAGCAGCGGCGTGTTGTCGTTGGTGGCGCCACCGTTGGCGATGGTGACAAGGTTATCCGGATCGTTGTCATTCTGCAGCAGCACGGCGCTGACCGGCTGCGGCGGCGTGGCATCAACCTGAACGGTGAAGCTGGAAGACGGCGCACTGACGTTGCCGAGGCTGTCCGTCACCGTGGCCGTCAGGGTGTGCTGACCATCGGTGAGCACGGGCGACAGGAACACCCATTCGCCGTCCGCATTGGCGGTGGTCGAACCCAGCACCACATTGCCATCGTAAATAGTCACCAGGCTGCCAGCCTCCGCCGTACCGCTCAGGCGTGGCGTGTTGTCATTGGTAAAGGTGCCATCGGGCACCAGTACCAGATCGGTGCCGTTGTCGTTATTCACTTCCAGCGTGGCCTGGGCCGGAGCCTGGCTATCCACGGTAAAGGTAATCGGTGCCGACGCCGGTCCGGTGTTACCGGCCGCATCGGTGACCGTCACCGTCAGGCTGTGCGCCGCGTTGGTGAGGGTTGGCACGTTGAAACTCCACGCGCCGTCGCTGCCCGCAATCGCCGTACCAATCGGCGCGCCATTATCCAGAATGTTCACCGTGCTGCCCGGCTCAGCAACGCCCGCCAGCAACGGCGTGGTATCGCTGGTGGTCGATCCCGACGGAATATCTACCAGCGCACTGCCGTTGTCATTGGAGAGACTGATTTCCGTCACCTGATCCGGTGCGGTGGCGTCAATCACCAGCTGTGCCGTGACCGGCGCGCTGACGTTGCCCGCCGCGTCGCGCGCCACAACGGTTAAGGTGTAGCTGCCGTCACTCAGCGCGCTGGCCGGCGTGAAGCTCCAGCTGCCGCTGCTGCCCACAGTGACGCTGCCCACCGGACCGTTCTGCGAGGTAATCACAATCAGGCTGCCCGGATCGCCGCTGCCGCTCAGCACCGGCGTGTTGTCACTGGTTAAGCCGCCGTTCGGGATGATGACCGGATCGCCGTTGCCATTGTCGCTGGCGACGCTCAGCTGGGTGACCGCCGACGGTGCTACGGTATCGACGGTGATCGCCACGCTGGCGCTCGGTGCGCTGACATTGCCGGCGACGTCAGTAACCGTCACGCTGAGGCTGTGCGAGCCATCGGTCAGTTCAGGTGAGAAGGTCCATGCGCCGTCGTTATCTGCCGTCGCCGTGCCGATCGGCGTCTGTCCGTCATAGACGATGATGATGCTGTTCGGCTCCGCCGTTCCGCTGAGCAGCGGCGTGCTGTCATTGGTGTTGCTGCCTGAGGTGATTGGCGTGGCCGGATCGACATTGTTGTTCACCAGCAGCAGATCGACGACCGCGTCCGGCGCCGTGGTATCCACGATAAAGCTAATTGGCGCGGAAGGATCGCTGACGTTACCCGCCGCATCAGTCACCGTTACCGTCAGGCTGTGATCGCCCTCGTCCAGCGTACCGGTAACAAACTGCCAGCTGCCATCGGCGCCCACGGTCACAGAACCGATCGGCGTTGTGCTGTCGCCATCGTAGACAGTGATGATACTGCCCGCCGTGGCGCTGCCGGAGAGCTGCGGCGTGGTGTCGTTGGTCGCGCCATTGGCGGCAATCGCCACCAGCGTGCTGCCATCGTTATTGCTCAGCACCACGTCCACTGGTGCTGCCGGTGGCGTAAGATCAACGGTGAAGGTGTACGGCGCGGACTCCGGCCCGACGTTGCCTGCCGGATCGGTGACGCTGGCCGTCAGGCTGTGACTGCCCGCTTCCAGGGCGGTATCAGGCGTGAAGCGCCAGCTGCCGTCATTGCCGGCGGTAGCCGAGCCGATGATCACGCCGTTGTCGCGCACGATCACCACGCTGTCAGGCTCGGCGCTACCGCTCAACACTGGTGTGGTGTCGTTGGTCGCCCCGCCAGAGGCCACCGGTACGGCCGGATCAACCTCATCGTTCACCAGCAGCAGGCCGGTCGGCTCGGCCGGTGCCGTGGTATCCACGGTAAAATCAATTGCCGCTGACGGTGCGCTAACGTTGCCCGCCGGGCTGGTAACCGTGGTGGTCAGGCTATGTTCGCCCTGGCTCAGCGTCGGTACCGCATAGGTCCATGTGCCACCGGCACCCACCAGCACGCTGCCCAGTACCGTGTTGCCATCGAGGATGGTGACGGTACTGCCGGCATCGGCGGTGCCGCTCAGCTGCGGCGTGGTGTCGTTGGTCGCGGTGCCGCTGTTAATCGGCTGCGGCGTCTCGCCGTTATCGTTGTTCAGCACGACATCAACGGCGGCAGACGGCGTGGTGAGATCGATAGTGAAATCAAACGCATCAGACGCCGGCCCGCTGTTGCCCGCCGTGTCGGTGACAATGGTGGTCAGGCTATGCGTGCCCGCCTCCAGTGCCGGATCCGGCGTGAAGCTCCAGTTGCCGTTTGCATCGGCCTGCGCCGAGCCAATCACGCTGCCATTGTCGTAAATCGCGACGAGGCTGCCCGGCTCCGCGCTACCGCTGAACAACGGCGTGGTGTCATTAGTGACGCCATCCGCCGCGATCGGCAGCGGCGTTGCGCCCTGATCGTTAACCAGCAGCAAGTCTGCGGCGGGCGCCGGATCGGTGAGATCGATGTTCACCTCCAGCGGAGCAGAAGGTGCGCTGGTATTGCCAGCCGGACTGGTTTCGGTCGCCGTCAGGCTGTGCTGCCCCTCGCCCAGCGCAGTGGCTGGCGTGAAGCTCCAGCTGCCGTCGTCGTTAACCGTGGTGGTGCCCAGCACGGTATTGCCATCCGAGACGGTGATGGTGCTGCCGGCGGTGCCGCTGCCGCTCAGGACCGGCGTGGTGTCGTTAGTGGCACCGCTGGTGATCAGCACCGGCGTGCCGCTCTGATCATCACTGAGCTGCACATTGCCCGGCGCGGCTGGCGTGGTGGTATCGATGGTAAAGCTGAGGGCGGCCGAGGGTTCGCTGGTATTGCCAGCGGTATCGGTCACCGTCGCCGTCAGGCTATGGTCGCCCGCTGCCAGCACCGGTGCAGTGAAGCTCCAGCTGCCGTCGTTGCCGACGGTGGCGGTGCCCAGTACCGTATCGCCATCGGAAATGGTCACGGTGCTGCCCGGTTCCGCGCGGCCACTGAGCACCGGCGTAGTGTCATTGGTGAGGCCATTGCTGACCGGCACCGGTGTACCGCTCTGGTCGTTGCTGAGCAACAGCTCGCTGGCCACGGCAGGGGCGCTGGTATCGACGATGACAATCACCGCCGTGCTGCCCGGCCCGGTATTGCCCGCCGTGTCGGTAACGGTGGACGTCAGGTTGTGCTGCCCTTCGCTAAGCGGATCGGTCGGGGTGAAGCTCCAGCTGCCGTCGCTGCCTGCCGTCGCCGTGCCCAGCACCGTATCGCCGTCGCTGACGGTCACGGTGCTGCCAGGTTCAGCGGTACCGCTCAGGGTTGGCGTGGTGTCATTAGTGCTGCCGCCTGCGGCAATCGGTGTGCCGTCGCCATTGCTGAGCTGCAGATTGCCTGCCGCCGCCGGTGCCTGCGTATCGACGGTGACGGTTACCGGTGTTGACGCCGGTCCGGTGTTGCCGGCCGCATCGGTCACGGTGCTGGTCAGGCTGTGGCTGCCATCGCTGAGGGGCGGCGTGGTGAAGCTCCAGTTGCCATCGTTGCCCACCGTGGTGCTGCCAATCACCGTACCGCCATCAGAGATAATGACCACACCGCCGGCTTCGCCGCTGCCGCTCAGGGTTGGCGCAGAGACGTTAGTGCTGCCAGTGCCCAGCGGATCGCCGTCATCGTTGGTCAGCTGGATGCCAGTCGGTGCTGCGGGCGCGACGGTGTCGATGGTGATGGTGATTACCGGCGAATCCGTCACCGTGCCGCTGCCGTTATCGGCGCTGGCGCGGAACGCGTAGGTGCCGTCGGCCAGCGCCGCTGGCGTGAAGCTCCACTGTCCGTTGCTGCCCGCGACCACGCTGCCCAATACCGTGCTGCCGTTGTACAGGGTGACGAGATCGCCCGCCCCGGCCTGGCCGCTGAGAATCGGCGTGCTGTCGGTGGTGCTGTCGTTATTGGCCAGTTCGACCAGCGTGCTGCCGTTATCATCGGTGACAATCAGCAGGCTGCTGGTGGCTGGCACGCCCGCCTCGATGTTGACTGTGAACACCGGCGATGCCGGACTGACGTTGCCGGCCGCGTCAGTCACCGTGGTGGTCAGGCTGTGCTGCCCGTTGGTGAGCGCATCTGGCGTAAAGCTCCAGCTGCCGTTGCTGCCGGCGGTAACGCTACCGAGCAGCGTGGTGCCGTCATAGATACGCACCACCGCGCCCGCTTCTGCCGAACCGCTCAGGGTTGGCGTGCGATCGTCGGTGGTCTGGCCGGAAGCCAGCGCGCCGGTGGCGCTGCCCGCGTTATCCGTCACCTGCAGGCCGCTGACGGCGGCAGGGGCGGTGGTGTCAACGCTAAAGGCGATCGGCGTTGATGCCGGGCTGACGTTGCCGGCGGCATCGGTCACCGTAGTGCTCAGGCTGTGATTGCCCTCGCCCAGCGCTGGCGTGGTGAAGCTCCAGCTGCCGTTACTGCCCACGCTGACGCTGCCGAGAACGGTGTTGCCATCGCGAATCGTGACAATACTGCCGGCTTCCGCCGTGCCACTCAGCAGCGGTGTCGCATCGTTGATCGCGCTGCCGCCCGTCACCGGCTGTGCGGTACTGCCGGCATCGTTCAGCAGTGCCAGATCGCTGGCTGCCGCCGGTGGCGTGGTATCAACCGTAATGTTCAGGGTGACGGTGTCAATCACATTGCCGTCAACGTCGGTAATGGTGGCGCTGAACGCGTGGCCGCCCTCACTCAGGTTGCTCAGGGCAAAGCTCCACTGCCCATTGCCGTCGGCTGTGGTGCTGCCGAGCAGCTCGCCGCCGTCAAAGATGCGGACGAGGCTGCCCGCCCGGGTCAGGCCGGCGAGGGTCGGGCTGTCGTCATTGGTGACGGCGCCGTTTTGCAGTGAGACGAGGGTATTGCCGCTGTCGCCCACCAGCTCAATGCTGGCGCTGGCGGGTGGCAGTGCAGCGTCCACATTGACCACAAATTCCGCGGTCGCGCTGCTGACGTTGCCCGCCGCATCGGTTTGCGTAACGGTCAGGCTGTGGCTGCCGTTGCTGAGCGCTGGCGTGGTAAAGCTCCAGCTGCCGTTGGCCCCGACAAGAGTATTGCCCAGGAGCGTGCTGCCGTCGTAAATGCTGATCAGCGCACCGGCTTCGCCGCTGCCGCTCAGGGTAGGAGTGTTGTCATCGGTGGTAGCGCCCGACGTCAGCGGGCCCTGGCTGGCACCCACGTTGTCGATCACCTGCAGATCGCCGATCGCCGCCGGTGCGGTGGTATCGACGGTGACCACGATAGCCGCTGATGCCGGACCGGTGTTGCCGGCGCTGTCGGTTACCGTGGTAGTCAGGCTGTGATTGCCGTCGCTGAGCGCTGGCGTGGTGAAGCTCCAGCTGCCGTTACTGCCGACGATAGCCGTGCCGAGCACGACGTTGCCATCGCGTACCGTAACGGTGCTGCCGGCCTCTGCCGTGCCGCTCAGCACCAGCGTGTTGTCATTGCTGCTGCCGCCGGCGGCAATCGGCGTCACCGTGCCATTGCTGTCGCCGGTCAGCAGCAGATCGCCTGCCGCGCCGGGCGCCACGGTATCAATGGTGACCGTCAGGGTGACGGAGGTGGTGACGTTACCGGCGGCGTCGGTGGCAACCGCGCGGAACGCGTAAGTACCATCTGCCAGCGTGGCGGGAGTGAAGCGCCACTGACCGCTGCCGTCGGCAATAGTACTGCCCAGCAGCGTGGTGCCGTTGTACAGCGTGATGACGGCGTTAGCGCTCGCCAGGCCGCTCAGCACCGGCGTGCTGTCTTTGGTACTGGCGCCATCGCTCAGCGTGCGCAGCGTGGCATCGCTATCGTCGGTAATTTGCAGCGAACTGCTGGTTGACGGCAGGCCCGCCTGAATCGTCACCACAAACGGCGAGGACGCAGCGCTGACATTGCCGGCAGCGTCCGTCAGCGTCACGGTCAGGCTGTGGCTGCCATTGCTCAGCGCTGGCGTGGTAAAACTCCAGTTGCCGTTCGCGCCCACCAGCGCCGTGCCGAGCAGCGTCTGACCATCGTAAACGCTGACCACAGCGCCCGCTTCACCGCGGCCGCTCAGGGTCGGCGTGTTGTCATCGCTGCTCGATCCGTTTGGTACCGGCGTGGTGCTGCCGCCGCTGTTGTTGGTCAGGGACACGTCCGTGGCCACTGCCGGTGGCTGCGTATCGACAGTGAAATCAACCGGGCTGGTGGCCGGACTGGTGTTGCCGGCAGCATCGGTAACGGTAACCGTCAGGCTGTGCTGCCCTTCACCCAGAGCGGGTGTCGTGAAGCTCCAGCGGCCATCGGCACCGACGGTGACCGTACCCAGCAGCGTGGTGCCGTCGTAAATACTGACAATGGTCCCCGCTTCGGCCGTGCCGCTTAGCGTAGGCGTGTTGTCATCGGTGCTGGTGCCGCCCGTGATAGCGCCCTGCACGCTGCCCGCGTTATCCGTGATCAGCAGATCGCTGACTGCCGCCGGTGCCGTGGTATCACCGCCGCCGCCATTGTCGCCGCCGCCGTTATCCCCACCGCCGCCGCCGCCACCGCCGTTGTTACCGGCGATCAGCGCACCGATACCGGCCAGCGCGGCGCCGGCGATACCAAAGGCGGTCAGTGTGCCGTCACCCGTGACGTTTTCCGCTAACAGCCCTTCCGTGCTGTCGATAGAGACAAACTGGAAGCCTTCTGTGCCGGGATCTTCCACCCACCACAGCGCGCCTTTGTCGTCCTGCAGCACCAGATCGCTGTCGCCGTTAGCATCGTAGAATTTATGAATAACAACGACTTCACCGGATTTAGTGGTGACCACTAAATCACTACCATTGCGTGTGAAAGACTTAATATCAGCCTGATTAAGGTTGAGCTTAACCACACTGGGAGCAGTCAAATTAACCTGATTACCGCTCACTTCAGTAGCAATCGTTCCGCCTTTAGGCGTTACAGAGATATTGTTCATTTTATCGATATCCCGCGCAGTTATAAGCTTAATGGCATCCATAAAAATGCCCGGTATCGCCAGACACCGGTATTCTTCGCGAATAATTCAATGAATTACTCACATCCTCTCCAGGCCGGTTTCATCTGCCAGAGGCACAGTGAAAACGCGCTGAGTCGTTATTTGCCGCCCGTGCGAAAAATAGCTCTGCCGAACTCTTTTCAGACTTGCGCCAACAAATCAGTGAGATAGACGCTCTTCCAGTGGTAGCCTTGCATGCCGTAAATTGATTTTTGCGACAGCAAATCAACCTGACGTTGATGTTCAACGCCCTCAATAATCACGCCGCGACATAATTGATTGAGGTGGTCGAGCAGAATGTCGAAAGTGCGATCTTCGCCAAATTGCCAAAAAAATTTTTTATCAATCTTGACGATGTCGAATATTCCGCTATCGAGCATGGTCAGGTTGGAATAACCCGGACCAAAGTCATCGAGCCATAACGGGGCCGGCGTGATTTTGGCTACGCCTTTCAGGATCAACAGGTCGGCGCTATTAAAGCGTGCGGTGAAGAAGGCAGAGATTTCCAGCCGTAATCGCGTCAGCGCGGCCAGTTTTCTTTGTATTTCAGCATCTTTAAAAATGCCTGAAACAATATCTCTGTCTACATTAACGCTGATGACCTGCTCAAACCCCGCATGGTAAAGCTGAATAAGTTTTTCGACCTGGTGGAGGAATAACTGCCATTTTTCGTCAGCAGAAAGCCGACTGAAGAACCCTGCATCCCTGTCAGGGTTACGCTTATTATTGGTATCTGCATCATCTGCGAAACGCGTCAACAATTCCCATGCCACCACTTCACCGGAAATAGCGTGAACCGGCTCCAGCATCAGAATGTAGTCGGATTTGCAGCGCATTTTACGATCCTTACACTGGCTGATAGCGCGTTAAACCGTCAGCTTTTCTCATGTGATTCGTAAGGGAAACATCGATAAAACTTAACACCTTAACTGAAGGTTAACTTACAACTTACATTTTGAAAAATAGATTTCAGTGAACAACAGCGTGAACTTTAATCGTTTAAACCAATCAATAAAGCTTCATTTTCACTGCATGTTTCACATAAAGATCAGATAATTCTTAGGATCTGAATTTTTACTTATCGGCCTTGACAAAAAATAAAATCCATACTCAATTGATTAATAAGCAATAAATTATACGGCGTTGGTATAAATTCTGGCTTTGCGCTTAAGATGGGATATTGCACTGCTTAAAGCGGGATTCCAGAAAGCGCCAAAAAAACGACAGACTGCACAGCGCTCACCCAACGCCTTATGCTTAAATTTTTATTATAGATAGCCAGAAACTCATAAAAGAAAGATTGGTCATTTGCGGGCAGGTGCAACACTAAGCCGCAGATTTAAAAAACGTTTTTTTTGCTGCCGATGCGCTTTCGCTGCTGAATTAAGCAGATAGGTTTTGTTAATAAACGGTTTGAATTTGCTGTTTCGGCCGGGATAATTTCAGAGTGATAGCGATCACGAATTGAATAAATGACAGGAAGGATTGTCAGGGAAGGTGATAATAACGGGCTCCAGCCGGAGCCCGTTGCGGGAAATACACTTACTCGTCTTCGAGATAGGTGTAGCCGTAAAGCCCACTCTCAAACTCTTCAAGGAACTGCGCCCGCAGCTCTTCGTCAATATCCTGCTGCTGTTTTACCTGATCGCGGAATAACGTCATCAGATCGTTAGGATTGAGCTGCACGTATTGCAGCATATCCGCCACGGTATCCCCTTCATCAGACAGCTGCACTTCTACGCTGCCATCCGGGAAGGCGAATACGTCAACCGCTTCGGTATCGCCAAACAGGTTGTGCATATTGCCGAGGATTTCCTGATACGCCCCGACCATAAAGAAGCCCAGCATCGGTGGATTATCCACATCGTATTCCGGCATTGGCATGGTGGTGGCAATACCGTCGCCGTCAACGTAGTGATCGATGGTGCCATCGGAATCACAGGTGATATCCAGCAGTACCGCACGACGCTGCGGAGTTTTGTTCAGTCCTTCCAGCGGCAGCACCGGGAACAGCTGATCGATGCCCCACGCATCCGGCATCGACTGGAACAGCGAGAAGTTGACGTAAATCTTATCCGCCATGCGCTCCTGCAGCTCATCAATGATCGGCCGATGGGCGCGGTTGCTCGGGTCAAGGTGCTGCTGAATATAGTGGCAGATGCTGAGATACAGCTGCTCTGCCCAGGCACGCTGACCGAGATCGTAGGTGCCTGACGAATAGCCGGTATGGATGTCGAACAGGTCCATCTGGCTGTCATGCAGCCATTCGCGCAGCGAACGGCGTACGCTTGGCTCGTGCATCTCCTGCCAGGTATCCCACAGGCTCTGAATCGGGCGCGGTGAGTCGGCATCCGGTGCGACCGGCGTACTGAATTCATTGCGCTCAACGCCGATGATGTTGGAGACCAGCACGGTATGGTGCGCGGTCACCGCACGCCCCGATTCCGTAATCACGGTCGGATGTTCCAGACCGTGCTCTTCACAGGCGTCGCCGATGGCCCAGATCACGTTATTGGCGTATTCGTTCAGGCCGTAGTTGACCGAGCAGTCTGACTGCGAACGCGTGCCTTCGTAGTCAACCCCAAGCCCGCCGCCGACGTCAAAGCACTTGATGCTGACGCCCAGCTTCGCCAGCTCAACATAGAAGCGCGCCGATTCACGCACGCCGGTGGCGATATCGCGAATATTGGACATCTGCGAGCCGAGGTGGAAATGCAGCAGCTGCAGACTATCGAGACGACCCGCTTTGCGCATGATATCGACCAGCTGCAGCACCTGCGATGCCGCCAGACCAAATTTGGATTTCTCGCCGCCGCTCGACTGCCACTTACCGGATCCCTGCGATGCCAGACGGGCGCGAATGCCGAGGCGCGGCACCACGTTCAGCCGCTCGGCTTCTTCCAGCACCAGGCGCACTTCGGTCATCTTCTCAATCACCAGATAGACTTTATGGCCGAGCTTTTCACCAATCAGCGCCAGACGGATATATTCGCGGTCTTTGTAGCCGTTACACACAATCACCGAGCGGGTTTTTCCGGCGTGCGCCAGCACCGCCATCAGCTCAGCTTTGGAACCCGCCTCCAGCCCCAGCGGCTCGCCGGAGTTGACCAGCGATTCAATCACGCGCTTATGCTGGTTAACTTTGATCGGGTAAACCAGGAAGTAGTCGCCCTTATAGCCGTAAGATTCACGCGCGCGTTTAAAGGCGGCATTAATCGAACGCAGACGGTGCTGCAGAATTTGCGGGAAGCAGAACAGCGCAGGCAGGCGCTGGCCGTCGGCCTCGCGCTCTTTAACCAGCTTCGCCAGGTCAACGCGCACTTCCGGCTGATCCGGATCCGGGCAGACGCTGATGTGGCCGAGTTCGTTGACGTCGTAATAGTTGTTTCCCCACCAGGCAATGTTGTAGGTGCGCAGCATTCTGCTTGCGTCCTGATCGTTCATCGCCACCTCCTGCATCGAGCGGAGTACACCCTGTTCGCCAGCTGACGAACCCTTGATATTCTTCATGTCGTCAGACATCACGAACCTCAATTTTCCGTTGAAATATGAAAAAGTTGCCGGATTTTGCTGCTACTGCGCCGGATGGAAATTTCCTCATTCTGCTTATCTTGCCTCAGCAGGTTACCGTGCGCCTTACTGAGGTTAAGTGTAAAACACCGTGCCGGAAGCGGTGCACAACGGGGCAAAATCGTCCCGCATCACCTCACCACAGGCGAGTGAAACACAGCAGAGAAACTGGGGGAATAGCTTAGCCGGCGCTCGTGTCGGGATAATTACCGCAGCGCAGAAAACTTCGACGAGAGAAAAGAGCAGAACTGGAAATGGAAAGGCGTGCCAGCGCGCCAGAACGGCGCCGTGAACCGAAGAGAGCGAAAATGTGGTTCATTGTTTTTATCACCTCCAGCGCCTGCTAACAGCATGCGGAAACGGAGTGGATGAAAATCAGATCAACAGCCTCTGACAGCGCGACGCACGGGGGCGTCATCCATGGGACAACTGCGGCGTTTTATACAGTCTGACGCGGCAAAATGCAAAATCTTTGTCGGCGCGCTGCGGCGGGTGTCAGGAAAATATTCCAGTTGATCTGTAGCGATAAATGCGGATGGCGAAAAAGCACTGGAAAAACGCGCACTGAGTGACCTAAAATAGCCGTCCAGATGGTTTTCCATCTAAACTGATTAACATCCAGGCGGTGTGAGCCTGGTACGCTGACACTTCCTACTGCTTGCGGCTTTGCCTGAAGGGGCGTCGAGCTGGCATCATCCCGCTTACGCTATGCAGTCGAATTCAAACCATTTGCAAGGTAAAGAACAGAATGGCTAAACACCTTTTTACATCCGAGTCCGTATCAGAAGGACATCCTGATAAAATCGCCGATCAGATTTCCGATGCCGTGCTGGACGCCATCCTTGAACAGGATCCTAAAGCACGCGTCGCCTGCGAAACCTACGTAAAAACCGGTATGGTGCTGGTTGGCGGTGAGATCACCACCAGCGCCTGGGTCGATATCGAAGAGATCACCCGTAATACCGTACGTGAAATCGGCTATGTTCATTCCGATATGGGCTTTGATGCTAACTCCTGTGCGGTGCTGAGCGCGATTGGTAAACAGTCGCCGGACATCAACCAGGGCGTAGACCGTACCGATCCGCTGGAACAGGGCGCGGGCGACCAGGGCCTGATGTTTGGTTACGCCACCAATGAAACCGACGTGCTGATGCCGGCACCGGTGACCTACGCGCACCGTCTGGTGCAGCGTCAGGCTGAAGTGCGTAAAAACGGTACGCTGCCATGGCTGCGCCCGGATGCCAAAAGCCAGATTACCTTCCAGTACGACGGCGGCAAGATTGTCGGTATCGATGCGGTAGTGCTGTCAACTCAGCATTCAGAAGAGATTTCACAGGCCGATCTGCGTGAAGCGGTGATGGAAGAGATCATCAAGCCGGTACTGCCGACCGAGTGGATTAACGCCAGCACCAAATACCACATCAACCCAACCGGTCGTTTCGTGATCGGCGGCCCGATGGGCGACTGCGGCCTGACCGGTCGTAAAATCATCGTCGATACTTACGGCGGCATGGCTCGTCACGGCGGCGGCGCGTTCTCCGGTAAAGATCCGTCGAAAGTTGACCGCTCAGCGGCTTACGCTGCGCGCTACGTGGCGAAAAATATCGTTGCCGCTGGCCTGGCCGATCGCTGTGAAATCCAGGTTTCTTACGCGATTGGCGTGGCAGAACCGACCTCTATCATGGTGGAAACCTTCGGTACCGAGAAAATTTCAACCGAACAGCTGACGCTGCTGGTGCGTGAGTTCTTCGACCTGCGTCCATACGGTCTGATTCAGATGATGGATCTGCTGAAGCCAATCTACAAAGAAACCGCTGCCTACGGTCACTTTGGTCGTGAACACTTCCCGTGGGAACAGACCGATAAAGCCGCCCAGCTGCGCGAGGCCGCAGGCCTGTAATCTACGCGGGTGCGGGCAACGGCTCTCACCCCGCTCTTCTCTTAGCGGAGAAGGTAAATCGAGCCCGCGCAAGCGGGCTTTTTTACCGGCGAAATTTCCACTCTTTCGTCCCTGACCGCTTCCCCTATCCCGCCTTTGCACCATCACACTTTTTGTCTATACCACCGCAGGCGCATTTTTCAGCGCTGTCTACACTGTTAGCACTGCGCTTACAACAAAGTGTTAACGATTACATTTTGAAATCCTTTTAATATCTTCAATTTAGAGATTTTTCAGCGTAGTAACGGTGATGAAAATGCGTTATTTTCAGCGTCGTCTGATAGCCGATATTTATAGTGATGTCAGAAACTTAAAGGGTGCTATACCTTACTGGTTATGTGACTGATTCGGGCAAAAAATGCTGGATTACAGGGTTTCAGCGTGTGTAACCGATTACATCGATGTGATCGCACTCACTTTTTCCCGCAGGCAGCTTACTTAACATTGATAAAAACAAAGATGGATAAACTTCGGAGGCAATATGCCTGGTAATACTCACAAAAGCAGAACCTCAAACAAGGCGATGACCCTGTTTGTCTGCTTTCTGGCCGCTCTGGCGGGCCTGCTGTTCGGTCTGGATATCGGCGTTATCGCCGGTGCCCTGCCCTTCATCGCGAAAGATTTCAACGTTACCGCACATCAGCAGGAGTGGATCGTCAGCTCAATGATGTTCGGTGCTGCGGTCGGTGCTGTGGGCAGCGGCTGGATGTCTTCGCGTCTCGGCCGTAAAAAGAGCCTGATGGCCGGTGCCATCCTGTTCGTTATCGGTTCACTGTGGTCGGCGATGGCGCCAAACCCGGAAATGCTGATTGCCGCACGCGTGGTGCTCGGCCTTGCCGTCGGCGTTGCCTCTTATACCGCCCCGCTGTATCTCTCGGAAATCGCACCGGAGAAGATCCGCGGCAGTATGATTTCCCTGTATCAGCTGATGATCACCATCGGTATTCTCGGCGCTTACCTGTCTGACACCGCGTTCAGTGCCTCGGGCGACTGGCGCTGGATGCTGGGCATCATCACTATTCCGGCGGTGCTGCTGCTGGTTGGCGTGGTGTTCCTGCCAAACAGCCCGCGCTGGCTGGCGGCGAAAGGTGACTTCCGCGATGCACAGCGCGTGCTGGATCGCCTGCGTGACACCAGCGAGCAGGCGAAACGCGAGCTGGATGAGATCCGCGAAAGCCTGAAGATCAAACAGTCCGGCTGGCAGCTGTTCCAGAGCAATAGCAACTTCCGCCGCGCGGTGTTCCTCGGCGTGCTGTTGCAGGTGATGCAGCAGTTCACCGGCATGAACGTCATCATGTACTACGCACCGAAAATCTTCGAAATCGCCGGCTTCGCCAATACCACGCAGCAAATGTGGGGCACCGTGATCGTAGGTCTGGTGAACGTGCTGGCCACCTTTATTGCTATCGGTCTGGTGGATCGCTGGGGCCGTAAACCCACGTTGGTGCTGGGCTTCCTGGTGATGGCAGCCGGCATGGGTATCCTCGGTACCATGCTGCACATTGGCATTAACTCTGCCGGTGAGCAGTACTTTGCTATCGCCATGCTGCTGATGTTCATTGTTGGCTTCGCGATGTCAGCCGGTCCGCTGATTTGGGTACTGTGTTCTGAAATTCAGCCGCTGAAAGGGCGTGATTTTGGTATCACCGTCTCTACCGCGACCAACTGGATTGCCAACATGATCGTTGGTGCCACCTTCCTGACCATGCTGAACTCGCTGGGCAACGCGCCGACTTTCTGGGTCTACGCCGCGCTGAACGTGTTCTTTATTCTGCTGACGGTCGCGCTGATTCCGGAGACCAAAAACGTCTCGCTGGAGCACATCGAGCGCAACCTGATGTCGGGCAAAAAACTGCGCGATATCGGCCAGCAGTAAGGCCAGATGCGTTAACCGGGGCTGCCGCAGGGCGGCCCTTTTTTTATCTGCCGCCTGTGCGCATGCAGTTGCGTACCCCGCGGCAACGCCTTATGCTGCCGCACATGAAAACGCCACGTCTGCCCATCGCCCTGCAACAAGCCGTCATGCGCTCGCTGCGCCATTTTTTGCAGCTGGCTCAGCAAAAACTCGAACGTCATTTCGAAGAGCCGACGCTGGTTTATCAGCAGCGCGGCACGGCCGCAGGCACCGCGTGGCTGGAGCAGTGGCAAATTCGCCTCAACCCGGTGCTGTTGCTGGAAAACCAGCAGGCTTTTATTGATGAAGTGGTGCCGCATGAGCTGGCGCATCTGCTGGTGTGGAAAACCTTCGGCCGCGTGCCGCCGCACGGCAAAGAGTGGAAGTGGATGATGGAGGACGTGCTGGGCGTGCCCGCCCGCCGCACCCATCAGTTCGCAATCACTTCGGTGCGCAGCAATACCTTCCCCTATCGCTGTCGCTGCCAGCAACATCAGCTGACGGTACGCCGCCATAACCGCGTGGTGCGTGGTGAGAGCGAATATCGCTGTGTGCATTGCGGTACGCTGCTGCAACCCGGTGAATACGCAGCGGATTAGTCCGCGATTCTCATTCCCCGCGCCCGGCCATTCTGTTACGCTGCCGCCCTTTTCGGTACCAGGTTATTTTTTGGAATATGTCTCGCAAAACGCTGTTATTACTCTCTCTGCTGGTCGCGCCGCTCAGCGCGTACAGCCTCAGTCTCACCCATTACAACCAGAACAATTTTCAGCAGGCGAAAGTGGTCGCGGCAAAGATCAACGCGGATGCGCCGGCGGATTTTTATTGCGGCTGCAAAATCAGCTGGCACGGTAAAAAAGGCGTGCCGGATCTGAGCAGCTGCGGCTATAGCGTGCGCAAGAACGCCAACCGCGCGGAACGCATCGAGTGGGAACACGTCATGCCGGCATGGGAGTTTGGTCATCAGCGTCAGTGCTGGCAAAATGGCGGACGCAAAAACTGCAGCAAAGACGCAGATTACCGCCGCATCGAAAGCGATCTGCACAACCTGCAGCCAGCCATCGGCGAAGTGAACGGCGACCGCAACAACTTCCAGTACAGCCAGTGGAACGGTGGCGAGCAGCCGTACGGTCAGTGCAGCATGAAGATCGATTTTAAGCAGAAGCGCGCCGAGCCTCCCGAGCGCGCGCGCGGCGCCATCGCCCGCACCTACTTCTATATGCGCGACCAGTATCATCTGCGCCTGTCACGCCAGCAAACCCAGCTGTTCACCGCGTGGAACAAGCAGTATCCGGTCACACCGTGGGAGTGCGAACGTGACCAGCGCATCGCCGCGGTGCAGGGAAATCACAATTCCTGGGTACAGCAGGCTTGCCAGCGCTGAAAGCGCTACCCTACACTAGCTTTTTTCGATTGGGCCGCATCGCGCGATGCGGCATAACGCCGGCAGGAACCGCATGCGCATACCCCGCATTTATCACCCCGAAGCTCTAACCGTTAACAGTGAAGTTCTGCTTGATGAGGATGCCGCCAACCACGTCGGCCGCGTGCTGCGCATGAGCGCCGGACAGCAGATCGAGCTGTTTGATGGCAGTAATCTGACTTTTAGCGCCGAAATCACCCAGGCCGACAAAAAGCGTGTAAAAGTAAAGGTCCTTGCCAGCCAGCCTGACGATCGCGAATCCCCGCTGCACTTACACCTCGGTCAGGTGATGTCGCGCGGTGAAAAAATGGAATTCACTATCCAGAAATCGATCGAACTGGGCGTGAATGTGATTACGCCCTTGTTTTCTGAACGCTGTGGCGTAAAGCTGGATGCCGAACGCCTGGCGAAAAAGATTCAGCAGTGGCAGAAAATTGCCATCGCCGCCTGCGAGCAGTGCGGTCGTAATCGCGTGCCGGAAATCCGCGCCGCGATGACGCTCGAAGCCTGGTGCGCCGAAGCGGATGACGGCCTGAAGCTCAACCTGCATCCGCGCGCCAGCCACAGCATCAATACGCTGCCGCAGCCGGTTGAACGCGTACGGCTGCTGATTGGCCCGGAAGGCGGCCTGTCGGCAGAGGAAATTGCCATGACGGCGCAGCACGGCTTTACCGATATCCTGCTCGGTCCGCGCGTTTTGCGCACCGAAACCACGGCGCTCACCGCCATCACGGCACTTCAGGTGAGGTTTGGTGACCTCGGTTAAGGGATACTTTCAGCCCGAAGACACACGCAGATAACTGACCAGCACAACGCTTTCGCACGGAACGGGGTGGCTGAATTCCCCTTTGAGGAGAGAATAATGATTAAGCTTGGCATCGTTATGGACCCGATTTCGTCCATCAACATTAAAAAAGACTCCAGCTTCGCCATGTTGCTGGAAGCACAGCGCCGCGGTTATGAAATTCACTACATGGAGATGGGCGATCTGTCGCTGCGCGGTGGCGTGACTTACGCGCGCACCCGGCTGCTGAGCGTCGAGCAGAACTACGATCAGTGGTACACGTTTGGCAGCGAGCAGACTATCCCGCTGGCCGATCTTAACGTGGTGCTGATGCGTAAAGACCCGCCGTTTGATACCGAGTTTATCTACGCAACCTATCTGCTGGAGCGCGCGGAAGAGCAAGGCACGCTGATCGTTAACAAACCGCAGAGCCTGCGTGACTGCAACGAAAAACTCTACACCGCCTGGTTTGCCGACCTGACGCCAGACACGCTGGTGACGCGCAACAAAGAGCAGCTGCGCGCGTTCTGGCAGGAGCATGGCGATGTGATCTTCAAGCCGCTCGACGGCATGGGCGGCGCGTCGATTTTCCGCATCAAAAAAGATGACGCCAACTTCGGCGTGATCACCGAAACGCTGACCAACCACGGTCAGTTCTTCTGCATGGCGCAAAATTATCTGCCGGCGATCAAAGACGGTGATAAACGCGTGCTGGTGGTCGATGGTGAACCGGTGCCATACTGCCTGGCACGCATTCCGCAGGGCGGCGAAACCCGTGGCAACCTCGCCGCCGGTGGCCGCGGCGAAGCCCGTCCGCTGAGCGACAGCGACTGGGAAATTGCCCGCCGCGTAGGTCCGACATTGAAAGCCAAAGGGCTGATTTTTGTCGGCCTCGATATTATCGGTGATAAACTGACAGAAGTTAACGTCACCAGCCCAACCTGCATCCGCGAAATCGAGGCGGCGTTCCCGGTCTCCATCACCGGCATGCTGATGGACGCGATTGAAAAACGTTTGGGCTGAGGATGCCGCAGGAGTGAGAGCTCCGTGAACCACCCAAAGCCGGTGCAGCCGTTCAGCACCGGCTATTTTTGGTAAACGAGTGAGAATGAATTTACAGCACCATTTCTTGATTGCGATGCCGTCGCTGCAGGACCCTTTCTTCAAACGCTCGGTGGTGTATATCTGCGAGCATAACGAAGAGGGTGCCATGGGTTTGATCGTTAACAAGCCGATGGACAACCTGACGGTCGAAGGCATCCTGAAAAAACTTAAGATCAGCCCATCAGAACGCGATCCTGCCATCAAACTGGACAAACCGGTGTTTGCCGGTGGTCCGCTGGCGGAAGATCGTGGCTTTATTCTGCACTCGGCCCAGCGCGTGTTCTCCTCCAGTATTCGCATTTCTGACAATACGGTGATCACCACTTCACGCGATGTGCTGGAAGCGATCGGCACGCGTGAACAGCCAGAGAACGTGCTGGTAGCGCTGGGTTATTGCGCATGGGAGAAGGATCAGCTGGAAAATGAGCTGCTGGAGAATGCCTGGCTGACCACGCCGGCCAATACGCAGATCCTGTTCCAGACGCCGATTGCCGAACGCTGGCGTGAAGCCGCGCGCAGCATGGGTGTGGACATCCACAACATGACCAGCGATGCAGGGCACGCCTGATGGCCAGTGAAACGCTGCTCGGCTTTGACTTCGGTACCAAAAGCATCGGCGTTGCCATCGGGCAACAGCTGACCGGCACTGCGCGCCCGCTCACCGCGCTGAAAGCGCAGGACGGCACGCCGGACTGGGAGCTCATTGGTAAGCTGCTGAAAGAGTGGCAGCCGGATTACGTGGTGGTTGGCCTGCCACTCAACATGGACGGCAGCGAACAGCCGCTGACGGCGCGCGCACGCAAGTTTGCTAACCGGCTGCACGGCCGCTTCGGCGTGCGTGTGGAGCTGCAGGATGAGCGCCTGAGCACCGTTGAAGCGCGTGCCGATCTGTTCGAACGCGGCGGCTATCGCGCGCTGCAGAAAGGCCATATCGATTCGCAGTCCGCGGTGATTATCCTGCAGGACTGGTTCGAGACGCATTAAATCAGCCCGGACACGGCCGCGCGGTTTCGCGCCGCCGTGTCGACGGTTCTCAGGGCACGTCGCCGCTCAAATTAATCCCGCCTCACGCCGGGCCTGCTCGCTCTGAGCGAAAGTCTGCATCCCTGCCTGCGCGCCGGTCTGCAACACACCGGGCAGCTGATGCATTTTGCCTTCGCGGATCAGGTTAGCGACCGCCGGCGTCGCCACCAGCACTTCAAACAGGCCAATGCGGCCACCGGCTTTGGCGGCGACTAAACGCTGCGCCAGCACCGCTTTCAGGCTGCCGGCCAGCTGCGTGCGTACGAGGTTTTTCTCCTCGGACGGAAACACATCCACCAGCCGGTCCACCGCCTGCGTCGCGCCGCGCGTATGCAGCGTGGCCAGCACCAGATGGCCGGTCTCAGCAGCGGTCAGCGCCAGGCGGATGGTTTCGCTGTCGCGCAGCTCACCCAGCAGGATCACATCCGGGTCTTCACGCAGCGCCGCTTTTAATCCGAGCTGAAACGAAGCGCAGTGCGCGCCGATTTCGCGCTGCTGAATCAGCGAACGCTGGCTGTGATGGACGAACTCGATCGGATCTTCCAGCGTGATAATGTGGCGCGCCTGCTGACGATTAAGGCTATCCACCAGCGCCGCCAGCGTGGTGGATTTGCCGCTGCCGGTCGCGCCGGTGATGAGGATAAGCCCTTCCTCCAGCTGCAGCAGCGAGCGCACCACGTCCGGCAGCTGCAGGCGCGCTATATCCGGTGGCTGACTGGCAATCAGCCGCAGCGCCAGCGCCAGTCCGTGACGCTGGCGGAACAGATTGGCGCGCAGCCGGCTGCCGTTGCCGAGCATGATGGCGAAATCGACGTGACCGCTGCCAGCTAACTCGCTGCGCTGCGCGGCGCTAAGCCACTGCTCGCTAAAGGCCTGCAGCCAGCGCTCAGGCAAGCTGTGCTGTTGCGGTATTGGCTCCAGTACGCCCTGCCGGCGCCAGTGCGGTAAATGTCCGCTGCAAAGGTGCAGATCGGCCGCATTATGCTTTACACTAAGCGCCACAACGTCATCCAAATCCATTTAACTTCTCCTGACTATGACTTCCATTGAGCACAACTTACAGCAAGTGCGCGAGCGGATCGCTGCTGCCGCCGCGCGTTGCGGCCGCGCGCCAGAAGAAATTACGCTGCTTGCAGTGAGCAAAACCAAACCTGCGAGCGCTATCGCAGAAGCCATTGCCGCCGGACAGCGCGCCTTCGGTGAAAATTACGTGCAGGAAGGGGTTGAAAAAGTTGCCGAACTGGCCGCACATCCTGATCTGCAATGGCACTTTATCGGGCCGTTACAATCCAATAAAAGCCGTCTGGTGGCGGAAAACTTTGCCTGGTGCCATACCGTTGACCGTCTGCGTATCGCGCAGCGGCTGAACGATCAGCGTCCGGCCGCGCTGCCGCCGCTCAACGTGTTAATTCAGGTAAATATCAGTGACGAGCACAGCAAATCTGGCATCATGCTGGAGGCCGTCGCCGGGCTGGCACAACAGATTGCCGCCCTGCCGCGTTTGCGCCTGCGTGGGCTGATGGCGATTCCGGCGCCCGAGCAGGATTACGCGCGCCAGCTGGCGGTGTGCCAGCAGATGGCCAGCGCGTTTCGCGCCTTGCAACAGGACTATCCAGGCGTCGATACGCTTTCTCTGGGAATGAGCGACGATATGGATGCGGCGATTGCCGCAGGCAGTACGATGGTGCGCATCGGCACCGCGGTATTTGGCGCGCGGGATTATGCACGCCCTTCACAACAATAATTGAGGAACCTCATGTTAACACTGACGTTTTTAGTCAAAACGCTGATTGATCTGTACGTGATGGTGCTGCTGCTGCGCATCTGGATGCAGTGGTCACGCTGTGACTTTTACAATCCGCTGGCGCAGTTTGTCGTGAAGATCACCCAGCCGATTGTTAAACCGCTGCGCCGCATTTTGCCGGCGCTGGGACCGATTGACACCGCGTCACTGCTGCTGGCATTCGTGCTGACCACGCTGAAATATCCGATTCTGCTGCTGATTCAGGTCGGGGTGTTCTCCGTCGATCCGACCAACCTGCTGGTGGGCCTGCTGTCACTGGTCAAATCCGCCGGCTATCTGGTGTTCTGGGTGATCATCATTCGCTCGCTGATGAGTTGGATCAGCCAGGGACGCGGTGCGATGGACTATGTGCTGATCCAGCTGACCGAACCGCTGATGGCACCGATTCGCCGTATCCTGCCGGCGATGGGCGGCATTGATTTCTCGGCGATGATCGTAATTCTGGTGCTGTATGCGCTGAACTTCCTCGGTATGGATCTGTTCCCGGGTCTCTGGTACCTGCTGTAATTCGTTAATCTGGAACTGTTATGCAAAAAGTTGTGCTCGCCACCGGTAATCCGGGCAAAGTACGTGAACTGGCCGATCTGTTAGCGGCCTTCGGCCTGGATATCGTGGCGCAAACCGAGCTGGGCGTAGAGTCTGCCGAAGAGACCGGGCTGACCTTTATCGAAAACGCCATCCTGAAAGCGCGTCACGCTGCGCAGATCACCGGCCTGCCGGCGATTGCCGATGACTCCGGGCTGGCGGTCGATGCGCTGGGCGGCGCACCGGGCATTTACTCGGCACGCTATGCCGGCGTTGATGCCAGCGACCAGCAGAATCTCGACAAACTGCTGCAGGCACTGGAGCTGGTGCCGGACGGCGAGCGCCAGGCACAGTTCCACTGCGTGCTGGTGTACGTGCGTCACGCCTCCGACCCGACGCCGCTGGTGTTCCACGGCAGCTGGGCCGGGGAGATTACCCGCGCAGCTGCCGGTGAAGGCGGTTTCGGTTATGATCCGATCTTCTACGTGCCGGCGCTGGGTAAAACCGCCGCCGAGCTAAGCAAGGATGAAAAGCGTGCCGTGTCGCACCGGGGTAAAGCATTGACGCTGCTGCTGGAAGCGATGCGCAATGCCTGAGTTACCACCGTTAAGCCTTTATATCCACATCCCGTGGTGCGTGCAGAAGTGTCCGTACTGCGACTTCAACTCGCACGCGCTTAAAGGCGAAGTGCCGCACAGTGAGTATGTGCAGCATCTGCTCAACGATCTTGACCAGGATCTGCCGCTGACCGCCGGGCGCGAAGTGCGCACCATTTTCATCGGCGGCGGCACGCCCAGCCTGCTGAGCAGCGAAGCGATGCAGCAGCTAATGGATGGCGTGCGTGCGCGCCTGCCGCTGGCGGCGGACGCCGAAATCACCATGGAAGCCAATCCGGGCACGGTGGAAGCCGATCGCTTCAGCGGCTATCAGCGGGCGGGCATTAATCGGATTTCGATTGGCGTGCAGAGTTTCAGTCCGCAAAAGCTGACGCGCCTGGGGCGCATTCACGGTCCGGACGAGGCGGTCCGCGCGGCACAGCTGGCGGCCGGTCTCGGCCTGCGCAGCTTTAACCTCGACCTGATGCACGGCCTGCCGGATCAGTCGCTGGAAGAGGCGCTGGACGATTTGCGCCAGGCGATTGCCCTCAATCCGCCGCATCTGTCGTGGTATCAGCTGACCATTGAGCCCAACACGCTGTTTGGTTCACGCCCGCCGGTATTGCCGGATGACGATGCGCTGTGGGATATCTTTGAGCAGGGTCATCAGCTGCTGAGCGCCGCAGGCTATCAGCAGTATGAAACCTCGGCCTACGCCAAACCGGGCTATCGCTGCGAGCATAACCTGAACTACTGGCGCTTCGGTGATTACCTCGGCATCGGCTGTGGCGCGCACGGCAAGCTGACGCAGCCGGACGGGCGCATTGTGCGCACGGTGAAAACCCGTCATCCGCGCGGTTTTATGAAGGGCAACTATCTGGATAAGCAGCATGACGTGCCGGACGAGGACAAGCCGTTCGAGTTCTTTATGAACCGGTTCCGCCTGCTGGAAGCCGCGCCGCGCGCCGACTTTCAGCGCTACACCGGGCTGGACGAGGCAGTGATTCGCCCGCAGATCGACGCAGCCATCGCCGCCGGTTATGTGCAGGAGCAGCCAGAGCACTGGCAGATTACCGAAAAAGGCAAACTGTTCCTGAATTCGCTGCTGGAGCTGTTCATGTAAATTCAGCGGAGAAGGCGCGCGCCTTTTCCGCTGGCAGCCGTGCTGTGCGGCACGGCTGCATCTGTTACGCTCAGGCGACCATCACCTCATTATTGATTAACAGCGTCGCGCTGTGGTCGAGACTCTCAAACACCTGCCACACTTTGCCACCGCTCTGCTGCGTCCCCTGCTGCTGCCACTGCTGATAAAATTGCGTGCTATCGCTGAGCTGTACCACGTCGCCGGCATCACCATCAATCAGCCAGCTGCGCGTGCGCTCTGGCAGCAACACATCCTGATGCGCCTGCTGCAACAGCTGCTGCGCATCCAGCTGCAGCAGATTGTCTCCTGAGCCAGTGAGATCGATATGCTGCAGGCCGCTGATATGCTGCGTCAGCTGCTGATAATCAAGCTGCTGATGTTCTCCTTCCAGCACCAGCGCAGAGAAGCCCTGCAGCGGTTGTCCGCTGTGCGCCGCCAGCCACTGCTGCACATCATTCAGATGCAGCTGCGCGCCCTCCTGTTCCTGCGTTTCCGGCAGCGTATGGTGCTGTACCAGGCTCTCGTCTTTGCCCCAGCGCACAGTATCAATAATCCAGCCGACATCGCGCTTCACCAGCACGTTCCAGCACAGCACTTTTTTATAGGTATCCGGATCTTCGCCCGAATGGACGTCAATATAGCCAATCTGCTGGCCCGCCGGAGCCTGCCAGCTAAAGGTGTTCAGGCCCTGCTCAGACCGGCTGGCGCCACCGGGCTGCAGGTATTCGCGCCCCAGCAGCTCGCCGCTGGGGGAGAAGATATCCACGTAGGTATCGCAATTGTGGAGATAGCCATAATTGAACTCCACGTAATTGGTGGCGCCAAAATCAAACTGCACGACCGAATGATCCAGCATCTCAATCGCTTTGCTTTCATAGCCATCTGGCCGGTTCATGATGCCGGTATAGAAACAGTTGTTGGTGGTGCCATGTTTCAGTTCGGTGACTTTCAACCCGCCGTACTGATACACACGGCCGGTTTGCCAGCTGGTATTGGCGCGACAGTTCCAGTTCTCTTCGCCAGAACTGTGCTTTACGCCAGAGTCATAGTTAATCGCCCAGTTGGGCGCATAGTCACTGACGTTACCCGCCACATCGACCGCTTTTACCGTAAAGTTGTTGCTGCCCGGCTGCATGTCGCGGTCCGGGGTAATCTGCCAGCGCCCATCGGCCCCCACCGTCGCGCTGCCGGCTGCCACGCCGTTCTGGTACAGCGTCACCTGACTGTAAGGCTCAGCCTGTCCGGAAAAATCGAGCCGCTTATCGTCGGTGGTCTGGCCCGGCAGCACCGGCTGGATGGTGCCGACGTCATCGATAGCCTGCAGGATGGTGGGCGTGTTGATACGGGTGTCGATGGTCAGCGTCCAGCTGTCGCTCCATTGACTGACGTTGCCGGCTTTATCGCTGCTGCGGCTGCGAAAACGCCAGTCGCCGTCCGGCAGCAGATCCTGCGGCGGCGTCCAGTGCCAGTGGCCGCTGCTGTCGACGGTGGCCGTACCGCCGACAATCCACTTTCCGCCCGGTGCGGCATACTGAATGCGCACCACGCTGCCGGGCTCGGCTTCGCCGTGCAGTTCCGGCCGGACATCATCGGTGGGTTTGCCGCGGCCAAACTGGCCCTGATACAGCCCGCGATTGTCGTCGTAATAGCTGAACGTCGGCGTTTCCGGGGTAAGCGTATCGAGATGAAAGGTCCACTTCGGCGACGGCTGACTGCGGTTGTCGGCGCGGTCCTCGGCCTGCGCCGTCAGGTTATAGGTTCCGTCCTGCGGCAGATCGAGTTGTGCCTGCCAATTGCCCTGCGCATCGGCACGGACAGAGGCGAGAAGTTGGTTGCCATTATAGAGATAAACCAACGCGTTGCCTTCGGCCTGCCCGCGTACCACCGGCTGATCATCGTTGGTATAGCCGTTACGGCGGATGCTGTTACCGTCCTCCACGCCGCCGGCAACGTGGTCTTCAATCGCTTCGATGATCGGTCTGGCGGGCGGATGGGTATCGATATTGTAATCCACGCGCGTGGGTGCGCTGTGATTGCCGGCGGCATCCACGGCGGTAAAGGTGAGCTGGTATTCACCATCGGCCATCGGCTGCGGCGGCATCCACTCGAAGTGGCCATTGATCACCGGCACGTGTAGCGGATTGCCACCGTTAACCGTCACGATGACTTCAACGGCGTCCGGCGTTTGTACCGTTCCCTGCCAGCGTTTTTGCGGATCGTTGTACCAGCCGCGTTCGGCAACGATAACCACAGGGGGTGATAAAACCGGGTGTGAACTGGAAGCAGAGGTGTCAGAAAATAACATAAAATTTCCTTAAAAATTAATAAGTTCAATAGGCTGAATGCCCGTTGATATAGTTATTAATGCGGAAATTTTGTCGTTATCAGATTCGTCCCGAATCTAAGACAACCCGTTAAATCTTGGCTTAAAAGTTGCGGGGATAAAAAAGGCGCCACTGTTCAGAAGAACAATGACGCCGTGATGTTCCGTGCATTCAGCGGCAACGCGGCTGGCTTAGCCCTTTACGTTCTGCATCAGCGTCTTGCGCTGGCTCTCCAGTGCGGTCACCCGGTTACACACTTCATGACCGAAGTTCTGGAAATCCTGCTCCTGATTGTTCCATTCAGTCTGAATCGACTGCTGTAGCCCGCCGAGGTTGCCCATCAGCGCCTGTAACGGATTGCTGCCGCTGGCGGCCTGTTTGGTACCCATCTCGTTCAGGCTATCCTGCAACACCCCGCCCAGCGTGCTCTGCACCAGCTTCTCGCCGTCGGCGCGCACCTGCTCAATGGCCTGATGGTGGAAAGTCAGGCCATCCGGGCGATGCTCGATGATGCGGTTCATCTGCTGCTTCAGCTGACCGTTCAGCGTGGTCAGGCGATTGCGCACATTGCTGTCCGAGCCGAGTTTTTCGACAATCACTTTATCCAGCGCCACGCGGCCCCGCTCCAGACGGGTGGTTGCGCCGCTGTCGACCCACGGCAGATCGCGACGCAGCGCGTTCTGGTAGTCAATCGCCTGCTGGCGCGTGGCGTTATCGACGCTCACCGACTTGCCGTTGAACTGCACATCGCCCTGCGGCGTGATTTCAAGGTTGCCGTTGCTGCCCACCACCTGCACGCTCTGGGGTTTGATGATCACATCATCCTTTGGATTGACGCTGCACTGATAGTCAGCATGCGCCTGAGCCGCCGCCAGCAGCAGCGCGGCGAGAAGAGCCTTACGAACCATGAAATCTCCTGAGTATTCTGTGCGGGAAAGAGCAAGACAGTTTGCGGTTGTTACCAGGTCGCCATAAATGGCGACCCTACAAAGGACCATCCCCCGCAGGGTGCGCATTTATACGCTTCAGCATGCGGTCCAGGTCGCCATAAATGGCGACCCTACAAAGGACCATCCCCCGCAGGGTACGCATTTATACGCATCAGCATGCGGTCCAGGTCGCCATAAATGGCGCCCCCGTAAGGGCAATCCCCTGTAGGGTGCGCATTTATGCGCACCAGCATACTGTAATAAAACTTAGTCCCACCAAACGTCGAAGAGTTCAGTGACCTGAATATCGGCGAGATTTTTCTTTTCCAGCCAGTTACGCACCAGCTCGCGGTGCGCGTCGGTGCATTTGCCGGTCTGCTGCAGACACACCAGCCCTTCCCACACCAGATAGCCGCTGCCGTCATAGGCCAGACCATTCGGATCGATCACCTCATTGATGAACTGATCGAGCGTGGCATCCACCTCTTCCTCACTGGTGCCTTCGGCAAAACGCCAGGCAACAGAGAAGCCCAGCTCCTGAAACTCATCAACATGCAACTTTTTACGTAAACGGCGGCTACGTTTTACAGCCATTATTTCACCCTCTCAAACATCAGATCCCATACGCCATGGCCCAGTCGCTGCCCGCGCTGCTCAAATTTGGTTAACGGACGCGTTTCCGGACGCGGCACGTAATTCTGGCTCTCCGACTGATTGCTATAGCCATCGATGCTGCTCATCACTTCAAGCATGTGCGTGGCGTACTCTTCCCAGTCGGTCGCCATGTGGAACACGCCGCCCAGCTTCAGCTTGCGCAGCACCAGCTCGGCAAACGGTACCTGGACGATGCGGCGCTTGTTGTGGCGCGCCTTATGCCATGGATCCGGGAAAAACAGCTGCACCATGCGCAGCGAATTGTCCGGCACCATGTTCTCCAGCACTTCCACCGCGTCGTGACACATCACGCGCAGATTCTGCACGCCTGCCTCTTTGGCCGAGGCCAGACAGGCACCGACACCCGGCGCATGCACTTCAATGCCGAGGAAGTTCTGATGCGGATTGTTCTGCGCCATGGTCACCAGCGAGGCGCCCATGCCAAAACCAATCTCCAGCACCAGCGGCGCTTCGCGGCCAAACAGCGCGACCATGTCCAGCGGCTGCGGCTGATACTCGACGCCCATCTCCGGCCAGTAATTGTCGAGCGCGAGCTGCTGTCCTTTCGTTAAGCGCCCCTGGCGGCGCACAAAACTGCGGATACGGCGCAAAGGCCGCCCGTTCTCATCAAATTCCGGGGTGATGACGTCATTAATCATGTTGAAACCTGCTGGTTAGCCTGTTCAGGGAAACGGGCATTATGCAAAGTTAAGTAACAGAAGCAAGCCTTTGCAATCTTCCGGTTTACACCCTGATGTCTCTGTGCTGGAATTCCTGCCTGATTGTAGAGTAAACACGGAAAATTTCCTTCTTATGATGCAGGCGCCGCAGTTCGCGCAACAGGTGCTGGAGTGGTACCAACGCTTTGGCCGTAAAACTCTGCCGTGGCAGCTGGAGAAAACGCCCTATAAGGTGTGGCTCTCCGAAGTGATGCTGCAGCAGACGCAGGTTGCCACCGTTATTCCCTATTTCGAACGCTTTATGGCGCGCTTCCCCACGGTTGCCGACCTGGCCGCCGCGCCGCTTGATGAAGTGCTGCATCTGTGGACCGGCCTCGGCTATTACGCACGGGCGCGTAACCTGCACAAGGCGGCTAAACAGGTGGTTGAGCTGCACGGCGGCGTATTCCCGCCTCATTTCGATGACGTCGCGGCGCTGCCGGGCGTCGGCCGCTCCACGGCGGGCGCGATCCTGTCGCTGTCGCTTGGCCTGCATTTCCCGATCCTCGACGGCAACGTAAAACGCGTGCTGGCGCGCTGCTATGCAGTGAGCGGCTGGCCGGGCAAAAAAGAGGTGGAGAAGCGCCTGTGGCAGATCAGTGAAGACGTCACGCCAGCGGAAGGCGTCAGCCAGTTCAATCAGGCGATGATGGATCTCGGCGCGTTAGTGTGTACTCGCTCCCGCCCGAAATGCGAAATCTGCCCGCTGAATAGCGGCTGCGCGGCCTATGCACAAGGCAACTGGGCTGATTATCCCGGTAAGAAACCGAAAGTCACGCTACCAGAGCGCAGCGGCTGGTTCCTGATGCTGCAACACGGCGATGAGGTGTTTCTGGAGCAGCGTCCGCCAGTGGGTTTGTGGGGCGGCCTGTTCTGCTTCCCGCAGTTCACCAGTGAGCAAGCGCTGACTGACTGGCTGGCGGCGCGCGGCATCCACGCGAAACCGCAGCAGCTTACCGCGTTTCGCCACACCTTCAGCCATTTCCACTTAGATATTGTGCCTATGTGGCTGGCGTGGCCTTCCTCCGGGTCGCTGATGGATGAAGCCGGCGGTCTCTGGTATAACTTAGCGCAACCACCGTCAGTGGGGCTGGCCGCGCCGGTAGAGCGCCTGCTGCATGAGCTGCGCCATCCCCGGCAGCTTCAACTGCGAACCCGTTTGACCGAAGAGGAAGAGTAATGAGCCGCACCATTTTTTGTACTTATCTGCAACGCGACGCTGAAGGCCAGGACTTTCAGCTCTATCCTGGCGAACTGGGTAAGCGCATCTACAATGAGATTTCCAAAGAAGCCTGGCAGCAGTGGATGTCCAAGCAGACCATGTTGATCAACGAGAAGAAGCTCAACATGATGAACCCGGAAGATCGCAAAGTGCTGGAGAAGGAGATGGTGAATTTCCTGTTCGAAGGCAAAGATGTGCACATTGAAGGTTACACCCCGCCAGAAAAATAAACGTTCAGGGCCTCCCTTTGAGGCCCTCTTTTTCGAGTCAGGCACGCATTCACAATGAATAAAAAACTGATAGCACTGCTGGTCATCGCACCCCTGTTAGTCTCCTGCTCCGGACAAAAAAAATCGCAGTACCATGAAGAGTGGGTTAAGGACACCAACGGTTTTGACATTCTGATGGGGCAATTTGCCGCCAACATCGAGAATATCTGGGGAATCAATGAGGTTCTGATCGCCGGACCCAAGGACTACGTCAAATACAGCGATAACTATTACACCCGCAGTCACATCAACTTCGACAGCGGTAGCATCACCATTGAGACCATTTCCGGCACCGATCCGATGGCCAGCCTGCGTCAGGCCATCATCACCACGCTGTTGATTGGTGACGATCCAGGCAACGTCGATCTCTACTCCGACGCCAACGATATTCAGATCAGTAAAGAGCCGCTGCTGTACGGCCAGGTGCTGGATAATACCGGTCAGCCGATCCGCTGGCAGGGACGCGCCGGTAACTTTGCTGATTACCTGATCCAGAACAAACTGCAGAAACGCACCTCCGGGCTGCACGTTATCTGGTCGGTGACCATTCCGATGGTGCCTAACCACCTCGACAAGCGTGCGCATAAATATCTGCCGCTGGTGCGCAAAGCGGCCGAACAGTATGGCGTTGATGCCTCGCTGATTCTGGCCATCATGCAGACCGAATCGAGCTTTAACCCCTATGCGGTAAGCAACGCCGATGCGCTGGGTCTGATGCAGGTGGTGCAGCATACTGCCGGGGTCGATGTGTTCCGCATGAAGGGCAAATGGGGTAAACCGAGCCGCAGCTATCTGCTCGATCCGGCCAATAACATTGATGCCGGTACCGCTTATCTGTCGCTGCTGCAGAAGAGCTATCTCGGCGGGATTCAGGATCCGCTGTCGCGTCGTTACGCAGTGATCACCGCTTATAACGGCGGGGCGGGCAGCGTGCTGCGCGTGTTCTCCAGCGATAAAGACCGCGCCTTCGCCACCATCAACGGCATGTCACCGAGCCAGGTGTATCAGACGCTGACCACCAACCATCCGTCGGCCGAGTCGCGCCGCTATCTGTACAAAGTGAGCCAGGCACAGCGCAGCTACCACCGTTATTGATTAGCGCTCATCGCCACCTTCTCCCGCCTGCGGGAGAAGGTGCCGTGCGGTAGGGAACAGCCCCCTCCTACAACATCATATTCGCCACTAACCGCTTGTGCCCGCTGTCATCCTCCTCGGTGTAAACCCCCTGCAACTCCGGTGAAAAGCCCGGCAGCAGATTGATACCCGCTTCCAGCGCGAGGAAATAGCGCTGCACTGCCCCGCCCCAGGTTTCGCCTGGCACCACGCACAGCACACCCGGCGGATACGGCAGCGCTCCCTCAGCGGCAATGCGCCCTTCGGCGCTGGCGATCGGCACCAGCTCAACGTCACCGCGAATATACGCCTGATGCGCATCCTGCGGATTGACCTCGACTTTCGGGAAACACGCCTGACGGAACATGTCGCGCTGCAGATCCTTAACGTCGTAGCTGACGTACAAATCGTGCATCTCCTGGCACAGGCGACGCAGCGTGTAGCCCTGATAGCGCTCGACGTGCCTGCGATACACGCTCGGCAGCACTTCGGCCAGCAGCGCATCTTCCCGCACGTGCTGTTCAAACTGCTCCAGCATCGCCACCAGATGCGCCATTTTTTCCGGCGTTTCCGCTGGGGTCAGCAGGAACAGGATTGAGTTGAGATCGCACTTCTCCGGTACGATACCGTTCTCGCGCAGATAGTTGGCAAGAATGGTGGCCGGAATGCCAAAGCGGGTGTATTCGCCGCTGGTGGCATTGATGCCTGGCGTGGTGAGCAGCAACTTGCACGGGTCCACCAGATACTGTCCGGCATCGTAACCGGCAAAACCGTGCCACTTCGCGCCCGGTTCGAAGCTGAAATATGCAGGATCGGCGGCGATGGTGGCGGTTTCTGCCGCCTGCCATGGCTTGCCATGTACCTGCTCCGGCAGGAAGGGCTGAATCAGGCTGCAGCGCTCGAGGATTGCTTTGCGTGCCTCAATGCCCAGCGTGACGCAGTCGTGCCACATGCTGCGCCCCGCTTCGCCCTGATGCATTCTGGCGTTGATATCCAGCGCAGCGAACAGCGGATAGAACGGGCTGGTTGAGGCGTGCAGCATAAACGCGTTGTTCAGCCGCTTGTGTGGGCAGAAACGTTTCTGGCCGCGAATATGGTTATCTTTCTTGTGAATCTGCGAAGTCTGCGAGAAGCCCGCCAGCTGCTTATGCACCGACTGGGTGACAAAAATCCCCGGATCGTTCTCATTGAGCTCCAGCGTCAGCGGCGAGCAGCCGGCCATCAGCGGAATAAACTGCTCATAACCCAGCCATGCCGAATCAAACAGAATGTAGTCACACAGATGCCTGATGCGATCCACCACCTGGCGCGCGTTGTATACCGTGCCATCGTAGGTACCAAGCTGGATGATCGCCAGCCGGAACGGACGCGGCTGATCCACGCGCTGTGGCGCGACCTGGCGCACCTGCTCGCGCAGATACGTCTCGTCGAAACAGTGCGCATCAATGCCGCCAATAAAACCAAACGGATTACGCGCCGCTTCCAGATAAACCGGCGTGGCGCCCGCCTGGATCAGCGCACCGTGGTGGTTAGATTTGTGGTTATTGCGGTCAAACAGCACCAGATCGCCGCGCGTCAGCAGCGCATTGGTCACCACTTTGTTGGCGCTGGAGGTGCCATTCAGCACGAAGTAGGTTTTATCGGCGTTGAACACGCGCGCGGCATATTTCTGCGCATCCTTGGCCGAGCCTTCGTGGATCAGTAAATCGCCCAGCTTGACGTCCGCGTTACACATATCGGAGCGAAAGACGTTCTCGCCGTAGAACTCATAAAACTGGCGTCCGGCCGGATGGCGGCGGAAAAACGCCCCGCCCTGATGGCCCGGACAGGCAAAGGTGCTGTTTTGCATATCGACATAGCGCGTCAGGGTGTCGAAAAACGGCGGCAGCAGTTCCGCCTCGTACGCCTGCGCCGCCTGCTCCAGCGCCTGCCACTCTTCCGCTGCGCCGTTGATCTCTCCGGTCACGCCCGGCAGCGTCAGCACCGTGTCATCAAAGGCGTTCGCGACAAACACCGGCAGATTGAAGCCAGTCTGGCGCAGCAGCGTCAGCACGCCGCTGCGTGTATCGGCCAGCGAGACCACTACCGCGGCCACGTCGGTGAAATCGGTATTATCCAGCGTCACCACGTCGCGCGCGGTGTTGAGACTCAGGCTTGGCGCTACCGCTACGCTGGCAGCAATTTTCAATGGGTTCATAACACAAATCCCCGTAATGAAGGATGAGTGGGTGCCAGTGGCACAGCAATGAGGAAATTTCCCCGGCGAATAACGTCCGGCGGCCGCAACCGATAGACATCAGTAAAGCCAGATCGCGTCTGTCTTTACTCATATCCAACAGCGAACGGGGCGTAGCCTCACCGCATGGTGAGCGGGAAATGCGAACAACAGATGACAGAGGCGCGCTTGTCATGAAGCGCACGGCGACAAGTGCAGATGTGCATTGTACCGGACATGGCGGCGTCCTCAGCGATGAAGATGGGGAAGAAATTCGGGCGACATGATGGCATCTTTTTTTACCGGGAACAACCAATCAGCGCGGAATTTTGATGCAGAACGCCAATGCGCCACTTCATTGATTTACATGAATAATAGTTAAGGCGTCTATTTTTAACTGCCTGAATAGTCGAAGATTACGCAAAGTTATGCAGAATGTAACACCGGTGCGATAGCGACCGCCTGCCGCGCCCATCCGCCTGGCACTCCCTGCGGCAGAAGCGTACTATGGAGCGCACTTCTCCCAACCAGCCGGAGGCTGCATGTTCAAGGCACTGGTCATTGAAAATGATGAACAGGGATACCGCACATCCCTGCAGGATCTGTCAGAGCAACAATTACCCGATCAGGATGTTACCCTCGAAGTAAGCTACTCCACCCTCAACTACAAAGACGCGCTGGCCATCTGCAATAAAGGGCCGATTGTGCGCCAGTTTCCCATGGTGCCGGGCATCGATTTTGTTGGCCGGGTGATCCACAGCCGTCATCCGGAGTGGCAGCAGGACGATGTTGCGCTGCTCACCGGCTGGGGCGTGGGTGAAAAACACTGGGGCGGGCTGGCGCAGAAAGCCAGCGTCTCCGGCGACTGGCTGGTCAAGGTCCCGGCGGCGCTCAGCCCGCTGCAAACCATGGCGATTGGCACCGCCGGCTTTACCGCGATGCTGTGCGTACTGGCGCTGGAAAAACAGGGCATCACACCGCAGCACGGTCCGGTACTGGTTACCGGTGCCAGCGGCGGCGTGGGCAGCTTCAGCGTGAGCCTGCTGGCGCGTCTCGGCTATGAGGTGGTGGCATCCAGCGGCCGCGCCAGCGACAGCGCCTACCTTCTCGATACGCTCGGCGCCTCCGCGATTATCGACCGTAACGAACTGAGCGCGCCCGGCAAACCGCTGGCGAAAGAGCGCTGGGCCGCCGCGATCGATAGCGTCGGCAGCCACACGCTGGCCAATGTGTTAGCCGGGATCCAGCGCGACGGCGTGGTCGCCGCCTGCGGCATGGCGCAGGGCCTCGATCTGCCCACCAGCGTTGCGCCGTTTATTCTGCGCGGCGTTACGCTGGCCGGCGTGGACAGCGTGATGTGCGCCAAACCGCTGCGTCAGCAGGCGTGGCAGCGTCTGGCGGAGCTGGTTGACGGCGCGCAGCTGGAGCAGATGACCAAAGTGATTCCACTGAGTGAGGCGCGCGCAGGCGCAGAACAACTGCTGGCGGGCCAGGTGCGTGGTCGGCTGATTGTCAATTGCCGCCAGGCGCCCTGACCCGGTGCAGTTATGGCCGCAGCTGTATCTGCGGCCGATCCTGCGCTGGCGGCGTAACCACCTGCAGGTCGGCCTGATACCAGCGTGTCAGAATCGGTTCGGTCATCACCGCGTGCGGCGCGCCCTGCGCCACCAGCTGGCCGTGGTGTAACAACAACACCCGATCCGACCACAGTGAGGCCAGATTCAAATCGTGCAGCACCGCGCAGACGCTGAAGCGGCCATTGCGCGTCAGCCGGTGCAGCAGGCGCAGAGTGGACTGCTGCCAGTAGAGATCGAGCGCGGAGGTGGGTTCATCCAGCAACAGCCAGCCGCGCGGGCCGTCGTCATGCCACAGCTGCGCCAGCACCCGGGCCAGCTGCACGCGCTGCTGCTCCCCGCCCGACAGCGACCGATAGTCGCGCTGCGCCAGCGGCGCGCTGCCGGTTAACTGCATCACCTCCTGCACCACCGCCTGGCAGTTACCGGCCGGCCAGGGTGCGCGCCCCATCGCCACCACGTCGGCAGCCGGCAGCGGAAAGGTGACGCTGTTTTGCTGGCGCATCACCGCGCGGCGCTGCGCCAGCGGTTCACGCGGCCAGGCGGCCAGTGGACGATCGCCCAGCCAGCATTCGCCGGCGTCCGCGTGCAGAAAGCCGGTCAGCAGCCGCAGCAGCGTCGACTTACCGGCACCGTTAGGACCGATCAGGGCAACCATTTCGCCCGGCGGCAACGTCAGGGAAACATCATCGATTAAGGTACGCGTTCCCCGGCAAAACCGCAGTCCGCGCGCCTGCAACTGCTCACTCATTCAGCCCCCTTTGCTGGCGCAGAATCTGCCACAGGAACCACGGCCCGCCCAGCAGACTGGTTAGCAGCCCGACCGGCATTTCGGCCGGAATCACCACGGTGCGCGCCAGCGTATCCGCCAGCAACAGCAGAATCGCTCCCGCCAGCGCCGCGCCCGGCAGCAGCCAGCGGTGGTCACTGCCGAGACAAAAACGCATCACGTGCGGCACCACCAGCCCGACAAAACCGATAATGCCGCTGACCGCCACCGCCGCGCCCACCAGCAGCGCACTCAGCACCAACAGCTGGCGCTGCGTGCGTTTAACATCGACGCCCATATAGTGCGCGTCCTCTTCGCCCAGCTGCAGCAGATTGAGGCGACGCGCGCGCGTCTGTACCAGCAGCAGCACCGGAATAATCAGCAGCGCGCACACCAGCAGGCTCGGCCACTGGGCACCCGTCAGGCTGCCCATGCCCCACAGCGACAGCTGACGCAGCTGCTGGTCGTTGCTCAGCCACGACAGCACGCCAACCGCCGCGCCGCATAGCGCATTGATAGCAATGCCCACCAGCAGCAGGCGCGCCAGCTGGCTCTGCGCCAGCCGGCTAAAGCTGAAGATCAGCAGCGTCACTACCAGGCTGCCGGCAAACGCTGCCAGCGAGGGCAGCCACAGCGCCAGCAGCGGCGGCAGGCTGAGCGGCAACACCACTGAGAGCGCCACCGCCAGCCCGGCACCGCTGCTGATACCCAGCAGTCCGGGATCGGCCAGCGGATTACGAAACAGCCCCTGCATCACCGCGCCGGACACCGCCAGCGCCATGCCAGTCAGCACCGCCAGCAATACGCGCGGCAGGCGAATTGTGAGCCAGATTTGCCAGGCCAGATCGCTGAGCGGCGCCTGCCACAGCGTGCGCAGCGACAGCGGCATCGCGCCGAGGTTGGCCGCCAGCAGCATGCACACCAGCATGCTGATACTCATTAACATCAGCCAGCGCATCATCAGGCGGTTAATCATGCTGCACGGCTTCCGCCGCATGGCGCAGGCGCAAAAGCGCGCCCGGCGTATCGAGGCCGAAACTCAGCAGCGCCATCTCATCAATCACCAGCAGCGCGTGATGCTGGCCGGCCGGCGTCAGCTGCAGGCCCGGCAGCGCCCACACCGCCTGTTCGCCACCCAGCGTGCGCAGCCCCTCTTCGCCGACCACCACCAAATCCGGTGCTGCCGCCACGACGCCCTCCTGCGACAGCTGCTGATAGTGCGGCACCGCGCCCATGGCATTGACCAGGCCGGCAGCGCGAATTGCGCCGTCAGCGCCGGTCTGCGCACCAGCCGCCTGGGTGCGTAAGCCGCCGTGCGCCATGATAAACAGCACTTTCACCGGCAGCGGCCGCTGCGGTAGCTGCGCACGCTGTTTGTTGACCTTGTCGATCAACGCGCGGGCCGCCTGTTCACGCTGCAGCGCGTTGCCAATGGTGGCGATTTTGTCCGTGATGGCATCGAGGCGGTTATCCCCACTGACCTCCACCACCGTTACCCCGGCGTCCGCCACCTGCTGCAACACCAGCGACGGTTTAGCCAGCGCGCTGGCCAGTACCAGCGTCGGTTTCAGTGCCAGAATGCCTTCCGCGTTGAGCTGGCGCATATAGCCGATATCCGGCAGCCTGGTGGCCGCAGCCGGATGCTGGCTGGTGCTGTCGCGCGCCACCAGCTGCGCCTGCGCATCCAGCGCGTAGACGATCTGCGTTACATCGCCCCCGATAGTAATGATGCGCTGCGCCGCCCACGCCGGTAGCGTCAGCAGAGCAAGCAGTGTCAGGATCAGCGCTTTCATGCGGCGGCTCCTGTCGGCGTCAGCGCCATCACCTGCTCGCGCCAGCGTGCCTGTTCCGGCGTGCCCTCGCTGCGCTGGCCGTACAGCTGGGCAATCTGCGTGCCATCGGCAGCAAACAGCTCCAGACTGGTGACGAAGCCATCGCCGCCCGGCTTGCGCGTCACCCAGCTCTCGTGAATGCGATCCGCCATAAGATGCAGCGTGAACGTGGGGTTAAAAACGTTAATCCAGTTATCCAGCGGCACCACTTTCCCGATAGTGCCGGTAAAGATCTGGGTACAGCCGCGATTGCCGACGAAGATCATGATTTCATTGCCATCCTGCTGTACCTGGGCCAGCAGCGTTGCCAGCGCGGTGTTGCTCACCTGACGCGCTAAATCATCCGGCACCGCGCGAAATGCCTGCGGCCGCGAGAGATGGTGACGCTTCAGCAGGCCAAAGAACTGATGCGCATCGGTCATGGCACGCCACTCCGCTTCGACAGTGCCGGCATCCACCCTGTCGCTGAACGGCGTGGCGCTGACCGGCTGCGGCTGCAGCTGAGGCGCGTGCGCCAGCCGGAAGCGCTCAATCAACGCCTGCCACGCCGGCATCTCCGTGTGCGCGGTGGTGTAAATTTTCAGCACCGCATCGGCGTGACGATCGAAAATCTGTATGCTCTGCCGTTCACCGTGCGCGGTCTGCTCGCGCAGGAAGAAAGCACTGTGCCACTGCGCGGGAAACAGACGCTGGTCGAGCGCACGCGGATTAAGCACCAGCCCGCCATGTTCGCCGAGATGCAGATTGCTGTAGGTTCCCACCTGTTCGTGCACCGCCCAGGTATTGCGCGTAATACTTTTGGTCTCACCCACTGCCGCCAGCGCCGTCAGCAGCGCCGGAAAATCGGCGCGCAGCGGCTGCGCGTCGTGGCCCACGCGCGCTTCGCATAGCTGTGCTTCCCCTATGCCCATCAGCGCGGCTAAATCACGCGCGTACATTTTTGGCTGCTGGCCTTTCAGCGCCAGATAGTGTTGATAGCGTTGATGCATTGCGCTTGCTCACGTGAAAATGCCCTGCGCCACCGCAGGGCGAAAAGTGATTAGAAGTCGACGTTCACGCCCAGTTGCCAGGTGCGTCCCGGCATCACGGCCAGATTGATGTCGTTGCGCTCCTGCGCGCTGGCGCTGGTCAGCGTGCGGCTGCTGAGGTAATCCCAGTATTTACGATCGGTAATGTTGTAGACACCGCCGCTCAGCCTGACGTTTTTCGTCAGCTGCCAGTACGCGGTGGCATCGATCAGGCCGTAGCCCGGCACGCGCATGTATTCGCTGCTGGCGTCACTGATGGCCGCCCCGCTGTTGCTGTAGCTCTCACGGTTGGTGGCGCTGGCCTGTTTGCCTTTGACGAAGGTGGCGGTGAGCGCCGCGCCGTAACCGCGCGCTTTGTCGTCCCACGCGACGCCGACAATCGCTTTCAGCGGCGCGACACTGTCGAGATCGATGTATTTGTCGCCCAGATAGCGGGATTTCGCTTTCCCCTCGCTGTAGCCGAGCGCGAACGTGCTGCTCAGGCCATCCACGGTCGGGAACCAGCTGCCGTAGTTGACGCGGGTGCTGATCTCCGCCCCATAAATGTAGGCTTTGTCGCGGTTCTCAGCCTGATAGCTGGTGTAGATGTTGGCCGGAACATTGACGAACATCGCCGGGTTGGTGGCGCGGCGATAGCGGGTGTAGGCAATAAAGTTTTTGTAGGTGTTGTAGAACACCGAGGTATTGAGGGTGATGCCGTCGGTCGGCTGTCCTTTCAGACCCCACTCAAAATTGTTGCTGGTCTCGGTTTTCAGATCGGCATTACCAATCAGCGCATACTGCGCGCTGCCGGCGTAGCTTGAACCAAGGTTCCACGAGCCGTACAGCTGGCTGGTGGTCGGGAACTCCACGCCGCGCTTATATTGCAGCCAGGTGGTGAGCGCCGGATTGATATCGTACTGGAAGGTCAGTGACGGCAGCACTTCGGTGTCTGAATTGGTCTTGCCGTACAGTTTTTCAACCTGCTCTTCGGTCAGTACCGTGCTGCCGTTGGTCAGATCGCCGAGGTTCTTCGGTTTGGTGCTTTGATGAATAACGCGCACGCCGGGAATCACCGCGAAATTGTGGCTATCGAGATCGAAATTGATTTTATCCTGCAGATAACCGGCCACGGTCCAGGAACGGCTGTCTGACTGCGGCTGGGTAATGGTGCCGAAGGTGCCCGGGTTCGGCGCCTGGCGGAACGGACGCTCGCTGTTCTCCACGCGCGCGTTGACGCCGCCGCTCAGCTCGTGGCGGCCGAGGGTTTTGCTGGCGCGCGTGTCAAACCCTAAGGTATCGACGTTGTAGTCAGAGTAGACGAAACCGTACTGACTGGCGCTGGTCGGTAACCAGGTGGTGTCGTGCGCCTGGGTTTGCTGCCAGTAAACCCGCGTGGTCAGCGTATCGATCATCTCGTTGTACGGCGTCCACTCGTCGGCAAGGTTAATGCCCCAGCGGCGCGAATCGCTCTGCTGTTGCGCAGTGCCCCAAATAGTGTTGCCGCTGCTGCTGTCCCAGGTATCGTAGTGGGTGTGATTGGTTTTGTGGTAGTAGTCGAAGGTGGCGCTCAGCTTGTGCTGATCGTTTGGCTGCCAGATGCCCGACGTCATAAAGGCATCCGAGTGCCAGTTGGCCGGGTAGGCGTCTTTTACGCCGCTGTTGTTGCGCGTCTGCTGGCCGTCGCGGCGGCTGTAAACAAACAGGCCGCGCAGTTCATCATCCCCTGCCGCCGCGGTGATGCCGTTGTGCCAGCTGCGATCTGCCGAACTGTAGTCGCTCTGATAACCGAAATAGTGGGTTTTATCGCTGCTGAGGTAGTCGTCCGGCGACTTGTTATGAAACGATACGTTACCGCCGATGGCGGTGTTAGGTTGTTCCACCGATGTAGCGCCCTTCTCAATTTCGACGCTGCCAAACATATACGGGTCGATGTAGTCGCGACCGATACCGAAGGTATTGTTACCGGCGCGACTGACGTACGGACGACCGGTGGCGTCCGGTACCGGAATGCCATCAATATCCAGACCGACACGGTTACTTTCCAGACCGCGAATGTTGTAGCCGGTATAGCCTGCACGGTCAAAGCCGCTTTTACCGGCTGACGAACCGCCCGCCGCGCCAGTGGCGCTGACCAGCGGCTCATAACGCATAATCGAACCGAAGTCATTGGCGCCGCGTTTTTGCAGATCGCTGGCGGTGAGCGTGGTTTTGCTGCCGGCCTGCTGCTTAGGTGCGGTAACGGTCATTACCGGTTCATTGCTGCTGTTGTTCTCTGCGGAACGCGCCAGCGTACTGCTGTCGCTGGCGGCATAGCTGCAGGCTGCGTGAATGGCTGAAGCAAGAACAGCGACTTTACACAGACGCTGCTGAACAGTTCCCTGAAGGTTGAAAGACATGCGCGAAATACCTGGTTAATTGTTAGTATTCGCTCACTTATTTGCTGCCAGAAAACCACGGCTCTATGCTAAAAACCGTGAAACAGCGCGTCACGCTGGCCAGATAATGTTATCGATCCCGGCACCTGTGGCACAGTGTCATGCGCGCTTCAGTGCACAGCTGCCGTATATAACTGGCCGCGGTGCCGCAGGGATGCCTGTGGTATTTATAGAGAGTAAAATGATGGCGAAAACAATTTAATGCAATTGGTAATCATTATCAATATCATTTGCATCAAGATGTATCTTTGTGCGCACAATTTGTTAACCCATGATTAATCAAGCACTAACAGGAGGGATAGGATGGCAGATAAACCGGCAGTAACCATTCACTACTGTACTCAATGTAACTGGCTGCTGCGTTCGGCGTGGATGGCGCAGGAGCTGCTGCATACCTTTGCCGGCGATCTCAGCGCGGTCACGCTCCAGCCCGGCAGCGGCGGCGTGTTCGAGATCAGCATTGATGGTCAGGTAATTTGGGAACGCAAACAGGAAGGCGGCTTTCCCGATGCGGCAGCACTGAAGCAGCGGGTGCGCGATGTCTGCTGGCCGGATCGCGAACTGGGGCACGTGGACAAGAAGAAACCGTAACGCGCTTAGCTGTTGGCGATCTTCTCTGCCGCGTCCTGCAGCGCCGCCACGACAATTTCCACCGTGGCCGGTGAAATCTGCTCCTGCGACAGCCGGTGATTGAGCGTATAGCGAAGCGTATGGATTGCCTGCTCTACCTGCGGAATGCTGCGGTTGTTGACCAGGATCGCCAGCGAAGTGAGCCGCCCGATAATCACCGCCACGTTTTCGCCATTTTCCGCCAGCAGCGCGCGGCCCGCATCGTTGAGCGCGTAGGCTTTGCGCGTGGCCTGGGCATCCACCACGCGAATGGCGTCCATCTCTTCCAGCAGCGTCAGGTTGGGATAAATAATGCCGGGGCTGGGGGAATATTCGCCTTTCGACAACTCTTCCACCGATTTGATCAGCTCATAACCGTGCGCCGCGCCGCTGGCCAGAAAGTGCAGCATCAGCAGGCGAATATCACTGGCATCCAGCATCCTTTCGCGCCGCTTTCTGCGTGCGCCGGCACAGCTGGCACGCTGTGCCGCATCGGCGTGCTCTGGAACATCCCGCTGCTGTTTCATCGCCTTCCCGGGGTCAGTTGAGGGAGGTTGATAGTAGTCTGGTGCCTAGTAAAATTCAACACAGGCGGCAGCGGGCGGGCGCCGGTTATTTCTGATGCCAGTAAGCGACGGCGCGCACCAGGTCGCTGTGCGCCGCACGTTGCTGAGTAAAGTAATCGCTCAGCTGTTTCACCGCCGCGCCTTCGCCGGTCAGCCAGATGAAGTAGTCATCAGCAGGCAGCACAATCGGGTCCAGCAGCGGCGTCAGCGCCTCAGCCTGCATGTTGCCGCTGCCGAGCCAGCTCACCGTGACATCCGGCAGGTCACCAAGATACGCGCGGCCGACTGGCTCATCAACACAGGCCAGCAGATGAATCTGTTGTGCATGCATTTCCTGATAGCGGCGCTTAAATGCCGGCAGACCGGTCTCATCGCACACATAAATCTGACAGGCATAATCCACCGGCACGACGCATGAGCCGCGCGGGCCGCCCATCGCAATGCGATCGCCCGGCTGAGCGGCACTCGCCCAGCTGCTGGCGACGCCGCCGTCGTGGATGTAAAAATCCAGCGTCAGCGAATCGCTGCCGTTAAAGGCCAGCGGCGTATAGTCGCGCGCCGCCGGACGTACGCCGTCAGGCCAGACGATGCCTTCGTCGGTCATGTGTGGCAGCGCCAGCGCACCGCCCGGCGTATCCGGGAAAAACACTTTGATGTGGTCGTCAAAAGAGGGCGAGTGAAACCCCGCCAGATCGCTGCCGCTAAAGACGATGCGCCAGAAGGCATCGGCCACCCGCGTTTTGCTGGCGACGGTGATGTGACGGAAGCGTAATTCATTGCGCACGCGTTGTGGAGCGCGATAGTGAGTCGGGTTTGGCAACGTTTCTCTCCCTGCAGCGACGGTCCCGCGCTACTGCGCTGCCGCACACCGCTGATGGTGCATGTTATCGAAAATCATTCTCATTAAACGCCTTGCAAGATACCTATGATATATTTTCGACGCAATGCCGAAAAATGCTATTGGCGAAAACGGAGCCGGTTTTTGCAAGGTGAGGAAGCGTTTTTTAGTGGAGATTTTCACGGCTTGAGGTCGCCATAAATGGCGACCCTACAGCGTGTCAGCGTATTTTTGAAAGGTAACGGCTGTCGGGGATGTGAATGACGAAAAACAATGCCGTTGAATATCTGCATGGCAGAACTGCGCATAAAAAAAAGCGGAGAGTCGCCTCTCCGCTTGTTACTGTCTGCGCACCCGATTAGCGGGTCAGATCGTCAAAGAACTTCTTTACGCCGTCGAAGAAGCTTTTCGAACGCGGGCTGTTTTTCTCGCCGGTAGGTCCGCCGAAGCTCTCTTCCAGCTCGCGCAGCAGCGCTTTTTGCTTGTCGTTGAGGCTGACCGGGGTTTCCACCACCACGCGACACAGCAGATCGCCGACCGCACCGCCGCGCACCGACTTCACGCCTTTGCCGCGCATGCGGAACAGCTTGCCGGTCTGGGTTTCTGCCGGCACTTTCAGCTTCACGCGACCGTCGAGCGTCGGCACTTCAATCTCACCGCCCAGCGCTGCCATGGCAAAGTTGATCGGCACTTCGCAGTACAGGTTGTTATCTTCACGCTCAAAGATCGGGTGTTTCTTCACCGAAACCTGCACGTACAGATCGCCAGCCGGTGCGCCGTGTTCGCCCGCTTCACCTTCTCCGCTGAGGCGGATACGGTCGCCGGTATCGACGCCTGCCGGGATTTTCACCGACAGCGTTTTCTGGCGCTCAACGCGGCCATGGCCGTGACAGGCGTTGCACGGATCTTTAATCACCGAGCCGCGACCGTGACAGGTCGGACAGGCTTGCTGCACGGTAAAGAAGCCCTGACGCATCTGTACCTGGCCCGCACCGTGACAGGTCGGACAGGTCTGCGGCTGGGTGCCCGCTTTGGCGCCGCTGCCGTGGCAGACATCACACTCTTCCAGCGTTGGAATGCGGATCTCTTTGGTCACGCCGCGTACCGCTTCTTCCAGCGTCAGTTCCATGTTGTAGCGTAAATCGGCGCCACGTGAGGCGCGCTGACGGCGACCACCACCAAAGATATCGCCGAACACGTCGCCAAAGATATCGCTGAAGTCGGCACCGCCGCCACCAAAGCCGCCGCCGAAGCCGCCACCACCGCCCTGCTCAAACGCCGCATGACCGTACTGATCGTAAGCTGCACGCTTCTGCGCATCGGTGAGGATCTCGTAGGCTTCCTTGACCTCTTTGAATTTCGTCTCGGCCTCTTTATCGCCCGGATTACGGTCCGGGTGATACTTCATCGCCAGGCGCTTATAGGCCTTTTTGATTTCGCGCTCATCGGCGGATTTTGAGACGCCTAAGATCTCGTAAAAATCACTCTTAGCCATTTTTCTCTGCCCTTAACATGATCGCACGGGCGTGGAGAGATCTCCGACGCCCGTGCTGGTTTCAACGGCTGTCAGGCCAGCCGTCGCGCCCGGTCAGGGGCAATTATTTTTTATCTTTCACTTCTTCGAATTCAGCATCGACAACGTCGTCATCTTTCTTCGCCGAAGCGTCGCCGGCATCCGCTGCGCCGGCCTGAGCCTGTTGCTGCGCCAGTTCCATCAGCTTGCTGGACACTTCCATCAGCGCCTGCATTTTGGCTTCGATTTCTGCTTTATCTTCGCCTTTCAGCGCGGTGTTCAGCTCGTTCAGGGCAGACTCGATCGGTGCTTTGTCTTCCGCTGACAGTTTGTCACCGGCTTCGTCCAGCTGCTTACGCGTGCTGTGCGCAATCTGGTCGCCCTGGTTACGCGTCTGCACCAGCTCTTCGAATTTACGGTCTGACTCGGCGTTAGCTTCCGCGTCACGAACCATTTTTTCGATCTCTTCCTCGTTCAGGCCAGAAGAAGCTTTGATGGTGATCTTCTGCTCTTTACCGCTGTTTTTGTCCTTCGCAGACACATGCAGAATACCGTCAGCATCGATGTCGAAGGTCACTTCGATCTGTGGCATACCGCGCGGCGCAGGCTGAATACCGTCGAGGTTGAACTGGCCCAGCGATTTGTTATCCGCCGAACGCTTACGCTCACCCTGCAGCACGTGAATGGTCACGGCAGACTGGTTGTCTTCAGCAGTCGAGAACACCTGGCTGTGCTTGGTTGGGATCGTGGTGTTCTTGCTGATCAGCGACGTCATCACGCCACCCATGGTTTCGATACCCAGCGACAGCGGGGTCACGTCCAGCAGCAGAACGTCTTTTACTTCACCGGCCAGCACGCCGCCCTGTACCGCAGCACCCACAGCGACCGCTTCGTCCGGGTTCACGTCTTTACGTGGCTCTTTACCGAAGAACTCCGCCACTTTCGCCTGCACCATTGGCATACGCGTCTGACCACCGACCAGGATCACGTCGTTGATGTCAGAAACCGACAGGCCAGCATCGTTCAGCGCCACTTTCAGCGGCTCAATCGAACGGGTAACCAGATCTTCCACCAGTGATTCCAGCTTCGCGCGGGTCACTTTAATGTTCAGGTGCTTAGGACCAGTCGCATCCGCCGTGATGTACGGCAGGTTAACGTCGGTCTGCTGCGCAGAAGAGAGCTCAATTTTCGCTTTCTCTGCGGCTTCTTTCAGGCGCTGCATCGCCAGCGGATCGTTGTGCAGATCGATGCCCTGATCTTTCTTGAATTCGGCAACCAGGTAGTTGATCAGACGGCTGTCGAAGTCTTCACCACCCAGGTGGGTATCACCGTTGGTCGCCAGTACTTCAAAGGTTTTCTCGCCGTCGACTTCGTCGATCTCAATGATAGAGATATCGAAGGTACCGCCACCCAGGTCATATACCGCGATGGTGCGGTTGCCCTGACCTTTATCCAGGCCGTAAGCCAGTGCCGCTGCGGTCGGTTCGTTGATGATACGTTTTACGTCCAGACCCGCGATACGGCCGGCGTCTTTAGTCGCCTGACGCTGTGCATCGTTGAAGTAGGCTGGTACGGTGATAACCGCTTCGGTTACCGGCTCACCGAGGAAATCTTCCGCGGTTTTCTTCATTTTTTTCAGCACTTCTGCAGAGATCTGCGGCGGTGCCATTTTCTGGCCTTTCACGTCCAGCCATGCGTCACCGTTGTCAGAACCGATGATTTTGTACGGCATGATTTTGATATCACGCTGCACTTCTTCGTCCTGGAAACGACGGCCGATCAGGCGCTTGATTGCAAACAGGGTGTTCTGCGGGTTGGTCACCGCCTGACGTTTAGCCGGTTGACCGACCAGAGTTTCGCCATCCCCGGTATATGCAATGATTGACGGTGTGGTGCGATCGCCTTCGGCGTTTTCAAGCACGCGTGCTTTGCCACCGTCCATAATCGCCACACATGAGTTGGTTGTACCCAGGTCAATACCAATAATCTTACCCATCTAAACGTCTCCCACTTAAATTCTTTGCCAAATTGGGTTGTGAAGCAGAGATGCGGTCACGCTGACCACTTTCAACTGCTGCGGCAGATTTTTTTGCTGCCTCACAATGCTTGATGACAACTAAATGGGGCCGCTTCGAAGCGCATCAAGGGTTAAAACTAAAAAAAATTTAGATTCTCTTACCGCGTGAGATCAAAGTGCGGCAAAAGCCACCTGATTATGATGCAGCGCCCCGCGCCCCACCGCTGTTGGCGCGGGCGTTAAACCAATAAACAATAACGCTGCTGCTGAGGAATTATGGGCAACACCACGCTGGCGAATCCCGCCCCACTGGGCCTGATGGGTTTTGGTATGACCACCATCCTGCTCAACTTACACAACACCGGTCTGTTTGAAATGGATGTGATTATCCTGGCGATGGGCCTCTTTTATGGCGGCATCGCGCAAATCCTTGCCGGGCTGCTGGAGTATAAAAAAGGAAACACCTTCGGCCTGACCGCCTTTACCTCCTACGGCAGCTTCTGGCTGACGCTGGTGGCGATTCTGCTGCTGCCAAAAATGGGACTGGCTGCCGCCGCCGATGGCCATTTCCTCGGCGCTTATCTGGCACTGTGGGGCCTCTTCACGCTGTTTCTGTTCTTTGGCACGCTGCGGGCCGCAAAAGTGCTGCAGTTTGTGTTTGCCAGCCTGACGCTGCTGTTTGCGCTGCTGGCTATCGGCCATCTGCTGGATCACGCGGCGCTGCTGCGCATCGCCGGCTGGGTGGGCATCGTCTGTGGTGCCAGCGCCTTTTATCTGGCGATGGGCGAAGTGCTGAACGAGAAGTTTGAGCGCAGCGTGTTGCCGATTGGCGAGTAATCAACGGCGCGCGGAGCCGTCATGCCGCTCCGCGCGCTGCCATTACGATGAATGCAGCGAAACATCCAGCTGCGCATTAGCCTGGCGGCTGTCATGCCATAACCACAGCGCCACCAGCATGCCGATCAGCGCCAGCGCCAGCACGTACCAGGCCGGCGCCATCGGCGTCAGCGACATCATCAGCGTCACGCTGATCGGCGTCAGACCGCCAAAGATGGCGTACGACACGTTGTAAGAGAAGGAAATGCCGGTGAAGCGCACCGCCGCCGGAAACGCCCGCACCATAACAAACGGCACCACGCCGACCACGCCCACGCTCAGTCCCGCCAGACCGTACCAGATGAACAGCATCTGCGGCGTGCCGCCAAGCTGCTGGAAAAAGCTCCAGCTGCACAGCGCCAGCAGCAGCGAACCAATCAGTAAGGTACGCGCCGCACCGTAGCGATCGACAATCCAGCCCGCCAGCACGCAGCCGATCAGCAGCATCACGGTCGCGAAACTGTTGGCCTGCAGACTGAGCGCCGCCGGCACGCCATGCTGCTTCTGCATCAGCGTCGGCGCCATCAGAATCACCACCACAATACAGGCTGATAATAGCCAGGTAAGCAGCATCGACACCGCAATGCCGCGCTTATGGCTGGCGAGAATGGTCTGTAGCGGCAGCTTTTCCGCCAGCGCTTTGCGCTGCTGCATCTGACGAAATACCGGGGTTTCATGCAGCCAGCGACGCAGATACATCGCCAGCAGGCCAAACAGGCCGCCGAGGAAGAAAGGAATGCGCCAGCCGTGATCGCGTATCGCCGCCGGCGAGAGCGAAGTATTCAGCACCGTCGCCACCAGCGAACCGAGCAGAATGCCGGCGGTTAAGCCTGCAGTCAGCGTGCCGCAGGCAAAGCCGATGCGTTTCTCCGGCACATGCTCAGCAACAAACACCCACGCGCCCGGCACCTCGCCGCCAATGGCCGCGCCCTGCAATACGCGCATCAGCAGCATCAGTAACGGTGCGGCAATGCCAATGCTGGCGTAGGTGGGCAGCGCGCCCATCGCCAGCGTCGGCAACGCCATCAGCAGAATGCTCAGGCTGAACATCTTCTTACGCCCGACTTTGTCGCCAAAGTGCGCCATGATGATGCCGCCCAGCGGGCGCGCCAGATAACCCGCGGCGAAGATGGCAAACGTCTGCACCTGACGCAGCCATTCCGGGATGTCTGGCGGAAAGAACAGCTCGCCAATCACCGCAGCGAAGAAGACGAAGATGATAAAATCGTAGAATTCCAGCGCCCCGCCCAGGGCAGCCAGCGCCAGGGTTTTGTAGTCCTGGCGGTTGAGTCGACGCGTTGTCAGCGAATCCATAAGAGTGCGGTATCCAGAGGCCATGTCAGTATAGTTGTAAAGCTGAGGTTACTATACCGTCAATATTTTGCCACACCAGTCACTCTGCATTTTATGCCTGAAAACGGCAATTTTCAGACGTTTGTCTCACGTCGTGCGCTTTTCGGGCGAAAAGCTGCTACCACCTCCGGGTGGGTTTCGACGTAAGGCCCTTCCAGCAGCTGTAAACAATAGGGTACAGCCGCGAAAATCCCTGGCACTTTCACCGTGCCGTCATCCGCTTTCAACCCTTCCAGCGTCTCTTTGATCGATTTCGGCTGTCCCGGCAGGTTGAGGATGAGCGACTGCTTGCGGATCACGCCCACCTGGCGTGACAGAATCGCGGTCGGCACAAACTGCAGGCTGATCTGCCGCATCTGCTCGCCAAAGCCGGGCATCTCGCGGTCGGCTACCGCTAAGGTCGCATCCGGCGTGACGTCGCGCCGGGCCGGACCGGTACCGCCGGTGGTCAGCACCAGATGGCAAAAACGTTCGTCGACCAGCTCGCAAATCGCCTGCTCAATCATCGGCTGTTCATCCGGAACCAGGCGGGTTTCAATCTCAAACGGTGTCGCCAGCGCAGCGCTAAGCCAGCTTTCCAGCGCCGGAATGCCCTGATCCTGATAGATGCCGTTAGCGGCCCGATCGGACACGGAAATTAAGCCAATACGTAAAGTATCCATAGAGTTATCGCTGTGTTGACCGCGGGGCGGTGAGAAAAAGGGGAATGGCAGAAAGGATAATACAAAGCATCAGCGAGGGAAACGCGAAAACCGTGGCGACCGGCAGCCGCCACGGCACATCACCTTACAGCAGTTCGGCGATCATCTTCTCAAGTTTGCCCTGGTCGATGGCAAAGTTGCGGATACCTTCGGCCAGTTTGGTCACCGCCATTGGATCCTGGTTGTGCTGCCACAGGAATTCCGCTTCGGTCATTTTAGCCGGACGCGCTTTCACTTCGCCGCTGTAGCTCAGTTTACGCTCTACGCTGCCTTCGCTCTCGGCCAGCTCTTTCAGCAGGCCCGGAGAGATAGTCAGGCGGTCGCAACCGGCCAATTCAATGATTTCGCCGACGTTACGGAAGCTGGCGCCCATCACCACGGTTTCATAGCCGTGCTGCTTGTAGTAGTTGTAGATTTCAGACACTGATACCACGCCTGGATCTTCATGCGCTGCGTACTCTTTCTTGTCGGTGTTCTGCTTGTACCAGTCGAGGATACGGCCAACAAATGGCGAAATCAGGAACACGCCCGCTTCGGCACAGGCACGCGCCTGGGCGAAGGAGAACAGCAGCGTCAGGTTACAGTTGATGCCTTCTTTCTCCAGCTGCTCCGCCGCGCGGATGCCCTGCCAGGTTGAGGCCAGTTTGATCAGGATACGATCGTTGCTGATGCCGGCATCGTTGTACAGTTTGATCAGGCTGCGTGCTTTCGCGATGCTCGCTTCGGTGTCGTAAGAGAGACGCGCGTCAACTTCAGTAGAGATACGTCCCGGGATCAGTTTGAGAATTTCCAGACCAATGTTGACGGCCAGCTTGTCAGAAACCAGCGCCAGCTGCTCTTCTTTGTTGCTGCTCTGCTGACGTGCCCAGCTAATGGCTTCGTCAATCAGTTTGCGGTATTCAGGGATTTGCGCAGCGTTGAGGATCAAAGAAGGGTTAGTAGTGGCATCCTGCGGTTGGTAGAGTTTCATTGCCGCGATATCACCGGTGTCGGCGACCACAGTAGTCAGCTGACGCAAGGAAGTAAGTTTGTCCGTCATGGTTCTCTTTTCTCTTAAGTTGACTGTCAGGGTGTAAAAGGCTGTTGCGATAATATCACGCAGGCTAAGCGGCGCAACATCGCCGCGTGCCCTTTACGATAGCGCTAACAAATGGGAGCAATTTGCCGATCCGTGCAGCTTTTTTGCTACACTCGTCGCGACATTTTTCCCATCCATCCCCTGAAAACAGCGGGTCAACGAGGACAGACACAATGCTGATGGTTATCTCGCCAGCCAAGACACTGGATTATGAAAGCCCGCTGGCAACGTCACGGTTTACTCAACCGGCGCTGTTAGAAAAATCACAGCAGCTGATTGACGTGGCGCGCGATCTTTCCCCGGCGCAAATCGCTTCGCTGATGGGCATCAGCGACAAACTGGCGCACCTCAACGCCGACCGTTTCAGCCAGTGGCAGCCGCCTTTCTCACCCGATAATGCGCGTCAGGCAATTCTGGCCTTCAAAGGTGATGTTTATACCGGTTTGCAGGCAGAAACCTTCAGCGAAGCCGACTTTGATTTTGCCCAAAAACACCTGCGCATGCTTTCGGGCCTGTATGGCCTGCTGCGCCCGCTGGATTTGATGCAGCCGTACCGCTTAGAGATGGGCATCAAACTGGCGAATCCGGCCGGCAAAGATCTCTACAGCTTCTGGGGCGACCTGCTGACGCAAAAGCTCAACGACGCGCTGGCGGAACAGGGCGATGACGTGCTGATCAACCTCGCCTCCGATGAGTATTTTAAAGCCATCAAGCCGAAGCAGCTGAATGCCGAGCTGGTTAAGCCGGTGTTCCTCGATGAGAAAAACGGTAAGTTCAAGGTGATCAGTTTCTACGCCAAGAAGGCGCGTGGCCTGATGAGCCGTTATGTGATTGAGAAGCGCCTGACGAAACCGACGCAGCTGAAGAAGTTTGATGTTGACGGTTATTTCTTTGATGCGGCGGAGAGTAAGGGTAACGAGCTGGTATTTAAGCGCCGCGAGCAATAACGCCAGCTTCACCTGAATCGTAGCGGCGCAAATCATTGCGCGTCTGTTAAAAACCCGCGCGTTAAATCGCGCCGCCAGAAAAATGCATAACGGGCCGATGTGACCGGCCCGTAAGATATTTACTTCAGCAAAAACGCCCGCAGCGCGGCGAAATCCGCCTTCATGGCATGCGACAGCAGCGGCAAATCGGCGCGCGCGGCCAGCGCTTCCGGCAGCGGCAGCGGCTGGCCGAGAATCTCTTCCACGCTCTCCTTAAACTTCGCCGGATGCGCGGTGCCGAGGAACAGGCCAAACTCCCCTTCCTGCAGCTGATCGCGCAGCAGACGATAGGCAATCGCCGCGTGCGGTTCTGACAGGTAACCCAGCTCTGCCAGCTCGCGCATGGTGGCTTTGGTGGTCTCATCCGACACCGCGCCGTAGGCCAGATCGGTCAGGCGCCAGGTTTTGCGGCGGAACAGCTCTTCCACACGCGGCCAGTTGTTAGGCTGGCTGACATCCATCGCGTTCGACAGCGTTGCCACGGTCGCGTTCGGCTGCCACTGACCGTCGGCAAGGAAGCGCGGCACGGTATCGTTGGCGTTGGTCGCGGCGATAAAGCGCTTGATCGGCAGACCGAGCGATTTCGCCAGCAGACCGGCCGTGAGATCGCCAAAGTTACCGCTTGGCACCGACACCACCAGCTGATTACGTTTCTCCTGCGGCAGTTGCGCGACCGCCTCGAAGTAATAGCAAATCTGTGCCAGCAGACGGCTGATATTGATGGAGTTAGCCGAGTTCAGGCCGATGGCTTTCTTCAACTCTTCGTCATCGAACGCCTGCTTAACCAGCGCCTGGCAGGCATCGAAGTCGCCGTCGATCGCGATGGTTTCAATGTTGCCGCCCAGCGTACAGAACAGCTTCTCCTGCAGCGGACTGATTTTGCCCTGCGGATACAGGATGACCACGCGCACGTTTTCCATGCCGTAGAACGCGTGCGCTACCGCTGCGCCGGTATCGCCGGAGGTCGCGGTCAGAATGGTGATCTGCTCATCCGCGCCAGACACGTACGACAGCATCTGCGCCATAAAGCGCCCGCCGAAATCTTTAAACGCCAGCGTCGGACCGTGGAACAGTTCGAGGCAGGCCACATCGTCGCTCACCTGGCTCACCGGTGCCGGGAAAGCAAAGGCGTTCTTCACGCGCTCGGCCAGCTGGTGCGCGGCAATTTCATCGCCGATGTAAGCAGAGAGAATCTTGCTGCTGCGGCTGACGAAATCCATCTCCAGCATCGCATCAATGTCGGTCAGCTCGAATTCCGGCAGTTCCAGCGGGAAAAACAGCCCCTGCTGCGAGCCGAGGCCCTGTTTCACGGCCTGCGCGAAGCTAACCTGCTCGTTATGATCCTTAAGGTTGTAGAGTTTCATGCGTTATCCCAGTTTACGTGCGCCAGCCGTATCAAGACGGCAGATATGGACGAAGCCTTCCTCATTCTGCAGATAGTGCTGGCTCAGCCAGTCCGCCATCCGCTGTGCCGTTGCCATCTCGTTGCAAACGGCGAAAAGTGTCGGGCCAGAGCCCGAAATACCGCAGGCCAGCGCGCCAATGTCGCTGGCCGCCTGCCGCGCCTCAGCAAAGCCCGGCAGCAGTTTGGTGCGATACGGCTCGGCGATCACATCCTGCATCAGTTTAGCCGCCAGCAGCGGCTGACGGGTGTGGCAGGCGTGAATAAAGCCGGCCAGCAGACGACCATGTTTGATGGCATCCTGCTTGCGATACTGCGCCGGCAGGATGGCGCGTGCTTCCGCCGTGGAGACTTTGATGCCCGGATAAGCCATTACCCATAGCCAGTCATCAAAGCACGGCACCTCCTGGCTGATGATCCCGTTCTCTTCAATCATCAGCTGTACGCCGCCGAGGAAGCACGGCGCGACGTTGTCATAGTGCACGCTGCCGGAGATGCGCCCTTCCAGCTCGCCCATCAGCGCCAGCAGCTCGGTGTCGTTAAGCGGCTGGCCGCAGAACTCATTCATCGCCATCAGGCCGGCCACCACCGAGCAGGCGCTGGAACCGAGGCCTGAACCAATCGGCATGTTTTTCTCCAGCGTCATCGCCACCGGAACGTCTTTACCAATCGCCTGGCAGAAACGCTGCCAGCACTGGTAAACGATGTTGTCCTGCGGATCGGCGGGCAGTTTGCTGACAAAGCGCCCTTTATTCTGCAGGCTGAACTGGTCTGCCGCTTCGACCGACACGCAGTCGCCCAGCAGCGAGCCATCCACCGGCGAAACCGCCGCGCCCAGCACATCAAAGCCGACGCTGACGTTACCTATCGAGGCCGGTGCATAAATTTTTACCATCATTAAACTCCCAACTTCCACGTCAGCGTGCGCAGCAAATCGGCAAACACACCCGCCGCGGTGACATCATTCCCCGCGCCATATCCGCGCAGAACCAGCGGGATCGGCTGATAATAGCGGCTGTAAAACGCCAGTGCGTTTTCGCCGTTCTTCACTTTGTACAGCGGATCGTTGCCGTCCACCGCATCGATTTTAACTTTGCAGGCGCCGCCCTCTTCAATCGCGCCGACGAAGCGTAACACTTTACCCTCATCACGCGCTTTGGCAACGCGCGCGGCAAAGGCGTTGTCCAGCTCCGGCAGCCGCGCCATAAACTGATCGACATCGGCGATCTCCGTCAGGCTGGCGGGCAGCAGCGGTTCGATATCGATGTCGCTCAGCTCCAGCTGATGACCCGCCTCACGCGCCAGAATCAGCAGCTTACGCGCCACGTCAGTACCGGACAGGTCGTCACGCGGATCCGGCTCGGTAAAGCCCAGCTCGCGCGCCATGCGGGTAGCTTCGGACAGCGTCACGCCCTCATCCAGCTTGCCAAAGATAAACGACAGCGAGCCCGACAGGATGCCGGAGAATTTGATCAGCTCATCGCCGGCGTTCAGCAGGTTCTGCAGGTTTTCAATCACCGGCAGACCGGCACCGACGTTGGTGTCGTAAAGGAACTTACGGCGCGATTTCGCCGCCGCCGCACGCATCTGCTGGTAGTAATTCCACGACGAGGTATTGGCCTTTTTATTCGGCGTGACCACGTGGAAACCTTCGGCGAGGAAGTCTGCGTACTGATCGGCCACCGCCTGGCTGGAGGTACAGTCGACGATCACCGGGTTGAGCAGATGGTACTCTTTCACCAGACGAATCAGCCGGCCGAGGTTAAACGGCTCTTTGGCTTCCGCCAGCGCCGCCTTCCAGTTGCTGAGGTCGATGCCGTGCACGTTGGTCAGCAGCGCATGCGAATTGGCGATGCCGCACACGCGCAGATCGATATGCTTGCCCTTCAGCCACGCCTGCTGACGGTGCAGCTGCTCAAGCAGCGCGCCGCCGACGCCGCCGACGCCCACCACAAACACTTCGATCACCTGATCGGTGGCGAACAGCATCTGATGCACCACGCGCACGCCGGTGGTGACGTCATCATTGCTGACCACGACCGAAATGGAGCGCTCAGAGGAGCCCTGGGCAATCGCCACGATATTGATGTTGGCGCGTGCCAGCGCCGAGAAGAATTTAGCGGAGATGCCGCGCAGCGTGCGCATGCCGTCGCCCACCACCGAAATCACCGCCAGCTGCTCCAGCACGTCGAGCGGATCGAGCAGGCCATCTTTCAGTTCGAGGTAGAATTCCTCTTCCAGTACGCGACGCGCGCGCGCCTGCTCGCTCTGCGGCACGCAGAAGCTGATGCTGTATTCGGAAGAGGATTGGGTAATCAGCACCACAGAAATGCCGGTGCGCGACATCGCGGCAAACACGCGCGCCGCCATGCCCACCATCCCTTTCATGCCCGGACCGGAGACGTTAAACATCGCCATGTTATTCAGATTGGTGATGCCTTTTACCGGATTTTCATCCACTTCGCCTTCGCCGCCAATCAGAGTGCCCGGCGCCTGAGGATTGGCGGTATTTTTGATTAAGCACGGAATCTGGAACTGAGCAATCGGCGCGATGGTGCGCGGGTGCAGCACTTTGGCGCCAAAGTAGGAGAGCTCCATCGCCTCCTGATAGGACATCGACTTCAGCAGACGCGCATCCGGTACCTGACGCGGATCGCAGGTGTAAACGCCATCGACATCGGTCCAGATTTCACAGCAGTCCGCGCGCAGACACGCCGCCAGCACGGCCGCCGAGTAGTCGGAGCCGTTACGCCCCAGCACCACCAGCTCGCCCTTCTCATTGCCGGCGGTGAAGCCCGCCATCAGGATCATGTGATCGGTCGGGATCTGGCTGGCCGCGATACGCCGGGTGGATTCGGCGATATCCACAGTCGATTCAAGATAGTGGCCCACCGCCAGCAGTTTCTCGACCGGATCGATCACCGTCACTTTGTGGCCGCGCGCCTGCAGCAGCGCTTCCATGATGGCAATCGACAGCTTCTCACCGCGACAGATAATGGCGGCGTTCACGGCATCCGGGCACTGCCCCAGCAGGCTGATGCCGTGCAGCACCTGTTTCAGCTGGGCAAACTCCAGCTCAACGCGGGTTTTCAGGCCATCGTAATCGAAACCTGGCTGAGCGTCGGCCAGCCCCTGCAGCAGTTCGGCAAAAATGCGTTCGGCATCGCTGATATTCGGCAGCGCATCCTGGCCGCTGATGGTTTTCTCAATCATCGCTACCAGATGATTGGTGATTTTCGCTGGCGCAGAGAGCACGGTGGCAACCTGTCCCTGTTGCGCATTGCTTTCCAGAATATCTGCCACGCGGAGAAAACGTTCCGCATTGGCTACCGAGGTTCCGCCGAATTTCAGCACTCGCATGATTGAAGCTCTCCTGAATTTTTGCCGAAAAAAAAGCCCGCACTGTTGAGGTGCGGGCTTCTTTCTTTTGTTTTTCCTGTATGCGTCAGCCCGCACCGTTACCTGTGGTAATGGTGGTGGTAATAATAATGGTGGTGTTCAGGCTGTGGTTACGCATTGAGATTTTTTCTGTCTGTCTTTGTCTTGTCCGTCTGCCTTCCAGAAGTAAAGCAAAGCGCACGTTAAGTCAACGAATTTGTCTTTGCACCCGAATGGTGCTACTGCGCAGTGCTGCGCCGCAGACGCCGAAACGGATTGCGATCGTTCAGGCAGCGTTACAGACGCCCGATCACTCACTGTCCGGAGCCGGTTTTCCCGAGCAATTATCTATAAGTTTTTTTTCTACGTCGTGCAGCAAACGGTGCAGCATGGCGCTGTCGCGCCGCTCCAGCAGACCGATGCGCTGATCGATCCAGTCCGCCAGCTTGGCATCATTGCTGACGTCCAGCGTCACCAGCAGCTGATGAAAGCGCTGGCGCAGCGCCTGCAGCTGCTGCGCGTTAGCCGCCTCAACCGGCGCGGCCGCTACCTGGTGCAGCGCCGACAGCTGATAGCAGTACACCATCACCGCCTGGCCGAGATTCAGTGAAGGATAGTCCTGCGCCATCGGAATGCCGGTCAGCAGATCGACCTGTTCCAGCTCCTCATTAGTCAGCCCGCTGTCTTCACGGCCAAACACCAGCGCGATGCGATTCAGCCACTGACGTTTCTCCTGCAGGATGGTTTCGACCTGCGCCGGCGTGGCGTAATAGCGAAACTTCGCCCGGCTGCGGGCGGTCGTGGCCACGGAAAAATCGACATCCGCCAGCGCAGCGCTCAGCGTGTCATAGGTTTTCACGTGGTCAAGAATCTCACCGGCGCCGTGGGCCACACGCCGCGCGGCCGGATCCTGCCAGGCGTCACTGGCGACAATACGCAACTCGCTAAATCCCATGGTTTTCATGGCGCGGGCGGCCGCGCCGATATTCTCCGGGCGAGCGGGTGAGACAAGGATCAGGGGGAAATGCATGATTTTTCCATCGAACGGTTAATAACCCGACCTATGTTGGCATGCAGGCGACAAAATACCAACCGCACGGGCCTGAGAAAATAAGATGTTAAGGATGTTAAAACAGGGCAAAAATGCCGGGCAGGCGTAATTATGCGTAATAAGCAAAATTTATGCGCTAAACCCATATTAAAACATTATTTTTCATACAATTGAAAAGTTATTGCCTGCAGGTTTTACTTTTGCGCTGATGCAGCTGAAATGTAGCGAAAATGCTGCTTTTTGTGAGCTAAGCTGGCATTCCAGTAGAAGTTTTTCATAAAAGTGTTAACGTGCTACACTTGCATTTGATATAAGTCAACGAAGCGTTGTTTTTATGCTTATCGGTTGTTGTTGGTGCTGTTAGGTTGCTGTTAATACGGTTAGGATAAGCGCCAGTCCGATACCCACGGGGCACGCAAATATTCATCCTGACTGGCTGAGCTAACACTGAAGTTGACGTAGATGGATGGTGTATTCCGAAGATCATTTCGTACACCGGTTGCGAACGGCCCACTGTTCAGTGGAACAGTTATGGCAACCGCCGTACGCCCTGTTTTCGATTTGTTGGCAAATTTTAGGTAGCGAAACATGCAGACCCCGCACATTCTTATCGTTGAAGACGAACTGGTCACGCGTAACACCCTCAAAAGTATTTTTGAGGCCGAAGGTTACGTGGTCTATGAAGCCACCGACGGCGCCGAGATGCATCAGGTTTTGACCGATAACGACGTCAATCTGGTGATTATGGATATCAACCTGCCGGGCAAAAACGGTTTACTGCTGGCGCGTGAATTGCGCGAACAGGCTAACGTCGCCCTGATGTTCCTCACTGGCCGTGATAACGAAGTGGATAAAATCCTCGGTCTGGAGATCGGTGCCGACGACTACATCACCAAGCCATTTAATCCACGTGAGCTGACGATCCGTGCGCGCAACCTGCTGTCGCGTACCATGAATCTGGCGATGCCGAGCGAAGAGCGCCGTCAGGTTGAGAGCTATCGCTTCAACGGCTGGGAACTGGATATTAACAGCCGCTCGCTGATCAGCCCGAACGGCGATCAGTACAAGCTGCCGCGCAGTGAGTTCCGCGCCATGCTGCACTTCTGTGAAAACCCAGGCAAAATCCAGACGCGTGCTGACCTGCTGAAGAAGATGACCGGTCGCGAGCTGAAGCCGCATGACCGCACGGTGGATGTCACCATTCGCCGCATCCGCAAACACTTTGAGTCGACGCCGGATACGCCGGAAATCATCGCCACTATCCACGGCGAAGGCTACCGCTTCTGCGGCGAGCTGCAGGATTAAGCGTCCGTCGCGAAACAAAAAAACGCCCGTCAGGGCGTTTTTTTATCGGCTCAGTGCCACGGCATAATCGGCACCGCGCTCAGCGCATTTTTCGGTGAGCCATCGACCACTTTATCCGAATAGCTCAGGTACACCAGCGCATGACGTTTCTGGTCAAAGAAGCGCACCACCTGCAGCTTTTTAAACACCAGCGAAGTGCGTTTGCGGAACACCACTTCACCCTGCGCCTTGCCCTGCGCGATTTTATCGCTAAGCTCTATCGGTCCCACCTGCTGACAGGAGATGGCCGCGTCGGAAGTATCTTCCGCCAGACCCAGTCCGCCCTTAATACCGCCGGTTTTTGCCCGGCTGATATAACAAGTTACATTTTTAACGTCGGGGTCGTCGAAGGCTTCCACCACGATCTTATGATCGGGGCCAAACATCTTGAATACGGTGTCAACGGAGCCGATCTCCTCGGCCAGCACGCTCTGACTCAACATAAATGTTGCCAGCGTGACTATAAGATTGCGAGCTATTGTCATTGAGTTACCATTGCAAACGGAATAGATGTGAATGTAATGTACTGTTAATCGAACCGAGAACCAAACCTAACGGGTTTCAACCCGCATTGATGTAGCACAGTTAACTGGCAAACCACCCCCGCGCCGTTGTGCAATTCGTGCTACTATTCGGTGACTTCATCGTTGCGCCACCAGAGAGTTATGAGGATGTTTTATGGACCAAGCCGGTATCATTCGCGATTTGCTTGTCTGGCTGGAAAGCCATTTGGATCAACCCCTTTCGCTCGATAACGTTGCGCTAAAAGCGGGCTATTCCAAGTGGCACCTGCAGCGAATGTTCAAGGAAGTTACTGGCCACGCCATCGGCGCGTATATCCGCGCCCGCCGGCTGTCCAAGGCCGCCGTCGCGCTGCGTCTCACCAGCCGACCGATCCTCGACATTGCGCTGCAGTATCGCTTCGATTCGCAGCAAACCTTTACCCGCGCGTTTAAAAAGCAGTTCAATCAGACACCTGCGTGGTATCGCCGCTCGTCGGAGTGGAATTCGTACGGCATTCACCCGCCGATTCGCCTCGATGATTACCCGATGCCGCAAGCGCAGTTCGTCACGCTGCCGGAAACGGTGCTGGTGGGGCAAACGCAAAGCTATACCTGTACGCTGGAGCAGATCTCCAGCTACCGAGACGAAATGCGCATCCACTTCTGGAAGCAGTTCCTGCTGGAGACCGATACCGTGCCGCCGGTGCTGTATGGCCTGCATCAGGTACGCGCCAGCCATGAGAAGGATGATGAGCAGGAGATTCTGTACACCACGGCGGTGCCGGCCGACCAGCAGGCGCTGAGCATGCAGTCAAACCAGAGCGTGATTCTGGAAGCCGGGGATTATGTGCAGTTCAGCTATCAGGGACCGCGCACTGCGCTGCAGGAGTTTATTCTGCTGCTGTACGGCACCTGTATGCCGACCCTCGGCCTGGTGCGCCGTCAGGGCCAGGATATTGAGCGTTTCTATACGCACGGTGGCAAGAAGCGCAGCGAGCCGCCTATGGAGATTCGCTGCGAATATCTGATTCCGATTCGTCCGCAGCAGTAACGGGCGTTGTCGATGGTCGCCATGAATGGCGACCCTACAGAAGCATCACCGTTTGTCGCCGATGCCTACTGACCGTGCTCCCGTAGGGTGCGCATTCATGCGCACCGATATGCGATCATTTATACGCACCGATTCAACCGCAGCAACAACCCCCACCGTTTGTCGCCGATGCGCATTGCCCGTGCACCCCGTAGGGTGCGCATTCATGCGCACCGATTCAACCGCAGCAACAACCCCTACCGTTTGTCGCCGATGCGCATTGCCCATGCCCTCGTAGGGTGCGCATTCATGCGCACCGATACGCGAACATTGATACGCACCGATACGCGGTCATTCTGCGCCATGCGCTACCGCGCTTAACGCTGCAGCTCATCCAGCGCCGGGGCATCCAGATGCGACACATCGCCTGCCGTCTCCACCACCCAGCCGGCGGCGAGCCAGGCGCTTTGCTGATGATCGACGCGCGAAATCGAGCAGTTACGCAGACGCAAACGGCGCTCCGCATGGGCCGGCAGCCCGAGAATAGTACTCACCAGCACGCCCAGCGCCATGCCGTGGCTCACCAGCAGCGGGCGGCTACCCGCCGGCAGATCGAGACAGGCATTGAGCGCGGCATGCATGCGCGTCGCCATCTCCTCCATCGACTCGCCGCCCGGAATCCGGCCGCCTTCGGTGCCATCCACCAGCGCTTTACGCCAGCTCTCCTCTTCCGCCGTCAGGCCGTCGAGCGGACGCTGCTCCAGACAGCCCATATTGAGCTCGCGCAGGCGGGCATCGAGCGTCACCTTACAACCGCAGGCATCAGCGATAATCTCCGCGGTGCGCCGGGTACGTCCTAAATCGCTGGCAATCACGTGAGTAATGCCCAGCGATTTCACGCGCTCGCCCACCTGATGCGCCTGCTGCTCACCTTTATCCGTCAGCGGACTGTCGGACTGCCCCTGAATGCGTCGGGCCGCATTCCAAACCGTTTCACCGTGACGAACAAGATAGACCTGTAACATGCTTAATTTCCGTTATACTGCGACAAATTTGTCTTGAGGGTTCAGGTAATTATGTACCATGTTGTCGCAGCCACCATCAATCCGGCAAAAATCCGCGCAATTGCTCAGGCGTTCAACGACGTTTTCGGCGAAGGATCCTGCCATATTGAAGGGGTCGAGGTCGAGAGCGGCGTCGCCGCGCAGCCCTTAAGCGATGCCGAAACGCGAACTGGCGCACGCCAGCGCGTGGCGAACGCGCGCCATGTGCGGCCACAGGCGGATTACTGGGTGGCGATTGAAGCCGGCATCGAAGGCGACTGCGCCTTTGCCTGGATGGTGGTGGAGAATGCGCAGCAGCGCGGCGAATCCCGCTCTGCCAGCTTTACGCTGCCACCGGTGGTGATGGCCGGTCTGGCTGCCGGGCATGAGCTCGGTGACGAAATGGCGCGCTTAACCGGCGTGGAGAATATCAAACACAAGGGCGGTGCGATTGGCGCCTTCACCCACGGCCTGCTGAGCCGCTCCAGCGTCTATCATCAGGCCCTGATTCTGGCGCTCTGTCCGTTCACTCACCCGCTGTATCAGCAGTGATCAGCTGCGCCCGAGGCGCGCTTCCAGCCAGCGTTTCAGCTCGGGCGGCGCCTCTTTCAGGCTATTGGATCCACGGGTGATGGTGGCAATCCCGACGCCCAATTCGTTTTTCAGCTCGCGCTGACTGATATCACCGTTGATCAACGCTTCGATAATGCGCAGGCGCGTGCCCAAGGCTTCGCGCTCGTCCGGCGTCATCATCAGCTGCAGCAGTGGCAGCGCTACGTCATCGGAAAACGCGTTGTGCATCAGGTCGATGAAACGCAGCCAGTTGTCTTCAACCGGCTGTGGGGAAAGGGGTTGGCTCATGAAGGCTTCCGTACTCATTAACGAGTACGGAAGCATAACACAGTCAGTAACGGCGATTCCACTCGCCGTCGGCGAGAATCTTATCCGGCTTACCCATGAAGTAGCGGTAATAGGCATCGTAGGCCAGCACGTTTTTCACGTAGCCACGGGTTTCCGAGAAGGGAATGGTTTCGATAAACGCCACCGCATCCAGTTTGCCGCCGCTGGTATTCAGCCAGCTGCGCACCCGCCCCGGGCCGGCATTATAGGCGGCAGAAGAGAAGATGCGGTTCTGACCAAACTGCTGATAGACATACTCCAGATACTGCGTACCAATCTGAATATTGGTCTGCGGATCGAGCAGCTGGCTGCTGTTAACGTAACCCGGAATGTTATACATCTTCACGGTATGGCTGGCGGTGCCCGGCATCACCTGCATCAGGCCACTGGCGCCAACTGGTGAGCGCGCTTTCGGGTTCCACGCGCTCTCCTGGCGGGAAATCGCCATGGCGTAGCTTGGCGTGATGCCTTTATCACTGGTGTATTGCTGATACAGATTGCGCCACGCCAGCGGGAAACGCTCTTTCAGGCTGTCCCACATTTTCGCGGTGATGGTGGCCTGCACGCTAAGATCCCACCAGTCCTGCTCGTTGGCGTAGCGCGCCAGCATCTGCTGCTGGGTACGGGTTTTGCTGCTGATCAGGTTGGCCCACTCGCTGCGCGCCAGGTTATCCAGCCCCCAGTACATCAGCTCGCGCACGCGCGCCATTTCCGGCCCCTGCACCACGCTATTGTCCGCCGCCGGTGCCTGATCCACCTGCAGCGGATACTCGACGCCCAGCCGCTGTGCCGCCACCATCGGATAGAAGCCGCGCTGCTGCATCAGCTTACGCAGAATCTCTTCCGCTTCCTCTTTGCGCCCCTGCGCCATCAGTAAATCGGCCTGCCAGTACTGCCACTCATCTTTCTCTTTGGCTTCCACCGGCAGCCGGGCAATCCAGGTGTTCAGACCGCGACGGTCGTTTTCACTCAGCGCCAGCCGCACGCGCCGCTCAATCAGCGCGGTGGATTCGCTGTTCATCACCACCGCATCGCGCCAGCGCGCCTGCTCCGAGGTGAGATCGGCACCCATCATGCGCCACACCACCGTCTCTTTCAGATCCTGCTCTTCCGCCGGGCTCATCTTCTGCGCCTGAACCAGCTGCGGGATCATCATGCGCGCATTGTCCATATCCTGACGCGCCACGCGGGCAAAGGCGTAGCTGGTGGCCATGCGGGTAAAATCGGTCGGGCCGAGGGTGCTGGCAAAGGTGGTGACGGTCTGGGGATTTTGCTGCAGCGCAATCAGCGCGCTGGCGGTGGTTTGATAATCCGCCGGCAGCATTTTCGCCAGGTAATTAACCAGGCTGTCGTTGCCGGCTTTCATCGCCAGGCGGATGCGTTCGAGGATGGTGATCGGCGACAGCTGCCCTGACGCCTGCCACACCGAGAACAGCTTGTCGCAGTCGTTCGGTAACGCGGTCCCGCGCAGCCAGATGGCTTTGGCCCCGTCAAACGCCGCCTGCTGCTGACCAGTCGCCCATTTGGCGTAGTACCAGTTACAGCGCGCCTGCACCGGCTTCGGCTCATCCGGGCTGAAGCTGAGCACGCCCGGCCAGTCCTGGCGGTGCGCCAGCACGTTAACAAAGCGCGTCTGCAGCGAGCGCGCCGGCGGCAGCGTCGGATATTGCTGAATAAAGTTTTTCACCGCCAGCCCGGTCTCCTGATCGAGATCCTGCGCCAGCAGGCGGTACTGCAGGTACGGATAGAGCGGATAATCCTGCAGCGTTGGCATCAGCTGCTCAACCTGGTCCATCTGTTTGTTGTCCCAGGCCTGTTTGATTTGCGCATAGCGCTGTCGTTGCTGATCCAGCGAATCGGCCCACACGCTGCCGGCCGTGCTGACCAGACAGATCCCTATCATCCAGTTACGCCACTTCTCCACTCCGCTCTCCTCATTGCTGCGCTCCAGCTTATGCCGGACTCCCTTCATGCTAACCAGGCCAACCGGCTCTTGCCACGTTCTTCACAAAATTTACCCAGGCGCACCGTGATTGTTCAGCGCCTGCGCCGCAATTGTGCAAATAATCATCAGAGAAACTTATTACCCATCAAATAGCTACGTTTTTTCATTCAGTTACAACTCTGGCACGTGCTTTGCTCTGTTGAATTCCATCTTGTATACCAGCTGGAATTCACTCATGGCATCGACCTTCGGTTTTACGCTTCAGGATTGGCAACGTTGCGCACAGCAGGATGCACAGCAGATCCCTGCACTGCTGGCCGCACATCTCGACGCACTCGATAACCAGGATAATGCCTGGCTGTACCTCGCTTCGCCGGCCCAGTTGCTGGCGCAGGTTGAACCGCTGCTGGCGGCGTATCAGCGCAATCCGGCCGCGCTGCCGCTGTTTGGCGTGCCGTTTGCCGTCAAAGACAACATCGACGTGGCAGGCTGGCCGACCACTGCCGCCTGCCCGGCGCTGACGTATCAGGCCGCAGCCGATGCCTTCGTGGTGGCCAGGCTGAAAGCGGCAGGCGCTATCGTCATCGGTAAAACCAACCTCGACCAGTACGCGACCGGTCTGGTTGGCACCCGCTCGCCGTATGGCGCGGTGAGCAACACCTTTAATCCGGCCTACGTCAGCGGCGGCTCCAGCTCCGGCTCCGCGTCCGTGCTGGCGCGCGGCCTGGTCGGCTTCTCGCTCGGCACCGATACCGCCGGCTCCGGCCGCGTGCCGGCAGGTTTTAACAATATCGTCGGGCTGAAGCCGACCAAAGGCTGGTTCTCGGCCAGCGGTGTGGTACCGGCCTGCCGCCTCAATGACACCATCTCGGTGTTTGCCCTGACGGTTGCCGATGCCTTTAGCGTCGCCAGCATCGCGGGCGGCTACGACGCCGGTGACGCCTACGCGCGCCAGTCGCCACGCAGCGCACCGGCCAGTTTCCAGCCGCAACCCTCGCTGGCGATCCCTGCCGCACCGCAGTTTTACGGCGATCAGCAGGCGGAAGCGGCGTGGCTCAGCGCGCTGGAGCAGCTCACGGCGAGCGGTGCGACGCTGCACCCTATCGACTTCGCCCCTTTCCATCAGCTGGCAGAGCAGCTCTATTACGGCCCGTGGGTGGCCGAGCGCACCGTGGCGGTCGGCGAGATGCTCGACCGCCCGGAAGAGATGGATCCGGTGGTGTACGGCATCGTCAGCAGCGGCCGCCAGTACAGCGCCGTCGAGGCGTATCAGGCCGAATACCTGCGTGCCGAACTGACGCGCCAGATCCAGCAGACACTGGCCCGGTTCGATGCACTGGTGGTGCCGACCTCGCCCACCATCCATACGCTGGAAGAGATGCAGCAGGAGCCGGTGCACTACAACTCGCAGTTCGGCACCTATACCAACTTCACGAACCTGGCCGACCTCAGCGCGCTGGCGCTGCCTGGCCCGTTCCGCGCCGATGGGCTGCCTGCAGGCATCACACTGATCGCCCCGGCGTGGCACGACCGCGCGCTGGCGACGTTTGGCCTGCGCTGGCAGCAGCAGCTGGCGCTGCCGCTCGGGGCCACCGGCAAAGCGCTGCCGCCGCAGCCCGCCGCGCTGCCGCCGTCACCTGACCACGTGCGCGTGGCGGTGGTCGGTGCCCATCTCACCGGCATGCCGCTGAATTTCCAGCTCACCACGCGTCAGGCGGTGTGGGTCGAAGAGACGCAAACCGCCAGCCACTATCGCCTGTTCGCCCTGCTTGATGGCCCGATCAAAAAGCCCGGCCTGCTACGCGGCGACAGCGGTGCCGCCATCACCGTCGAACTGTGGGACATCCCGCTGGCGCGCTTTGGCGAATTCGTCGCGGAAATCCCGGCGCCGCTCGGCATCGGTTCGCTGACGCTGGCGGATGGACGCATCGTGAAAGGCTTTATCTGCGAACCGGCAGCGCTGACCCAGGCGCTGGAAATCACTGAATTCGGCGGCTGGCGCAACTGGCTGACGTCACAGGGGAATCACTAATCATGTTCAGCACCGTTCTGATTGCTAACCGTGGCGAAATCGCCTGCCGCGCCATCCGCACCCTGAAGCGCCTCGGCGTTACCAGCGTGGCGGTCTATTCGGATGCCGACCGCAACGCGCGTCACGTTACCGAAGCCGATGTGGCCATCGCCCTCGGCGGTGACAAAGCCAGCGACAGCTATCTGCGCATCGACAAAATTCTGGCCGCCGCGCAGCAAGCCGGCGCGCAGGCCATCTGGCCCGGCTACGGTTTTCTCTCCGAGAGCCTGCCGTTCGCCGCCGCCTGTGAAGAGGCCGGCATCGCGTTTGTCGGCCCGACCGCGCAGCAGATCGGCGAATTTGGTCTCAAGCATCGCGCCCGTGAGCTGGCGGCCAGCGCCGGCGTGCCGATGACGCCGGGCACGCCGCTGCTCAGCTCGCTGCAGGACGCACTCAGCGCGGCGGAAGATATCGGCTATCCGGTGATGCTGAAAAGCACCGCCGGCGGCGGCGGCATCGGTCTGACCCGCTGCGCCGACGCCACGGCCCTGGAGAACGCGTGGGAGAGCGTGCGCCGTCTGGGCGAGCAGTTTTTCAGCGATGCCGGCGTGTTTCTTGAACGCTGCATCGACCGCGCGCGCCACGTGGAAGTACAGATTTTTGGCGACGGCAAGGGCAAGGTGATTGCGCTGGGCGAACGCGACTGCTCGCTGCAGCGCCGCAATCAGAAAGTTGTGGAGGAGACGCCGGCCCCTAATCTGCCGCAGGCCACGCGTGAAGCGCTGCTGGCTTCAGCGGTGCGGCTTGGCGAGCTGGTTAATTACCGCAGCGCCGGCACCGTGGAGTACATCTATGACGCCGCGCAGGACGCGTTTTATTTCCTTGAAGTGAACACCCGCCTGCAGGTGGAGCATCCGGTGACCGAGTGCGTCACCGGCCTTGACCTGGTGGAGTGCATGCTGCAGGTGGCGGCGGACGATGCCATCGACTGGGATCGTCTGCAGCAGGCACCGCACGGCGCATCGATTGAGGTGCGGCTGTACGCCGAAGATCCGCTGAAAAACTTCCAGCCGAGCCCGGGCGTGTTAACCCACGTCAGCTTCCCGCCGGGGGTGCGCGTCGACGGCTGGATCGAGACCGGCAGCGAAGTGACGGCGTTTTACGATCCGATGGTAGCCAAACTGATCGTGCATGGCGAAACGCGCGACGCCGCGCTGGCGAAGCTGCAGCAGGCGCTTAACGCCACCCAACTGCACGGCATCGCCACCAATCTCGATTATCTGCGTCAGATCGTGGCGACCGACGCCTTCCGCAGCGGTAACGTCTGGACGCGCTTCCTTGACGGCTTTACGCCGGCGGCCAGCGTCATCGAAGTGCTGCAGCCCGGCACCTTCAGCAGCATTCAGGACTTTCCCGGCCGCCTGGGCTACTGGGACATCGGCGTGCCGCCGTCCGGCCCGATGGATGACTTCGCCTTCCGCCTGGCCAACCGTATCGTCGGCAACCACGCCAGCGCCGCCGGGCTGGAGTTCACCCTGCAGGGCCCGACGCTGCGCTTCCACAGCGATGCGCTGATCGCGCTGACCGGTGCCGACTGTCCGGCCGATCTCGACGGCAGCGCGGTCAACTACTGGCAGCCGGTGGCGGTGAAAGCCGGACAAACCCTGACGCTGGGCCGCGCGCAGAGCGGCTGCCGCACCTATTTAGCGGTGCGTAATGGTTTCGACGTGCCGGAGTATCTCGGCAGCCGCGCCACCTTCTCGCTGGGCCAGTTTGGCGGCCACGCCGGACGCACGCTGCGCGTCGCCGACATGCTGCCGATCTCCCAGCCAGCGCTCGCCGCCTGCACCACGCCAGCCCCGGTCAGCGAACCTGAAGCGCTGGATCGCGCGCTGGTGCCGCACTACGGCAGCGAATGGCGCATTGGCGTGCTGTACGGCCCGCACGGCGCACCGGATTTCTTCACCCAGGCCGCCATCGATGAGTTCTTTGCCAGCGACTGGCAGGTGCATTACAACTCCAACCGGCTGGGCGTCCGTCTGGTCGGGCCTAAACCCAGCTGGACGCGCGCCAATGGCGGTGAAGCCGGGCTGCATCCGTCTAACGTACACGACTGCGAATACGCCATCGGCGCGGTGAACTTTACCGGTGACTTCCCGGTGATCCTGACGCACGACGGCCCAAGCCTTGGTGGCTTCGTCTGCCCGGTCACCATCGCCAAAGCCGAGCTGTGGAAAGTCGGCCAGGTCAAACCGGGCGATCGCATCCGCTTCCACCCGATCAGCGCCGACGAAGCGGTCGCGCTGGAGAAAGCTCAGGCGCACAGCGTAACCACGCTGCGCAGCCAGCACGCACCGGCCTTCGCGGTGCCGTCGCTGGCGGCGAGCGACATCGGTTCTGCCACCCTGTTAGCGGCGCTGCCGGCGACCGCCACCACGCCTGCGGCGGTCTACCGCCAGGCGGGCGACAAATATGTGCTGATTGAGTACGGCGATAACGTGCTGGATCTGGCGCTGCGCCTGCGCGTACACCTGCTGATGCAGGCGCTGCGCCAGCGTGCAGAGCCCGGCATTGAAGAGCTGTCGCCCGGCGTGCGCTCGCTGCAGGTGCGCTATGACAGCCTGGTGATCGGTCAGCAGCAGTTGATGACGCTGCTGCTGGAGCTGGAAGCCGGGCTGGGCGACGTCAGCGCGCTGAAAGTGCCGTCGCGCATCGTCTGGCTGCCGATGGCGTTTGAAGACAGCGCCACGCTCGGCGCGGTGGAGCGTTACCAGGAGACGGTTCGCGCCAGCGCGCCGTGGTTGCCGAACAACGTTGACTTCATTCAGCGCATCAATGGGCTGGCGAGCCGCGAAGCGGTGCGCGACACCCTGTTTGCCGCCAGCTATCTGATTCTCGGTCTCGGCGATGTCTATCTCGGCGCGCCGTGCGCGGTGCCGATCGATCCACGCCATCGCCTGCTGAGTTCCAAATACAGCCCGGCGCGCACCTTTACCGCCGAAGGCACGGTGGGCATTGGCGGCATGTACATGTGCATCTACGGCATGGATTCACCGGGCGGCTATCAGCTGGTGGGGCGCACGCTGCCTATCTGGAATAAGTTCCTGCAAAACGATCAGTTTGCCGCCGGCGAACCCTGGCTGCTGCGCTTCTTCGATCAGGTGCGTTTCTATCCGGTGAGCGAAGCGGAACTGACGCAGCTGCGCGACGATTTCCGCGCCGGTCGTGCCCGCATCCGCATCGAACACAGCGAGTTTGATTTCGCGGCCCATCAGCAATTCCTCACCGACAACGCGCCGGAAATCAGTGCTTTCCGTGAACGTCAGGCCGCGGCGTTTGAGCAGGAAGTCACGCTGTGGGCGCAGGAAGAGCAGGAAGCGCCGCTCACCAGTGAAGAGACGCTGGTGGTCACCGACGCAGAGGACGATGCGCTGGCGGTGTGTGCAGACATGAACGGCAACATCTGGAAAGTGCTGGTTGCGCCGGGCGATACGGTGCAGGCCGGCCAGACGCTAATCATCGTGGAAGCGATGAAGATGGAGCTGGCGATTGTCGCGCCGCAGGCCGGCACGGTGAAACGCATTGTCTGCCAGGCGGGCCGTCCGGTAAGTCCGGGCGACACCCTGCTGTGGCTGGCTTAAGGAGCAGGTATGAACAGTAGCGCGCCCCGCAGCAAAGGCCGTCCCGAAGCGCTGGCCGAAAAGGTTTATCAGGCGCTGAAGCAGGACATTTTTGAATTCCGTCTGATGCCGGGCGACCGCTTCAGCGAAAACGAAATCGCCGAGCGGCTGGCGGTGAGCCGCACGCCGGTCCGTCAGGCACTGTTCTGGCTGGAGCGCGAAGGCTACGTCGAGGTGTGGTTTCGCAGCGGCTGGCAGGTGCGGCCGTTCGATTTCGCCTACTTCGAGGAGCTGTACGACTTCCGCACCGTGCTGGAACGCGAAGCGGTGCGCCGCCTGTGCGCGCTGCCGCCGCTGGCCTGCGCGGAAACCCTGACCGCGCTGAAAACCTTCTGGATCGACGATGCCCGGCTGGAAGATGGCAAAGCGGTATCAGCGCACGACGAAGCGTTTCACATGGCGCTGGTGGCGGCGGCGGGCAATCAGGAGATGGCGCGCATCCACGCCGAGCTGACAGAAAAAATCCGCATCATTCGCCGTCTCGACTTCACGCGGGATGACCGGGTCGATGCCACGTACCGCGAGCACGCTCAGATCTTACGGGCGATTTTTCAGCAACACACCGAGGAGGCACAGCGCATTTTAACCGACCACATTGCCGTCAGTAAGGCCGAGGTCAGGAAGATTACGTTGCATATGTTACAGCAGGCTCGGCTTCAACCCATTGAATAACAACAGATAACACAGTTAGGGGTTTAAATGATGAAACGACGTTCGTTGCTTAAAGCTTTCGCGCTCTCCGCTACCGTTGCCAGCATGGGCTTCGCCTTTACCGCACAGGCGGCAGACACCATCAAAGTCGGCATTATGCATTCGCTGTCCGGCACCATGGCGATTTCCGAAACGCCGCTGAAAGATGTGGCGCTGATGACCATCGATGAGATCAACGCCAAAGGCGGTGTGCTGGGCAAGAAGCTGGAACCGGTGGTGGTCGATCCGGCCTCTAACTGGCCGCTGTTCGCCGAAAAAGCGCGCCAGCTGCTGACTCAGGACAAAGTGGCGGTGGTGTTTGGCTGCTGGACGTCGGTCTCGCGCAAATCGGTGCTGCCGGTGTTTGAAGAGCTCAACGGCCTGCTGTTCTATCCGGTGCAGTACGAAGGCGAAGAGATGTCGCCGAACGTGTTCTACACCGGCGCCGCGCCGAACCAGCAGGCGATCCCGGCGGTGCAATATCTGATGAGCGAAGATGGCGGCAGCGCCAAACGCTTCTTCCTGCTTGGCACCGACTACGTCTATCCGCGCACCACTAACAAGATTCTGCGTGCCTTCCTGCATAGCAAAGGCGTACAGGATAAGGATATCGAAGAGGTGTACACGCCGTTTGGTTACAGCGATTACCAGACCATCGTGTCCAATATCAAAAAATTCTCCGCCGGCGGCAAAACCGCGGTGATCTCCACCATCAACGGTGATTCCAACGTACCGTTCTACAAAGAGCTGGCGAACCAGGGCATTAAAGCAACCGACATTCCGGTGATCGCTTTCTCGGTGGGGGAAGAAGAGCTGCGCGGTATCGACACCAAACCACTGGTCGGTCAGCTGGCGGCGTGGAACTACTTTGAGTCGGTGGATAACCCGACTAACGCGAAGTTCGTGGCCGACTACCGTGCTTACGCCAAAGCGCACAACCTGCCGAACGCCAGCACCGTGGTGACCAACGATCCGATGGAAGCCACCTACGTCGGCCTGCATATGTGGGCGCAGGCGGTCGAGAAAGCCGGCACCACCGATGTGGACAAAGTGCGCGCCGCAATGGCCGGACAGACGTTCAAAGCACCGGACGGCTTCACGCTGACCATGGACAAAACCAACCACCATCTGCACAAGCCGGTGATGATTGGTGAAGTGGAGGAGAACGGCCAGTTCAACGTGGTGTGGCAGACCGAACAGCCGGTACGCGCCCAGCCGTGGAGCCCGTACATCGCCGGGAATGATAAGAAGCCGGACTATCCGGTGAAGTCGGCGCAGTAAGGGGAGGCTGATGGTCCCTCGCCCGCTGGCCCTCACCCCGGCCCTCTCCCAGGGGGAGAGGGAGGCGCTGCTGCATGTGAGTGAGGCGCTCTTCATTCGCTCGATCGGTTCCCTCTCCCGCTTGCGGGAGAGGGTTAGGGTGAGGGCCAGACAACACCCTAACCCCGGTGAGGACCACACCGCACCCAACGTAACCATAACAGGATGATCACCATGACACTCCGCCGTATTCTCAGCTGCCTGCTGTTACTGCTGCCGTGGCTGGCGCAGGCCGGTGATGGCGCTGACTTCGCCGCCGCCAGCCGCACGCAGCAGGCGACATTGCTGCAGCAGTGGGCTGCGGCGCCGCAAGCCAGCCGCTTGCCGCTGCTGCAGGCGCTGCGCAATGAAAGCGTGGTTATCGACCAGAACAAACAGCCGTTCAGCAAACAGGCTGACCAGCTTCTGCCGCTCGACAGCGCCCGGCAGCCGGACGGCGAAACCAAAAAACTCTTCATGAACAACCGGCTGCGCGTGCTGATTGCCAGCGCCCTCGCCGCCCACCAGCTGGTGAGTGACGATGCGGCGATTCGCCTGCGCGCAGCGCAACAGTTACAAAACGATGCCGCACCTGACCAGCTGCCGCTGATTGAACAGCGCCTCGCCGCCGAACAGGACAGCAAGGTGCACGCGGTGCTGGCGATGGCCGCCGCGAATCTGCAGCTCGCCAGCCCGGACGCCGCGCTGCGCCTGAAAGCGGTCACGCTGCTCGGAGAATCGGGCGATCCGGCGATGCAGGCCAGCCTGACGCGTTTAACCCAGGCCAGCAACGAACCCGATGCGCAGGTGCGCGCCGCTGCGGCCGCCAGCCTGCAGCACATCAGGCAGCGTCTGATGTGGGGCGACTGGCTCGGGCAGGCGTTTACCGGCCTGTCGCTCGGCTCCATTCTGCTGCTGGCCGCGCTCGGCCTGGCGATCACCTACGGCCTGCTGGGCGTAATCAACATGGCGCACGGCGAGATGCTGATGCTCGGCGCCTACGCCACCTGGCTGGTGCAGAATCTGTTCCAGCAGTTTGCGCCGCAGTGGCTGGCGTGGTACCCGCTGCTGGCGCTGCCGGTGGCCTTCGCCGTTACCGCCGTGATGGGCATGCTGCTGGAACGCACCATCATCCGCCACTTATACGGTCGTCCGCTGGAGACGCTGCTCGCCACCTGGGGCATCAGCCTGATGCTGATCCAGCTGGTGCGCATGCTGTTTGGCGCGCAGAACCTCGAAGTGGCCAACCCGGGCTGGCTGTCCGGCGGCTGGCAGCTGCTGCCGAATCTGGTGCTGCCGTATAACCGCATCGCGGTAATCCTGTTTGTCATCGCGGTGCTGGCGCTCACCTGGCTGCTGCTGAATAAAACCCGGCTGGGGCTGAATGTGCGCGCGGTCACGCAGAACCGCGCCATGGCGGACTGCTGCGGCGTGCCGACCGGGCGCATCGATATGCTGGCGTTTGGCCTCGGTTCCGGCATTGCCGGACTCGGCGGCGTCGCGCTGTCGCAGCTGGGCAACGTCGGACCGGAACTGGGTCAGGGCTACATCATCGACTCATTCCTCGTGGTGGTGCTCGGTGGTGTCGGTCAGCTGGCCGGCACCGTGGTGGCGGCTTTTGGTCTCGGCATCCTTAACAAAGTGCTGGAGCCGCAGATTGGCGCGGTGCTCGGCAAAATCCTGATCCTCGTGCTGATTGTGCTGTTCATCCAGAAACGTCCACAGGGCCTGTTTGCCGTTAAAGGGAGGGTGATTGACTGATGAGCCAGCCACTGACCTTACGCGCGGTGCGCAAAGCGCCGCGCCTCAGCCTGATTCTCGGCGTCATCGTGACCGCGCTGCTGCTGGTGCTGCCGTTCTGCGCCCTGCTGCCCGCCAGCCATCCGCTGGCGATCTCCACCTATACGCTGACGCTGGTGGGCAAAATCCTCTGCTATGCGATTGTCGCGGTGGCGCTGGATCTGGTGTGGGGCTACGCCGGGCTACTGTCGCTCGGCCACGGGCTGTTTTTTGCCCTCGGCGGCTATGCCATGGGCATGTACCTGATGCGCCAGGCTGCAGGCAGCGGTTTGCCGGCGTTTATGTCGTTTCTGTCGTGGAATGAGCTGCCGTGGTTCTGGGCCGGCAGCCAGCACTTTCTCTGGGCGCTGTGCCTGATTGTGCTGGTGCCAGGCCTGCTGGCACTGCTGTTTGGCTTCTTCGCCTTCCGCTCCAGAATCAAAGGTGTCTATTTTTCCATCATGACGCAGGCGCTGACGTACGCCGGCATGCTGCTGTTTTTCCGCAACGAAACCGGCTTCGGCGGCAACAACGGCTTCACCGGTTTCACCACCCTGCTCGGCTTCAGCGTCACCGCCACCGGCACGCGTATCGCACTGTTTATCGCGACCGTGCTATTGCTGCTGTTCAGCCTGGCGCTGGGCTTTGCCCTGGCGCGCAGTAAGTTTGGCCGTGTGCTGACGGCGGTGCGCGATGCGGAAAACCGTCTGATGTTCGTCGGTTACGATCCAAAAGGCTTCAAGCTGTTCGTCTGGACGCTCTCCGCCGTGCTGTGCGGGCTGGCCGGTGCGCTGTACGTGCCGCAGGTCGGCATCATCAACCCGAGCGAAATGTCGCCGACCAACTCGATTGAAGCGGCGATTTGGGTGGCACTCGGTGGACGCGGCACGCTGATTGGTCCGCTGCTGGGTGCGGCCATCGTCAACGGTGCCAAAAGCTGGTTCACCGTCGCCTTCCCGGAATACTGGCTGTTTTTCCTGGGCCTGATGTTCATCCTGGTCACGCTGTTCCTGCCGCGTGGTGTGATTGGCCTGCTGCGCCGGAGGCGCCATGACTGAGCAACTGTTTACCCAACCGCACCCGGCGGATCGCCATCGTCAGCAAACCGATCCGGTGCTGCTGCTGGAGAACATCAACGTCTCGTTTGACGGCTTCCGCGCGCTGACCGATCTGTCATTGCAGATTGGCGTCGGCGAGTTGCGCTGCGTGATCGGCCCGAACGGCGCGGGAAAAACCACGCTGATGGACGTGATCACCGGCAAAACCCGGCCGGACAGCGGCCAGGTAATCTACGACCAGGATACCGATCTGCGCCAGCTGTCGCCGGTCGAAATCGCCCGTGCCGGCATTGGCCGCAAGTTTCAGAAACCCACGGTGTTTGAAGCGCTGACGGTGTTTGAAAACCTCGAGATCGCGCTGAAAAACGATAAATCGGTGTGGGCCAGCCTGCGCGCCCGGCTTAGCGGTGAGCAGCGCGATCGCATCGACGAGGTACTGAAACTGCTGCGGCTCGGCGGCGAACGCCAGCGGCAGGCGGGTCTGCTGTCGCACGGGCAGAAGCAGTTTCTCGAAATCGGCATGCTGCTGGTGCAGGAGCCGCACCTGCTGCTGCTGGACGAACCGGCAGCCGGCATGACCGATGCCGAAACCGACTACACCGCCGAGCTGTTCCGCAGCCTGGCGGGCAAGCACTCGCTGATGGTGGTGGAACACGACATGGGCTTTGTGGAAACCATTGCCGACCACGTGACGGTGCTGCATCAGGGCCAGGTGCTGGCTGAGGGATCGCTGCGCGAGGTACAGGCGGACGATCGGGTTATCGACGTATATCTGGGGCGCTGAGATGTTACAGGTAGCAGAACTGCATCAATTTTACGGCGGCAGCCATATCCTGCGCGGTCTGTCGTTTGAGGCTCGCCCGGGCGAGATCACCTGCCTGCTGGGGCGCAACGGCGTGGGCAAAACCACGCTGCTGAAGTGTCTGATGGGGCTGATTCCGGTCAAATCCGGCGAGGTTCGCTGGCAGAACCAGCTGATTAACACGCGCAAGCCACACCAGCGCGTGCAGGCCGGTATCGCTTATGTGCCACAGGGGCGCGAAATTTTTCCGCGTCTGACGGTGGAAGAGAACCTGCTGATGGGGCTGGCGCGCTTCTCCGGCGCCCAGGCCAGCCGGGTACCGGAAGAGATCTACCAGCTGTTTCCGGTGCTGCGCGAGATGAAAACGCGGCGCGGTGGCGATCTGTCAGGCGGCCAGCAGCAGCAACTGGCGATCGGCCGGGCGCTGGCCTGCCAGCCGCAGCTGTTGATCCTCGATGAGCCGACCGAAGGGATCCAGCCATCGGTGATCAAAGAGATCGGTGCGGTGATTCGCCAGCTGGCGCAGCGCGGTGACATGGCGATTCTGCTGGTTGAGCAGTTTTATGATTTCGCCGCCGAACTGGCCGACAGTTATCTGGTGATGTCGCGCGGCGAAATTGTGCAGCGTGGCGCGGGTGCGAATATGGAGAGCGAGGGCGTGCGCGGGCTGGTGGCGATTTAGCCGCGAGGCGGGCGGGCAGGCAGAAGACAGGTTGTTAATCTGCAAGAAAAAACTTATGTTTACCCTCCACCCGGCCATTCCGGCCGCAGCGAAGGTTGAGCGAACTGTTACTGATGGAAACCCGCCGCGACGAACGAATCAATAAGCTGGCGCAGGCGCTGAAGCACAGCGACACCCTGCACTTAAAACAGGCCGCGCAGCTGCTGGGCGTGTCAGAAATGACCATCCGCCGCGATTTAACCGGCGCGACGCAGGGCGTGGTGCTGCTGGGTGGCTATGTGATGCGCGACCCGCGGCAGAACGTGGCGCACTATTTTGTCAGCGACCAGCAAAACCTCAACGTCAGCAAGAAACGTCTGCTGGCACAGCGGGCTGCCGCGCTGGTACAGGCCAACGACACGGTGTTTTTCGACTGCGGCACCACGTTGCCGCTGGTGATAGAAGCGATTGATAACGATCTGCCCTTCACCGCCATCTGCAGCGCGATCAACACCTTTCTGGCATTAAAAGAGAAGCCGCGCTGTCGGGTGATTCTGTGCGGTGGCGAATTCCACGCCGATAACGCCGTGTTTACCCCGCTCGAGCAGGTCACAGTGCTGGATGCGCTCTGCCCCAATAAAGCCTTTATTTCTGCCGCCGGCATGGACGCCGCGCAGGGTGCCACCTGTTATAACCTTAACGAACTGCCCATCAAGCATCTGGCGCTGCAGCGGGCGCAGACCAAAATCGTGGTCGGCGACAGCAGCAAGTACGGCAAGGTACTGCCGGCGCGCATTGGCGACTTCTCGCTGTTTGATATGCTGGTCAGCGACAGCCCGCCTCCGCCCGCGCTGCTCGCCGTGCTGCAGGCGGCCAGGCTCACCCTGCACTGCGGCTAGCATTATTCCGCCGCTGCGGAAGATTGCGCGCAATGCGGCTGTGATTGCCGGGTGAAAACGGCTAAACTTCAGCATCTGACGTTCCACCCATTACAGACCAAGAGGCTCATCACAACGTGGCTCAATTCGTCTATAGCATGCATCGCGTCGGCAAAGTGGTTCCGCCGAAGCGTCACATTCTGAAGAATATCTCCCTTAGCTTTTTCCCTGGCGCCAAAATTGGCGTACTCGGCCTGAACGGCGCGGGTAAATCGACCCTGCTGCGCATCATGGCCGGCATTGATAAAGATATCGAAGGGGAAGCTCGCCCGCAGCCGGGCATCAAAGTCGGCTATCTGCCGCAGGAACCTCAGCTGAACCCGGAACACACCGTGCGTGAGTCGGTGGAAGAAGCCGTCGCGGAAGTGGTTGGCGCGCTGAAGCGTCTCGACGAAGTGTACGCGCTGTACGCCGATCCGGATGCCGACTTCGACAAGCTGGCCGCTGAGCAGGGCCGTCTGGAAGAAGTGATCCAGGCACACGACGGACACAACCTGGAAACCCAGCTGAACCGCGCTGCCGATGCCATGCGTCTGCCGGAGTGGGATGCCAAAATCGCGAACCTGTCCGGTGGTGAACGCCGCCGCGTCGCGCTGTGCCGTCTGCTGCTGGAAAAGCCAGACATGCTGCTGCTCGACGAACCGACCAACCACCTGGATGCCGAATCCGTCGCGTGGCTGGAGCGTTTCCTGCACGACTTCGAAGGCACCGTGGTAGCCATCACCCACGACCGTTACTTCCTCGATAACGTTGCCGGCTGGATTCTGGAGCTGGACCGTGGTGAAGGGATTCCATGGGAAGGTAACTACTCTTCATGGCTGGAGCAGAAAGATCAGCGTCTGGCGCAGGAGGCTTCTCAGGAAGCGGCGCGTCGCAAATCGATCGAGAAAGAGCTGGAGTGGGTGCGCCAGGGCGCGAAAGGCCGTCAGTCTAAGGGCAAAGCCCGTCTGGCGCGCTTTGAAGAGCTCAACAACACCGATTATCAGAAACGTAACGAGACCAACGAACTGTTCATTCCACCTGGCGCGCGCCTCGGCGACAAAGTGCTGGAAGTGAAGAACCTGAGCAAAGCGTATGGCGATCGCGTGCTGATTGACGATCTGTCGTTCTCGCTGCCGAAAGGCGCCATCGTCGGCATCATCGGCCCTAACGGCGCCGGTAAATCGACGCTGTTCCGCATGATGTCAGGCCAGGAGCAGCCGGATTCCGGCAGCATCGAGCTGGGCGAAACCGTGAAGCTGGCGTCGGTCGATCAGTTCCGCGATGCGATGGATAATTCAAAAACCGTGTGGGAAGAAGTTTCTGGCGGTCAGGACATTATGCGCATCGGCAACACCGAAATGCCAAGCCGTGCTTATGTCGGTCGCTTTAACTTCAAGGGCACCGATCAGGGCAAACGCGTCGGCGAACTGTCCGGCGGTGAGCGTGGTCGTCTGCACCTGGCGAAACTGCTGCAGGTGGGCGGCAACCTGCTGCTGCTCGACGAACCAACCAACGACCTGGATATCGAAACCCTGCGCGCACTGGAAAACGCCCTGCTGGAGTTCCCGGGCTGCGCAATGGTGATCTCGCACGACCGCTGGTTCCTCGACCGTATCGCTACCCACATCATCGACTATCAGGATGAAGGTAAGGTGGAGTTCTTCGAAGGTAACTTTACCGAGTACGAAGAGTACAAGAAACGCACCCTCGGCGCCGAAGCACTGGAGCCGAAGCGTATCAAGTACAAGCGCATGGCGAAGTAATCGCTGTGATAACAAAAAGGCGCCGCGGCGCCTTTTTTGTTGTGCTGTGCTAGCTGCCCAGCATCTGCTTCACCAGCTCGACGCAGCGCAGGAAGCGTGTGTCGTAGTCATCCTCTTTGACGTGCACATATTCAATGTGATTTTCACGCAGCATGGTGACCAGCATCGACTGAAACTCGCGGCGATCCATCGAACTGCCGAGGCTACGCAGGCCATCGGCCACCCACGGCACATTATTTTCCAGCAGAATCACCAGGTCAAAGCGGTACTCATCAATCAGCGCCTGCACGAACGGGTGCTCGCGCCTTTCATACTTAAGGCAGAACGCCTGGGTAGTGATGAAGTCGGTGTCGATAAACGCCACCTTGTTGGCGTATTTGACGGCAAAATCGATGTACTGCGCCTGGCCGAGCGCGATTTTGTCGTAGTCGGAGTATTGCAGCGCCATCTCGTCGCCGCCGAGGTGCGAGAAGACGTAATCGCGGCCATACTCCCACGCGCTGGTGGTGTTAAAGATGTTGGCCAGCTTGTTGACCAGCGTCGATTTGCCGCTCGATTCACCGCCGAGCACCGCCACGGTGCGCACGAAGAACGGCTTCACTTCAGTCGGGATGTATTCCCAGTAGCGGAACGGATCCTGACGAATCTGGCTGCCGCTGATGTTCATAAACGATCGATGCGGATCGATCACCATTGCCGGAATGCCCAGATGCTGCTGATACATCGGCGCATCCGGTTCTTCGCTGGTATAAACGCAGTCGGGCTCAATGCCCTGCTCCGCGAGGAAGGTTTTCACACCGGCGCTCCACACGTCCCAGCCGTGCGGATAGGGCTCGATGCCCTCTTCGTTGAACGAGTGGATACGGATGTTTTTCTGGTACTTGAAGGTCTGCAGCAGCCAGCGCAGACGATCGCTGATGGTAGGCTGCTGCGACATGGCGCTGTTCTCAAACAGCTGGCGATCGCGCGGATCGTCATGGCCCATGATGATGTGCAGCTCATCGACCTGGCTACAGGCGCGCTGGATCAGGTAGATGTGGCCGGTGTGCAGCGGATAGAACTTACCGAACACCACGCCCACGGTTTTGTCGCGACGCGGGAATTCCAGCCCGAGAAAACGGTGCAGCGCTTCCAGCTTCTGCGCGCTCGGGCTTTTGATTTTGGCATTCAGCAACTGGCTCAGATAGCCTTTGGTCATCCCGCTGGCATCAGCCACCTGCTGCAATGTATGTCCCTGCTGGCGAATCGCGGTTTTCAGATAGTCAAACGATGACATGTAGTGCCTCCTGCATGGAATTAGAGGGATGGTGCGCGCGGGCCCTCACCCCGGCCCTCTCCCGCCCGCGGGAGAGGGGGAAAATCCTGGATAGAGCGATAAATGGCAGATCAACGCCGTACTTCCCGCCGCTCCGATCGGTTCCCTCTCCCGTAAGCGGGCGAGGAGGAAAATCCTGAACAGAGCGGTAAATGGCAGAACAACGCCGTACTTTCCGCCTCTCCGATCGGTCCCCTCTCCCGCAAGCGGGAGAGGGTTAGGGTGAGGGAAAAGGTGGAGCACAAGCCAAACCTCCCCCCAACAACCCGCCTTACAGCTCGTCCAGAATCGCCAGCGCATCCGCCAGCTTCTTCGCGCTATACACCTTCATACCGTCAATCGCCTTCTTCGGCGCATTCCCTGCCGGCACAATGGCGCGCTTAAAGCCGTGCTTGGCCGCTTCGGAAATGCGCTCCTGGCCGCTCGGCACCGGACGAATCTCCCCGGCCAGCCCGACTTCGCCAAAAATCACCAGATCCTGCGGCAGCGGGCGATCGCGCAGGCTCGACACCATCGCCAGCAGCAGCGCCAGGTCTGCACTGGTCTCGGTGACTTTGACGCCGCCGACCACGTTCACAAACACGTCCTGATCGGCCATCTGCAGGCCGCCGTGCCGGTGCAGCACCGCCAGCAAAATCGCCAGACGGTTCTGCTCCAGCCCAACCGCCACGCGGCGTGGATTACCCATCATCGAATGGTCCACCAGCGCCTGAATCTCAACCAGCAGCGGGCGCGTGCCCTCCCAGACCACCATCACCGAACTGCCGGAGGTGATCTCATCGCCGCGTGACAAAAAGATAGCAGACGGGTTGCTGACTTCGCGCATGCCCTGCTCGGTCATGGCAAAGACGCCCAGCTCATTCACCGCACCAAAGCGGTTTTTGTGGCTGCGCAGCGTGCGGAAGCGCGAATCGGCATCGCCGTCCAGCAGCACCGAACAGTCGATGCAGTGCTCCAGCACCTTCGGCCCGGCCAGCGAGCCATCTTTGGTGACGTGACCGACCATGATGATCGCCACGCCGCGCGTTTTGGCGAAGCGCGTCAGGTAAGCGGCGGTTTCCCGCACCTGCGCCACGCTGCCCGGCGATGACTGGATCTCCGCCATGTGCATCACCTGGATCGAGTCGATCACCATCAGCTTCGGCTGCTCCTGCTCGGCGATCAGGCAGATCTGCTCTATGCTGGTTTCCGACAGCATATTGAGGTTTTCCGTCGGCAATCCCAGACGATGGGCGCGCATCGCCACCTGCTGCAGCGACTCTTCACCGGTGACGTACAGGGTTTTCATTCCTTCCGCCAGCTTACACATCACCTGCAACAGCAGCGTTGATTTACCGGCACCAGGGTTACCGCCAATCAGTATCGCGCTGCCTGGCACCACGCCGCCGCCCAGCACGCGGTCAAACTCTTTAAAACTGGTCGAGAAACGCGGCAGCGCTTCCAGACTGATCTCCGACAGCTTCTGCACCCGGCTGGTGCCGGCGCTACCGGCATAGCCGCTCAGGCGCTCATTGCGCGCGGCCGCAGGCGAGGCGGCAATGCGCACCTCGGTAATGGTATTCCAGGCGTGGCAGGCGCTGCATTGCCCCTGCCAGCGCGGATAGTCAGCGCCGCATTCGTTACAGACGAAGGCGCGTTTTGCCGCTTTGGCCAAATCAAATCCTCAGTTAACGCTCTTCGTGAATCAGGCTGCCGGTGAGAATGCAGAACACTCCCATCAGGTCAGCGTGGCGGATAATCACTTCCGTCTGCTCATTCACTTTGGGTTTAGCATGATAGGCGATACCCAGCGCCGCCGTTTTAATCATCGGCAGATCGTTAGCACCATCGCCAATCGCCACGGTTTGTTCCGGTGCGATGTCAAAGCGCTGGGCCAGACTGTTCAGGGTATCGGCTTTAAATTGCGCGTCGACGATTTGCCCCAGCACTTCGCCGGTCAGCTTACCGTCACGCATTTCCAGTTCGTTGGCCACCGCAGCGGCCAGATGCAGCGTCTGCCGCAGGTGATCGGCATAGAAGGTGAACCCGCCCGAGGCAATCGCCACCTGCCAGCCCAGCGCCTGCAACTTGTGCACCAGCGTGGTCAGGCCCGGCATCAGCGGCAGCGTGTCGCGCACCTGCTTCAGAATATTGGCGTCAGCGCCGGCCAGCTTCGCCACGCGCTCTCGCAGGCTGGCTTTAAAATCCAGCTCGCCGCGCATCGCGCGTTCCGTCACTTCCGCCACCTGCTCGCCACAGCCCGCCAGTTTGGCGATCTCATCGATGCACTCGATCTGGATGGCGGTGGAATCCATGTCCATTACCAGCAGGCCTGGCGTTTTCAGATGGGGGATTTTGCCGAGCGGCGCCACATCAAAGCCAGCCTCATGCGCCAGCTTGCTGGCACGCGGCGTCAGCGAGCCCGCCAGACGGATTACCTGATACTCATCGACATTCCACGCGCTGACGATCACCATCGCCGCGCCCAGCTGATGCTGATAATCGGTCAGTTTTTGTTTATCGAGCCCGCGCCCATACAGTAACCAGCCAGTCCGACCGGCACGGTAATCCAGCGGCATCACTTCATCACCGCTCAGGGAAAGGGGTAAACCCGGCCAAAGAGAGACATCGGCGGGCAGATCGCACCAGGTAAGACGATTTGGCATTACAGCTCCTGTAGGGACAACAAAACCACGCAAGAGGCTACCTTGTCTGCGCGGGTTCTGGCAACATAATTGCCAGCCTTTCTGCTGTTACGTCACACGGGTTTCTGATGGTCAAAACCGCACTGAAATTTCGCCTGCATCGCACGGTGATCGTTCTTATCTCGCTGGCGCTGTTAGTGGTGCTGATGCAGGGCGCGTCATGGTTTAGTCTTGGCCATCAGATGGCCCGTTCCGAACAGGTCGAGGAGCTGGCGCACACGCTGACGCGCCAGGTGGCGTTCAGCCTGAAACCGCTGATGGACAATAGCGACGATAACCGCACGCAGATTGAAGCCATCCTGAATCAGATGACGGATAGCAGCCGTGTGCTGGACGCTTCGGTCTATGCCGACGACGGCAGCCTGGTGGCCCACAGTGGCGAGAGTATTAATGTGCGCGACCGCCTCGCGCTCGACGGTAAACGTGCCGGTAGCTATTTCAATCATCAGATTGTCCAGCCGCTGGAAGGAAAAGAGGGTCCGCAGGGTTTTCTGCGTATCACGCTGGATACCCATGTGCTGGTGACGGAATCGCGTCAGGTGGATAACACCACTAATATTCTGCGCCTGATGATGCTGCTGGCGCTGGCGATCGGCATTATCCTGACCCGTACCCTGCTGCGCGACCGCCGCACCCGCTGGCAGCAATCACCGTTCCTGCTGACGGCCAGCAGAACGGTGAAAGAGGATAAAGAGGAAGAGACGGCGGCGGAGAGTGTGGAGACGGAGAGGAAAGAGGGTTGAGTTCATTTGGGCAGTGCGGTCTGATCGCTTGCTGAAACGAGGTTTAACACCGGTCAGGCGATGACAGTCAGGATAGAGGCGGCTGCCTGATCCTGACGGCGGGCGGCTAAAGAGAAAAAAGCCGGAGGATCGTTAAGAGCGTTTTCGGCTTATTCTAATTCTTTCTTATTTTTTCATACCGATAGGTAACATCGACTAATACCTTTATCAGTCCATCCTCATCTGGCCAATCAAAAATGAAAAGTGAATAACCTGGCATATAAACCTTTGGCTCCTTTATCTTAATCATTTCTTCGCTCAATAGTGTTATTAGAAAAGGTCTATCTATAAAATACTGCATTCATCGTATTACCGTCATCATCTCTAATCAACTTATTCATTTCAAACTTTTAAAATAAGTAATATTTTTTGCACAAGCCGAAATCATCCGTTACATGATGAATGCTATGGTGATGAAATAATTTTTAGCCACCTTACTTCAGGAGCGAATGGATTAATTCCCCTTAATGTTATTCCATTCGCAATACTCAACCCATTTTTTATGTTCAAACCCTTTTCGATAATTACAGACAATCGTCCCTGTACGATTATGAGGATCATAAGCAGCATCAACGTGCCCCCATGCCCCTGACACTGGAAGCTCAGCCGTAAATTCATTACAAAACCATTTTCTTAACCCTCGGGTAACATTACCTTCAGTTTTTTTTTGTTCACCCATCAAAAGTTTTTCAGGTGAGAATCGCCAACTACTAAGTTGAGAGTTATTATCATTAGGCTGCAAAAAATCAACAATGAGATAAATATCACCAAACTTCCTGTCACCTTGAAGTATAGTTCTATATGATACAGTCTTATTATCTTTTTTTTCAGGCCACCCCTCCCACTTTATATTGAAATCACCAAATAAATTATTTTTGGTTACCTCTGGATCCAAGGTCAATGAGTTTTTAAATGTAATAATTCCTTTCTTTAGGTTGAACATGATTTTACACTCCAATATCAAATGGTAAACCTAAGGTTTCCAGGACTGTTTTACGATTAGATATGAAGAATTCCCTCCCACAACTGCTCCCAAATTACCAGTATCCCTGGATGGTTTGGCGGGGTAATGATTATGCTATTTGAGAATAACTAACTTAAAAGTAAATTTTCAGAACGGAACAGCGCAGTATTTTTTCGCTATAGTATATAATACCGAGCAAGCTAGCTTCTAAAATATAAAAATTAACTGTTAGAATAAATTACTCCGTCTATATTCACGCCACTTTTCCTGATCTTCGAATGCTGTTTTATAGTTACAAACAATCATTCCTACACTATTCCATGGATCATAGGAAGCATCAATATGCCCCCATTCTCCTCCTGTAGGTAATAAAACTTGCGTTTTTTTAAAAAACCAATCCCTTAAACGCTTTGTTACTTTCCCTGATGCTTTTTTTTGCTGACCTTCTATCAGTCCTTCTGGAGCAATAAACCATGTAGCAACGAGTGCATTTTCGTTAACTGGCGGTTTAAAAGTAACAATTAAATAAACAAAACCATCATGTTTATTACCTAATTTCAATCTATAGGATACAACTTCCCCATCATCGTTTCTTAGCCAATCCTCCCATGGATGCAGATTGGTAATAATTTCTTTTTTCTTCTGGAAAAGAGATATTTTTATATTCTCATCAAAGATTATAACGTCAGCCTTACACGATATTTGCAAAATCACACTCCTAAACCAAATGGAGATCCTATTGGCTCTAATACAATTTTATAATTAGAGATAAAGAATTGCGTTCCGCCACCTTTACCAAAACCAAGAGAAGGATCTTGTGATAAAGCCTGGCCAGTACCTGCAACTGTAGTTTTTTTAACTCGGTAAGCCTGTACCATTTTTCTATAACCGTATGTTGGGTGGGGAAGTACCTGCAGACTCTGCCATAATTTTGTTCTGCTACCATCAGCAGCATCTAAAGTGGCTTTGTCGAAATAGAAACCAGATTGTCCGGGTGCTCCGCCATAGACAATATCACCTTCTTTTAAGAAAGTATTTGACCATTTATCGCGCCCCTTATAAATACCATGACCTTGCCATTGTCTGCCGAAAGCAGCCTGATTATGGTCGTTAGCTTTAGTTGGCCGGTTGGGTTTGCATTTTCTCAACCCCCACGGATCCACCCACCCCAGCGCATTCGGCGCATACTGGTACAGATTCAGCCCACCCGCCAGCCCTATCGGGTCCTGCTGCGTAAACCGCGCACTGTCCGGATCGTAGTAACGAAACAGATTGTAGTGCAGTCCGGTTTCACGGTCCAGGTACTGGCCCTGCATACGCAGGTTCTGGTCGTAGCCGGGCAGTTGCTGATGAGTTTCGCGCAGCAGTTTGCCCCATGCGTTATTGATGCCTTCCCAGCTGATGCGGCCTTCGCTGTCTGTCAGGCGTTCCGGCATGCCGTTAGCGGCATTGTGGAACCAGAAAATCTCCGCGCCCTCATTGCCGTCAATACGCGCCAGCGGTTCATAGCTGTGTGCGTCGCTGTATACGTAAGTCAGTGGCACTTCGTCGTGTATTTCCTGCAGCAGACGAAAACCGTCCCAGACGAAGCGGGTGAAGGTGGCTGCTCCGGCCGGCTTGCCGTGCAGCAAACGCTGTGCGCGCTTGCTGATGCGGCGCCCGAGCGGATCGTAGCGGAAACTCACCTGCACCTGAGGCTTGTTGCGATCGCGCGGCTCGCTGACAACTTCGATCAGGCGATGCTCGTCATCATAGCGGTAGCGCCAGCGCGTCTGACCATCATCCTTTTCACTGGTGCGACCGTGCACGTCGTAGCGCCAGCGGATGCCGTTCAGCTGCGTAACACGATTGTGCGTTACCGCTGCTGCCGCGCTGCGGTCCAGCGGATTGCCCGCGCCATCCCAGCGCCACGTATCATTACCAGGCTGAGCACCTTCCTGCACCAACAGACGGCCCGCGCTGTCGTAGTGCCAGAGCGTCTGGCTGAAAGGATTGTCGTCGCGCTGTTCGCGGATCAGGTTGTTGCCGTAGTCGAAATCACGCCGGCGTGACCAGCGGCGCGGTGCCGGGCGCTGTGCCTCACCGTCAAACACATCGCGACGCACCAGCCGACCCAGCCGATCATAATCGCTGCGCGTGGTCAGTCCGCCCTGACTGCGGCTCAGCTCGCGGTGCAGCGTATCACGCGTAAATTCGCTGACCGGCAGGTTATCCAGCGCGATGCTCAGCAGATGGCCGCTGCCGTAATACAACTGTTTCAGCTGGCGGCCATCCGGCAGCGTCAGCGCAGTGCAGTTGCCCAGCGCGTCGTACTGCCACGCCAGACTGCCCTGATCGCCCTGCTCCGCAATCACGCGACCAGCTTTGTCATACGCGAAGGTAATCGCCTGCTCGGCTTCACGGCTCCACTGGTTTTCCCCCAGTGGCAGATGCTGCGCCACGCTTGCCAGCTGGCCCGCCTCGGTATAGTCATAGCGCGTCTGGCCTTCCGGGGTGATGCGCGCCATGAGTTGCCCTGCCGGGCTGAAGGCAAAGCGGTGCGTAATCGCCTGCGGGTGACCGGCGGCGAAAGTGCGGGCAACTGCGCGTCCGGCGGCATCGTAGTCGTAGCGGGTTGCCACACCGTCCAGCCCGATCTGCGCCAGCAGCAGCGAATCTGCGCCCCATTCGAAGTGGTAGCTTTCACCGTTTTGATTTTGCAGCGAGATTAAACGTCCACGGCTGTCCCAGCGGCGCTGCACCTCTTCGCCCTGCGCGTTTCGCGAGAGAGTCAGTCTGCCGGCCTGGTCGTAAGCGAATTCGCTGCGTTTACCGTCTGCCGAGGCATACGCCACTGGCAGACCACGTTCGCTCCACTCCAGACGTTCTTCCCAGCCTTCAGCACGTTCCATCTGCCGGGGCCGCCCGGCGGCATCATAGTAGTATCGCGTTTCTTCGCCATCGGCTGCTGTAACACAACTTAGCCAGCCCAGCGGATGATAACGGTAACGCGTAGTCTGGCCGGAGCAGTCCGTCTCGCGAATGACCTGCCCGGCATCGTTATACTCACGGCGATAGCGATTGCCCGCCGCATCAATCTCTTCAGTGATCAGCCCAAACTCATCGCGCAGATAACGCGTGCTGTACCCGAGCGCATCGACCACCCGTTCCAGTCCGTGATGGATATCGTAGTAATAACGGATGGCAGCGCCGCCAGGCTGGGTGATGACGCTGGGCAGGGCACGATGCGTTAACCACTCTGTGGTCTGCGCATTGCCATCGGCATCCTGCTCTTCAATGCGGTTACCGAGCTCGTCGTAGGTAAAGTTCACCGCATGGCCGAGCGGGTCAATACGGCGCGTCAGTAGTTCATTGTCATCCCACTCGTAGCGCCATTGCTCGCCGCGCTCGTCGATGTAGCAGGTAATCAATCCCTGTGCATTCCAGTGATGCTCGCGCTGCTGACCATCGTAGGTAGAAACGCGGGTAATGCCCGCCGTGAGATCGTACTGCATACGGCAGCCATCGCCGCTGCTGGTGCGATTTTCTATCACCCGCCAGTGATCAAACAGCTGCCAGCGATACTCGCTCTCCAGCCCGCCCGGCAGGCGGTGCCACACCATCAGGCCATCCACGTTATAACGGAAACGGCGCGTTTCAATGCCTGCCGCATCGGTGACGCTGGCAAGCTGGCCGTGATCATCAAAGCTCCAGCGCATCAGCGGCCAGTGCTGTTCACCGTCAAAGTGACTGGCAGCGGTAACGCGTTGCGGATGGCGTTCGTCGTTGTAGTGCAGCGTCACGTCAATTGCCAGCGGTTCATCATGGATGCGCACCAGCCGGCTCTGCTCATCCCAGCCCATCTCCAGCGCGTTGCCGTACTCGTCACTCAGCGAGGCGAGGCGCAAGAGCTGCGGGTTTCTGGCGGTGGGTTTGTACAAGCGCCATACCGCGCCGTCATCGTCAGCGATGGCCACGTCACCGTGCGCATTGCGTCGCACCATCAGCCCTTCGCTGATACTGTAAAGCACCTCTTTTTCACCGGGCAAGGCAAAACGCAGTTCGCGGCCGTTGTCATCAAACCAGGTGGCCTGATTGCCTTCCAGCGTCAGATAGCTGTCGAACACCGTCGACCAGCCACGGCCAAACAGGCCGACGCGCTGCGTCAGACTGTTATAGCTGCGCTGCCAGCGCAGGGGAAAACGTCCCGGCAGCGAGAAATCACGCTCGGCATCATCATTCAGCACTTTCACGCCGGTAGCGGCATGTACCGGGTGCAGCGCGGAAAATATCGCGTTGATAGACATATCGGCTAGCATGCCGCCGCCCGCCATTGCCAGCGCACACGGCATATTTTTCAGGATCTGACCGGGACGACCGCGGATCAGCGACAGGCCGATCATCGCCAGCGCCAGTCCCGGCTGTTTACCGCTTTTGACATCCCGCACCGTTAGCGTTTCACCGCCAATGATGACGTTGGCTGAAACATCATCACTGATGGTCGCGCCACAGGTGGTGCGATCTTTAGCACGTGCCGCCGGCTGGCCGTTGATGAATACGCTTTTAGATCCTTCAGCGAGATACTGTGGCCCGCTGTGTTTCTCGCACGCAACTTTATCCTGTTCCAGCGGCGAGGTACCTGCGGCAGCAGAGGCAATCGTCGGCTGCCACATCGCCCCGGCGAACTGGTCGGCAACCGCCAGCAGTTTGCCGGCATAGTCGGCAAAAAATCCGGCCGACTGCGCTTCCGGTAACGGCGTATCGCCTGCCGTCAGTTCGCCTGCCGCGCGAGCCGCCGCTATGCCATTGATGATCACATTATCCGAACCGCTGGCAATGACACCCGCAGGCGACGGCGGGAACAGCATGTCACCAATACCATCCGCAGCCGCGCTGATGTCGTCCGTGATACCTGCCACATTCGCCACCGCACCCGCGATGATACCGCTCAGCAGACAGCTACTGCCTACCGCCGCCAGCGCACCCACGCCAACCAGCGGAGCGGCTACGGTAGCCATACCGGCAACAATCGCGCCCATCGCGGCGTAGACCGCACCTTCAGCGACGATACTGGTGATATCGGAGAAAATACTGGAATGAATGATGTCATCGCCCTGGCGGGCCGCGTGCTTATCCATAATTATCCCTTCCGTGGGGCGTTCAGCGTCAGGCTCTGTTTGAAGGCATGCCAGCGTGCCCCGTCTTCTTCATCAAAAGGCCGCATGGCTGAAAAAGTAAATATCATCAACGTATTGGTTTCAGGCACGTTTACTGCCAGCTGACGTTGCCACAGTGCCTGCCCGTTGCGATCAAAAGCCGTTTCCACTTCGATGGCGCGCAACGTGTTGTCGGCTCCCGCCAGCACGCGTGTAAATTCGCTCTGCTCTACATGGCCCATCTGGCTGCGCAACGTATCCCACTGACGATGAAACTCCTGCTCAAAATCGCTGCCTTCAGCGATTGGCCCACGACTGACGATCAGCGCCAGCCCGGTGGCTTCATCGCGCAGAATATTCATGCTGGTGTCCTGCCAGCCAGCCGGAAACAGGGCGAACGCGCCCTCGTTGAATTGGTAGTGCATGTTGGATATCCGTTAGAGGAATAAATGAGGATGGTTCCGAATCTATGCGGAATCACTTTAGCGAAACGAAGTTAATTAAGCTGTTCCATCGCCAGTTGATAATTTTATTTGCATATTAGCCAGTAATTGACAGTGACACATTACGCATCATTAAAAACCATCATAATGTGACTTATGCGATGATCTTCAATCTGAAATAAGAGACGTTTTCCATCACCCTCGTAATAAATCCAGTATTGATCATCACTGTCATCAACAGCGCCTTTGCCATAACGACGCTGCAGAGCGCTTTCGCTGTCACCAACTGAAACACCCCTGTACGTTTTGATTCCCGGCGAATTAAGGGTGATTTGCGCTATGATATAGCTATCACTGTCGCGATGCTCTTTTTCCCAGTTCAAATTGGAAGAGTAAATATCAAAACCTGGATAGTTATACTGATAATAATGATAATTTCCGTCGTCTGAAGGTCTGTCGCCAGCATAGCTTTCAGCAATCGGCACTCCGGCGTGCTGCTTTGTCAGATTATCCCATTCGTCTCCCAGTGAGACACGATAATGATTGATTTCCACACTGAAGTCGGAGGCTGAAAGAGGTTTACTGGTACAGTTTGCTTGTAAGTTACCTGCAGAATCCCCCGCAGGGTCGCTATTGAAACGCTTTGCCCAGGCAGCAATATCAGGCTGCAAAGTTTTCTCAGTATTATCATTACATCGATAACTTATTTTGCCCGTTTTAGCATCTATCCATGCAGCATAGGTCCTGCCATCAGGTTGTATTACAAAGGCTGAAGCCTGTTCCAGATAGAGATCTCTTAACCAGCCTTCCACAAACAATCCGCCTGCTGATGTCAGGTGCGGTTCACCATACACATCAAAGTTTTGACTGAAGGTATCGTAATCAGGACCCAAAATGCTCTTTAGCTTCAGCAGTACATCTTTGTTGCTAAAAACGGATGAAACTTTCTCAAGGCTATTATAATCAGACATCACTACGTCTGCTCTGGCTGACATCATGCCGAAAACCATAACTGCCACAACACTAAGTAAAGATAATTTATTACGCATCAACTTACCCGACAAGCCAACTTTTTAAAATTCAAATCGATCATCAACCCGGATAGTACAGCTGTATATAAAAACCTAAAAATCATTTATTAACCTGGCAAGATACATTTTACGCAATACACTCCTGGACATTTTCATTCCCACTTTCCATCCTGTGATAGCAATACCTTTTTGTCTCTTGATACCGTCAGCGTTAACGGCTCAAAATTAATGCCATACTCTATATTTCCATTATTGAAAATCATACCAACTGCTTTGGCTGCATCAGGGGAATCAATTGTGTGGCCGGTAAGTGAAATCTGGCTACCATCGCTATTTCTCATGCCATAATACTTTACATTTTTACAACTGGTATAAAAACCCCCACAGTTATTTACAAGAGTCACGGTGAATCCTGATGTCGAAAAAACCCTGCTTTTTAACATTGCATTTCTATTTGGCTCTATCTTTTTAAGAGAAAAATCTTTGGGAGCATAAAACTCACCATGGCTCGGCAGTACAATTAAATGCCAAAGCATGGCGTTATTATTTAATGTCAACTCAGCCTCTCCATTTTTACCACCAAAGACAGAGTCAAATTTCACATTAGCTTTATTATTCTTCACAACGCCATGTAAGTTATTCTCATCACCATCAGGGCAATCAATACGATTACCACTATTCTTAATGTAGCAGTAGCGCCCAACAACCTTCCCATCAACTTGTCTGAGCTTGATATTTAACGTGGAATAATCGGAGCTATTTTCATTACCCGCAGTACCAGACCACTCACCGTTGAAATCCACCGCAGCCCACAGAAATGTAGATTTAGCGAATAATATAACTGCAAACATCGAAAATTTATTTCTCATTTTATTCAGCCCTTAAAATTCAAACAATCATTTACTCTGTTAATCCATCCATTTAAATTAGGAAGGTTATTAGGATCTGAAATCGTTAAATTTTTATAATATACCTTCCTAATCTCTGCGATATTTTCGGTTAACTCATTAGAATCAGCAACACTATTCATTGCGGCGATGGTATCTGGCCCGATAGCCCCATCCACCTTTAAGTTTTTCCCATATTGACTATTCAATAACTTCTGAATTTGTTTGCCAGCCCCACCAGATGTAATAGTCCAGTCATATGACATTAATGCTAACTTAGGATCCTTAATATCATTAAATCCTTTGGCATCCCAATATCTTTTTTTGTAGATAACTTCTGCTTGTTTTGGAGTAAGTTTTTTTAGGTTATCTAGCGTGGGCTCAACGCCCACATCTTCCTGAGCATATCTCTGCCATGTTTTCCATGCAATACCGTGATTAGTTGGCCCACCTTTATCTGCCGCACGATTGGCATAACCACCTTCATGCCGCAGAATTATTGGCGATAACTTGCTAAAGTTATCGTCGTGCTTTTGGTCTGCGGCATTTTTTGGTTCAGATTTGGCAGCTTTCGGCGCAGCCGGAGCCGCCTGTCCTTTCTGTTTAGGGGGGAACAGGTTCTCCACCGCTTTACTGATATTCTGTTTGTGATCGGCACCAGGCGCACCGGTGCCGGGCTTTGCACCGTCAGTATTCAGGTTCAGCTTGCCGCCAGACGTTGTAATGTGGCCATCGCCCTGCACGAAAATATTGAAGCCTTTACCGACGATATTAATGTGACCGTTAGCGTTGAGTTCAATGGCGCTTTCACCGCACTCCAGACGCAGTTTGGTGCCGGATCCCAGAACATAGGTATCAACTGCCGCGTCCAGCTTGCCTTGTCCGGTCAGGAGCTCCTCGCCGCCTTTGATACCGTGTACACGGTTGGTCTCAACGCGGTATAGCTCATTACCGCCAGCATAATGGCTGTGGTTGTTGGCGACCGAGTGGCTGGCATCGTTTTTAACGTGCGTATCCATGTTTTTCTGCGCCTGGATCCAAAGATGCTCCTCGCCCGCCTTGTCCTCGAAGCGCAGCGCGTTTGCCGTGTCCGCCGTGCCGTCCTTCGAACGGCTTAAAAACCCCATCTGCGTCGCCGCCGCCGGCAGCGCCCACGGCGGCATGCTCGCCTCGTTGTACACGCGACCGATGATCAGCGGCCGGTCCGGGTCGCCGTTGATGAAGTCCACCACCACCTCGTCGTTCACCCGCGGGATCTGCACCCCGCCGAAGCCCTGACCCGCCCACGCGCTCGACACCCGCACCCAGCACGAGCTCGTGTCGTCGCCCTTCGCCAGGCGGTCCCAGTGGAACTTCACCTTCACCCGGCCGTAGCGGTCCGTCCAGATTGACTCTCCCGCCGGGCCCACCACCTTCGCCGTCTGCGGCCCGTGCGTCTTCGGCCACGCCGTCGCCGGCTCCGCGCGGTACGTCACCGACGACGGCAGCACCGTGAACGCGATGTTGTGCCGCGCCCCACCGCCGCCGCTCGCGTACCCGTTCTCCTCAAAGTCGTACCGCGCCGACGTCACCAGGTACTCCCCGTTGTCGCTGAAGTGCGGCGCGTTCACGATGCCGAACCGGTACCCTGGCGCGATGCCCGTCGCCGTCCCCGTTCCGCTCACGCTGTGGTGCGCCACCTGCCACACCTCCTGACGGATGCGCGTGTAAAACTCCCCGTGGCTGTGGTCGACAAAATGGCCCGGCCAGTCGTACACGTCCACCGCCCCCGGCACCGGCGACACCGGGTTCTGCCGCGCCTGCAGCATCCACGCGTTCGGCTTGCGGAAGTCGTAGTCGTCCGTGCTGTACATCCCCGGCGTCACGCTCTCGCACAGCGACCACTGGCTGATGCCCTCCTCCGTCACGCTCCCGCCCGACGCCGTCACGTGGTACGGTATCGTCTCATAGCCCGCGAACGCCTCGTGCTGGTCCGCCCCGTCGCACAGCACCATCACGTGACGCTCCGCCTCGTGCCGGAACCAGTAGTAAATCCCCTCCAGCTCCATCAGCCGGCTGATGAAGTCGAAGCTGCTCTCCTGGTACTGCACGCAGTACTCCCACACCCGGTAGCTGCTGCCCAGCCGCGTCTCCACGTTCACCCCGTTCTCCTGCAGCAGCGTCTGCACTATCTGCGGCACCGTCTGTCCCTGGAATATCCGCAGGTTGCGGTCCCGGCGCATCGGCCACAGGTCCGGCTCCACCCGCAGCTGGTACACCGCGTAGCGCGTTCCGCTCAGCTCCTCGCTGCGCACCGCCACCCGCGTGATTTTCCCGTTGAGGTAGCGCGGCGACAGCAGGCTCTGCGTCGGCAGCGTGAACGTGACCGGCTGCCCCAGCAGCGCGTGCCGGTCGATGCGCGCGTCCGTGGCCAGCAGCTCGGCGTTCAGCTCAAACGACTGCGACAGCGCCTCGGCGCCGGTGAGTTTCCAGAACAGCAGGCCGTCCATCGGCAGCTGCGCGGTGATGCGTGAGAACATAATAAATCCCTGATTATTAACTGTGTGGATCGAGCAACCAGACGCCTTCTTCGCTGATGGTCAGCGTTTGCTCGCGCGTGCCGCCCTGGCCGCTGATGGCAAAGGTATAGTTGCCTGGCGCCAGCTGTAGCGCGGCAAAACCGTTGGCGGCAGGCACCAGCGCCTGCGGTTTGCCATTCACCTGGACGCGTTCGCCCTGCTGCAGCTTGATGTAAACCTGCGCGACCGGCTCCGGCGGCGGTGCAGGCTGCGGCTCCGCTTCGCGCGGTTTTTCCGGCGTTACCGCTGCCGTTGCGGCTGGCGCTGACGACGCTGAAGGTGAAACTGCCGGATCAGCAGCTGGCGCGCTGTTTTGCACCGTCGCTGACGGCGCCGCAGGCTCATCGCCCCCGGACATCACCAGCCCCACGCACAATCCCACCAGCACGCCCGCGGCCACCAGCCCCGGCAGCGCGAAGCGATGGCGCAGCAGTGATTTCACCGGCGAAAGCGTTTCGGCTTCGTTCGCCTCTTCCACCGGCACCAGCATGGTGCCCGGTCCGCTGATTTTGGCGCTCAGCAGCGGTTCCGGTTCGCGCTCTGGCAGCGCCATCAGCCCGGCAAAGACATCAATATCCTGCGGCCGATCTTCCGGTTTGAGCGCCAGCGCGCGGTCCACCGCCGTCAGCAACGCCTGGGAGTAGCCCGGCAGGCGGCGCGCGGCCAGCGGCTGGTAGTTATCTTCGATGCTGCGCACCACGCTCACCGGCGGTGGCGCCCCGGTGATCAGCGTGTGCAGCACCGCGCCCAGCGCGTAAATATCCGTCCACGCGCCCTGTTCGCTTTCGTCGTTATCGCTGTATTGCTCGATGGGCGCATAGCCCGGACGCAGCATGGTTTCGCTCTCATCCGACAGGTTACCAATGGTTTTACGCGCAGAGCCAAAATCCAGCAGCACCGGCTCGCCGCTGCTCTGAATCTGGATGTTATCCAGCGAGATATCGCGGTGCAGGTAACCGGCGTCGTGGATGGTTTTGATCGCACCCAGCAGCGGCGGCAGCAGGCGACGAATCCAGGCTTCATCCACCAGTTGCGGATTGCGCTCGCGCAGGTTCGATAAGGTGGTGCCGCTGTAAAACACCGTGCCCATATAAGCGGTGTCGTTCTGCACCCAGAAACGCAGCACGTGCAGCAGATTTGGATGGTTGAAGCGGGCCAGCAGGCGCGCCTCCTGAATAAAGCTGTTCAGCCCGGCATGAAAAGTTTTGCTGAAGCGTTCGCTGCGCAGCACCAGATTCAGATCATCGCTGCGCACCGCCAGCGAAGCCGGCATAAACTCTTTGATGGCGATATCACGCTCCAGCTGATGATCCCAGGCACGATAAACAATGCCAAAGCCGCCACCACCGATCACTTCTTTAATTTCAAACTCATTGAAACGGTAACCCACCGGCAGAGCGTTGGGTACGTTGAGGGGATTATCGTGTTCCGACATTTTCGAAAACTCTCTGATCACTAACGGCTTTAGACATCGAACTGGCAAACAAACTCGCCCTGCTCACAGCGTACCTGCACGCGACGATAGCGTTCATCGCGGGCGTGGGCGCTGAGCAGCATCTGGCTCATCTGCGGCAACAGGGTATTGGTAAGGATGGCGTCGACCATGCGGCCACCGGACTCCACTTCCGTGCAGCGCTGCACGATCTGGCTGATGACCGAATCGTCAATCTGCGCGCTGATGCCGTGGTTGTCGGCGAGACGCTGAACAATCCGGCCCAGCTGCAGCCGGACGATTTCCGCCAGCATCGCGTCGCTCAGCGGGTAATACGGCACCACCAGCAGGCGACCCAGCAGCGCTGGCGGGAACACCTCCAGCAGCGGTTTGCGCAGCGCGGTGCTCAGCGCTTCCGGATCCGGCATCAGCTCCGGATCGGCACACATCGCGCTGATCAGCTGCGTACCGACGTTGGAAGTCAGAATAATGATGGTGTTACGGAAGTCGATATGGCGCCCTTCGCCATCCTCCATCCAGCCTTTATCGAACACCTGGAAGAACAGCTCGTGCACATCCGGATGCGCCTTCTCAATCTCATCCAGCAGCACCACGCTGTAGGGTCGACGCCGCACCGCTTCGGTCAGCACGCCGCCTTCGCCATAGCCCACGTAGCCCGGCGGTGCGCCTTTCAGGGTGGAAACGGTGTGGGCTTCCTGAAACTCGCTCATGTTGATGGTGATGATGTTCTGCTCGCCGCCGTACAGCGACTCGGCCAGCGCCAGCGCGGTTTCGGTTTTGCCGACGCCGGAGGGACCGCACAGCATAAAGACGCCGACCGGTTTGTTCGGATTGTCGAGGCGCGCGCGTGAGGTGCGCACGCGTTTGGCGATCAGATCGAGACCGTGCCGCTGGCCAATCACGCGCTGGTTGAGCGTATCGGCGAGATTGAGCACCGCGTCGATTTCGTTTTTCACCATGCGCCCCAGCGGAATCCCGGTCCAGTCTGCGACCACGGCGGCCACCACGCTGGCATCCACGGCGGCAAACAGCAGCGGCGCTTCGCCCTGCACCTGCTGCAGCTGCCGTTGCGTCGCGTCCAACTCATCGCGCAGCGCGGCTTCGCCCTCCGTCACGCAGCGCGCCCGCAGAGCGATCAGCTGATCGACCAGTTCACGCTCCTGCTGCCAGCGCTGCTGCAACGCCTCGCGCTCGGTTTCCAGCGTCGCGCGCTGGGCGGCAACCGCCTGCGAACGCGCCGCATCGCCCAGCCCGACTTTGCTTTCGCGCTCAATGATCTCCGCTTCAATCTCCAGCGCGGCCAGACGATGCAGGCAATCTTCCAGTGCCGCAGGCTGTGCGCCCTGGCTCACCGCCACGCGTGCGCAGGCGGTGTCCAGTAGCGCCACCGCTTTGTCCGGCAGCTGGCGCGCCGGAATATAACGATGCGACAGCTTCACCGCCGCGCTGACCGCCTCATCCAGCAGCAGTACCTGATGGTGCTTCTCCAGCGCGCTGACGGTGCTGCGCAGCATCAGAATCGCTTTGGCTTCATCCGGCTCCTGCACCTGCACGGTCTGGAAACGACGCGTCAGCGCCGGATCTTTCTCAATGTACTTTTTGTATTCGGCCCAGGTGGTGGCACCGATGGTGCGCAGCTGGCCGCGCGCCAGCGCCGGTTTCAGCAGGTTGGCGGCATCGCCGGTGCCCTGCTGGCCGCCGGCACCGACCAGCGTGTGGATCTCGTCAACGAACAGCACAATCGGCGTCGGGCTGGACTGCACTTCATTAATCAGCGCCTGCAGGCGCGCTTCAAATTCGCCTTTCATGCCGGCACCGGCCTGCAGCATGCCGATATCCAGCAGCCACAGCTGCACATCCCGCAGCGGAGCCGGTACGTCGCCTACGGCAATACGCAGCGCCAGGCCTTCGACCACCGCGGTTTTACCAACGCCCGCTTCGCCGGTCAGCAGCGGGTTGTTCTGCCGGCGACGCATCAGAATATCCACCATCTGGCGGATCTCTTCATCACGGCCGGTGACCGGATCGATGCGTCCTTCGCGTGCGCGTGCGGTGAGATCCTGCGCGTACTGCGCCAGCGTGCTGGTGCTGGCTACCGGTGCGGCACTCTCGGTGCCCGGCTGTGCCACCAGCGCCTGCTGTGCCTCTTTGCTGCTGGCGAGCAGCGTGTCGAACTGCTCCAGCAGCGCATCAGCATTGATACGGCCAAACTGGCCGGAGATGCCTTTCAGCACGCTGGCGAGGTTGAAGGTTTTGAGCATGCCAATCAGCAGATGGCCGCCGCGAATGCGCGTCGCACCGTACTTCAGCGAGGCGTAGACCCAGGCGCGCTCGACGGCGCTGTCGATGTGTTCGGCGAGATCGGAAACCGCGCTCGCACCGCGCGGCAGGCGGTCGAGCGCCGCGACGATATCCCGCGTCAGCGCGTTTTCATCCAGTGAAAAATGGCTGATCACCCGCTGTAAGTCGCCATCCTGCTGCTGCATCAGCTGGTGCAGCCAGTGCACCAGCTCAACATAAGGATTGCCGCGCAGTTTACAAAAGGCGGTGGCGCTTTCCAGCGAGGTAAATAACAGCGTATCCAGTTTGCCGAATAACACGGCACGGCTGATTTCTGACATATCGGGTCTCTTTAATGAAAGAAGCAGGCTGTGTAACAGGGAAAAGCGATTGGGCTAGCTTGCGGCTGCCTCAACCTCAAACATGAAATCTTCGCGATCCTGCGGCTGTGGCGCGTGTCCCAGCCAGCTGGTGTAGCCCAGCCGGGCATTGCCTCCCAGCGTGACGCTTTGCACCTCTTCCGCCGCCAGGATCAGGCTGAGGTCCCATTGCATCTCGATACCGAGATAGTGACGCACCCAGTCGCGCACTTCGCGCGCGCCCGGCGCATCTGGCAGAAAGTGGGCATACTGCTGCGCGCTCAGCGGACCGAGCCGCAGGCGAAAACGGTGCTGCACATCGCGCACCGCCACACCAAGGAACGCCGATTCGCCCAGCCGCGGCATCTGGCGTCCGGCTCCCAGCCGCGCCTGATCGCGCGCGTCCAGCGTCAGCCACTGTGGCACGTTCTGTGCCAGCTGCACCGGTACGCCAAAGTAGTGACGCAGAATGCGTACCAGCCCTTCAGCGTCGTGACCGTGGCGGCTAAGATGACCGACCAGCATCAGCCGCGCATGCAGGCTGAGCGAACTGGCCTGCTGCTGCGCCGGTAAACCGATGCCGGCCAGACAGGCAAGGTAATCGACAAAGCGGCGGTTATCGGCGCGATCCAGCGAGACGGCCGGCTGCGCATCGGCCCAGGCGCGATAAAACAGCAGCGTGGCACGATGGTGAAAGATGTCGGCAAATGCCGCCAGGCTGTGATCCTGATGGTGCACGATGCGCTCGTGCACATATTCCGTCAGGTGGGTCGGCAGCGGACCGTTGGGGCCAAACAGGCCAAAGCTGTAAATCGCCACGTCATGGCGCGCGTCCTCTGCGCGCGGCTGCACGCTGGCCAGGGTTGCCGGGGCAAACGCCAGCGACGGTTGCTGACCAATGCGCAGCGCTTCGAACTTCGGCAGCGGCGCGCGTCCCAGCGGATAGCGCTGACCGCCCTGCGCATCCAGCCGGCGCAGCAGCTGAAACAGATCGTAGCGCCACGGTGCCGCCATCACTGCCTGCCAGAAATCGTCCGGCAGCCGCTGGGCGCGCTGCAGCGGAATGATCTGCGCCTCGCTCATAGCAGCGCCTTCCTGCCCATGCGCGGCGGCCAGTAGCCCACCTCGCCGCGCTGCTGGCTGTTGAGGGTGAATTCGGTAAAGCTATTCAGCGCCACCAGCCGGCTGCACACGCGTTCCAGCACGCTGCCGAGCAGCCACGGGCTGGCACCGGAAAACGCCTGTTCGTCGACCTCCAGCGTGATGCTGACGCCGCGCGCAAACACCACCGGGCCCGGTTCCGGCACCCGGCGATTGACCGCGCTAAGCTGGCAGTGGCGAATACCGTCAATCTGGCGCGCCACCGCCGCTTCGGCGAGATTAGCGTACAGGCTCAGCAGCTGGCGCAGCGCGGCGGCGCCCTGACCGTCGCTGCTATCCATCAGGCTCAGGTAGTTCATCTGCAGGTGGCTGATCAGACGCCACGCGGAGAGCCCTTCGGCCAGCGCCGGACGCGGCGGCGTCGGGCCTTTACACAACTTCAGCTGCCCGACCGGGATCGAATCCGGCATGACGAAATTGCCCTGCTCCTGCTGCAACAGCATCAGCGGCAGGTCGCGGCTGGTGCAGAGCACGTCTGCCGACAGGTAGCGCATGTCGTCGCGCCACGGCGTGTGATGCTCATCCACCAGCGACAAAAACACTTCCGAGCCGATATAGCCGGTGCGCGTGCCGTAACGCTGCGCCTGCTCAGACAGCGTGCGCTGCTCGCGGCGCAGCGAGAAATAGGCACCGTAATCGCCGTCGTCGCCGCTGAAGGTGCTCCAGAACGGGCGGAATAACTGCTCTTCGCGCTTGCCCTCAATGGTGGCGAACAACCGCTGCACCGAGTGCACTTCGTAGTCCAGCGGCCGGATGTTATCCACCACCAGATGATATTCGTGCTGGCTGTCGCTGACCTTCAGGCGCTCGGCCGTTTTGGGAAACAGGTTGATCACCGGCGTGCAGTGCAGCGCCAGATGGCTGCTGTCCACCACGCTTTCCAGCGCGCTGTCAGCCTTATCCAGCAGGATGATAATGTCGAATTCCTGCGCGTTATCGCAGCGGCGCAGAAACGGTGCCAGCTGGCTCAGGCTGATGAACTGGAAGCGCGCCGGAAAGGCAAAATACTCCTGCAGCAGCCGGTAGCCGTCGAAGTTACGCAGATCGTCCGGCAGCAGCGCCTGCTCAGGCGCAAAGCCTTCCTGCTGTAACGCTTCATCCGGCAGCACCTGGCGCAGCGGCTTGTGTTCGGCCGATTGCAGCACGATGCCGACGCGGTGCTGCATCAGCAGCTCCAGCAGTTTCTGCGCCTGAATGTCCGGGCCGCTGAGATACAGCATTAAATCGGCGACATTCAGTTGGCTGAGCGACGAGATGCCTTCGCAGGCGATACGCACGCGCAGCGCGCTGGCGGCACCGCGACCGCTGAGCTTCAGTTCGCCCAGCGGCAGATCGCCCGGCACGCCGCCGAGTGAAACGTCGCTGATGCGCAGCGGATGCAGCGTGACATCGTGCGCCGTAGTGTAGCTGCAGGTTACGCCGCTTTTTTTCAGGTGCTGGCTCTCCATCATGGTGCCGCGCGGCACGTGGAAGCCATTGCTGATGTCGCCTTTGCGGCTGTCCGGCGTGAGCTGTGCAATCGCCATCGACGGCGTAGGTGACAGATAAGACGGCGCAGTCATCTCCAGCAGCCGCTGTGAAAAGCGCGGGAACTCGGCGTCCATTTTGAGCTGCACGCGCGACGTGAGGAAAGCAAAGCCCTCCATCAGCCGCTCAACGTAAGGATCGGCGACTTCGATGCCGCGCATTCCCAGCCGCCCGGCGACTTTCGGATAGCGCGCAGCGAACTCCGCGCCCAGCTCACGCAGATAGGCCAGTTCGCGGTTGTAGTAGTCGAGCAGTTTGCTGTCCATGATTAACCTGCATCCAGTAGTTCAAAATGACCGCTTTCCAGATCAACCTGGGTGCGGAACAGAAACTCCAGCGGATAAGGCACGCACCACAGGCGGCCTTTGATCTCAATCGATAACACGTTGTGCAGGCTGAGCGACTTCAGATCGCTGACGCAGCGTACCTGCAGCCCCTGCGGCAGAATGCGCGGCTCAAAGTGCAGAATGGCATCGGTCATTTTGCGCTGCATATCCTGCCATTCGATGTCGGAGATGTTCTGTCCGGCCAGCGGCGCCACGCCAAAATTCCACACCGAGCGCTGCACTTCACCAAAGGCGCTGAGATCCTGCTGGGCTTCGTTGTTGATGGTGTTAAACAGCCACTGCAGATCGCGCAGCACGTGGCGGCGCAGCGTGCTGTGGGAAATCAGCGTGGTATTGCTGGCTTCGCTCTGCTTGTCCGGCGCGTTGTCAGTCAGACGATCGAGTAACGAGGATTGCAGCTTGTCGCGCGCGGTTAGCGCATCGCGATTTTTACGCGCGCGGAAACCGCCATGCAGCTGGGCATAGCCGTCGTTATGCGAGCTGTTATCACGGCTCATCGCTGCCGCCTGGCTGGAACGTCAGCTGCTGCAGCGTCAGCAGCGGATACTCGCCGCTGTCGCTCAGCCACAGCTTCTGGCCATGGCCGGTAAACTGGCTGTCATCGTGGCCCAGCGGCTGCCATTCCGTGACGCTGGCGCGCAGATAACGCTCATCCGCCCCCGGCAGCAACGGATAGCGCACCGGGATCTGGCAAATCTGCTCGCTGCCATCCACCAGCTGCACGCGCGTATGGCGCCAGACCAAATCGGTCACGCTGGCGGGCGCCTGAAATTCCATCTCGCGGATCGCGGCGAACGGAATCCAGTAGTAGCGGCCGTTGGCGATGGCTTCGCACACCGGCCCGAAGCGGCTGTCGCCGTCCATCAGCCACGCGAAGTCTGCCGTCTGTTCCTGCTGCTGCAGCTGACCCGGATTGGGTTCGGCCTGCGCCAGCGCGGCAGCTCGTTGCTCCGCACCCAGCGCGAAGTCACCGCGGATGTCGGCGCTCAGCGCAGCCAGCAGGGTTTCACACCACGCCCACGCGCTGCCCGGCAGCTGCGGCTGCGCCGCGCCGCGCAGTACCGCTTCACGCTGCTGCTCACCGGCAATGGCCTGCTGCAATAAGGTGACGGTCGGCTGGGCCTGGGGCGTCAGCGCCAGCCACGATTGCAGCTGGGTTTGCGCACGCGTCCAGTTGCCCGCCAGGCACAGCAGCTGCACAAACGCCGCGCGCAGGTCGGCATTGGCCGGGCTGGCCTGAATCTGGCGGGTGATATCGGCGAGGTTATCGGCCAGTGAGGCACTGGCCAGGCGCGATTGTAACGACTCCATGCAAGCTCCTTTTGCGTTAGTTGATGGTGCGGTAAACCGCGGCGGCGGGATCTTTCAGCTCCGGATGCAGCTGCTCTACCAGCTGGACTTTCAGCGGTGCGCTGGCGCTCAGCCACGGCGACCACACTTTGCGTACTTCCTGCAGCCGTGCGCGCAGTGCGCTCTCATCGGCGGCATCGCTGGCGGGCATCTGCACCACCACCTGATCCGGTGCCTGCCAGCCGTTGAACTGGCTGCTGAACGGCAGCACCAGCCAGCTGTCTGGCGACTTCTCGTTGCTCAGCACCATGCGTTCGCTGTTGACGGTAGTGATGCTGAGCTCGGCGCTCTGCTGTTTGTTATTCAGGCCGGCAATCGGGAAGCCCTGCAGGAACGTCACCACTACGCTTTTCGCCGCACCGTTGCCCATCTGCGTCAGGCTGCTGCGGCCGCTCAGCCAGCCATCCTGACCGCAGCTCAGCCCCTGTTTGGACGGCACGAACAGCGCGCTGGTCTGCGCCGGATGCTGCCACCAGGTGCGGAAGTGACAGCCGTCGAGCAGGCTGAACTGCAGCCACGGCGTGGTATCGGCCTGCGGCGAGTTGAGCACCGGCGCGGCAGGTGCAGCCGTAGCGGTCTCTGGCTGCTGCACGGGCGCGGGCGGCGGCGTTACCACCGTTTGCCACTGCTGCGCTTTGGCAGCGCTGCCGCTGGCGATCGGGTTGCCGTCATCATCATTGAGCGCCCAGTTGAGCTGCTGCAGCGCTTTACACTGCGATGCCATCAGCCCGGCGACGCGCGGCAGAAAATCCTCCAGCGCCGCGACGTTTTTCGCGCCGTGGGTGACGATGCGCAGATCAACATTGCGCTTACACCAGCTCGCCAGCTGGTTATCTTTCACGTCATCAATCCAGACATCCAGTTTCTGTGCCGGGGACTGCACGATGCGATAGTTCTCAGCAAATGCGTGCGTGCTGAGCAGCAGCGCAGCCAGACCCAGTAATCCATGTTTCATGTTGGCGTTCTCAATCTCGAAGAGGGAAAAACTGCGCCGCTTCGGACAGCGAGTGCAGTAAGGTGGTGTCCTGCGGTGAGCCAATCCAGACGGCCAGCGCGCTGAAGTTATCCTGCTGACCGTTATCCGGCTGACCGTTGCGGATGATTTGCTGCATCAGCGTCAGCCACTCTTCCGGCGTGTTGACCATGTGCAGCGACTGCTGCATCTGCTCCAGCGTCACGCCGTGCCAGAAGCCATCGGTGCACAGTAAAAAGGCGTCGCCGTCTTCTATTTCCACCACATCGCTGTAGCTGGCGTCGCGCTGCTCATCGCCCATGCCGAGGGCAAAATAGAGCAGGTTACTGTTGATACCTTCGGTCTGGTGGCCGGCATCTTTCATCTGCTGCACCAGGCTGTGGTCGGTAGTCACGTGATAGAGGTAGCCGCGGCGAAACAGATACAGCCGGCTGTCGCCCGCGTGCGCCCAGTAGGCCAGCTCGTAGTCGCGGTCGACAAACAGGCTGACCAGCGTGGTGCCCATGCGGCTGTGCTCGCTGCTGGCTTTCTGCTGCTGGCGAATCGCGTGATTCGCGTGGTTGACGTAGTTGCGAATCGACTGCGCATCCAGGTGCGCGTTACCGTCGAACGCCTCCATCAGGCTGCTGCGCGCGATGCGGGCGGCCACGTCGCCGCCGGGAAAGCCTGCTACGCCGTCGCACACCACGAAGCAGGCTGAGCGTTCACCGATTACCTCACCGGTTTGATCCTGATTGCTGGCGCGGTCGCCCTGATTCGACGTGGAAGCAATGGTGATATTCATGCGTCATCCGTGTGGGTTTGTGAATCTTTGTACTGATTAACTTCCAGGTCGTAGGCATGCAGGAAAGCTTCGCCGAACAGGGTATGGAAATCGTCCTCAATCTCGCCCGCCGTCTCGCCGTAGCGCTCAACAAAATGCTCCCACAGCGCGGCTTTGCGGCTGCCCGGCAGGCCGAGGCGCGACAGCGATCCCGCCTGGCGGGCTTCCTCTTCCAGCTGATCCGGATTAAAGGATTGCAGCATCGAAGCGATAATGGCGCGGATCCCGGCGATCATGCCGAGCTGATGCGCCTGCAGATCGATCAGCGCATCACGCACCGCCTGACGCGGCGGCATGAAGCCCGGCATGCGGCTGCCAAACATCTGCATCAGCACGGTTTTGCCGGACGGCAGCAGTTTGAACGGGTTGTTGGCGTCGTCGAGGATCACCGTCATATCCGCTTTAACGCCACGCTTAAGAATCGAACGTGACGACAGCAGCGCAACGGTGCCCTGCGAGAACATGCTCAGCATCTGGCCAAACTGCAGCATCTGCTCGCGGTCGAACTGCGGCGTGGGCTGCAGATCGCGCAACCCCATGCCTTCCAGCAATGCATCCAGCAGTTCGCCTTTCAGCGCGTCGCCGCTGCTGTGGCTGGCTGTCGCCTGGCTGGCGGGTGCCGCGTTCTGATGGCTGGAAGCCACCGGATCGATACGCAGCCGCCCTTTCGGCGTCGGCGACGGTACACGTTGCACCGCCTGCGGCGTGGGCAGCGTAATGCCACCGTAATCCATCTGCGGCGCGACCGTCTCTGGCTGCTCCGCCTGCGGTTCGATCAGCGACGACGTGGCCTGGGTTTCGGTGTCATCAAACAGTGGCGAACTGCTGAGATCCGCCAGCTCGACCGGTGCCGTCTCCGGCGAGGGTTCACTGGGCGTTTCCGGCTGGGCGACGGGCTGCGGTTGAACCGTCTTTGCCGGCGCGATCTCCGGCTGCGCCAGCGGAACCGCATTGCCCATCATCAGGCCGAGCGGATCGTCGTGGTTGCGCACGTCGCTGCTGCTCTGGCTGCCAAACAGGCTGAGCGGATCGAGCTCGGTGGCACTCTCGACCTGCGGCTGCGCGGCGGCATTCTGCTGCGCCGACAGCGTGCTGGGGGTGCGATCGTCGAAGATACTTTCCTGCGCGAACAGCGCATCGCCTTCATCGAACAGGCTGGTGTTTTTCGGCTGCTGGCCAATATCCAGCGGCGCATCGTTCACCAGCTGAGCCAGCGGATCCTCCGGGTTGCGATCGAGGCTGGCCGGCGCGGTGAGCGGATTGGCCTCCGGCAGCACCTCGGCCGCTGCTTTGCGCTTCGACAGATCGTCGGAGATCGAAAACTCTTTGGCGAGACTGTCCCAGATCTCGCTGGGGATCGCGGCGGTGCTGGCATCTTTTTCCGCCGGTGGCGCATCAGCCATTACCGCCGCCTGTACCACCGGCTGCGGTGCCAGCGTGGCGGCCTGCGGCTGCTGCGCGCCGTTAAGATCGTTGACCAGCAGCTGGTAATCATCGATGCCCAGCACGTCGCCATCCTGTAATTCCACCTGACGCCCGCGCTCCAGCGGGATGTCATTGAGCAGCACGCGCGTCACGTTGCCCCGGTTGGTGAGGCGGCATTCGCCAGCGGCGGTGATGTGCACAATCGCCTGCAGGCGAGAAATGGTGCGATCGTCATCCGGCAGCACCAGATTGTTGTCCACTCCGCGGCCAATGGTGCCGCCGGGCGGCATAAAATCACAGCGGGTTTGCGGCGGCTGGTGGCCGGGTTTAGTCGTTATTATCGTAAAGCGCATAACGGGTTCCTGCGGTTAGCGGTTCGGCATCTATATTGCGCGGCTCTCCGGGAAAGACGCGGAATATAGGAAGCGGGTAATACGATGCTGTGTGCGATATCAGGTGATTGAGGCTGTGCGTTAAAGCGCGATGCGTTGTTTCATATTTGCTATTTAGTTTGTCGGTGGCTTTGAAATGATTGCAATTTTGTAGCGGCACCATTTATTGCGCGATGAATCGCGCCGCTACAATATGTGCGCGGTGCTGTAATTAATAGAGTTTTTCACTAGGCCAATTAGCGGATAAGAGGCAGAGAAGAGTGACCTTCCTTAATAAGGAATCTGCCTCAGTGATTCCTGGCGTTCTTTATTGATGCGCACAATGCAGATATTAGTCGCTACTTCGTGAGCGATACTTCCTTCCTCTGCATCAAAAGCTTCCAGCTTACACTGTCCATCACGGTACTTTAGCCAGCCACGTTGGGTATTTGTTAATGTGCTGAGGTAATCATCCGCCAGTTTTTTATCCGCGCGGTATGATGATGCAATCCGTTTTTTTGCCGCGATGTATTCCTGATTCAACGCGTCTTCAGCTAACTGCTTCTCATGAAGCGTGCATTGATAAACGGCGCTATCTGAGGGTTCGCTGGAGCAGAGGGCTGTAGCAAAAGCCGATTTATTCATTACTAAAAGAAGAGTAAAAAAATATAACTTTGAAAACCTCAAGCAACCTCCTGAATAAATCAGTGCGTGTGCTTATAAATTAAAATAGTTATGGCACCTACAAATAAAAGCAGTGCACTAATTAAGTTTAGGTTATGAACCATGAGCAACCATTTGATCTTCTCAGATGGGAGATTCTGAACAAAATTATATGTTTCAGCACTAACCCGCTCATTTTTCTTATGATACATGGTCACACCTTTATAAAGCCGTGCAAAATATGAGACCTTGTTATGATGAAATAATGATGAAAAATGATTAGCAATCTGCGTGGTAATATCTAGCTGCAAATTTAGACGCTGAAACTCACTCAATATAAAATCGAGTTTTTCCTTGTTTTTTTTAAAGAGGATGAATGCATATATTTGCAAGATACATCCTATGCTTATCAGAACTACAGATATTAATAGTAAAAAATTCAAAGTATCTTTTCCATAGTTATACCTGCCCCGGCTTTAAAGCCTTCACTTAATAAGTACCCTCCTGCAGCAGCACCAACAATACTACATGCAAGTATGCCAATTGGTCCTGTTGCAACGCCTAATGCCAGACAAAGACTCGTGCTGATTTCGGCACCAAGGCTTGCCCCATAATAGCCCCCAGCAATACCAGCTGCAAACTCTGAATATTTTGCGACCGCAACCTGCGCACACTGATCTTTGCGATCAACCGTACAAGCCTGATAGACCTCATTCGTCGTATTTAAGGCACCAAATCCTACAGCTACCAACCCCCCGGCTTTCATAAATTTAGCTGCTTTAGCTGCACCATCCACGTAGGTTGAGTAGCCACGAATTGCTCCCACTCCAGCGGTTTGCCAGTCGTGCACAATGGATGAACTGGACAAATTCAATGCATGTTTAATTTTATCATAGGGTCTCAAATTCAGAATCAATCGCGAAACGCGATTGAGCAGCTGTTCGAGTTCGCCAAACAGACGGCGACGCTCAATAAAAAACTGCTCACCAAATAGCGTGCCTGCCGTCAGGTACTGGTTGCGATAGGCATTTTCAATGGCAGTTAGTTTCTTTGCTATTTCTGAGAAGTATTTCTCGCCTGCATCACCGATTAGACCCGAAGCTTGATCCATATAATTGGTAATAGCAGCGATCGAAGCATAGTGCCGGTTGAAAAAGTCAGCCTCATCAACGGATAGATGCGCCAGACTATTGTTGGTTGTCGCTTTTGCCGTTGCCAGGGCACTCATTGCCGCAGGATGATTGTTTCCTTCCGGATCAGCAACGATCAGGATTTGTCCCGGTTTAGCCCATGCGACATCAGCATTTAACTGCAAAAAGTAATTTGCCGCCGGCATGTTGCGCGTACCGTACAGCCACATCGCTTGCTCGGTGAGGCTTCCAGGGCGTTGCACTACACAAAATCCCGGTTCGATGGAAGTTTTACCTGTCATCACAATCTCCTTTTGCAGTTAAATATTTATTTAAAAGACAATCTCATTAACATCTTCTGTAAGTTATATCCCACTCAATTATATTTTCAGATAACCTTCCTGAAATATTTATAGCGGCCCCATAGGGCCGCTTAATAAAGCAATTACGCTTCTTTATTTTCTTTGATGTTCCAGCCAGCGCTGCTTTCAGCGCCTTTACCACCTGAAGAGCTCTGCTCCCAGTATTGCTGCTTCACTTTGGCAGCCTGGAACGCGTAAGTCACGCTCAGGGTATCGCCATTAGCAGCACCGGTATAATCAACTTTTGACACCAGCACATCTTCCAGTGTGATACGTGCGTATTCAATCTGTGTGCCGCCTGCTTTGCATACGGACAGCTCTACTTTGCTGATATGCTTACCGCTGGCGCAATTTTTCAGGATTGCAGTGGTGGATTTGTCAATCAGTGCATTTACGCTCAGGTCAGCAAAATTTACTTTACCTGCACCACCGCCGCCGCCAACAGACATATTACCCGGCTGGTTAGCACCCCAGTTGAAAGAGGTAATATCAGTCCAGCCGGTGTGGTTGGAGTCTTTAGACTCGCCGGTCACACCATCAACTTTTAAAAACATATCAATAGCCATAATTATCTTCTCTTGCTTGATTTACGTTCTGCTTTGATAAAGCATCGTTATGGCAAACAGGAAAGCATGGGGCTGAATAAAACAGTCCATATTTTACCTCTGCCTCGTTTTCTGAATATCGCTACATGGTTTATTCAGAGAGTGTTTTTATTGTCCCACTGGATGGAGCAATAAAAAATAGTGAATCCTTTAGTTCCTAGATATTAATATCGAAACGTGGAGCCGGCTCGCAATAAGCATTTTGCGTCTGCACGGTAACTGCAAAGCTTAGTGAGAATTCAGGCCGCCATACATGACGGCCTGATGCAGTTAATCAATTCTCGTTCGATTTGAGTGAAGGCAGTTTAGATACCAGACGCAGTGACACCGTCAGGCCTTCCAGCTGGTAGTGCGGACGCAGGAAGAATTTCGCGGCGTAGTAGCCCGGGTTATCTTCCTGCTCTTCCACGCTCACCTCGGCGGCAGCCAGCGGCTTACGCGATTTGGTTTCCTGTGACGAGTTCGCCGGGTCACCGTCGACATAGCTCATCACCCAATCGTTCAGCCAGCGCTCCATTTCATCACGCTCGCGGAATGAACCGATCTTGTCGCGCACGATGCACTTGAGGTAGTGCGCGAAGCGGCAGCAGGCAAACAGATACGGCAGGCGTGCAGCCAGACGTGCGTTGGCGGTCGCATCGGCATCATGGTATTCCGCAGGCTTTTGCAGCGACTGCGCACCAATAAAGGCAGCAAAGTCGGAGTTTTTGCGGTGCACCAGCGGCATAAAGCCGTTTTTCGCCAGCTCGGCTTCACGACGATCGCTGATGGCAATCTCCGTCGGGCACTTCATGTCTACGCCGCCGTCATCACTCGGGAAGGTGTGGCACGGCAGGTTTTCAACCGCACCGCCAGACTCGACGCCGCGGATCGCGGTGCACCAGCCGTACTCTTTGAACGAACGGTTGATGTTGGCTGCCATGGCGTAGGCGGCGTTGCTCCAGGTGTAGCCGTTGTGATTTGAGCCATCGGTCTGCTCTTCAAAATCAAAGCTATCCACCGGATTGGTGCGAATGCCATACGGCAGGCGCGCCAGGAAGCGCGGCATGACCAGGCCGAGATAGCGGGCATCTTCCGATTCACGCAGGCTGCGCCAGGCGGCATATTCGGTGTTCTGGAAGATTTTGGTCAGATCGCGCGGGTTCGCCAGCTCCTGCCATGACTCCATCTGCATGACGGTCGGCGCGGTACCGGTGATGAACGGGCAGTGTGCCGCCGCGCTGATACGCGCCATTTCGCCCAGCAGCTCCACGTCCTGCGGGCTGTGATCGAAATAGTAATCGCCCACCAAGCAGCCAAACGGTTCACCACCGAACTGACCGTACTCCTGCTCATAAATCTTCTTAAACAGCGGACTCTGATCCCAGCCAGCGCCTTTAAAACGCTTCAGGCTGCGCCCCAGCTCCTGCTTGGAGATGCTCATGAAACGGATTTTCAGCATCTCGTCGGTTTCGGTGTTGTTCACCAGGTAGCTCAGACCGCGCCACGCGCTCTCCAGCTGCTGAAACTCTTCATGATGAATAATCTGGTTGATCTGCTGTGACAGCTTGTCGTCAATCTCAGCGATCAGCGCCTGAATGGTGCGATAGGTATCGTTCGAAATGGTGACGGTGTTTTCCAGCGCCTGCTGCGCCAGCGTCTTCACGGCACTTTCGACGGCTGCACGCGCCTGATCGCTGGTTGGACGAAATTCTTTGTTCAGCAGGGCGCTGAGTTCATTCTCGCTGTAGTGCGAGGCACCCTGTTGCTGCTGATGCGAAGACTGGGTCATGATTACTCCTCCTTACCTTCAGCGCTTTCATCCTGCTTTGGCAGATGAGTCAGCGCTTTCAACAGCGTTGGATCCTGCAGAATCTTGCCGATCAGCTCTTCCGCACCGTTTTTGCCGTCCATGTAGGTCAGCAGATTCGAAAGCTGGGTACGCGCTTCCAGCAGGTTGCTCAGCGGTTCGACTTTGCGGGCAATCGCATCCGGTGAGAAATCGTCCATGCTCTCAAAGGTCAGTTCGACGTTGAGTTTGCCTTCGCCGTTGAGCGTGTTATCCACCTGAAACGCCGCGCGCGGCTTCAGCGCTTTCATGCGCTCATCGAAGTTATCGATATCAATTTCCAGGAATTTACGCTCATCAAGGCTCGCCTGCGGCTCGAGTGGTTTACCGACCAGGTCCGCCATGACGCCCATCACAAACGGCAGCTGGATTTTGCGTTCCGCGCCATAAATTTCCACGTCATATTCAATCTGAACGCGAGGCGCGCGATTGCGGGCAATGAACTTCTGCCCACTGGATTTCGTTGGTGCCATGGTTTTCTCCATTAAGGGTGCGCGGGTAAAGTTTCGCAGGAGGCGCGCAGGTCTCGCTGCGTTGAGTTGTTACGCTCGCTTAGTCGCGGCGTCCAAAGATATTTTCCAGCTGATGCACGCCGTCTGGCGCCAGATCGCGGATGATGTCCATAAAATCGAGTTCAATCAGCCGCTGTACGCGTTCGATCATCAGCGGTGCCGGATGGCTGGGTTCGTGCTGAGCAAAGTAGTGCTTCACCTTCTCCAGCATCAGCTGCGCATCGGCGCGCGAACTGATTTGCACGCTGCGCCAGTCAGCCGTGCGAACCGCTGCGGCGGGCGCGGCGACCCTCGGTTCCGGCGGCGGCTCTGTTACCGCGGCCGGCTGCAGCGCGCTGAGGTCAGTGGCCTGACAGCGTTCGGCGATCATGGCGATCTGCCTGCGCAGCTGCGACAGCTCCGGCACCGCCGCTTCCCCCAGCTGTTCTGTCAGAGTTTCGGTAATAGTTTGCAAACGCTCACTTATCTGTAGCACCGCTTCAATACCGGGCTGCTCGCCGCGCGCCAGCTCATCGGTCAGGCGCGGCAGACCGCCAGGATAGTCCGCGACTTCGGTCTTGCTGCCGTCGCACAGTGCTGCGGCATCGCGCAGCGTGATGCCATCCGAGGCGTAACGCAGCAGCCAGCTCTGGCGTACCGCGCTGCTCAGCGCCGATTTATCGCCCAGCAGCGCCACCGCGTTGATGCGGTAAAATGGATCCTGTTCGCCGTACTCTTCCAGTCGCGGCCACAGCGGCTCCCAGTACAGCAGCAGCGCCTGCTCAATCAGCTTCAGCCCCTGCGCATAGCCCGGCAGCCCTTTCAGCTCGGTCCAGGCGTGAGTAAGCGCTAACATCACTCGCAGGTCTTTGCTGCGGCTGAGCAAGTCAATCGCCAGCTTTTCGACTTTATTCCAGTCCGCTGATTCAGCCGGGATAATGGTCTCGCCAAACTGCTGTTCGGCTTTACCGGTACTGGCCTGCTCCATCGCCTGGTAATCCGCGTGATACTCCAGGTTGTCGCCGCAGGGGTTATCACTGCTGACCGGCGCCAGCAGCGCGTCAATATTTATCGTCATAGCGGTTGGCCTCAGGATTCAAACATCGGAGGATAAAGTCCGTTTCGTCCGGGTTTTGCCCCGCCGGCCGGGTCGAACAGCAGTGAGAACAGCTGTGCGGTGAAGTTGCCGCTGTGCACCTGGGTGTAAAGCGGGAAACCGTCGCTCTGGTTTGTCCACCAGAAGCTGGTGTAAAACTGCGGGTCGAAGCTGTCACCCGGCAGTTTCCAGTTGAGCGTTGACGGCTCGCCGTCGCCAATCACCTGTAAAATGTCCGATTGTTCGCCGTCAGTTTGCGGCTGCTGGGGCTGCGGAATGCTCAGCAGCGCCTGGTCAAGCTGCTCTGGCGTACCGCCGTTTTGCACCACGCGCAGCAGCATATTGCCGACCTGCTGATACCACTCGCCCGAGCGGGCCAGCAGCGCCGGTGACCACTCGGCGGGTGTAAAATGGCGCAGCGCACACAGCGGATAGTTGCGGCCGACGCTGTCGCGGGCGGCAATCAGGCAGCCCATCTGGATCAGCTGACTGCCGAGCATCGGCGGCACGACAAAATTCCACACCGGCGCTTTGAGAAAGGCGCGCGACGGGGCGTTTTTACTCTCTTCACTGGTTTGCCAGTGATGCAGTCCGACCTGAAACCAGTTCGACCACTGCCGGTACAGCACATCGGGGAAGCGTCGCTTCACAAAGTCACCCGAGCTGGGCAATTTGCCGTACCAGCCGGGTGCTGCGTAATGAGTCATTATCAGGTCCTGTTTCAGGGGCAGCTAAAGCCGGGAAGCTGGAACGGGTTACGAATACTGCCAGGGGTGAACGACAACGTGACCTGATGGCCATCGACGTTAAAACTGGCCTCGCGGGTCAGGCCACCGACCGCGGTTACACGAGCGCGATCGAAGAAGCGGTTCAGCGCCCACGGACCGCTGGTCACCAGCGTTGAGGTGGTGCCGTTGGTCAGGCCAAGCTGCATGCGCACCTGACTGGTGCCGCCCGGTCCGGGCCAGCTCACCATCTGCACCGCCTGCGGGCCGTGGCTGTAACGCAGAATCTGGCCATCGACGTCGAGCGTCAGGTTGAGAATGTCGTTATCCATTTTCACCGTACGCAGCGTGACGCGGAACGACGGCGTGGTCGCCCCGTTAGCAAAGAAGGCGTCACGAATCGACTGCGCCTGCTGGAACGGACGCAGCAGCGCCTCACCGCCCGGCAGCGTTTTGCCGTCGATACCAGGCGTGAAACGCCACGCCGCGTTGGTGGTATCCACTTTGCTGGCCAGATTGTCGCGGAAGAAGCTGTCCATCAGCCCGCTGCCCGGCGCGAACATGCGCGCCAGATCGTCAGGCGTTACTTCGCTGCGCGCATTGCGCACCAGCGGATAACGGCCGGCAATCGCCTGGCGGCAGAAGCTGCCCACTTCCATGGTGATGCGCTTGCGCACGTTATCCATATCGCGGCGCTGTGCATCGCTGCTGGCGCCCACGGCCATGCTGGAAACCATATTCTGCAGCGAACCCGGTAAGCGACCGGCGCTGGCCTGCAGGCGACTGATGGCATCGCCGGACGGCGGCGGCATGCCGCTATTGGCGGCGTCCTGCACCGCCGTCAGATAGCGGTAGAGATCGTCGATCTGATGGAGAAAATCATCCACCGCCAGCACTTTACTGCCCTGCTGCAGCGGCTGTGCCAGCTCCAGCACAGGCGCGAAGTGCACCGCCACCGCCTGCTCCGGTGCCTGCTGGGCTGCGCCCTGGCCCGGCGCGGCGCTGGCTTTGGAGGAACTGAACAGCGCTTCTAAAGTGCGCGTGGCGCTGTTGCCCGTCGCCGGCTGTGCCTGGGTACTTTGCTCATCCGGCTGTGCGCGGTTCAGCGTCAGCAGCTTACTGAGGTTAACCACCAGCTGGCGCAGCGGCGAGTGGTTGCCCGACAGCAGACGTGCGGTGTTGATGCGCTGCGACAAATCCGCGCTGCTGTTGAGCTGGATATCGCTGAGGAACTGCTCCCACTGGCGGATGTAATCCTGCACGTAGAGCTGGCGCACCGCGAGATCGGTCTGCTGACTGTTCTCCGGCGACGCAACGCCGCCCAGCACCCAGACATCATCCTGGAACAGCGCCTGCGTGACCGGCGCGATTTGTTTATCAACGTGCTGCCAGTAGCCGTCTGGCGTGAACAGGCCGGCCACGCCGTCATTGACCGATTTGCCGCTTTTGCGTGAAAACACCAGCTCACTCTGCGGCCCGCCCAGCGCCGCGAGGGTGACCGGTTGCAGGCTGCCGTCACGCTGCAGCAGGCGCTTCAGACGTCCGTAGACGCGCTGCGACAGCGGCATTTGATTAATCAGCGCCTGCTCGCGCTTTACCAGCGCGTCATCCTTCGCGTACGGCGAGGACTGAATCTGTGTCTCCAGCAGCTGCTGCAGATGCCACGCCAGCTGTTTCACTTCCTGCTGCGTCACATTTTGCGGCAGTTCGCGGCTAATATTCAGCATCAGCCAGGCATGCAGGAATTTGCCGTCATAATGTTTTGGCTGATACAGCATCTGGTAAGCTTTCAGCGCTTCGTAGCTGTAATCCGCATCGCTGCCGTTGTCGTTGCGCAGCCAGCGGGTGATGTTTTGCGCCACCTGCGGCAGCAGCAGCTGTTTCAGCGCTTTGTCATACAGGGTGCGCGTGGCGTCGCTGACTTCGGTACCGCGATACAGCCCCATACGGCGCGTCAGCGGGGGATCTTCCAGCGAGAAGTCGGCGCTTTTCGGCAGCTGCAGCAGCGTGTTGAGATACGGCACCAGCGCAAACAGATCGCCATTGCCCTGCCGTTCCAGCTGTTGTCCCAGCTGTTCCACCTGCGGCGTTTTACCCGCCATCTCCTGCAAATAGGCTTTGTTTTTACTGTAGCTGGTGAGCCACAGTGCTCCGGCAATCAGTACCAGCACCAGCAGCGCCAGATAGCCGGACCACAATCCGGCGCGATTGCGCAGCTCCCACCAGCGGTTACTGCCCGCCAGGCCCGACTCCTGGAAGATGACATTTTCCAGCACGCCTTTCAGGAAGAAGCTCTGGCCTTTGTTCGGTGGGATCGGTGACTCTTTGTCGACCTGGTCCCAGCTGCCGGATTCGCCGCTGCGCTGTCCCGGCAGATGCAGGGCGCGGCTCAGCTCGCCCATCACGCGGTCAAACGGCAGCCCTTCCTGAGTACCGCTGGCGAAATAGATACCACGCGGCGCGAACTGAGTTTCGAAATCAGAGCGGGCAAACAGCGTATCCAGCGCCTCCGCCAGCAGCGGACGCAGCGCGGCGAACTCCTGCGGGAACAGATAGCTCTCCGCCCGTGCCTGCGCATCGCTTTCCGCCAGCAGCGTATCGGCCAGACCGGCATCCAGACGCTGCTGCAGCAGTGAATACTCCTGCTGAAACTGACTGTTGAGCTCAAACTCTGCGGTCGACGCCTGCGCCCACGGGAAGGTAAAGCCCCAGATTTGCTCGCGCTGGGTTTTATCCAGCGCAGCGAAGTAGCTGCGGAAACCTTTGAGCAGGTCGGTTTTGGTGACCAGCACATAAACCGGGAAGCGAATGCCAAGGCGATCGTGCAGCTCCATCAGCCGCTGACGCAGTGCGATCGCCTGATTGCGCTGCGCTTCCGGCGATTGCGTCAGTAAATCGGAGACGCTGAGCGTAACAATCACGCCATTGACGGGCTGACGGCCGCGATATTTGCGCAGCAGGTCGAGAAAGTGATGCCACTCGCTGGCGTCGCGCTCCTGCTGACTCTCCTGGGTGGTATAGCGGCCAGCGGTATCCAGCAGCACCGCTTCGTTGGTGAACCACCAGTCGCAGTTGCGCGTGCCGCCGATGCCGCGCAGCGCCGCTTTGCCGAACTTGTCCGCCAGCGGGAACTGCAGCCCGGAGTTGACCAGCGCGGTGGTTTTACCGGCACCCGGTGCGCCAATGATCATGTACCACGGCAGCTGGTAGAGGTATTGATGGCTGAAGCGCTGCGCCCAGAAAGGCGCGCCCTTGCTGCTGGCGCGCTGGAAGTGCGCTTTTTTCAGCATGTCGGTGGCTTCGGAGAAACGGCTCGCCAGCACCTGTTCTTCATTGGTCAGGCGTTTGCGGTCCTGCTCCGGCGCATCGCTTTTGCTGGTTTCGAGGCTCGACATCAGTTTGCGGTTGAGCCAGAAGTTATACAGGCGCGGAATCGCCTGGCTCAGCCCCCACACCAGATAGAGCAGCGCAATACTGATAATGCGGTTCTGCTCTGGCTCCAGCGGCCGCGAGTCGACAATGGAAAACACCGGGCCAATCACCCAGATGATAAAGGAGAGCGCGGTAATGCCGACAAAACCCCAGGCGAGGCGGCTGGTCAGCACCGCAAAAAGCATATTCAGCATGGATTAGTTCCCTCTCGCCAGGCCGTTGAGTTCCGCTTGCGTCGCATCCGGCGCGACCAGCAGAGTAATTTCTACGCGACGGTTGCGGGCGCGATTCTCCGCGCTGGTGTTCGGCACCAGCGGATGGCTTTCGCCACGCCCTTCGGCTTTAACCCGCGACGGTTGTGCCAGCTGCTGCTGCAGCAGGGTTTGCACCGACTGCGCGCGCGCCAGCGAGAGTTCATAGTTGGAGGCGAAGCGGGCGCTGCGAATCGGCACGTTGTCGCTGTAGCCAATCACCAGAATCTTCCCGCTGACGTTATTCATCGCGGCGGCAATGCGCTGAATTACCGCATCGTAGCGGCCACGCACTTCTGTGGATGCCGAGGCGAACAGGCCATCGCCCTTCAGGGTGACCACGCTCTGGTCGGCTTCATCGCGCACCGCCACCAGGCCGGCATCAATTTCCGGCTTGAGGAACGCTTTCAGGTTCAGCGTGGCGGGCGGCGGCGGTGCCGGATTGCTGATTTCGACTTCCGGCAGCGCGGTCTGATAGATGCTGGCCAGCACCGGCGAGGTGTAGTCGCCGAGACGCCAGTTCAGAACGATGTAGAACAGGCAGGCAGCAAAGCCGGCCACCGCCGCACAGGCCCACAGTGGAATCATCGGCCGCCACAGCTTGCGCAGCACCGGCTGATCGGTGGGATGCGGTGACAGCGCCGCCGGGTAACTGCCGCGCACGCTTTTGATCATCTGCAGCAGACGCTGTTTGATGGTTTCCAGCTGCGAACGCCCGTTATCCAGCACGCGGTAGCGCCCTTCAAAGCCGAGCAGCAGACAGAAATAGATCAGCTCCAGCAGCAGGATGTGCTGACGCGGATTTTGCGACAGCTTGGCCAGCAGCTGGAAGAACTTCTCACCGCCCCAGGTTTCATTGTGAAACGTCACCAGCAGGCCGTTACTGGTCCACACGCCGCGGCTGCCCCACGGCGTCAGCGCCGCCGCTTCATCAAGCGCGGTGCACAGGCAGTAGCGCGCGCCGACGATCACTTCATAACTCAGCCCCGACTGCTGGCAACTAAGCTCAAAGCGACGGATCTGATCGATCAGCTGCTGGCGCAGTCGCGCCGGATCGTCGTGCGAGACGGAGTGGCGAATCTGCGGGATCGCGTTAATCAGCGGATTCGCCGCGGCGACCAGCACATTCTGATGGCTGACATCCTGCTGTGTGACGTCACTGTTCGGTTTCTGTTGTTCCTGCATCATGCGGCGTGCTCAGTTTTGATTATTCTGACTGACTACGAATGGCCCAGAACTCCATGTTCAGGCCCGGAAACTCACCGGCCAGATGCAGCGCAAAGGCACCTGAGCGCTCCATCTCCTGCCACAGCTCGCTGTTCTTATCGAGCTCGAAATAGCTGTAGCCGGCATGCCACGGGATTTGCGGCGGCGCGCCCGGCATGGCTTTCAGCGCCAGTCCCGGCAGCTGCAGCTGTACCAGATCGCGGATTTTGGTAACGGGCGCGACTTTCATCTGCGCCGGGAAGTGGGTTTTCAGCGCCTCGGCCGGCACGCTGGCTTTGACCGCCAGCACAAAGCCGAACTCGCGCACCATGCTGCTTTCCGGCACCGTGGCCACGTTGAGGCCGTGCGAGCGCTGCGTCAGCGGCAGCTGGATGGCGCTCTCTTCCATCACCTGCGACAGTCCCTGGCGCAGCAGCAGCGTTAAGCGGGTAAAGCAGCTGTACAGATCGTCATGGTCATACAGCGGCAGCGCGTCCGGGGTGCGCGCCGGCATCCAGCTGCTCAATTCAGCAGCCAGCTGCAGCCAGTGACTGTAGAGCGTTTCCGGGTGCAGCAGCGGCAGATGCTGTAAGTGTGCGTGCAGGCCAAGCTGACGGTTGAGTAAGGTCAGCAGCATAAAATCGACCATGTCGGCGCTGTTAAAGCGGCCAGTGCCCGGCGTGCGCTGACTCAGCTGCTGGCTGCGCTGCTGAATCAGGCCGTGCAGGTCATTGAGCATGCTCTGCAGCGGCCGGCTGGCGTTGAGCGTCAGCATCGGCGGAATGTAATCGGTATCGAGGCGCACGTGGTTATCGCTGCGTTTTTCAATCACCTGCGCCACGCCCATCGCCGTCCACTCCGCGGTGAGATCCTGTTCCAGCATCAGGCGCAGGCGCAGTTTGCCGAACTGAACGGTGGCAGCGCCGACCGCCTGAGCGTTGTCATCTTCGACTTCGGCTTCCCACGCCAGATAGCGCGCCAGTGAATCCTGCGTCTCCTGAAACGCCACCGCTTCGCGCCCGTTGCGCCGGGCCGGGATCGCCAGTACCACTTTGCTGCGATCGACATTCGCCGGCAGATCCAGCGGGGCCGGACCGTGCTGTGGCTGGCTGAAAGAGAAAAAGGTACCGTCAGGCAGACATCCGCTGGCGGCACTCAGCGCCAGTTTTCCCTGGCGCAGCAGCGCTTCATCAAATTCGAGATCAAAAAAACCCCAGGTGTAGGCGCGCTGCGACTGCCCCCACTCGCGCAGGGTGCTGTGTAGAAAATTTTCCGACTGCTGGAAATGGTGAGGGCGCAGGAACATCCCCTCGGTCCAGACAACCTTTTCGGCTCGGTTCATAGGCATCCTTACTGCTTAACCACGCGCAGGCCGTTGATATCCGCCACGACGCGGGCATTCAACTCACCATCGTTATTTTTCCAGAACTGCCAGAATGCGCTGTCGTCGCCATCCGGGAAGGGTAGCGCGAGGCGCCAGACTTTACCGTCCAGCGCCTGATACTCGGCCATGATGCCGATGAAGCGCGCTTCCGGCAGGCTTTTCGCGCTGAGGGTTTTACTCAGCTGACCTGACATCAGGAAGAACTGCTGATTGTTGAGCAGCGTGCTGCCCAACGCGGTGGCGGGCTGGTTCTGCAGGGAGTAGAAATCAGCGGACATGAATTCCGCATCGGAGGTCAGCAACATCACCCGGACTTTGAGCGGCGCACCCGCGTTGATCTGCGGATGCGCCTGAAAGTCGAGATTGTAGCGTGCAACCGGCGCCGGACTGTTGCTGCTGCAGGCGGCCAGCAGGCAAGCCAGCAGCAGTAATCCGGCGCGGCGGAGAGAAATCATCGTCATCATTCAGCCCTCCCTGCTTACCGTGTTAGTTGATGATCCAGGTGCCGCTGTTGCTGTTCTGGCACGCTTTGCTGTCGCCATCCACCGCGACGCAGGTCTTTTTCTTGCTGCTGGCGCGGGCGCGACGCTTCGGCTGGTCCGCTTTGATGGTCTGCTCATACAGCGCGCTTTTCACCACCGCGCGGAACGGGACATAACCGATCAGCTGCACCGCAGGCTGAGCCGCCGGCTGCTGCGCTTTTTTGTCATCGGCCGTTGCAGTCTCAGGCTGCGCTTCGTCTGCCGCCTGCGCCGACTCGCCAAGTGCCAGCCAGTTGTTTTCAACCTGGCCAATCACGGTGTAGGTTTCACCGCTTTTCAGCGTATCCACCACTTTGCCGCCGAAGCTGGGGCGGGTCATGATCGAAGCCGGATAGAGCGCGCGATAAGCCTCGTTCACCGGGCTGAACTGTGCCGGCGGCTGGACGGCATAACGGTGCGACAGCGTGACGCCGTCAACGGTGCTGCTGACAATCGTGTCGTCTGTCATCTTTGGCGGTGCTTTACAGCCAGCCACTGCGAAAACAAACATCAGGCCCAACGCCATACGGAGATTCACCATTTTCTTCATGTTTAGTTCCATTAACGCCTAAAAAGTGGCCAGAGGCCGGTTAAGAGCAAAATGAACCGTGCGCACGGCTGGAGCCGGCGTCGATTCAGTACCAGTTAAAAAGTTGACCCTTTAATGAGTGTGGCTAACGCATCGCGCCAGCGAGGCAAAAATTGATCAGTCTGAATTAAGTATTAAAAATGCAACATTAGTGACAGGGATGATGTCGGAAGAATTCTGATCGTTTCACAAACGATCAGCAACATGATCAATTTTTGCTAAGCGAAGGGGTCGGCCACAGCCAAACCTCGGTTTCTCTTATGCCATCCCTGGTATAAAAACTATCACGTTCAATGAATCTGGTTAATCGGTAACGATTAAGAGGATAACAGCAACAACTTACGGCATTCGCTGACAGCATTGCTATTTATTGAGATATATCAACAACATATAAAAGACTGGAAACATCATAGCTACCGCACGAGCCAGGTAAAACCTGCCCGTGAGCATGCAATCACAATCCATTTGTTAATGTCTGACGGAAGTTTACAGAAGCCTGACAAAATTTCAACGCGCCGCTAGCAGAGGAAATTAGTTCAGTAAAGGTTAACAAATATTTTTAATGCAAATTTGCGTCACTTTTGCCCGTAAACCTAAGACTATTCTTAGCAATCCATTAAAACTGTGAAAGATTGTAAATGAAAGATGAAAATTTGCTCGCGCGATCATTAAAAATTGTCATAAAAAAAATGGCGCTGAGCGGCACGCATTTTGTCTGCGCGCGATAAAATCCAGGCAGGCGATAAAAAAGGGGTGATAAAGACAAACTGACAGTGAAAAAAACCAGCCAGTCGGACCAGGCTGGTTTAATACGCTAAAATAGCGGGTATCGGGATTGTTAAGCAGTCAGAATAGATTGCAGCTCAGGCAAGGTTTTCACCTGCCAGGTGGGCGTGATGTGCGCCGGCAGCGGACGCGTGCCGTGATCGATCCAGCAGGTTTTCACGCCGGCATTCATACCACCGAGAATATCCGATTCCGGCGTGTCGCCGACCATTAATACCCGGCGGCGATCGGGATTGCCCAGCAGCTGCAGCGTGTGGTCAAAAATCGCCGCGTCCGGCTTGGGTACGCCCACCTGTTCGGAGATCACCAGCGCGTCAAAGTAGTCACGGAAACCGGTGCGTTCAAGGCGCGCCTGCTGCAGCGCCGTAAAACCGTTGGTGATGATGGCGATTTTTACCTTGCCCTTGAGCGTATCCAGCAGGCGGGCTGCGCCATCCAGCGGCAGGCAGATCTCGGCCATCGCATTGAGAAAGTCGCTGTTAAGCACTTCCGGCGCCACGCGCAGTTTTTCGCCCCACAGCGTGAAGCGGCGCGTCTGGAGCTGTAACGCTGAAATGGTGCCGTTCTGGTAATCGACCCACAGCGGTTTGTTGACGGCCTGATAATCAGCGTAATCCTGATCGCTGAAGTGCACGTCGTAGCTGGCAAACATGCGCTGCAGGCCGGCGAAGGCGTCAAAGTGGAAAAGTGTGTCATCCGCATCGAACAGGATGCAGTCCCAGTCGTTTAACATAGTGCCCCTTTTGAATAACGTCAGAGCGTGAGCGCCATGATGATGGCATCCTCGCGCCCGCTGGCGGTGGGATAGTAGTTTGGCCGCACGCTGACCTGATGAAAATCCAGCTGCTGATACAGCGCAATGGCGGGCTGATTGGAGGCGCGCACCTCCAGCCACAGCGTCATCACCGCACGCTGCTCCAGTTCGGCAATCAGCTGCTGTAGCAGCTGACGCGCATAGCCGCGGCGCTGGAACGCGGGATCGACCGCGATGTTGAACAGCGACGCTTCATCCAGCACCACCTGGGTGATGGCGAAGCCGGCCAGCTGGCCGTCCGCGTGCAGGCAAAGATTGACGTAACGTTCGCCCTGATTACTGGCAAAGGTCTGCTCGCTCCATGGAAACGCATGCGCGCGGCGCTCGATCTCCAGCAGCCGCGGCTGTAAATCAGGGGTGATGAAAGAGATGGCTGTCATGGTTACACATCTGTTGCCACAGCGCGCGCTTTGCTGCGCCGCTGCTGATTAATTCATTGAAAACGGCGCTGGTGAACGTGATGCCGTTAAAAGGATGATCGCTGGTCACGCCCAGCAGCCAGCCGGCACAGTCGACCTGCTCCGGCAGCATCGGCAGCTGTTCTGGCGTCAGCGTCATTACCTGCCCCGGCTGAATGCTCAGCGTCCGCAGTACGTCACGCACCAGCGGCTCCTGCAGATCCGGCGCCTGCTCAGCGACCAGCACCAGCCGCGTGTCCGGCGTTAGCGTGACGGCAATTTCACCTTGCAGCACGCGCGGACGTCGCAGCTGATACTGCGTAATCCCCATTTGCTGTAGAAGCCAGTCGCGCCTTGTGCTCATGCTGTTACCTGTAATCCTGCCAGAATGCGACGCTATGCTAGCAAACCCATCGAACATGCGCCAACAAAGCACTATAATCGCCGCTCTGATTTAACAGGAGCGTTCCATGTCTGCTTTTACCCCGGCCAGCGAAGTGATTCTGCGCCACAGTGATGAATTTACCGCCCGCCACGTACTGTTCGCCGGCGACCTGCAGGATGACCTGCCCGCCCAGCTGGAGACCGCGTCGAGCCGCGTGCACACTCAGCAGTACCATCACTGGCAGAACCTCAGCCGTCGCCTCGGTGAACGGGCAGTGTACGGGCTGGTGGCCAGTGCGGCCGACGTAGCCGGTTGCGACACGCTGGTCTATTTCTGGCCGAAGAACAAACCGGAAGCGCAATTCCAGCTGCAAAACCTGCTGTCGCTGCTGCCGCTGGGCTGCGATATTTTTGTCGTCGGTGAAAACCGCAGCGGCGTGCGCAGCGCCGAAGGCATGCTGGAGAGCTGGGCCACGCTGGAGAAGATCGACAGCGCGCGCCGCTGCGGGCTGTATCACGGTCAGCTGACGCAGCAGGCCAGCTTTGACGCCAGCGCGTTCGGCAATCGCTATCAGCTGGACGATCTCACCATTCATACCCTGCCGGGCGTGTTCAGCCGCGACGGGCTGGATATCGGCAGCGATCTGCTGCTTTCCACCCTGACGCCGCACACCAAAGGCAAAGTGCTGGATATCGGCTGTGGCAGTGGCGTATTAGCCGCCGCGCTGGCGCAGCATTCGCCGAAAGTCCGGCTGTGGCTGTGCGATGTGCACGCCGCCGCCATCGAGGCGAGTAAAGCCACGCTGGCCGCTAATGGTCTGGAAGGCGAAGTGTTTGCCAGTAACGTGTTCTCAGACGTCAGCGGCCGTTTTGATCTGATCATCTCTAACCCGCCGTTCCATGACGGTCTGCAAACCAGCCTTGATGCCGCCCACACGTTGATTCGCGGTGCGGTGAAGCATCTCAACAGCGGCGGCGAGCTGCGCATCGTGGCCAACGCCTTCCTGCCTTATCCGCAGGTGCTGGATGAAACCTTCGGTAACCATGAAGTGCTGGCGCAGACCGGCCGCTTCAAAGTGTATCGCGCCGTATATGGCCGCGGCGCGAAAGCGCGCTAAGCGTAGTAAAATCCGCGATGCGACGGGGAAAACGTTGCTTTTTGCAGCAGTCGTTTCACCGTCGCAAAATATGTGTTGACGCAATGAGTAAAATCTCTAAAATGCGCCTCCGTGGTTAGCAATACTGTAATGTATTGCAGGTAGGCGAAGGTGGCGGAATTGGTAGACGCGCTAGCTTCAGGTGTTAGTGTCCTTACGGACGTGAGGGTTCAAGTCCCTCTCTTCGCACCAATAATCACAGAGTTTATATCGCGTGCACTGCGCGAAGGTGGCGGAATTGGTAGACGCGCTAGCTTCAGGTGTTAGTGTTCTTACGGACGTGAGGGTTCAAGTCCCTCTCTTCGCACCATGCGGTGATATAAACAGACAACTACGATGCGAAGGTGGCGGAATTGGTAGACGCGCTAGCTTCAGGTGTTAGTGTTCTTACGGACGTGAGGGTTCAAGTCCCTCTCTTCGCACCAACGTTGTCACACTTCTTCCGCAGTACATTCCCATTGATTGTTACCGCTGCTATCACGCCTTTGCGTGATATTGTCGTTTCTGCTTGCCGTTAAATGACGTGAAAATTCACTGAGATAGCCGCCAGACCGCCAGCCAGCGCCAGGCAGGAAGGCAGCAGCAGATAATGACGCAGACGATGGTGGAACAGCATCACCACGGTAAGCAGCAGCGCGACAATCATCACTAAGCGCCACTGGCTGAAACTCGGCTCCCACAGCGCAAACACCGGCATGGCCGCGCAGGGCAGCAATACGCCCCAGCCGCTATCCAGACGTTTACCCATCACCCAGCTTACGCCCCACAAGCCGCAGGCAGCCATCATCGCCATGATCATCACGCAACCCTTCAAATGATAAATATTCCCATTATCATATGACAACATTTCTCATCTTGCAGCGAATTTTTTGCCCTGCCCGCGCCGGATGACAGAATTACTGGAAAATGATAGATTGCCGCCGATAACTATTTTGATAACACAGCAAAAACGTGCTCACTATCCGCGTTGTGGGATTATTTCCTGCGGGTAGCGCTTTGATATTTCAGGGCTGTCACGAGTAATAATAATAAAATTACAATCTTATGATGAGTTGAAACACAGCAAGTATCGGCTGTCGCTGATGCTATTTTTGTTTTTGAATGTCGCCGTTTCGCTTTTTTGTCTGCTGCCGTTTTTCGGTACGGATAATCCCATCAATTCGCTGCCGGTGACGCTGGTGGCGGGCTTTAGCACCACGCTGCTGGCGCTATGTTTAATCGCGCCAAATCTAAAATTCCCGTTATTAAATCCTGTCGCATTGCTATTAGGCGCGCTGTGGGCCTGGCATATCAATCATCGTTACCATCTGGTGTTTTATTTTGACGGTAGCTTTTTAATAATCAGTCTGCTGAGCGTATTTTTTATCAGCGCGATTGCCCTGAGTGATTATTTGCTTGCGTTCTGTTTACATATTACGCCACCGGTATTAACCGTACTGTTACTGGACGATGGTCAGCATTTAATGACCATTCTGTTCACCATTACGCTGCCGCTGATCGGCTTCTCGCTGCACCATTTGATGCGCCGCCGCTTCGACACCTTCACCCTGCGGCTGGTGCGCCAGCTGTATGAGGAGAAGCAAAGTTTCAGCGATTTGAGCATGCTTGATCCGCTCACCGGCCTGTATAACCGGCGCGGACTGAAGAACCGGCTGGATACCATCATGGAAAATCATGCCGGCAGCCACTTTGTGCTGCTGCTGGATATCGATCACTTCAAGGCCTACAACGATAACTACGGTCATGCCATGGGCGATCAGGCGCTGGCGCGGGTGTCGGTTGCGATTCGCGATGCGGTGCGCTCGCGCGATGTGGTGACGCGCTACGGCGGCGAAGAGTTTCTGGTGCTGATGACCAACGTTAATGCCTCGATTGCCATGAAGCTGGCCGAACGCATCCGTCAGTACGTGGTTGATCTGGAAATTCCCCACCGCTTCAATGATAAAGTCTCGACCCACGTGACCATCAGCGCTGGTATCGCGCCGATTTTCGCAGAAGACTTCGACCAGGCGGTAGCCAACGCCGACCGTGCGCTGTATGTGGCGAAGAATCAGGGACGTAACACCATTCTGGCGTGGGAGGATTTACCGAAGCTGGCGCCGGTAAGCAGCGATCTGGTGTAAGCGGTGCGGCGACAACGCCGCGCCCGCTCCGGGGGATTTCACGCAAAATGCGCGGTGGCCAGGCAGTGAGCGCTGCTGGCATCTTGCTCAGTGAATCGGGAACGATTATCATTTGTTTTTCGCTTCCCGTTTTCACTCAGGAGCCGCATGGCCATCATCACGCGTCAGGATCATCGCTTTAGCGCGCATCCGCTGATCTTTATGCAGAGCGATCGCAGCTTAGCCAGCGCGCTGGAAGATCTGATGTGCGACCAGCGCAGCTACATGCGGGAAAACGTGAAGCTGGGCCAGCCGGCCCCCGCAGGCACCCTGACGCTGGCCGAATGGTCCACGCCGTTTCACTATCGCCGCCTGACGCAGCGCTACAGCGACTATCTCTATCGCCACCATCCCGATGTTCCGCAGGAAGCCAAACCGCTGCAGTCGCTGTGGGCCCAGTGGTATTTTGGCCTGCTGCTGCCGCCATTAATGCTGGCGCTGCTGCAGGAGCCGCGCGCGCTCGACTGCTCGCCGCAGCGCATCCACGTTGAGTTCCACGAAAACGGCCATCCCTGCGCCTTCTGGATTGATGTGCAGGAGGATGAGGATGCGCGCTATCTCAATCCGCAGCAGCGTATCGAACGCCTGATTCAGCACAGCCTGATCCCCGCCGTCAACGGCATGGCGCAGCACGGTGACATCAACGCGCGGCTAATCTGGAACAACTTAGGCTTCTCGTTTTACTGGTTCCTCGGCGAACTGCAGCAGCAGCTGCCTGCGGCTACCCGGCATCAACTGGAACAGGCGCTGTTTTTCAGCAAATCCCTGTCCGACGGCAGTGATAATCCGCTGTATCGCACCATGATCCCGCGCAACGGCGCGATGGAGCGCCGCAGCTGCTGCCAGCGCTATCGCATTCCGGACGTCGAACGCTGCGGTAACTGCACGTTAAATGCCGTGTAAGCGCGGCGTATTCTGTTACAGATTCTCCGTTTCTCCCGTTTACAGCTTTCCCGCCTTATGGCAGCTTTTACGCTCTGTTTTTACCGGAGAAAAAAATGAGCCTGGAGTCGGTACGGCACTTCTTTGCCGAACACGCACCGGATATCGACATCATCGAGATGCCGGAAAGCACTGCCACCGTAGAACTGGCCGCACGCGTACATGGCGTGACGCCGGGGCAGATCGCCAAAACCCTGTCGCTGAAAGTGAAAGAGAGCGTGGTGCTGATTGTCACACGCGGCGACGCCCGGCTGGATAACCGCAAGCTGAAGGCAGCGCTCGGGGCAAAAGCGCGCATGCTGAGCGTGGATGAAGTGGTGAACTGGACCGGCCATCCGGTCGGCGGCGTGTGCCCGTTCGGGCTGGAAAATCCACTGACCGTCTATTGCGATGTGTCGCTGCGCAGTTTCGATGAAGTGTTACCTGCGGCCGGTTCGATTCACAGCGCGGTGCGCATTTCGCCGCAGCGCATGGCTGAGCTCACGGCGGCGAAATGGATTGACGTCTGCGAGGCGCGTTAACGCGTCTCTTTCGCCACCGCCCCGGATATTTCGATGCCGCGCGTCTCGCGGCCAAACGCCACGAACACGCAAATCAGCACCGCCACCGTGCCGGCGACAATCGCCATGCCCAGTCCGTAGTTACCGCCGTGGGCTTCGGCGATGCGGGACTGCAGCGTGGCGTTGACCGAAGCAATTAAATTCCCCAGCTGGTAAACGAAGCCCGGCAGTACCGCACGCGCATTGGCCGGCACCAGCTCGGTCAGGTAGGTCGGCACCACGCCCCATGCGCCCTGCACCATAAACTGCATCAGGAACGCGCCGATACCAATCGCCCAGGAACCGCTGGAGAACGCCCACAGCGGCAGCACCGGCAGCGCCAGAAACGACGCCAGCATGATGGCTTTTTTACGCCCGATACGCTCGGACAGCGAGCCGAACGTAATGCCGCCGAGCATCGCCGCGATGTTATAGCCGATGGCGATAATGCTCACCGTGTGGGCGTCAAACTGGTGCTGCACTTTCAGGAACGTCGGGTAGAGATCCTGCGTGCCGTGGCTGAAGAAGTTAAAACAGGCCATCAGCAGCACCATGTAAATACAGATTTTCCAGTGCTGGCGGATGATGGGCAGCAGCGCGTGATTCTCTTTACGCTCGCGCGCCGCCAGCCATACCGGCGATTCCGGCACTTTAAAATAGATAAACGGCAGCAGCAGAATCGGCAACGCGCCAATCAGGAACATGCCACGCCAGCCCACCTGTTCGAAGAACAGGCCAAACACTATCGACGCCAGCAGATAGCCGCACGGATAACCGGCCTGGAAGATGCCGGACATCAGGCCGCGCGAACGGTCGGGAATGGTTTCCATCGCCAGCGAAGACGCCACGCCCCAGATACCGCCCATCGCCACGCCGTAAATCACGCGGAAGGTCAGGAAAGCAGCAAAGTTGGGCGACCATGCCGACAGCAACTCAAACAGCGAAAACAGCACGATGTTGAGCATCAGGATCGGCCGGCGGCCATATTTTTCCGCCAGCCGGCCAAAGATCAATGCGCCCACCGGCCGTACGGCCAGCGTCAGCATAATGGCAATGGAAACATCGGAGACGCTGGTGTTGAAGTAGCGCGCAAGATCGCTGAGCACAAACACCAGAATAAAGAAGTCGAACGCATCCAGCGTCCAGCTGGCGAAACTGGCGAAAGCCACGTTGCGCTGGGTCGCAGTCCAGTTAAACATAAGGGTATCCTGTCTGATTGCTTCCGGCTCGCGGCCAGATTTTTATTGGAACGTTATCCAGCGAATGGTTGCACTGGTTATTATTGTGTTAACCATTTGTATATAGCATGTCAGAAAGGCGCCGCGCGGCGGGGAATTGTCAGCGAGTGATTCGCGATGTAAGGAAGCGTGTCGGCAGGGAAGCGGCGCGCGGTACTCCGGCCGGGAGACCTCACGCCGCAGCAAAATCTTAGCGTTTCAATCCGTTGAACGTCTGCTCAATCACTTCCAGCAGCAGCGGATTGTTTACGTTCTGCATCACATGCACCAGTGCGCCCGCGTCCGCCGGCACGCCGACGTCCAGCCGCAGCGGCGTGCGGTAGCGCCAGGTCTTGCCGCGCGTGGCACCGGGACGCAGCTCAATATCGACGTGATAATCCACGCCGTCCGCCACGCGCTGGTTGAGCAGCCAGGCAATGACCAGCGCATCGTGGATCCAGCAACCCGGCAGATGGCGGGTGCGGATGGAGTAATCAATCCACGGTCGCAGCGTTTCGCGCACAAACTGCGGCAGTGGATGATCGCAGGCGGTCAGGCGCGTGAGATCCTGATGGGTCAGCAGCGTCTGCGTGGTGGCATCCATCGGCACCAGCGTGATGGTGGCGCCGCTGTGCAGCACCTGATGCGCCGCTTCCGGATCGAGGCCAAAATTGGTGTCTTTGATGTAGTCATCCAGCGCGAACACGCCGCCCATGATGACGATCTCCGCTACGCAATCCGCCATCTGCGGATAGCGCTGCAGCGCCTGCGCCACATTGGTCAGCGGGCCGATCGCCACCAGCGTAAACTCGCCGGGATTGTCGCAAATCAGCTGGCCCATTACGCCCGCCGCATCGTTGCCGTCCGCTGCCACCGTCTGCGGCTGGCGCACGCCGCGCCACAGTTCGCCCAGCGCCGGGTCCGCGACGTTATCCAGCCGCGCGCGCCACGGCACCGGATCTTCGCGCAGCGCCTGCAGCGCGCCCTGCACTACCGGAATGTTCAGTCCGAGCCGCTGCAGCAGATCTTTAGCCACCCGCGCTCCCACCGCGCTCGGCGTGTTGCCGCTCACGGTAGTGATCAGCTCGACGGCCAGCGCGCGTGACGCCAGCGCTAAGGCCAGCGCCAGCCCGTCATCGGTGTTAGCGCCAGCAATACCATTCCCCGGATCACAATCAATAATTAGTCTTTTCATGATGTTATATATTTATTTTTTGTTGAGATAGCTGGCAGCCACAGGACTCACCGATCTCCAGATGGTGAGGAAATTCGGCCAGCTGCGCCTCGCCATGACCGTTTTTCAGCATGGCGATGGCGCTGCGTGCCATTTCGCGCAGCGGCTGGCGCACGGTGGTGAGCGTGGGCACATGAAAGGCCGACTGCTCGGTACCGTTGAAACACACCAGCGCGACATCGTGCGGCACGCGCAGACCGTGTTCGGACAGCGCGCGGATACAGCCAATCGCCTGCCCCTCGTTACTGGTAAACAGCGCGCGCGGCACCCGGCCGCTGGCAATCATGCGCTGCCCGGCGTCGTAACCGCCCTGGCGCGAATAGCCGGCCGGAAAAATCAGCGCTTCATCTACCGTCAGCCCGTGCTGCGCCATGGCGTCGCGCCAGCCCTGAATACGATCCTGCGCGTTAAGCATCTCGCGCGGACCGCTGATCATGCCGACCTGCTGATAGCCGTGGCTGAGCAGATGCGCCGTAACCTGACGCGCCGCTTCACGTTCGTTCACGCACAGCATGCTGACGCCGGGGCGCGGTTCGATGCGGTCCAGCATCACCAGCGGCGTTCCGCTCGCCTGGATGACATCAATATAGGGATGGCGATCGACGCTGGTGTAAAACAGGCCATCCACCTGGCGATTCAGCAGGCCCTGAATCAGCTCCAGCTCGCGCTGGCGATCGTCGCCGGCATCGCCCAGCAGCATTACGTGGCCGTGGTTCAGCGACTCCTGCAGCAGCACGTGCGCCATTGAGGCGACAAACGGGTTTGCGATATTTGGCACGATCAGGCCAAAGGTTTTGGTACTGCCGGAGGCCAGTGCGCGCGCCACCGCATTCGGGCGATAGCCGGTTTGCTGGATGGCGGCCAGCACGCGCTGACGCGTGGCTTCGGCCACCGGACGCGGTCCGTTGTTGATCACATAGCTGACCACCGCCACCGAGGTTCCGGCGGCTTTGGCGACGTCACTGCGTGTCACATTTCCGGTTGGGGATTTCGCCAATATTGCCTCTGCGTTAATGCCGCTGGCCGGGAGTACCGGCCAGCGTAATCAAAGAATGTTGCACGATCCTGCGCGTCAGATAGCATCCTCCGGCAGATTCAGATCGCGTCCGCGCGTTTCCGGTGCCACAAAGGTGGTGAGGAAACCGATGGTCGCCATGGCCGAGAAGTACACGGCAATCGGCCACCAGTGGCCGGTAAACGACAGCAGCGCCGCAGCCACCAGCGGTGCGGTGCCTCCTGAAAGAATAGACCCCAGCTCTTTGGCAACCGCCATTTTGGTGTAACGGTGTTTAACGCCAAACATCTCTACGCCCCATGCCGCCTGCACGCCAAAGATGCCCAGCGACGCCAGCGCCATCCCCACCACAATCACCGGAATCACGATGGCCGGCTCGCGGCTGTCCATCAGGCTAAAGGCGGGCCAGGCGTAAACCATCAGTAACAGGCAGAAGCCGCGATAGGTGATGCGTCGGCCAAAGCGGTCCGACAGCCAGCCGGCAAACGGGATGATCAGGAAACCGAGCAGCGAGGCGATGAATACCGCGGTGGTCGGCACCGATTTGTCCAGCATCAGCACTTTGGCGACGTAGCCGACGATAAAGCCCTGTGCCAGATAGGACGGGCCGTTCTCACCGATGCGCAGCCCCACCATGGTCCAGAAGGCGCGGCTGCGCTGCCAGAAGCTGCGGTTGTCGGGTTGCGTCGCGCTTTGCGCCAGCGTTTCATGGCGCTGCGCCTGCAGTTCCGCCTGCTGACGCTCAAACACCGGCGTTTCACGCAGATGACGGCGAATCCACAGCGCGACCGCAGCAATCAACACGCTGCTGAGGAACGGAATACGCCAGCCCCAGTCGAGCAGCGTGGCTTTATCCATCTGAATCACCGCCAGCCACACCAGCGACGCAATCAGCGTGCCGCTGTTGGAACCAAGCGCAATCACCGACGACACCAGGCCACGGCGCTCAACCGGCGCGTATTCACCCAGCATCACCGTGCCGCCCGAGAGCTCAGCGCCGGCGCCCAGCCCCTGTGTGAAACGCAGCAGCACCAGGCCGGCCGGCGCCCACAGACCAATCGTTGCATAGGAAGGAATCAGGCCGATCAGCGTGGTCGAAGCGCCCATCAGAATGATGGTGCTGATCATCACTACCTTGCGGCCCTTGCGATCGCCAATCCAGCCAAACAGCAGCGCCCCGATCGGGCGCGCAATAAAGCCGACCGACCAGGTGGCAAAGCTGGAGAGCAGCGCCATCGCCGGGGTGGCTTCGGGGAAGAACACATCGCCAAAAATGATGCCGGCAGCGAGGCCATACAGGGCGAAATCCGCGTATTCCATCGCGGTGCCCAGCCAGCAGGAGAAGGTGGCGCGCCAGAAATCTTTGCGCCCGGAGGTGGTTTCCAGCCGCGCATCGGCGGCGGAAGCGGGTGAACCTTGTTGCGTAACGGAGTGATGTACCGTCATAACCATTTCCCTGAAAGAGGTGAAAACAGTAAACGCCCATCCGTGGGTCGGTTCCCTGGCAACAAGCGGAACTCCCCGGTGGCGACGTTCAGTAGGCAAACCTGGATGAAAGGTCAGTAAAGAATTCCCTGGTGTTGGAATTCATCTATTTGCCTGATTTCGCCGATGTTTTTTTCATCGATCGCATTAGCACGGCAAATGTAACTGGGTCATCTCAAGGCCAACTTCGTCTCTGGCACCGTGAGTTGTCACTGTGAAGACAGTCTATCTACGCGCGTAGATAAATCAAGTGATCAACAGGAAAATAATTAACTTATCTTCACAATGGTGCAGGAGAAAAAGATAAAAACGGCGTTAATTCATGACATTACATTACAGCCAGCGTCATAAAAAAATCCACGCACGCTGCGTGATTAACGACTATTGCTTATCATTGGCAAAAACGGCGACCAAACTTTCACCGCGCCGTTTTCGCACATTTCAGTTAAGTTTTGATGACACCCGGGCATTATTCTTAAAACCGCCCGGGCCGCGCGAAATCCTGCGTGCCTGCAGTAGACTGGATGACCTTCACTCAGGAGCATTATGACCATTATCCTCATGCGACACGGCAAGCCAGACCATCCGGTAAGCGGGCGCTTTACGGCGCGGGCGCTGGCGGACTGGTGTGAAGGCTACGACCAGGCGGTGATTTGTGATGCGCCGCCGCCGCGCAGTATGGCGATTGCGCGCATGGCCAGCGTGATTGCCTGCAGTCCGTTGCCGCGCGCGCGTTCGTCGCTGGCGCGGCTTGGCCTGCAGGCGCAGGACGTGGATGAGGTGTTCAGTGAAGTGGCGATGCCGCTGCTGCCGTTTGCGCGCCTGCATCTGCCGCTGACGCTGTGGCTGGCGCTGCTGCGCCTGCTGTGGCTGTGCGGTTACGCCGGGCGCGTGGAATCAGTGCAGCATGCCCGGCAGCGCGCGCAGCGGGCGGCAGACAAACTGATTGCCCTGTCGCAACAGGGCACGGTGCTGCTGGTGGGCCACGGTATTATGAACAAACTGATTGCGCGCCAACTGCGCAAGCGCGGCTGGCAGGCAGAAAAACACGCCAGCAGCCGCCACTGGAGCAGCGCGATTTATCACCGGCCGTTTATTTGATGGCGGCCGTCGCACTCAGGACGACAGCTGAAAGTAGCTCAGGACTTCGCAGCCGGTGCCAGCCTGCGGCGTGGCGATGACCTTCATCTGCGTCAGATCGATCAGGCTAAGCGAACCGTCACCCTGATTAGCGATCAGCAGGCTGCGGTTATCGGCGCTAAAACAGCCATCCATCGGCTGATTGCCGACCGCAACGTCACCCAGCGGATTAAGCAAGTCGTCAAACAGCGTCACCACTCCTTCCCCGTCGCCAATCGCCACCAGCCGCTCACCGCTGGCACTGAAGCGCACCACCTGGCACGGCTGCTGATGGCCGGGCAGCGTGATGCGCTGGCGGATACGGTGACTCTGACGATCCACCACGTACAGCAGCGGCGCGTCTGCCGCGCTGGCCACCAGATAGGGGTGCTTTGGCGAGGCGGCAATGCCGGCAATCGGTCCCGGCAGCAGGATGTTGTCAATGATGCGCCCTTCCGCCTCGCACAGATCCACCACCGTGATGCTGGCGTCCTCTTCGTTTTCAGTAAACAGCTTGCGGCCGCTGGGCGACAGCGTCAGCCGGTGCGCGTTGTGCGACGGCAGCCGGATGGTTTTCTCCAGCGTGTCGCTGTGCGGATCGATCACCGCCACCGCGGCACTGTGTTCACAGCACAGATACACTTTGCCATCGCGCCCCAGCTGGCCGCTGTGCGGCGCCTTGAGCGGTGACAGATCGATAAAGCCGCGAATCTGCCGCCGGCGCAAATCGATAATCGCCACCTTGTGCCCCGGATGCGGATTGTCGCCGTGGACGCCATCACCGTAGATCGGCACATACGCCTTCTCCAGCGCGGGCAGCATCAGCAGCTCATGCGGTCGCGGCGGTAAGGCATTCAGCTCCTGCTCAACGGCGAAGCTGTCGGGATTGAGAAACAGCACGCGGTTGCCCTGCTTATCAACCGCCAGTAACCCACGCTTGTGTGGCTGCATAGTGCCTCCTTTTTTCGTTGCCTGCTCTAAGCGTAGCTAACCTGCCTCCGCGTTGGGCAAGCGGCGGCCAGGCCAGGGGAAAATACAGCGCGGTTAACGGACCGCCGATCGCTCATTTTTATGCCGCGCCGCGGCCTGCGCCTGCAGAGGGTTATTTTATTAGGAATAGTCTTAATCGAGCAAAAATAAAAAACGCCGTACCTCATCATTTTATTGATACCTCTTTTTAGCCATCGCGGATCCCGGCGTTTCCGGTAAATCTGAAAGCGAAAAAAATTCGTAGCCTTGCCGCTGCGGATCGATTATTAAGCAAGGGTAGTCTTTTTACACACAGCCGTCAGGACACATAAGCGCGCTCAAGCCGCCAGCATCAGGGAATCCTTGCTCCCCATAATCACAATAATCAGGTGCATCATGACAAAAAAACGTCTCCAGCCAGCCCTTACGCTCTGGCAACACTGGCAGAGAATCGCCTTTACCGGCCAGACATTACTGCAGAAAAAACAGCATACTGCGCTCTGCGCGCCGGAATATGATCCCAGCGAAGAGGACAATATCGTGTTGCTTTCGGGTGAGAAAGCGCTGCCGGAAATACCCAAAAAAATCTGGATGTACTGGGACAATGAATATTTACCGAAATCGATGGCGTTAAATATCCAGCAGCTGCGTCAGGATAATCCTGACCATCAGGTGTATGTATTAAACCGTTTAACGCTTAAAGAAGTCCTGCCGGATTTTATTTTTACCTCGACACAATTAAGTGAGCAGCAAAAAAGTGAAGTCATTCGCCTCGAATTATTATTACGCTACGGCGGTATTGCGATTGACTGCAGCACGCTGTTATTTGAAGACCTGAGCTGGGTGCACCGTGCGCATCAGGAACGCCGCATGGATGTGATTGGCTATTACCGCGAAATTGCCACCGTCAACTATCTGGCACCGGTGATTGAAAACTGGTTTCTTGCCGCTGCGCCCAACAATCCTTTTATTCGCGAGTGGCAAAAACAGTACGCGCCGATCAAGCATCTGGGGGCGCACAACTATTTTAATGAGCTGGCAAAGCGCGATGATTTTGCCCTGCTGACGCAGAAAATCGCCGAGCCGGCACAGCAGCTGGGTTCGCTGGCGCAGCAGGCGGCGATGCGCGAACATCGCCGCGTGAACCTGTATCTGCGTAAATGCGAGGCCAACGCTTATTACTATCAGCGGCTGAGCAACTGGCAAAGTGATGCCTTTGCGCACACGGTACTGTTCCATCAGCGCCCGCATACGCCGCCGCCGGTGATCAAGCTGAGCGGCATTGAGCAGCTGCATCTCGACTTCAATCTGCGTCTCGGTAACTATAACCGTCGCAGCCTGCTGGGAGCGATGATGCAGCCCACCGCACCACTCAGCGCGCCGCTGGCCTCACCCATCAACAAAGCGCGTGCGTAGCCAGTGGATAAAGGTGGTGACGGCACGCGGCACCTGCGCTGCGTAAGGCCGCACCACCCACAGGCGGTCGGCAAAGGCATCGACCGCCTGCCACTCCGGCAGCACCTGCTGCAGCATGCCGCTGGCCAGCGCCGCGCTGGCGCTGAAGTCCGGCAGCATGGCAATGCCCAGCCCCTGCAGCGCAGCGTCACGAATCGACTCGCTGTTATTAGTGGCGAAATTACCCTGAATCTTCACCTGCACCGTTTCGCTGTCATCGCTGTGCAGACGAAAGCGCCACTGCGGCGACTCCAGCCCGCGCGGATAATAGAGGCAGTTATGCTGCTGTAGCGCCTGCGGCGTATCTGGCGTACCGTGACGGGTCAGATAATCCGGCGCGGCCACCAGCAGCGTGCGCGTTTCACACAGCGGCAGCGCGACGTGCGTTTCCGGCAGCTGCTGACTGTGGCGAATGGCGAGATCGAATCCTTCGCTGCCCAGCGACACCAGCCGATCGCTGACGTTGAGCTGCAACCGCACCTGCGGGTAGTCGCGCAGAAAGTCGCCGATAATCGGCACCAGCTGCTGCCGGGCAAACGCCACCGGCGCGCTGATGCGCACCAGGCCGCGCACCGGCCCGGCTTCGTCACGCACGCTAAAGAAGCTCTGCGCAATGCGCGCAAACGGCTCGCGCAGGTCGTCCACCAGCTTTTCACCGGCCGACGTCAGCCGCACGCTGCGCGTGGTGCGCTGCACCAGCGCCACGCCCGCCATCTGCTCCAGTTCTTTGATTTTCTGGCTCATCGCCGCTTTACTGACATCCAGGCGTTCAGCCGCGCGGGTAAAACTGCCCTGTTCCGCCAGCACCGTCAGCCAGTGCAAATGCACCCAGAGTGCATCGGTTTTAATTTCTTTCATCAGGATTGTTCAAAATAATAAATAATCATTTTAATCAGCGCGCTTTTTCTTTCCGGCAGCAAGCGGCAGCATAGCCTTTCATCCTACTCTTTCCGCGTGGGCAAAAACGAGGATTTATTGATGCCGTTACTGACTTTTGATGTTATTCAGGGCCGTTCTGAAGCAGAGATTCGCACCTTACTCGACGCCGCGCATCGCGCAGTACTCACGGCATTTAAGGTTCCGGCGCGCGATCGTTACCAGATTGTTCATGAAAACAAGCGTTATCAGATGGTCTTTCAGGATACCGGGCTGGGCTTTGCGCGCAGCGACAATCTGGTGATGGTACGCGTGTACACCAGCCCAAGAAGTGAAGAACAGAAAACGCACTTCATGGCAGAGTTAGCGCGCGAGTTGCGGGAGAATTGTGGCGTGCAGGGCAACGATCTGATGATCAGTTTTATCACCAACAGCAAAGGTGACTGGAGCTTTGCCGACGGCGAAGCGCAGTATCTCACCGGTAAGTTGTAACGCCCGCGCGCGCCCTGGCTGGCAGCAGCGCGCCGGTTGCTGCCAGACTAAATCAGACTCCGCCTAAACCCGCCTTAAACGATTCGCAATGCATCGCACAAATCTGGTTGGATGTGTTGCAGCCCTGTGACAGCCAATATAGATTGACGCAAAACCCCCGCAGAGGGCCGCAGACGCAGGTAACGCGTTCTTTTTACTTAATGTGAGGATCTGCCGTTGGAGTTGCTTTCAATAGTGCTCTTTTTGGCTGCGATCGCAGTCTATTCGTTTAAAGCCGGGCGAAATAAATTCTGGTTTATCCTGATCTTGCTGCTGCTCACCCTGTTCATCGTGCTCAACGCCACGCTGTATGCCAGTAACTATTTTACCGGCGATGGCATCAACGATGCGGTGCTCTACACCCTGACCAACAGCCTGACCGGCGCGGGCGTGAGCAAATATGTGGTACCGGCGCTTGGCTTGATCATCGGCCTGTTTTTACTGTTTTGTTTTCTCTCCTGGGTGCTGCGCCGGCATAAACGTCCGCATCATCTCGGCTGGAGCCTGCTGGCGATCGCCTGTGCTGCCGGCTCGGTGCAAACCACGCCGGCGTTTCGCCAGGTGAAAGAGCTGATTGCCTCCCACGCGCGTCAGGCCGACTCGGATTTCGAAACCTATTACAAAACGCCGAACAAGCAGATTAACGCGCCGAAGCTCAACCTGGTGTATATCTACGGTGAAAGCCTTGAGCGCACCTACTTCGATCAGCAGGCTTTTCCTGGCCTGGCACCGGAGCTGAGCCGCGAAAAAGATCACAGCATTGACTTCAGCAACACCGAACAACTGCCCGGCACCGATTACACCATCGCTGGCATGGTGGCGTCGCAGTGCGGTATTCCGCTGTTTGCGCCGTTCGACGGCAACGCCTCGGCTTCGCTTTCCAGCTTCTATCCGCAAAATATCTGCCTCGGCGATATCCTCAAACACTCCGGCTATGAGAACTGGTTTATTCAGGGCGCAGACCTGCGCTTTGCCGGTAAAGACACCTTTTTGCTGTCACACGGTTTTGATGCCGCCAACATGTACGGCTCGCAGGAGCTGAAGAGCCGCGTCGCCGACCCCAGCTACCGTAATAACTGGGGCTTTTACGACGATACGGTGATGGATGAAGTGTTTGAAAAGTATGAGGAGCTGTCGCGTCAGCAGAAACGCTTTGCGCTGTTTACGCTCACCGTGGACACCCATCATCCGGACGGCTTTATTTCGCGCAGCTGTCAGCGCAAAAGTTACAGCTATGACGGCAAACCCAATCAGTCGTTTAGCGCGGTGGCCTGTTCCCAGGAGCACGTGGCGCGCCTGATTGCCCGCATCAAAGCCTCGCCGTGGTTTAAAAACACCGTGATTGTGGTGAGTTCCGATCATCTGGCGATGAATAACACGGCGCATCAGTATCTGATCAAGCAGCCGCGCCGCGATCTGTTTATGGTGATCCGTGGCGATCAGCCGCAGGCCGAGGTGCTGGACGGCAAGCGCAGCACGCTGGATAACGGCGCCACGGTGCTGGATATTCTCGGCGGTGATAACGCGATTGGCCTTGGCCGCAGCGGGCTGTCTTCGGCCTCGCTCTCCAGCCAGTTCGATGACATGGCGAAGAAGGTCACGGCGTGGAAAGCCGATATCATTCAGCTGTGGAATTTCCCCAGCCAGATGAAGACGTTCACCATCGACCAGCCCAAAAATACCTTTAGCTTCTCGGGCGCGACGTTCAGGCTGCCGATCCTGTTCCGCGTATCCGATCATCAGGTAGAGCCGCTGCCGGAAGGCGAATACGCCGCGCCGCTGCGCTTCCAGCTGGCCGATTTTGCCGCCAGCGATAAGTTTGTCTGGGTCGATCGCTGCTTCAAAATGGGCCGGCTGTGGCAGCCGGCGCTGGCGCTGTCGACCGATCTCTGTCTGGCGATGGGCCAGACCGGCGGACAACCCACGGTGACGCGCATCGACCAGCCGGTGTGGCAGGGCAAAGCGCAGTTCCCGCAGGTGAAAGTCAGCGCGGTGACCTATCAGCTCAACGAACAGCAAATGCGCATCGAGGATAATGCCATTCGCTACCAGGCGGACAGCTTCCTTCTGACCGTGCCGGGCGCGCCGGCCAGCGTGAAGCGCTTTAGCGGTATTTCACGGCCGGAAAGCTGGGGACGCTGGTCAAACGCCAACCTCGCGCCGGAGGTGAACATTGAATATGTCGATCCGCTGCCGGCGCGTTTTGACGTGGTGATCACCGCACGCGCCTATGGGGCTAACGCCCATCGACCGATTCCGGTGCGCGTCGGCGAGCAAGTGCAGCAGCTCAATCTGGGTGACGCGTTCTCCACGCAGACGCTGCATTTCACCAACCCCGGCGCCAGCCGCAACCTGATCATCACACCGCCAGAACCGCAGCTGTCTAATCTCGGCAACATTACCGGTCAGGATCCACGCAAACTCGGTATCGGCATGGCGGAGATAAAAATAATTCCGCAGCCCGAAAAGTGATAAAAATGCGTGCCAGACCAGGGCCTGCCAGCGTGCAGGCCCTTTTTATTGCCGCTTAGCGTTACTCTTTGTACGAATTGATATTTTTCGAGACGTCGCGCAAAATTCACATCATCACATGGTGCAACTATCACCACCTGGATAACCTTACTGGCAACAGGAAAGGCGACCAGGAGCAACAGGGATGATACCGACGATGATGAACACCCATAAGGCATTCAAAGCGCTGCAGCAGGCGGGCGTGGCCGATCACCAGGCCGAAGTGATGGTCGACATTTTTGCCGAAATGCAGCAGGAAAACAGCCTGACCAAAACGCACCTTTCGCAGGCCATGGAAGGCGTGATGCGGGCAAATCACGCCACCGCGCAACGTGTCGATAAACTGGCACAGAGCCTCAGGAATTTTGAAAATGAGGTCCGCCATACGTTTAAAGCCATTGAGCTGCGGTTTGATAACGTCGATGAGCAATTCCGGAAAATTGATCAACGCTTTGAACAAATCGATCAACGCTTCGAAAAGATGGATGCGCAATTCAAGCAAATCGATAAACGCTTAGAAAAAGTGGATGCGCAATTCAGGACAATCGATCAGCGTTTTGAACAAATCGATGAACAATTCAGGAAAATTGATCAACGCTTTGAAAAGATGGATGAGCAATTCAGGAAAATCGATCAACGCTTTGAAAAGATGGATGAGCAATTCAGGAAAATCGATCAACGTTTTGAACAAATCGATGAACAATTCAGGAAAATCGATCAGCATTTTGAACAAATCGATGAGCGATTCAGGCAAATTGATAAACGCTTTGAAAAAGTGGATGAGCGCCTGCTGGATCTCGACCATCGCATGCAGCTCGGTTTCAATGAGCTCAAACGCGATAATCTCTGGCATCGGCGGCTGATGATGGCGATGGCCAGTGCCTTTGTGTTGTCAGCCGCCAAATATATTTTTGCCGGTTAGCCGGGCAGCCAGCGCGGGGGGCGCGTCAGGCCTGACGTAATGTCTCCAGCCTGGCGCGTTGCTGCCCACGGGCGTCGAAATTGTCTGCCGCCAGCCAGCGCTCAAAGCCCAGCTTCACCTGCGGCCATTCGCTGTCGATGATAGAGAACCAGGCGGTATCCCGGCTGCGATTTTTATACACCACCACCTGACGAAACGTGCCTTCATAACGGAAGCCCAGCCGCAGGGCGGCGTTGTACGACGGCTGGTTACAGCTATCGCATTTCCACTCGTAGCGACGATAGCCGAGTTGTTCGAAGGCGTAACGCATCAGCAGATAATGGGCTTCGGTGGCCATTCGGGTTTGCTTCAGCAGCGGAGAGAACACCACAAAGCCGACCTCCATCACACCGTGCTGCGGTTCAATGCGCATCAGCGCCAGCGAGCCGACCGCCTGCCCGCTTTGCCGGTCAATAACCGCGAAGTGCAGGTAATCCGGACTCTGCTGGCACTGCTGCGCAAACGCCAGATAAGACGCTTCATCGTCAAAGCGCCCGACCGGCAGCCAGGTCCAGTCGCGGTCATCTTCCGCCAGCGCATAAGCCGCATACAGCTCGCGACCGTGACGTGCGGCATCCAGCGGCTCCAGCCGGCAATACTGGCCGGTGAAAATCTGCCCCTGCGGCAACGGGCGCGGCTGCCACGCCTCCAGCGCCGGGCCGATGGGTTGTCCATAACGATTGGTCTGCGGTGACATACGGCGATTCCTTCTGTGTGAGAGTGACAGCGTGCAGCGTGCCACTTTGCTGGTTCAGGAAAAAGCGCCACAATGTGACAAATCGATAGATCCACGGAGGCGCCGATGCGCGCATTAAACCGGCATTCGCTGCTGCTGGCACCGTTAGAGGCCGACGGCAGCCTGACGCTGCAACAGCAGCTGTATCAACGGCTGCGCCAGGCGATACTGAATGGTCAGCTGGCGGCGGGCATGCGCCTGCCGGCGACCCGCCAGCTGGCGGCTGAACTGCAGGTGTCGCGCAATACGGTGATCGCCGTCTGGTCACAGCTGCAGGCGGAAGGATTTATCCTCAGCGACCGCCAGGGAAGCCGCGTCAGCCGGCTGGCGCACACGCCGCTGCCCGCGCAGGCGTCCGACGACAGCACCGACTGGCCGGTTTCCGCGCGCGCTGCCCGGTTGCATTCGCTGCATCGCCTCTCCAGCCAGGAGCTGGCGCTGCGCCCGAGCACGCCGGCGCTGGCGCATTTCCCGCTGGCGCAGTGGCGTCGCGCGCTCAATCAAACCGCGCAGCAGGCACAGCTGCTGGGCTACGGCGATCCGCTGGGTGAGCTGGCGCTGCGTGAGGCATTGGCGCAGCATCTGGCGCTGGCGCGCGGCGTGCGCTGCGCGCCGCAGCAGATTGTGATTACCGAAGGCGCGCAGCAGGCGCTGACGCTGTGCGTCGCGCTGCTCACCAATCGTGGTGACACCGGCTGGGTGGAAGAGCCGGGCTATCGCGGCGCCAAAGCGGCGATGCGCCTGGGCGATCTGCAGATCGAGCCGATTGCGGTGGATGCGCAGGGACTGGCACCGACAGCGCAGGACTGGCAGCAGCGCCCGCCGCGGCTGATTTACACCACGCCGACGCATCAATATCCCACCGGCGCGATCATGAGCGCCGCGCGCCGGCTGGCACTGCTGGCGGCGGCACAGCGGCATCAGGCGTGGATTATCGAAGATGATTACGACAGCGATTTTCGCTACAGCGGCGAGCCCATCGCCGCGATGCAGGGCATGGCGCAGCCGACGCCGGTGATTTACATCGGCTCCTTCAGCAAAACCCTGTTTCCGGCGCTGCGCATCGGCTACATGGTGCTGCCTGCCCCGCTACTGCCGCGACTGCGGCCGGCCTTGCATGAGCTGTTACGCGGCGGTAACCGACCGGAACAGCAGGCGCTGGCGCTGTTTTTACGCAGCGGGGATTTCAATCGCCACCTGAGCAAAATGCGCCGTCTGTATCGTCAGCGGCAGGCCACGCTGCGGGCTGCACTACAGGAGACGTTTGGTGCTCAGGTGCCGCTGCTGGGCGGTGAGTGCGGTATGCATCTGGTGTTGCCGCTGGCGGATACGGTGGATGATGTGGCGCTGACGGCGCAGTTGTTTCGCCATGGCTATGCGCCTGGCGCGCTGTCCGGCTTTTGTCTGGGCGGGCAAAAACAGCAGGGACTGGTGCTGGGATACGGTAATACCAGCACCAGTCAGATAATGGCAGGCGTGGCGCAGTTAGCGCGCCTGCTGCCGGGCATTAACCCTTGAAGAAAATGTCGCCGGATTTGCCCATCACGATCTTGCCGCTGTCGTCGGTGATCAGGATGTAGTTAGCGTTGATGTAAGCCCAGTGCGTGCCTTCCTGCGGTGCAGGCAGGTGGCGCGGCTGCCACTCAACGATGGTGTACTGCTTTTTACGGTACTCATCCGGCACGACGTCACCGACTTTATACTCTTTGTAATCGATGATGATAGTGTGCAGATCGTAATTATTGGCGGCGGATGGCGCTTCACCCGGACCGTTTTGTGACGGACGAATCGGCGCGACATCGCCACTGGATTCTGCCGGTTCACTGCTGGCGGGCGCATCGCTGGTGGCCGCTGGCGCTGAGGCGTCCGGTGCGGTTTGCTGCACCTGCGGCGGCATCGGTACGCTATCGGTTTGCTCACCTTCTGCCAGTGCTGCTGGCGTCAGGCTTAAAGCGCCCAGAAAAATTCCTGCTGAAAGAAGGGTGACGTGTGTCCTGCGCATTGGTGATTTCCACTCTGGTTAATTATTTAACTGTCCCATTTACTGACAAGCGCCACGTGCGGAAGGTTCCCGCGCCGCGCTTAGCGCGTCAAATTTCGCTCCACAGCATACCTCAGGCGGCGCGCTTTGCTGAGCAGCAAAATTGCAAGCAACCGTGTTCATATCCCGGCGATCTTTACGCGCCAAATCACGCAGCAGCGCAATGCCGAGATAGTTGCTCCAGTTGAAGGCATTCTGCAGCACCACGATGGCATTGCCGTGGGCGCGATCGTAGCCAATAAAGCTGGCATAACCGCCAATATACCCCACCTGATAAGTGATCTGCTGCTGACCATAGGTATCGGTTACCCAGGCGATATTCTGCGCCTGATTGCCATGCTGCTCATAAGGATAATTGACCTGCGCCAGCGCCTGACCGAGCGCGCCCTGTGCATCGCTGTGCAGATGCGCATCGAGGTAGCGAATCAGATCGCGCGCGTTGCTGTACAGGCTGGCGGCCGCCACCATATTGCCGCGAAAGGCCCAGTCCGGCGTCAGCTGACCACGCGCGATCAGTTTCGGCTGATCGCCGGCGTGGCCCAGCGCGCGCCACGGATAGTCGCGCAGGGTTTGCGGATGGAAGCTGCTGCTGGTCATGCCGAGCGGACCAAACAGCTGATGCTGCGCCAGCGTTTCAATGTCCTGATGCAGACGATGCTGCAGAATGTAGCCCAGCAGCGCATAGCCGAGATTGGAGTACTGCGCCGCCGGGTGAGCGGGGGCGCTGAAATCGGCCAGATAACTCAGCACGGCATCGCTATCCAGATTGCCGTAAAAATTTTCGCCGCTGCGCAGGTAAGCCATAAATTTCAGGAACATCGGCAGATCCATATCCTGGCGCGGCAGCCCCGAGGTGTGCGTGACCAGCTGCAGCAGCGTGATACGTTTTGCATCCTCACTCAACGGCACGCCGCGCGGCAGCAGCGTGGCCAGCGTGTCGTTCCAGTGCAGCTCGCCGCGATCCACCAGCCCGATAATGACCTCCGCGGTAACGCCTTTGCTCAGCGATCCCAGCGCAAACAGCGTATCCGGCGTGATGGGATAACGCTGACGCGCATCGGTGACGCCATAGCTGTAAAACTGCGGCGCGCCGCGCTGATGAATAATGGCGATGCTGATGCCGGTCACCTGCTTTTGCTGCATGTAGTGGCGCACAATGTCATCGACGTTTTCATGGAAGGAGGCGTGGGAAAGATAGACGCGATCGCCCACCGGTGCGGACGTTTGCGACAGCGTTCCGCAGCCGCTGAGCAGCAGACACAGGGCTGACAGCCGCAGGTGCAACCATGCGCGAGAAAGCGTCAGCCGCTGAAGCCTGACGAAGCGGGAAGTAGCCATCAATTGATAAGTTATTTTTTATGTTATGCAGCAGGTGCCACTGGTGTTGGTGGCGAAATATACCACAGAACAGCGGGTGCGCCACCTGTCAGCCGCAGGTGGCGCCGGGCATTATTGATTAACCGGGATAACCGATCCTTTGTAGTGCTGGTTGATAAATTCAGCAGTTTGCTTTGATTCGAGATCTTTCGCTAACGCGAGAATGCGCGGGTCGCTGGCCAGCTTTGGCGTAGTGACCAGCACGTTGGCATACGGATTATCCTTTGCCTGTTCCAGCGCCAGCGCGTCTTTTGACGGCACCAGCCCGGCCTGCAGGGCATAGTTACCGTTAATAATCGCCAGCTGCGCATCATCCAGCGCGCGCGGCAGCTGCGGCGCTTCAACTTCAATGATCTTCAGATGGTGCGGGTTGTCACTGATGTCCGCCGTGGTCACCAGCGTACTGGCGCTGCGGCTTTTCAGCGTAATCAGGCCGTTGGCCTGCAGCAGATAGAGCGCACGGCTCAGGTTAGTGACGTTGTTGGGCACCGCCACCTGCGCGCCATCCGGCAGATCTTTCAGAGATTTCACTTTGTGCGAATAAATCCCGAGTGGCTCAATATGCACGGTCGCCACCACGGCAAATTTTTCGCCCAGCGCTTTTTCCTGATCGCGCAGATAAGGCACATGCTGGAAATAGTTGGCATCGACATCGCCACGCGCCAGCAGCTCGTTGGCATTTAAATTGCCGTTAAGCTCGATGACCTGCAGGTCGAGCTGTTTGCCGGTTTGTTTGATGTAGTTGAGGATCTCACTGTGCGGCACCGGATCGGCGGCCACGCGCAGTGCCGCGGCGGACGCCACGCTGCTGAACAGGGCCACCAGGGCCAGTGACGCTATCATCGTTTTCTGCATGGGCTTTCCTTACGTTTCTTATGATTTCACTGTGCTTAATGCATCAGCGTAATAGCGCTGCGCCACATCGCGATGGGAACGCAGACGCCCTTTGAGGTAGTTCCAGCCCACTTCGCGCAGCAGCGGATTGTCAGGATCGCTGGTCGGACCGTGGGCTTCTGCCGCCAGCTGCGGCGGCAACTGATACAGCGGTACTTCGGCATCCAGCTGCGCGCCGAGGAAAAAAGCGATCGACAAGCGTTCACGATTAGCCGGCGGCGACACCACGCGGTGTACGGTGGCGCGCAGATACCCATTGCTGGCAATCTCCAGCAGTTCGCCGATGTTGACCACGAACGCGCCCGGCTTGGGCAGCGCATCCACCCAGTGACCGGGTGACACTTCCACCTGTAAACCGGGCTGATCGTCCTGCAGCAAAAAGGTGAGAAAGCCGGAGTCTTTGTGCGCGCCGACGCCCTGCTGGCTGGCTTCTGCCGCCTGACCGGGATAACGAATCAGCTTGATGTGCTCATTGGGCTGGGTGCCATACAGCGCGTCGAACGCATCCGGCGGCAGCGCCAGCGCTTTAGCAAAGGCCCGCAGCAGGCGCAGCGCGATGGCGGTCATCGCCTGCTGCCAGGCGTGCATCACCGGACGCAATTGCGGTAACGCCTCCGGCCATAAGTTAGGCCCCTGCAGCCGTTTCCACGCCGGATCGCCCGGCTGCAGCGTCAGCGCCGCGCGTTCGGCACCGATATCAAACTGTTCACGCTGATCGCGCTGGTCGCGGGTGTATTCCACGCCGGCGTGGTTGTAGCCGCGAAAATGCGGCGAGTGGATCATCGCCACGCGCTGCTTCTCCGCCTGCGGCAGGGCAAAAAACGCCCGCGTGATACTCTGCACGTTGTGCAGCAGTTGCGGGTTGATGCCGTGATTAACCAGATAGAAGAAACCGACGTCACGCGCGGTCTCTCGCAGCTGCGCCAGGTAAGCTGCCTGCTCTGCGTCCGGTAATTCCAGCAGGGCCAGATCCAGTACTGGCAGGGTATCCGCCATGATGTTGTCTCCTCGCTATCGGTAAATCCTGCGTTTACGCTGACATTCGCCGCCGTTTCCCGCCAATACTGTTGCGCGATAAGTTATGGCGATTCCTTTTTAGGCGCACTTCGGCTATCGATATGCAAAAAGCGGTAAATCAGGCGCGCTGCCGCTATAATCGCGCCCAGCAATTTTTGCCCACCAATGCACACCGCAGGAGACGCCGGATGAATCAGGGTCCGTTAACCGAAAAAGAGCTGAACTGGCTTGATGACATGCTGGAAAAATATGGCAACGAACACTCCGTGGTGGACACCGCCGAACTGGACGGCATGCTGACCGCCCTGCTCTCCGGCCCGAACGATATCGAACCGAGCGAATGGCTGGTGGCGATCTGGGGCGGTGAGAAGAAGATTCCTCAGTGGGCGAACGCGCGCGAAATGGACCGCTTCATGGCGCTGACCTTCCAGCACTTTAACGACATCGCCGAGCGACTGGCGGAGTACCCGGAGCAGTTCGATCCGCTGTTCGGCGAGCAGGAGATGGAAGGCCAGCTGTTTACCGTGGTGGAAGACTGGTGCTACGGCTACATGCGCGGCGTGGCGCTGGATGCAGACTGGGCGCAGCTGCCGGCGGCACAGCAACCGGCGCTGCAGGCGATTGCGCTGCACGGCAGTGAAGAGCAGCTGGCGCAGCGTGAAGCCTTCACCCCGGACGCGTTTGAGGCCAGCATCGAGGCAATTCGCCCGGCGGCGCTGGAACTGCACGAATACTGGCAGGAACAGCGCATGGCGCAGCCCGATCCGGCTCCGCAGCTGCCGCATTTTGCCGGTGAAAAAACCGGCCGCAACGATCCCTGCCCGTGCGGCAGCGGCAAAAAGTTTAAGCAGTGCTGCCTGAATAAAACCTGAGACGCTCACCTCAACGCAGGCCAGCGCTAAAACTGGCCTGCGCACCGCGTTATTTCCCGGACGCGAGAAACGCCATCACCGCCGCATTCAGCGGCGCGGGGCACTCTTCAGGTAACCAGTGACCGCAGCCAGGTAACACTTTGCCGGTGACCTGCGAAGCGTAGCGGCTGACCACCTGCTGCTCATAGGCACCCAGTCCGCCGTGACCGCCACCGCCAATCGCCAGCATCGGCACAGCAATTTTCTCGCGGGAGAGCTCTTTATTGTCCGCCACTCCCTGATTCAGCACCCGGTAATATTCAAAGGCGGCGTTCAGGCTGTGCGGTTTTGCATAGGATTTGCTGTAAAGATCGAGCAGCGCCGGGGTGAACACCGCTTTGTTGGCGGCATGTTCTTTGATGAAATGCTCAAAGAACAGGCGCTCTTTACCGGCGATCAGCTGCTCAGCGAGCTGTCCCTGCGCCGCAAAGAAGCTGAAGTGCCACACCAGGGATTCGCCTTCAGGCGTAAAGGCCGGGAACTGATAAATGCTTTCGTCCGGGATCGGTGCTTCCATAAAGATGGCGCGGCGGATGCTGTCCTGATGTTTCACCAGCAGCGGATAGGTATTCCAGATACCAATATCGTGCGCCACCAGGTCGAATTTTTTGCCGCCGGCGAACTGTTGTGCCAGCTGATAAAGCAGCGGTGCGACATCGGTGGCGCGATACGAATGCGGCACGTCAGACTGCCCCAGCCCCGGCAGATCCACCGCCACGACGGTGTGGTTTTTTGCCAGTTCCGGCATCAGCTGGTGCCACTCGTACCACGTCTGCCCGAAACCGTGCACCAGATATACCAGCGGTCCGCTGCCGCCCTTCACATAATGCAGGCGCACGCCGTCCACAGTTTGATAGCTGCTGGTAAAACCGGCGGGCAGCGGGAATTCATCCGCGGCGGTGCCGGCGGCGGAAAACAGCGCGGCCGAGGCGAGCAGCAGGGTTAACAGTAATTTTTTGAACACGTGATTGATCTCCATTTTGTGATAATGCCATTTAAAACAGTGAATTAAATTTTCATGTGCGCACGGCTAGTCAGTGACCTTGTACGCGCTGGTGCCGCGCGCCGGCCTGGAAACCGTGCTGACGTGCCTGCAGTGCGATGAGGAAGCCAATCGCCAGCAGCAACAGTAGCGCCAGCGGGAAAGACGCCACGCCCCAGTGAGTAAGCAACACGCCACCGGCCAGACCGCCGCCGGCAATCGCGCTGTTCCACACCACCACGTTCATCGACAGCGCCACATCCGCGCCCTCGCCCGCTGCATCCGCCAGTGCCGTTTGCAGCAGCGTGGCCGCCCCGCCAAACGTCAGCCCCCACAGCGCCACGCCGACATAAACCAGCAGCGGCATGCGCGCCAGCCAGATGAACAGCAGCGAGACCAGCGTAAACAGCGCCAGACTGCCGAGCACGGCGACGCGCAGGTGGTGATCGACGAGGCGACCGGCCAGGCCGATAGCCGCCAGCGCCGCGATGCCAAACACCAGCAGCACACTGTCCACCTGCCCGGCGAGGCCCGCCTGGCTAACGAACGGCGCGATGTAGGTGTAGAGAATGTTGTGCGCCGTCATCCACGCCAGCACCACGCCCAGCACCGGACGCACGCCTGGCGTCATGAACACCGTGCGCAGCGGCAGACGCTGATCGCTGCTTTGTCCCGGATAGTCAGGTACCCGCAGCAGCACCCAGCCGATCAGCAGTAGCGTCAGCGCTGACATGATGCCGAACGCCGTGCGCCAGCCCACCGCCGTGCCCAGCCAGGTGCCGACGGGAACGCCCAGCGCCAGCGCAATCGGTGTGCCGACCATCGCCACGGCGAGCGCTTTGCCCTGCTGGTGGACCGGCACCATGCGCCGCGCATAGCCGGCCAGCAGGCTCCAGGCGAGTCCCGCCGCTGCGCCAGCGAAAAAGCGCGCCACCAGCGTCAGTGCGAAGTGGGTCGAGAACGTGGTGATGGAGTTAAAAATCAGGAAACCGACGATAGCCAGCAACAGCACGTTACGGCGGCGCCAGCCCTGGGTGGCGATGGTCAGCGGAATCGCCGCCAGCAGCGAGCCGAGCGCATAAACGGTTACGGTCTGCCCGGCCAGCGCGGTGGAAACGCCGAGGCCCGCCGCCATCTGCGGCAGCAGTCCGGCCGGTAAGGTTTCGGTGATGATGCAGATAAAACCGGTCATGGCCAGCGCCAGCAGCGCGCCCAGCGGTAGCGGCCGGGTTTTATCCGCGGCGGTATTCAAAGTCGTCACAATCAGCGTTCCCGATGTCATCAGCGTGCAGATAAGGCGCGCGCCGCTCGTTGAAATTATATGTACCGATCAGTATATAAATTGGCGAAGTGCGATAACCTGTTACGGCTTAAGAACACACTACCGCGGATACGCTATCCGCCGCCCGCAGGCACAAATATATACTGATCGATACATTAGTTGACGTGCGAGACCATTGTCAACGACTTATGTATCGATTAGTATTTAAGCATTGAGATTAATGGAGCACTGAGATGGCCACTATGGGACGGCCGCGTACGTTCGATCGTGATGCGGCCATTGAACAGGCGATGAAGATTTTCTGGCAGCACGGCTATGAGTCGACATCGTTAACGCAGCTGAAGGCGGGAATTGCCGGCGGTATTTCCGCACCGAGCTTTTACGCGGCCTTTGGCTCGAAGCAGGCGCTGTTCCAGGAGTGTGTGCAGCGCTATCTGTCGACTTACGCGCAGGTGGTGGAGCCGTTGTGGGATAACAGCCTGCCGCCCCGTACCGCAATGGAGACCGCGCTGCGGCGCTCGGCCAGCATGCAGTGTGAGGCCGGCCATCCGCTGGGTTGTATGGTCGGCCTGGGCGTGATGAGTGCGCCTTCCGCCGAACACGCGGATGTCACGCAGCCGCTGGCGCGCTCACGTGCCCGCACGCTGGCAGGCATGACGGCCTGCGTGCAGCGCGGCATCGACAGCGGCGAGCTGCGCGCCGACACCGATGCCGCCGCCATCGCCATCGCCCTCGACGCTTTTCTGCTGGGCGTGTCGGTGCTGGTGCGCGATGGCATCAACGGCGCGCAGATCGACACCGCCATCGCCCACGTCATGGCCGTGTGGGATGCGGCAAAATCCGTGACGGATTAAGTGACCCAGCCGCCTGGCGACGCACGCTGAACATTACCCCGCCGGTTTGACTTCGGTGACCAGCGTTGGCAGCTGCCATGCGCCGCCGGCGCGGATGGCACGACACATGCCGGTGGTGGCCTCGCTGCTCTGCACAAACTGGCGGCCGTCCCACACCCATGCAGCGGTACTCCAGCAGTCGCCAATGCCGCGCCCTTTCTGCGCTTCGCTGATCATGCCGTCGTGATAATCAGATCCGGAATCGGTGATCAGCTGCGGCGTGCCCTGCAGCGCGTTATCCAGCAGCCAGAAACCGTAGCCTTCGTTGTAAGCTCCGCGCCAGCACAGCGCGGCGATCAGCACGTGCTGCGCATCCACCGGCGTCAGCGTAGGCGGTTCTGCGCCCTCTTCCGGCTGATCGTCGGACGGCGCGAGATTGTCACAGCTGTCATCATCGGTCAGCGAGGCAATCAGCTTTGGCTTGACCTGTGCCAGTTCATCTGGCGTCAGCGGGCGCGGCGCGGCTTTCAGCACATGGACCTGCTGGATCACCGGCATCGCCACTGCCGCCGGTACGCTGGCTTCCGGCTGATTACCCTTGCGCACCAGCGCGCCCGGCGTGTTCAGCCGTCCCTGCGCCTCATCCATTTTTAACAGCGTGGCAAAGGCCCCGTTGCCGGAGAGCTCAAACGGCTCGGCCGCACCGCGAAACTCCACTCTGGCGCTGCCTTTGATGGCGGCGATCAGCGCCTGGGTCTGCGCGTCGCTTAGCGTCCACTCATCGTTCTCCGCTTTGCTGACCTCGCCCAGCGCGCGATCGTCAATCCACAGTGCCAGCGCATTCACCTGCTGCGCATCATCGTCGCCGGTATCGGCCAGCACCACGCGCCCGTGCGTCAGGCTGTCTGGCCCGCCGGCGCGCGTCAGCAGCACCGATCCGCCCGCGCCCTCTTCGGCGCTGTAGCCGGCGGCGCGGCAGGTCAGCGTATTATCACAAGCCAGCTCCCAGTCTTTATGGCTAAACGAGACGCCTTCGTCGGCCCACAACGGCGTGCTCAGGCTGGCGAACAGCGTCAGCGCCAGCAGCAATCGGCTTTTCATGCCATCTCTCCCTAATGGTAAAGGTGGCTAGTGTGATGATTTTTGCGGCGCGGGAGAAGTGAATTTTTTGCGGCGGGTCTTATTCCATCGCTGCCTGTGGTTGTGGCTGACGCGCCATCAGGCTCAGCGCCACCAGCATCGCCAGCGCCACGGCAATTGCGCCAGCGAGATACACCGAAGCCACGCCGCGGTGGGCGGCCAGCGCGCCCGCCAGCGGACTGGTGATCGCCAGCGCGATATCAAGAAACGCCACGTAAGCCCCCATCGCCAGGCTGCGGGTGTGCGGCGGTGCACGGCGTACCGCTTCCACGCCGAACGCCGGAAAGGCCAGCGAATAGCCAAAACCGGTCAGCGCCGCGCCGAGATAAACCAGCGTCGCGTCATCAGCGCCCCAAATCAGCAGCTGACCGCAGGCTTCAATCAGCACGCATACCAGCGCGACACGCGCGCCGCCCAGCTTATCCGGCAGATGGGCAAAGAACAGGCGCGCCGCGATAAACGCCACGCCAAACGCGGTGAACGCCAGCGACGCGTTGCTCCAGGCCCTGGCCGCAAACAGCAGCGCGATGAACGCGGTGATCATGCCAAAGCCGACGCTGGCGAGCGCCAGACCCAGTCCCGGCCGCCACACCGCGCCCATGACTTTGTAGAACGGCGTGCGTTTGGTCGAGGTCGGCGCGACGGCGCGCACCTGCGTGATAAACATCAGCGGCAGCAGCGGTACCACGATGATCGCCATGGCGATGCCGGTGAAGTGCCAGCCGTGATAAATCGCCACGCCCAGCGGCGCACCCAGCGCCCAGGCGCCGTAAATCGCGATACCGATCCACGCCATCACTTTACCGGCATTGGCCGGCCCTACCAGCCCAAGCCCCCAGCCGAGCGCGCCGGTGGCCAGCAGGCTCTCGCCCAGCGCCAGCACCACACGCCCCAGCAGCAGGATGGCCACCGAGCTGGCAGGCCGATCAACGAACAGCAGCGAAATCAGGTAGATCACGCCGGAACTTGCCACTACCAACAGCCCGGCCAGCACCGCACGTTTCGCGCCGCGCATATCGGCGAAGTTGCCCGCCCACGAACGCGTCAGCAGTGACGCGATAAACTGTGCGCCGATGACCGTGCCGATCGCCAGCGTATCCATACCGAGATTCTGCTGCAGATGCAGCGGCAGCACCGGCAGCTGCATCCCCATGGTGAGAAAAGCGATAAACACCGCCAGCGTCACCGGCAGCAAGGTGATAAATACATTATTTTTCATCGATATAATCCAGAAAAACTGCCGCACGCAGCGGCAGCGTGATATCAGAGATGGGTGTAATAGGCAGGCGTATCGAGCTCGCTCAGCAGGTCCGGGCGGGTTGCAGACCAGTCCAGCAGCGTGCGCGTGCGCTGGCTGGAGACCGCCATGTTGCCCGCCGCCATGTTGGCGAACCAGCCAAAGTGCGCCCGGTCGCGCTCGCCGCTGGGTAATCCGAGCTGGCGTCCTATCGTCTCCGCGATAGCGCGGAACGGCACCGCCTCATCGGCCACCGCGTGATAAACGCGCTCGGTGACGCCCTGCTCCAGCGCCAGCCGATAGACGCGCGCCGCATCGCGACGGTGCACGCCGGACCAGCAGTTCTCACCGCTGCCGCACCAGGCGGAAATCCCGCTCTCACGCGCCAGCCGCACCAGAATCGGCACAAAACCGTGGTCGCCGAGGCCATGCACTGACGGTGCCAGCCGCACTGTCGCCACGTGCACGCCGCGCTGCGACAGCGCCTGCGCCGCCGCTTCCGACTGACGCGGTGACACCGGCTGCGGCTGATCCAGCTCCGTCGCCCCGCGCGCCATACCGGACAGGCCGGACGTCACCAGCAGCATGCGATCCGATCCGGCAATCGCCTCGCCGAGCAGTTCGATCACCTGGCGGTCCTGCTCGCAGTTCTGCACGAAGCGCGAGAAATCATGGTTAAACGCGGTATGAATAATGGCGTCCGCAGAACGCGCGGCGTCACGCAGCACATCAGCATCCTCCAGCGAACCGCGAATAACCTGTGCGCCAGTGACGGCCAGCGCCACGGCTTTTTCCGCCGAACGCGCTAACCCCGTAACCTGATGGCCCGCCGCGATCAACTCTTCCACCACCGCTGAACCTACCCAGCCGGTGGCCCCGGTGACAAATATCTGCATGGTCTTTTCTCCTGCACGTTAAAACGCGAGTGTTTCGTCGTGTTGATATGATGCGTGCTGTGGAGCGGTGGCGCTAATCGCATCAGCAATGCAGGATCAAGCCTTGACGGACAAGGCCTGAGGGCATGAAGACCGCGACTTATTCGGCGAGAGTTCAGGTTTACAGCGCCGCCACAATCTGCTGGCGCAGCCATTGCTGGGCGGGATCGCGATGCAGGCGCTCGTGCCACAGCATCAGGATGTCAAACCCTTCAATCTCCAGCGGCGGTGCAAGCACGCGGAGCTGCGGCGCGTTTCGCACCAGGCGCTCCGGCAGCACGGCGACCAAATCACTGTTGGCCAGCGTGTCGAGCATAAACAGGAAATGCGGCACCGAGAGCGCGACGCGGCGCGTGCGGCCGAGCCTGGCCAGCGCGCGATCGGTGGCTGCACTGAAGCCGCCGCCATCCGGCGAAACCATCACAAACTCCAGCTGACAAAAACGGTCCAGCGTCAGGGGCTGCTGCAGTTGCGGATGATTGCGCCGGCCGGCCAGCACGTAGCGCTCGCTGAACAAGCGGCGCTGATGCAGCGTCGGCGGTGCGTTGTCGCCGGTGTGAAACACCATATCCAGCTCGCCCTTCTCCAGTTGCTGCGCCACCTGCGGCGGATTGAGTGCAAACACCGCCATGCGGCTGCGCGGTGCCGCTTCACGAATGAGTTTTAGCGCCGGCAGGATCAGTGCCGATGACATGTAATCGGTGGCGGCAATACGCCAGGTGAGCTCCGCGCGCGCCGGATCGAACGCTGCCGGCGGTGCCACCGCGCGCTCCAGCGCTTCCAGCGCCAGACGCAGCGGTTCGCGCAGGGCCTCGGCGCGGGCGGTGGGCAGCATGCCGCGCGGACCAGGCAACAGCAACGGATCGTCAAACAGCACCCGCAGGCGCGCCAGCTGAGCGCTTACCGACGGCTGCGACAGATTGAGGCGCTGCGCCGCGCGCGTCACGTTCTGCTCCACCAGCAGCACGTCTAAGGTTTGCAGCAGATTCAAATCCAGCGAGTGCATATTCATGTCATCTATACCTGAGATATCAGTAATTTATTTCTACTATAGCCAGAGCTGGCTTAACCTGCAGCGGTTTTCATCTCACAGGATACCGCCATGAATGTTTTGATTGTGTATGCCCATCCGGAACCGCGCTCGCTGAACGGATCGCTGAAAGACTTTGCCGTGAATCATCTGCAGCAGGCGGGCCATCAGGTGCAGGTGTCAGACCTGTACGCCATGCAGTGGAAAGCACAGCTGGATGCCGCCGACACGCTGGCACCTCCGGTGGGCGCACATTTTGATGCCACGCTGGATTCGCGTTTCGCCTACGACAACCAGTTGCAGGCAGCGGACATTGCAGCCGAGCAGGAGAAGTTGCGCTGGGCCGACACGGTGATTTTTCAGTTTCCGCTGTGGTGGTTTTCGATGCCGGCTATCATGAAAGGCTGGTTTGACCGTGTGTATGCCAACGGTTTTGCCTATGGCGTCGGCGAGCACAACGATCACCACTGGGGCGATCGCTACGGCGAAGGCACGCTCGCCGGCAAGCGCGCCATGCTGGTGGTGACCACCGGCGGCTGGGAGTCGCACTACGCGCCGCGCGGCATCAACGGCCCGATTGAGGATCTGCTGTTCCCGATCCAGCACGGCATGCTGTTCTATCCCGGCTTCAGCGTGTTGCCACCGCTGGTGTTGTATCGCGTGCAGAAGTCGGCGCAGGAACGCTATGCTGGCTGGTGCACCGCGCTGGCGCAACGGCTGGATCGCTTAGCGCAGGATCAACCGATTGCCTTCCGTCGCCAGAACGGCGGTGAATATGCGATTCCGGCGCTGACGCTGCGCGAGGATCTTGCGGAAGGTGAGCGCGGATTTGGTGTTCACGTGGCACGCTGAGCCGCTGACCGCCAAACCGCAGCGGGGCGCTGCCGAATTATTCAAACAGCCAGCGCCCCGCCTGCGCCGAAGCAATTAGCATGCCCAGCGTGAAATCCGGTACCACCGGCACTTCACGCTTGTTGAACGGGTTGAGGATTTGCGCCAGCGACGGTTCGTCCGGGTAGTAGGTTTCAATAGCGAAATTCGCGCGATCGACCGCGAACTCGCTGAAAAACTCCTCCATCAGCGCGGCGGCTTCGTCGCGCTCAAAGTTGAGATCGCTGTCGATATCAATCTGCGGCGTGAGCGTTTTCTGCTTGAACAGATACACGCCGTCATAGCGCCGGACCAGTTCATAGATACGCTGTTCGAGTTGCTCTGTCATCGTCGCCTCTTCGCCTGTGCTGATTGGATCGCAGGGCATTTTGCCATGCCTTGCCGCGAGGCAGGAGGAAAAAAATGTCAGCCGTGAATACGTATCGCAATCCTGCATAAAAATCCCGATAGCCATTGCTACCGGGACCCTTATCACTTAAGCGGCAGATAGATATCCGTCAGCAATTCGTGTTCCGCCACTTCATGCACGAAGTTGTGATAGTGAAAGAACAGCGGGAAATCGCGCAGCTCTTCACCGCTGGCCGGCAACCATTCGCTATAGAGCGAACGCGCCAACTCGGTCAGCGCACTGTGCGAGCCGTGATGACGCAGCACCGCGCAGCGTCCGCCGGGAATGGTGCTGTTAACGACGCCAAAGGCGTTGTCTTCGTTAACCGGCGCCGTCACCGAACCGCAAAGGTGATACTGAAAATCCCCGGCTGGCGTGCTGGCCGGATCGTGCGGCGCGACGCCGAACGTCTGGCTGCTGCGCACCGGCGACGCGCCGCTGCTTTTGCGCCAGGCAATAAACTGCGCCGCCGTTTCGTTGATGCGCTGCGGATCGCCGTGATGCGTGAGCATCGCCACCGGCGTGGTGGGAAACATTTTAATCTCAACTGACATACTCTCTCTCCGTTTAACGGGTGGCTGAGGCATGCGCTGATGCCAGGTCATCCACACCGGCTGCTGACGAAATTCACTCGGCGTCACGTCAAATACCTGCTTAAAGGCGCGACTGAATGATTCGGCATGCTGAAAACCGGCATCGAGCGCAATCTCAATGATTTTCTCGTGCGGATTGAATGCCAGCCGGTACGACGCCCGTTTGAGCCGCATCAGCTGGATGTAACGCCCCGGCGGCATGCCGCACCAGGCGCTGAACTGGCGGTGAAAGTGGTACGGCGAAAAGTGTGCCACTTCACTCAGTTGCTCCAGCAGCAGCGCTTCATCAAGATGGCGTTCGATATAGTCGAACACCTTGTCGAAGCGCTTGCGGTAGGTCTCGCGGTGATCATTTTTGTTTACTGGCATAGCATCCTCTCTGGGGAATGAGTATGCCCGTGTGGCGGAGAGTGGGCCTGATGGATCTTGCGGAATTTTGAGGGAAAGTCTTTATTTTTTGTTGACGATGCTCAAGTTGCGATCAACACCGTACATTGACTTTTTACTCGCAGGGCGGTTTACTTTTTTAATCATAGTCACACCATTAGTGAATATATGACCTCAAAAATAAACTGGCTGTTGCAGAACACCGCTCCAGGAAGCCTGGTTTTACAAAACTGGCTAACCCGAAACAACATATCGCCTTCACTGGCATTTAAATACGCGCAAAATGGCTGGCTGAAAAAACTGCGTGCTGGTGTTTATGTCCGCGCTGGCCGGGAACCTGACTGGAGCGATGCGCTATGGTGTCTGCAGAACCAGCTTGAAGCATCGGTCTATCTGGCTGGAATGAGTAGCCTCTCCTGGCAGGGACGATCCCATTACCTACAGCTTAAACAGAGCCAATGCTGGATTAGCGTTGAAAGTAAAACCATATTGCCCAAATGGTTTAAAGAATTTCCCCATGTTGAGTGGCTTACGTTATCGGCCTTAAAACTTCCTCAACTGGATGAGAAGTACCGAACCCAGCTTGAGATCAAAGGGAAAAAAATAACTGCCAGCGTGCCAGAACTGGCCGCCTACGAGCTATTAAGCGCGGTGCCTAAGGAAATCTCATTTGAGCACGCTACCGAGCTTTTTCAGGGGCTGGTCAATCTCAACCCACGTAAAGTGGAGAACCTTCTCACGCTCAGCAAGTCTGTGCGAACCAAGCGCCTGTATCTGTTTTTCGCCAGCTTCTATGAACATGCATGGTTCAAACGTGTGGATACCAGCAAAATCGACCTGGGATCGGGCAACCGACAAATCGTTGTTAATGGCAAACTGGACACGCAATACCTGATTACTGTGCCCGAAAGTTTTACTAAGAAGGGAATAAGCCATGGATAAAACCTCACCTTACTACCGCCAGGTCGCGCTGCTGGTGCGGGCATTACCCTATGTCGCTAACGAGACCTGTTTTGCGCTGAAAGGTGGAACTGCGATCAATTTATTCATCCGTGATTTTCCCCGATTATCCGTTGATATCGATCTGGCTTATATCCCACTGGAAAGCAGAGAGGTTGCGTTACCCAACGTGCGGGAAGCGCTTGCCCGCATCGCTGCCGAACTGGAAGCGCAAGCCGGGATCAGCGCAGTGCTGCAAACCAATAACCCCGATGAGATGCGCATTATTGTCACCACGAATGACGCGCAAATTAAAATTGAAGTTTCACCCGTTGCCCGTGGAACATTGTATCCACCGCAAGAACGCGATGTCGTGGAAGCGGTGGAGGAAGAATTTGGTTTTGCCGCGATCCCGGTTACCTCACTGCCTGACTTATACGGTGGCAAGCTATGTGCTGCGTTAGATCGCCAGCATCCCAGAGATTTTTACGACGTTAAAATGCTTCTTGATACCCAGGGAATCGACCGGGCGATTTTCAATGGCTTTATTACTTATTTGCTTAGCCATAAGCGTCCATTGTCCGAAGTGCTTAGCCCGCGCTGGAAGGATATTACCGCGCCCTTTCAAAATGAATTCAGCGGCATGACCTTTGAGAATGTCTCACTGGAAGCGCTGAGAGAGGTTCCGGAAAGCATGCTCAGTGAGCTGAAGGCGCATTTTACTCAGCAGGACTTCGATTTCCTGATGTCATTCAAACGCGGCGAACCTGACTGGCATTTAGCACCAGAAATCCACATTCAAAATTTGCCAGCCGTTCAATGGAAGCTCAGCAACATCGTAAAAATGTCGGAGGAAAAGCGCACGCAATCACTGGATAAACTGGAAAAGATCATGACTGAATGGCTAAGTTAGTTTATTAAAATTGGTATAGTGACACTGAAAGTGAAACTATATGATTTCTTATAAACCAGAGAAGCTCTTTCGGGGCCAAATACCTTCTTGAAATTAAAATATAAAATCGGTGTTGGCCTCACTAGAGATCAGGCTTGTTGAAACCTGCGTGCCGCGGACTCCAGACTTCCATTCAAATTAATCATGCTATCTCGCTGCTTTTTAGTTGGTGAATCGCCACGGATAATCCAGACACTTCTGAGCCGTTGATAATATAGGTTTTCATATTCAGCCGGTGGCATCTGCTCGCTCGAACTATGGCGACGCTTACTGTTATAAAACATTTTGATATAATCAAAAATATCGCTTCTGGCTTCGTCTCTCGTTCCGTAGATCCTTTTCTTAATTCGTTCGCATTTCAGTAACTGGAAAAAGCTTTCCGCAACCGCGTTGTCATGGCAGTTACCGCGACGACTCATGCTGCCTTTCAGACCGTGTAATTTCAGGAACGACTGCCACTCATGGCTCGTATACTGACTGCCCTGATCAGAGTGAACCAGTACCTGCTTTTGAGGATTACGCCTCCACACCGCCATAAGTAATGCGTTCAGGACAATCTCTTTTGTCATGCGGAGTTTCATTGACCAGCCGTTAACTTTTCGGGAGAACAGGTCAACCACCACGGCCAGATACAGCCAGCCTTCGTGGGTTCGGATGTAGGTTATGTCCGTCACCCAACGCTCATACGGTGAGTCCGGATTGAACTGCCGCTGGAGCCTGTTGGGTGTCACGATGCTGGCTTCGCCTTTACATGCCCGTGGGCTACGGTACCCAACCTGAGCTTTTATTCCGGCACGCTTCATCAGCCGCCAGACCCGGTTCACTCCGCACTGCTGTCCGGTATCACGCAGATCGGGAGGGATCTTGCGATAACCATAAGCGCAGCCAGACTCAAGCCAGAACTGTTTGATCTGCCCGGTCAGCATCTGGTCTGTCTGGTGACGCTGTGAAGGTGGCTGCTGAAGCCAGAAATAAAATCCACTCGGATGGACATCCAGAACCCGACAGAGCAAACGAACAGGCCAGCAACGGCGGTTGTCGCGGATAAAGGCGTACCTCAGTCGGACAGCTTTGCGAAGTACGCCGCGGCTTTTTTTAATATGTCCCGCTCGTCTGTAACACGCTTCAACTCTTTCTGAAGACGGCGGATCCCGGCCTGAGCATCTGACTGTTCATTACTGGTGGAAGAATCCGGACCGTACTTCTTGATCCAGGCGTAAAGACTGTGAGTGTTGATATCAAGACGTGTTGCAACACTGGAAACAGAATGACCACGATCAACAACCTGTTTGACTGCTTCAATTTTAAACTCTTCAGGATAACGCTTACCGCTCATGGGCACCTTTCTTTAAGTCATCTTAAATGACTCTGAGGTGTCTGTTAAACCTGTGGCGATTCACTTCTGCACTAGCAAACATGTTCACGTCTTTAGAGATGTTAAGCACAACTCGATGACATTTTAGCCCAAAATATCATAAATATTATTTATTAGATGAGATTATCGCCATTTGCTCAAACATTAGTCTAACCACTTTTTATCTCGTAAAAAAACCATAAACTATTAAAAAAAATAATATATGGGGTTAGCCATGATTCAGGAAATTGTTACACAGCAAGAAATTAGTTGTTTAGTGCACTTCACACGCGTGGAGAACTTAGAAAGCATTATGACTCATGGAATAGTACCTATCGCTACAGCAAGAGAAGAACTTCAAAACGTATATTCAAACGATGAATATCGTTGGGATGGGCACTCAGATGCATCCTGCCTTTCAATCTCATTCCCTAACTCCAGGATGTTTTATAAATGCCGACAAGCTGATGTTAATACTGATTGGGTAGTTTTAGGTGTACACCCTTCAATTCTGTGGCTAAAGGACTGCGCGTTTTGTAAACAAAATGCTGCAAAAAGAGAGATTAGCAGTCAACCACTCGATTTGTTGAAGCAGCCACAATCTTTGTTAAGTATGTTTCAGGAAGTTGAGGGATTTGTTTCACGTAAAGAAATGGGGTTGAAGCCCTTTCAAACTACAGATGTCCAAGCTGAAGTGTTAGTATTCGATGTTATTGAACCACAATATATCATCGGCGCAGTATTTAACAAATCTGAAGTTAAATCGGCTTACGAAAGATTTCTGGTTGGTAAGCAATCACTGTTACATGGCATTAACAGCGGTTATTTTAACCGTCGCTAAAGGCTGAATGCATGGCAAAAAGACCTGTTTATATCCCCACGGGAGAAAAGTCACTCTTCGTGAAAACTGAGTTCATCGACTTCACCTGGTTTCCAGGCATGTCTGTATCACAAAAGCAGAAGTCGATTGATTCACTGCACCTGGCAGCTAAAAGTAACTTGCCCAAGGTGGCGGAAATATTAGAAATTTCAAGCAAATCTCGAGACAGCTTAGGCGTAGCATTGAGCGCGTTCAATCTTTCATTTACTACGCTGAAACAACAACGAACACTTACCATTGAGTGTGCCTTTCAGGGTAGCAAGGTTTTTCAACGGGGCGGACCATTTACAGATATGTTCGAAATGACTCCCCGTGAAGCAAAGAAGGATAAGCGGCTCTTAACTTCTGGACGATTAACAGGCTTTAAGTTTTTTGGCACTGAGTGGGAGCTTGAACCCCAGACTGCTTTCTACGATTGGCTTTACATCAGTGCACTGAGAAAACAGAAGGAACTAGCAGATCAGGTAGTCGCTTACTCTGCCTTTACTGACATAGAGTTTAACCCCGAACGCTCAATCAACTGCCAAGCATATTCTGCCGCATTATATGTGTCCTTACATAACCTGGGGATACTTGATGATACTATCTCGTCGAAGGAACGTTTCCTACAAACAATTGCGAGTGCGAAGATCAGCAACGCCCGTCAAGACGATTCCGGGCAGCCGGGTTTTGGATTTTGATACAGCGTATAGTAAAAAAACCGGGCGGTTCCCGTCCGGCTTTAGGTGTTCAGCTTCTTCATTCGCTTTACGATGGCTGCTTCTCGAAGCGCTGTTTCAAGTCCTTTAGCCTGGATATGGTCAAACAGCGTTGTTCGTTTCATATCGTGCCAGCGCCGAAAGGTTGATGATCGAATCATCATCATCTTTGAGCGGCACGGTCAGAACTGGCACAGAGCCAACTCCAAGTACTTGTAATCTCATTTATTAATCTCCTTTCCTTTGCCTCGCCACCTCAATGGCAGAGCTTACGCACAGCATCAGCAGCGGGGGCAAGTCATGCCCCCAATTACTGCAATATGGTGTCCGCTTTCGCGTCTGTCTTATGCTGCCTGGTTCGTCAGCTTATTAACGAAGTCAGGACGATAAATCACTGGCAGGATGCTCGATTCCGCGAACAGTTCAACGTTGCGGAGCTTGTCCTGATGGCTGTAGATGCGGGAATCTACGGGTTCAGCGAACGCCAGATCCAGATTGCGACTGGTTGCGGTGGCTACGTAACCAAACGGCAGCGCGATTTCTGAGGAAAGCGGCTTGCTGAACTTAGGCACTAAGAACGCCTGATCACTTCCAACGCCGTAAAGCGGGTCGGTCACTTCAACCACGCGGACATTATCCAGCAGGAAGGTAGAGAAGCCCGGCAAAATTTCCTTGTTGAACAGCGCGTCACGATCCAACACGCCGTATTGGATGCTCTGGCGAACATCTGGGTAGAATTTAATCGAGCGATAAGTATTACTACCAGCGAACAGGATGAAGCCATCCAATTGACCAGCCCAGCCGCCCATGCGGAGCTTTGTAGCGCTCACGGCGTCATCAATGGAGCGTAGCGGGTCTAACGCGATCCCCGTCTCGATGGTTCCCGTTGCCTGCTCGTAGCCAAATTCCTCTGTCCAGTCGATCTGCGGCTGTTGAGTAAACTCTGCTTCAACAGTGTTATGGAACAAGGCTCTGGCGAATTGGAATTCACGGGTTCTCATGTACTTGTCATACATCGCCGGGCTTGAAGCTGTCACCGCGTCCAGAATGGACATTTGCAGGTTAGAGCCTAGTTTGTGATATGGCTACACGTCCGCTGCGGTGATGCGATCAGACTAAGCATGAAGTGGTGCTTTGATTAGATGGTTGGAGCTTTTACGCTTCGCTGTGGTAGTCCATTCGGAGCCATAGCGACGACATACAGCGCAACCGATCATCGAAATGACCAGCAGCCGAACCGCGAACTGTAGATCACTGTGTTGATGACTTCATGCAGCCGCTGCCGAAAGGTGAAGTTATGGAAATGTGCCGCCTGACGCCTGGAAACAACCAACTTACTTAAACCCGATATTCAGTGCAATGCGCCGGAAGTCGTGCAAAATTACTGAACAGGTTTTCTTGCCAGCAAAGTAGGGGTATGAATGGCGATCATGTGTAGAAACAAGCATCATCGTGTCGCCGCGCCATAGGAGACTCGCACAGAAAAAAACCATATAAATATCGTGGTTACGGTAACATCTATTATGTTTAATCCCCGCCGAAAGAGCACGATTAACCGTGTGGTTGAATAACTTTTCATGCTACTGGGGTCGCACTGCTAAGGCGCTGTGTTGGTGCTCTGCTGATGCTCTCTGCTCTCATTACATGCTGATATGCTGCCGTGCCGTTTTGCGCTTAGTGTGGGTATTATTCACCGCTAGCGTGTCCAACTTTTAGCGACCCGGAACCCGGGAGAAACTTGAAAGGTAAGTCACTGATATTTTAGCAAAAGCCTTGACTTTCCCCAAGGGCTGGGGCAGTCCGTCAGGCAGATCCCCAATAGAGACAGCGACATTTGCCAGCCCTTCTATATATAGATACACCCCGAATTGTGATTTCCGCGCCGGGGGCGGCTGGTGTATTGATAAAAGCATCATTAGTAACTTGAGCACTACGCACCAGCCTGATTGAATAAATGACGATCGGCCATCCGCAGTGTTAACGTATTTTGGGTGATTTTCGGCAACAAGTTATTACCTGTTAATTTAACCCCTGTTTTTTTAGACATGCGAATTAAACGGCTTTAAACGCGTTGTAATCGATTGTCGTTGTTAAGCTAGCTATACATCAAAAACTGTTAGAAAAGCCCTGAGAATCGATCTGGCGAACGATGCAGACAGAAAATGTGCATAATTGGATGAATTTAGATGTGCATAACGAAGGGGACGTGGTAGCATTGGAATTCTGGTGATCATAGATCCCAGAAACGAAAAAGCAGCTATCAGGTAAATGGCCTAGGAACCGACACCCGATAGCTGCTCATGCTCCAGTATAGAGACTGAATCGGTCCAACCAGATTTTGCACATCTGGTTAAGCCGTTGCGGAAGATTACGGCTAATTGACGTAGATTTCCAGAAGATTTTGCATTCATGCAAATCTTGATGACATCTCTGATCTGGGTTGATCCGTATTATATCGGAGTAACTCTTTATGACAGATAAAGATTTTAATCAGCGCAAAGTAACCGACGACTACGCACCTGAACAAGCCCGAGTCACGTTAGCTTCATTCTTCGAAGGTCATTCGTCAGCCCTAGAAGCCGTTCAAAGGCTCAACCGTACTCAAGCATGTGTTCTCGCTGCATTGCTTGATAGCAAGTCGATAACCACATCTGGATATTCAATCCCAGCAGATTATGGTGTTAAGCGCGCTTCAGCTGTCATTCACGCCTTGGAGAAGGAATACTCCTTCCCTATTTCAAGCCGTCGAGTTGAAACTGAATCAGATGTTGGTAATCGCACAAAACAATCGTTGTTCTACATCAGCCATGAAGATCAGGCTAGATTGAAAGCTGAGCCGGAAGTGGTGTTCAAAGAACGTCATGACAGTGCCTGCCGTAAAAAGGAAAGCCAAGCTCAGAAAGATATCAGACGCTTGGTGAAAGAATACGGTGAGGATGGTGTTCAAGAACTTCTCAGAAGAGCGGCAAACGACGAAGCTGGCCCGGATTCTAACGCAGGTTGATAGCGTAAACTTTAATCTTGGTTGGGGCTTCGGCCTCAACCATTTCAAACTATTGATCAACACGGAAAACGTATTAGTAAGGTGCTCAGCTTGATGAATATGAGAGTCGATGGACTCACGGTGATTTAAAGTGCTGTAGAGAATCCGCATCAAATGTGTCGCAATCCCACTCCTGCTGGCGCAGGTTTCGAAGCCTCTTCCTGCTTAATTTAACACTAAGCGTGTTACGTTTAGCCTCGTGTGCAAGCTATCGACCTTCAACTACCTTTTGTACCTTCTTCTTACGCATACATCACAAGAGTTCAAATTCGACTCTAGTTTAGTGCGCCACCTGTTTCAGGACAATAGCAGCCATAAAGCCCCGTTGGTGGTAAGACAACAAGCGGAGCGTAGCGAAATCATCAGGGTTATGTCAGTCAGTGAAAATTTATCATGATAACCGTGTACCCTTGCGGGAGCGTGGCTGAAACGCTGGCAGAGCTTACATTTGGTGTGTAAATACCGAGACCACCATAAACCTGTTTATCCTCTGCACTGTCATCACGATAGGTAGCACTAAGAGGGCATTGGGCTGAAATGCGATTCACTGAAAGTTTTTCGGGAAAGTTTAAGACGCTGGCAGCGTCATTAGCTTCAAGTTGGATGCTGAACGGTTCGACTGTTGACGCTTGTACGTGTTTGAGCCTGGAACTACACGCCGATGTAGGTTAACATCCCGATTCGCCACTACTAACCACAGCGGCAATTTCAAGTGCAGCGAAGATAGCAATTTTCCCGTGCAGAAAAGACAGATATTTTTGCCTAACCTATTCATTTTACAGAAAAATTAATAGATGGTGCCGAAGGCCGGACTCGAACCGGCACGTATTTCTACGGTTGATTTTGAATCAACTGCGTCTACCGATTTCGCCACTTCGGCACTGAAGAGGATGCGGAAAACGTGGGCGATTATACCGTTACGCGCTTGCGGCGCAACCGGAATCGATGGGGATGTGCGCTAAGCGTCGAAAAAAGCAGCGCTGCCAAAAACGCTGCGCAAAACCCCGGCAGTCGCCTCCGGAACACTCCCAAACTCGCGCGCGGCGGCCACTTCTCCGGAACTTTCTGCCGCCACATGCCTCTTAACCACAACTGACGCAGTCAGACGTATAAGCACAACGAGGTTGAGATGAAAAAAGCAACACAACGGTTAGTTTGGGGATGGGGTATCGCGGCGGCACTGGTGGCCGGTAGCGCATCGGCGGCGAGCTGGCAGGATCAGCTGAGCAGCGCCGCATCGCAGCTGTCGCAGCAGAACAGCGGCAACACCGCCACCAGCAACACGCAGAACGGCGGACTGTCGCTCTCTTCGCTCAGTGGCCTGCTGAACGGCGGCGATAAAGCGGTGAGCGCCAACAGCATGACCAACGCCGCCGGCGTGATGGAATATTGCGTGCAACACAACGTGGTGGATAACAACGTGAAGTCGGTGAAAGATCAGGTGCTGAGCAAGCTGGGCCTGAGCAGCACCACCGCGCAGCAGCAGAAAACCGATTACCAGCAGGGGCTGCAGGGCCTGCTGAACACCGGCAACGGTCAGCAGCTGAATCTGCAGAGCCTGAGCAACTCGCCGATGGGTGAGAAGCTGAAAACCAAAGCCTGCGATGTAGTGCTGAAGCAGGGCAAAAAATACATCGGCATGTGATTCCTTCGCGCGGGTTCAGGGGCCGCCTTCCTGCCCTCTGAATCGCCGCTCACCTTATGCCAGCCGGCGCGGGCTGTCCCCCGCGCCCTCTTCTCTCTCCTCGTTGCCGCTATACCGCCAGCAACGTCCGTGTCGCATCCGCCACGCGCGCCAGCAGCGCCCTCGCCTGTTCAAACGACTGAATATTGGTGTAGCCAATCACCAGGCCATAGCGCTTTTGCGTCTGCGCGTACCAGCCCGATAGCGGCCGTACGTATAGCGCCTGCTGCGCCCACAGCGTCGCCAGCGCCACATCCTGCGTGCCGCGCCGCAGAAACGCCACGATGTGCATACCGCCGTCGGTCAACTCAAAGGTAAACAGCCCCGGAAAGCTGGCTTCGATGGCCTCCAGCATCATGCGGCGGCGCTGCTGATACAGGATGCGCATCTTTTTGATATGACGATAGAAATGCCCTTCGCTGAGAAACTGCGCGAGGATCTTCTGCGGCAGCAGCGGCAGGCCGGTTTCCAGAATCTCGCCCAGCTCGCCGAACTGCGCCAGCGTGTGCTGCGGCATCACCAGATAGCCGATGCGCATCGCCGGCATCATGGTTTTGCTGAAGGTGCCGGTGTAGATCACCCGGTCGTGCACATCCAGGCTTTTCAGCGCCGGAATCACTTTACGCGTGTAGTGAAATTCGCCGTCGTAATCATCCTCAATAATCCAGCTGTCATGCTGCTGCGCCCACGCCAGCAGCTGATGCTTGCGCGGCAGCGACAGGCTGACCGCCAGCGGGCTCTGGTGCGTTGGCGTCACTACCGCAAAGCGCGCGTCGGCGTGATAGCGCAGCAGATACTCCACGTCGACGCCCTGCCCATCCACCGGCACATAGTGCAGGTTGGGTGCGATGCGCTTCAGCAACTGCTGGCCAAAGAAGTAGCCGGGATCTTCGAACAGCACTTTGTCGCCCGGCTGCGCCAGCACCGCCAGAATCAGCCGCAGGTTGGCGCGGTAGCCGCTGGTGATAAAGATCTGCTCCGGCTGGCAGTTGAGGCCGCGCGAAATGTTCAGGTAACTGGCGATGGCCGCCTGCAGCGGCGCATATCCCATCACCGGCGGTATCATCATCTCGTCCGCCCGCAGGCTGCGCGCCGCTTTCGCCGACATCAGCCGCCACTTTTTATGCGGAAACTCGTCCAGCGCCGGGATGCCCAGCCGCAGCTCGCCTTTGCCCTCGGTCACCGGCAGCAGCGCGGGCGTCGTCGCCGGTGCGCGCGTTGGCGTGGCTGCGCTCGCCAGCTTCAGCTGCGGATTGACGCGCGTGCCCTTCGCGCCCTGGCTGACAAAATAGCCTTCGCCGATGAGGATCTCATAGGCGGCCTCCACCGTTTTGCGCGCTACCTGCAGCTCGCCCGCCAGCACGCGGATCGCCGGTACGCGGTCGCCCGGCCGGAGCTGTCCGGCAAGAATCTGCTGCCGAAAGCGCTGGTAAATCTCTTTGTAACCCACGCGTCACTCCTTCCTCAGCCACTGCGCTATGTCCTACCTCTTTTCACGCGTAATGGCCCTGTTCGATCAGACATAGCAGTTTAAGATGCAGGCATTCCCCCCGCAATACGGATGACAGCCATGAAGATTGTGCATTACGCCACCGCAGAACAACTCGCGCGCTGCTACCCGCTGATGCGTGCGCTGCGCGGGCGGCTGGCGGATGAGGCGCAGTTTATCGCCCAGGCGCAGCGTCAGCAGGCGCAGGGTTATCGCCTAGCCGGTATCGAACATCAGGGACAGCCAGCGGTGCTGGCCGGTTATCGCCTGCTGGAGAATTTTATCCACGGCAGCTTCTGCTACGTCGATGACCTGGTGAGCGATCCCGCGCTGCGCGGTCAGGGCTTCGGCGCCGCGCTGCTCGACGGCTTAGCGGTGCTGTCGCGTGAGTACGGCTGCAGCCGCATGGTGCTGGATACCGCAATCAGTAATACCCGGGCGCAGGCGTTTTATCAGCGCTGCGGCTATCAGGCGCTTGGCCTGCATTTTTATCGCTCTATCGTATGAGGAACCACTGCATGAATGTGCTGCACATTAAAGTCAGCCCGGATCTGGCGGGATCGGCGTCGCGCATCGCCTCGGCGCGTCTGATCGAAAAGCTGCGCAGCCGCCATCACGATCTGCACGAGACGGTGCTGGATCTGGCGCAACAGCCGCTGCCGCATCTCGATGCTTTCACCATCAGGGCTTTTTTTACCCCACCGGAGGTGCGTGATGAAGCGCAGCGTGACGCCATTCGCACCTCGGAACAGCTGGTGGATCAGCTGTTTGCCTGCGACACCCTGGTTATCTCATCACCGATGTGGAACCTCGGGCTGCCGTCGGTGCTGAAAGCCTGGTTCGACCATATTACCCGCGCCGGCCGCACCTTCGCCTTTACGCCCGAAGGCACCAAAGTCAGGCTGGTGAGTGGCAAAAAAGTTTACTGCGTAATGGCCAGCGGCAGCGTGTTTGCCCACGGGCCCTTTATGCAGGATGACCAGTTCACGCCATATGTGCGCGCAGCGCTGGCGTACATCGGCATCAGCGATGTGCAGTTTATCCGCGTCGACGGCACGCACGACCCGCTAAGCCGTGCCCGCGCGTTACCCGAAGCACTCGAAACCATTGAACGTCTGTTCTGACGGAGGAAAATCATGACTCAACGTGTTAACCATTTCAAAACCACCCCGGCGCTGGCCAAAGCGATGTCGGATCTGTCAAACAGCGTCGCCAGCGCGTCACTGGAGAAGTCGCTCAGGCATCTGGTGGATATCCGCGCCTCGCAGCTCAACCACTGCGCGTTCTGCCTCGATATGCACATCAAGCAGGCGGCGATTGACGGCGAGCACGAGCTGCGGCTGCACCATGTGGCGATCTGGCGTGAATCGCCGCTGTTCAGCGCGCGGGAGAAAACCGCCTTTGCCCTGACTGAAGCGCTGACGCGCATTGGCGAGCACGGCGTTGACGAGGCGCTGTATGGCGAGCTGCGCGCGCACTTCTCCGAGGTGGAGATCAGCGAGCTGACCTTTAAGATCGCGGTGATCAATACCTGGAACCGGCTGATGATCCTGTCGCAGATGGCACCCGGCGCGCTCGACAGCGCTTACGGGCTGGATCGTGCTGATTTGCGGTAATTTTTATCGCCAGTGGCTGCGGCTGCTGGCGATAGCATGTTTTTCTGCGCGCCCTGACGCTATAGTGAAGTTTTGCACCACACAGGACACCGCGCATGAAAGGCATCAACATTGCGATTTACTTCGATCCCGACCTGATTCGCATCTGCGTTCACCAGCCGGATGACAGCTACCTCAGCCAGACGTTTCATTACGCCGACAGCGTGATTGAGGAGATTTATCAGTGGCTGGAGCAGTTCACGCCGGGTCGCACCCACATTTGCCTGATTGAGCACGACACCGCCGATATCCTCGCCGATGAGCTGGTGGACAACGGTTATCACGTGCATCAGGTGAGCCAGCATGCGCTGCTCAGCTGGTTCGCCAGTGAACCGCCCGCCACGCCGGACGGCTCGCCGGTGCGCGCGCTGCTGCGCTATCTGGAGAACGAGAAGCCGGCAGAGTATCAGTCACGCACGCCGCAGATTGAAGCGCTGATGGAGTTGCTGGATGAGCTGGACGATCTGGAAGGCGTAGAGAGCGAGGAAGATGAGGATAACCTGCCGGATAACGTGCTGCGCCTGATGAAGCAGAAGAAAATCAGCGCCAGCGACGCCGCCCAGCGCCTGCTGCCAGACGTGAATGAACGCATTCGCGAGCATCTGATTCATTATCCCGAGCTGATGACGCCGGATCTGCTGGAAGATTTTTTCCCCGAGCTGCTGGAAGCGATGGAAACGCCGAAGCATTGATGCTGTCCAGGTGCGCATAAATGCGCACCCTACATGATTTTCATTGCGTTACTCAGTCATGGCGGTGCGCATGAATGCGCACCCTACGAAAAATTGGTGTACAGGATACTGTAGGGTCGCCATTCATGGCGACCGTTGCGCTGGCAGCTGCGCGCATAAATGCGCACCCTACGAAAAAATCGGTGCACAGGATACTGTAGGGTCGCCATTCATGGCGACCGTTGCGCTGGCAGCTGCGCGCCTGATATTAACCAGGGAATAAATCATGCTGGAACTTTTCAAAGCCATCGGGCTCGGCCTGGTGGTGATTTTGCCGCTTGCTAACCCGTTAACCACCGTGGCGCTGTTTCTCGGCCTCGCGGGTGACATGAACTTTCAGGAACGCAATCGCCAGGCGCTGCAGGCGTCGGTCTACGTGTTCCTGATTATGATGGTCGCCTGGTATGCCGGGAACGCGGTGCTGCACACCTTTGGTATCTCCATTCCCGGGCTGCGCATGGCCGGTGGACTGATTGTCGCCTTTATCGGCTTTCGCATGCTGTTTCCCGCCAAACCGGTCGGGCATTCGGTGGAGGCCAAACACAAGCTGGATGAACTCGACGCCAGCGACGACCCGCGCGAAACGGTGAATATCGCCTTTGTGCCGCTGGCAATGCCGAGCACCGCCGGACCGGGCACCATCGCGATGATCATCAGTTCGGCCTCGACGGTGAAAGCCGGCGTCGATTTCCCCGCGTGGGTGGTGGCCATCGCGCCGGTGCTGACGTTCCTGGCGGTGGCGGTGATTTTATGGATTTCGCTGCGCAGCTCCGGCGCCATCATGAAGCTGGTCGGCAAAGGCGGCATCGAAGCGATTTCGCGCCTGATGGGGTTCTTACTGGTGTGTATGGGCGTGCAATTTGTCATCAACGGCGTGCTGGAAGTGGCGCACACCTTTCATTAAACAAGAAAAAATCGCACCGTACGATAGCGGTGCGATTCATCGCGCAATGCCCGCCATCACGCGACGCCGGGCATTGCCATCAGGACAGCGCGCCAGGTCGCGCCGCTACGTTTTAGTGCAGCGTTTTCCGCACATCCGCCACCTGTTCTTTCGTCACTGCCGGCGCGTGGTTGCTCCAGCCCTGACGAATAAAGGTGGCCAGCTGCGCCACTTCATCATCGGTCAGACGATACGCAAACGGCGGCATCGCCAGCGTTGACGGTGCTTTCTCCGTTGAGGGCTGCTGCGCACCGGCCAGAATGGTGTGAATCAAGCCGCTGGGATCCTGCGCATTGACGATAGTGGCCTGATCCAGCTCCGGGAAGATCCCCGGTGCGCCTTTGCCGGTGACAAAGTGACAGGCACCGCAGTTGTCGAGATACAAACGCTCGCCTTCGCTCAGATTCTTCGCCGCCGTCAGCTTCGCCTCGGTCTTCTGCTGCGCCTGCACGTCGTACGCCTGCAGCGGCGGATTGCCGCCGAGGAACTTCAGGTAAGCGGCAATCGCTTGCAGATCGGCATCCGTCATGTGCGAGCTGGAGTGCTCCACCACGGACGTCATCTCGCCGCCCACCGCGGCTTTATCGTTACGTCCGGTTTGCAGATAATCGACAATCTCCTGCTCGCTCCAGCGTGGCACACCGCGCAGCGACGGCACCTCCCAGTTATTCAGGCTGCCGCCGGCGAGGAAGCGATCGTCGCTGCTGTCCAGCGCCTTCTCGTTCATGCCGAGGCCGCGCGGCGTGTGGCAGCTACCGCAGTGGCCGAGGCTTTCCACGATGTAAGCACCGCGATTAACCTGCGCTGACGCGCCGCCAATCGGCTGGAACGGTTTGTCAGAGGTAAACGCCCAGTTCCAGAAACGCATGCCCCAGCGCTGGCTGAACGGGAAGCTCAGCTTTGTTTCCGGCGGCTGTTCGCTGTCCGGCTTAACGCCCTGCATGAAGTAGACGTACAGCGCGTGCAGGTCTTCATCGCTGATTTTGGCGTAATCCGGGTACGGCATCGCCGGGTAGAGGCGCGAGCCGTCCGGCAGCACGCCTTTACGCACCGCATCCGAGAACTGCTGCTCGCTGTAGTTGCCGATGCCGTGCTGTTTATCCGGCGTGATGTTGGTGGAGTAAATGGTGCCGAGGTTCGACTCAATCGCCAGCCCGCCGGCGTAATCCGCTTTGCCCGCCACGGTATGGCATGCCATACAGTCGCCAAGGCGCGCCAGGTACTCGCCCTTTTTAATCAATGATGCGTCATTTGCTGCCTGCGCCTGCACCGCACAGCTTCCCAGCAGCACCGCGTGAGCGATTAACAATGATTTTAATTTCATGTGCTTATGCCTGTACCAGTGGGCCGGGATTCTGCAAATAGTGCTCTTTGATAGCCTGCGCCGCCATCAGGGTAATCGCGCCGATGGTGTCGGTCGGGTTTGCCTGGAAGTTCTGCGGGAAAGCGTTACCGCCCGGCACAAACACGTTGTGCACATCCCAGCTTTGCAGGTACTTGTTCAGCGCCGAGGTTTTCGGGTTGTCGCCCATCACCGCGCCGCCCACGTTGTGGGTAGAGACGTATTTGGTCAGGTCAAAGTCAGCGCCCATCGGCAGGAAGCTCATGCTCATGCTGTCCGGATTCAGCTCTTTGGCGATGTCGCCAACGATGCCTTTCAGGTGTTGCTGCAGCTTGAGCTCGTTCTGTTTCCAGTTAAAGGTCATGCGCAGCAGCGGCTGACCGCGATGGTCGGTGTAGTGCGGATCCAGATCCAGATAGATATCGCGGTAAGACTGGCAGGTGGTGGTAATACTGATCTTCATCGAATGGTTGTACCACTGCTCCAGCCCCTCTTTGTACCCCATGCCCCAGCTTGGTGTGCCTTTCGGCAGCGCGGTGCCAATCGGCGTACCGGTTGCCTGCGAACTGTGGATTTTGGCACCACCCAGGAAGCCGAGTCCCGGACCGTCGAAGTTGCCGGGCGAGATATCATTAAACATCTGACCTGTCGCGCCAGCAGTGGCGAAGGCGTTGAAGTTTTTGTCTTTGAAGAACAGCGTGGCGCCGCCGTTGGAGAGAAACGCATAGTTACGCCCGACGACGCCCTCTTCGGTGATTGGGTTGTAGGGCTTGCCGATGCCGGACAGCAGCATCAGGCGCACGTTGTACAGCTGGAAGCTGGAGAGCACCACAATCTTCGCCGGCTGGAACACTTCGTTGCCGTCAGCGTCAAAATAGAGCACGCCCTTCGCGGTTTTGCCGTCGTCATGCAGCACCACTTTGTACACTTCCGCGTGCACTTCATACGAGAAGTTCGGCATGCGCTTCAGCGCGTCCATTACCGCCGTCTGCGGTGAGGCTTTTGAGTAGTTCAGGCACGGATATTTCGAGCAGTAGCCGCAGTAGTTGCAGGGAGCGATCTGGTTGCCGTACGGGTTTTTCCACGCGCGCGAGACGCAGGCTGACGGGTTCGGGAACGGGTGATAGCCCAGCTTCTTCGCCGCCTCTTTGAACATCACATTATTCAGCGTATCGTCCAGCGCCGGCAGCGGATACGGCTCAGAACGCGGGCCTTCAAACGGATCGCCGCCTTCCAGAATCTGCCCGCGCAGGTTGCCGGTGGTGCCCGACTGGCCGCAAATCAGCTCAAACTTGTAGAAATACGGCTCGATCTCATCCCAGGTGAACGGGAAGTCCATCACGCGCATGTCATCCTGCAGGATGCCGGGCTTATAGGCCTGATCAACGTAGGTTTTCAGTTTGATATCGGTGGGCGTGGGGCGAATCAGTACCGCCGTCCAGTGCATGCCCGCGCCGCCGACGCCGGTACCTGGAGCAAATGCGCCCCATTTGCGGGTTGGCAGCGCCGTCTGGTCCATGTTGTAACGCACGGTGACCGCCACTTCTTTTGGCGTGGCGAACACTTTGTTGCGCACGTTATAGGCGTACTCATCGGCCGGTTTCGGGTAAGCGAAATCCGGGTAGTCGCGCTCGCCGCCGCGCTCAAGGGCGCGCACGTCCAGTCCGGCCATTGCCAGCTCGATGCTCATCAGCGAGCCGGCCCAGCCGAGGCCGCACACCACGACGTCGACTTCTTTCTTTGTAATCTGTGCCATGTTTTTCTGTCTCACATACCAAATACGGGGATTCAGGCGCGTTCGCCCATCAGGCTGACCGGTCCGAGCGGATACGGCACATTGTGCTGCTTCACCCACTCGGTGAAGCTGGCGCGTGCCCCCGGGAAGCCGATGGCGATCCAGGCTTTCATGCCTTTGTTGCCGCCGTACATCGGGTCAGCGAGGTAGCCGTGTTTGGTATCGGAAAGCAGCTGGCTGAAGAACTGCGAGGCTTTCAGGTTCGGTTCGCCCAGCGCGGCGAAGTCGATACCGTCGTTTTTATTCACTTTGGTCAGCACCGCATCTTTCTCTGCCAGCGTCAGCTGCGAGAATGCTTTGTGGTAAGTGCTCTGCGTCCACTGCTCCACCAGTTTGATGCCGGTGCGATACATCTGCTGTGGCGTGAACGGGATCTGATAGCCCATGGTGGCGGGCGCGTGCACGTCAAACGGTCCCTGCAGGTAGATCTCTGCGCCAAACTCAGGGCTGTGCAGCTGCTGGTCAATGAAGATCGGCACGTTGGTTTCCAGCGCACCCGGCGCTTTGCCGTTGCCACCGGCAGGGATCAGGCGATCGGTCGCGGCCAGAATAAATTGCCACTCCTCAGCGCTAAAAAAGATCGGTTTATAGTCGGCAAGGTCCGGTGCTGCCATTTCCGCAGCCTGGGCTGCAGTCAGTCCTTTTAAAACCAGGTCGCTTAATGGCAAAGCCAGCAACGACCCAAGTAAAAACTTACGTCTGGTGGTCGGTTTTTCTAAAAGCATGGCGCGACGACTCTCACTTGCTAAGAAAGGAAATTATTTTTGTTAATAGATTTATAAATCGGCAAACAAGCTGGCAATCTTATGGATACAGATATTTCAAGATGTAAGCATTAAATTAGAAATGTGTTTTGATGAGAAACCATCAACCTGACGAAAAGTCGCCATGCGCTGTGGACGCGCTTTCGCAGCGGGAATTGCGCTTTTAACCGTACAAATGCCAGGAGATTAGCGCCAGAGACTGGGCAAATGACTGAAACAAATCGGCGTGAGAAATAGTCGCTCAGCTTAATTAATCAGAAAAAATCATACTTCCATACCAGAGCTTATTCTTATCAATAACCGCTTATTGGCTCAATGCGCAACGTCTGAGCGGTTTATTTCCTGAATATGGCAGCGCGCGCACAAAATAACCGATTAGTTAATTGCCGGTATTAATTGTTATTTCCGGCACAGCTCAGAACAAACCGGCATTTAGCCAGCAGCGCGACAGCGATAAAGTCGTCGCATCAATTACTCAGGATAATCATGATGCGAGCACTCTTATTGTTCTTCACCTTATTCAGCAGCGCCTTTGCCCTGCAGGCCGCCACGCCAAAAGACACGCTGGTGGTGGCCGTGCCGCTCGACGGCATTATCAGCTTCGATCCGGCAGAAAGTTTTGAGACGGTCAGCAACAGCGTGCAGCGCAACATTTATCAAACGCTGGTAGAGGCCGATCGCGATGCGCCACAAAAACTCGCGCCGCTGCTCGCCACCTCATGGCAGCCCGGTAGCACGCCGCACAGCCTGGTGTTCAATCTGAAACCGGATGCGCATTTCGTCAGCGGTAACCCGGTGACCGCGCAGGACGTAGTGTTTTCGCTGACGCGCGCGGTGCAGCTCAACAAAGCCCCGTCGTTTATTCTCGCTGAGTTTGGCTGGACGGCGGACAACATCGCCAGCCAGTTGCGGGTTGTGAACGATCATCAGCTGGAGATTCAGTGGCCGGCGCAAATTGGTCAGGATCTGGCGCTGCGCCTGCTGACCGCGCCGGTGGCCTCGGTGGTGGACAGCAAAACCGTGCAGCAGCACATCACCGCCAACGACAGCGGCAACGGCTGGCTGCACACTCACTCCGCGGGCAGCGGCGCATTCAGCATCCAGCAATACGTGCCGCAACAGGCGCTGGTGCTGAGCGCAAATCCGCACGCCAGCCCGCAGCCGCAGCTGAAACGCATCCTGCTGAAAGGCGTGGCCGATGCCGGTGCGCGCCGCCTGCTGATTCAGCAGGGCGATGTCGATGTGGCTTACCAGCTGGGCCCGGACCAGATCGATGCGCTGAAAAACGACCAGCAGTTGCGCATCGAGGCCTTCCCGTCGAGCCTGGTCTATTACCTGGCATTTAATACGCAAAACAAAGCGCAGCCGGCGCTGGGTAACCCGGCGCTGTGGCAGGCGGCGCGCTGGCTGGTGGATTACAACGCCATTTCACGCGATCTGCTGAAAGGCCAGTACCGTATTCACCAGAGCTTCCTGCCGCAGGGCTTTGATGGCGCGCTGGAGAATCAGCCGTTCCATTACGATGTAGCCAAAGCCAAAGCGATTCTGGCGCAGGGCGGTATCAGGCCCGGCAGCAAGTTCTCGCTGACGGTGATCAACCAGCCGCCGTACATCGACGTGGCGCAGGCGCTGCAGGCCAGCTTTGCCAAAGCCGACGTGCAGATTGAGCTGCAGCCGGTGGCGGAATCGGAACTGTGGGGCAAAATGCGCGGACGTGATTTCCAGTCGATCTTTATTTACTGGGGCGCCGACTATGTGGATCCGAATACCAACGCCAGCGCCTTTGCCTATAACGTGCCGGGCGGCTCGAAAACGCTGGCGTGGCGCGTTGGCTGGGAGATTCCCGAACTGAGCGCGCAGACGCGCACCGCAGCCGGTGAGAGCGACGCCAGCCAGCGCCGCGCGCTGTATACCGCGCTGCAACAGCGCGTACAGCAGGATTCGCCGTTCGTGGTGATGCTGCAGGGCGCGCAGCAGGTGGCGGTGCGCAATAATGTCAGCCACGTGCAGCAGGGCATCGGCGTGAGCCTGCTGTTTTTCGATGCGGTAGAGAAGAGGTAGGTCGGTGCGCGCTGCCCCTCATCCCAGCCTTCTCCCGCCCGCGGGAGAAGGGCCGATCGCGCGGGCAGCAACCGGAACTCCCCTTATTTTTCACCCAAATATCCCTCTCTCTCCCGCGCACCGCTTGCTATTCTTTGAGTCATTACGCAATGCCGGAGAGCGCAAACATCATGACTACCCCACTGCTGATCGCCCAGACGCCTGACCTTCAACTGCATCTGCTGCCCGCCATGGCTAACCGTCACGGACTGATAACCGGTGCGACCGGCACCGGTAAAACCGTGACGCTGCAAAAGCTGGCAGAATCCTTCTCCGCCATCGGCGTGCCGGTGTTTATGGCCGATGTCAAAGGCGATCTTTCCGGCATTGCGGCCGCGGGCGACGGCTCGGAAAAGCTGCTGGCGCGGCTGGCGAAGATTGGTGTCACAGACTGGCAGGCGCAGAAAAATCCGGTGATGCTGTGGGATATCTTCGGCCAGCAGGGCCATCCGGTGCGCGCAACGGTGTCCGATCTCGGCCCGCTGCTGCTGGCGCGACTGCTCAGCCTCAATGAGGTGCAGTCCGGCGTGCTGCAAATTATCTTCCGTATCGCCGACGATCAGGGCCTGCTGCTGCTGGATTTCAAAGATTTGCGCGCCATGACGCAATACATCGGTGATAACGCCAAAGCGTTTCAGACGCAGTACGGCAATATCAGCAGCGCCTCGGTGGGCGCCATTCAGCGCGGCCTGCTGGCGCTGGAGCAGCAAGGTGCCGAACACTTCTTTGGTGAACCGATGCTGGATATCCGTGACTGGATGCGCTGCGACGCTGACGGCAAAGGCTTCATCAATATCCTGGCAGCGGAAAAGCTTTATCAGCAGCCGAAACTCTACGCCACCAGCCTGCTGTGGCTGCTGGCGGAACTGTATGAACAGCTGCCGGAAGCCGGCGATCTGGAAAAACCAAAGATGGTGTTCTTCTTTGACGAAGCGCATCTGCTGTTTAACGACGCGCCGCCGGTGCTGCTGGAGAAAGTGGAACAGGTGATTCGCCTGATTCGCTCGAAAGGCGTTGGCGTGTACTTTGTTACGCAGAATCCGGCGGACATTCCGGATAATGTGCTCGGTCAGTTGGGTAACCGCGTGCAGCATGCGCTGCGTGCCTTCACGCCGAAAGACCAGAAAGCGGTGAAAAGCGCCGCCGACACGATGCGCGCCAACCCGGCGTTTAATACCGTGGAGGCGATTCAGGCGCTGGGCACCGGCGAGGCGCTGATCTCTTTCCTCGATGAGAAAGGCAGCCCGTCGATGGTGCAGCGCGCCATGGTGATCGCGCCGGGCTCGCGCATGGGGCCGGCCACTCCTGATGAACGCAACAGCCTGATCAACCATTCGCCGCTGTACGGCAAATACGACAGTGCCGTTGATCGCGAATCGGCGTTCGAAATGTTACAGCAAGGCGTGCAGGCCGCGCCGCAGCAGGCCGATGCGCCGCCCGGCAAAGGCAATAGCGTGGCGGTGGATGACGGCATTCTGGGTGGGCTGAAAGAGATTCTGTTCGGCAGCACCGGGCCGCGCGGCGGCAAGCGCGACGGCGTGGTACAGAGCGTGGCGAAAAGCGCGGCGCGCCAGGTGACTAATCAGATCATCCGCGGCGTGCTGGGCAGTCTGCTCGGTGGACGCCGCCGTTAATCGCCCTCTGCTATGATCGTGGTATGGATAAATATCAACAATTAAAACGGAGCAAGCGTCTGGCCCTGTCGCTGCTGCTGATTGCCGCCGCGACCTTTGTCGTGACGCTGTTTCTGCCGCCCACGTTCTGGGTGCTGGGGCTGAAGGCGATTGCCGAAGCGGCGATGGTCGGCGCGCTGGCCGACTGGTTTGCGGTGGTGGCGCTGTTTCGTCGCGTGCCGGTGCCGTTCATCTCGCGCCATACGGCAATCATTCCACGCAACAAAGATCGCATCGGCGAGAATCTTGGCCGCTTCGTGCAGGAGAAGTTTCTCGATACCGATTCGCTGCTGGCACTGATTCGCCGCCACGATCCGTCACAGCTGCTGGCGCAGTGGCTCAATACGCCGGGCAACGCCGATCGCATTGGCCGCCATCTGCTGCAGGTGATGCGCGGTTTCCTCGATCTTACTGACGATCAGCGTATTCAGCGCTTTTTGCGCCGCGCGGTGCATCGCGCACTGGATAAGGTCGATCTGACCCAGTCCAGCGCGCTGCTGCTGGACAGCCTGACCAAAAACAATCGCCATCAGGAGCTGCTGGACGCTGCGGTGCAACAGCTGCTGCGTCTGCTGCACAAACCCGGCACGCGCGAGTTTATCGCGCTGCAGATTGTTCGCTGGCTGAAACGCGAACATCCGATCAAAGCCAAAGTATTGCCGACCGAATGGCTGGGCGAACACAGCGCCGAGCTGGTCGCCAACGCGGTGGATTCGATTCTCGATGAAGTGGCGCGCGACCAGGGCCACGAATTTCGCCTCGGTTTTAACCGCGCGGTACAGCGCCTGATAGAGCGACTGAAAAGCGATCCGGAGATGGCCGAACGCGCTGAGACCATCAAACACTGGCTGAAAGAGGATGAGTCGTTTAACCGTTACATTGGCGAGCTGTGGCAGGACCTGCGCCGCTGGCTGAAGAGCGACCTCAACAGTGATGATTCGCGCGTGCAGGAGCGGGTGCGGCTGGCGGCGCTGTGGCTGGGCGAAACGCTCGCCGCCGATGAAGCACTGCGTACTTCAATGAATCAGCATCTGGAAGACGCTGCGCGCAGTGTCGCGCCGGAGTTTGCGGCGTTTCTCACCCGTCACATCAGCGATACGGTGAAGAGCTGGGATGCGCGCGAGATGTCGCAACAGATTGAGCTGAACATTGGCCGTGATTTGCAGTTTATCCGCATCAACGGCACGCTGGTGGGCGGTACCATTGGCCTGGTGCTGTTTTTGCTGTCGCAGCTGCCGGGCTGGGTGCAGACGTTGCGTTAACGGTGCGGGCATTGACCTGGCTGGCATGAATAAAAAAGGTCGCCATGAATGGCGACCCTACGGTAACGGTGCGGGAATGACAGGGGCGCCCTGAATCGCGCCCCTGCAACCATCACTACCGCCGCTTTAGCAACAGGTACAAACTGATGGCGAAGAACGCGCCGCTTGGCAGAATCGCGCCCAGCACCGGCGGTAAACCGTACACCAGACTCAGTGGCCCAAAGATCTGATCCAGCACGTAGAACAGGAAGCCAAAGCTAATGCCGGTGACCACGCGCACGCCCATCGATACGCTTCGCAGCGGACCAAAGATAAACGACAGCGCCATCAACATCATCACCGCCACCGACAGCGGCTGGAAGATTTTGCCCCACATATTCAGCAGGTAGCGCCCGGATTCCTGGCCGCTCTGTTTGAGATATTTGCTGTAGTTATACAGACCGCTGATCGACAGCGCGTCCGGGTCCAGCGCCACCACGCCCAGCTTGTCTGGCGTAAGATTGGTTTTCCATTCGCCGCTCAGGCTCTGTGAACCGGTAATCTGCTTCGGATCTTTCAGGTCCGACTCATCCACCTGCGACAGCTCCCACAGTTTGCGATCTTTATTCCAGACCGCGGTGGCAGCATAGCGCACGCTCAGCAGACGCCGCTCGTCGGTAAAGCGATAGATACTGACGCCGTCGATCTCGTTGTCGCCTTTAATGCGCTCAATGTAGATAAAGTCGTTGCCGTCTTTCGCCCACAGGCCGTTTTGCGTCGATACCAGCGAGCCGCCGTACAGCTGCTGCGCCCGGTAGTTACGCGCCATCTGCTCGCCCTGCGGGGCGACAAATTCGCCCACCGCCATGGTCAGCAGCACCAGCGGAATCGCGGTTTTCATTACCGCCAGCGCCACCTGCAGACGGGTAAAGCCGGAGGCCTGCATCACCACCAGTTCGCTGCGCTGCGCCAGCGTGCCCAGCCCCAGCAGCGCGCCCAGCAGTGCCGCCATCGGGAAGAAGATCTCGATATCTTTCGGCACGCTGAGCAGCGTGTAGTAACCGGCATCCAGCGCGGTATACGCGCCCTGCCCGGTTTTACGCAGCTGATCGACGAACTTAATGATGCCCGACAGCGACACCAGCATGAACAGCGTCATCATGATGGTGTTGAAGATGGTTTTGCCGATATAGCGGTCAAGGACCTTAAACATCACACGGATCCTCCACGGCTAAAGCGCGCGCGGAAACGGCGCATCGGCACGGTATCCCATACGTTAAGCGCCACCGCCAGCGCCAGATACGCCAGGTTGACCACCCACATCCAGATCGCCGGATCAAACCGGCCTTTCGCCGCGTTGGAGCGCAGCGAGCTCTGCAGCAGGAAGAAGATCAGGTAGAGTAACATTGCCGGCAGCATCGACAGCACGCGGCCCTGACGCGGGTTAACCACGCTGAGCGGCACCACCATCAGCGCCATCACCAGCACAGCGAACACCAGCGTCAGACGCCAGTGCAGCTCCGCCTGGAACTGCGGCGTTTTGGTTTTTATCAGCGTGCTGATATCGGCCTGATCGGCATCGTTAGGATCGAGCACCGCCTCTTTGTACCCCACCAGCGCCTGATAATTGACGAAGTCGGTAATACGGAAGTCACGCAGCAGCGCCGTGCCTTCAAAGCGTGTGCCTTTGTCCAGCGTCACGGTCTGCGAGCCATCTTTGTGCTGCTCCATGTGACCGCTGTCGGCCAGCACCACCGATGGCCGTGCATTGCCCTTCGGTCGCAGCTGCGCCAGGAACACGCTGCCGAACTTGTTGCCTTTCACGTCTTCGACGAACAGCACGGTATTGCCGTCGCTGGAGGTCTGGAACTGCCCCGCCGCCAGCGCAGCCGCTCCCGGGTTGGCTTTGGCATTTTGTGTCACTTCATCCTGATAGCGCGAGGACCACGGGCCAAGCCAGATCACGTTGACCGCCGCCACCAGCGAGGTGAACAGCATCAGGATCATCGCCGCTTTAATCAGGACACCTTTACCCAGCCCGCAGGCGTGCATCACCGTAATTTCACTTTCGGTGTACAGCCGCCCAAGGGTCATTAAAATCGCCAGAAACAAGCTTAGAGGCAGGATAAGTTGTGCCATTTCAGGCACGCCAAGTCCTAACAATGTCAGAACCAGATTTGTTGGGATTTCGCCATCCACCGCCGCACCCAAAATCCTGACTAACTTCTGGCAAAAGAAGATAAGTAGCAGGATGAACAGGATAGCCAGCTGGCTTTTGAGCGTTTCCCGAACCAGATATCTAATGATGATCACGCTTAGTACGCCTGTGAAAACTTGTCTTTTTGCAGGAAAATCGCTAGTTTCAACGCTTATCAGCCATTTTTCTTCATCAATGGCCGTCTTGGTAGCTAAAATAGTATGACGAACGCGTTAGGGTGGTGAAAAAACAACACATTGTCACCCCACTCATTATGGCCGCCGGCGTTAAATTGTCATGGCGTCGCAACAAATTAATGGGTTACGAACGCGCTACATTCTAACGACAGCTAAGGCCGTTGTCTTTAAGATTCAGGAGAGTGCATGGAGTTCAGTGTAAAAAGCGGTAGCCCGGAAAAACAGCGCAGCGCCTGCATTGTGGTTGGCGTTTTCGAACCGCGTCGTCTGTCACCGATTGCCGAGCAGCTGGATAAGATCAGCGATGGCTACATCAGCGCGCTGCTGCGCCGCGGTGAGCTGGAGGGCAAAGTGGGCCAGACGCTGCTGCTGCACCATGTGCCAAATATTCTGTCCGAACGTATCCTGCTGATCGGCTGTGGTAAAGAGCGTGAGCTGGATGAGCGCCAGTACAAACAGGTGATTCAGAAAACCATCAATACCCTGAACGACACCGGTTCAATGGAAGCGGTGTGCTTCCTGACCGAATTGCACGTTAAAGGGCGCAATACCTACTGGAAAGTGCGCCAGGCGGTAGAAACCTCTAAAGAGGCGCTGTACAACTTCGACCAGCTGAAAAGCAACAAAGTTGAGCCGCGCCGTCCGCTGCGCAAGCTGGTGTTCAACGTGCCGACCCGCCGTGAGCTGACCAGCGGTGAGCGCGCTATTCAGCACGGTCTGGCCGTTGCCGCCGGCGTCAAAGCGGCGAAAGACCTGAGCAATATGCCGCCGAATATTTGTAACGCCGCGTATCTGGCATCGCAGGCACGTCAGCTGGCCGATGCGTACAGCAAAAACGTTACCACCCGCGTGATTGGCGAACAGCAGATGAAAGAGCTGGGCATGAACGCCTATCTGGCGGTCGGTGCCGGTTCGCACAATGAGTCGCTGATGTCGGTGATTGAGTACAAAGGCAGCAGCGACGCCGATGCGCGCCCTATCGTGCTGGTAGGTAAAGGGCTGACCTTTGACTCCGGCGGCATCTCCATCAAACCTGCCGAGGCGATGGATGAGATGAAATATGACATGTGCGGCGCGGCGTCGGTGTACGGCGTGATGCGCATGGTGGCGGAGCTGAATCTGCCGCTGAACGTGGTCGGCGTGCTGGTGGGCTGTGAAAACATGCCGGACGGGCGCGCGATGCGTCCGGGCGACGTGCTGACCACCATGTCCGGCCAGACGGTTGAAGTGCTGAATACCGATGCCGAGGGCCGTCTGGTGCTGTGCGATGCGCTGACCTACGTTGAGCGCTTCGATCCGGAAGTGGTGATTGACGTCGCTACCCTGACCGGCGCCTGCGTGATCGCGCTGGGCCATCACGTCAGCGGGTTGATGTCGAACCACAATCCGCTGGCGCACGAGCTGATCAGCGCATCAGAGCAGTCGGGCGACCGCGCTTGGCGTCTGCCGATGGCCGATGAGTATCAGGAGCAACTGGAATCTAACTTTGCCGATATGGCCAACATCGGTGGCCGTCCGGGCGGCGCAATTACCGCCGCCTGCTTCCTGGCACGCTTTGCGCGCAAATTTAACTGGGCGCATTTGGATATCGCCGGCACCGCCTGGCGCTCCGGTAAAGCCAAAGGCGCGACCGGCCGTCCGGTGCCGCTGCTGTCGCAGTTCCTGCTGAACCGCGCTGGCCTGAACGGCGACGATTAAGAGCCGGGGCGAATGCTGCAACGGTGCGTATGGATGCGTTTGGTACCCTGCGGCCATTGAAACGGTGCGCATGAATGCGCACCCTACGGGTGTGATGGTGCGTATAAATGCGTTAAATACCGTGCGGCCATTGGAACGGTGCGCATGAATGCGCACCCTACGGGTGTAATGATACGTATCACTGCGCACCCTACGGTGTAGGGTCGCCGTTCACGGCGACCTGATTATCAGCCGCACGGTTTACAGGGTCGCCATTGATGGCGACCTTATTATTGGACGCCGCAATCTTACTGTCGCACAATGCGCCCCACTGTCATTGATGGAAATAACCTGCCATGAAAAACGCCACCTTCTTCGTCATGGAGTCTGAAAGCGCCAGCGACGGCTTAAGCGCCATCGAAGCGCTGGTGTGCGAGTTGGCCGCCAGCCGCTGGCGAGACGGTAAGCGCATCCTGATTGCCTGCGAAGATGAACAGCAGGCCAATCGGCTGGATGAAGCACTGTGGCAGCGTCCGGCCAACGCCTTTGTGCCGCACAACCTGGCCGGCGAAGGCCCGCGCTATGGCGCGCCGGTTGAGCTGGCCTGGCCGCAGCGACGCGGCAGTGCGCCGCGCGATCTGCTGATCAGCCTGCTACCGCAGTTCGCAGATTTTGCTACCGGTTTCCATGAAGTGATAGACTTCGTACCTTATGAAGAATCCCTGAAACAACTGGCGCGCGACCGCTATAAAGCGTATCGCAGCGTTGGTTTCCAATTGAATACGGCGACGCCACCCCCGCCGCAAACGACATAGCAGATATGGAAAAGACATATAACCCGCAAGATATCGAGCAGCCGCTCTACGAGCACTGGGAACAGCAGGGCTACTTCAAACCGAATGGCGATACCAGCCAGGAAAGCTTTTGCATCATGATCCCGCCGCCGAACGTCACCGGTAGCTTGCATATGGGTCACGCCTTCCAGCAAACCATCATGGATACCATGATCCGCTACCAGCGCATGCAGGGTAAAAACACCCTGTGGCAGGCAGGTACGGACCACGCCGGTATCGCCACGCAGATGGTGGTTGAGCGCAAGATCGCCGCTGAAGAGGGCAAAACGCGTCAGGATTACGGTCGTGACGCCTTTATCGAAAAAATCTGGCAGTGGAAGGCTGAATCCGGCGGCACCATCACCCGCCAGATGCGTCGCCTTGGCAACTCGGTTGACTGGGAGCGCGAGCGCTTCACCATGGATGAAGGCCTGTCCAACGCGGTGAAAGAAGTCTTCGTCCGTCTGTACAAAGAAAACCTGATCTACCGTGGCAAGCGCCTGGTGAACTGGGATCCGAAACTGCGCACGGCGATCTCTGACCTCGAAGTGGAAAACCGCGAGAGCAAAGGCTCAATGTGGCACATTCGCTATCCGCTGGCGGACGGCGTGAAAACTGCCGAAGGCAAAGATTACCTGGTGGTGGCCACTACCCGTCCGGAAACCCTGCTGGGCGATACCGGCGTGGCGGTCAACCCGGAAGATCCACGTTATAAAGATCTGATCGGCAAAGAGGTGATCCTGCCGCTGGTGAACCGTCGTATTCCGATCGTCGGCGACGAACACGCCGATATGGAGAAAGGCACCGGCTGCGTGAAGATCACCCCGGCGCACGACTTCAACGACTACGAAGTGGGCCGTCGTCACAAGCTGCCGATGATCAACATCCTGACCTTTGATGGCGACATCCGCGAGCGTGCGGAAGTGTTCGACACCAACGGTGAAGTCAGCGATGCCTGTTCCGATGAAATTCCGCCGCAGTTCCAGAAGATGGAGCGTTTTGCCGCGCGTAAAGCGATTGTCGCCGCCGTTGACGAGCTCGGCCTGCTCGACGAAATCAAACCACACGATCTGACGGTGCCGTACGGCGACCGCGGCGGCGTGGTGATCGAGCCGATGCTGACCGATCAGTGGTACGTGCGCACGGCCCCGCTGGCGAAAGTCGCGGTGGAAGCGGTAGAAAACGGCGACATTCAGTTTGTGCCGAAGCAGTACGAAAACATGTACTTCTCGTGGATGCGCGACATCCAGGACTGGTGCATCTCGCGTCAGCTGTGGTGGGGCCACCGCATTCCGGCCTGGTACGATAACAACGGTAACGTCTATGTTGGCCGCAGCGAAGAAGAAGTGCGTCAGGAAAACAATCTGGCCGCCGACGTGACGCTGCGCCAGGATGACGACGTGCTCGACACCTGGTTCTCTTCCGGCCTGTGGACATTCTCTACGCTGGGCTGGCCGGAGAACACCGAAGCGCTGCGCACCTTCCATCCTACCAGCGTGCTGGTGAGCGGCTTCGACATCATCTTCTTCTGGATTGCGCGCATGATCATGCTGACCATGCACTTCATCAAAGATGAGAACGGCAAGCCGCAGGTACCGTTTAAAACCGTCTACATGACCGGTTTGATCCGCGATGAAGAAGGCCAGAAGATGTCCAAGTCGAAAGGCAACGTCATCGATCCGCTGGATATGGTGGACGGTATTTCGCTGGAAGATCTGCTGGAGAAACGCACCGGCAATATGATGCAGCCGCAGCTGGCTGAGAAGATTCGCAAACGCACCGAGAAGCAGTTCCCGGACGGTATCGTGCCTTCCGGCACCGATGCGCTGCGCTTCACCCTCGCCGCGCTGGCGTCCACCGGTCGTGACATCAACTGGGATATGAAGCGCCTGGAAGGCTACCGCAACTTCTGTAACAAGCTGTGGAACGCAAGCCGCTTCGTGCTGATGAACACCGAAGATCAGGATTGCGGCCAGAACGGCGGCGAGCTGAAGCTGTCGCTGGCGGATCGCTGGATCCTGACGGAATTCAACAGCACCGTGAAAGCGTACCGCGAAGCGCTGGATAGCTATCGCTTTGATATCGCAGCTAACATTCTGTACGACTTCACCTGGAACCAGTTCTGTGACTGGTACCTGGAGCTGACCAAGCCGGTGATGAACAGCGGCAGCGAAGCGGAGCTGCGCGGCACGCGCAACACGCTGGTGACGGTGCTGGAAGCGTTGCTGCGCCTGGCACATCCGATCATCCCATTCATTACCGAGACCATCTGGCAGCGCGTGAAAGTGCTGAAGAACATCGATCACGATACCATCATGCTGCAGCCGTTCCCGCAGTATGACGCGGCGAAGGAAGACGCGGAAGCGAAGGCCGATATCGAGTGGATGAAGCAGGCGATTGTGGCGGTGCGTAATATCCGTGCCGAAATGAACATCGCGCCAAGCAAGCCGCTCGACGTGCTGCTGCGCGACTGCTCGCCGGCGGCGCAGCGTCGTGTTGAAGAGAACCGCAACTTCCTGTCGCGCCTGGCGCGTCTGGAAAGCCTGACCATTCTGCCAGCCGGCGAGAAAGGTCCGGTCTCGGTAACCAAGATTGTTGATGGCGCGGAGCTGCTGATCCCGATGGCAGATCTGGTCAACAAGGAAGCCGAGCTGGAGCGTCTGGCGAAAGAGCTGGTGAAGCTGGATGTCGAGATCGAGAAGATTCAGACCAAACTGGCTAACGAAGGCTTTGTATCGCGCGCACCGGAAGCGGTGGTAGCGAAAGAGCGCGAGCGCGTAGCCGAGCTGGAGCAATCAAAAGCAAAACTGATTGAACAGCAGGGCGTGATTGCGGCATTGTAAGCGCTTCAGTCCTGACGCTTAATCGAAGCCGGGCACTGCCCGGCTTTTTTCTATCGGAAGATTATGATGACCACCGCCACGCCACTTAACCTGCAGGTGCGCCCGATTGTCGCCGCAGATAATCCGCGGATTGCGCAGGTGATCCGCGATGTCTCCGCCGAGTTCGGCCTGACGGCGGATAAAGGTTATACCGTGTCCGACCCGCAGCTCGATCGGTTGTTTGAACTTTACAGTGCGGCAGACAGCGCTTACTGGATCGTGGAGCATGAAGGTCAGGTGGTCGGCGGCGGCGGCGTGGCGCCACTGGCCTGCAGCGCACCGGATATCTGTGAGTTGCAGAAGATGTATTTCCTGCCGTCGGTGCGCGGACTGGGGTTAGCGCGCGAACTGGCGCTGCGCGCAATGGATTTTGCCCGCCAGCGCGGGTTCCGGCGCTGCTACCTGGAGACCACCGGCAGCCTGACGCGTGCCATTAAACTCTATCAGTCGCTGGGCTTTGAACAGATTGCGGACGCGATGGGCTGTACCGGCCACGTGGATTGCGAAGTGAGAATGCTGCGGGTGTTGTGAGGGAAAAACCACTCACTTCTCTACCGCAACGCCCTGCGCCAGCTGACCAATTAACGCCCCCAGCGTCTCTACCGCCGCCTCGGCGCGTGCATCCCATGGCCAGGCGGTGTTGAAACGGAAGCAGTGGCTGAAACTCTCGCTGCTGGAAAACAGCTGGCCCGGCGCAATACTGATGCCCTGCTGTAGCGCCAGATGATACAGCTGCGTGGCGTTAATCTGCTCCGGCAAGGTAATCCACAAAAAGTAGCCACCGGGCGTATCGCTGATATGCGCCTCGGCAGGCAGCACGCGGCGCAGCGCCTGCTGTGCCAGCTGTTTGCGCTTCGCCAGCGTCTGACGCAGCTTTTTCAGATGCGTATCGTAGCTGCGGGTGCTGAGAAAATCCGCCAGCGCCAGCTGCATCGGCGCGCTGGTCGAGAGCGTACTCATCATCTGAATACGCTGCACGCGCTGCGCGTAGCGCCCCGCCGCGACCCAGCCCACGCGAAAACCCGCCACCAGATTTTTCGAAAAGCTGCCGCAGTGCAGCACGTAACCCTCGCGGTCGAACGCTCTGGCCGGCAACGGCTTATCGTGGCCGTGATACAGGTCGCTATAAACATCATCCTCTATCATCGCCACCTGATAACGCGTCAGCAGTGCCACCAGCTGCTGTTTGCGCTCGGCGCTAAGCGTGAAGCCGAGCGGATTCTGCCGGTTGGTCATCAGCCAGCAGGCTTTCACCGGCCAGCGCTGCAGCGCCTGCTCCAGCTCATCCAGATCGATGCCCTGCTCCACATCGCTGGCAATAGCAATCGCGTTCAGCTTAAGCCGTTCAATCGCCTGCAACGCGCCGTAAAATGAAGGGTTTTCGATCACCACCCAGTCGCCCGGTTCGGTCACCGCCTGCAGGCTGAGATTCAGCGCTTCCATTGCACCGTTAGTAATGACGATGTCATCCGGCGACAGCGTAATGCCCTGCTGCGCATAACGCTGGGCGAGGATTTTTCGCAGCGCTTCATTACCGGGCGGCAGATTATTCAGGGCATCGGTGGGTTTAAGATTGTGCGAGACCTTCACCAGCGAGCGCATCAGCTGGCGCTGGGGAAACAGTTCCGGATCGGGGAAGGCAGAACCAAACGGCATGATGGCCGGATCGCGCGTCGCCTGCAGCACATCAAACACGAAGCTGTTGGTATCGGCCTGGTCGGTTTTAGCGATTGCCTGCGTCGGCAAACGCGGACGGCTCTCCGCCGCGCGCGGTGCCACGTAGTAGCCCGACTGCGGCTTCGACACAATCCAGCCCTGGCTCTCCAGCACCTCGTAAGCGTGCATCACCGTCATCAGGCTTAACCCGCTCTGCTCCGCCTGCTGGCGCAGCGACGGCAGCTTTTCACCCGGCGGCCAGATGCGTGCTTCGATTTGCGTACGTAGCTGATCTACCAGCTGCTGGTATTTGGCCATGGCGCCTCCGCTGCGGAAATGTCGCGCGCCAGTTTACATGGATTGGTTCGGAGAGGATATCGCGTCCTCAGAGACATTCAGAACTGATGTTGCATCGTACGACTGGAAGCTGAGCGAAGGTGTCGGGGATGCTGCGGCTTTTTTGTTGGGTGGGGTGTGGTCTGGCCCTCACCCCGGCCCTCTCCCGCACGCGGGAGAGGGAGAAAAGACACACAGCGTGCACGTGGGAGAGAGAAAAGACATACCGCACGCGGGAGAGAGGAGCTCCTGGCGGCAGAAACCAGCCCCTACTCCGCCGTCAGCGCCGCGGGTTTGTCTTTAACAAAATCCGGTAACTCGCTGATGCGCTCTGGCGGTAGCGGTTTGCCCAGCAGGAAACCCTGCAGGGTGTCGCAGCCGAGCCCGGTGAGGAAAGCCTGCTGATCCTGGGTTTCCACGCCTTCGGCCACCACTTTGAGATCCAGCGATTGCGCCAGCGCGACGATGGCGGAGACGATGGTGGCATCTTCCGACTTGGCCTGCAGCTCGTTAACAAAGGCACGGTCGATTTTCAGCTCGCTGGCCGGTAAGCGCTTGAGATACAGCAGGCTGGAGTAGCCGGTGCCGAAGTCATCAATTGAGGCTTTTACCCCCATGCTGGTCAGCTCGGTGAGGATGCGCACGCTCTCTTCCGGATCGCGCATCGCCGTGGTTTCGGTGACTTCCAGCGTCAGCAACTCCGCCGGGATCTGGTGCTGTTCCAGCGCCTGCGTCACGGTGTCGACCAGGTTGCACTGCTCAAACTGCAAGGCAGAGAGGTTCACCGCCACCGACCAGTGCGGATGGCCCTGCTGGTGCCAGATGTGCAGCTGGCGACAGGCCTCGTTGATCACCCAGTTGCCGATATTAATGATCATGCCGGTCTTCTCGGCGATGGGTAAAAACTTGTCCGGCGTCAGCAGGCCGCGCGTCGGGTGCTGCCAGCGCAGCAACGCTTCGAAGCCAATGATCGGCCCGCTCGGCGCACAGTACTTAGGCTGATAGAACAGACGCAGTTCGTTGCTATCCAGCGCCTGCCACAGATCGTTATTAAGCTGCAGCTGCGACTGCGCCAGCGTGTTCATGGACGGCTGGAAGAAGTTATAGCCGTTACGGCCGTTGTTTTTGGTGTGGTACATCGCGGCGTCGGCGTTAAACATCAGCTCGCGCTCATCCTTGCCGTCACCAGGATAAACGGCGATGCCGATACTCAGCGACACCATCAGCTCGTAGCGTGACACGCTAAACGGGCGATCCACGGCTTTTACCAGCGCATCCGCCACCGCTGCGGCATCATTGGGATCGCCGATCTCAATCAGCAGCACAAACTCGTCACCGCCCAGCCGCGCCAGCGTGTAGTGCCCTTTCATCTGGTCGGTCATGCGTTCGGTTACCGCAATCAGCAGGTTATCGCCGACGTGGTGACCAAAGGCATCGTTGACCGCTTTGAAACCGTCGAGATCCATAAACATCAGCGCAAAGTGCGAGCGCTCGCGGTTGGCCTTGTTGATCGCCTGCTCGAGGCGATCTTCCAGCAGGATGCGGTTCGGCAGTCGCGTCAGGTTATCGTGCAGCGCCAGCTGCGCCAGCTCGCGGTTGGCCTCTGCCAGCGAGCGCGCGAGGATCGAGGTGCGCGCCTGCATACGCGCGTCGAGCATCGAAACCAGCAGCGTAATACCGAGAATCGCCAGCGTCACCACCGTGACCAGCATCGCCAGCCAGTCGCTGTTCACACCGTGATGGGTGGCGTGACTGTGCATCGGGAAGTTCGCCGCTGCCATGCCGGTATAGTGCATACCGGCAATGGCACAGCCCATCACCACGGCCGCCCCGACGCGCAGTAGCGTAACGCGGCCATGTCCTTCGCGCAGGTTGAACGCCAGCCACAGCGCGGCACCGGAAGCCACCAGCGCAATCAGCACCGAAACCGCAATCCAGCCCCAGTTCCAGCTGATGCCCGGCTCAAACATCAGCGCCGCCATGCCGGTGTAGTGCATCGCCACCACGCCGGAACCCAGTACCAGCGCGCCGCCCAGCAGCCGTCGCCACGGCAAGTCGCCGGACGAGCACACCAGCCATAGGGCAAAGATGGAGGCGAGAATCGCCACCACCATTGAGGCGGCGGTGAGCAGCGGATCGTAGCTCATCACCATATCCAGGCTCATCGACAGCATGCCGATAAAGTGCATGGCCCAGATGCCCACGCCCATGGCGAAACCGCCGCCCAGCAGCCAGACCAGCGCCACCCGTCCGGTGGAGGAAGCGACGCGCCCCGCCATATCCAGCGCGGTAAACGAGGCCAGCATCGCTACCAGTATCGAAACGATAACGGTAAACGCATCGTACGAAGTCACTAACATAGTGATTTCCCATATAAAAAAGCTGTGTTAAGTCAGCTGTGGTGTTGTTGAAATGAAAAAGAAAATGTTGGTTTTATAATTGAAATTATCGGCAGACCGGCTGCCGATATGAGTCACTGAACGATGAAAGCTTCCGATGTGAAGGAGAACAAAAATTGCTGGTCAGGCGCCGGTGAGCGGCAGCACGTTATCAGGAAAGTGCGGCGCAATCTGCGTTGATGCAGTGAATTCGCCGATGCGCTCCGCCGGCGTTGGTTTCCCCAGCAGATACCCCTGCAGCGTGTCAAAGCCGAGACCGGTCAGCAGGCGCTGCTGCTCTTCGGTCTCCACGCCCTCCGCCACCATGCGCAGGTTAAGGCTTTGCGCCAGCGTCAGCATGGCGGTCACCACGGTTGCATCCTCACTGTCGGCACGCAGGCTGTTAATAAAGGCGCGATCAATCTTTAGTTCGCTGGCCTCAAGATGCTTGAGATGCAGCAGATTGGCGTAGCCAATGCCAAAGTTGTCGATGGCCACTTTGACGCCAAGCCGCTGCAGTTCGGCGATGCGCTGCTGGCTGAACTGCGGATCTCGCATGGCGATGTTTTCCGTGATTTCCAGCATCAGCGCGCCTTCCGGCAGCTGGTAGCGCTGCAGCGTCTGGCGCAGCGTGTCGATCAGATCGCGCTGATGAAACTGCAGTGCGGACAGGTTAACCGAGACGCTCCAGTCGCGGTTGCCCTCGTCCTGCCACTGCCGCAGCTGGCGGCAGGCTTCGTTGATCACCCAGTTGCCGAGCGCCACAATCTGGCCAGTTTTCTCGGCGCGCGCCAGAAACATATCCGGCATCAGCAAGCCGCGGCGCGGATGCTGCCAGCGCAGTAACGCCTCAAAACCCATCAGAATGGTCCCGCCCGCGCGAAACTTCGGCTGGTAGAACAGGCGCATCTCCTGGCACTCCAGCGCGTTCCATAAATCGTTGGCCAGCGCCAGCTGATGCTGCGCCACCGCGCTCATCACCGGTTCAAACAGGCTCCAGCCGTTACGCCCGCTGTGCTTGGTGTGGTACATGGCCGAGTCCGCGTTGAACATCATCTCCTGCGGGCTGCGGCCATGCTGCGGGAAGATCACAATACCGATGCTGAGCGAGACGCGCAGCGAGTAACGATCCAGCTCAAACGGTGCATCAATGCTGTGCACCAGCCGCTGCGCCAGCGCTTCAGCCTGCGTTGCCGCGTACTGCGGACACAGCATGACAAACTCATCGCCGCCGAGGCGCGCCAGCAAAATGTCCGCTTCCAGCTGGGTGCGCAGCCGTTCCGCCACGGCAACCAGCAAACGATCGCCGACGTGATGCCCCCAGGTATCGTTCACCGCTTTGAAGCCGTCGAGATCCATAAACATCAGGGCAAAGGGCTGGTCATACAGCGTCGCGTGTTTGATTTGCGTGCTGAGCTGCTGGTCCAGCATGACGCGATTGGGCAGTGCAGTGAGATTATCGTGCAGCGCCAGCTGGCGCAGCTCGCTGTTGGCGCGCCGCAGCCGGGCGGCAAGACGCGCCGCGCGCAGCTGGGCGTCCAGCATCGAGATCAGCAGCGTCAGACCGAGAATGGTGAGCGTGATGATGGTTACCCACACCGCCAGCCCCTCCTGCCCCATGCCGTGGTGCTGCATGCTGCCGGGCGCGCTGAACTGCGCGGCCGCCATGCCGGTGTAGTGCATGCCGGCAATCGCCACCCCCATCGCCAGCGCCGCGCAGGCGCGCATCAGCAGCAGGCTCTCGCCATGGCGCAGATGGAATGCCAGCCACAGCGCGGCACCGGATGCGCCGTAGGCAATCAGTACCGACAACGCCACCAGGCGCAAATCCCAGTGAATGGCGGGTTCGATCAGCAGCGCCAGCATGCCGAGATAGTGCATGGCAACCACGCCGCTGCCGAGGATCACCGTGCCACGCAGCAGCCGGCGGCGCGTCAGATGGCTGCCCTGCAGGCCCTGCGCAAAGGCGAAGATGCTGGTGAGAATTGCCATCAGCAGCGAGAAGGCGGTGAGCGGAATGTCATAGCGCATGGTCATCGGCATCATCATCGCCAGCATGCCAATGAAGTGCATCGCCCAGATGCCAATGCCCATCGCCGTACCGCCGGCCACCAGCCACAGTTTCGCCAGCAGGCCGCGCGACACGGCGACGCGCCCGGCGGTATCCAGCGCCGTAAACGCCGCGATAAACGCCACAATCAGCGAAACGGAAACCAGAACGCTATCCCAGGTAACCAGCAACATGTGCGCTCCTCAACTCAACCCGCGGCGGCGCAGGTGCGGTATCGTCAATTAACAACAGAAAAAGTGGAAACATCAATGAGAGGCAGCTAATGACCACCCGCGCTGTGGCGACACGAAAACAGATCCATAAATAACTGGAGGTATTGCACGGCTATTTTTTATTCTCATCGTCTGTCGCGGCCGGGAAAAGTAATGATATCTGATTAATGCATGAACATAGCATTGAACCTGAAGTCGCGGTAGAGGGGGAAAACACTTGCCGTTTGGTTTTTTTAACGGGCCGCCAGCCCTTGTTATGACTGCGTTATCGGCGAAAAGGGAGAATTGATTAGCGAAAATTCTCCGGTGCGTTGTACAAGCGGCAAAAGGGTGTTCTATAGTAAATAAAACTGATATAAATCACTAACTCAGCCTTTAAGAATTTTCTTAGGTGGCAGGGCATTAAGTTCGTTTGCCGATCGCGGCGTCTTGTTATTTACGGGTTCGTTTCATTAATAAATCACCAGGCGAAAAAGCACTGACCTTGGATAATCAGTAAGGATTGATTATGAAACTCAAGCTTTTTCTTTTGGCTACCAGCCTGAGCGCCGCGCTCGCCCCTGCAACGGTTTTTGCTGCCACCACAACGGGAACCATCAATGCCACATTGACGCTCACCACCGGCTGTCTGGTGAACGGTCAGTCCGCCACCAGCGGGGTTAACTTCGGTACCCTGAACTTCGGTAGCAGCGCTGCAACCTTTGATACCTTAAACGCCACCCTGGTGGGTGCATCCGGGAACGGCATTTTTGTCCGCTGCACCACCGGCCAGACCTTCAATGTGCAGGTCACCAGCAGTAATCCGGCACCGGCCACCATTTACGGTACGGTGAGCGGCCAGCCGCGTTACCTGATCCTCGGCTCCAACAATACGCAGGGCATTGCTTACACGCTGTACAGCGACGCCGCGTTTACCACCGCCATCGCCAACAACACCAACATTGCCGCCAGCGGCACCACCGATCCGACGCTCGGCACCAACTATGCCATTTACGGTCGGGTAGTCGGCGGCGGCTTTAACCCACTGATTCCGGCCGGTACCTACACCGATACCATTAACGTGGCGGTGAACTACTGACGCCAGCGGTGGGGTAAGAAGGATGGTCTGGCTGCTGCGCGCTGGCAGCCTGGCCCTGCTGATAGGGAGCGTCCCGGCCTGGAGTTTGCCGACGGCCACCTTCCAGGTCTCTGCGTCAGTGGTGGCAGGCTGCGTGATTTCCGGTACCAATACCGGCGTGTTTGGCACGCTGAATTTTGGTACCCAGTCGGGCGTGGCGAGCAGCAGCGTCAGCGCCAGCTACGTGCAAAGCACCACCCTCACCCTCGCCTGCACGCCGGGTACCGCCCTCAGCATGAGCATCAATGGCGGCAGCAATTACACCAGCAGCCGCAATCTCAAACACACCAGTAACACCGATACCGTGGCCTACAGCCTGTATACCAACGCAGCGCACACCACGGCGATTCCGGTTAACTCGCCGGTGGCGCTGAGTTACAGCAACGCCAATAACATCGTGCTGCCGATTTATGGCCTGTTAACCCTGCCCGGCCCGACGCGCGCCGGGACCTATACCGATACGTTAACCGTCACCCTGAGCTGGTGACGGCAGCATAAAAAGGATGAAAGATGATAAGCCTGCGCGCCCTGCTTCTGTGGTTTCTTCTGGCCCTGTCGCCCGCCAGCTTCGCGGCCAACTCGCTGATGATCTGGCCGATCGATCCCGCCATCAATCCGCAGGAAAAAGCCAGTGAACTGTGGCTGGAGAATCGCGGTAACGCCACCACCATCATGCAGGTGCGCATCTTCAACTGGCAGCAGATTGACGGCCAGGAGCAGTATCAAACGCAGCAGCAGGTGGTCGCCAGCCCGCCGATGGTGCGGCTGGAGCCGGGGCAGAAGCAGCTGGTGCGTCTGATTCGCCAGAGCGCGCCGCCCGCGGGCGTGGAGCAAGCCTATCGCGTGGTGCTGGATGAGATCCCGACGCCGCGCTCGCCGGGCGAGAATCAGGCCGGGCTGACGTTTCAGATGCGCTACTCGGTGCCGCTGTTTGTCTATGGCGATGGCCTGACGCGCGATAGCGCCAAAGCCGATCTCAGCTGGCGTCAGGTCAGCCGCGACGGCAAACGCTGGCTGGAGCTGACCAATCGCGGCAACGGCCACGCGCGCCTGAGCAACGTCACCGTCGGCGGTCGCGCGCTCGGCAACGGCCTGTTTGGCTATGTGCTGGCTAACAGCAGCCACCGCTGGCCGCTGAACAGCCCTGTGAGCGGTGAACTCGCGGCCGAGGTGAATAAAACTCACTGGCGCAGCGCTGCCGCGCGCTGATGAAACTGACGCCGCCTCCCTGCGCGCTGGCGGTGACCAGCGTGCTGTGTTTTTCCCCGCTGAGCAGCGCAGAGACTTTCTCTGAGCTGCCACCGCCGCCTGCCGTCAGCCACAGCGCCAGCGGCCAGCAATACATGCTGGAACTGGTGGTGAACCAGCGCGAACGGGGCGAGATTGTGCCGGTCGAGCGGCGCGACGGTGAGTTCTGGCTGCGCAGCGGCGATCTGCAGCGCGCCGGCATTCCGGCGGCGAAGCTGGCTGGCGAACAGGTCGCTCCCGGTCAGTTGGGGGAGGTTAAAGTGGAATACGATGAACGCCGTCAGCGCCTGCTGCTGACGGTACCGCCCGCCTGGCTGCCAGAGCAGACGCTCGGTCAGCCGCAAAACGGTCCGCGCTATCCCGGCCAGGCCAGCAACGGCGCGCTGCTCAACTACGACTTCTACGCTACGCGCACCGACAACGCCGGTTCGCGCCTCTCCAGCTGGAACGAGCTGCGCCTGTTCGGTCCGGCCGGCCAGTTCTCCAGTAACGGTGTCTATATTCAGCAGCTTGCGGGCGATACCAGCGGCCAGCAGCAGGGTTACATTCGCTACGACACCTGGTACAGCAACGAGAACGAGAACGCCGCGCTGAGCTGGCGCGCCGGCGATCTGATTACGGATGCGCTGGGCTGGAGCAACAGCGTGCGCCTTGGCGGCGTGCAGATCGCGCGTGACTTCAGCGTGCGACCGGATCTGGTCACCTACCCGCTGCCGGCCTTTAGCGGCCAGGCGGCGGTGCCGTCGTCAGTCGATCTGTTTATCAATGGCTATCGCAGCGCGCAGGCCAACGTTCAGCCGGGGCCGTGGTCGCTGACCAATGTGCCGTTCGTTAACGGGGCGGGCGATGCGGTGATCACCACCACCGACGCGGTCGGTCGTCAGGTGACGACAACGCTGCCGTTCTACGTCTCCAGCAGCCTGTTGAAAACCGGCCTGTCCGATTACGCCTTCTCCGCCGGGGCGATTCGCGAGAACTACGGCATCAAAAACTTTGATTACGGCGCAGCGGCGGCCAGCGGATCCTATCGTTACGGCCTGCGCGACTGGCTGACGCTGGAATCGCATGCCGAAGGCAGCAGCGACGTGGCGATGGGCGGTGCCGGCGCGCTGGTGAAGCTGGGCAGCCTGGGCGTCATCAACGCCGCGCTGGCGCAGAGCCAGCTGGACGGCAGGCCCGGCACCCAGTACAGCTGGGGTTACCAGTACAACAACAGCTGGTTCAGCCTCGGCACCCAGCACACGCTGCGCAGCGCGGATTTCGGCAACCTGGCGCTGGTCGGCAGCCGCGGCGACAGCGCCAATACCAGCTATTCGCTCGCCAGACGCAGCGCGCAGTACACCGCCAGCCTGTCGCTCAGCCAGTACGGCAGCCTCGGTCTGGCGTATCTGGACATCGCCGGCGGCAGCGGCGATCGCACCCGCCTGTGGAATTTATCGTGGAGTAAAAACCTGTGGGGCAACAGCAGTCTGTACATCTCCGCCAGCCGCGACCAGCAACAGGGCGACTGGAGCGGCGCGATTTCGCTGGTGATTCCGTTTGGCGAACAGAGCAGCGCATCGATCAGCGTCGAGCGCGATCAGCAGGGACAAAGCAATCAGCGCCTGTACGTGTCGCGCGCCATGCCGAGCGACGGCGGTTTTGCTTACGATGCGTCATGGGCGCATCAGGGCGGCGACAGCGGCGATTATCGTCAGGGCAGCCTGCGCTATCGCAACAACAAGATCGATACTTCCGCTGGCTTTTACGGCGACGATGACAACACCACGCAGTGGGCTGATTTCACCGGCTCGCTGGTGCTGATGGACAACCATGTGTTCGCCGCCAACAACATCAACGATGCCTTTGTGGTAGTGAAAACCCGCTATCCGGACGTGACGGTGCGCTACGAAAACCAGACGATGGGCCGCACCGATGACGCTGGCTATTTGCTAGTGCCGTCCATCAGCAGCTATTACGGCGCGAAGTACGATATCGATACCCTCGATCTGCCGGCTGACATGACCGCGCCGAGAGTGGAGCAGCGCTTCGCGGTGAAGCGCAAAAGTGGCTATCTGCTGAATTTCCCGGTGGAGCGCCTGCGCGCCGCCAGCGTGATCCTGCACGACAGCAACGGCCAGCCGCTGCCGGTCTCCAGCCAGGTGTTGCGCCGCGATCGCGCCACCGAATATGTCGGCTGGGACGGCCTCGTGTGGATGGAAGATCTCAGCGCCAGCAACCCGATGCGCGTGGTGACGCCGGACGGCCGCCAGTGCGAGACCACGCTGGCTATTGCTGAGGGGCAGCCTAAAGCGCTGCAGACTTACGGTCCACTCACATGCCCGCTGCCACCTGCCGCGCCCGGTATGGCAGTGAATGCCGCCAACAACTCACAGTCAGGGATCTCGCCATGAGGAAATTTCTGTTCTTGCTGCTGTGGCTGCTGCCGGCCAGCAGCTACGCGCTCTGTTCGCTTTCGGCCCCCAGCGCCAGCTTTGGCACGCAAACCACGTTTTACGTGCAGTCGACGGCGGTCAATACTTCCAGTAACACCAACGTTAACTGCGGCACCGGCACGCTCAACCTGCTGGGCAGCGATTACGTCGCCTATGCGTTTACCACCGCCAACTACCTGAGCGGCACGCGCGCCACCATGAAGGCATCGGCCAGCGGCACCGATAACGTGCCGATTCAGCTGTGCATCGACAGCGCTTGTGCCACCGAACTGCGCCAGGGCGGCAGCTATCGCTGGAACTCTTCCGCGCTGCTGGCGCTCGGCAACAGCCTCAATTTTGTCATTCCACTCTATTTCCGCACCGTGCCTGGCCAGGTGATTGCCGCCGGCAGTTACACCACCACCATCACGCTGACGGTGAGTTATAATGTGTGTGCCGGGTTAAATGTGGCCGGCGTGTGCGTCGGCACGGTGCAGAGCAGCAGCGGGACGGCGATGCCGATCACCGTGAATATGGTCATCACCAACGACTGCACCACGATTACGGCGCCGAACGTCAGCTTCGGCAGTGCACCGCTGGTCGGTAGTTTTTCTACTGTGCAGCAGACGATTAACGTGGTGTGTTCAAAGGGCAGCACGTATACGGTGGGACTGAGTAATGGCAGCTATTACAGCGGCACCACGCGCCAGATGGCGAGCGGCACTAACCGGCTGGCGTACGATATCTATAAAGGCACCACCAACACCAATCGCTGGGGCCCGAGCGGCAGCGACCGCTGGAGCAGCGCGACCTCGACATCGCTCAACGCGGATACCGTGACGCGCAACTTTACCTATACGGCGCAGATTCTGACTACGCAGAATACGCCCGCAGCGGGCAATTACAGCGATAGCGTGGTGGTGGATGTGGCGTTTTAGCGGGTGGGTAAGGAGTGGGTGATTCCCTCATCCCCCGCCTTCTCCCGCCAGCGGGAGAAGGGGCCGATCGCGCGGGCGTTGAGGTGAAGTGCAGGTCTGTGAAACCGCACCGAACGGTTCCCTCTCCCGCGTGCGGGAGAGGGTCAGGGTGAGGGCCAGCGCGCAGAGCAGGAGCATGCTTGCCCCCTCATCCCCCGCCTTCTCCCGCCAGCGGGAGAAGGGACCGATTGAGCGGGGGTTGAGGTAAAGCGCAGGTCTGCAAACCGCACTGAACGGTTCCCTCTCCCGCGTGCGGGAGAGGGTCAGTGTGAGGGCCAGCGCGCAGAGCAGGAGCAGGCTTGCCCCCTCATCCCCCGCCTTCTCCCGCCAGCGGGAGAAGGAGCCGACCGGGTGGATGTTTAGGTGAAGCGCAGGTTTGCGAAACCGCACCGAGCGGTTCCCTCTCCCGCGTGCGGGAGAGGGTCAGGGTGAGGGCCAGCGCGCAGAGCAGGAGCAGGCTTGCCCCCTCATCCCCCGCCTTCTCCCGCCAGCGGGAGAAGGGGCCGAACGAGCGGGTGTTGAGGTGAAGTGCAGGTTGGTGAAACCGCACCGAGCGGTTCCCTTTCCCGCGTGCGGGAGAGGGTTAGGGTGAGGGCCAGCGCGCAGAGCAGGAGCAGGCTTGCCCCCTCATCCCCCGCCTTCTCCCGCCAGCGGGAGAAGGAGCCGACCGGGTGGATGTTTAGGTGAAGCGCAGGTTTGCGAAACCGCACCGAGCGGTTCCCTCTCCCGCGTGCGGGAGAGGGTCAGGGTGAGGGCCAGCGGGAGAAGGAGCCAACCAAGCGAGTGTTGAGGTGAAGTGCAGGTCTGCAAACCCGCACCGAGCGGTTCCCTCTCCCGCGTGCGGGAGAGGGTTAGGGTGAGGGCAAGTGGGAGAAAGTTAAAGTGAGGCCCAGCGCATACCAACTCGAACTACAGCGACGCGCCCACTACCGTTGCGCTGTGCCGCGCCTGGTACTGTTTCACCATGCGGCCAATCAGCAGCGTGCCCACCAGGCCGCACACTGCGGCAAACGACAGCCAGACGCCCGGCATCGCTTTATCGCCTGTAGCATGAATCAGATAGCTCGAAATCGCCGGCGTAAAACCACCAAACAGCGCGGTCGCCAGGCTGTAGGCCAGCGAAAAGCCCGAAGCGCGCACTTCAGCCGGCATGATCTCCGCCAGATATACCACCATCGCGCCGTTATAGCTGGCGTACAGGAACGATAACCACAGCTCCGCTTCCACCAGGTGCGCAAAGGTCGGCGATCCCACCAGCCCGTGCAGCACCGGCCAGGTTGTCAGGATCATCAACACGGTAAAGGTAATCAGCAGCGGCCGCCGCCCAACGCGGTCCGACAGCGCGCCCATCACCGGCAGCCAGAACAGGTTAGAGATGCCGACAAACAGCGTAACGAGGAAGCTCTGCTTGTCACTCATCATCAGCACGGTTTTACCAAAGGTCGGGGTGAACGCGGTAATCATGTAGAACATCACCGTGGTGGTGACCACCATCAGCATGCCGGCCAGCACCAGCGCCCAGTTCTGTCCCACGGAACGCACAATCTGGCCCATCGACGGGTGCGATTTGCGCTGGCTGAAGGCTTCGGTCTCTTCCAGCATGCGGCGAATCCAGAACAGGAACGGCACAATCAGACAACCGACCACAAACGGAATACGCCAGCCCCATTCGGTCACCGCGTCCTTCGCCAGCAGATGATTAAGCCCCAGCCCCAGCAGCGCGGCAAAGATTACCGCTACCTGCTGACTGCCCGACTGCCAGCTGACGTAAAAGCCTTTACGGCCTTTGGGAGCCACTTCAGACAGATAAACCGAGACGCCGCCCAGCTCCACGCCCGCCGAGAAACCCTGCAGCAGGCGACCCAGCAGAATCAGAATCGGAGCCGCCGCGCCCAGCGTGGCGTAGCCTGGTACCAGCGCGATAGTCAGCGTACCGAGCGCCATCAGGCCGAGCGTCAGCAGCAGCCCTTTACGCCGGCCGTGATGGTCAATGTAGGCCCCCAGTATAATCGCCCCGAGCGGACGCATCAGGAAGCCGGCGCCAAAGGTCATCAGCGTCAGCATCAGCGAGGCAAACGGATCGTCGCCCGGGAAAAAGGTTTTTGCAATGGCGGTGGCGTAGTAGCCAAACACCATAAAATCGTACATCTCAAGGAAGTTACCGCTGGTAACGCTAAAGATGGTTTTGGCACCGCCCTGCGATGACTTTTGTAAAGCGTGACTTGAGCTCATATCGTCCTTCCTGGTTTTTCTCCTGTTTTAGCCTGCCGGCGCGTGAATAGATGTGATCCTGTTCACCATTGCACTTTACAAAAGTACAAACAAAGGTAACAAATAGTTAACACGGCCGGTCCGATCAGCTTATGAGGAAAGTTAATAATTCTGGGCTTTCCAGGTGACAGGTGCAGCACAGACTATCGACTTTACTAGTGACATAAATTCAGCGATATCAAACCTCAACAAGCAATATCATGAGCCATATCCCACTCTTTTTAATGCGCTTTTCATTAGCAGAACTTATTAAGATCAGTCTTAGAAACGAGACGATTCTGGTACATGCCGCCATCCCCTCCCCCGTTATGCTGGGCAGGTAACGGTAATCACGCCGTTGATGATTTTGGTGGAGAATACTTATGCTAACACCTCTCAGCTTTGACCCCTTTTCATCCATTAATACCTTGCGAGTGGGCACACCTTATCCGCTGCTGAGCGGCAGCCTGCCGGCGCAGGCCGGTGAAATCATTGAATTCATTATCAACGATCACCGCTACAGCACGCCGATTGCCGCCGACGGCAGCTGGTCATTTCAGCCGCCGTTCTCGCTGAGCGAAGGCAGCCACGACATGGTGGCGTGCATCGGCGACAGCGGTGAGCCGCATCCGTTCTCTGTTGACGTCGCACTCTCGGTGCCGGACAAACCGGCGATCACCGCGCTGTTTGACGACGTCGGCAGCGAAACCGGCCCGGTCGGGCGCGGTCACACCATTGATGACACCACACCCAAAGTGCAGGGCTATGCGCTGCCGGGCAGCACGGTGCGGCTGTACGATCACGACAGGCTGATTGGCAGCACCGTGGCCAGTAAAAGCGGCGAATGGTCGCTGGAGCCGCTGCTGGGCGCGGGCGGGCATCAGCTAACCGTCACCGCGACCGACGAGTTTGGCCGCGTCAGCGAACCCTCTAACCACTTCGACGTCACCGTGGTTGAGAGCGGACCGGTGCCGCCGACCATCAGCTACGCGATTGACGATGTCGGCACCGTACAGGGCCAGCTCGCCAGCGGTTCCACCACCGACGACTTCTCGCCGCTGATCGTGGGCCGCGCGGAGCCGAACAGCATCGTTTATCTGTTCGCGCAGAACGATCACGGCGGCATCGGCTATAAAGGCAGCGTTAAAACCGATGCCAACGGCGACTGGGTAATTCAGTCACGCGCGATGATCAGCGGTGACGGCATCTACACCTTCTATGCCTCCTACGAGAACAGCAAAGACGACTACCGCCCGGATTTCAGCCTTAATATGTCGGCGCTGGAGAATCTGCGTCCGGCTATCGACTGTGCGCGTGACGATACCGGCGCCCATACCGGCCAGGTGTACCATCGCGGCACCACCGACGATAAAACGCCGGTGCTGGAAGGTCGCGGTGCGCCGGGCAGCATCGTTGAGATTGAGTACAACCTGAGTAACAGCGGCTGGCACAGCGCGGGCAGCGTGACGGTCGATGCGCAGGGCAACTGGCAGTTCGCCGGCTTCGAACTGACCTATTTTGGCGAATGGGGTTTCCGCTCGCGCGGCGTGGCCGATGGTAAAGCCAGCGCGTGGAGCGATAAGTTTGAACTGCTGGTGATCCCCGGCGCGCCGCTGGAACCGACTATCGACTACGCCTGGGACAACGCGGGCCCGCTGCAGGGGCCGGTTTATCAGCACGACTCAACCGATGACACCACGCCAACGCTGCACGGCAGCGGCACGCCGGGCCAGGTGATTGAGATCGAATATGGCGTGCAGGGTGAAGGCTTGCGCCACGCCGGCAGCGTGCTGGTCGATGCCGACGGCAAGTGGAGCTTCACCTCGCCGTATCTGCATCAGCCTGGCGTGTGGGAATATCAGGCGCGCGCCTCGACCGGTGAGATGAAGAGCAACTGGAGCAGCAAATTCGTGCTCGACGTCAGCCCTGACGCCGCGTTCGATCAGCAGGCGCAGGATGAAGCCCAGCCGGACGCGCTGACGCTGCACCAGTTACTGAGCGAAGGCGGCAAAGGCCTGTTCATTGAGGATGACAGCACCCAGCTGCTGGTGAACGGCAAGCCGGGCGACAGCGTACAGCTGCAGGATATCCTGCCGGCAGGCGAAGCGGTCGATGGCTGGACGCAGCAGACCGGCACCCTGACCATCGCCGGTACGCAATACCACGTCTGGAGTCACGGCGACGCCGAACTACTGGTGCAGGACGGCGTGCAATTACAACTGGTGTAACCCCCGATGCCGTGCGCGTAGCACGGCATCACCCTGCCCTCTTTTCCCGGCTTTTCACCCGTTCGGACTTTTCTCCCTTCGGGACAGGTCTCATACAGCGTTTTACGTCATCTATTACAAAATGCGCACTTTATAACAAGGCGCAGCGGGCTTTGCTGCAATAAACCCAACGTAAAACACAGGAATAATCTCCATGGATCTGTTTGATTTTAAAGAGGTGAAGTACCTCGAGCGCGACACCAACACCCCAACGTTTTTCGGTAAAATCGATTCAGAAGTGGGTAAAGGCGGCCAGGTAATGATTACGCTTGGCGACAGGAATTTCTTTGTCGACATCAACCCGCAGGACGGCAGCTGGAAGTGGACGCCACCGGAAGCGCTGACCGACGGCGAATACAGCCTCTCCTTTATGACCATCGATACCGCCGGTAACCTCAGTACGCCGTCACAGCGCACGCTGATCGTTGACACCACGCCGCCGGCCGCACCGACGCTGCTCAACCTGTACGACGATCAGGGCGCCATTACCGGCAGCTTTGACGCCGGTAAAATGACCGATGACCGCCGCCCGACCCTGACCGGTATCGCCGAAAAAGGCACCGTGGTGTATCTGAAAGAGGGCAACACCGTGATCGGCAGCGCCAAAGCTGACGAGAAAACCGGTCTGTGGACCCTGGAGCCGACGGTGGATCTGGCGGATGGTCGTCACAACCTGACGCTGGTGGCTGCGGAAACCTTCGCCGGTAAGGTGCGTGAGGGCAAAGTATCCGATGAGTTTAACATTACCATCGGAAAAGACGGCGACGTGCCGAGCGATCCGGGCGGCGTGGCCAAAATCATTGAGGCTATCGATAATGCTGGCAGCCTGACCGGCTCACTGAAAAGCGGCGGCATCACCGATGACACCACGCCAGAGCTGCGCGGCAGCGCGCCGGAAGGCAGCGTGGTGCGCATTCAGTACCGCAACGATAAAGGTGAATGGATCGATGGCGGCAATGCGGTAATGAACGGCACCAGCTGGAGCTGGACGCCAAACCCGGCGCTGGGTGCCGGTAACTGGGAATTCCGCGCCAACGCCGGCAGCGGCTGGACCGACGAATTTAAGCTGGATATCGATCTCGCACCGGCGGCAAAAACGGAAATCACTCACGCTTACGATGACTTTGGCCCGTTCACCGGCACGCTGGGCAACGGCGCGATTACCGATGACCGTACGCCAAACCTGCACGGCCGCGCCGAATCTAACAGCCTGGTATATATTCACTATCGCAACGTGCTGGGCGCATGGGAACTGCTGGACAGCGTGACTGCCGGCGCCGATGGCCGCTGGGAGTATGAGACTGACCGCCTTTCTCCAGGGACGTATGAGTTCCAGGCGGGAACGTCTGGCACACGTGATACGAACGGTAAACCGTTTGGGCTGCAGATTGTGGCGCCGGGCAGCGTCGCCCCAGAAATATCTATGGCCTGGGATGATGTGGGCAAAATCACCGGTGAGGTGAAATCGGGCGGGCTGACCAATGATACTCAGCCGGAGCTGCGCGGCAGTGCCGAGGCGAATGCGGTTGTGCAGGTTGAGTACTCACGCGACGGCAAAACCTGGCATAGCGGGTCAACGGTTGCGGATGCGAATGGTCGCTGGTCGTTTACGCCCAAGGAAGAGCTGGAATATGGTAACTGGGATTTCAGGGCGAAAACCACTAATGGCAATAGCTACAGTGCAAATTATTCGTTAAATATTATTGACAGTGAAACCATTACTCATGTTTACAACTTTGAAGACATTACCCCTGTCAATATCACGAAAAATGTGAATTACGGAAATCTGACATTTATCTATAAAAAGCATGATAATGTCACTACAGCAATAGAAGATCATGAGCGCTGGGGCGGGTTTTTCGTCATCCGAAAAGATAGCAATGTTAATGAATTTGTCCAGAAAGTAAATTTCCAGGAGAAAATAAATTACTTTGAACTCACCGCGCTTGATTGGGAAAGTACCAAGTCATATATCAGTTTCTTTGATGAGAATGGGAAAGAACTTGGACGAGTTTATCCCCATGGTGAAAGAAGTAATACCAGAGAGATATTGCAATTTAGTTCGGGCAACTCAGAGATCAGCTATGCTGAGATTCATATTATAGGTTCACTTACTGCGTATGGTATTGATAACATTATTACTCAAAGATACTCTAATATAAATGTTAGCGATCTCAACCATGGGTTCGAAACTTTCGACACGCTTACAGCAGGTAAAAAGTATGCACTGAACAAAGATGAAACAATAGGTAGTGGACTGATATTTAGAACCTTTTCAGGCTCTGAAGCAGAAGTGTATGAAAATGCAGCAATAAATAGTCATAACTCATTGTATTTAAAAAACAACTCTCATTATCAAATTGATTTCGATAAAACCGATAAGATATCCTTTGATTACAATCATATATTCCATCCTGAGCGTCATAAAATAAAAATATTTTCCACAACAGGAGAATTACTATTCGAAGGTCCATTGAAAGCCACAGATAACACATATGAAAAATTCGAATATATAGCTCAGCCCGGAAAAATGATATCAAAAATTGACTTCATTGTCGGAGATGACTCCGGACCTGAAAATACTAATGATGGAGGGTTCACCATTGATCACATTGCCTGGGGCCTCAATATTGGCTCTGGCCTGGAGTCATTTGACAAATACGACATTGACTTCAAATTCGACATGACGCGGGTTAACGTTTTACTGGGTGGCGTCAGTTTTTCTGGAAAAGCGCATGAGGGTGTAGTTTCAAATATAGGAGCCTCCAGAGTTTTTAATGGCCATGGTGAACATCGTGCATTTGTATTAGGCGATAACTCCACTTACACGTATGACTTTGGCAGCACAGAAAAGATCGAGTTTGCGCTAAGCACTGTTCACTCAGCCAATCAGCATGAGATTATTGTTTATTCAACTACCGGCGAAATTCTCTACCGTGAAATGATTGCACCCGTAGGTTACCGTACTAATACAGCTCCTGACACCTATCAGTTTATTGCACCACCGGGTAAAAAGATCGGTCATATCGATTTGGTGCTGGGCCAGGAAACCACAACGGATGACAATGATGCCGGCTTTACCATTGATGACATCAAGTGGGGCGAATACGTTCATCCGGAGGTCAACACCAACGGCGGCAAACTGTATCTGTTTGACGAAAACGACCTCTATGACCCGATCCAGGTTTTCGACGCCGATAATCAGCTCTATCAGCTGCTGGTCAACAGCGAAGATCAGACGGTGATTTTTGCCGACCAGGTGGAGGACGGCAGCAAAACCAGCGTGATTCAGATGGACAACGCCGGCAATAACGCCCTGACGCTGAGCCTGCAGGATGTGCTCAGGCACGGCAGTGAGAACCTGGCGATTGATGATGCCACTAAGCAAATTATCGTCAACGGCAATCAGGGCGATACCGTGCGCCTCGAAGACATCCTGCCGGAGGGCAGTGAGCAAAACGGCTGGGCCGAGCAGGCTGGAACCGTGACCATTGCCGGCACCCAGTACCACGTCTGGAGCAACGGCGACGCTGAGCTGCTGGTGCAGGACGGCGTGAAAACCGAGCTGGTGTAAGGGAGAGCCATCATGAACCAGATTCTTAACGCCACTTACCGCTACACCGACGACCCGCGCCGCGGCTACAGCGGCACCAGTCCGCAGGCGCGCAACGGCTTTGCGGAAATCGTCATCGACGGCAACAAGCCGTACACAGTCATTGTCGGCCCGGACGGCCGCTGGAGCTGGACGCCGCCCGCCGACTGGACACCAGGCGAACACGTCGTGTCGGTGCGCATGATTGATGCCGCCGGCAACATCGGTGACCCCGCCCAGTTCATTCAGGTGGTCGACTACACGGCGCCGGACGCGCCGCGCCTGCTCAATATGTACGATGACCAGGGCGACATCACCGGCAGCTTCGACGCCGGACGCATGACCGACGACCGCCGCCCGACCCTGACCGGCGTCGCGGAAAAGGGCACCGTGGTGTACCTCAAAGAGGGCGACACGGTGATTGGCAGCGCGCAGGCCGACGCCATCACCGGTATCTGGACGCTGGAGCCGGACGCCGACCTGAGCGACGGCACCCATCAGCTGACGCTGGTGGCGGTCGAAACCTTCAACGGCAAGCTGCGCGAGGGCGAACCGTCTGCGCCGTTTGAGCTGCTGATTGGCCGCGACGGCGCTGCCGCCACGGTGATTTCCCACGCGGTGGATGATGCCGGCCCGGTCACCGGTTCGCTGCTGAGCGGCGCGCTCACCGACGACGCCACGCCGCAGCTGCACGGCAGCGCCCCGGCGGGCAGCACGGTTTTCGTGCAGTACCGTAACGCCAGCGGCGAATGGGTCGACGGCGGCGCGGCGCAGATGGACGGCTCCCGCTGGAGCTGGACGCCACCGGCTGAGCTGGAAGCGGGCAGCTGGGAGTTTCGCGCCGGTCAGGAAGGCAGCTGGAGCGACAGCTTTACGCTCGACATCGCCTTCGCCGGCAGCGACGCGCTGCACGCCACGCTGACCCACGCCACTGACGACTTTGGCCCGGTCACCGGCACGCTGCTGAGCGGCGCGCTCACCGATGACACCACGCCAACCCTTAGCGGGCGCGGCGAAGCCAACAGCACCGTGGTGGTGCGCTACGGTGCCTTCGGCGAGTTCACCCATTCAGCAGTGGTAACGGTGGGCGCGGACAGCAACTGGAGCTTCACGCCGCCGGCGCTGGAGTACGGCGTCTGGTCGTTTGCCGCGCAGGCGCAGGGCGACAGCCAGTGGAGCGATACGTTTGAGCTGGTCCTGATGCCGGGCGGCCAGCACACGCCAGAAATCCTCCGCGTGTATGACGACGTGGCGCTGTATATCGGCGAAGTCAGCAACGGCGGCATCACTAATGACCGCCAGCCGGAGCTGAGCGGCGTCGCCGAGGCCAACAGCGTGCTCAACGTCTACGACGGCAGCACGCTGATCGGCAGCGTGCAGGTCGGCGCAGACGGCAACTGGCGCTTTATCACGCCAGAGCTCAGCGATGACTCGCACAGCCTCAGCGTCAGCTACGGCGCTTACGACGCTGGCCTGCCGGCGTACAGCATCGTCGTGGACGCCACGCCGCCGGGCGAGGTGGAAATCAACGCGCTCGCCCCGCTCGGCCTGACGCTCAGTGACGTGGTGGAAGCCGGTCAGCAGGGCCTGTTCATTGACGACGGCAAAACCCAGATGCGGGTCAGCGGCCAGGCTGGCGACAGCGTGCAGCTCAGCGACATCCTGCCGGAAGGCGAAACGGTCAGTGGCTGGACGCAGCATGCCGGCACCGTCACCATCGCTGGCAGCCAGTACCACGTGTTCAGCCACGGCGACGCGGAACTGCTGGTGCAGGACGGCGTGAAAATCGAGCTGGTGTAATCCCCCGATGCCGTGCGCGCAGCACGGCATAATCCTGCCCTTTACCCCTGTTTTTAATCCGTTCGGATTTTTCTCCCTTCGGGACGTATCTCATACGGCGTGTTACATCATCTATTACAAAATGCGCTCTCTGTAACAAGGCGCAGCGGCCCTCGCTGCGGTGGACCCGACGTAAAAAAACACAGGAATAATCTCCATGGAACTGTTCAATTATGAAGAGGTGAAATACCTCGAGCGCGACACCAACACCCCCACGTTTTTTGGCTATGCAAATTCAGAAATCGGTAAGGGCGGCACCATGCTGATTACCGTCGGCAAAGAGACCTTTACGGTAGATATCGACCCTGCCAACGGCTACTGGAGCTGGACACCTGCAACGCCGCTGGAGGATGGTTACTACAACATGTCTTTCCAGTCGGTTGATAAGGCCGGCAACGTCAGTACGCCCAGTCTGCGTACGCTGATTGTTGATACCACGCCGCCAGCAGCGCCGACGCTGCTGAACATGTACGACGATCAGGGTGACATCACCGGCAGCTTCGATTCTGGCAAGATGACCGACGACCGCCGCCCCACCCTGACCGGTATCGCGGAAAAAGGCGTGATTGTTTATCTGAAAGAAGGCAATACGGTTATCGGCAGCGCGAAGGCGGATGAAAATACCGGGATGTGGAAGATCGAGCCGGAGGTTGACCTTACCGACGGCCAGCATGATTTGACGCTGGTGGCGAATGAAACCTTTGCCGGTAAGGTGCGCGAGGGTGAGGTTTCGGATGCTTTTAGTATCATCATCGGAAAAGATGGCTCAACCCCGCCCGATCCCGGCGCCATTCTGGAAATCACTCACGCAATAGATAATGTCGGCAATGCAACTGGCGAATTGAAAAGTGGCGGACTGACTGATGACACCACACCAGAGCTTTGCGGTAACGCACCAGCAGGTAGCACGGTGAGAATCCAGTATCGAAATGATAAAGGCGAATGGATCGATGCAGGCAACGCAGTGATGGACGGTAGCCGCTGGGGCTGGACACCGAATCCGGCGCTGAGTGCAGGTACCTGGGAGTTCCGAGCCAATGATAGTAGCGGCTGGACTGACGAGTTCATACTTAATATTGATCTATCGGCATCAACTCGCACTGAGATTACTCATGCTTACGATGATTTTGGTCCGTCTACCGGTATGCTCGGTTCTGGTGCGATTACAGACGATACTACTCCTACTTTATACGGCCGTGCCGAAGCTAATAATATTGTCTATATACACTACCGCAACCTAACCGGCATGTGGGACTTATTGGGTAGCGTAATAACTAAAGCAGATGGAACATGGACTTATGAAAGTAAAAATTTGACAGAAGGCCTTTATGAATTCCAGTCAGGGACTTCCGCCACATATACTCCCTCTGGTAAAACCTTCGAATTGCAGATTATAACATCTGGCACAATAGTGCCGAAAATTATATCTGTTTGGGATGATGAGGGAACATCAACAGGCATAATCCGTAATGGCGGGGAAACCGATGACCGAACTCCCACTCTTTCTGGCGTTGCGGAAGCAAACAGTACTGTGGTTATCAAATATACAGACGGTAAGGACACATTTACAGTTTCTGTCTTCTCAAACGACAAAGGCGACTGGAATTATACCCCTCCACCGCTTAAATTCGGCTCGTGGGCGTTTACGGTCTCGACGATAGATAGCGATAAAACCAGCGATAGCTATGTTATAAATATACAGCAATACAATTACGTTAATAGCGGTTGTAATTTTGAGGGTTTACCATCATCTTTAGGAAGCCACATACCTAAACCTTATCCTAGTGTAGGGGTTGGCAGTCAATTTAACTTATACAGCAAATATAATTTCAAAAGTGATTTTGCTATGAAGCCTTTAGCCGGAGTTGTACAACTATCAAACCACTATTATTATGTCGGCAATCAAGCTTACACGGGCAATAATCTTATAATGAGAGAAAACTCTAAAGCAGAGTTCACTGTCCCACCATCGAAAATTTTAGAATTGAACGTTATAGGTGGAAATAAAGGCTATTACATAATAAATTTTTATGACAAAGATAATAACATCATACATTCAGAAAAAGTTTCCGTACCAGAAGGGGTATTGCACCATAAGTTCTCTATCGATGAAGGGTTATTTACTAAGTTTGATATTGAGGTGCGTGACTTAGGAGGATTGTATTTAGATAATTTTATATGGCAAAAAGCCGTTCCGATTGTTAATACAACGATTAATCAGATTGATGAACAACATGACGATGCCATCAATAGTTTATTACAAATTGATCCAGATGAAATCCTTGAGCAAGGACAACAGGATCAGTTTATCGATGATGGTAAGACGCAGTTAATGATTGATAATCATGCCTGAGAAACAGTGCAGCTTAGCGACATCCTGCCGGAAGGCGAAGCGGTCAGCGGCTGGACGCAGCAAACCGGCACCGTGACCATCGCTGGCAACCAGTACCATGTGTTCAGCCACGGCGACGCGGAACTGCTGGTGCAGGACGGCGTAACGGTGAATCTGGTTTAACCGCAGTTTGCCACCGCATAATGACATGGCGGCCTGCTCGGGCCGCCATAATAAAAAAGGTCGTCATGAATGACGACCCTACAGATATGGTGCTGGTATTACGCCGGTGAAACTATTTCTTCACCGTCTCCATGCCCATCAAACCAATCTTCAGATAACCCGCTTCACGCAGCTGATCCATCACCGACATCAGCGTTTCATAATCGACTGATTTATCCGCCTGGAAGAAGATGGTGGTCTCTTTGTTACCTTCGGTTTGCGCAGTGAGCGCGTTCACCAGCGTCTCTTTGGTCACCGCATCGTTACCGATGTAGATCTGTTTATCCGCTTTGATCGACAGATAAACCGGCTTCTCCGGACGCGGCTGCGGCGCGCTGGTGGAGGCAGGCAGATTGACGCGTACATCCACCGTGGCGAGCGGCGCAGCGACCATGAAGATGATCAGCAGCACCAGCATGACATCGATAAACGGCGTCACGTTGATTTCGTGCATTTCGCCATCGCCGACCGCATCATCGTTTAAACGCATCGCCATAATACTTATCCTACGCGCAGTTTCTGGGCCGCCGCCGGACGGTTAACTTCTTTTGCGGTATCGACGTTGCCGAGGTCCAGATCGCGGCTCTGCAGCAGCAGCACCTGCGCCGCCACGTCGCCCAGTGAGGCTTTGTAGCTGGCGATCATGCGGGCGAAGACGTTGTAGATCACCACCGCCGGGATTGCCGCCACCAGGCCAATCGCTGTCGCCAGCAGCGCTTCCGCGATGCCCGGTGCCACCACCGCGAGGTTGGTGGTCTGGGTTTTCGCGATACCGATAAAGCTGTTCATGATGCCCCACACGGTGCCGAACAGACCGATAAATGGCGCGACGGAACCGATGGTGGCGAGGAAGCCGTTACCGCGACCGGCGTGGCGGCTGAAGCCCGCGACGCGACGCTCAAGGCGGAAGCTGGTGCGCTCTTTGATGCCGTCGAGGTCTTCGCTGCCGGCAGAGAGTTCCAGTTCGTTACGCGTGTCGGCGAGCAGCACGGCGCTGTGGCTGTTGGCTTTGAAGTTTTCGGCAGCGCGATACGCGTCATTCAGTGAGCGCGCTTCGCCCAGCGCCAGCTGTTCGCGCTTCAGGCGACGTTTCGCCCCGCTCAGCTCCGCGTATTTGCCAAAGAAAATCGCCCAGGTAACGACCGAGGCCAGCAACAGGCCGATCATCACAATTTTTACCACGATATCGGCATGCTGATACATGCCCCAAACGGAGAGGTCCGTTTGCATCAAGTCACTGGCTACCACGCTGCGTCTCCGACTTCTGTTGCACCGTTCACGATTGAAGCGCGGATCATAGCAAAAAAACCGACCGAAGTGATAGTGGTTCTCATTACTATTTACAAAGCTGTAACCCGCTGAATTGATACGGCGCAATGTTTAGCGCGATAAATCGCGCCGCTACGGTTTGGTGCGGTCTTTGGGATGGAACAGCAGGCACGGTTGCGCGATGAATTGTGCGGCTACGGTTCGGTGCGGTTTGCGGAATGGAGCAGCAGGCACGATTGCGCGATAAATCGCGCCGCTACGGTTGGGTGCGGCTTGCGGAATGGAGCAACAGGCACGGTTGCGCGATAAATCGCGCCGCTACGGTTTGGTGCGGTTTGCGGAATGGAGCAACAGGCACGGTTGCGCGATGAATCGCGCCGCTACGGTTGGGTGCGGTCTGTGGGATGGAGCAACAGGCACGGTTGCGCGATAAATCGCGCCGCTACGATGCGGTGCGACTTGTGGCATTAAGCAAAAATACCGCACGGGTTGTAGCGGCGCAATTTATTGCGCTTTGTTTTTCCGCCGCGTAATAAAAGCCGCAATCAGCCTCTTTCCGCGATTGTGCTGGCGTCACTCTGATATTCGGCAAACGGGCTCAACCCCGCGCCGCGATTCGTGGTAAGTTGAATGCTTTGTGAGACGTGTCAGGAAAGGCAGTGATGGCAACGAAAAAAATTGATACCCGGCTTGTCACCGCGGGACGCAGCAAACGTTACACTCAGGGCTCGGTTAACAGCGTCATTCAGCGCGCATCCTCACTGGTTTTTGACTCCGTCGCGGACAAACAACGCGCCACCGCCGGACGCGCCAGCGGTGAACTGTTTTATGGCCGGCGCGGCACCCTCACCCATTTTTCCTTCCAGGATGCGATGACCGAACTGGAAGGCGGCGCCGGCTGCGTGCTCTATCCGTGCGGTGCGGCCGCGGTCGCCAATGCCATCCTCGCGTTTGTCACCAGCGGCGATCACATTCTGGTCAGCGGCGCGGTGTACGAACCCACCCAGGATTTCTGCACCAAAATTCTCGCGAAGCTTAACGTCACTACCACCTGGTTCGATCACTGCATCGGCAGTGAAATCGGCGAACTGGTGCAGCCGAACACCCGCGTGGTGTTCCTCGAATCACCAGCTTCCATCACCATGGAAGTGCAGGATATTCCGGCGATTGTCGCGGCGGTGCGCGCCAAAGCACCAGACGCGGTGATCATGATTGATAATACCTGGGCGGCGGGCGTGCTGTTTAACGCGCTGGAGCATGGTATCGACATTTCTATCCAGGCCGGCACTAAATACATCATCGGCCACAGCGATGCGATGATCGGCACTGCGGTCGCCAACGAACGCTGCTGGGCGCAGCTGCGCGAAAACTCCTACCTGATGGGCCAGATGGTGGATGCAGACACCGCGTACATGGCCAGCCGCGGCCTGCGCACGCTGGCTACGCGTCTGCGTCAGCACGAAGAGAGCGGCCTGCGCGTGGCCGAGTGGCTGGCGGCGCAGCCGGAAGTGGCGCGCGTCAACCATCCGGCGCTGGCGCAGTGCAAAGGCCACGAGTTCTGGCGGCGCGACTTCAGCGGCAGCAGCGGGCTGTTCTCATTCATCCTGCATGAAAAACTCACCCCGGCGCAGCTGGCAAATTATCTCGATCGCTTCCACCATTTCAGTATGGCCTACTCGTGGGGCGGCTTTGAATCGCTGATTCTGGCGAACCAGCCGGAAGAGCTGGCAGCAATTCGTCCGGCGGGCGGCGTGGATTTTGACGGCACGCTGGTGCGTCTGCATATCGGGCTCGAGCACGTTGACGATCTGCTGGATGACCTGAAAGCCGGTTTTGCCCGCCTGAAAGCGTAAAAAGATAAACCAAACTTAAACCATCCGGTGCGGCGTAGCGGAGATCAACGATTACGCTGTCCCGGACGGTTAAAATACAAGCCTTGTGACTCGATGGGATAGCTGATGGGTGTTTTACATGAGATTGTCCAGGCGCTGTGGCATCAGGATTTTGCCGCGCTGGCCAATCCGGATGTAGTGTGGATTGTCTACGGCGTGATGTTTCTGACGCTGTTCCTGGAAAACGGTTTGCTGCCTGCCTCGTTCCTGCCCGGCGACAGCCTGCTGCTGCTGGCAGGTGCGATGATCGCCAAAGGCGTGATGGATTTTGTGCCGACCATGGTGATTCTGACCACCGCCGCCAGCCTCGGCTGCTGGCTAAGCTATCTGCAGGGGCGCTGGCTTGGTAATACTAAAATCGTCAAAAGCTGGCTGATGCATTTGCCAGCGCAGTACCATCAGCGCGCCTGGCACCTGTTCAACCGCCACGGCCTGATGGCACTGCTGGTTGGCCGCTTTCTGGCCTTCGTGCGCACGCTGCTGCCGACCATGGCGGGCATTTCGGGTTTGCAGAACGGGCGTTTTCAGTTCTTCAACTGGCTGAGCGGCGCGCTGTGGGTCGGAATTGTGGTAGCGATGGGCTACGGCATCAGCCAGGTGCCGTTTATCAAGCGCCACGAAGATCAGGTGATGGCGATCCTGATGGTGCTGCCTATTGTGCTGCTGTTTCTCGGCCTCGGCGGCAGCATTGTGGTGATCTGGAAAAAGCGGCGCCAGAAAGCCTGACCTCTGTGAAGCGCCGCCGTTTCAGGCGGCGTCAAACGGCTGCAGCGCCCCGGTCTGGCGCGCGCGGCTCGCCTCTTCTCCCGGCGTCACGCCAAAGTACCGTTTAAACTCCCGCGAAAACTGTGACGGGCTTTCATAGCCGACGCGCACGGCGGCGGCGCTGGCCTTCAGCCCATCCTGCAGCATCATTAATCGCGCCTGATGCAGACGGTAACGCTTGAGATACTGCAGCGGCGAGGTCTGGGTCACCGCCTTAAAATTATGGTGAAACGCCGAGACGCTCATGTTGACCTCTGCCGCCAGCATTTCCACGCTCAGGCTTTCAGCAAAGTGGTTCTCAATGCGGCGCAGCGCCCGGGCCACCTGGCTGAACTGCGTCTGGCGATTCACCAGCGACAGCAGCGCGCCGCCAATCGGCCCGGTCAGTACGTAATAGATGATTTCACGCACCAGCTGCGGGCCGAGCACGCGGGCGTCACGCGGTTTATCCATCACATCCAGCAGCCGTTCTGCGGCGCACAGCATCTCCTCGCTCAGGAACGCAGAGTGAATGCCGGAGGTTTGCGGCTGCGGCTGAAACTGCTCGTCATCGCCAATGCTTAACAGCAGATCCTGCAAACTGGCCGGATCCACGGTGAGACTCATGCCGGCCAGCGGCTGCTGCGGCGTGGCGTCAGTTTCGCACTCCACCGGCAGCGTGACCGTGAGCATCAGATATTTGGTGGCGTCGTAGCGAAACACCGTGCTGCCGAGGTAGCCGGTTTTGTGTCCCTGAAACAGGATCACGATGCCCGCCGGATACAACATCGGCGTGCGCGGCAGCGGTTCCTCAGCGTAGATCAACCGTACGTTTTCCACCGCACACAGCGGCTTTTGTGGCTCGCGCATCAGTGTGATCACGCGCTGGGCCAGCTGGCGGCAAAGGGCATCGTTCGGCATGGCACTCTCTCGGGCAGCAAAAAACGCAGTGTGCCGCATTGCTGCATAAAGCTCCAGATGGCTGGAGAATCAGGCAAGATTTTTGCAGGATTGCACCGGGCGAAAGTGCCGTTCGGTTGCCACAATGATCCTCAGGTCAGGTTTGTTGACTAGACTTAAGCACATCGTTTCTACGGTAAGTCACTGCAACCGAAAAGGAGTCACTATGGCAGAGCAACCCCGGATTAAACTGCACGACGGCAACATGATGCCGCAACTCGGCCTTGGCGTCTGGCAGGCCAGCATTGATGAAGCGCGCAATGCGGTGCTGGAAGCGCTGAAGGTCGGTTATCGCTCCATCGATACCGCCGCCGCGTATAAAAATGAAGAGGCGATTGGCCAGGCGCTGCAGGAAACCGACGTGGCGCGCGATGAGATCTTTATCACCACCAAACTGTGGAATGATGACCAGCAGAATGTTGAACAGGCGATGGAGACCAGCCTGAAGAAGCTGCAGCTGGAGCAAGTGGATCTCTATCTGATGCACTGGCCGTGCCCGCAGAAAGATCACTACGTGGATGCGTGGAAGAAAATGGTGGAACTGCAGCAGCAGGGCCTGGCGAAAAGTATCGGCGTGTGTAACTTCCATGAGGCGCACCTCAAGCGGCTGATTGATGAAACCGGCGTGTCGCCGGTGGTAAATCAGATTGAACTGCATCCGATGCTGCAGCAACGCACGCTGCATGCATGGAACGCGCTGCATCAGATTCAGACCGAGTCGTGGAGCCCGCTGGCGCAGGGCGGCGAAGGCGTGTTTGATCAGGAGATCATTCGCGAGCTGGCGAAGAAGTACAGTAAGACGCCGGCGCAGATTGTGATTCGCTGGCATCTGGACAGCGGCCTGGTAGTGATTCCGAAATCGGTGACGCCGGCGCGCATTCAGGAGAACTTCCAGGTGTTTGATTTCCGGCTGGATAAGTCAGAAGTGAGCGAGATCGCGAAGCTGGATAAAGGCAAGCGGCTGGGACCGGATCCGGAAGAGTTTAATGGGTGACGTGTGACGAGGGTGTCGTGGATGAGTGGTGCGGTTTGCCCCCTCACCCCGGCCCTCTCCCGCACGCGGGAGAGGGAGATGTCCGCGCAAATCTGAAGCGGTGTGCCAGTGGGTAACACTGTGCGACCAGGCACCCTCACCCCGGCCCTCTCCCGCACGCGGGAGAGGGAGTTGTCCGCGCAAATCTAAAGCGGTATGCCAGTGTGTAATACTGTGCAACCAAGTCCCCCTCACCCCGGCCCTCTCCCGCATGCGGGAGAGGGAGGTGTCCGCGCAAATCTGAAGCGGTGTGCCAGTGGGGAATATTGCACAAAACGGTCCCCTCTCCCGCTGGCGGGAGAGGGTTAGGGTGAGGGAACAGCAACGCTCCTCGTCCCCGGTTCTCTCCCGCGCGGGTTAGGGTGAGGGAAAAGAAACGCACCTCACCCGACCGGATTCACCACCATCTGCCCTGCCGTGCCGCGATCGGCGAGCTCCAGCGTCTGGCTATAATAGACAAACGGGAAATGCTCTGACGAACTCTGCGGGAAACTCACCAGCAGTTCGACATCGCCGTCCACCCAGACCGTATCTTTCCAGCCGCGATCTTCTCCCATCGACTGCGCGCCGTTGACGCTCTTAATCAGGAACATCACGCCCTGAATATGCAGCGACTGCGGTCGGTCGGCGTGAATGATCCAGCGCTCAAAGGTGCCCTGCTGCACCGTCGTATCGATGCGATTCATGTCCCACAGCACACCGTTAATCCCCGGCGTGCCGTCGCCGAGGCGGAATTCACGCGTGCGCACCGCCACGCCATCGAGAATCTGATCCGCCAGCAGGCGCATCGGCAGGTTGTCGGTCACCAGCGGCAGCAGGCCGGTTGGACGCAGCGTTAGCACCAGCGTATTGGTCAGAATCGATGAGGGCTCAAACAGCCCGCGCAGACGATCCATAATGCCTGCCGCCGTGCCTGCGGTGATCGACACTTCATCGCCCTGCGACATGTCCACCAGCACTTCGCGACGTTCACCCGGCGCGAGCGACAGCGTTTGCACCGCTACCGGCGCGGGCAGGAAGCCCTGATCGCTGGCGATCACCGTAAACGGCCGGTTGTCGCTAAAGCTGAGATCGAAACGGCGTGCATTGGCCGCATTCAGCAGGCGCAAACGCACCCAGCCGCGCGACACTTCGACATACGGGTTTTGCACGCCGTTAACCAGCAGCGTATCGCCGAGAAACCCGCCGTCCGACGGTGGGTTATAAACCGGCGTGGCAAAGTTATCGAGGCGCTTGTCCTGAATAATCAGCGGAAAATCATCGACGCCGTAATGCTTCGGCAGCGGCAGCGCTTTGCTGATGTCATCTTCGATCAGCCACATGCCTGCCAGGCCGTTATAGACGTGCGGCGCCATGCGATTCGGCGTGTTGGCGTGATACCACAGCGTGGCTGCGCCCTGACGAATCGGCAGCACCGGTGCCCAGTCTACGCCAGCGGACATCATGCGCGGCGCACCGCCCATCAGCGCGCCCGGCACCTGCAAACCGCTGACTGTCATCGCCACCGGTTCATTTAGGCGGTTGCTGTAGATCAGTTTGACATCATCGCCGCTGTAAACGCGCACCGTCGGGCCAAGGTACAGGCCGTTAATGCCCCATACCGGCACTTTGTTGCTGTTGCCGTTGAAGGACCAGTGGCTGCGCTGCAGCGTAAGGAACAGCGGCTGACCGCGGCGTGATTCGATCAGCGGCGGCACCGGCAAAGGCACATCGCCCAGTGGCGCGGCGGCGCGGGCGGCGTAAGGCATAACGCTGGAAGCCAGCGCCATACCGGCAGAAAGCTGAATAAACTGACGTCTGCTGCAAGACATAAAACTTCAGACCTTTTGAGCGTGGCGTGAAGACGCCGTGTCCATGTTGTTATTTTTAATCGTGTTGTGAAGCGCCCGACTGGCGCGGCTGTGTGTCCGGGTCAGGTCAATGCGCATCCGGGACCCGGTGCGCATGAATGCGCACCCTACAAGCGGCGGGGCCCGGTGCGCATGAATGCGCATCCTACAAATGGCGGGATCCGCAGCAAATCAATGCACCCGACAGATCGAGCCATTGCGCGCTGCGGGTGAGCCATTTTTTGCCGGCTAGATTTTACCGTTTTTTTCGCGTTCGGCGACTTCAGCGTTCAACTCTTCCAGCTTAGCAGACATTAATTCACGGCAGTGGGTCGCCAGTTTACGTACCGACGTGGTTTCAAACTGCGTGGTATCCACTGGCGGCAGCATTTCCACGATCACTAAGCCATTGTTCCAGCGATTCAGTTTGATTTTGCCGTGGGTGTTAGAGACCACCACCGGGATGATCGGCACGCCCGCCGCCACCGCCGCATGGAACGCACCGGTCTTGAACGGCAGCAGACCGCGTCCGCGACTGCGCGTCCCTTCCGGGAACATCCAGAAGGAAATTTTCTTCTTTTTGAACTGCGCCACCAGCTCGCCGATGGTGCCGTGCGCTTTGGCGCGGTTATCGCGGTCGATCAGCAGGTTACCGGTCAGCCAGTAAAGCTGGCCGAAGAACGGGATCCACAGCAGGCTTTTCTTGCCCACCGTGACCGTGGTCGGCTGCACGATATTGGCAGCGGTGATCATGTCGTAGTTGTTCTGATGGTTAGCGATGTAAATCGCGTTGCCGTAGCTTTCGGCATTCGCCGGTTTACGCAGTTCGACTTTGACGCCAAACACCGTCGACAGACGACCAAACATGTGACCAAAGGTCGCCACGTGGCGCGGATTACGCGGTGAAAACAGACACCAGATGCTGCCAAACACACAAACCAGAATCGAATAAATCACAACGATCAACGTGCGTAAAATTAGTAACATAGCTTCCTCAAATGTGGCAGTCCTTCGCCTTTTCAGTCTTACTCTTCGCTATTCGCGTCACTTTTTGGCCGCGCTGGCGCATTCACTTCCACGCTATCGATCCGCTGCAGTCCGCGCGATACGCTACCGCGACGGCCGCGCTCAGCACGCACTTTCTGCAGATCTTCATCACGCATGATCAGCTTACGCTTGCCGACATAGATAGTGATGGAACTGCCCGGCGGCAGAATCAGCAGCCACTGCAGCTTGTCCACGCCCGCGGCGGCGTCCGCGGACGGAATCGAGATAATTTTGTTGCCCTTGCCTTTCGACATCTGGGGCAGATCGGCCACCGGGAACATCAGCATCCGCCCCGCCTGGGTGATGGCCAGCAACATGTCGTCGCCAGAGTGCACCGCCAGCGGCGTCATCACTTTGGCGTTTTCCGGCAGCGTCAGCAGCGCTTTACCGGCGCGGTTGCGCGACACCAGATCGGCAAAGGTACAGATGAAGCCGTAGCCGGCATCGGAGGCCATCAGCAGCTTCTGATCGTCCGCTTCCATCAGCACCTGCTCAATCACCGCGCCCGGCGGTGGCGTCAGCTTACCGGTGAGCGGCTCGCCCTGCCCGCGCGCCGACGGCAGCGAGGTCGGATCCAGCGTATAGCTGCGGCCGGTGGAGTCAATAAACGCCACCGGCTGGTTGCTCTTGCCGCGCGCGGCGGCACGGTAGCTGTCACCCGCTTTGTAGCTTAATCCCGCCGGATCGATATCGTGACCTTTGGCGCTGCGCACCCAGCCCATCTGCGACAGCACAATGGTGACCGGCTCAGCGCTCACCAGCTCGTTCTCGCTCAGCGCTTTCGCTTCTTCACGTTCATGCAGCGGCGAGCGGCGATCGTCGCCGTAGGTCTGGCTATCGGCCAGCAGTTCTTTCTTCAGCAGGTTACTCATTTTGCGATCAGAGGCGAGGATCGCCTGCAGCTGATCGCGCTCTTTTTCCAGCTCGGCCTGTTCACCGCGAATCTTCATCTCTTCCAGTTTGGCGAGATGGCGCAGTTTCAGCTCCAGAATCGCTTCGGCCTGGGTTTCGCTGATGTCAAAGCGCGACATCAGCACCGGCTTCGGCTCATCCTCGCTGCGGATGATGTGAATCACCTCATCAATATTGAGGAACGCCACCAGCAAACCTTCGAGGATATGCAGACGACGCAGCACGCGTTCCAGGCGATGATTGAGACGGCGTGTCACGGTATCGCGGCGGTACACCAGCCATTCCGAAAGGATCTCCAGCAGGTTTTTCACCGCCGGACGGTTATCCAGCCCGATCATGTTGAGGTTAACGCGGTAGCTCTTCTCCAGATCGGTAGTGGCAAACAGGTGGTTCATTACCTGATCGAGATCCACCCGATTGGAGCGCGGCACAATCACCAGCCGCGTCGGGTTTTCGTGATCCGATTCATCGCGCAGATCCTCCACCATCGGCAGCTTTTTATTGCGCATCTGGCTGGCGATCTGCTCCAGCACGCGCGCACCCGACACCTGATGCGGCAGCGCGGTGATCACCACCTCGCCATCCTCTTTTTTCCACACCGCACGCTGGCGGATTGAACCACGGCCGTTCTGGTAGATCTTGCGGATCTCGTCGCGTGGCGTGATGATCTCGGCTTCGGTCGGGAAGTCCGGCCCCTGCACGATCTCCAGCAGCTCATCCAGCGTGGTGTTGGGTTTGTCGATCAGGCGCACCGCGGCTTCGGCCACTTCGCGCAGGTTGTGCGGCGGAATGTCGGTCGCCATACCCACGGCGATGCCGGTGGTGCCGTTGAGCAGGATGTTCGGCAGGCGCGCCGGCAGCATTTTCGGCTCCTGCAGCGTGCCGTCGAAGTTCGGGATGTAATCCACCGTGCCCTGCCCCAGCTCGCTGAGCAGCACTTCGGCATATTTCGACAGGCGCGATTCTGTGTAACGCATCGCGGCAAAGGATTTCGGATCGTCCGGCGCACCCCAGTTGCCCTGACCATCCACCAGCGGATAACGGTAGGAGAACGGCTGCGCCATCAGCACCATGGCTTCATAGCAGGCGCTGTCGCCGTGCGGATGGTATTTACCCAGCACGTCACCCACGGTACGCGCCGATTTCTTGAATTTTGCGCTGGCGTTAAGCCCCAGCTCGGACATGGCATAAACAATGCGGCGCTGCACCGGCTTGAGACCGTCACCGATGTACGGCAGCGCACGGTCCATGATCACGTACATGGAGTAGTTCAGGTACGCGTTTTCAGTAAACTTGTGCAGGGCAAGACGCTCTGCGCCATCCTGTGTCATTTCACTCATTAAGCTGGCATCCTCACTTCGTGGCCCGCAACGGCGGGTCATCCGGCGGTCATTTGGCGAGGATAGTACCTTATTCGCGGGATTTAGTCACAGGGAAGCCGTTGAGGACAGAAAGAATCTCCCGGCTTTAAATAACGTGACGCCGGTTGAAAAAATAAAAAGGATTGAGAGCATCATCACACTTATTTAGCGCATTATTGTGTGAGCAGACTCGCATTTAATTTCCCGTCAACGCGGTGTATTAATGCTGTCCGCCTGACGGGACAACATTTAGTATTGTTGCTGCCGCCATCCTTTTCTAAATTCATACTCCATACGACACACCTTTTTCGCGACGGCTTGCTGGCAATGAAATAAATGCCACAAGGAAAAATCCCATTAGGTTTTACCAAAATAAAGGGTGACCGAATGCAAATACTGACTTCGCGACAACACCGGTTAGTGAAATTGCTGTTGCAACAGGCGGCGCCGCAGCCGATTGGTCAGCTGGCGTTACAGCTCGGCGTCTCCGGGAAGACCATTCAGCGCGACCTGCAGTGGCTGGAGAGCTGGCTCAGCAACTGGGCGCTGACGCTGGAGAAAACCCCTGGCCGCGGCGTGCGGCTGCGGGTTGAGGATATGCAGCAGCGTTTGCAGCTGGAGCAGCAGCTGAACGGCGATGAGGCCGGCGACGCGCTCAGCCATAACAGCCGGCGGATAAAAATCGCCTCCCAGCTCCTGAGCGATGCGCCGCGCGCCACGTCAATCAGCAAGCTGTCCGAGCGCTACTTTATCAGCCACGCCTCGATTGTGAACGACCTGAAAGTGATTGAAGAGTGGCTGCAGCCGCTGGGGTTAACGCTGCAGCGCGGCCCGGGCGGCACGCACATAGAGGGCCATGAGCAGGCGCTGCGTCAGGCGATGGTGTCGCTGATCAACGATGTGATACAGCAACAGGTCGCCGGTACGCCGCTGCTGCCGCGGCTCGATCCCGGCAGCCAGCAGGCGCTGGTGCACTATTTTGGCGAAGAGGATGTGGCTTTTGTGCAGACGCTGCTGCAACAGATGGAGCAGCAGCTGAGTTATCCGCTGGGCGATGCCTGGTATCTCAATCTGTGCACGCACATCCTGATCATGATGCACCGCATGGCGCAGGGCAACACGCTGGCGCTGGACATTCTCACCACCGCGCACGATCTGGATCAGTCGATTCTCACCATTGCCCGGCAGATGGTAGTGCGCATTGAGCAGCGCATCGGCTGTGCGTTGCCGGCCGATGAAGTCGGTTTTATTTATCAATATATCGTCTCCTCCGGCATTGTGGTGGAAGAGCGTGGCGATCAGGTGACGCTGCATAATCAATTTTCCACTGCCGAGTCGGTTAAAATAACCTGCGAATTAATTGATCGTTTCTCGGCGTTTATTCAGCAGGATTTATCTCAGGACCGTTTATTATTTGACGGTTTACTGGTGCATATAAAGCCATTATTAAACCGGCTTAAATATCATATTCATATTCGCAATCCGCTGCTGGATGATATTAAACAGGATATGAAAGAGATATTTTCTCTGACTCAGCAGGCAATGCAACTGACCGCGCGCACCTACGCTCTGTCGCCGGTGGCTGAGGATGAGATTGGTTATCTGTGCGTCCATTTCCAGGCGGCACTGGAGCGGCAGATCGCCCACAAACGCATCCTGGTGGTGTGCTCCAGCGGCGTGGGCACCTCGCACCTGCTGAAGAGCCGCATATTACGCGCCTTTCCGGACTGGGAAATTGCTGGCGTGGTGTCAGCCAGCAATCAGGCGGCGTTTTGTCAGCACCACGCGGTGGATTTGGTGATCACCACCATCCACCTCGACGCCGGTGCCATTCCGGCCGTGTATGTCAGCGCTTTTTTTAATGATGACGATATCCGGCGGGTCACTGACGCCATGATTGGCAGCCAGCTGCCCAACGGCACGCCCTGCGCGTTGGCCGCACACTGATTGAATGAGGAGCAACCATGGACATTTCCCGCATTCTGACGCCGCGCCGCGTTAACCTGGCGCTCAGCGCCACCAGTAAAGAAGAGGCGATCAACGAACTCACCGATCTGCTGGTGAGCGACGGCGCCATCAGCGATCGCGCCGCGTTTATTGCCGATGTCTGGCTGCGTGAAGCGGAAGGCTCGACCGGCTTCGAAAACCATATCGCGATTCCGCACGGCAAATCGTCGGCGGTTAAACAAACTACGCTCGCCATCGGCCGCACCCAGCAGGACATTCCGTGGGAAACGCTGGATGGCAGCCAGGTGCGCTGCATCATCCTGTTCGCCGTGCGGCTGGAAGATCAGAACACCACCCATATTCGCCTGTTGTCGCAGGTGGCCAGCGCGCTGGCCGATGATGAGGTGATAGCCCGACTGCTGGCGGAGAATGACCCCGGCAATATCATCCGGCTGTTTAGTCAGTACGCCGAAACCGACCTCTGTTAACACCCAACACCTTGAGGTGCCACATGAATATCGTCTGTGTAGCGGCCTGCACCGCAGGCATCGCGCATACCTACATTGCGCGCGAAAAACTGATTAAGGGGGCTCACGCGCTGGGCCACACCATCCACGTCGAAACCCAGGGCACCATCGGCACTGAAACGCCGCTGACGCGTGAGCAGATTGACGCCGCTGACGTGGTGATCCTCGCGGTTGACGTCAAGATCAACGGCGAAGAGCGCTTTCAGGGCAAACCCATCGTGCGAGTGAAAACCGAAGTGGTGATCAAGTCACCGGTGAAATTCCTCGAAAAAGTGGCGGATTCACTGGCGCGCGCCTGAGGAGATCGATCATGAGCGATCACAAACGTCAGTACGGCCAGGAGATCAAAGGCCACCTGCTTACCGGCATCTCATGGATGATCCCGCTGATCGTCGCCGCCGGCATCTGCATTGCGCTCGGCCAGGTGATTGGCGGGCCGGACGTCGGCAAGCAGACCGGCAGCATTGCGTGGATGCTGAACCAGATCGGCGGCTGGGGCATGGGGCTGATTGTGCCGCTGATCAGCGCCGCCATCGCCTACTCAATTGCCGATCGTCCCGGCTTTGCGCCTGGCCTGATCGTCGGCTTTATCTGTGGCCAGATCGGCACCGGCTTTATCGGCGGGATTCTGGGCGGTTTCCTCGTCGGCTATATCGTGCTGCTGCTACGCCGGGTGATCAGGCTGCCGCAGTCGATGCAGGGGCTAATGCCGATCATGGTACTGCCGCTGCTCAGCACCATCATCGCCGGGCTGCTGATGATGACCTTTATCGGCCAGCCGATCGTCTGGCTGCAAAAGACGCTGATTCATCTGCTGGAGTCCATGCAGGGCGGCTCCAAATTCGTGATGGGCGCCATCCTCGGCGCGATGGCCACCTTCGACTTTGGCGGGCCGATCAATAAAACCATGTCGCTGTTCGCCGACGGCATGCTGGTCGACGGCATTTACGGTCCGGAAGCGGTGAAATTTGTCGGCTCCATCATTCCGCCGTTCGGCATCACCCTCTCTTATCTGCTGACGCGCCACAAATACACCAAAGCAGAGAAAGAGGCGCTGAAAGCCGCCTTCCCGATGGGCATCTGCATGATTACCGAAGGTGTGATTCCGATTGCGGCACGCGACCTGCTGCGCGTGGTGGCCAGCTGCGTGGTGGCCTCAGCGCTGGCCGGCGGACTGATTATGGTGTGGGGCGTGGAAGCGCCGGTGCCGCACGGTGGCATGTTCGTGGTGCCGCTGTTCACCAAACCGTGGCTGTTCTGCCTGGCGCTCGGCATTGGCACCGTGGTGTGCGGCGTGATGCTGTCGGTGATGAAAAAACCGGTCACGCAGCAGGATGAAGAGTTCGATGACGTGGAAGCACCCGGCGTCCGCGATGAAGAGATCAAATTCACTCTGGAATAAGGAGCCCGCATGTTTGCCATGATGAATGACCTGATTCAGGACGCCTACCAGCACAAGTACGCGGTGCTGGCGATCAACTGCTTCAACCTCGAAACCGCCCGCGCGGCGATTCAGGCGGCGGAACAGCAGCGCGCGCCGCTGATCCTCAACGTGTATCAGGGACACAGCGCGCATTTTCCGCCGGCGGTGGCGGCGCCGCTGGTACAGGCGCTGGCCGCTCAGGCCGCAGTGCCGGTAGCGCTGGCGCTCGACCACGGCAAAGCTTTTCCGCTGATTGGTCAGGCGTTTCGCGCCGGCTTTACCGGGCTGATGATTGACGCATCGGCCGAACCGCTGGCGGACAATATTCGTCAGACCGCAGCGGTAGTAAAGATGGCGCATACCGCTGGCGTGTGCGTTGAAGGCGAGCTGGGGCATATCGCCGATGCGCCCACATATGAACTGGCCGATGCCGCCGTGAAAATGACGCGGGTAGAAGACGTGCTGCCGTTTATTGAGCAGACCGGCATCGATCTGCTGGCGATTTCGGTCGGTACCGCGCACGGGCTTTATCCGCCGGGCGTAAAGCCGAAGATCGACTTCGAGCGACTGCAGCAGCTGCACGCGGTGACGACGCGGCCGCTGGCGCTGCACGGCGGCTCGGGCACCCCGGCGGAGGATATACGCCGCGTCAGCGCCTGTGGCGTCGCCAAGATCAACGTCGGCGCTGCGGTGTTCGACGCCGGTAAGCACGCGGTGCAGCAGGCGCTGCGCCAGCATCCGCAGGCCGAGCTGGCAGATGTGCTGGCGCTGATGGAATCCGCCTGTCGCGAAGTGGTTATTGAATATCTGAGCTGGTCAGGGTCGGCAAACCGCTACTGACGCCCCGATCGCAGCGCAATCTCCACCGGTTTCTTTTTATCCCTCATCGGGTCGGCGCGTGCGCCGGCTCTGGTAAAACTCACGCTAAGGAAACATAAACATGTTGATTTCAATGAAAGAGATGCTGGCCCCGACCCGTGAACATCGCTTCGCCATCGGCGCATTTAACGTCGCTGACAGCTGCTTTATCCGGGCCGTGGTGGAAGAAGCCGAAGCCACTAATACGCCCGCCATTATTTCTATCCATCCGAGCGAACTGGAATTTGTCACTGATGAATTTTTTGGCTACGTGCGCGAGCGCACCTTAAAAAGCCGCGTGCCGTTTACTATTCACCTCGATCACGGCGCTTCGATTGCGCAGGTGCTGCGCGCTATTCAGTGCGGCTTTACCTCGGTGATGATTGACGGCTCGCTGCTGCCGTACGAAGAGAATGTGGCGCTGACCAAAGAGGTGGTGAAGCTGGCGCACGCGGTGGGCGTGTCGGTGGAAGGCGAGCTCGGCACCATCGGCGATACCGGCACCACGGTGGAAGGCGGCGTGAGCAAGGTGATCTACACCGAACCGGCGCAGGCGGAAGATTTTGTGCAGCGCACCGGCGTCGATACGCTGGCGGTGGCGATTGGCACCGCGCACGGTATCTATCCCAAAGATATGAAACCGGAGCTGCAGATGCACATTCTGAAGGATATCTCTCAACGCGTAGATATTCCGCTGGTGCTGCACGGCGGTTCGGCCAATCCGGACGCGGAGATTGCCGAGGCGGTGACGCTGGGCGTGGGCAAGATCAATATCTCCAGCGACATGAAGTTCGCCTATTTCGCCAGACTGCGCGAGATCCTCGCGCGGGAGAGCTGGTGGGATCCGAATGTGATTTATCCGGACGCCATCGCCGCCGCGAAAGCGGTGATTCGCTACAAGATGAATCTGTTTGGCGGGCTAGGTAAAGCCGGGTTGTATCGTTGATTTCAAAATAATAAATAGGGCCGCTACGCAAGTGCAGGATGTCAGTTGCACATGCCGTAGCGGCGCGATTTATCACACGTATTCACCCGCCGCACTGCTGCTGATTGCGCAATAAATTGCGCCGCTACGGGACGGTAACGCCTGTCGTAATACCCTTTATCGCTAACGATTACTTCACTACGCCCAGCCACTGTCTGGCGATCTGCGCATATTCGCCGGTGGCAGTGCTGAGGTGCAGCCACTGATCGACATACAGCTTCCAGCTCATATCATCACGCGGGATCATGTAAGCCTTCTCGCCATACTGCATCGGCTGTTGCGGATTGATGGCACACAGCGACGGATAGTGCTGCTGCTGGAACAGCGCTTCGGAAGCATCGGTAATCATTACGTCGGCTTTGTTATTCATCAGCTGCTGGAAAATGCCGGTATTCTCCGCCAGTTGCAGGCTGGCCTGCGGCAGATGACTGTGCACAAACGCTTCGTTGGTGCCACCGGCCGGCTCGATTACCCGCACCTGCGGCTGGTTGATCTGCTCAACCGTCTGGTACTTCGCTTTATCCGCGCAGCGCACCAGCGGAATCTTGCCATCGACGCCCAGCGGCTGGGCGAACCAGGCGATCTGCTGGCGCTTAAGCGTCACGGAGACACCGCCCAGCGCGATATCACACTGCTTCGCCACGAAATCCTCGCTCAGGGTTTTCCACGTGGTTGGTACCCACTGCACCTTTGCGCCGAGGCTGGCGGCCAGCGACTGCGCCATGCTGATATCCAGCCCTTCATACTGGCCGTCGCTGTGCAAAAAGGTGTAAGGCTTGTAATCGCCGGTGGTGCAGACCTTCAGGATTTTGCTCTGGCGAACTTCATCAAGGTGGGATTGCGCCTGAGCCGCGCCGGCCATCAGAAGTAAAGCACTCAGTATCACAGTTTTCATGGTGTGTTCTTTTTAAGTGGATGTTGGTTTGCGTGCGGATTGTTGCATAAGTGACGGCATTATTGCTTTAAGAGCAAAAGTCTTGTGATCAATCACGCATTTTTTTGCCCCGCGCGCGCGCGTAGAGTGGGCGGCATCTACGAGAAACGGAGCGAATTATCCATGAGCAAGATTTTGATTATTGACGGCGGCAAGACCTTTGCCCATTCCAAAGGCGAACTGAACCATACCCTGACCGAGGTGGCGGCCAGCCAGCTGCGCGATCTGGGCCATGAGGTTCAGGTGACCGTTGCCGATAGCGACTACAACGTGGCAGACGAAGTGCAGAAATATCTCGACAGCGACGTGGTGATTTATCAGATGCCGGGCTGGTGGATGGGCGAGCCGTGGACGGTGAAAAAGTACATCGATGAGGTGTTTACTCTGGGCCACGGTGCGTTGTACGCCAGCGATGGCCGTTCGCGCAGCGATGCCAGCAAAAAATACGGTTCCGGTGGCCTGATTCAGGGCAAAAAATACATGCTGTCGCTGACCTGGAACGCGCCGCTGGAAGCCTTTACCGATCCCGACCAGTTCTTTGAAGGCGTCGGCGTGGATGGCCTGTACCTGCACTTCCATAAAGCCAATCAGTTCCTCGGTATGGAAAGTCTGCCGACCTTTATCTGTAACGACGTGATTAAACAGCCGGACGTGCCGCGTGATATCGCACGTTATCGGACTCATCTCAGCCAGATCTTTGCTTAACTGTAAGCACACCGGGAAAAAACAGAAGGAAGCGTTATGTTAACTGTGGTTGCAGAAATTTGCGTTAAGCCGGGCCGCCGTCAGCAGGTACTGGAGGCGATTAATAAACTGATCCCTGTCGTGCTGGAAGAAGAGGGTTGCCATCAGTACGATGCGCTGGTCGATCACCAGGCGCAGGTGCCGTGGAAGCAGAACTCGCCAGACTCGATCTTTATGCTTGAGCAGTGGGAATCGCTGCGCCATCTGGAGCAGCATCAGCAGATGCCGCACATGGATGCGCACCGCGCCACCATCAAAGATGACGTGGTGGACGTGAAAATTCTGGTGCTGGAACCGACCGCCTGATTTTCTCCGATACAGGCATTAAAAAAGCCCCGGTTTTGCGACCGGGGCTTTTGTTTAGCAGCTAATCAATGATCAGTGCTGTTCGTTGTGCAGGTTCTGCACCAGCAGTTCCGCATCACCGTTGCTGTAGACGTTGTACTCGGTGCCGCCGACGGTGACGGTACCGGTCGCCTGCTGCCAGGAGCTGGCATCTTCACCGGCTGGCAGGATGTCTTCCAGCGTCAGCGCCTCGCCCTGTTTAGCGTTCACTACCAGCTGTGACTTGCCGTTGTCGATGAACAGTGAATCCTGACCCTGCGTCATGATGTCGTTCAGCGACATGCTCATCAGCCCTTCTACATCCGTGGCACCCGCAGCGAAGATCGAGTTGATCTCTGGCGGCGGCGGCGGGGTGACGTCGACGTTGGTCTTAACGGTATGGTCGATGACCAGTTCGTTTCCGGCTGCATCGCGAACCGTGACGTTAAAGGCATAATCGCCTTCTGCCAGTTTGTCTGACTCATAGCGCCACACGCCGTTTTCTACCACGGTAGAACCGATCAGCTGGGTACGCGCTTCGTCGCCCCAAATCATCACGATAGTACCGTCTTCTGAGCCCTTACCTCTGAAGATCAGCGTGTCATCGTTGGTGTCCGGCCGTACAGGAATTTCAGTGCCGGTTTTATCAGCGAAGACGCCTTCGAAGTTAGCCTTGTCGCCGCCTTCTACTGGCACCGGCTTAGTGGTATCAACGTCAAAGTTGATGGCGGCTTCTTTATCGCCTTTCACACCGGACTGGCTCACTGGCTGTACTTCAACTTTATGGTTGCCCTCGCCCAGTTCTGGCAGCTCATAGCTCCACTCGCCGTTTACGACGTCAACCACGATCGGCTCCAGATCGTCGATGTAAATGATGACCTGCGACAGATCCGGTGACGTGCCCTTCAGCGTTGGCTGTTTGTCATCGGTGACCGTGCCATTTTCGATCTCACCCTGGATAGGACCGACGTTATCCTCCAGTATGTACGAGCCTTCCATTGAGCCTGGCTTTTTGGTGTCGATGATCAGATCGATAGGATCGGATGGCTGCGATTCGTTGCCGGCCGGATCGGTGATCTCGATGATAACCTGATAGTTACCGTCATCGATTGGGTTCTCAGGTTTCACTTCCCACTTGCCATCTTCGCCCACGATACCGGTACCAATCACCACCGGATTACCTTTACCGTCATCAATGATGACTTCCACTTTGTCGCCCGGGTTACCGCCTTCGCCGCCGAAACCTGGACGGTTGTCATCAATGGGCTTACCTGGTTCAACCGGACCGGTGTTATCACCTTCGTTATCGACAATCGTTGGTGGTTGCGGCTGATCCGGAGGCGTAATATCGATAATAACGTTGATTGGATCTGAGGTCGGTGACTCTTTGCCGGTGGATGGATCTTTAGCGATCAGTTCAATATCGTGTGAACCTTCTGCCAGCTCTGGTAATTCAATTTCCCATTTACCATCTTTAACGACAGTTGAAGCCACCGGCTCTTTTTCGCCGTCAACAATCACGTAAATGATGTCGCCGTCGTTGCCTTCACCGCGCAGCACTGGCGTGGTGTCGTTAGTTGAATCGCCTGGCTGCAGCACGCGCTCTTCATCACCGTTGTTGGCGACCATCTCATCCACTACCGGTGCCGGCAGGATATTGCTGTCGATAACCAGTTTGAACGGATCGGTTTTCTCAGAAACGGTGCCGCCTTTGCTGATGGAATCCACAACCAGCGAGTGCTCACCTTCACCCAGCTCAACGTCCAGTTTCCACTCACCGCGATTGTCCGCCTTGGTAGAACCGATCAGTTTGTCGCCGTCCCATACGCGCACAATCACGCCAGCATCTGCTTTACCCGACAGGGTTGGGGTTTTGTCATCGGTGATGTCACCTGACTTCAGCGGACCGGTAACGCGTCCTTCATTATCCAACACCTCGCTGAGTGATGGCGTGCCCGGCACAGAGGAATCCAGCGTCAGCGCGAAGTTGTCAGAACGCGGGCTCTCGGCGCCGAAGCGGTCAGTGTAGCTGGCGCTAAACACGTGGGTGCCATCGGTGGTCAGTTCCGGCGTGAAGCTCCAGCGGCCATCGGCACCGGCTTTTACGCTGCCAATCACGTTGGAGCGAATATCGTAGATTTTTACCAGGCTGTCCGGCTGAGCAACACCGTACAAAGTTGGGGTTTTGTCATTGGTGTAGTTGCCTGGCGTCAGATAGCTATCCGCGCTGCCTTCATTATCGATCACGCGCATAATCTGCGGCGCTTCTGGTGCAGAGGTGTCGATATTGCGGATAAGCTGAGTTGATGGTCCCCAGCTACCCGCACGGTCCAGATAACGAATGCCAGCAACGTGCAAACCCTCTTTCATTTCCGGCGAGTCAAACTGCCATTTGCCGCTGGCATCAGCACGGGTAGTGTAAACTGTATCATCAATAACGATCTGTACTAATGCATTGGGTTCAGCATTATCAGCACTTAACGAGATAATGTTTTTATTGATGGTTTTAATGGCTTTACCCGGAAACGGATCCGCGTCCATAGTGGTTGATTCTGCTGGCGTTACAGATACGGCTTCGTTCACCGCCTGAGTGACCACACCGTCAGCAATCGTCAGGTTGAAAGCATCAGAGATCGGGCTTTCATGACCAACTGTATCCTTCGCCATCACGGTCAGTTGGTGCTCGCCGTCTGCCAGCTCCGGCGTGATGCTCCATGCGCCCATTTTGTCTGCTACCACTGAACCGATCTCTTTACCGTTATCGTACAGGGTAACAATGGTGCCAGGCTCTGCCACACCAGACAGCGCCGGCGTTTTATCGCTGGTGGCTTCAGCCGGCGTCAGGTAGTGATCTTCCGCCGCAGCGTCATCAATCACGCGCCAGATTTCCGGTTTTGCCGGAGGCGTCGTATCCATATCAAGAATGAAGATACGCGGTGGGCTCGGGTTAGTCGCTTTATCAATCGATACCAGCTGAATGACATGGGTGCCGTCTAACCAGCTGGTTTTCGGGTCGAATGACCATTTACCGTCCTCGCTGATATCAACCATGTGCACTTCACCATCGATTGTAATCTCCAGCTTTCCGCCGTTGGCACCTCTTACTTCTTTATCAATCCATTTATAAAACTGATCTTTGGTCGAGATAACGCTCGCGCTCTCTGCTGCTGTAATATTAGCCATGATGTGTATTCCTTTTGCGTTAAATAATGTTTCGGGATTTCCAGCCGAATACAGGCTTAATTTCGCTTCTTATGCCTGAAGACAATACGAGAAACGTCTTAATCGATTAAGTTATATGAACCATTAATAACTTTATCGAGGCACAACGCCTCACACCTCATCAATATGAGATGTGAGAATGCGTTGCTAAAGTAATTAAATCAGATCACTTATTTTCTACACTGATAATAACCCGGCGCTCGCTGGCATAGCATGCTTTCTGCTCCTGCAGGCTGCCTGAACAGTTAGTATCAACCTGAGACTCACCCATGCTCTGCGCGGTGATATTGGCCGCATTTATTCCCTGAGCAATCAGCAGTGCTTTCACCGCCTCAGCGCGACGCTGGCCCAGCGCCATATTGCTGCTGTCGCTGCCAATCGGATCGGTAAAGCCGGTGACGATGATGTGGCGTTGAGCAGCATTTTCCTTTTTCAGCATGCTGGCAAAACTGCTGAGTGCTTCGCGCCCCTGTGCGGAGATGTCGTTGCTGTTGGCGCTGCCGAAACGGAACAGCAGGTCAGATGAAAACGCATAGTTATCATAAGCTTCAGTCGTTCCTTCCTGACAGCGCTGCACCGACGATGCGCGCGACAGCAGATGAGCCTGACGTTTGGTGCTCAGTAATTCCTGCTGTGCCTGCTGCTGGCTGACCACCAGCGGACGACCGCTGTCATCGAGGTTAGCGCGAATGTAGTAGGTTTTACCGGCAGCCAGTTTATCAGTCCACGATTGCGCGCGTTTACCCTGATAATCTGGCGCGTCGTTGACATAACTGCCCAGCGAATGCGTTCCCGGCGCAACACAAAACACCGTATAGCCACCGGCCAGTAACGACGTATGGAATTCACCGTCGACATAAATATTCGCCGGTTTTTCCCCGGTTAATGAAGCCGGACGATAATAAACCACCCGCGCCTGCTCTGCCGATACCGGCGATAAACTACGCCATGCGGCACCAAATGAATTTTGCGCCTGGGTTGAAAAAGTCGTTAATACTGGCGTACACACCAGTGAAGCTAAAAGTAATTTTTTTGCAATTTTCATTTAAGTTTCACAGGTGCAAAAAATTGCACCTGTATGCTCCAGATAAATTAGAATTGTTCGATTTCGTTCTGTAAGAACAGCGCATCTGATTGGGAATTATTTTCAGCTATCACACCACTCTGGCTTTCCTGATTATTCCAGTCATTAAACGCATCGTTATTAAGCTGCAGTAATTCCGCATTAATCGGTTGCGGCTGATCGTCGGCCTCATTGAACAGCTCATGATTGTCCAGCGAAAGCAGAGCGGAAATATCAAGACCGGCCAGCTCAAGCGCATTAATCTCCGGCGGCGGCGGTGGAATGGTGTCGACTTCCACTTCATAAATGTCCGTTTTGCCGGTCACTTCGCCATCGCTGGAGAACACGCCGCGCAGTTGATAAACATCATCCGCCAGATCCGGCGTCGTCAGCTCCCATTTGCCGTCAGCCCCAATCGTGGTAGTGAAGCTGTAGCTGTTCTCGAGACCGACAATGTAGATGGTTACCAGTTCGCCCGGCACGCCTTTACCGGCCACAATGATGCTCGGATCGTTCATCGCGCCGCCGTTTTCGATTGGCGTACGCACGCCGGCGTCGTTGTTGTCTTTAAAGATATGCTCAATCATGCCAGAAACCGGAACGTCCGGATCGGGCAGGCCGTCGACAGGATCAGGATCGCCCGGCTCTTGCGTGTCGCCTTCAAACCCAATCGTGACCTTTTCTGAGGCCGGCGATTCGTTACCGGCCGGATCGCGCACCACGATTTCCAGCTCGTGCTCGCCCGGTTTCAGATTGTTTTCTGGCGTGAAGGTCCACTTGCCGTCTTCTACAATCACCGAACCAATGGGCTTGCCGTTGTCGATAATGACCACGATATCGCCATCTTCACCGGTACCTTCCAGCGTCGGACGCAGATCTTTTGTGGTGGAACCGTCTTCCAGCGGATTACCTTCGCTGTCTTTAATCACACCGATGCCCGGATTTTCCGGCGCCACGGTGTCCACATCAACGATGAACGGATCGGATGGCAGTGATTTGTTACCCACCTGATCGACCACCACGATGCTCAGCTCGTGTCGCCCATCCTGTAGCGCCGGAGCCGTAAAGGTCCAGTTACCCTCGGCGTCCACCTTTGCGGTGCCCAGCTTCACGCCATCGTTCCAGATTTCTACCGTCGAGCCCGCTTCAGCTTTACCGGTCAGCGTTGGCGTATTGTCTTTCGTCACGCCGCCTTTTTCGATCAGCACCGGCGGATCCTGCATATCGTCCATCACGCTGCCAATAGTGCCTTTGGCTGGCGCCGTCAGATCGATGATGAATTCCCACGGATCGCTCTCTTCACCCACCACGCCATCGGCGTTACGCTCGGCGGTAACGATGCTGTGATTGCCTGCAGCCAGCGGTTTTTCCGGCGTAAAGGTCCAGTTACCCTCGTCATCCACCAGCACTTCACCCAGCAGCGTCTCACCATCCCATATTTCAATGGTATTGCCCGGCGTACCGGTGCCGTTGAAGGTAGGCATGGTGTCGTCGGTGCGGCCGCCGTTTGCTACCGAACCGGTTACGTCGCCGATATCATCAATCACATCGCTGATCGTGGGCTTGCTGATATCGCCGCCGCCGCTGCCACCGCCGCCTTCACCTTTGCCGCTGTGGCTGCCGTCGTTATTGTCGTAGTGGTGTTTCGCCGCGACATAGCCGAGGCCTGCCGCTGCCGCGATAGCCGCCAGGCCACCCAGTGCAATCAGCGCCGGCGACCATTCAAAGCCGCTGGCCAGTGCGTAGCCGGAATTATCATCAACGCTGCCTTCACCCAGCGCCAGCGCTGTGGTTTCGCCGTCGGCCAGCGCGGCCGCTTCGTGGTCGGCATTGCCGTCCGTCGCGACGTAAGCGTGCATTTCGCCGTCTTCCGCTTTACCCACTAAGGTGCCGGATTTAGCGAAGAAATCTTCGATAATCAGATCCGGCTTGCTGGCGTCTGAGCCTTCCAGCATCACCAGCAGGTTTTTCCCTGCGCGTTTAACGGTGATGTTTTCAGGCGCGGTGCCGTCCTGGTTCTGCGTCAGCAGATATTTACCGTTGGTAATTGCCTGAATCTTCACTGCTTTGCCGTCTTTACCGGCGCGCAGCACTTCCGCTTTGGTTATGGTTTTCTTATCGATAACCGCCACACTTACGGGTGAAACGTTCATGATTCTTCCTTCCGTCGATTAATTTTGACTGCGCGTTTGCAGGCAAGCGCCGCAATCTCCCTGGCTCTGCCCACGGGTGGGCTCAAAGTTGCGACATAATCCGGAAAGAGATAAATCCGAGACATAAGAAATGTCCCGTTAGGAAAAAATTCTTAAATGGGCGGCCGAAAGATAGCTAAATCATTAACCGATTGAATTAAAGCGTTTTTATCGATGAGGGCAGAACATAACAGGAAAGGTTATTCAAACAGAACAGGACTATAACAGATGATTTTCCTGAATTTTTTCCCGTAAAAAATCCAGAAAACAGGTGATGCGGGAACTGAGCGACTGGTTGCGATAGTACACCGCGTGAATCGGCAGGCGCAGTTCGCGCGTGTCATTTTCCAGCACCTGCACCAGCCGGCCGCTGGCGCGATCCTCGCGGCTGACAAAATCCGATAGCCGCACAATGCCCTGGCCGGCCAGCGCCAGCTGGCGCAGGGTTTCGCCGCTCGACGCGCACAGCGTGGGTTTGATGCGCAAAAACTCGCCTTCACGCTGCCATACCGGCCAGACATTGTGCGCGTCCAGCTGGCTGAATCCCAGCAGCTGGTGCGTCAGCAGATCTTCCACGCTCTGTGGCGCGCCGGCTTTTTCCAGATAGGCCGGACTGGCCAGCAGGCGAATCGCGCTGCTGCCCAGCACGCGGGCGCGCAGCGTCGAATCGCGCAGTTCACCAATGCGAATAGCGATATCGGTTTGCTGCTCAAGCAGGTCGATAACAATGTCATCGGTGTTCAGCTCCAGCTGAATTTGCGGATAGCGCGCGCAAAATTCGGCAACCAGCGGCACGATAACATGCAGGGTAAATGGCGTATTGGCGTTGACGCGCAACCGTCCGGAAGGAATGTCGCGCCGCTGCGCGATATGCTCTTCGGCCTGCTCCACCGACGCGAGGATTTGCCGCGCGTGATCGAGAAAAATCAGCCCCTCTTCGGTCAGCGCCAGGCGACGCGTGGTGCGGTGCAGCAACGTGGTTTGCAGTTTGCTTTCGAGGCGGCTCAGCGCCCGGCTGATGCCGGAGCTGGTTTGATCCAGCTGTTCCGCTGCGGCGGTAATCGAACCGGTGTCCACCACCGCGACCCAGGCGCGTAACTCTTCCAGTGTGATTTTCACTCTTCCTACCTCAGCGCATTGCTACTTCGAGACCGGCCTTAGCCTCGTTCTCACGGCTGCTGAGGTAGATTGCTCCACGTTCAGCAGCGGCAGGATACCACAATGCAGCAAAACGCAGGGATTATCGCTGACCCGGGTCAGCAGGCGGCCTGGTTGTGCTGCGCACAGCGCGGTTTTTATTAACGGGCATGCGGCGATGGGACAGTTCGGGACGGGCAGCGATGGCACGGTTGCAGGCATAAAAAAGGGACGCCGCAGCGTCCCGTTTGCATCACACTTCGAGGTCGGCGAGGTCGCCTTTTTCCTGTAGCCAGTTGCGGCGGTCTTCCGAGCGTTTCTTCGCCAGCAGCATGTCCATCATCCGTAACGTCTGCTCGACGTCTTCTTCGTCGACCGTCAGTTGCACCAGACGACGGGTGTTAGGATCGAGCGTGGTTTCGCGCAGCTGCAGCGGGTTCATCTCACCCAGACCTTTAAAGCGCTGCACGTTCGGCTTGCCTTTTTTCCGCTTCAGCTGCTCCAGCACACCCTCTTTTTCGTCTTCATCAAGCGCGTAATACACCTCTTTACCGAGGTCGATGCGGTACAGCGGCGGCATCGCCACATAGACGTGGCCCTGCTGCACCAGCGAGCGGAAGTGCCTCACAAACAGCGCGCACAGCAGCGTGGCAATGTGCAGGCCGTCGGAGTCGGCATCCGCGAGGATACAGATTTTGCCGTAGCGCAGCTGGCTGAGATCTTCACTGTCCGGATCGATACCGATCGCCACCGAAATATCGTGCACTTCCTGCGACGCCAGCACTTCGTCCGACGACACTTCCCAGGTGTTGAGGATCTTGCCTTTCAGCGGCATGATCGCCTGATATTCGCGGTCGCGCGCCTGCTTGGCGGAGCCGCCCGCAGAATCCCCTTCCACCAGGAACAGCTCGGTTTTACTCAGATCCTGCGCGGTACAGTCGGCCAGCTTGCCCGGCAGCGCCGGTCCGCTGGTCAGCTTTTTACGCACCACCTTTTTCGCCGCGCGCATACGACGCTGTGCGCTGGAGATCGCCAGCTCGGCCAGCATTTCGGCAGCCTGCACGTTCTGGTTGAGCCACAGGCTGAAGGCATCTTTCACTACCGCTGAGACAAACGCCGCGCACTGGCGTGAGGAGAGACGCTCTTTGGTCTGTCCGGCAAACTGCGGATCCTGCATTTTAACCGACAGCACGTAGGCGCAGCGATCCCAGATATCCTCCGCCGACAGCTTCACGCCGCGCGGCAGAATATTGCGGTATTCACAGAATTCGCGCATCGCGTCGAGCAAGCCCTGACGCAGGCCGTTAACGTGCGTTCCGCCCTGCATGGTTGGGATCAGGTTGACGTAGCTTTCGGTCAGCAGCTCTCCGCCCTCCGGCAGCCACAGCAGCGCCCAGTCGACCGCCTCCACATCACCGGCAAAGCTGCCGACAAACGGTTTTTCCGGCAGCGTTGGCAGGCCGTTCACCGCTTCGCTCAGGTAATCCGTCAGGCCATCCTGATACAGCCAGGTTTGCTCGGTATCGTTCACCTTGTCTTTAAAGACAATTTCAACGCCCGGGCACAGCACCGCTTTGGCTTTCAGCAGATGCTTGAGGCGGGAGACCGAGAAGCGCGGGCTGTCGAAGAAGCTTTCGTCTGGCCAGAAGTGAACGCTGGTGCCGGTGTTACGTTTGCCTACCGTACCAATCACCGCCAGATCCTGCACTTTATCGCCGTTTTCGAAGGCGATCTGGTAAATCTCACCGTTGCGACGCACCGTGACTTCCACACGCTTCGACAGGGCGTTCACCACCGAAATCCCCACGCCGTGCAGGCCGCCGGAGAACTGGTAGTTTTTGTTGGAGAATTTACCGCCGGCGTGCAGGCGACAGAGAATCAGTTCGACCGCTGGCACGCCCTCTTCCGGGTGGATATCGACGGGCATACCACGGCCATCATCGATCACTTCCAGCGACTGATCGGCGTGCAGGATGACTTCCACGCGTTTGGCGTGACCGGCCAGCGCCTCATCGACGCTGTTATCGATCACTTCCTGGCCCAGATGGTTAGGGCGTGTGGTATCGGTGTACATGCCCGGACGGCGACGTACCGGTTCGAGGCCGGTTAAAACCTCAATGGCGTCAGCATTATAGCTAGATTGGCTCATCGTAACAGTCTGATTAGCAATAGGAAAATGGGCCCATCCCGCAGCATCAGGGAGTATTCAGTCCCAGAAAATCAATCATCTGCGCAAAATGGCGTTCGAATCCGATATAGGCATGATTGCCGCCCTCTTCTACCGTCTGACGGCACGCGCTGTAGTAATCCAGCGCCTGGCGATAGTCGAGCACTTCATCGCCGGTTTGTTGCAGCAGCCAGAGTAGATCGGGCGCTTCCAGAGGGTCAATCTGCATCACTTTCAGATCGTAAATGTGGCGAGACTCTAACACATATTGCTGGCCGGTGTAGGGATTCCGGTTTTCACCCAGATAATCCACCAGCAGTTCAAACGGCCGCACCGCCGGATTCACCACCACCGCCGGCAGCATGAAACACTGCGACAGCCAGGTGGCAAAATAGCCACCGAGCGATGACCCCACCAGCCCGAGCGGTTCCCCGGCATACTGCATCACCATCTCTTCCAGCAGCGCGGCAGCCTCAGCGGGAAAAGTCGGCAACTGCGGCACCAGCACCTCAATGTGCGGATGCTGCGCCTGACACCACTGCTGTAACTGCGTCGCTTTAGCCGACTGCGGTGAGCTGTTGAATCCGTGCAGATAAATCAGCGCCGCCATGGTTTAGTAGCCCTCGGAATCCAGATCCGGACGGAATAGATCGCTCTGCAGACGATTCACTTCGGTGTGCAGCGTGCCATCCGCCTGCAGCGTCAGCCAGCGCCAGCCGGGCGCCACGGTATCAATGGTGAAGTTGGTGCAGTGCGGTTTAAACTGGACGCAGGTCGAAGGCGATGCCAGTACGCGGCGGCCGTGCCAGTCGAGATCCAGCTCCTGATGAATGTGGCCGCACACCAGGTGGCGCGCCAGCGGGAAGTTTTGCAGCACCGCATCCAGCTGATGCGGATTGCGCAGGCTGTGCTGGTCAAGCCAGGTACAGCCAGAGGCCAGCGGATGATGGTGCAGCAGCACCAGCGTGTAGCGATCGGGGAACTGACGCAGCGTGCGGTCCAGCCACTCCAGCTGATAGTCGCTCAGCATGCCGTGCGGCACGCCAAAAACCTGGCTGTCCAGCAGCACCAGCTGCCAGTGCTCGCCGAGCAGCACATGCTTGTCCGCGGCGATGCCGGCCTGCGCCAGCGTATCCACCATCGCCGGCTGAAAATCGTGATTGCCCGGCAGCCAGACGCACGGCTTCGGCAGACGCGCAATGCCCGCAACAAAATGCTGATAAGCTTCGACGGTGTGATCCTGGGCGAGATCGCCAGTGGCGATAATCAGATCGTAATCGCGCTGTTGCGCCGCGATGGCGTCCAGCACCGCATCAAAACTCGACCAGGTATTCACTCCAAGCAGCGATTGATGTTTTCCCGCGAAAAGATGGGTATCCGTAATTTGTAAAATCCTGATATCGGACCCATTTGCCGCAGGAAGAGTTAGCAGGCTATCCAAAGCGTTTCCTTTCTCTCCACGCTATCGTTGCGTTATATACCCGTGCGGATTCAGGGTATCGCTATCAGCACACCGGCACGGCCATCGCGCCGTGCGCCAGGCAGTACCGCAACCAGTCGGCAAGGAACTGGTTAATCTGATGTTTTTCATCGCGCTGATGCAATTTTTTATTAGGATAATCATAGCGCGCTTTGAAGCGATAGATCTGCTGAGTGGAACACACTTCAGCCACCATCGCATCATGGTAGAGCCGCACCGACATGGACGGCAGGCTCCAGTAGCTCACTGCGGGTGCCACCTGGCGGATCTCCACCAGCGTGGTATAGCGCGTCGACTCTTCAATAGTCAGCTGATAACTGGCGCCGTTCACCTGATACATCACCGACGCACCTGCCTCGTCACTGCGCGGCAGCAGGCGGCGCAGCTGAGCGAAATTGGTTTCGCACAGACGCATCATTTCGGGGAAATCAGGGGTATAGCGCTGTTTCATGTTGGCTTCCACTCTTCTCTTAGTTTCTCATGGTGCAACGCCAGCCATTGCAGAGCGATGACAGATGCCGCGTTATCAATAATCCCCTCTTCCACCCAGCGATAAGCCTGTTCGCGGCTTACCACATGCACAAGAATATCCTCATTCTCTTCCTCCAGCCCGTGATTTCCCTCTGCCTGGCTGGCATCCACTTCGCCCACCAGCACCGACAAACGCTCAGAGGTTCCGCCGGGGCTGGCTAAGTAATTCACTATCGGTTTGACGCGGCCAACCTTGAGGCCAGCCTCTTCGACCGCTTCACGACGCACCACATCTTCCGGCGTTTCACCCGGTTCAATGATGCCGGCCACCATCTCCAGCAGCCAGGGCGTGGCGCTGGAATCATAGGCCGGGATGCGGATCTGTTCGATCAGCACTACTTCGTCGCGCAGGGGATCATAGGGTAGCAGCACGGCAGCGTGTCCGCGCTCAAAAACTTCGCGCACCACTTCACCGCTCATGTCGCCATTGAAACGGCGGTGGCGGAAGCGGTAACTGACGATGGAAAAAAAACCATCGTAGCGAGTATCGCGTGCAATAATTTCTACATCGTTTTTTGTGAAAGTCACAGGGGATTTTTTTTCACCCGCCATCATCTGGTTCCTTATGCAGATTGGGATGGAGCGAAGAAAAGCCAACCCTTGTGCTCCGTCCGAGTGGTTCTTTCTGAATTATTTACGTAAATTAGGGGGAGAAGGCACGTTCAGCCAACTTATCTCTGACGCCGCCTCTGTAGAATCGGCGATTATTTTTTGGCTTACCTGCAGCACACTCTCTGTGCATTTGCTGCAACACAAGGAATGCAAATGAAAAAACTGCTCCCACTTTTTATTGGACTGAGCCTGGGCGGTTTCAGCCTTGCCAGCCAGGCAGAAAACCTGTTGCAGGTCTACCAGCAGGCGCGCCTCAGCAACCCGGATCTGCGTGCTTCAGCCGCCGATCGCGACGCTGCTTTTGAGAAAATTAACGAAGCGCGTAGCCCGTTGCTGCCGCAGTTGGGTCTGGGTGCAGATTATACCTATAACAGCGGCTATCGCGACAACAGCGGTCTCCATTCCAACACGACCAGCGCCTCGCTGCAATTAACGCAGACGATTTTCGACATGTCGAAATGGCGTGCGCTGACGCTGCAGGAAAAAACGGCCGGCATTCAGGACGTTACTTATCAGGTAGCGCAGCAGGATCTGATCCTGAACACCGCAACCGCCTATTTCAACGTGCTGAAGGCCATTGATACGCTTTCTTACACTGAAGCGCAGAAACAGTCGATCTACCGCGAGCTGGATCAGACCACTCAGCGTTTTAACGTCGGTCTGGTGGCCATCACCGATGTGCAGAACGCCCGTGCTCAATACGACAGCGTGCTGGCCAACGAAGTGACCGCGCGTAACGACCTGGATAACGCGGTGGAATCGCTGCGTCAGATCACCGGTATGGATTATCTGTCGCTGGCGTCACTGAATATCGATCGTTTCAAAACGGCGCGTCCGGAAGCGGTGTCCAGTCTGCTGAAACAGGCTGAGAGCCGTAACCTCAACCTGCTGTCTGCCCGTTTGAGCCAGGACCTGGCGCGTGAGCAGATTCGCTCCGCCGAGTCTGGCCACATGCCGACGCTGGATCTGACCGCTTCTACCGGTCTGTCGAACAGCAAATACGGCGGCAGCCGCGCTAATCAGAGCGCCGGTACCACTGATTCAATCACCGGCTCCAACCAGGTTGGCCTGAGCTTCTCACTGCCTCTGTACAGCGGCGGTTCAGTGACCTCGCAGGTGAAACAGGCGCAGTATAACTTTGTCGCCGCCAGCGAGCAGCTGGAAGGCGCGCATCGTAGCGCGATCCAGACCGTTCGTTCTTCGTTCAATAACGTGAACGCTTCGATCAGCAGCATCGACGCTTACAAACAGTCGGTTATCTCGGCGCAGAGCTCATTAGATGCCTCGGAAGCCGGTTATCAGGTGGGTACGCGTACCATCGTTGATGTGTTAGACGCGACCACCACGCTGTTTAACGCTAAACAGCAGCTGTCGAATGCGCGTTACAGCTACCTGATCAACCAGCTGAACATCAAATATGCGCTGGGCACGCTGAACGAGCAGGATCTGCAGCAGCTGAACAGCACGCTGGGCAAAGAAGTGACGACCTCGCCAGAAGTGGTCGCGCCGGAAAACAGCCAGCAGGCCGCGCGCGTGGATAACGGCCCGAAAGCGACCTCCGCTTCCGCCGCCGCTCAGGCCCGTCCGGCCGCGGCACGTAACAGTGCCAATCCTTTCGCTAATTAAGCCTTCAAGGGGCCGCTTGCGGCCCCTTTCGCATTCAAACGTATAACAACGTAAAGATCCCCTTGCCACCCGGCTTCCCGCTTCATTTTCCACCACTCATCACCTATCCTAAGCCCCACCTTTGGGCACAGGATGAAGATAATGAAACGGACAAAAAATATTCGTCATGCCGCTTTCCGTAAAAGCTGGCAGGCACGCCATTTAACGCCGGTCGCACTGGCGGTCACCGCCGTGTTTATGCTGGCAGGCTGCGAACAGAGCGATGAAACGGTTTCGATGTACCAGAACGCCGATGATTGTGCGAAAGCCAATCCGGGCCAGAGCGCCCAGTGCACCACCGCTTACAACAACGCGCTGAAAGAGGCTGAACGCACCGCGCCAAAATACGCCACGCGTGAAGATTGCGTCGCGGAATTCGGTGAAAACCAGTGTCAGCAAACCCCGGCACAGGCGGGCGTCGGTACCACGGCGAACAACGCTGAAGCGCAGCAGAGCGGCAGCTTCTGGATGCCTCTGATGGCCGGTTACATGATGGGTCGTCTGATGGGCGGCGGTGCCGGCTTTGCGCAGCAGCCGCTGTTCTCGCCAAAAACCCCTAACAGCCCTGCTAACGGCCAGTTTGTTGATGCTTCCGGTAAGAACTACGGTGCGGCCACCTCGGGCCGGACGGTAAACGTGCCGAAAACCGCGCTGGCGCCGAAACCGGCCACTACGTCCACCATCACCCGTGGCGGCTTTGGTGAGACGGTAGCCAAACAGAACACCATGCAGCGCAGCAGTGCCACCAGCACCGGCAGCCGCTCGCTGGGAGGCTAAGCCCGCGCATGCAACGTATTGCTATCAGCGAACGTCCGAACTGGCGCGAAAAGGCGACCGAGTACGGCTTTCAGTTTCACACCATGTATGGCGAACCCTACTGGTGCGAAGACGCTTATTACCAGTTTACGCTGGCGCAAATTGAACAGCTGGAAGCGGCCACCGCTGAACTGCACCAGATGTGCCTGCAGGCGGTCGAAAAAGTGGTGAACAGCGAAGCGCTGCTCACCCGTTTCTGCATTCCGAAACACACCTGGGATTTTGTGCGCGAATCCTGGCAGCAGCGTCAGCCGTCGCTCTATTCACGTCTCGATCTGGCGTGGGATGGCACAGGCGAGATCAAGCTGCTGGAGAACAACGCCGATACGCCAACCTCGCTGTACGAAGCGGCGTTTTTCCAATGGATCTGGCTGGAGGATCAGCTCAACGCCGGCAACCTGCCGCAGGGCAGCGATCAATTCAACAGCCTGCAGGAGCAGTTGATTGAGCGCTTCGCCACGCTGCACCAGCAGCACGGTTTTAACTGGCTGCACTTTGCCTGCTGTCGCGATACGGAAGAGGATCGCGCCACGGTACAGTATCTGCAGGATTGCGCCACTGAAGCCGGTCTGCCGAGTGAATTTCTCTACATTGATGAGATCGGGCTGGGCGAAAAAGGTCAGTTTACCGATCAGCACGATCAGGTGATCAGCAACCTGTTCAAGCTCTATCCGTGGGAATTCATGCTGCGCGAGATGTTCTCGACCAAGCTGGCCGATGCCGGCGTGCGCTGGCTGGAGCCGGCGTGGAAAAGCATTATCTCCAACAAAGCGCTGTTACCGCTGTTGTGGGAGATGTTCCCCAACCATCCTAACCTGCTGCCCGCCTGGTTTGCCGATGATGCCAGCGCGCCGCAGATGGAAAAATATGTGGTGAAACCGCTGTTTTCCCGCGAAGGTGCCAATATCACCATCGTGGAAAACGGTCAGGAAATCGCGCGCGCCGACGGCCCTTATGGCGAAGAGGGTATGATCGTCCAGCAGTTCTGGCCGCTGCCGAAATTTGGCGACAGCTACACGCTGATTGGCAGCTGGCTGATTGACGATCAGCCTGCCGGTATCGGTCTGCGGGAGGATCGAGCGCTGATCACGCAGGATCTGTCACGTTTCTATCCGCACACCTTTATTGAGTAACGCACGTGCCGCCCGGTCTGCGGGCGGCACAGGTGTCAGCCAACCTGCACTGACAGCATACTGATCGAACCCATCTCCATGCCTTCCACCGGGATGCTCACCGCCTCACCTTCAGCTCGCGCGCCGAGAATATACAGCAGCGGCAGATAATGCTCCGGCGTCGGGTTAGCCAGCTGCGCGCCTTCATGCTGCTGATAATTCACCAGCGGATGCTGCGTCGCCTCACCCTCGTAGCCCAGATTATCGCGCACAAACTGGTTGAAGCTCTCCGCCCACGGATAAGCGCTTTCCGCGCCCTGCCAGCGAATCATGCGCAGGTTATGCACCACGTTGCCGCTGGCCACCAGCATCACGCCTTCGTCACGCAGCGCCGCCAGTTTACGTCCCAGCGCAAAATGCCACGCCACCGGCTGGGTGCCATCAATACTGAGCTGAATCAGCGGAATGTCCGCCTGTGGATACATCTTCGCCAGCACGCCCCACGAGCCGTGATCAAAGCCCCACTGCTGATCGGCCTGCACTGCTACCGGCGCCAGCAGATCGATAACGCGCTGTGCCAGCGCAGGCGAACCCGGCGCCGGATAGCGTACGTCGAACAGCGCCTGCGGGAAGCCACCAAAATCATGGATGGTGCGCGGATTGCTCATCGCAGTCACCGCCGTGCCGCGCGTGTACCAGTGCGCCGAGATGGCGAGAATAGCGCGCGGACGCGGCAGGGTTTCGCCCAGCTGTTGCCATACGCGGGTATAGCGGTTGTCTTCTAATACGTTCATCGGGCTGCCGTGGCCGAGAAACAGAGCGGGCATGCGGGTCATTATTCATCCTCTGGCGTCGGGATCGCGTTAATGACTGTCACGATACGCGCTTTCGCCAGGGGAAAAACGCTGATAAGCGTGATGATGTTTATCAGCAAATTTGAACAAGATTTTGCCGACATAACTTTACGCTAAATAACTCGATATTTTATGGGGTTAACTATATTGTAACTGGTAATCATTATCATTAAGGAGCCCATCATGTCAGTACCTTTGCTGCTAACCATCCTGGCTGGCGGTGCCACTTTCGTCGGCGCGATTTTTGGCGTGCTCGGTCAGAAGCCGTCGAACCGCGTACTGGCCTTTGCGCTCGGCTTTGCCGCCGGCATCATGTTGCTGATTTCCCTGATGGAGATGCTGCCTGCCGCGCTGCATGCGGAAGGCATGTCGCCGGTGCTTGGCTACGGCATGTTCATGCTCGGCTTACTGGGTTATTTCGCCATGGATCGCCTGCTGCCGCACCAGCATCCGCAGGATCTGATGGCGGTCAATCGCCGCCCCACTAACCTGAAACGTACCGCGATCCTGCTGACGCTCGGTATCAGCCTGCATAACTTTCCCGAAGGCATTGCCACCTTTGTCACCGCCAGCAGCGATATGGAGCTGGGGCTGGGCATCGCACTGGCCGTCGCGATCCACAATATTCCGGAAGGGCTGGCGGTGGCCGGACCGATGTACGCCGCCACCGGCTCGAAAGCCAAAGCGCTGTTCTGGGCCTGCCTGTCCGGCATGGCGGAGATTCTTGGTGGCATCATCGCCTTTCTGCTGCTGGGGCCGGCGGTCTCACCGGTGATGATTGCGGCGATTATGGCGGCGGTGGCGGGCATTATGGTGGCGCTGTCCGTGGATGAACTGATGCCGCTGGCGCGCGAAATCGACCCGCATAACAATCCCAGCTACGGCGTACTGTGCGGCATGACGGTGATGGGCCTGAGCCTGACGTTGCTGCAAACCAGCGGGGTAGGCTGACGCGAGATTCGTCTCATTCATCACCACTTAGACCTTAACTATCAAAGAGTTAGTCTTGTTAAGGCGTAGTCGAGACGGGTCTTGTTAACACCCGACGGCGGGCTCATTACACTCCACGCGACTCTTAGAAAGCAGTGGAGTGTTATGTTAATTCAGGGAGCCATTTTATGCCTGGCGATGAATATCTATCATGAAGCGCGCGGCGAACCGGTGAAGGGACAAATTGCTGTCGGCACTGTCACCATGAACCGGGCTAACTGGGACGTCAAAGAGATCTGTCCGGTGGTGTACGCACCCAAACAGTTCTCCTGGACGTCTCTGCACAAACATCCCCATCGCCATCCGCCGCAGCATGACAAAAGCTGGCAGCGCGCGCAGCGCCTGGCCCAGCGGATTGTCGAGGGTAAGCTGGCGGATGTGACAAAGGGCGCGACCTTCTTTCATGCACACAGCGCCAGACCCGCGTGGCGCCACGCCTTCCAGCGTACCGTGGTGATAGGCAATCACGTTTTTTACGCCAGCCGTTAATCATAAAAAAAGGCCGGATGCATCACATCCGGCCTTATTTATTTCACGTCGGCTTAGCTGGCCTGACGGGTTTCATGCTGGCGGCGCCAGGCCACCAGGTCTTCAATGGTCACCACCGGCATGGCGTGCTGCTTCGCAAACGCAATCACTTCCGGCGCGTGCGCCATGCTGCCGTCATCATTGGTCAGTTCGCACAGCACACCCGCAGGTTTGAAGCCCGCCAGCGTCACCAGATCGAGCGTCGCTTCGGTGTGGCCGCCGCGCGCCAGCACGCCGCCGTCGCGCGCGCGCAGCGGGAATACGTGGCCGGGACGATTCAGATCGGACGGTTTAGCGTCATCGGCAATCGCCGCCCGGATGGTGGTAATACGGTCGGAGGCCGATACGCCGGTCGTCACGCCGCTGGCCGCTTCAATAGTCACGGTGAAACCGGTGCCGTAAGAGCTGGTGTTGTTCTCTACCATCATCGGCAGATCCAGCTGCTGGCGGCGCGCTTCGTTAATGCACAGGCAGACAATGCCGCTGCCGTGACGAATGCTCAGCGCCATCTGTTCCACGGTCATGGTTTCGGCGGCGAAGATCATATCGCCTTCGTTTTCGCGATTTTCATCGTCCAGCACCATCACGCCGCGCCCGTTGCGCAGCGCATCGATGGCGCGTTCTACACGCTGTTCCGGCGTGCCAAATTCAGAAAGAAGCGTCTGATTCATGGTAAAAAAACCTTATTAATAAAATATGAGTTACCAGAACCAGGGCGAGCTTAGGAGTGCGTAGAAAACACATGGCAATAACGTGACGCGGGCGCAGCCCGGCTGATGTCGTTACCCTCTCCCATCCGGACTTTAACCGTCGGCCCCGGAATTACACCGGATCTGCTGACCTTTCACTGTACAGCGAAAGCGCTCGCGGGCTTTCAGCCGAAGCTGATTTACCGCCGGTGGGGAATTTCGCCCCGCCCTGAGAATAAGCGAAATTACTATAGCGCCAATCACCTGGTCGGGCAATCAACAAAAGTGCAAATGCTTTTGCACTTCATGCGTTGCGGATTTCGGGTTTAACCTTTTCGTTTCTGGCATTACACTTAATGCTTGATGAGTCGGAACACGCGCTGTTATCAGCCACCGTAACCAGGAAACAACCATGATCGACACGAAAAAAATTGAACAACTGGCGCGCCAGGTGCACGAAGCGATGCCAAAAGGTATTCGCGACTTTGGCGACGATGTGGAAAAGAAAATTCGTCAGGTATTGCAGGCGCAGTTAACCCGCATGGATCTGGTTAATCGTGAAGAGTTTGACGTGCAGACCCAGGTTTTGCTGCGCACGCGTGAAAAACTGGCGGCGCTGGAGCAGCGTCTGGCGAAGCTGGAGAGTGAAAGTCCGGCGGCCCCGGCTCCGGCGGTGATCACGCCAGATCCGGCAGGCAAAATCGATACGCCTCAGTAAGGTTTACGCGGCGGGAGTTCGCTCCCGCCGGCTACGTGTTTACTGATTGCGAATGGTTTTGATGATGTTGGTGGTGGAGATACCGTCTTCAAAGTTGAGCACACGCACGTCACCGCCGTTGGCCCACACCTCTTTACTGCCCGCGATATCTTCCGGCTTATAATCACCGCCTTTCACCAGCAGATCCGGCAGCACTTCGGCAATCAGCCGCTGTGGCGTATCCTCTTCAAACAGCACCACCCAGTCTACGGCCTCCAGCGCACCCAGCACGATCATGCGGTTTTCCTGCGGGTTCACCGGGCGGGTTTCGCCCTTAAGACGTTTGGTGGAAGCATCGCTGTTGACCGCCACGATCAGGCGATCGCCCAGTTTGCGCGCGTTGGCCAGATAAGAGACATGGCCGGCATGCAGAATGTCGAACACGCCGTTGGTCATCACTACTTTCTCACCGCGCTGGCGCGCCTGCGCCACCGCCACTTTTAGCTCGGCTTCGGTCATTACGCCAAAGCCGCTGTCCGGCCGCGCGTGGATCGCATTCTCCAGCTCCACGGTACTGACGGTTGAAGTCCCGAGCTTGCCGACCACCACGCCAGCCGCAGCATTGGCGAGGAAGCAGGCATCTTCCAGACTTTCACCGGCAGCCAGCACTGCGGCCAGCACGCCGATCACCGTATCGCCGGCACCGGTCACGTCATACACCTCCTGCGCCTGAGTGGGCAGATGCAGCGGCGCTTTGCCCGGCTGCAGCAGGGTCATCCCATTTTCCGAACGCGTCACCAGCAGCGCGGAGAGATCGTAATCGGCAATCAGCTGCATACCGCGGCTGACAATCTCCTCTTCGCTTTTGCACTTGCCGACCACCGCTTCGAACTCGGACAGGTTGGGCGTCAGCAGCGTCGCGCCGCGATAGCGTTCAAAATCGGTACCTTTCGGGTCGATCAGTACCGGCACCTGCGCCGCACGCGCCAGCTGAATCATGGTCTGCACGCTGCTCAGCGCGCCTTTGGCATAATCAGACAGCACCAGCGCGCCCGCCTGTGCCAGCGACTGACGCAGGCGATCGTGAATCGGCTGCGGATCGACCTGCTCAAAGCCCTCTTCAAAGTCGAGGCGAATCAGCTGCTGGTTGCGCGACAGCACGCGCAGTTTGGTGATGGTCGGATGGCTGTCGAGGGCGACAAAATCGCACTCAACCTTCACCTGCGCCAGCGTTTCGCGCAGCACGCGCGCAGCGTCATCTGCACCGGTCAGGCCGATAAGGCGCGAGTCCGCACCGAGTGCAGCGATATTCATCGCCACGTTGGCCGCGCCGCCCGGACGCTCTTCAATGGTATCCACTTTAACCACCGGCACCGGGGCTTCCGGTGAGATCCGGCTGGTCGGGCCGTACCAGTAGCGGTCTAACATCACATCGCCGACAACCAGCACAGCGGCCTTGCCAAACGCGGGCAGTGTTACTTTCATGCAGAGACTCCAGACTTCAACGTTCAGTCAAAATAATGCGCGGATAATAGCATAGAAGCCGCCAGGCTCACTGCTCCGTGTCATCCGCGTCGCTCGCGGCCAGCCAACGCTGCCAGCTGGCGTGCACCACGGCGCGTTCGTCAGCGAACGATGCCGGATCGACATGACCCGGCAGTTCCTGCAGCGCCAGATGGTGCAGCGCATCGCGCAGCGTGACGTAAGCGTACGTCAGCGCCTGCGCTTCCTCATCAGCCATGATGCCGTGGCGCGCCATCAGTTCGAAAATGCGCACGTTATCCGACCAGCGCGTCAGCGCCGGCTGGCTGGCGGCGTAACCTAAGACCAGATACTGCGCAATGAATTCAATATCGGTGATACCGCCCTCATCGGTTTTAATCTCCCAGCGGCCTTTGTGCTTGTTACTGAGGTGCGCGCGCATTTTTTCACGCATTTCGCGCACCTCGGTTTGCAGCTTCGCGCCTTCACGCGGCAGGCACAAAATACCACGCCGGATCGCATCGAAGCGCTCACACAGCGCCGGTTCGCCAAACACGATGCGCGCGCGCACCAGCGCCTGATGTTCCCACGTCCAGGCCTCATGGCGCTGGTAGTCGTCAAAGGCAGCAAAAGTGCTGACCAGCATCCCGGCCGCGCCAGAGGGGCGCAGGCGCGCATCCACCTCATACAAAATGCCGGACGAGGTGCGGGTGCTGAACAGATGCATGACGCGCTGGGCGAGACGCAGGTAAAACTGGCGCCCGTCGATAACGCGTTCACCGTCGGTTTCGGCATCGTCCGGACAGTCATGCAGAAACACCAGATCGAGATCCGAGCTGTAACCCAGTTCCCAGCCGCCCAGTTTGCCGTAGCCGACCACGGCAAAGCCGCGCTCGCTGTCGCTGGTGAGGTGCGAAGGACGGCCATAGCGCTGCACCATCATCTGCCACGCCTGCTGCACCACCGATTCAATGATCGCTTCCGCCAGCCAGGTTAAGTGATCGCTCACTTTCATCACCGGCAGGGTTCCGGCGATGTCGGCGGCGGCGATACGCAGATGCTGTGCCTGCTTGAACTGGCGCAGCGCTTCCAGCTGCTGCTCTTCATCATCGGTGGGAATGCGCAGCAGATACTGGCGCAGTTCGTCACGATAGGCATCGGTGGCGGTGGGCTGATACAGCGTGGCCGGATCGAGCAGTTCATCCAACAGCAGCGGATAGCGCGCCAGCTGGCTGGCAATCATCGGCGAAGCGCCACACAGGCGAATCAGATGGCGCAGCGCGCCGTGATACTCGGTCAGCAACTCGAGATAGGTGCTGCGCGTTAATACGCCAAGCAGCAGCGGCGTCAGGCGTGCCAGCACCACATCGGCGTCGTCACGCGCGCACACTTCGCTTAGCAGGCGCGGCATTAATTGATCGAGCGCCAGCCGGCCGCGCGGGCCGATGGTGCGGCGACTGACATCCTGACGGAAATCATTCAGCGCCCGATACAGCGCATGGCGCTGTTCCGCCTGCAGCTGCGGTACCACCGGCAGCAAATCGCTCTCTTCCAGCGCGTCCTGCCACAGGCTGGCGAACTCCGCCAGCTGCGGCTGATCGTCGACATCCGGCGCATCATCGCCTATCAGCTCGTCAAAAATGTGGCGCACGCCGGCCATGTGCTGTTCCAGCTGTGCCAGCAGCGTCGCCCAGTCCGCCATGCCCATCGCCCAGGCCAGGCGCTGGCGGTCGAGCGGATTTTCCGGCAGCGTCTGCGTCTGTTCATCGTTGATGCTCTGCAGCAGATTCTCCAGCCGGCGTAAAAACAGGTAGGCGGCGCGCAGATGGTCAACCTGCTCCGGCGTTAATAGCGCCAGCTCACCAATGGCCTGTAGCGTCGGCAGCAGCGAACGCAGCTGAAGTGAGCGCTCACGTCCACCACGAATCAGCTGGAACACCTGAACGATGAATTCGGTTTCGCGAATGCCGCCGGCGCCGAGTTTGATGTTGTCCTTCAGGCCGCGCCGCCGTACTTCGCGGGCAATCATGCCTTTCATGTTACGCAGCGACTGGATCACGCTGAAATCGATGTAGCGGCGATAGACAAACGGGCGCAGCATTTGCTGCAGCTCCTGGCTCCAGTGGCCGCCGTCGTCGCCCATCAGGCGCGCTTTCACCATCGCGTAGCGCTCCCAGTCACGGCCCTGCTCCTGATAGTAATCCTCCAGCGCGGCAAAGCTCAGCACCAGCGGGCCGCTGTCGCCGAACGGGCGCAGGCGCATATCCACGCGATAAACAAAGCCATCGACGGTAGGTTGATCCAGCACCTTAATCAGCCGCTGCCCCATGCGGGTAAAGAACTGCGCGTTGTCGAGCTCGCGCCGGCCGCCGTGGGTGACGCCGTTTTCCGGCCAGGCAAAGATCAGGTCAATATCAGAAGAGAAGTTGAGTTCACCGCCGCCCAGCTTGCCCATACCCAGAATCAGCATCGGCTGGGCTTCGCCGGCGGCGTTGCACGGCGTGCCGAAATCGCGGCAGCAATCCTGCCACACCCAGTCGCGCGCGGCGGTAATCAGCACTTCCGCCAGCGTGCTGAGCTGCGTCAGGCTCTGCCCGGTGCTGGCCTGCTCCAGCGCCTGCATCCACGCGATACGCACCAGCATATGGCGGCGGAACAGGCGCAGTTCGCGCATCAGGGAGGCTTCGTTATCCACCGGCTGCAACGCCGCTGCCAGCCAGGCCGCATAGTGCTGCCACTCTTCGGGCTGCGGCGGTTGCTGCTGCAGCTGTTGCCACCACGCCGGATGCTGCTGCAGGTTGTCTACGATAAAGTCACTAAAGGTCAGTGCGCCAGCCTGCTGCGGCGTGATCGCCGTCAGCGGCAGGCCCAGACGTTCTGCCACGCTGGCGAGCTGCGCCTGCATCAGCGTCGGTAACGGTAACGACATCTTCCCTCCCTGATGATTGATGGTGCCGTAGCCTTAGCGTTTCGCACCGTTATTCAGCCAGAACGGCGGTTGACGGATCGCTAGATTGACCAGCTGAATCAGACCGCGCTCCTGTTTTTCACGAATGGCGTGCTGCAACTCCTGCCAGCTCGCCAGCCACTGGCTGACCTCTTCAGCCGGATACGCCCCCGCCAGCAGATGCACCGCCAGCAACTGGCGGTTCAGGCGCGTGGCTTTGTCCTGAAATTCATTAAACAGCTGCACGTCGACGAAGGTTTCACGCAGATCCGCGCCGATGCGCCCCAGCATGATGTCGCTGAAGCGTTTAAACGATCCCTGCAGCTTACTTTTGCTCTTCTCGTCCAGCCACGGCTGCCACTGCGACTCCACCAGCCAGTGAGTAAGTGCTAACTGGGCTTCGACCGAGGTCGGTGAGAAGCAGACGGTTTCCGCGCTGGTCTCGCTGTCCGCCAGCAGCTCTTCCAGTCGGGTCAGCTTCTGACGCAGTTCGCTATTGGCCTTGCGTGGCACCAGCGTGCCAAACAGGGAAAACGCCTGACGCAGCGTTTCCAGCGCTTCAATTACCCGTGCCCGGGCGTCTTCGTTACCGCGCAGCCAGACCTCTTCGTGGTACTGCCAGTGGCCGAGCGCCGCGCTCATGGCATGAACCATGCCCTGCTCCACCGTGGCTTTGGCGGCAATTTTCTGCAGCGGCAGCGCGCGCAATGGTCGCGGCGCGTTGCCCTGCGCCAGCTGATAACCGCGTGCCGCTTTGCTCAGGCTGCCAAGGCGCAGGCCGCCCGTAGCGATCAGCGCGCTGGCGAAGGTCAGCATATTGCTGCGCGCTCCACGCTTAAGCTCCAGCTCCACTTCATACAGCGGCTCGCTCAGCTCCCCTGCGGCAACGCTGCCGCAATCGAAAGCCACTTCAATTTCGCTGTCGCCAACGCTCACCAGCCAGGTTTCACGCTGGAAATGGGTGCTGAACAGCGGCTGCAAACGCGGCTGAAGCGCGGCAATATCGGTCCCCTGCGGCCAGATCTCTGCCGGCAGGCGGGCAATGTCCAGCTGCGGTTCGCTGAGGTCGACATTGTATTCCGGACGCTGATGCAGGCCGCCCAGCGTTTTGCCGGCGGTTTTCAGCGTCATTTCATAGCGCTGATCCACGCCGCGAATCCGCAGGCCCATATCCCAGCGGCGCAGCTGGTTGTCATCGGTTTCGTAATAGATGTTGGTCAGCTCACGCGCGGCGTGGTGCTGATGTGGCCAGGCGGCAAGCGTCTGCACCAGTTTTTCGGCGGCTTGCGGGGTGGCAATGAACTTTAATTCGATTTCGATGGTCATAATTTTTTATTCAATACGCTGCTGGCACTTACGAGTTTAATCTGGCGAAGAGTAATGCACCGCAAGCCTGCTGTCTCTGCTTTCTTGTGCTTTTACGACCCTTTTCGCACCGCATTGAGACCAGGATAGTTCTCATTCAGATTTATGCGAAGCGACTCCAGACTGTGCCGGTAAATTTACGCCCATCATGAAAAAACGATATCGAATGAAAAAAATCACACTTGCCGCTCTCTCTTTGCTGGCTTTCAGCGCCATCGCACCGGCCCACGCGGCCGATGAAAAACGTTATATCTCCGACGAATTATCCACCTGGGTACGCAGCGGCCCTGGCGATCAGTATCGCCTGGTTGGCAAGCTGAATGCCGGGGAAGAAGTCATACTGCTGCAAACCAATAATGACTCGCAGTACGCGCAAATCCGCGATGCAGAAGGCAAAACTAACTGGATTCCGCTGTCGCAGCTCAGTGCCTCTCCCAGCCTGCGCACCCGCGTGCCGCAGCTGGAGCAGCAGGTCAAAGAGCTGACCGACAAACTGGCGAACATTGATAACAGCTGGAATCAGCGTACGTCAGAGATGCAGAACAAGGTGGCCAACAGCGACGGCACCATCAACGGCCTGAAAGAAGAGAACCAGAAACTGCGCAACGAACTGATTGTGGCGCAGAAGAAGGTCAGCGCCGCTAACGTTCAGCTGGATGACAAACAGCGCACCATCATCATGCAGTGGTTTATGTATGGCGGCGGCGTGCTCGGCGTCGGTCTGCTGCTCGGTCTGCTGCTGCCGCACATGGTGCCGCGCCGCAAGAAAAACGATCGCTGGATGAATTAAAGCCGCCACGCCATTTGTGGTTTGCCTGGAGGGGATCGTAAGATGCCCCTTTTGGCATGCCCGCTTTTTCGCCAAAGTATGCAACAATAACGTAACAAGCGTGCGCGGCACGCAAAAGTGGATTGCCTCTGGAGTGGTTGAGTGAAGACGTTTCTGGTCGGTGGCGCAGTGCGTGATGCCTTACTGCGTTTGCCGGTAAAAGATAGAGATTGGGTGGTGGTGGGCGCAACGCCCGACAGCATGCTGGCGCAGGGCTATCAGCAGGTGGGCCGGGATTTTCCGGTTTTTTTACATCCTGAAAGCCGCGAAGAGTATGCGCTGGCGCGCACCGAACGCAAAAGCGGCAACGGTTATACCGGCTTCGTGACCCAGTTCGCGCCGGACGTGACGCTGGAGCAGGATTTACAGCGTCGCGATCTGACCATCAATGCCATCGCGCAGGCCGCTGACGGCACGCTGATCGACCCTTATCATGGCCAGCAGGATTTGCAGCAGCGCACCCTGCGTCACGTGTCGGCAGCCTTTAATGAAGATCCGCTGCGCGTGCTGCGCGTGGCGCGTTTTGCTGCCCGTTTCGCCCATCTCAATTTCCGCGTGGCACCTGAAACCCAGGCGCTGATGCGCGAGATGGCGCACAGCGGTGAACTGGCGCACCTCACCGCAGAGCGGGTGTGGAAAGAGACGGAAAAAGCGCTGCTGACGCGCAATCCACAGGTCTATTTCCAGCTGCTGCGCGACTGCGATGCATTGCAGGTGCTGTTCCCGGAAATCGACAACCTGTACGGCATTCCGGCCCCCGTTAAGTGGCATCCGGAGATCGATACCGGCGTCCACGCGCTGATGACGCTGACCATGGCCGCAGCGCTCTCCGACCAGCTTGACGTGCGTTTCGCCACGCTGTTCCACGATGTGGGTAAAGCGCTGACGCCACCAGAGAAGTGGCCGAGCCATCATGGCCACGGCCCGGCCGGTGTACCGATTGTTGAAGCGCTGTGCCAGCGGCTGCGTGTGCCGAATCAGGTGCGCGACCTGGCCCTGGTGGTGACGGAGTTTCACGATGTGGTGCACACCATTGAACGCCAGCCGGCTGACGCGCTGGTGGCGCTGTTTGACCGCATCGACGCCTGGCGCAAGCCCGATCGCGTGGAAAAGATGGCATTGACCAGCGAAGCCGATGCACGCGGGCGTACGACGCTGGAGAGCATGGCTTATCCGCAGGGCGATTATCTGCGGCGCGCGTTTGCGCTGGCGCAGGCGGTGCCCACCAAAGCGGTGGTCGAGGCCGGTTTCACAGGCGCGGCGGTGCGGGAAGAGCTGACGCGTCGGCGCGTGCTGGCGTTGCAGGAAGGGTTAATCGACGCGCGGCCAGCGTAACCGGCCGCGCCTCGCGCATTACATAAAGATGGCGTAAACCGCTGCCGCGACGATAAAGCGGTAGATGGCAAACGACACAAACGAGATACGTTTGATCAGCTCAAGGAACACTTTGATCGCCAGCAGCGCGACAATAAAGGCGGTCACGAAGCCCACGGCAAACATCGGGAAATCCTGCATCGTCAGGAAGCCCATGCTCTTGTAGAGATCGAGTCCGGTAGCACCGATCATCATCGGTACCGCGAGGATGAAGGAAAACTCGGACGCCGCATAGCGGCTGACGCCCATCAGCATACCGCCGGAGATGGTGGCACCGGAACGCGAGAAGCCCGGCCACAGCGCCAGACACTGGAAGCAGCCAATCATAAACGCCTGGCGATAGGTGATGTCATCAATGCCCACCGCTTTCGGCTGCTTTGGCTTGAGATATTCCGCCGCCAGCAGCAGCACGCCGCCCACCACCAGCGCGTACATTACGTTGATCGGGTTAAACAGGGTTTTAATCTGGTCATGCAGCACCAGGCCAATCACCACCGCCGGCACCATACCCAGCAGGATGTGAATCAGCGTCAGTTTTCCGCTGCCGACGCCTTCGTGGCGCTCCTGGCCGAAGTGAATGCCGATCAGGCCAAACAGCCGGCGCCAGAACATCACGACTACGGCGAGGATTGAGCCCAGCTGGATCACCACTTCAAAGGTTTCCGCCTTCTCACCCTCGAACCCCAGCAAATGGCCAACAATAATCATGTGGCCTGTGGATGAGACCGGCAGGAACTCCGTAAGGCCTTCCACAACCCCCAGGATTGCAGCTACCCATAGCTGATGAATGTCTGCCATCAAATTTTACCCTCTATCCGTTTTAAACAGTAAAAAGGCGGTCGCGCACCGCTACCGCCTGAAATTATGCCTGCACCTTGCTGAAGGAAACCTTAAGGATTTCGGTCACTTCCCCTTCATCAGCGCAGCGGCCTCCACTGAGACACACCATAATTTGGTTTGGTTTCATTGTGATGGCAATCACGCAGGATTTATTTAGGAATAGTCCCGCGCTCAATTCTCACGCCCACGCTCGCCGCCTGGGCGACAGCCCCCGGTTTACCTACCTTCACGCGTACGCCAGGCGTTTTGAAACGATTCATCAACAGATCGGCGATTTCTTCCGCCACCCGTTCGACCAGCGCAAAACGCTGCCCCTGCAGATGACTGAGGATCGCTTCGGTGACATCGGCGTAGCTCAGACAGTGGTTCACATCGTCGCTCACCGCCGCCTGACGGTTGTCCCACGCCATTTCGACATCGAGCACCAGCTTCTGCTGCATGCCCTGTTCCCAGTCGTAAACGCCAATGGTGGTGAACACGGTGAGTTGTTCTATAAATACGATATCCATGATGTCACTCTCTGTTTTTGGCTTAGCCGGATACCACTTCCGGCGGATTATGCGTATTATCCACGCTTATCGAGAACAAAACGACCCAAAAGGAACGGTACGAAGCTATGAGTGCTATCGCGCTTGGTATGATTATTTTCGCGTATCTTTGCGGCTCGATTTCCAGTGCGATCCTGGTTTGTAAACTCGCTGGTTTACCCGATCCCCGCAGCGCAGGCTCTGGCAATCCAGGCGCCACCAACGTGTTACGTATTGGCGGTAAAGCCGCCGCTGCTGCGGTACTGATTTTCGACGTGGCGAAGGGAATGGTGCCGGTATGGATCGCCTGGTGGCTGCACGTCACGCCGATGTATCTTGGTCTCACGGCCATCGCCGCCTGCCTCGGCCATATCTATCCGGTGTTTTTCCGCTTTCGCGGCGGCAAAGGTGTGGCCACCGCGTTTGGGGCCATCGCGCCGATTGGCTGGGATTTGACCGGCCTGATGACCGGCACCTGGCTGCTGACGGTGCTGCTCAGCGGCTACTCATCGCTGGGCGCGATCGTCAGCGCGTTAATTGCCCCGTTTTATGTCTGGTGGTTTAAGCCGCAGTTCACCTTCCCGGTGTCGATGCTGTCATGCCTGATTTTGCTGCGCCATCACGACAATATTCAGCGCCTGTGGCGCGGTCAGGAAAACCGCGTGTGGAAGCGTAAAAAGAAGAAATAAAAAAACCGGCGCGCAGCCGGTTTTTTATCATCAGATGGCCGGTAATTCCGCCAGCGGCCAGCGTGGCCGCACGCTGACGCCCAGCTCACCGCGCGTGCCGCCTTTCAGCCGCACCATGCCGGCATAGGCAATCATCGCGCCGTTGTCGGTGCAGAACTCCGGACGGGCATAAAACACCTCGCCGCCGCGCGCGCTCATCATGGTTGCCATGCGTTCGCGCAGCGTGCGGTTGGCGCTCACGCCGCCGGCAATCACCAGGCGTTTGAAGCCGGTCTGCTCCAGCGCACGCTTGCATTTGATCATCAGCGTATCCACTACCGCATCTTCAAAGGCGCGGGCGATATCGGCACGCGCCTGTTCATCACCGTCGTGTTCGCGAATGGTATTCGCCGCGAAGGTTTTCAGGCCGGAGAAGCTGAAGTCCAGCCCCGGACGATCGGTCATCGGACGCGGGAACTTAAAGCGATCCGGCGTGCCCTGCTGTGCCATGCGCGACAGCATCGGGCCGCCCGGATAATCCAGCCCCAGCAGCTTGGCGGTTTTATCGAACGCTTCCCCGGCGGCATCGTCAATCGATTCACCCAGCAGCGTATATTCACCAATGCCGGTGACGCTGATAAGCTGCGTGTGGCCGCCGGAGACCAGCAGTGCCACGAACGGGAATGCCGGTGGGTTGTCTTCCAGCATCGGCGCCAGCAGATGGCCTTCCATGTGATGCACCGGCACCGCCGGCACGTTCCAGGCGAACGCCAGCGCGCGACCAATGGTGGCGCCAACCAGCAGCGCACCGACCAGGCCGGGACCGGCGGTGTACGCCACGGCGTCAATCTCTCCGGCCTGTAAGCCCGCCTGTTTCAGCGCGGCCTGGATCAGCGGCACGGTTTTCCGCACGTGATCGCGCGAGGCCAGTTCCGGCACCACGCCACCGTAATCGGCATGTAATTTCACCTGGCTATATAATTGATTCGCCAGCAGACCGGACGCATCGTCATAAATCGCGATGCCGGTTTCATCGCAGGACGTTTCAATACCCAGAACTCGCATAGCTTTATCACCCTCTTCTTGCGGCGCGCAGTGTAGCACAGGCCGGCTGACGCCTGCGCCCTTCCGCACGTGAAAAAGTGTTTTTCTGTCGCGCAAAGAGTGCGCTATACTCCACGGCCTGAAAAAACCGGCAGCCGCACAGGCAAACGCTCCTGTTGGTTCTAAATTGTCCATGGTGCTTTACAAGCCAGCCGCGCCTGGAGTAAAATGCTGCACCATTTTGAAAAGTGCTGGCGCCGCAGTCAGCAGCAAAAACCGAATTTTATCGAGGTGAGAGTTACATGCCGGTAATTAAAGTACGTGAAAACGAGCCATTCGACGTAGCACTGCGTCGCTTCAAGCGTTCCTGCGAGAAAGCAGGCGTTCTGGCTGAAGTTCGTCGTCGTGAGTTCTATGAAAAACCAACGACTGAACGTAAGCGCGCTAAAGCGTCTGCTGTTAAGCGTCACGCCAAGAAACTGGCTCGCGAAAACGCACGCCGCACTCGTCTGTACTAATTTCTTTTCGGAAGTTCGCTTCCGCCGCGTGTTAAACGCAGACAGAGTCAAGTAAGAGGCCGTGCTTTCCGAAAGGAAGCGCGGCTTGTTGCCGTTTATGAGCTGAAAAACCGGGGCTTATGGCTGGACGAATTCCACGCGTATTTATCAATGATTTACTTGCCCGCACGGACATCGTGGATCTTATCGATGCCCGCGTTAAGCTGAAAAAGCAGGGTAAGAACTATCACGCGTGCTGTCCTTTCCATAACGAAAAAACCCCCTCTTTCACCGTAAGCGGTGAAAAGCAGTTCTACTACTGCTTTGGCTGTGGTGCCAAAGGCAACGCCATCGACTTCCTGATGAATCACGATCGCCTGGATTTCGTCGAAAGCGTTGAGGAGCTTGCCACGCAGCACGGCTTAGAAGTGCCGTACGAAGCGGGCAACGGTCCGAGCCCGATGGAGCGTCACCAGCGCCAGAGCCTGTATCAGCTGCTGGAAGGTTTAGACAGCTTTTATCAGCAGAGCCTGCGCAATCCGCAGGCGAAATCAGCACAACAGTATCTCGCCACACGCGGGCTGAGCCAGCAGGTGATCGATCACTTTGCTATTGGCTATGCGCCAGCCGGCTGGGACAACGTGCTGAAGCGTTTCGGTCAGCAGAAAGAAGATCGTGAATCGCTGATGGAAGCGGGCATGCTGGTCAGCAATGACAGCGGTCGTACCTACGATCGTTTCCGCGATCGCGTGATGTTTCCGATTCGCGACAAGCGCGGACGCGTGATTGGTTTTGGTGGCCGCGTGCTGGGCAACGATACGCCCAAGTACCTGAACTCACCGGAAACACCGATTTTCCATAAAGGCCGCCAGTTATACGGCCTGTATGAAGCGCAAAAAAATCATCCGCAACCGGCACGTCTGCTGGTGGTGGAAGGCTATATGGACGTGGTTGCGCTGGCGCAGTTCGGCATTGATTATGCTGTCGCCTCGCTGGGCACCTCGACCACAGCGGAACATATCCAGCTTTTGTTCCGCTCGACCGATAACGTGATCTGCTGCTACGACGGCGACCGCGCCGGTCGTGAAGCCGCATGGCGTGCACTGGAAACCGCATTGCCTTACATGAATGACGGTCGTCAGCTACGCTTTATGTTTTTGCCCGACGGCGAAGACCCGGATACCCTGGTGCGTAAAGAGGGCAAAGCAGCGTTCGAAGCACGGATGGAGCAGGCTATGCCGCTCTCCACGTTTCTGTTCGACAGCCTGATGCCGCAGGTGGATCTGAGTACGCGCGACGGCCGTACCAAGCTGGCGACGCTGGCGCTGCCGCTGATCAGCCAGATTCCGGGTGAAACGCTGCGGATTTATATGCGTCAGACGCTGGGTAATAAACTCGGCATTCTGGACGATAACCAGTTAGACAAGCTGATGCCGAAGCAGGCGGAAAGCGGTACCGCGCCGGTGGCGCCGCCGATGAAACGCACCACCATGCGCGTGCTGATTGCGTTGCTGGTGCAGAATCCGCAATTTGCCGCCATCGTGCCTGCGCTGGACGGGCTGGAGCAGTCTAAATTAGCGGGATTGCCGCTGTTTGTGGAGTTAGTCCGCCGTTGTACTGAGAATCCTGGCCTGACCACCGGACAGCTACTAGAGTTATATCGCGGGACAGAATTTAGCCAGCCCCTTGAAACACTGGCCACCTGGAACCACATGATCGTAGATGACGAAGCGGAAGAAGTGTTCCAGGACTCGCTGGCAAGCATCTATGATGCTGCGCTGGAGCAGCGCCTCGAAGCACTGATTGCGCGCGACCGGACGGAAGGCCTGAGCGCCGCCGAACGCCGTGAATTCTGGGCATTAAGCCAGGCATTAGCCAAAAAATAAGATTTTACCGGGTCAGAATGATGAAGGCTGATAACGCCGCCGTTCTTGCCTGATGTTTCTGGTTTATGGACGCTGTAAGCGAAGCCGGAAGCAATGCATAAATACCAGAGGCGTTAACGTCGCTGTCAGTTTCAAGGCTGCCAGCGCGCAGCAACCGGAGCGTACTGGCGTACGTGAGGATTGGAAGCACTGCCAGCATTGAAAATGGCAAGTAAGTTAGCGCCGGACAGAATATTAAGCGGCTTAAGTGCCGATTTACGATGGGCCAAAGCCCTGGCCGCGTTGAAGGCAGCGGCAAAAATACAACGCCTTCACTGTTATAGTTGGCTCGCTGCCGACCGACACCAATCTAATTAACAGAAGTGTGGATACCGTCTTATGGAGCAAAACCCGCAGTCACAGCTTAAGCTGCTTGTCACCCGTGGTAAGGAGCAGGGCTATCTGACCTATGCTGAGGTCAATGACCATCTGCCGGAAGATATCGTCGACTCCGATCAGATCGAAGACATCATCCAAATGATCAACGATATGGGTATTCAGGTGGTGGAAGAAGCCCCTGATGCCGATGATCTGATGCTGAATGAAAACAGCACCGATACTGACGAAGATGCCGCGGAAGCTGCCGCTCAGGTATTATCCAGCGTTGAATCTGAAATTGGCCGTACCACCGACCCGGTACGCATGTACATGCGTGAAATGGGTACCGTTGAACTGCTGACGCGTGAAGGCGAAATCGACATCGCCAAGCGTATCGAAGACGGTATCAACCAGGTGCAATGCTCTGTCGCCGAATACCCGGAAGCAATCACCTACCTGCTCGATCAGTACGATCGCGTTGAAGCGGGCGAGTCACGCCTGTCTGACCTGATCACCGGTTTCGTCGATCCGAACGCCGAGGAAGATCTGGCGCCAACCGCGACCCACGTCGGTTCTGAGCTGTCAGAAGAAGACCGCGACGACGACGAAGAGGAAGACGAAGAGAGCGACGACGACAGCTCCGACGACGATAACTCTATCGATCCGGAACTGGCGCGCGAGAAGTTTAACGACCTGCGTACGCAGTACGAAACTACGCGCAACGTGATCAAAGCCAAAGGCCGCAGCCATGCGGACGCCGTGGCCGAGATTAATAATCTCTCTGAAGTGTTCAAACAGTTCCGCCTGGTACCGAAGCAGTTCGATTACCTGGTGAACAACATGCGTGAAATGATGGAGCGCGTGCGCACGCAAGAGCGCCTGATCATGAAGCTGTGTGTTGAACTGTGCAAAATGCCGAAGAAAAACTTCATCACCCTGTTTACCGGTAATGAAACCAGTGAGAGCTGGTTCAAAGCGGCACTGGCCATGAATAAGCCGTGGTCAGAAAAACTGCAGGAAGTGGAAGAAGATGTCATGCGTTCGCTGCAGAAACTGCTGCAGATCGAAGAAGAGACCGGCCTGACCATTGAGCAGGTGAAAGACATCAACCGTCGGATGTCGATCGGCGAAGCCAAAGCGCGTCGTGCGAAGAAAGAGATGGTTGAGGCTAACCTGCGTCTGGTGATCTCCATCGCCAAGAAGTACACCAACCGTGGCCTGCAGTTCCTCGACCTGATTCAGGAAGGCAACATCGGTCTGATGAAAGCGGTGGATAAGTTTGAATATCGCCGTGGCTATAAGTTCTCAACTTACGCCACCTGGTGGATCCGTCAGGCTATCACCCGTTCCATCGCCGACCAGGCGCGTACCATCCGTATTCCGGTGCATATGATTGAGACCATTAACAAACTCAACCGTATTTCGCGCCAGATGCTGCAGGAGATGGGCCGCGAGCCAACGCCGGAAGAGCTGGCTGAGCGCATGCTGATGCCGGAAGATAAAATCCGTAAGGTGCTGAAAATCGCTAAAGAGCCGATCTCCATGGAGACGCCGATTGGTGATGATGAAGATTCGCATCTGGGCGACTTTATCGAAGACACTACGCTGGAGCTGCCGCTGGATTCCGCGACCTCGGAAAGCCTGCGTTCTGCCACCCACGATGTGCTGGCTGGCCTGACCGCGCGTGAAGCCAAAGTCCTGCGTATGCGTTTCGGTATCGATATGAACACCGACCACACGCTGGAAGAGGTGGGCAAACAGTTTGACGTAACGCGTGAGCGTATCCGTCAGATTGAAGCCAAAGCGCTGCGTAAACTGCGCCATCCGAGCCGCTCGGAAGTGCTGCGTAGCTTCCTCGACGATTAATCGTCCTGGTCAGTAAAAACCCCGGCTAGCCGGGGTTTTTTATTGTCTTCAGTATGGCGTCAGCCCTTTCTCCTGCATCACGCTGCGCGCCTTGTCGCTCTGCAGGTATTTCACGAACTTCGCCGCGGCCTGCTGCTGGCTGCTGCGCGTGATCACCGCACCGTACAGCGTATCCTGCTGTGCCGCCGGCGGAATCAGTCCCACGATAGTAATGCCTTTCACCGCCTTCAGCTCGCTGTTCTGCTGGAAGCCCAGCTCGGCTTTGCCCTGCGCGACCGCCTCACCCACCGGCGTGGCCGGAATCACGGTGATTTTCGCCGCCGTTTTCGGGCCCAGTTGCAGCTTATCCAGCATCTTGCTCTGAATATACTTGCCGCTGGCGCTGTCAGACACAGCGATACTTGAGGCAGAGGTCAGCACCTGTTTGAACTTCGCGACGGTACTGATATCCGGCGGCGTGGTGCCCTGCTTCACCGCCATGGCGATGTAAGAGTGCGCCAGCACCTGATGGCTGGCGCTATCCACCCATTTCGCCTGCTCCAGCGGCTTGATGGCGTAATCCACCATCACCAGCACATCCGCGCTTTCATGGCGTTTGAGGCGATTCGGAATCGCCTGTGGCGTATCACCCATCGACGGCGCCGCTTCCAGCTCAATGCTGTCACCGCTCTGCTGCTGATAATCCTGCTTCAGGCTTTCAATCACCGGGTACATACCGCCGGAACTGAATACCTTCAGCGTTGCGGCCTGGACGCCCGGTTGCGCCGCCAGCAGCAGTGCCGCCAGAACCATGGTGCGTTGCTTCATCTCCCTGCTCCTTTTTTTGCGTGGAGCATCCGGTTTAGCCAGAAACAAAACGATGAACAACGTTATTACCTGATGAAACAGAGCCAGCTCACGCCTTATTCTGTAACCAATCATGAAGCTGGCGATAAGCGGCGACCATCTCCTCCAGCGAAGCGCGGTTTAATCCGCTGGGATTAGGTAGCACCCATAAGCGGGTTTCGCCCAGCAACTGCGGCTGCTCGCCCCACGCCACGTTGCGCTGACGAAATGCCTTCTGAAACGCATCCTTACCCAGCACCGCCAGCGCGCGCGGCTGATAGCGCAGCACCTTTTCCTGCAGACGCGCGCCGCCGTCACGCAGCTCCGCGCCCGCCAGCTCGCTGGCCTGAATGGTGGGGCGCTCAACCAGCATGGTGATTCCGCAGCCGGTCTCCAGCAGCCGCTGTTCCTGCTCCGGCAGCAACTGCTCGCGGGTAAATCCGGCCTGATGAATCACCTTCCAGAAGCGGTTGCCGGGATGCGCAAAGTGAAAGCCGGTATGCGCCGAGGATTTGCCCGGATTGATGCCGCAAAACAGCACCTGCAAATCGGGCGCGATGATGTCGCGGATGTCGTGATCGCTCATGCTGTCACCAGCCCGGCGCGCAGTTTGACTGCCTGACGCGTCACCTCCAGCATCTGGCGCGCTTCCGCCTCGTCAGTACAGGCGCGCGCCAGCGCCAGCGCACCGACCATTTCGGCCTGCATGCTGCTGGCGATGCTCTCCGCCTGCGCATGTCCCAGCTGCTGCAGCGCCTGTACCAGCTGACGCCGCACCGCTTCGCGCTTCGCTGAAAACAGCGCCCGCGCATCCGGCGGTAAATGCGCCACTTCGCTGACCAGCGCCGGTATCGGGCAGCCCTCGCCCGGCGCGCCACAGTGCTGGTCCGACAGATAGCGGTCGATCCACTGGTTCAGCCGTTCGGCCGGATCCTCAATCGCCAGCACGGCGGCAAAACGCTGCGCCGAGTCGGCAAACATCTCGCTAATCACCGCTTCGACCAGCGCTTCACGCGAGGCAAAGTGCGCATAAAACCCACCGTGCGTCAGGCCAACGCGCTTCATCAGCGCTGCCACGCCAATGCCTTCGGTGCCGCATTCGCGCATCACTACCGCCGCTTCTTCCAGAATGCGCTGCCGCGTGCGCGCCTTATGGCTTAGCTTTTCCATCGGTTGTTACCCTGCTCATCGTTAATGGCAATCAGTGTAATTATTACGATCGTCATATTCCAGCTTGACGATGGATATGATGGTCGTCATATTATCAGCACCAATATGACGACCATCATACAGAGGGCTTTTCCATGTCACACCAACTGGCTTTAATCACCGGCGCCTCCAGCGGTATCGGCGCAACTTACGCTAAACAGCTGGCCGCACGCGGCAACGACCTGATTCTGGTGGCGCGCGATGCTGCACGTCTGAGCGCACTGGCGCAGTCGCTGCGTGAGGCGCACGGCGTTGAAGTCAGCGTGCTGGCTGCAGATCTGACGCGCCATGAGGATCTGGCGCGTATTGATAGCGAGCTGCGGAACAATACGCGTATTACTACGCTGATCAACAATGCGGGCATGACGGTGGAAGGCGAGTTTATCGACGCCAGCATCGACCAGACGCAAACCATGCTGGCACTGAATGTGGTGGCGCTGACGCAGCTCTCTCACACGGCTGCGCAGGTTTTCCGCAGCCGCAACGCGGGCACCATCGTGAACGTGGCGTCGGTACTGGCGCTGGTTAACGAGCAGGCAAACGGGGCCTACAATGCGACGAAAGCTTTTGTGCTCTCGCTGACGCGGAATATGCAGCGTGAGCTGGCGGGCCATAACGTACGCGTGCAGGCACTGCTGCCGGGCCTGACGCGCACCGAGATCTTTCAGCGCACCGGGCGCTCGGTGGATGACCTGCCGGCAGAGATGGTGATGGAGGTAGACGATTTAGTCGCCGCCGCGCTGCGCGGTCTTGATGACGGCGAAGCGATCACTATCCCTTCGGTAGAAGATATGGGCCTGTGGCAAAGCTTTGAGCAGGCGCGCGGCGCCATCCTGCCGTTTGTCTCGCTGAATAAGCCCGCCACGCGCTATCGCTGAACCTGCGCATCCTGAGACAAGGCAGCAGCAAGCCTTGTCTCAAAAACGCGACAGCAGTGGGCGCTTATTGCGCGCATCTGTCAGGGTTGCGGGATTTTTTGCTGTGAGATCAAGGACTCAGTGATTGCGGGAATTTTCACCAACCGATTGCGCAACGCTGGATCGCCCCACCGAGATACTTTATAATCCCCGCTCCGCTGGCCCCTTAGCTCAGTGGTTAGAGCAGGCGACTCATAATCGCTTGGTCGCTGGTTCAAACCCAGCAGGGGCCACCAAATTTTAGCTTTAAAATCAGCAAGTTAAACCACCTTCCATGGTGGTTTTTTTATTTGTTCTATGAGTCGTTGGCAGCAAAATGGCAGCAGAGTTTCCGGCTAATCTCCACATAAAGGTGCGATCATGAAAAGACTTCTACTGGCGCTGATTATGTTGCCAGCGCTAAGCGCATTAGCATCTCCAATACCTGACTACGTAGAAAAGACACTCAAAACTTTCCAATATGATAACTACGTTCTGCGAAATGGCATCCTTGTACTCAGCATAACAAAACCCGAAGTTAACAACGAAACAGCCCTTCGTTTTTTCTCGAGCATCTGTGACACCATATTCCTTCATCCGTGGGACGAAAAAACTATAACGTCTATGCGTATCTGGAATTCGAGACAAGATCAGGGTTTTGAGTTCAAAGGAGGGGGAAGGAATGCAAACAGGTGGGGCAATTGAATTCTGATGAAACTAAAGCATTTATTGAAGCTCGAATTATTAAATTATAGGCCCGACAATGCGGGCCCATATCTTACAGCCATAAACCGCCCTGCTGATTTCTGTCGGGGTGCGGTGGTACCGGCTTTACCTTGCCGGGACTCATGATAATCTCTGAGACAGTTTCATGGGATTTGAACGTGCAGCTGCAGTTTATGTTCTGGCACTGGTTGTATCGCTCTTTAGTGGTTTTTGAGACCTGGAAACTACTTCTTGTGTGGGCCGCGTTCCCGCACAGAGGACAATTCATCATTTATATACACCTCACACAACCTCATTTTGGATGAATCATACACGCAAAAACCCATTTGAGATACTTATCATCCCATATCTAATGATTCAATTTTCACTTCCAATTCGATACTGGTTGTATACCCGCTGTCTGTACTCAGGCTATGCGTCAGGGTCGTGATAATCCATTCAGCCGTATCGATAGCCTGCTTAAACCCACTGACTTTCACCGGCATTTCTGTGTAGAGATCTGCGCGCCCCCGCGCCAGCTGCAGCGAGAAAGACGCCACGCCACGCTGCAGCCGTTCCCACTGCATTTTGGCGGCGCGCTCTGCGTTGCTCCGGTTGGCATAGGTCCGGCTCAGCACCAGCACGTTTTCATCCGTTCCGATCAGATAATCCCCCTGCTTCGCTTCCGGCTCCTTTTTTCTGGCCGTGGCTTTGCGCCGGCGCTTCACCTTCGCTTCCGGCTTTTTTTCCGGCTCGCGGGTGTGCAGCCAGCTGGCGATCACGCCGGTGTAGGCGTCGCGGTCAGCCAAGGTAAAGCGATGGCCATGCCCTCGTTGATTTCCTCAACGCGCACGCCGTGATGATAATCCTGTGCCATGTGGCGGTTCTCCTGTTAAGGGGTTCCGCTATGGTCGTGCCTCATTGCAGATGGCGCATCTGAGTAGTGTTGTGTGAGGGCTCACACAATTATCCGCGACTCCGGAGTAACTGCCGTACCCGCTGGTACAAATTAAGAATGGACCGATTCAGGGATTATTCCCCCTGAATCCGATTGATAACCCTCTTCAATACTTTAACTATGAGGGAAATGTTAAACGGGAGAATAACGATGAAACTGGCCCCGAAACATTACCGCCTGTTGTCCCTACTGCAGGAAAGAGGCTCGGTTCCCGCGCGTATCAGGCCTGTTATTCGGGAAGAACTGGTGGCAATGGGCCTCGCTGAATATTTTCACGGTGAGGAGTGGCTCAGGGAAAAGGAACGCTACAGGCTGACGAAGCAGGGCCGGGAATTACTTGAGAAACACGATAAAGGGATTGAGCAGGAAAAGCAGCGTGCCGCCGGTGAGTCACGGCCATTTCGTCCTGGAAGGCCGCGAAAGGACAGCAACCGCTTCCCTTGACGCTTCCAGTCTACAAACTAGCCTTGATAGGGCATTCTAATAAGATCGACGTTTTCGTTACCCCATTTTATCCGCGCGCTGGCGCGGTTTTTTTTGCCCAGTAAATCAGTTCGACAGTGTTTAGTCTTGTCATATCAGCTCGCCCGCAAATCATGCAATGGGGTATTTGTCAGCGAAACATCTCACCTGCCGTAACCCGATATCCTGCGTAGTGTACCCTCTCAAAACATTGCATCACCTTGACGATGCCGTTAAACCGGTTATATTTATCTACCTGAATAAGAAATTGTGTTTTCATTTTAGTTTGCTGCCGCGCCCTCCAGCGCGGTTTTTTTTGCCCCTGAAATAATCACATTACTGACAGTTAAGTTCTTTATCTTCGCGATTCAAACAAATCATTATCCATTTGTGCAGTAATGGTATTCTCTCACAGCGATTTATCCTGTCGCGAATTTCACTTCTTTATTTTTCCGCCCGACATACCTGGTCAGGTTGCGGCGTTTTTTTATCTGTAATGCTTTCGTCCTTAAGCTCTCTTAGTCTTGCCGCCGGAATATAGCGGTATAGTGTTTTGACTGACACTTCCAGCACCAGTGAAACCTGCAGCATTGTTGCCCCCTGAACCAGCATCCGCTCAGCCCTGGCTGTCACGTCCGCTGTCATCACCCGCCGGCGGCCCCCAACGCGCCCTTTTTCCCGCGCAGCTGCCAGCCCAGCGCGGGTTCGCTCTACGATCAGCTCGCGTTCCATTTCCGCAAGCGCCCCCATCACGTGAAAGAAAAAGCGCCCCATCGCCGTGCTGGTATCAATGCTGTCGGTCAGGCTGCGGAAATTAACGCCGCGTTCACGCAGTTCTTCCGTCAGCATTACCAGATGACGCATGCTGCGCCCGAGCCTGTCCAGCTTCCAGACAACCAGCGTGTCCCCGGCCTGCAGGCAACGCAGCGCCTTTTTCAGTCCGGGGCGATCACGGGTTTTTCCGCTGATCCTGTCCTCGAAAATCAGCTCACAATCTGCGCTCTGAAGCGCAATCCGCTGTAAATCCGTGTTCTGGTCATTTGTTGACACCCTGATGTAGCCAATCAGCACGCTGCAATCTCCGCAAATGGTCGTGAGTGTGCCAGTCCGGGCCATCACGGGGCCAGGCCATTGATTCGCTTAAACCTCGGTTTGGGCGAAGGCGCACCCGTTATCGGATCGCCGTTCCCGTGGCCGCACGCCAAAATGCCCAATGAGCTGTTTCCTTCAATGGCCGGCATGGTCTTTCTGAAAAGTAACGGGGCCAGTTTCAGCGACACGCTTTACCCGAAACTCGCGCTGGCTTATCCGGGGCTGAAGCTCGCGGATCTGCGTGGTGAATTTATTCGCGGATGGGATGATGCACGCGGTGTCGATACAGGTCGTGCCATTCTCTCTGCCCAGGGCGATGCCATACGTAATATTACTGGACAGGTAATGGGCTCGAATTATTACGCTTATCGTGGTTCATCATCAGGTGTTTTCTTCGATGTGGCACTGGCTGCGGGAACAGTACTGACACCGCAGAGTGGAAGCCAGAACGGTATGACTTCTGCTATGGATGTATCCAGACAGGTTCCAACTGCCGCTGAAAATCGCCCACGAAATGTGGCATTTAATTACATCGTGAGGGCTGCATAATGGCTAAGGTCACGCTTGATAATAATGGACTGGCAAAAACGGCCGGCACATTGACGATCTATAATTTCGACGCGGTGAGTGGCGAGTTTACCGGCTCCAGTGATGAGTTTCTGGCGCAGGGTGTGGGACTGCCCGCTAGCGCATGCATCATCGCGCCGCCTGCTACTGAGGCCGGGTTTGTGCCTGTTAACCATGATGGCAACTGGCAGGTTGTTGCCGACCATCGCGGCGAAACGGTTTATTCCATCACTGACGGTACGGCAATCCTGATTGATGCGTTAGGTGACTATCCGGCAGGAATCACCCTGCTGGAACCGGCAACAGCCTGGGATAAATGGGATGGCGAAAAATGGGTAACAGACCTTGCGGCAGAGAAAGCGGCTGTTATCAGGGAGGCCGGAGAACGGCAGGCCGCGTTGATTTCTGAGGCGAATACCATCACGCAGGCATGGCAAACACAGCTGCGTCTGGAGATGATCACCGATACGGATAAAGCGTCACTCGTTGCATGGATGAAATACATACAGGACGTGCAGGCAGTGAATGTTGAGGAAGCGCCGGCCATCACCTGGCCGCCTAAACCCCAGTAACAAACAAGCCCGCTGCAATGCGGGCTTTATCTCAGGCGGGCTTTTGAGGCCAGTCAATATCCGGGGCTTTCGTAGTATCAATCCGGTTCAGCATGACGCGATATTCCTTCCACTCATTGAGGCGGGCGATTTCCTCCTGCGTTGCTTTGCCGATGTCCACCGCATCCTGCAATGGTGCCATTAACCGGCTGGCTTCTTCCATTTCAACAGCCTGCCGGCTTGCAGCAAGGAAAACGGGATCCTCAGCCTCAATCACTGGCGCAGAGAACACGCCATCGCGATAGAGGTAATTAACGTCCGGCGGTGTCTCAAGCGCGCTGATATCAACCCAAACCAGCGAAGGGTGATAGAGCTTTTCCGGCTTAACATCCAGTGAAACGATCTCCGCGACGCGCTGCTCTTCAATGCGGGCATACGTTTTCATCAGCTGTACTCCTCAAGATAAATCACGCCATGACAGCCAAAATTACCAACAAACGGGTTTGAACGGGTTGCCCCACCGCCACCAGATCCGAACCCTTCCTGACGGCCCGTAGTTGCTTTTTCTCCTGAGCGGATGCCGCCTCCCCAGTAGCTGACACCTCCATCCCCGGATCCACCCCGGTAAACGTTTGTGGTGTCGGAAATCAGACCAGGCGCATCACTGCCATCACCGCCCTGAATATTCAGCTCCCCGCCAACTGCCAGTCCGCCTTTGCCGCCATCGCTGCCTGTTGAGGGAGATGTCCCGTTTCCAGCGGTCAGAACGGCGTTGAATGTGGAACTGGTCGGCGTCACCGTGTCGTCACCTCCGCGCCCAACTACCCCTGCATACGTTTTCGTGTCATCGACGTCTAGCCAGGCGATCACTGTGCCACCGGCCCCGCCACCTCCACCACGCGATGTAAAGTTTGAACCCCATGCGAGAAAGCCGTATCCACGCGCGCCACCGCCCGTGAGGATAATCTTGATGCGCTTTGTGCCCTTAGTGGGCTTATAGGAGATGCTGCCCGGCGTTGTGAAAAATCTCCGGTCAATAAACCTGCCGGAAAACTTTTCTGTTAAACCGAGGTTTTTAAGAACATCAGGCAGCAGCCCCGCATCGGCCATTTCTTTTAACGCGTTGCCGATTAAAGGGTATTGAGTATGCGGATTGGCGCTCTTGACGTGGTTTTCCATCACGCCATCAGCGTAAGCCTTCACCTCGATTACGGCATTATCAACATATTGCCGGGTTGCCAGTACCACAGCCGGGTCTACCTTAAGCGTTACCGCGTCAGTGCTGCTGACAATGATCATCATGCGCAGGCGCTGCGTGCGCCCGCTGCCCTCCTGCAGCTGCGGCTTATAGGTTTCCGCCGTGTTGCAAACCGCAATCAGCGTGCCGTCAGCGTCAAACAGGCCCATTTCCCTGATCCAGAATCCGCCTTCCGTCTCCGGGATGACCTGCTCGGCAATAATCTGGCTGCTGTTGTTCTCGTCCACGGTCAGCGAGTTAAGCGCCGCGCGGCGCACCTCATTAACCAGCTTTGTCTGGCTGGCGTTCGGGGCTGGCAGCGCGCCGCCGCCGTCACCGACGGCCATCTGCGTGATGTTCAGTTTGGTGCCGAGTGATACGGCGTTGGCAATCTTCGCCGCGCCGAGATTGGTCACAATTGCATAAAATTTCTGTGTCATGGTCCCACTTCCAGCAGGTCAATTACGTGAACCGCCGCGCCGGCATACGCCGGGCCGCTGACGGAGATAATGTCGGGGGTGTAGGGGTAAACGGTAAGATCGTCGCCGTCGTAGCTGGCCGCGCCCGTACAGAACCGGCCCGCGCTCTGCAGGTTAATGGACATGCCGAGCATATGGCGGCTGCAGGGCTTCGCGTCGCTGATAAGTCGTTCCAGCTCCTGATAGGTTTCTTCCGTAATGCCCTGGTCTTCCACGCCGATATCAAGGCGAAACGTCCCGGGCGCGTCGTCGCTCTGCCACCACTCAATGACGCGGATCAGGAAGCCGAACGGCTCCACCACGCGGCGCACCGCGCTGATGGTTCCCTTGTGCTGATGGATGTAAAAAGCATCCTGCACCACCTTGCGCTTGACGCTCTCCGCCCAGCCCTCGTCCCAGCGGTCCACCGAAAACGACCAGGCAAGATAGGGAAGAAAACTCACCGGGCAGGTGAGCGGATTCCACAGTTCGCGCAGCGGCACGTTCAGCCCGGAAATGTCCGCGCAGGCCTCCGCCAGACGTCGCTCCAGTGTGGCCGAGCCGGGCGGCATCAGACTGCTGTTGCTCATGACTCCACCCCGTCAACGGCCACTGACACGTCGGTGCCGGTGCAGTTGCCGGCCTGAGTGCGGTCCATAATGATGTCCTCTGCCGGCTCGATCATTTCCACCCAGTCCACGCCAGCCACGCGCAGCACCGCGCCGTAAGACTCCCGGCGCACGCTGCGGCCCAGCTTTTTCTGTTCGGTAAGGTAGGCGGCAAGCCTCTCGTTTGCCGCCTCAAGGCACGGTCCGGCGGCCACGCCGTCGAACAGGTGCAGCTTCGCCTTAACGCTGTAATCGTGAATGGTTGCCGCCTGCGTGGTCACGCGGTCCGCCACCGGACGCACGCTTTCGGCGTTCAGCGCGGCGTTCACTGTAGCCAGTAAGTCAGCTGTTGCCGTGCCGTTGTCCTCGCGGCTTAGCACTGTGATCAACACCTCCGCCGGCGCCGGGCTGGTTGCGGACACGTCCAGCACCCGCCCGTCGGCGCTTTTCGCGTGAAACTCATACGCGCCCGTCGGCCCGGCCACGGATATCCTCAATCACGTACGCCTCGTTAACTGATTCAAAGTTCTCAATGCGGTCGCGTTTCGGGTTATCGATAACCGAGCGGCGGCGGGTTTCCTCCTGCCAGTAAATGGACAGGTTGTCCAGGCGGGTGATCAGCACCGCTTTTGCCGGGAAGAACGGCGCGCGCACCGCCTGCAGGCCACCCATGCGTTTCTGGCTGATAATCAGATCGGCGGCAAGCTTGTTGGTGTTGTCCTGCTCGTTGTTTACCAGCGGGAAATATTTATCGGACAGCAGCTCGCGTCCGCAGATCACCACAAGACCGTCGTCGTCCTGGAAAATCGGGTCGATCAGTTCGTTTACGGCGTCCATCACCAGCGCGTCGAGGTTGAGATACACGCCGCCCTTGCCGACCTTCACCGGCGCGGCGGTTGTTTCGCCGTCCTTTGTGATACTGCCCATCACGTTATCCGCTGCGTCTTCGCGCAGCTTCTGCAGCCAGCCTTTGTTAACGTCCTGCAGCATGGGGTTTTCGGTGCGGTTGGAGGTTTTAGCGCGCTTAACGCCGTTAAAGCCGATGGTGATTCGGTCCAGCGCCTGCCGCTTCACGATGGCGTTGCGGATACGGGTCTGGAAGTCCTGAAACTTCGCCCACATGTCCAGCTTCGCGTAGTTCAGCGCGGTATCAAAGTTGGTCTGCTCGCACTTATATTCCGTGCCGATCATTTCCGTTGGATCGACCGGCTCGCGGTCTTTTGTGCTGGTATCAGTGGTGCCGGCAATGGAGCCGCCAACGCCCAGCCCCAGCAGCTGGCCGGACTGTTCAGTGACTGGCACCACGTTAATCAGCGTCAGGAAGGCGGCTGACTGCTGAATGGTATCTTCCAGCGTCTGCGCTACAGACGGCTCGACATTAAATTTGCTCGACAGCTCCTCGACCGGCACACCGTTGAGTTTTGCCAGCTGCGTCAGGTAAGCGTTAAACGCAAAACGGGTATTCTTTTTCATGGGGGTTTGCTGCTCCTTTAGCAATTGGTCAGGTGTTCGGCTGGCGCAGTGCCACCCGGCGTGCGTGGGCGAAAATCTTTGCGCCCGTCTTCGCTTTCCAGCTGCTGCTTCAGCTCGCTGAACGCGTCGCGCTGTGCTTTCAAATCTTCCAGCTGTTCGTTCAGGCTGATTTCCAGCTGGCTCAGACGTTCCGCCTGCTCGCCCAGCGTCTTATCGGTGCGGACGCCATATGCCTGCTGTTCGCTGGCGATCAGTTCCACAGCCTGATGCACGTCGTTAAAGCGCGCGCTATCGGTCTGCTGCTGCTTGCTGAACATGGCTTTGACGCGGGCAAACAGCGCGGGCTTTTCGTCCGGCGCGTCTTCCAGCTCGATCGCGGTTTCGGTCGCGGCGGTAAAAAGGTTGTCAGGGTGCTGCTTGCGGTTTGCGAGCGGGTTATGCGCCGCCTTTGCGCTGAACTGCAGCATTTCGGTGCCGAGGCTTGCCGGATCGTCAGTGGCGGCCAGGCCGACCAGATACGCCTTGCCGGTGTCGGCAAACTTGGTGCTGACCTCCATAGAGGTGAAAAGCTTCTGTCCTTTTTTCACCAGTTCAACCAGTGAGTCCGTCGGCATGATGTCGGCATAGAGCGCCATCTTCCCGGCCAGCTGCCCGGCGCTGATTTCTTCTGCAACCAGCGCGGACACCGTGCCGTAGCGGTTAAAGGTGTTGTCCGGCGAATACGCCTTGATGTGCTCCAGATTGATACTCGCGGTGTATACCGCCGGATCGTAACTGGCGGCCATCTGTACCAGCCATTCACGGGAAATTTCGCGTCCGTCCGTGGTGGCACCTTCCACCCCGATACGAAAACGCTTTGCAGTCACTGTCATGAGCCAGGCTCCGTTGGTTTTAAACGTCTGAGAGCCTTATGTTTGCGGCGGGAGGGGTATCGAAACAACGCGGGGACGTTGTGCGGCTCACCACACAATGAGGGGCAGCGGAAAAGGCACCGGCGGGGCCGTATTTTGAGGCCATGACAACGACACTCGCCCCAGAAGACCTCGATCCCCGCAGGCAGGCTATGCTCCTGTACTTTCAGGGATACCGTATCGCCCGCATTGCTGAAATGCTGGGAGAGAAACCCGCAACCGTTCACAGCTGGAAAAAGCGCGATAAGTGGGGCGACTACGGCCCGCTCGATCAGATGCAGCTGACCACCGCCGCACGCTACTGCCAGCTGGTCATGAAGGAGACGAAAGAAGGGAAAGACTACAAGGAGATTGACCTGCTGGCGCGCCAGTCCGAGCGCCACGCCCGTATCGGCAAGTTTAACAACGGCGGGAATGAAGCGGACCTGAACCCGAAAGTGGCGAACCGCAACAGCGGGCCACGAAAACCGCCGGAAAAGAACCTGTTCAGCGACGAGCAGATCGAGAAGCTGCAGGAGATTTTTCACGGCTCAATGTTCGGCTACCAGCGCCAGTGGTGGGACGCCGGCAACAAGCACCGCATCCGCAACGTGCTGAAGTCGCGCCAGATCGGCGCCACCTTCTACTTTGCCCGCGAGGCGCTGATCGATGCGCTGACCACCGGGCGCAACCAGATTTTCCTGTCAGCCAGTAAGGCGCAGGCGCACGTATTCAAACAGTACATCATCGAGTTCGCTAAAGAGGTGGACGTAGAGCTGAAGGGCGACCCGATGACGCTCGCCAACGGCGCGGGCCTGTACTTCCTCGGCACCAACGCCCGCACCGCGCAGAGCTACCACGGCAACCTGTATCTGGACGAATATTTCTGGATCCCGAAATTTCAGGAGCTGCGCAAGGTGGCGTCCGGCATGGCGCTGCACAGGAAGTGGCGCCAGACCTACTTTTCCACGCCGTCCAGCCTTACGCACAGCGCCTATCCGTTCTGGTCCGGCGCGCTATTTAACCGGGGCCGCGCCAAAGCCGATCGCGTGGACATCGACCTGACCCACGCGAGCCTGTCGCCGGGCCGCTTCTGCGACGACGGCCAATTCCGCCAGATCGTCACGGTAGAGGACGCCGTGCGCGGCGGCTGTAACCTGTTCGACCTCGACCAGCTGCGGCTGGAGTACAGCCCGCCGGAATACCAGAACCTGCTGATGTGCGAATTCGTGGACGACCTGGCGTCCGTATTCCCGCTGCAGCTGCTGCAAAAGTGCATGGTGGACAGCTGGGAGGTGTGGTCCGACTTTGAGGCGCTGGCGCTGCGTCCGTTTGGCTGGCGCGAGGTGTGGATCGGGTACGACCCGGCAAAGGGCACGCAGAACGGCGACAGCGCCGGCTGCGTGGTGATCGCGCCGCCAGCCGTGTCCGGCGGCAAGTTCCGCATTCTGGAGCGCCACCAGTGGCGCGGAATGGACTTCCGCGCGCAGGCGGAGTCCATCAAAAAACTGACGCAGCAGTATAACGTCACCTATATCGGCATCGACTCCACCGGCGTTGGTCTCGGCGTGTACGAGAACGTGAAGATGTTTTTCCCCGCAGTAAAAGAGTTCGTTTACAACCCGAACGTGAAAAACGCCCTTGTACTGAAAGCGTTCGACATCATCAGCGGCGGCCGGCTGGAGTTTGACGCCGGCCACCTCGACATCGCGCAGTCATTCATGGCAATCCGCCGCGCCACCACGGCCAGCGGCAACCGCCCCACTTACGAAGCCAGCCGCAGCGAAGAAGCCAGCCACGCGGATTTAGCCTGGGCAACCATGCACGCGCTGGCGAACGAACCGCTGCAGGGCGAATCCGCCAACAGCCGAAACATCATGGAGATTTTTTAAATGAGTAAACGCAGGAACCGCACGCGCACCCAGCCCGTGCAGCAAAATAATATGGCAGGCGGCACCACGGCGGAAGCGTTCACCTTTGGCGATCCGGTACCGGTTCTGGACCGCCGCGAGCTGCTGGATTACGTGGAGTGTGTGATAACCGATCGCTGGTATGAACCGCCGGTGAGCTTTGACGGGCTGGCGCGCACGTTCCGCGCCGCTGTACATCACAGCTCGCCGATCAATGTGAAGCGCAACATTCTGACCAGCACCTTCATCCCTCATCCGCGACTGAGTCAGCAGGCATTCAGCCGCTTCATTCAGGACTATCTGGTGTTCGGTAATGCCTACCTGGAGAAGCGCACTAACCGTCTCGGCGGCGTGCTGTCGCTTGAGCCGGCGCTGGCAAAATTTACCCGTCGCGGCACCGACCTGGACACCTACTGGTTCGCGCAGTACGGCCTGAACACGCAGCCGTACCAGTTCGCAACCGGCAGCGTCTTTCACCTAATGGAGCCGGACCTGAATCAGGAAATCTACGGACTGCCGGAATACCTGTCCGCCATTCCATCCACGCTGCTTAACGAGTCGGCGACGCTGTTTCGCCGCAAGTATTACCTCAACGGCAGTCACGCCGGTTTTATCATGTATATGACCGACGCGGCGCAGAATCAGGAGGACGTGGACAATATCCGTAAAGCGATGAAAAGCGCGAAGGGGCCGGGCAACTTCCGCAACCTGTTCATGTACTCGCCGAACGGGAAGAAGGACGGGATTCAGATCATCCCGCTATCAGAGGTGGCGGCCAAAGATGAGTTCCTGAATATCAAGAACGTCAGCCGCGACGACATGATGGCCGCGCACCGCGTACCGCCGCAGATGATGGGGATTATCCCGAACAACACAGGCGGATTCGGTGACGTTGAAAAGGCCAGTCGCGTGTTTGTGCGAAACGAACTGATGCCGTTGCAAAAGCGATTTGAAGAACTTAACAGCTGGCTGGGTGAGGAAGTGATCAGATTTGACGATTATAATTTAAATATATGATGATATTTAATGCCGCCAATAATATCGATATTTATTGGCGGCTTATTACAACGCTGTGTGTTAGGCTCGCAAAATGATCTGCTGCTGAACTTGAATAGGCTGTAGTGTCTGATATTTTTGCCTGATTAAATTATACAAGTTTGGCATTTCTTCAGCAGATAAAGTAACAATTAAAACATATGGTAGCTCATCAAGGTCTTCCAGATTAACTGGCATTCCACAGTCGCGACCATAGTAGATTATATCAAAACAAGGAGCAGTCAATTCCTCGGGTTTAAATTTATGTTCACTTCGCAAAGTGGTTTCCCATTTATGCGCATCAATTCGCTGTTCACTTTCGTCGGCGTACACATTTTTTAAATTAAAAAGAGGGAATGTTAAACCAACTCCATCCGCAGTGCTTTTCCTCATAGTAACCTCCAGACCACTTCTGGTATAGTTCAATGGGTGTTCAGCATCAACTGGACTGGAGAAACAGAAAGTTGCTCTGAGGTTAACGCATCCATTAACAGGTACATCAGGGAAGGGAACGATCGCCCTCATATATTGAGAAGGTTTCAATACCCCTTGATATATAACCTTTACCTCATCATCGCTACAATAAATTATGTTGTCAAGTTGATTAGGAAATCTACCCCAGCCCACTTCAGAACGATTCAAGTCATTAGATTCAGCATGATGAATCAAAAGCGCTTTTGCTGTTAAAGGATTGATATCATATTTCAAAGAAGAGCAAAGGGCTATTGCCTGGCGTAATACAAGAGGCGCTGCAAAACTAGTGCCTCCTGTATGAGCTATTCCTTGAACCATAGGGCTAAACACTCTGAAAGGTTCATTGTCATCACCTCCAAATGCTACGCCATCGGGTTTAATATAACCGGGACTGCGGCCTGGCCCCACGCAACTGTAGGAGCACCTGCTCCAGCCATCGCCTAAAGAAGTTGCCGCTCCGACAGACAAACCGTTAACCAAATCAGACGGAGGCTGAATTCTATTTAAGTTATCTGGTAAATGCCCGTCATTACCTACTGCAACCGTGCATAACGTTTGACCATCCGCGAAAATCTCTTCCAGTGTGGATGTCCACACATGCACATCATCATCATCAACGGGTAATCTAGGCCCCAAACTTAAATTGACATAATCATATTTCTTTTCTTCTAAAACATTTTTTATTCTTATAAGTACGTCAAAAAGGTCAACATCGGTGCTATCGATTTTATTATCTAGCACGCGATAATGATCAATGTTGCAATAAGGGATTGGAAGCTGTTGCGCATCTTCAGGTATTGTACCAAAGAGCACCGTTGACGTAACATCTTGACCATGAGAAAGAAGTTGTGCGTTAGTGTTTCCATTGCCATTGAAAACATATTCTGTAACCCAAGGACTAAAATCATCAATGCCCAAGCCGCCATCAAAAATCGCAACTTTCACTGCAGAATTTAAAGCGCTTTGTGCAGGTAACTCTAAGTCATCAGACTTAGTAACGGAACGGGCAATGACAGGCTCGCTAACCCTTAACTTAGGAAGCTCTCTTAATGTCCTAAGGAAAGAAAAGTTAGCAATTTCTAAGGCCTCTTTTCTGTTAGCTTTTATAGGTAGGAATGTCAGTCCTTTAACTTTTATGCTTCTTTGTTTATCTACCTCTGCACCTTTTTGTACAGCAAAATTCTCAAAGTCCTCTAAAATAGTGGATTCATTATCAGGTGTATGTAATGCCACTTCGATGCTCATAACATCATCGCTATTGATAGTCTTTATTTTATCACTTACTTTAAATAAAGAAATGCTTTCAAGGGTTATGAAATCATTTTTCTGCCCCTGACTAAGCGTGTCTTTATTGACAGCATTTAAAAAGGACTCAAAGGATTCTTTGCGTCCAGAAACATAAATGGAAGCTGTAGTATATTCATTCCTTCTTCCTCTTTTCTTTATGTCCTTACGCGGTGTTATCTTTACGGCCTTGCTCCCAATACTTTGCAGTTTGAACTTATTAAAAAGCGAAACAGGAAAGTAAGATTTAGCTAAAAATGCCGGGTGGAGTACGAATTTTGCTACTGCCTTACCATCTGCTAACGCAGCAGGGGGAATTTCCTCAATGTCTGAAATCAATTTATTAAGCTGACTCAAAATGACAGGTTTGTTTTCAGCATAAGTATATGGTTTGTTCTTGCTGCCTCCGCGTCTTTTTAGCTGAACAGCGTCAGTTAGTGTCTCACCATAGCCCAGAAGCATATTTTTATCATTCATGATTGTCATCCTCAATCTTCAAAACTTTCCGTACATGTGATCTAGGCACACCTAAATCTAATGATATTTTTCTTTGAGATATTTTGTTATTAAATAATGATTTAATAACTTCATCTAGTGATTCTTCACCTATCAATTCATCTATAAGCGCTGTGCTCAGTGGCAAACCCTCAATAATAGAATTTCTCTTTGCCTGATTAATCGACCTTTCTATCACGGCGTAAGAAACCTTTCCGATTTTATCTGCTATGTAACCCGATAAGGTTTCACTTACTTCTTTAGCCTTGAGAAATTTTTTTATAAGATCTTTCGACGGATAATCAAATTCAATCACACGGTCGAAACGTCTCCATGCAGCTGGGTCAAGAAGCTCTGAGTGGTTGGTAGCTGCTATTAGCACTGAAGTTTGAGGCCATTCATCGATAGCTTGCAACAAAACAGTTACTAGTCTTTTTAGCTCACCAACATCAGTTGCATCGTCTCTCTTTTTTGCGATAGCGTCAAATTCATCTAATAGCAGTACGCAGGGAAAAGATGATGCATAATTTAGTACCGCTTTGATATTATTTCCGGTTTTACCTAAATAACTGCTCATCACACTTGCAAGGTCTAGTGTGAGGAGAGGCATATCTAAACGATTTGCAAGCCATTTTGCTGCCAAAGTCTTCCCTACCCCAGGAGGCCCCCCCATTAACAAGGAGCTCGATGGGCTTAAGCCTTCCTGGTGCAAACGTTCTTTCATTTCCCATTCGACAACGAATCTGTTCAGTTGCTTCTCTGTATTGATAGGCCAAACAGGATCGATAGCTAGTTCTACAGGATATGCTTCTAACAGTAACTGTTGTCTAGTATCGGCATCAACAGGTGGAACTTTTGGAATAATTGACTTAGCCCTTTCAATCCCAATTGCACTCGATGTTTGGCCCAGCAGGTTCTCAAGCTGGGATGCAAGTTCAGGAGAATCTTTTTTGAGTTTTTTTGTCATCATCCGAACGCGCATCAGTAAGCTGTCTCGCTTACCTGTAAGGGCATCACTTACAACTTCTATGAGCATTTCATTAGTTACATTAATCATCAAACCACCTACACAGCATTGCGAGACCAATTTGTGCATTATCATACACCAAAATCAGTGTCTGAAGCGCCATGAGAACATATGAAAGTTAATAATAAGACCAATTCCTATTTTTTTGTGACCGGCTTGCTTGTAAGAGAGCTGTAGTGTCGCAAATTCAGGGTATTATCTATATGCACTAGCGCGCGCTCGTACCCCCGCCACGCCTGCCCGCTTTGCGCAGTGGTTTTCATGCACTGCACGACATAAGCAAAAGCCCGCCAGAACAGGCGGGCCGAGAGAGATGTGATCCTTTTTGGATCATGCGAATTCATGCAGCGTAGACATGCACGCTCGCAGTGGCTATCAGGACCACACATTCCTACTCTAATTGTTGCATTGACCGACTGTATTCGTGATTACGTAACCGCGCCATAAGCTCATCAGTTAGCTCTGCAACCCACTCAATTGCCATGCTCTTTTCCAGCTCTGTGCAGTCACTCACAGCAACAAGTTTCAAAAACAAATCAATGCGCTGGAGCTTCACTGACTCCAAAAGAAAATCCTGCATGTTGCCTCCCACCCAACAATTAACTGTATATACATACAGTATAGAAAACTCACATTAATGTGAAACTCTTTTTTATCTTTCAATGGGATTGCTCCAGATTGTCACCGGTCCAATTTAGCCTCCTGAAGCCTTCCGTTCTGGTAAAAAAGCCGTCGCCTCGCCCCCGCATTTAGGCTGCATCCTCTGAAAAGGAGGCTAATTTCTTCCTCGTGCCCCTCAAAACCACGGGCTTTCAACTCCAGCTCTAATCGTCGGCGCTCCGGCCCCGTACAGTTATTGACAGAACTCCAAGGGGCGGCGATGCCGCCAGAAGGACCAGCCTCCGCTGATGCGTCGGCTAATTTGGCAACGGCTTCCCACTTCACCAGACGCGTGAATACTTCAGAATTTTGATAGTAAGGCGAGTAGATGCCTTGAACGCGCTGCACGTCCTCCGCGTATTCGTTGCCCATTTCGGTAATCTCGTAGCAAAGGCGGATCACCAAGTCATCACGTGCGACCAGCGGACCACCCTGCGCCATGGTGTAAGACGCCCAGCAGCTGGCAACTGAAGCAGACGCCAGCACGGCGTCCATCTTCTCGTTTGGCAGGCGCGTATCGCCGAGACGGCGCAACTCGCGCCAAACAGTGACCGGCGCGCCGCCAATCTGCTGAAACTGGCGGATGCGCCAGCGAGACGCCCACGCGCAAACGGCTTTCGCCATATCACGCATGTTTGAGCCGGTTTCATCATCCTTTTCGCCGTCCATTGCGAAGCCGTCGATATTTTTGGAGATGTATTTTGCGATGTAACCCGTGGCGCTGCCTTTGGTGGGATCAATAGGCTCAGCGTGAAAACGCGCTTTGCGCGCCTGCGGCGTGCTCAGTTCGTCCGCGTCTTCTTTGCTGGCGTGCTCACGCATGATTTGCTGCACGCGCTCGCGATGTTCCGGCAGCATAAACAGCAGCATGTGCCAGTGAGGCGTGCCGTCGTGATGAGGCTCCACCACGCGAAAGCCGTATACATGGATTTCTTCGCGAGACAGTGCGGCGCGGATGCGCGCCCAAACGCGACAGAGATAGCGCTGCGTATCGCGCGGGCTTGAGCCGTTCCATTTGGTAATGAAACCGCCCTGGCTATAAACGGAGTGATAACGCGACGGCGCGGTGATCGTATAAAAGTCCCCTACGCAGCCGGTTTCGTTGGCGATGTCTTCAAAGCCACGCATTCTGGTCATCAACTCGCGGCGGCGCATGGCCGGGTTCGCGGTGCTGCGGTTGACCATCTCATCCATCGCGACACGATCACCGGTCTCTTTGTTCATCAGGTCGTAGCGTTTGAAGAATTCGCGATTACGTTTCTTCTGCTCAACCCATTCCGCCAGCGTGCCGCGTGAAACGTAAGGTGAAGCTGATTTTTGCACCTGCCCTACAGCGATTGCCATGTGCTCGCGCTGGAGATCGCGCATCTGCTTAAGACGGCCGCGCCACCACTCTGGCGCCATCATGCGCAATAGACCGGATTGCGCCTTGCGCAGACTCAGCTCACCTTTGCAGGCTTTGAACTCCGCCCAATATGGCGGCTGCGTGCCGGTCAATGCGGCCAGCTCAGCAACGTAGCGATAAGCAATGCAGGTTACGGTCTGCTCGTCCGCTTCCTGCGGCAATGAGGTTTTGTCGACAAACTCAGCCAGGCTGAGTGAAAGATAGGAGGCAACTTTCTAAGCCAGATCGCGCACGTCCTGCCGGTCAAGCGTGGGCAGACGATCAAGCTGCTTTATGAACGGCAGTTCATGTTGAGCGGCTTCATCAAGACGATAGCGACGACGAACCAGCTGCAGGCGTGGCAATACGTTCTGGCCGATAGTCTGGCGCAGAAATGCATTGGCCCGACGGCGGCCATTATTAGCTGAGAGGATTTTGCTGTAACGATCGGCAAAGTAACCGGCCAGATAGTCCGGCATGTTTTGCAGATACTGGCTGCGCCAGTTGTGGTCCTCTGGATTCACATTCCAGAGACGGCGCTCAGAAAGGGACATATCCGCCGGAGCGGACATGCCAAAGACTTCACGCCGCTGCTGATTTACGGCGTGATATTCACCAGTAAGGAGATCAGGAAGGCTTTCAGACATGCGCGGCCTGAAGTTCACCCAGCTCTTGCACTGCAGCCTCGACTAACTCAGCAATGCGGCGAGTTTCCGCCACAAAGGCCGCAGTTGTTTTCATCTGGTCGTGCAACACATGGCGACCAATGACATCAGCAGCCAAATCGCGCATGAGGAGCACTGCCGACTCATATACGGCCATGGTTTGCGGCACGCGTTGACGAACGCCATCAATCTCTAACCAGCTGAATTTCTCCAGCACCAACTGTTGCGGCTTGCCCGGCTCACTGGATTTCAACGCACGCACTGCATAGCGATCATCAACCTGGACTCTCAAAGCGCGGCCCCTTTGTAATGCACGCTTTTCAGTTCGCTAATCTCTTTGCAGGTAACGCATAGCTCGACACCCGGCAACGCACGGCGACGCGCTTCTGGAATAGCTGCGTCGCATGCCAGGCAGAAAAACTCACTTGCACCTGCAGGACGGTGAATAGCCGTTGCCAGATTGCGCGCCAGTTCTTCCTGGACGCGCTGCTGAACCAGATCCATTGAGTCGGCCATTAGAACGCCACCTCGATTTGCGCCTGTAGCTTTTCAATTTCTTGCTGTAGCAGCTCAGCAGCTTCAACGCATGACATCTCATCACGGCGAATAATCCAAGCCAGCATATTAAGGCGAGAGATCATTAATTCCGCACGGTTTTGACGCTCCTCTTTACGTGCGTAATTAAGCATCATATCGAGCTCAATATACGAATTAGTTTGTTTATTTTGAGATGAATTATTCAGCATCTATTCTTTCCTTTTTTTAGGCAAAGTGAATCCCGGCGGGTTTACGCCATTTAATTTCTTTGGGTTAACTAATTTGGAAGCGTTAGCTTCTTGGGAAATAAACTCACGACTGCGCGAAAGTGATTCATTGCACCTATCAGCGCGGTAATTTCGTCACTCGTCAATTCACTGTATTCAACGTTGTGACGTTCTTTATTGATGTTTGCCAAAAAGAAAATGGCGCTCATCGCCCGGTTATTTTTTTCGTACTGTGGATCACGAGTATTACGCATATCATTAATAAACCGTTTTAACTCATTACCGCAATCGCCGTACATCATGGTACGAAGTGCGGCAATATGATTAAGCGCACTAACTCTCTGCCCGGCGCTCATCTGGACAGTGATGCTTTCAGCTTTGTAAGCCATGTCGCTTTTTTCCTATTGCCAGTTAAACCTGCCAGCAATTCGGCTTGAGAGTTTGCCGGGTGCCAGCGCCTGCCATTTTCAGCTGCAATCCAGCCGTGACCGAATGCGAGTGAAGGGCTTTGCCGTTTTAGAAGCGGCGCCACTGAAAACGCCATAATTAAACAACCCCTATCGATGCGCCGATCCCGCTTAACACATCTGCAGTGCCAGCCATTGCAGGGTTTGAATGCACGCGTGTTTGAACAGCTATCGCAGCTAACGTCAGACAACGAATGCCGGCATTAACGTTCTGCACAAATCCACGCCGACAGGCCGAGGTAAATTTCTTCTGACTCACAACGCCCGCGGCTAACTGCCCGACTTCGGCGGTAGCTTTGAGGACATAAGCCGGTAAGTTCTCCTGAGCGATTTCATTTACCGGCACGCATGGCAGGCATTGCAGTTGAGCCAATGCGCCATCAACCAGCGTTGAGTCTTCCGTCAGGTCGGTCAGGATCAGCATTTCACGAACGGTAAGCTGATGGACCTGATCCGGGTTTAGCTTGTTACGGATAGTTTGCGGATTAAGACCCGCCTTTTTAGCCAGCTGGATGATGTTGTGCTTTGCGGAAAACGCGCGGCATGCTTCATCAAAATGGCAATGTGTGGAGACACTGAAATCAAACATGCTTAATACCTCACGTTATCCCAATATGGATGTATCAAGCCTGCATTGTGATTTCATGACCGGCTGCTGCTTCGATAATTAGGGCAAGCATGTTGATCTCGATGAGGCCGTTAACCCCATCCTTATTCCTGATAGGTAAGCGGTTTTCGCGGTACATCTGGCGAACAGTTCCTTTCTTGTAACCTGTGCGACGACAGAACTCTTCGACAGTAATGTACGGTTCTGAAATCACGAGATTGATTGATGGGCGCATTGAAAGTTTACGGGTCATGATGCAGTATTCCTCGGTTTAGGTATTAGATATCACTATTAAACGCTATTCATCTCATCACAGACCGAAGAATAGGATCACAAATCGGATATGTCAACGAAAGAAAACACAAATCGCCATGATGCGAAAGTGGTTCGTGAAGCGGTAGAAAGTAACCGTGGGGGTAAAGACGCGATCCTTCGCTTAGTTGAAGCCTACGGATTCAGCAGCCGTCAGGCGCTATGCACCCATTTGGGCGTTTCGCAAAGCACGCTAGCTAATCGTTCAGCCCGCGATACCTTCCCCGCTGACTGGGTGATCATCTGCCATATGGAAACAGGAGCATCGCTAACCTGGCTTACTACAGGTAAAGGTGCACGCTTTATGGAAGTAGAGGAATCTCGTGTTGTGATTGCGACACACAAAAAAATCTCAAATGGGATTTTAGAGGCCATGGATGATTTCATTCTGGATAAAGCATCACTACCCGAAGGCTTAAACGCCCCGTTTGTGATCAACGCAGACAGAAGCACTTATTTGGTTGATACCTATGAAGGCGAGATCGTCGATGGGTTATGGCTTATCGAGATTGATAAGTTAGTCAGCATCCGAGAACTGGTACGTTTTCCCGGTGGAAGAATACGTGTGGAGAATGGGAAATCGTCATTTGAATGCCAATCAAGTGACATAGTGGTTTTAGGCAAAGTGATCACCCGAACCGAATACCTTTAAGGCATGCAATGGCGATAAACAAATTACCGAACGGGAAATGGCAGGCACAGGTTTTCCCAAACGGCCGTGACGGCAAAAGGATTCGCCGCCAGTTTGCGACGAAGGGCGAAGCACAATCCTATGAGAAATTTGTAAAAGAGCAGGCTCAAGATAAGCCCTGGTTGGGAGAGAAAGCAGATAAGCGGCGGGTGATTGAGCTGGTTGAACTGTGGTTCAACACGCATGGCATTACGTTGGCGGATGGCGAGAAGCGGCGAACCACAATGGCGTTCGCTTGCGAGGCGATGGGAAACCCACTCGCAACCGAGTTTAACGCGAAAATTTTTGCGTCTTATCGCGAGCAGCGGTTAAGCGGAAAGATCACCCGCTCTACTCGAGTGAAGACGGTTACGCCGCGCACCGTTAATTTAGAGCTGGCATATTTTAGGGCGATGTTTAACGAGCTACGCCGGTTAGATGAATGGACCGCACCCAACCCGTTAGAGAACGTGCGCGAGTTTAAAATCAGTGAATCGGAGATGGCGTATCTCACCATTGAGGAAATTAGAACCCTCCTCGCCGAATGTGAGAATAGCCGATCTAAAGATCTGACGACAATTGTGAAAATCTGCCTGGCAACTGGCGCACGATGGAGTGAAGCCGAAGGCTTGAAAGGCAACCAAATCCGCGCCGGTCAGATCATCTACGTGAAAACTAAAGGCAAGAAAAACCGAGCGGTGCCAATAACTGAAAAATTACAGGCTGAACTGCCATCCAGCAGGAAAGCACAGGTGCTCTTTAAACCTTGTTACTCAGCCTTTAGGAAGGCCATGCAACGCGCTGGCATCGAGACACCTGCTGGGCAGCTTACGCACGTCTTACGACATACCTTCGCGTCTCACTTCATGATGAACGGCGGCAATATTCTCGTACTTCAGCGGATTTTAGGGCACACGGATATTAAAGTGACAATGCGGTATGCGCACTTTGCACCTGACCATTTATCCGAGGCGATGCTTTTGAATCCCTTAAATGGTATATAATTTACTCATTGCTTTTGCTAAGAAAACACCTTTTAATAACAGTCAATGAAAAAACTCTAACCCCTCAATAAACTTAAATTAAATCCCAAGTCGCAATAAGGATATAAAGTGAAACTAGAATCGATAAGCGTAAGTGGTTTCTTTGGAAAATCAGAATTTGTGCATTATGACTTTCATGATGATTTGAATATAATTACAGGCCGAAATGGTTCAGGCAAAACAACAATATTGAAGCTAGCTTGGATGATAATGAGTGGAAACATATATTGGGCGCTAAAAGAAGTTAACTTCAAGGCATGTAAACTAGTAACTAGTGAGTATACTTGTACTGTTACTAAAACTGCAAACATGTATTGCCGCATTGAATTAGAAACAATCTCAGGTGATAGCTATTTATTTGAGGATGACGGTCCTAATGGAGAGTATGATTATCAAGAATCATCAGAAGACCAAGCTGCACCACATTTGATTGCATTTGGCAGCTCAATATTCTTTCCTACATTTAGGCGTATTGAAGGTGGATTCTCATTGGATTTACCACGCAGGACTAAGTCTAGAGCGGGAAATAGACCAGTAGATGATATTGATGATGCTTTGACTTCTCTTTCAAAAAAAATGTCAAATGATGAACATTTATTCGTAGCAGCAATATCAAGCCAGGATATTAACACCCTTCTTTTCCAAAAATTCGCCTCACTTTCAGAAGAAATAAACACTTTCCAGGCAGATATATCGCGAAGTGTCATTGAAAAAATTAAGCAACATCAAAACTCATCAACGAGCTCAAGAGATGCAGAGATACTTTTAGCCGAGACAAGAGAAGAAATTGAAAAAATAGAAACGTTCCGAACTGAATCAATGAGACCTCTGGACGCTGTCAGAATGCTTGTTAAGAAGCTTTTCCAACATGCTGGTATAACATTTGATAGGCGTCTTAGTTTTGGCGACGCCGCCGAGGCCGTAAAAAGTGATGTGTTATCAGCTGGTGAAAAACAAATGTTAAGCTTCATTTGCTATAACGCCTTCCATCAAGATGCAATAATATTTATAGATGAGCCTGAACTTAGCTTGCATGTAGATTGGCAAAGGCAGTTATATAAAATACTTAAGAAACAAAACCCTTCAAATCAATTCATCTTTGCAACGCATTCCCCTTTTATTTATGGAAAATACCCAGATAAAGAGGTTGCTGTGGGTGTGGACCGGGGGGAATAAAAATGTGTTCATCTAAGGCCAGACCTACTGTAGATGAGTTATATGCATTACTTAAAAATACAACAATACCTACAATTCTCGTAGAAGGTAAAGATGATATCGTTTTCTACAGAAGAATTGAAAATGATCTAGAAGATATCGGGATTGATATGCTTCCTGCTGGCAATAAGTGGGCGGTTTTAGAATTACGAGAAAGAATCAAGAGCGAGCCAATTAATGCACCAATAGCTTTTGTAGTTGACAAAGATTTATGGGTTTATTTTGGATGTGATGATGACCTGAACGATGTAATCACTACTGATGGATATTCTATTGAGAATGATATTTTCATTGATGGTGAACTTCTTGGATTAATGTCTAACGAGGAAATAGGCAAGTTCAATGATGAATTAAGAAAGTTTTCTCATTGGTATGCTCTAACATTGACAAGATCACAACAAGGCTTAGACGTTTCGTTTAGAGAAACTCTATACCGTGTTCTTAATGATAGCGATTTTTACAATACTGCGACTCAGCTTTTAGAAAATGAACTCTACCCTGAAGAATTCTTTGAATTGGTGTATAGCCAATATGGAAAACTGTTGAGGGGGAAATCATTATTTGCATTAATTGTCCGTCAATTATCACGTCCCGATAGAAGAACTAAGTTTGGGGTGAATCAACTTATGGAGGTTGGTGCAGCTAGAAGGGGTGAACGTTATGTCATGATTAGAGATAAAATCCGTCAGGCAATAACTACACCTTAATAAAACTATTTATCTCAATGTATCTTCCCACTAACAATAATGTTAAATTTTAGTGGTGGGCAGTGCCAGTAAAGCTTAATCGCTCGATTGAATTTTGGCAGCAAAGTGGCAGCAGAGCGCAACGCTATGTGCCACTTTTCATCACTATTCGGCTTAGAGAAAACATAAAAATCAGTAACTTACTGATTTTACTCACTTCAAATTGGGACTCATAATCGCTTGTTTGGTAGTTCAAGCTTAGCGAAGGTCGCCAATTACTTATTTACTTAGGTCACCATTTAGAGAGATGACTTTGTTATTTAGATTCCAATAATGGCGATAAAATGGCGGTGCTTTTTCCAGATACTGTTTAAAATTCACTGCCCCTGCCCGCTTTGACTTAATAATATTAGTCTTACCAGCCTTCCAGACCCCTGCTTCCTCACGCTGCTATTGTGTTAACAACCGCCTCTTAAAGACAACGACATCAGAAGCCGCCTCGCTAACACAACATGCACCCTCTGCCACAGAACCACAGAACCACAGAACCACAGAACCACAGAACCACAGAACCACAGAACCACAGAACCACAGAACCACAGAACCACACATTTTGCACACCAGTCACAACACATCCCAGTGACTACCAGCCACTTACCTGCTAGATTATCTATTCAAAAATCTATTCATTTATCTATTCACAAAGCGATTCAACACTATGTCTACGCATGCAGAAACCCTACGCCAGCTTCTAAATAGCGGGCCGATAAAAGGAAGGCAACTCATTGAAAAAATGGGTATAAGCCAGCCTACGCTTTCCCGTGCAATTAGAGAACTGGGTGATGACATCGTCAAAATCGGGGCGGGTCCATCTATTCAATATGCCCTGCGGGATACGTTTCGCGGATTCCGCTCGGCCCCGATTTACCGTGTGACCGATGAAGGGCAAATCAAACCTCTCGGCGAGCTGATTCCGGTTCGTCCGGAAGGGTTTGTGATGGTGCAGGCGGACCACAAAAGCTTTCACAGTGACGGGCTGCCGTGGTGGCTGTTTGACATGCGACCACAGGGCTATCTCGGCAGAGCGTATGCCTCGACTTATGCCAGCGGGCTCGGTCTGCCAGCGAATCCCGAACAATGGGCAGATGCAGATGTCGTCAGAGCGCTGCTGGCGCAAGGTCATGATGCGATCGGCAACCTGCTGATCGGCGAGCAGGCGCGCAGCCGTTTCCTGGAAATGCCCGAACCGACTCCCGTGGAGCGCGCGACGGCGTATCCCGAACTGGCAAGGGCCGCAGGCGCTGGTGAGGTGCCAGGCTCATCTGCGGGTGGCGAGCAGCCCAAATTCTGCACCTATACCGAACGCGGTCATGTGCTGGTGAAATTCACCGCAGCAGATGACAACCAAGTCAGCGAACGCTGGCGCGATCTGCTGATGGCTGAGCATCTGGCCCTGAAGGTGCTGGGTGTTAAGACCGACATGTTTGATATTGCAGGGCAGCGCTTCCTCGAAATCCCCCGCTTTGATCGGGTGGGCAAAATGGGCCGTATCGGCGTGTTTTCGCTGCGGGCGCTTGATGCGGAGTTCGTCGGCAATGCCAGTGCAAGCTGGCCGGTCCTCGTCGACCAGCTTGTAGCGGAAAAGTGTGTCCATTCTGAGGCCGCTAATAGCACGACCCGGCTTTGGGCATTCGGCATGCTGATCGGCAATACCGACATGCACGCCGGTAACCTGTCATTCATCAGTCGCCATGGCCGTCCTTATCACCTCGCGCCGGCTTATGACATTCTGCCGATGGGCTTTGCGCCCAGAGCGGGCGGCGCCATCGTGAATACGCTGCGGCCAGCGTCACTGCCGGAAGTGGTCAGCAGCGATACATGGCGGGAAGCGCTGGCTTTGGCGGAGGAATTTTTGTCGCTGACGAATAGTTGCGATGGCTTCTCCGATCGTTTTGCGCCCTGCCTCGCCGCGTTACAACAGCATCTGGATGAGGCCCGAGCACGCATCGCCCGACTCGGCTAAGCGCGTTTCCTGATTGATAATTCCTTCAAAGCTGCATCCTCGAAACAGGCGGTGATTAACCGCCTCGCACCCGATTTTTGCCCCCGCAACTTTGCAAAAGTAAAACGATCGGTTTACTTTTTAAGGTATGCGTAAAAAACAACACATCCTGAACGCTGCCGAGCGGCTGTTCTACAACAACGGTTTTCATGCCACCAGCACCGATTACATTTGCCGTGAGGCGAAGGTCTCCACGCGTACGCTCTATCAGCACTTTCCGTCGCGCGAGCGGTTAACTGCCGCGGTGATGACCGCGCGCCAGCAGCGCTTTGCCGATTTATTGTCACAGCCAGACGATCCGGCAGCCATCAGCCAGCTGTTTTCAGTGCTGGAACAGTGGATGCGGGCGGAAGGATCGCTCGGCTGCTTTTTTGCCAAAGCGTACGGAGAGTATGCGGAACAGGATGCTGAGCTGGCGGCGCAGGCGCTGGATTATCGCTACTGGCAGCGCGGCTACATCCGTGCCTGCCTGGCGCACTCGCACAGAAATTCGCCGTCAGCGCTGGCCGATGCCATCTGGATACTGTTTGAAGGGGCGATTATGGCCGGGTTGATTGACGGTCCGCAGGCCGCGGTCACTGCGCGTCTGGCGGCTGAGCAACTGATGGCGAGTGCGTCATGAAAACCTCACTCCGCCTGACGCTGAGCGGCTTTATGCTGATCGCCGTGACCTACGGACTGGCGCGTTTTACGTGGGGAATGATGATGCCGCAGGTGGCGCAACAGATCAGCTTCAGCCCGCGCGCATCGGGCATGCTGGCCGCCTGCAGCTATCTGGCTTACTGCCTGGCTACGCCCGGCGCCACGCTGCTGCTGGCGCGCTGGGGCGTGCGCAGCACCGCCATGCTGGCAGCGCTGACGGCCATGCTCGGCTTACTGCTGCTGGCCGCTGCCGGCAGCGCATGGCTGATTGCCGGTGGGCTGTTTATCGCCGGTCTCGGTGCAGGACTGGCTTCCCCAGCGCTCGCCAGTGCCGTGAGCCGGCAAATTGACGCGTCGCGGCAAACCGCCGCTAACACGTTCATTAACGCCGGCACCGGCGCGGGCATAATTGTGTCAGTACCCATTTTTATGCTGATGCCCGGCGGCTGGCGCGCGGCCTGCTGCTGTTTTGCCGCGCTGGCGTTAATCAGCCTGTTGCTGGCACGCTATTGTCTGCCCGCCGGTCGTGCCGATCCACAGAGATCGCCGGTTGGCTGGCGCGATCGGCTGCACAATCGTGCGCTGCAGCGGGTGATCATCATCGCTTTTCTTAGCGGTGTCGCCAGCGCGGCGTGGTGGTGTTTTGGACCGGATGTGTTACGCCAGCACAGCCACCTGAACGAAGGCCAGGCCAGTATGCTGTGGCTGGTTAGCGGCGCGGCCGGCATTCTCGGCGCGCTGACCGGCCCGCTGGCACGCTGCATCGGTATGCGTCAGGTGTACTGGCTGGCGCAGCTGGCGATGGCCGTACCGCTGCTGTTGCTGGCGGTGCTCACCCACTTTAGCTACTGGCTGGTACCGGCGGCGGCACTGTGCGGTGCGGGATACGTCACGCTGTCGGGTATTCTGTTGGTCGCGGGTGCCGCTGCCACGCCACAGAATGCGGCCTCTGGCGTGGCGGCGGCGTTTCTGACGCTGGCGATTGGGCAAATTGGCGGGGCGATACTCTTTGCGCAGCTCTACAGCAGCAGCGCCGCTACGGCACTGCTGCTGTTCGCTGCCATCCCGTTTGCGCTGCTATTTCTGGTACCGGCTAACCCGCCACAGCGCGCTGACGCTTAACGTCCGGTGGTGAGCCAGCGGCTGAGGATGCCGGCGCTGGAGTAGCCGCGAATGATCGCCGCGTAGCTGTCAAAGCGATTGCTCACTTCGCTCACCTGGTTGTTATACAGATCGCTCTCGGCGCTCAGGACATCCAGCAGCGAGCGGCGTCCGAGGTGATACCACTGATCGAAAAAGTCTTTGCGGATGCGGTCAGACTCGACAATTAAACTTTTATACAGCGCGGCGCGATCGGCCATGGAGTGCGCATCCTGGCTGGCGGCGCGCACGCGATTCTCCAGATCGCGCCGCTGCTCCTGCACCTGCTGACGACTGGCTTCGGCGCGTTTAATCGCCGCAATCTCCTGCGCGTTAGTTGAACCACCGCGGAACAGGCCCCAGCTAACGTTGATGCCGGTTTGCCACGCCTGCTGGCGACCGAGCTGATCCTCACGCGTACTTTTGCTTACCGTCCAGTTGAGTTTTGGCAGGCCGGAAGCTTTAATCGCTTCCGCTTCTTTAAACGCCGCTCGCGTTTCCGCGCTGGCGCGCAGGATCAGCGGATGATAATCCAGGCTGGCCAGCTGGCGGTTGAGATCGCCAAAATTCATCGCCCAGCGATCGCTGGCTGGCAGCGTCACGCGACTGTTGCCCATCAGGCGGTTCAGCGTGATTTCGACATCGCGCGCGCGCGACTCGGCATTCTCCAGATAACTCTGCGCCTGCAGCAATCGGCCTTTGGCCTGCGTCAGTTCGCTGCGACGACCGGTATCTGACTGCACAATGCCGCTCAGCATGGTGGTCAGTTCGGTCATGCGCGCCACGTACTGCTGGCTGATGGCAATGATCCGCTGCTGCTTGTTCCACTCAATCAGCGCGTTGCTGACCTGCATCGCCAGCTCTTCACGCTGCGCCTGCGCCGCCTGCTGCGCCGAGGTCACGCGCTCTTCGCGGCTCTCGATGGTGCGACTGGTCTGACCGAAATCAATCAGGTTGGTCGCCATTGATACGCCGAGCGCCGGCACGTTGCTCTGACCGTCATAGCTTTTTACCCCGCCACCAAACTCTTTGGTGGCCGAACTGGCGCTGACATCCAGCTGCGGCCAGCGCTGCCCTTTCGCCTCATCCACACTGGCGGCGGCGGCATCGGTCTGTGCCACGGACGATTTCAGCGCCGGGCTGATGCGCCAGGTGATACGTGCGGCCGAGAGGAATTTCTGCCGCAGCTCGGATTCAACCACGGTTTCATCCACCGCGCCGCTCAGGCTGACCGGGGAACGCGCCACGGCGGCATCGGCGGCGGTGGTTCGGGTTTCCGCTACCGGCGGACTGACATAGCTGAACTCGCTCTGTGCTTTTACTTCTGCTTCATTCACCGGCACCGGCGCAGGCTGCTGTGGGTTGAAAGTGCGTACCGATTTCAGCAGCGGATTCGTCTGCCTGGGTTCCGGCTGGCGCTGCTCCTCCGTCAGAAAACCGCCGCCCTGTACCGGCTGCACCGGCGGTGGTGCAATCGGCGCTGCTGGCGCTGGTGCCGGTGCCGGTGCCGGTGCCGGCTGAGCGCGTGACGTGGCGACCGGTGGCGCAACCGGCGCGACCTGAGGTTGCGAAAACATCGGTTGCGGTGCCGGCGCGGTTGCAAAGCGCTGGGCCGGCGCAACGGGCACGCGCTGTACCGGCACGCTGCGTACCGGTGCCGCAGCGGGGGCGGCCGGGCGATGTCCGCTCATCTCGGCAAACATCATCAGTTCACTGGTCGAATCGGCCATTACGCTGATGGCCGGGGCCATCATGACCGTAATGCAACCGGCAAGCAAAGAGAGGCGCCGCGCCGCTGCGCGACGGTGCATATTATTATTTTTCATGGTTATTAACGCTCGCGGAAGGCTTCTTTCGCCTTAAGTACCGGCTTCAGCAGGTAATCAAGGATGGTTTTCTCGCCGGTGCGGATTTCCACCGTGGCCACCATGCCGGGAATGATCGGCAGATCTTTGTTGCCTGCGTGCAGCGTGCTTTTATCGGTGAGGATCAACACGCGGTAATAAGTGTCATCCGGGCGGCCGGAAGCGGCTTTCTGATCATCTTTCAGCGTATCCGGACTGATGTATTCCACGTGGCCATCCAGTCCGCCGTAGATGGCGAAGTCGTAGGCGGTGATTTTCACTTTGGCCGGCAGCCCCGGACGCAGGAAGGCGACATTAGAAGGACGGATTTTGCCCTCCACCAGCAGTTGCTCTTCCAGCGGCACGATTTCCAGGATGTGCTCACCGGGCTGAATCACGCCGCCGATGGTGTTAACGCGCACGTTTTTCACCGTGCCGCGCACCGGTGCGGTAATGGTGGTGCGCTCGACCACGTCCGCGCGGCCAATCAGATTTTCGCTTACCTGGCTGAGTTCCAGCTCCAGTCGTGCCAGTTCGGTGTTGGCATCAGACTGGTAACGGTTACGCCGCTCAACAATCTGCGCCTGGATGTCGTTCGCCTGGCGCTGCATACGCAGCAGCTCGACCTCAGACAGCAATCCTTTCGCCGCCAGCGGCTCCGCCAGGCGAATTTCACGCATCGACAGGGCATAGCTGCGCTGCAGTGAGTTAATACTGTCGTTCAGCGCGCGCTTGCGTGATTCATAGGCTTTGGTCTCCTGCGCAACCACGGCAGGATCGCTCTGCACCTGCTCGTCAAACGTCAATGGCTGCGCGTAGGCTTCGGCACGCAAACGCGCAATGCTGCCCTTCAGACCAATCACCTTGCTCAGCGCCTCGCGATAGCTTGATTGCGCACGCGTCGGATCGATTTTCAGCAGGACGTCGCCCCGGTTGACCACCGTGCCTTCACGCACGTTCATTTCGGCGAGAATGCCGCCTTCCAGACTCTGAATCACCTGCTCGCGGCTGCGGGAAATCACTTTTCCGTCGCCTTTGGTGATCTCCTCCACCCGCGCATAGTTTGCCCAGGTGAGACCGATGCCAATCACCGCGATGATGATCCACATCACCAGTTTCGATCCCGGCGTGGTTTGCGACAGCAGGGAAGCCTGCACGTCATTCATGAATTCGGCATCCGCAGCGGAGAGATTTTTGCTGCGGCTGCGCCATGGCATTAACTTGATCATACTGCGGCCTCCTCTGCCGCGGCGACGGCGGGCTCTGACGTTGCCGAAGCATCGTTAGCCGGCGCAGGTGCGCGCGCCGCCTGCTCTACCGCCTGACGCGGCGGCTGGCGGGTTTTACCTTTACCTTCCAGCGCGGCCAGCACCTGCTCTTTCGGGCCATCCGCGACAATTTTTCCTTCCTCAACCACGATGATGCGGTCGACCAGCGCCAGAATTGACGGACGATGCGTCACGACGATCAGCGTGTGGCCTTCGCTGGCGCGACGCAGATGGGCGAGGAACTGGCTTTCGGTCATGCTGTCCATGGCGCTGGTCGGTTCATCCATCAGCAGCACTTTGGGCCGCGTCAGCAGAGTTCGCGCCAGCGATACTAACTGACGCTGACCGCCCGACAGCCCTTCACCACCCTCGCCGACCGACAGGTTGATGCCGCTTGGATGGCGCGCCGCCACGTGATCGAGACCGGTCAGATTCAGCACGCGCAGCAGTTCATTCGCGGTGGCATCCGGCCGGCCAATCATCACGTTCTCGCGCAGCGTGCCGTAGAACAGGCGCGCATCCTGGCTGACGAAGCCCACCGCTTTGCGCCAGTCGGCCGGATCGATCTGGTTAACATCGAGTCCATCAGCGGAGATCTGCCCTTTCACCGGCTGATACAGACGCGCCATCACGCGTAACAGCGTTGATTTACCGCTGCCGATGCGGCCAAGAATCGCCACGCGCTCACCGGCCTTGATGGTCAGCGAGATGTCTTTGAGGATTTCCGGATTGGGCTTCATCGGCGGTGCCGGATAAGAGAAGCTGACATTGCTCAGCGAGATCTCGCCGGTCAGCGGTGGATCGGTCAGATAAGTTTTGCTGCTGTCGCGATCGACCGGCATCTCCATCAACTTATTCAGCGAGGTCAGCGCCGCTTTGGCCTGCTGATAACGCACCGCCAGACCAATCACCTGACCCAGCGGGCCGGTGGCGCGGCTGGCCAGCATCACGGTGGCGATCATCGCACCCATGGTGAAGGTGCCAGCGTTGATCAGATAAACCCCGGCAACCACCAGCATCACGGTCTGAAACTGCTGCAGAAAGGTCACCACGCCGGTTGCCAGCGTCGAATAGCGTTTTGACTTCATTGAGTTAGCCGACTGCAGCGCGCTGAAGTTCTCCCAGCGGCGCTGCATATGCGCTTCACCGCCCACGGCTTTCAGCGTTTCCATGCCTTCAACCGACTCGATCAGCACGCCCTGTTTCAGCGACGCATCGCGCAGGTTCTCCTTCATGATGCGCGCCAGCGGCCACTGGATCGCGGCGCTGACGATGATGATCAGCGGGATCATCATCAACGGAATAATCGCCAGCGGACCGCTGATAAAGAAGATCACGCCGACGAACATCAGGATAAACGGCAGATCCGAAATCGCCGCCAGCGTCGCCGAGGCAACAAAATCGCGCACCGATTCGTATTCACGGATCTGGTTGGCGAAAGTGCCTGATGAGGCCGGTTTGTGCTCCATCTGGATCGACAGCGCCTGACGGAACAGCATGCTGCCCAGCACCAGATCGGCCTTTTTGCCCGCCATGTCCAGCAGATGTGCCCGCACAAAGCGGGTAATAGCTTCGAAGATCATGGCGATGGTGACGCCAATCGCCAGCGACCACAGCGTAACAAACGCCTGGTTCGGCACCACGCGATCGTAGACGTTCATGGTGAAGAAGATGCTGGAGAGTGCCAGCACGTTGATCAGCACGGCGGCAATAGCGGCGCTGCGGTAGTAACGGCGGTAGCGCCACAGGGTGCTGAACAGCCAGTGACCTTTGACCTCCGGCAGCATTTCGCTGGCGCGCTCATCCAGTACCGCCGCCGGTTTCGCCATTACCGCAAAGCCGGCGTAAATCTCGTTGAGCTCCGCCAGGCTCATCTCCACCGCTTTATCACTCACCTCCGGCATGATCAGCTGGAAGCGCAGCTCGCGCTGATTCTCCTCATTGGTGTGAATGCGCCGCGACAGCACAATGCAGCCGCCGCCGTTCTGCCGCAGCAGAATCATCGGCATCAGCTGCTCCGGCAGATCCTGCAGGCGGCGTTCAACCATGCCGCCAGTAATGCCAGCGTTCTCCAGAGCGGTCATCGCCTGCGACGGCGACAGCAGCGTCGCTTTTGGCAGGCCGGCGACCAGCGCCTCTTCACTCTTCTCGCGTTTGTAGTGTTTGCAAATCCACGCCACGCTTTTTAACAGCGTGTCATCCACGGTGGTTTCGATACGAGCAACAGAACGCGCATCCTGCTCCACGGCATTCTGCTTCTGGTCCATCATTTCCCGACTCCTGTAAACCTGACAAAAAACGGTGGACGCATCGTCCACCGCAGACTTTTCTTTGAATTGGGAAAATTCTGACAGAAGGCAGCTTTCAGGCCGTCCAGGACTTGTCTCAAACGGTGGAGAATATTTGTGAATAAAGTGGGCAAAGCCCGATTGAATGCGGTCTGGCGACCGATCGATTGCAGAATAATCGCGGCGCTGTTGAGCGCTGTCCTGGGCGTGTTATCTTAGCTGCTCGCTTTACTGCAACCGGACAAAGAGCAATGGCAAAACAGCGGGTAGGTATCGTATTTGGCGGCAAGTCGGCCGAACATGAAGTGTCGTTACAGTCGGCCAAAAATATTCTTGAGGCGATCGATAAAAACAAATACGACGTGGTGCTGCTGGGGATCGACAAACAGGGCGAGTGGCATCTCAATGATGCTTCAGGCTTTCTGCTCAACGCCGACAATCCGGCGCTGATTGCCCTGAACCGCTCCGGTGAAAACGTGGCGCTGGTGCCCGGCAGCCGCGCGGAACAGCTGATTACGCGTCAGCAGGCGCAGCCGCTGTCGCAGCTGGATGTCATCTTCCCGATTGTGCACGGCACGCTGGGCGAAGATGGCTCGCTGCAGGGACTGCTGCGCATGGCCAATCTGCCGTTTGTCGGGTCGGACGTACTGGGCTCCGCGGTCAGCATGGACAAAGATTTCACCAAACGCCTGCTGCGCGATGCCGGCCTGAAAGTGGCACCGTGGCTGAGCGTCACCCAGACGCAGCGCGCGGCGCTGGATGTGCAGGCGGTGATCGCGCGCTTTGGCCTGCCGCTGTTTATCAAGCCAGCCAATCAGGGTTCATCCGTTGGGGTGAGCAAAGTGACGCAGCCGGACGAATTCGACGCGGCGCTGGATCTGGCGTTCCGCTTTGACCGCAAAGTCCTGATTGAACAGGGCATCAGCGGCCGTGAGATTGAGTGCGCGGTGCTGGGTAACGAGGCGCCAGAAGCCAGCCCGTGCGGTGAAATTGTGGTGCACGACGCCTTCTACTCGTACGACACCAAATATATCAGCGAGAGCGGCGCGCAGGTGGTGGTACCGGCTGACATCAGTGCGGAAGCCAGCGAGGCCATTCGGGCAGTAGCGATTACCGCGTTCCAGGCGCTGGAGTGCTTTGGCATGGCGCGCGTTGATGTATTCCTCACCGAAACCGGCGACATTATTGTCAACGAAGTGAATACCTTACCCGGCTTCACCAACATCAGCATGTATCCCAAACTGTGGCAGGCGGCCGGCCTGAGCTACAGCGATCTGATTACCCGCCTGATTGAGCTGGCGCAGCAGCGTCATCAGCAATCCAGCCAGCTGAAAAGCAGCGTGTAACCTGCGATGGCGTGGCTCAGGCCACGTCATGCGCCATGCTGCGCGGCGCGATTGCCGGTGAGGTCTGATTGCGGCCGTTGCGCTTGGCAACGTAAAGGTGTTTATCAGCCGCTGACACCAGCCGGTTGATTACCCCCGGCCATTCACGTTCGTTAACCGCACCGCCGCGCGCCAGGCCGAGGCTGACCGTCACGGTCACGGTGTTGCCCTGAATCCAGAACTTCTCTTTCACCATTGCCTGACGAATCACTTCGGCCAGCTGAAACAGCTGGCTGTGAGTGTAATCAAACACCACCACCACGAACTCTTCGCCGCCAAAGCGGCACACCAGGCCACGACTGCCGACTACGTGCTGAATACGGCGCGCAATTTCCTCCAGCACGCCATCGCCGGCATCATGGCCGAAATTGTCATTAATGGCTTTGAAGTAGTCGACATCCAGCATAATCACGCCGGCTTCACGCTGCAGGGAAAACGGCTGCTGGCGCAGGTTCTCATACAGGCCGGAGCGCGACAAAAGCTGGGTGAGGAAATCATAATTGGCGCGCAATGCCAGACGATGGTTAAGCTGGCGAATGGCGTCCATGCTCACCGCCACCAGCAGCGGGCTGAGCGCTACGGTGGCCACACCGAGCCGTGCAGAAGTGAGATGGCTGATGGGCAGCAGCGAATCATCGCCCTGAATATTCATCACGCCGTGCGAGACCAGCACGATCTCGGTGATGCCGGTGAACAGAATCACCAGGCTGGTGATCGGAATCGGCAGAACAATGGCACACCAGATCAGCGCCGGCACCGGGAAGGTCAGACTTCCCGCGCCACCAATCAGCGCCCCCACCGTGAGAGACAGCGCCACGGCGAGCAGCGGCAGCAGCCTGGCCGGATGAATCAGCGTCCGCAGCGGCACGCTGCGCAGCGGACGCGTCAGCATCACCGGCAGCAGCATCAGCGAGGTGGAGAACTGCTCGCTGAACCAGTCGGCCCACGCCACCACAAAGCGCGCGTTGAAGTCGATATCCTGCGCCCACGCCCCCCAGGTGGCACACGCTGCCGCGCCGAGCAGGCACGCCGGAAAGATGCGCATGGCGTTGAACACCTGGCTGTTTGCGGTTGGCGATTGCAGATGCTTAATCAGCATGCTGACTGACACCAGAATAAACAGGATATTGGCAAAATTAATCGTCACCGCTGGCAGTGCCCAGCCGGAAAAGACCGTATCGTTGAAAATCATGGCGGCAAAACACACCAGATAACTGGAGGTGGTATGTAAAAACGGGTTGCGCACCATCAACCCGGCGATGAGGGCATTCACCGGCCAGAACAGGGAAAACTCTTCGGGAATACGCAGGTGGCTGCCAATAAAGCAGAAGAACAGCGTAATAAGACACAGCGAAAGAGCATTCTTTTTAACATTATTCTCTTCAAACAGCTTAACGCGCATACGTCTGAACCCTGTAACCTAAAATCGCTGCCATCCGTCGCTGGCATCAGCAATCATTTAACCTGAAAAATCCGTGCGATAATTCGCTAATTAACCCGGTATTCGTCGCCCTGCTCTGCGACTGAGCGGCGCTCACTCTGCCATGAAAGCCAGAGACGAGCTACCGGCCCCGCCGGTAGCAAGTGAAACAGGCAGGCGCAGTGAGCGGCAATTATGCCGTATAAATAAAAAAATCGGATATCCGGGATATCCGATTCTGGCGAAAAAAACTGCATGACTGCGCGCGGGAACGTTATTTCACCGCCACCGGCCACTGGCTCAGCCGGATGCCGCGCTCACCGGCGCTATCCCCGAAATCCTGCAGCACCGCTTTAACGTCCGGATCCATATACTCGGCGTTATCGTGATCGACAATCACCACGCTATTTTCCGGGATCTCCGCCAGCAGCCCCTGCAACTTCGGGTTGTGCATAAAGGTCAGGTTTTGCTGAAAGCGCAGCACGTAATGGTCGTCATAGCGGGTAAGTTGCAGCGCGTTGCGGTGGCTTTGGTAGATGCTGCACAGAATCTGCGTCGCGATACCGATACCAATCCCGGCCAGCATGCCAAACACAATGATGCCGCCGATGGTGGCGAGAAACGGCACGTACTGCTGCGCGCCCATGCGAATCTGTTCGACGAACAGGCGCGGCGTTGCCAGCTTGTAGCCGGTATACAGCAGCACCGCGGCCAGGCTGGCGAGCGGAATTGCGTTAAGCAGGGCGCTGAACCACAAGCCACAAATCAGCAGCAGCACGCCGTGCAGCAGAATCGACAGTTTGGTTTGGGCACCCACGCTGACGTTGACCGAACTGCGCACAATCACCGCGGTAATAGGCATCGCACCGAGCAAGCCGGCGGTCAGGTTACCGATGCCCTGCGCGAACATCTCTTTATTCGGTGACGGCGCCGGGTGCTGCGGACGCAGTTTTTTCAGCGCCTCCTGGCTGAGCAGCGTTTCAAGGCTGGCCACCAGCGCCAGCGTAATCGCTACCACCCACACCGACGGATTCTGCCACGCCAGCCAGTCTGGGGTTTCCAGCTCCGCCACCAGCGCCGACATACTGTCGAACGCCGGCAGAACGATACGCGGCAGGCCTTCGCCGAGGCTGGGAAACAGGCGATCGCCCAACACCGTGGCGAGGCAGCCAAACAGCACCGCCACCAGCGGGCCGGGGATCCAGCTCAGCGCTTTAACCGCTTTGATCGCGGGCGTGGTCCACAGCCACAGAATTAGCAGCCCGCTACCGGCCACCAGCATCGCGCTGAGCGAAAACGAAAACTCCCCGCTGACCAGCGACTGCAGACCGGCATCGCTCGCTGCGCCCAGCGCCACCGGAATCTGCTGCATAATCAATAGCAGGCCAATGGCCGCCAGCATCCCTTTGATGACGCTGCCTGGCACCAGTGAGATAAAACGACCGGCGCGCAGCAGGCCGAGCATGCACTGCAGCACGCCAGCCAGAATCAGCGCGGTGAGAAATGCGGAAAAGCTGCCGAGCGTCTGGATTGACGCCACAACAATGGTCACCAGCCCCGCCGCCGGGCCACTCACGGCAAAGCGCGAGGGACTGAGCGCGGTAACCAGCAGACCGCCGATCACCCCGGTGAGCAGACCGGCAAAGGGCGGCAGACCGCTGGCCTGCGCGATGCCCAGACACAGTGGCAGCGCCACCAGAAACACCACCAGACCAGCAGGAATATCCTGACGAAGCGTTTGCAGATTCATGATGAGGGTTCCTCTGACGATTGCTGGATTAACTCTTTCAGATGGCCGGACTGCAGGTCATACACGCAGCCAAATACATCCAGCTGCTGTCCGGCCTGCCAGGCCTGTTGCACCGGCTCGCAGCGCACCAGCTGGCTAAACTGGGCGATGACATTGGCTTCAATCAGCCGGTTAAGCTTGCTGCTCTCCTCTTCCTGCGCGGGACTGGCGTGATAGGCCACCAGCCCGTGCTGCAATGCGCGCCGCAGCGCGGCAATGCGCCTGGCGAGCGCCGAATCCTCCTGCGCTAACGGGCTGGCAGGCAGACCCAGCGCCGCCTGCACGCCGCCGCAGCCGTAGTGACCGCACAGCACAATGCGCTCGACGCCGAGATAAAAAATCGCGTACTGCAGCACGCTGATAAAGTTGTCATCATCGGGTAGTACCATATTGGCGATATTGCGGTGCACGAATAGCTCGCCCGGATGCGAGCCGGTCAGCACTTCTGCCGGTACGCGACTGTCGGAACAGCCAATCCACAGGGAGTGGGGTTTCTGCTGATGCAGATATTGTTCAAAGTAATCTGGATTACGCTCGCGGCGCTGGAGTGCCCAACTGCGATTTTTCGCTAATAAGGGTTTAAGGGTCGTCACAATTATCTTCTCTCTGTATCCGCAAATAGCGCTTCCGGGCAAATAAATGCATGGCGCAGCACGGTTTTAGCATTCAGTGGCAGGTGAATACGGCGCTTTCTCACAGAAATTGGTTATAGACGCTTATGAATTGATTTGCACCAGGAATATTTCAGTCAGGCAGAAGCAGCGACCTTATGTAAAATAAGTGTCAGCAAATGTCATGGCAAAGTAAGTTAATGCAAGTGACGCAATCAGGGAGGGTTCCATTAAAAATTAATATAATCAGCTTATTAAAATTAATTTTTAAAACGCATTTCGGATGCACTGACAAATATATACACGTAAAACTTTTGCGCCTTTACGCTGGTATGGTGGATTACACTCTGCTCGCTGAGAAAAATCCTAATTACTAAATTTATGAATAGTGATATTCGCTGGTTTTAACGTTATTCGCGATGATATTTCACTGAAGGCGGCGGAAGGATTAAGTAAGAGATCGGGAAAATGATAAGCAGAATAATAATTACAAAGAAACGTAAATATCACTGGCGCTAACCGCCTGCGATAAGCGCCCGCCAGGGCAGGCGCTATTTCGCTTGACGAATTATTTACCGTTCCAGGCTTTCATGCGGGATTCACGCACCTGCAGCTGCTGTTCCGGGGTTAACTTATTGTAGTTTTCAGCCATGCCGCTCTCCCAGTCGCCGTACAGTGGATTTGGCAGCACAATGAACTGGGTGCCAAAACGCTGATGGTTGAGCGTGACAAACTGCTGGCGCTGCGCGTTACCCTGATGCCAGGTGGCGCCGCCGAAGTCATTCAGGTTATCGCCGATATACAGCACCACGTTGTAGCCAGCATTTTTAATTGCGTCGAAACGCGCCTGTTTATTGGAGTTACCGGTGCTGAGACGCACGGTTTTGTCGCTTACGCCGCTGAAGCCCAGCTTGTTGAGATTATCGACCGTAGCCGCGTAGTCTTTCTGATCGCGGTTCGAGACGTAGAACATGGTGCCGCCGTGGCTATTCACGTAGTTGGCAAATTCGACGGCACCGGGCACCGCGGTCGCCTGACGCGCCTGCGTCCACGCTGACCAGGTTTTACCGGAGAACGGCTGGCCATTTTTTGCCTGCCACGCGCTGTAAGCGCTGTTATCGATCATGGTTTCATCCAGATCAACAATCACCGCTTTGGGTTTGCCGGTGAGCGAAGGAGCGTTATCAAACGCCATGCGTGCCGTGTTGAACGCCTGCCAGCTCAGCGCCTGATACTCGCCAGACTGCTGGAACCAGTTGACTGCCAGCACCGACTGCTGACCAAGTTGCTGCTGAGCCTGCTGTTTTTGCGGTTGGGCACAGCCGGTGAGGGTCAGGGCAATCAAGCCTGCCGCGGCCAGCCAGGAGGTGTTTTTCATCATGTCGTCCTTAAGTGATTATGGTCAGTTTTTGTAAAGCTTTAAAAATGTAGCAGTTAACGTAAGCTGTGGGCAGAGGAAAACCGGGGTCAGGTCACAGGAGACACTTATGGATAATCGCGGGCCGCGCTCGGCGCTGCTGGAGAGTCAACGCTGGCTGGAGTATGCCTTTCAGCCTGCCGGTCAGCCGGCACCGGCCGCTGCGGCGTACGGACAGCAGCGGCACAGCGCAAAAGTGGTGCTGGCCGGACAAAACCGGCCGCCGAAAAGTTGTGAATCCGATGGGGTGATCAGTGACGATCATCAGCCGGTTGCGGTTTACACCGCTGACTGTCTGCCGGTGCTGTTTGCCGATGTGAAAACGCATCAGGTGGCGGCGGTGCATGCCGGCTTGCAGGGTACGCTCGGCGGCGTGCTGAGCAGTGCCCTCGATCAGCTGCTGGCGGGTGGCGCGACGCCGGCATCCCTGCTGGTGGCGATCGGTCCGGCAATCGGCCCGTGCTGCTATGAGCTGGGCGTTGATCGCATCGCACAGATGCAGCAGCGCCCGGACCTGCCGGCGCTAAGCTGGTCACAGCAACAGCCGCATAATCCGCAGGCAATCCGACCTCAGGCGCGGGCGCATCATCAGGGAGTATGGTTTGATTTGCCTCAGCTGGCGCAGGACCTGCTGTTACAGCGCGGCATCCCGGCGGCGCAGATTGATCGCGTGGCGGTGTGTACTTATTGCATGGCAGAGGCGGGTTCGAGCTATCGCTATAACACCCATTTTGACAGCGGCTATCAGTCACGTTTCTCGTGGATTCGCCGCCGCGCGTAAGCACGCTTCACCTCCCTGTGAAGCGCGGGCCTTAGTGAATGATGGCGTTGAGCGCCAGCACACCGGCGAGGCCGAGGATGGAGATCAGCGTTTCCATTACCGTCCAGGTTTTCAGGGTTTCAACCACGCTCAGGTTGAAATAGCCTTTGAACAGCCAGAAACCCGGATCGTTCACGTGCGAAGCGATCACGCTGCCTGAACCAACCGCCAGCACCATCAGCGCCGGATCGGTATGGGTAGCGGCAATGATCGGTGTCACGATGCCGGCGGTGGTGATCGCCGCGACGGTGGCCGATCCCAGCGCGATGCGCAGCATTGCCGCCACCGTCCAGCACATCAGCAGCGGTGACAGCGACGATCCTTTCATCAGATCGGCGATGTAATTACCGACACCGCTATCCACCAGCACCTGCTTAAAGGCGCCGCCGCCGGCAATGATAAAGACGATCATGGCGATGGCGGCAATCGAATCGCCACACATATCCATCACCTGCTCCATTTTGCGCCCGTTGCGCAGACCGAGGGTGAACACCGCAATTACCACGGCGATAAACAGCGCCACCGCCGGGTTGCCGATAAATTCAAAGAACTGGCGCAGCGCATTCTCTTTCGGCATCGTCAGTTCGCAGACTGCCGCAATCGCCATCAGCACCACCGGAATCACTGCAGCAAAGATGCTGATAAAGAAGCCCGGCATCTCCTCTTCGGTGAAAATTTTAGGGTTATACAGCCCTTCCGGCGGCGACTTTTCGAAGCTTTTGAGGAATTTTGAGAAGATCGGGCCGGCAATGATCACCGTCGGGATGGTAATGATTAAGCCGTACAGCAGCGTGGTGCCGAGATTCGCACCAAAAATAGTGGCAATGGCGGTTGGGCCGGGATGCGGCGGCAGGAAGCAGTGCGTCACCGACAGCGCTGCCACCATCGGCACGCCGACGTACAGCAGCGGCAGTCCGGCCGCCGCAACGATGGTGAACACCAGCGGCAGCAACAGTACGAAGCCGACTTCGTAGAACATCGCCAGACCGACGATCAGTCCGGTGACCACCAGCGCCCACTGCAGCCGCTGTTTACCGAACGCGGCAATCAGCGTGGTGGCCACCCGCTGGGCAGCGCCGGTATCGGACACCAGCCGCCCGAGCATGGCACCAAAGCCGAGGATCATCGCCAGGCCGCCGAGCGTGGAACCAATGCCTTTCTGAATCGAGGCCATCACATTGAGCGGCGTCATGCCTTCGGCGATACCTACCACCGCCGAGACAAACACCAACGCAATGAAGCCATTGACCTTGAAGACAATCATCAGAACCAGCAGCAGTATCACACCCAGCACAATTATGGTTATTGGCATTTTTTATTATCCTTAGGAAGACAGAGGGGTGTTTAAGGTTTAGGCGCGCGCCGGCAATTACGCCAGCCGCGCCACGGCATTACACGGCGACGCGCATACCGCCATCAACAAACAGCAGATGGCCATTGACGAAATCAGATGCGCCCGACGCCAGGAACACCGCCGCGCCAATCAGCTCTTCCGGCTTGCCCCAGCGTGCGGCCGGCGTACGTTTGGTCAGCCAGCCGGTGAAGGCCGGATCGTCAGCCAGCGTCTGGGTCATCTCGGTGACGAAATAGCCCGGTGCAATGGCGTTAACCTGAATATTGTGGCGCGCCAGCTCCACGCACATGCCGCGCGTCAGCATAGTGACCGCGCCCTTGGAGGCGGCATATGGCGTGATGGTGTCGCGCCCCAGTTCGCTCTGCATCGAGCCGATGTTGATGATTTTTCCGCGCTGACGCTGCACCATTCTTTTCGCCACGGTTTGTGACACCAGAAACACCGCTGTCTGGTTGACGGCAATCACGTCGTTCCAGTCCTGCTCGGGAAACTCAAGAAACGGCCGGCGGCGCTGAATGCCGGCATTGTTCACCAGGATATCAATCGCGCCCCACTGACTTTCAATCTCCGCCACCGCCTGCTGAACCTGCGCCGACTGCGTGACGTCAAAGGCCTTCGCCCGCGCGTGATAACCCAGCTCGCGCAGTTTCGCCGCGCCCTGCTCTGCGCCGCCCTCGGTGGTGGCGTTGATGATCACTTCCGCGCCCGCCTCCGCCAGACCGCGCGCCAGCAGAAAACCGATGCCGCGCGCCGAACCGGTGAGCAGCACACGCTTGCCCGCCAGGGAAAATAGCTGACTCATACTGACTCCTTAAAACGTTAACTGGACTTTCGCCGCCCGGGTTTTATCACCGGCAAACTGCAGCGCCGCGTCGATATCCTGTAAGTCATACTCGCCGCTGAACAGCGGCAGCGGATTGACCACGCCGCCTGCCAGCCAGTCAACCGCCGTGTTGAATTCGTGGGTGAAACGGAAAGAACCGACCAGATTGATCTCTTTGGCGATCAGCGTCATCAGCGGGAAATCCGGAATCGTACCGCCCATGCCAACCTGTACCAGCGTGCCTTTGGCGCATACCACGTCGAGACAGCGCTGCAGCGAAGACGGATGGCCGGAAGCCTCGAAAGCGACATCGAAGAAGCCTTTATCTGCAAGGTAAGGCGTGAAATCACCGTCAGCCGCGTGGATCACGCCGGTCGCGCCCATCTGCTGCGCCAGGCTGAGCGAGCGTTCGCTGATATCGCTGCAAATAATCTCCGCGGCTCCGCGGGCTTTGGCAGCGGCGGCAATCAGACAGCCAATCGGCCCGACGCCGGAAATGAACACGGTTTTACCGCTCAGATCGCCCGCCTGCTGCGTGGCGTGGATGCACACGGCCAGCGGTTCAGCAAACACCATTACGCTGTCATCAGCCTCCTGCGGAAACGGCACACACTGCGCGCTATCGACCACTTTGTATTGCGTGAAGCCGCCATCCACATGTGGCAGATACATGGCGCTGCCGAAAAAGCGCATTGAGGTGCACTGATTTTGCTGCTCGCGCAGGCAGTATTTACAGCTGCCGCACGGCTTTGAGGGATTGACCGCCACTTTTTGATTGGGCTGGAGCTGCGGATCGTCGCTCTCCACCACGTAGCCGATCACTTCATGGCCGAGGATCATCGGCATCTTCACTTCAAAGCTGCCGACTTTACCTTCCTGATAGTAGTGCAGATCGGACCCGCAGATGCCGCCGCGCGTGATGCGCACCAGCGTGCCGGTGCCGTCCCACTGCACCTGCTGCTGTGCGACGCTGACCTGTTTTTTGCCGGTAATGACGCAGGATTGCGTTTCAATGTTCATTCTAGCCCCTTCAGTTCTGTAGCAATGGGGGCTATCACAGCGGGATACGGCCGGCGAAACTGTGACGAACATCACTCAAAACGATGTTACAAAACGGCTGTTACCGGGAACGTGATGCAGAGAGGCGGAAAAGCAGACGGCGGCCATCCCTGACCGCCTTAAAGAAAGATTAGCTGCCCGACATCAGGTCGTGGCTGTATTTGAACAATTCCGAATCCGAGCGCAGGCCGAGCTTTTTCAGCGCCGATTGCTTTTGTCCGCTCACGGTTTTGCGGCTGCGTTTAAACTTCACGGCAATTTGCGACACGCTAAGTCCATCCAGAAAACAGCGCACCACTTCTACTTCGCGCGGACTGAGGGTTTTGACCTTCTCGTACATATTGCCTTTGCTGGAGAGATCGAGGTTTTCGTTGATGGCGTCTTCATTCATCACGTAGAGGTTTTCCACCTCGTACGCCACTTCCTGCGACAGGAATAGCCGCCCCTGCGCCACCTGGCGAATCGCCTGCACGATCTCCTGCATATTGTGGCTTTTTCCAATAAAGCCCTTAACGCCGGCGCTCAGCACCATTTTGACAATCGCCGGACTCTCCATGGACGATGAGATCAAAATCTTTTGCTGCGGATAGTGATTTCGCAGCTGTTTCACCAGGGCCAGGCCATCCAGTTCCCGCTCGCCCAGCAAAAAATCCAGCACCAGCACATCCACCGTGGTGCTGCGCAGCTGACTAAACAGTTCATTACTTGAAGACCAGGTCCCGACCAGATGAATATCGGGTTCGTGTTTCAGGCATAACTCGAAAACGGTACGAACCATCGGGTGATCATCAAGGACAGCGACACGCACCTGTTTATTATGTGCATATACCATTCTTTTATTCCTTTATTACAGTCTCAATTTTGTCCAGTACTGATAACCACACCAGTGAAAATGACCTGAAAGTATGCGCTGACCGCTGCCGGGAAAATCGCTTGCAACGGTTTAAACCAAACGTCACCAGGTTAACAAAAATTAGAATTTTGCTTACGCGTTTAACTTATTACCGCTAATTAAAAGGTAGTTTTACCGGATGAATGGACAGCAGCGGTGAGCGGCCCCGGAAAAACTGCGAAAATTCTGACGTAACTCTGTGAAATGACCACATAAGAATTGTCTTGAAAGGTCATTTTATGGATAAACCGTTGAAATATTTGAAATCAAAGCAAAAGCAATATCTAAAAAAATCATGAATGTTAATAATAAGTTAAACATTCGAGAATGGTCGCAAAATATCCTTAATGCGGCATTAGATCAGGCAGGCGGGAAAAATCTCTTTATACTCCTTTTCCCTTATCGGCATTAATGACTTTATTTTCTTCAGGAACGCACGGTGTTTAATCCTGTTAATTTCATCCGTCTGGCGGGCGTGGTCCTGTTTATTTTTTTTGGCGGCGCGCTGCAGGCGCAGGTCAAACCATTGCAGCTTTTAGCGCGTTACGATACCGCCCAGCCCGCGCTGCAGCTGGCGGAGCCCATCTCGTCTGCCTTTCGAAATAAAGTAATTAAAGTCGCGGTGGCCGGTAAAGCACAGCCACCGATATATATGGATACCGATACGCGCCGCTTCGAAGGCCTGAGCGCCGACTACCTGTCGCTGATTCAAAGCATGCTGGAGACCAGCATTGAGCTTTATCACTTCCCCAGTCATAGCGCCGCGCAGCAGGCGGTACTGCAAGGCGAAATGCATATGCTGGCGATTTACGTCGCCCAGCCGTCGTCACAGTCGCAGCCGCTGCTGGCCAGCGCCCCGTGGATGCTGGATTACAGCGTGATGGGACTAAAGACCGACAGCGACCTTTTTCTCAATAACGGCATGCCCGAGCAAATCGCCTGGTCAGGCACGCCGCTGCAGCGCCAGTATCTGGAAGAGACATACGAAAACGCGCAGCTGGTGCGTTTCCCGGGCTACTATGATGCCGTCGCCGCCACCGTTTATGGTCAGACGGCGCGCGTCTGGGGAAATGCGGCGACGCTGACGCACCTCAACCGCTATCTGTTTGCCAACGCGCTCACTATTCTGGCCGATGAGCATACGATTCCGCTCAACGTCGGTTTCGGCATCAGTCCGCTGTATCCTGCGCTGGCCGACGCCATCAACCAGGCGCTGCCGCAGATTCCGCTTTCTATCCGCATGCAGATTGCCAAACGCTGGCAACTCGATCCCCATCATGTACTGCAACGTAATCCGCTGGCGCTGACCGCCGACGAAGAGCAGTGGCTGCAAAACAACATTCACATCGAGACCACCTTGCCGCTGGCGCAGGCACCGCTCAGCAGCCGGACGCCAGCAGAACAGTTTCGCGGTATGGCGCCGGACGTGCTGGAGCTGATCACCAGCCAGACCGGCCTGAATTTTGTAGCGCACGCCAGTCATGAACACCCCGGCGGACGTCCTTTGCCAAAGCTGTTTCCGCTGGAAATTCTGGAGCCACAGTTCGAAGCACAACCGGCTCTGATTACGCGTCCGTGGCTGGTATCGCATTGGGTGATCATTCGCAATCAGCAGCCGGGAAACATTATGGCGCGCGACACCTTTCCGTTTGGTTCGGCGCTGATGCTAAAAAATTCGCTAATGAAAAGCTGGCTGCAGGAGCACTATCCGCACCTGTCGGTCAGCGATACCGATCGTCCGCTGGATGCGCTGCGCCAGCTGCTGGCGCGCAAGGTCGATGCGGTGATCGTGCCGAAAATTTTTGCCGACTACCATCTGCGCAACCATTTTGGCAGCGGGCTGATCGTCGAGGGTACACTGGGCGCCGATCCCGCGCGCTTTGTGATGCGCGTTGAGCCCGGCAATGAGACGCTGATCAGTATTCTCGATAAAGCGCTGCTGGCCATCCCACCGGAAACCCTGTTTAAGCTGATGGCGCAGTGGCGTCAGGCGGAACCGCCGTTTCTCAGCGGCTCGTGGCAGAACTATAAGCAAACGATTCTGCTGATTGTTTCGGTATCGCTGGGATTGATTCTGCTGATCCTGCTGTGGAACCACCATCTGCGCAAAGTGATTCAGCAGCGTATGCAGGCTGAGAATGCGCTGAAAAATCAGCTCAATTTTACCCACACGCTGTTTAATGACTCGCCGGTGGCGATGTACATTCGCGATAAGCAAACGCGGCTGGTGGATTGTAATAATGCCTATCTGCGCTTTTTGCACATCAAACGCGACGAGGTGATTGGCAAACGACTGTCGGACGTGTTCAACACCAATAACGCCAGCATTCACACTATCGAAGATGGTTACCAGCAGACGCTGCTGGATGGTGAAGCGGTAATGCGCGACGTCCAGCTGATGTTTGGCCAGCAGGCCTTCCATCTGTACCACTGGACGCTGCCGTTTCGCGATCGGCTGGGGGAAGTTGCCGGGGTGATCGGCGGCTGGGTCGATGTTACCGAGCGTAACGCGCTGCTGCAGGAGCTGCAGCTGGCCAAGGACACCGCAGACAAAGCCAACCGCTCCAAAAGTGAGTTTCTCGCCAGCATGAGTCATGAGATCCGCACGCCGCTGCACGCCATCATTGGTCTGCTGGAGCTGGAAACCCGCTCGCAGCCGTGTGAGACGCTGTCCGAAAATATTCGCGTCGCCTACAGCTCGGCGCGCGCGCTGCTGTCGCTGATCGGCGATATCCTCGATCTGTCGAAGATCGAATCAGGCCAGTATCAACCCACGCCGGAAACCGTCTATCTGCCGGATGTGATCGATCAGGCGGTGACGCTGTTCCGCAACAAGGCCGAAAGCAAAGGGATCGATCTGCGCGTAGAAATGGACATCGCGGCCTACTGGGTACAAACCGATCCGCTGATGATCAACCAGATCCTGTCTAACCTGTTGAGTAACGCCATTAAATTTATCGATCGCGGCAGCGTAACCGTGGTGCTGATGCAGGGGATTGGCCAGGAAGAAGAAGGTTGTGAGTTCGTCATAGAAGTGAGTGATGACGGCTGCGGCATGACCGAGGAGCAGCAGCAGGCGATCTTTGAGCCGTTTGTCCAGGTCGGTGAACGTCAGCAGCAGCAGATTGGCACCGGTCTTGGCCTGAGCATCTGCCGCAATCTGGCAGAGCTGCTGGATGGCGAACTGATTGTGGAGAGTACGCCAGGTGAAGGATCGGTGTTCTCCTTCTACTTCCGCGCGCCGGCCGGCGAACCGCGCGATCAAACCCAACCGCATCTGTCACAGCCGCTGGTCACCGACAAGCTGTCGGTGCTGGTGATTGATGATCATGCGCCTAATCGCCTGCTGCTGGGTAAACAGCTGGAGCTGGCGGGCCATCAGGTGGTGGTGAGCGAAAGTGCCGTCGAAGCGCTGAAGCTGTGGCAGCAGGATCCGCTGCGTTTTGACCTGATCATTACCGACTGCAATATGCCCGGCATGAACGGATTTGAATTTGCCCAGGCGCTGCGCCAGCATGAACGCCACCATCATCTGCCGCCGATCACGCTATACGGCCTGACCGCCTCCGCCGAGCAGCACATCATGCAGCGCTGCCTGCAGGCTGGCATGAACGACTGTCTGTTTAAGCCGCTGAATCTGGATACGCTGCTGGCACAAATCACCCACTGTCCGCGCCGCACGCCAAACGCGCCTGACAGCGAGGCTGCCGCCGGCGTGACCGGGCAACCTGCTGCTGACATCCCCGCTGCCGCGCTGCCGGCCCCTGTGGCGGTTCCGACTTTTGCGCCGCTGCTGATGCAACTGGCTGAGCGCGATCCTGCCAGCTGCATCACCCTGCTGGAAAGTATTCGCACCAGCCACGATGAATTGCTGGCGGCGCTGCAGCAAACCACTGATGCTCACGCGCTGTCACAGCTTGGCCATAAGCTGAAAGGCGGTGCCAGCATTCTTAATGCCAGCGCGCTGATGGAGCTGGGGCGCAAGCTGGAGAAACACCAGCAGGAAGGGCACGATGTCGCGCAACTGATTGCCGCCATCGCGTGCGAGATAAATACCGTCAATGAAACATTAATTATCTTTGAACAATATCGGCTGAAAAATCAGCAGGTTTTATAAAAACATAATCTTATCAAGACATTTCTCGGTTCGCCGGGATAAGCCGCCAGACATAATGTCCGCCAGCGCCATCATATCGGTGTCGTAAAAGGGAGATCTATGTTTAATGCAAAAATTCTCATCGTTGATGAGCATCGCCTTGTTGCGGCTGGGGTGCAGGCTTTATTATTAATGAATGGCTTTAATTGTGTCACTACAGCAAACACAATTAATGATGGTATTGACGATGTTATTCATCAGCACATCGACATCCTGATTTTAGATCCTGATTTCAAAGAAAAAAATGGCATCGCCTTTTTACGCGATATTGTAAAATCTAAAACCTGGATGAAAGTCATTCTGCTCAGTCAGAGCAGTAACAATCACCTGCTTATACAATCGCTTAGTCAGGGCGCTAACGGCTTCGTGTCGAAATACGATCCGATTCAGACGCTGATCGCCGCCATTGGCTGCGTATTTAACAACGTAAATTATCTGCCCGGCGATATTCTTGACCGGCGCCAGCGCTATGTGAATGAACAGGATATGCTGTCGCGCCTGACCGAGCGGGAAACGCTTATTTTACGTCAACTGGCGCAGGGAAAATCCAATAAAATCATTGCCTGTGAATTAGGATTAAATAACAAAACCATCAGTACTTATAAAACTAAAATTTTTCAAAAGCTCGAATCAAAGAATCTGGTCGATATTATCGAACTGGCACGGCGAAATGGTGCCTGCTGAAGCCAAAATCAAGACCAGTCTTGCGGATTAATTCGACTGAGGCATGGCATCATCACCTCGTCCTCACCCGGGATTGTTATAGAGATTGAGTCATACAGGAATTTATAACCACAGAGCTAATTTATTAGCCCAATCTTCATGCCATTACAGGGCGCGCAGGTTTCTTCCCGTGCCTGGCGAAAGTGGTCCGATACTTTCGTCTGCGACTTGCCGCCCTGCTTTTTTTTGATGTTTCTCACAGGCTGAGCGCCGCAAATTTCCAGCCCGCACTTTTCCCGCTAGAGTTCACTCATCCGACCACTCACTGAGTAAGTGATCATGACTGAGCGTTATCCGCATCTGTTTGCCCCGCTGGATCTGGGCTTTACGCAACTGAAAAATCGTTTCCTGATGGGCTCAATGCACACCGGTCTGGAAGAGCATGCCGATGGCGCACAGCGCCTCGCCGCCTTTTACGCCGAGCGCGCCCGGGAAGGCGTTGCGCTGATTGTGACCGGCGGCATCGCGCCCAATGCGCAGGGCGTGGTGGCGCAGGGCGGAGCCATGCTGACGGACGAAACGCAGTGCGGCTGGCACCGCCAGATAACCGATGCGGTACATGCACAGGGGGGCAAAATTGCGCTGCAGATCCTGCACGCCGGACGCTACAGCTATCAGCGCGATCTGGTGGCGCCCTCGGCGCTACAGGCGCCCATTAACCCGTTTACACCGCAGGCACTGAGCGAAGCGCAGATTGAACAAACCATCGCGGATTTCGCGCGCTGCGCCCGGCTGGCGCAGCAGGCCGGTTACGACGGTGTCGAAATCATGGGTTCCGAAGGCTACCTGATTAATCAGTTCCTGGTCGCCCATACCAATCAGCGCGACGACGGCTGGGGCGGTGATGTGGCGCGGCGGCAGCGCTTTGCACTGGAAGTGACGCAGGCGGTGCGCGCCGCCGTCGGTGATGCCTTTATTATTATTTTTCGCCTGTCGATGCTCGACCTGGTGAATAACGGCAGCTCGCTGCAGGAGACGCTGCAGCTTGCCACGGCGCTGGAGCAGCGCGGCGTGACGCTGTTCAACAGCGGCATTGGCTGGCATGAAGCCCGCATTCCCACCATTGCCACCTGCGTGCCGCGTGCCGGTTTCGCCTGGGTCACGCAGCATCTGCGCCAGCACGTCAGCGTACCGGTTATCGCTACCAACCGTATTAATCATCCCCAGGTGGCGGAAGAGATTGTGCGCGACGGTATTGCCGACATGGTGTCGATGGCGCGGCCATTTCTTGCCGATGCCGCGTTTGTCAGCAAAGCGCAGGCGGGCCAGCCCGACGCCATCAATACCTGCATCGCCTGTAATCAGGCCTGTCTCGATCAAATCTTTGCCGGCAAGGTCACTTCCTGCCTGGTCAATCCGCGCGCCTGTCACGAAACGCTGATGCCGGTCATCACCGCCGCGCAGCCAAAACGCCTGGCGGTGGTGGGTGCCGGTCCGGCCGGAATGGCGTTCGCGCTGCAGGCGGCGCAGCGCGGCCATCACGTCACCCTGTACGAAGCCGATGCGCAGATTGGCGGCCAGTTTAATATCGCCCGCCAGATCCCCGGCAAGGCGGAGTTCAGCGAAACGCTGCGCTATTTCCGCCATCAGCTGGCAGCCGCAGGCGTTGACCTGTGCCTGAATCATCGCGTCAGCGCCGACGAACTGGAACAGGCGGATGAAGTTATCATCGCGACCGGCATCACACCGCGCCAGCTGGCGATTCCGGGCATCGATCACCCCAGCGTGCTGAGCTATCTCGAGGTGATACGCGACAAAAAACCGGTTGGCCAGCGCGTGGCGATTATCGGTGCCGGCGGCATTGGTTTTGACACCGCGGAGTTTCTGCTGCAGCACGCCGATCGCGAGGAAGACTTCTACCAAAGCTGGGGCATTGATCGCAGCCTGCAGGCGCGCGGCGGTTTAATACGTCCACAGCCGGCTCCTGCCGACCGCCAGATCTGGCTGCTGCAGCGTAAATCCGGCAAACCGGGCGCCGGGCTGGCGAAAACCACCGGCTGGATCCATCGCGCCAGCCTGCAGGCGCACGGCGTGCAGATGTGGGGCGATGTCGAGTATCTGAAGATTGATAATGACGGGCTGCACCTGCGCCATCAGGGGGAAGCGCTGACGCTGGCGGTAGATAACATCGTGATTTGCGCCGGTCAGGAACCGCTGCGTACGCTGGCGCAGGCGCTGACCGCACGCGGCAAAGCCGTGCGGCTGATCGGCGGCGCCGACGTCGCGCAGGAGCTGGATGCACGGCGCGCCATTGCTCAGGCCACTGAGCTGGCGCTCAGCCTGTGATTAACGCAGCTTGACCGAACGCAGCACCACAAATTTGGCGTTAGAGGCCACCAGCTCGCAGTTGCCAAACAGCTTCTTCATTTTCTGATGATAGCCAAGGTGGCGGTTGCCGACGATGCGCAGCTCGCCGCCATACTGCAGGCAGCGTTTGGCGTCACGCAGCATCTGCCACGCCAGGTGGTCGGTCACCGCGTGCTGCTGATGGAACGGCGGATTGCACAGCACCGCATGCAGCCGGTCCGACGGAAAACCGCTCAGCACGTTGTTAACCCGAAACTGGCAGCGTGCCAGATCCTGTGGCCGGTTCAGCTCAACGTTAAGCTGGCTGGAAGCCACCGCCATGTAAGATTCATCGACGAACAGCACCTCGGCCTGCGGATTCTGTTCCAGCGCCTGCAGGCCAATCACGCCGTTACCGCAGCCGAGATCGACGATTTCGCCCTCAATATCGTGCGGCAGGTGTTGCAGAAAGAAGCGCGCGCCAATATCCAGCGCCGCGCGGGCGAACACATTGGCGTGATTGTGGATGTGATACGGCGTCTCGTCGAGCGGCCACACGGTGGTCGCCGGCACGTCCGCCAGCGCCGGGGCGCTGAAATGGCTGTAAATCAGACGCGCTTTTTTCCACGCCAGCGAGGTTTTGCTCTCACCGAGAATGCGTTCAAACAGCTGCAGCGTGGAATTATGGATATCTTTGGCTTTACCGGCCGCCAGAATCAGGGTATCCGGCGTGACGACCGTCCGCAACGCGCGCAGCTGGTGCTCAAGCAGCGCCAGCGCTTTGGGCAGCTTAATCAGTACCGCCGCCGGGGCAGCCGGCAACGGCGCCAGGCTATCAAGAAAGTGTACCGACGCTTCATCCAGACCGTTGAGACGCAGATTCTGCCGGGCGGCCTGCTGGCTGAGCCACGAGTCGCTGACGTGCCAGATTTCCCGATCGTTCAGCCCGCAGGTCAGCGCGCCAAAGCTGTCATTGAATACCAGCACCGGGCCTGCCGGCAGCGCCTGCTGCAGCAAATATTCATCTGCGGCGTCCCACGCCTGTAGCGGGCTCTCTTCGCGCATCGGCGGGAAGCGCTGAAGCGTCAGCGTGCGATCGGTCAGTTCAAGTTGGCTCATGGAATCTCCGGCGTGGTACACTTTGCGCGATTTTCGCCCTGAAAAGGGGGCGCAGTATACTGTCTTTCGTCGGGAATCCCAATGTCATTAATCTATCTGCAGGGTTACCCTGAAAACATCCTCGAACAGGTGCAAGTGCTGATTGATAATCAGCGATTAGCCGCCTTTTTGCAGCAGCGCTATCCCGATACGCACGACGTCGTCAGCGACCGCGCGCTTTATGACTACACGCAGGCGCTGAAAAACCGCTATATGCGCAGCGCACCGCCGGTGAGCAAGGTCATCTGGGATAATAAAATCAAAGTGATGAAGCATGCACTTGGCCTGCATACCGCCATTTCCCGCGTACAGGGCGGTAACCTGAAAGCCAAGGCTGAGATTCGCATCTCGACCTTTTTCCGCCTCGCGCCGGAACCCTTTCTGCGCATGATCGTGGTGCACGAACTGGCGCACCTGAAAGAGAAAGATCACAGCAAAGCCTTTTATCAGCTGTGCTGCCACATGGAGCCGGACTACCACCAGCTGGAGTTCGACGCGCGCCTGTGGATGACCGAGCAGGCGCTGCGCGGCAACGCGGCCTAAAGAAACTCCTGCGCTTTCTGAATCAGACTGGTTTTGGTCAATGCCCCGAGGAAGCGACGCTCCTGCGCATTATTCAGCACCGGTAAACGCTCCAGCGTCACGCGCGCAAACGCCTCCCAGCCTTCACGCATGCTCTGGTGCTGGTAAATGCAGGGGAAATTATCATCCATCACGCTGCTGACCGGCGAATCCAGCGTGATCTCCTGTGCCAGCACTTTGCGCGAAATGTCATGAATTGATACTACGCCGAGAAACTGCCCGGCCTGATTAATGACGTAGACGTAGCGCTCGCGCTTGAGTGAACTCACCGCCAGCGCCTGCCCGACCGATTCCGCCGGCTGCAGCGCCGCGCCGGGGATGATCAGTTGATCAACCCGCATATTATCAAAATCATATTTCGCTTCTGAACGATTAAGGTGATGGCTTACCACCGGATAGGTGCTGGCGGACTGCAGCCGGTAGACCAGCATTGACGCCAGCACCGAGGCGATCATCAGTGGGAACAGCAGGCTGCTGTTGAGCGTCATCTCCAGTACCATCAGCATCGCCATCAGCGGCGCCTGACTGACCGCCGCCAGCACCGCCGCCATGCCCACCGCCGCATACAGCAGCGTATTGCCCACCGGCAGATGCAGCAGCACGCCAGTCTGCGCCAGCGCCACGCCGAGCAGCGCACCAATCAATAATGAGGGCGTGAACAGGCCGCCTACCGCGTTGGAGCCGACCGAGAGCGTGGTCGCCAGCATTTTCAGCACCAGCAGGCCGAGCAAACCCGCCAGCAGATAATTTCCTTCAATGATTTTCACGATCACTTCATAGCCGTTACCGAGGATATCGGTGGAGATCAGCGCCAGTAAGCCAACCGCAAAGCCGCCTGCGCCCAGCCTGAGCGGCAGCGAGCGCACGTGGCTGAACAACGCTTTGCTGCGCGCAATCAGCTTAATCAATAGCCAGCCCGCCACACCCGCAGCAAAACCAATGATTACCGTCATCAGCAGGCTGGTGAGATCCATTTGAAACAGCGTGTCGGAGAGCGGATAGAGCGCACTGCGAAAGCCCAGTGACCACATGGTCATCACCGCCACTGCCGAGGCGATAATCAGCGGAATCAGCCGCTGTAGCGCAGAGATACCAAACGCAATTTCCGCGACAAAAATCGCCGACGCCAGCGGGGCGTGATACACCGACGACAGACCGGCGGCCGCCGCCATCGCGACGATGTCACTGTTGCGCATATTGAGGGACGCTGGCAGCCAGCGCCCCAGCAGGCTGCCGCTCAGCGCCGACAGCTGCACCATCGGCCCCTCTTTACCAATCGACGCCCCGCTGCCGATACTGGCAATCGACGACAGCGCGCGAAACAGCGAGGTTTTGGTGGGCACCGCATCCAGCCGCGCGTTAATCACTTCAAGGTAATCGGTTTTCACCGTCTCCTGCTGCTCAATCGCCACCGCGTAGCGCAGGAACCAGCCGGCCAGCAGCCCGCCCGCCCCCACCAGTAGCGGCCAGAAGATCCACGGCCAGACGTGCATCGCGACCGTGATTTCGCTGTCGCTGTGAAACAGCAAATGATTGATGAGATCGATGATGCCGCGAAACGCCAGCGTGACCAGCGAGGCCACCAGGCCCACCGGAATGGCGATCAGCAGTGTGGTCCAGTTCAGTGCGTGTTTGCTTCCGCTCACCCGGCGTCCCCGCATGTCGGTTAAAAAAGGGTTTGGCATCATCATATTGGAATGCGGATCGCAGGATCAAATTTCGCCTGCCTGCGCCGCCAGGGAACATGCTACTCTGCCGCTTTCAGAGTGCAGGAGAGCCAGCCGTGATACGTTTTGCCATTGTGGGAACCAACTGGATCACCCGCCAGTTTATCGACGCCGCGCATGAGAGCGGCAAAATGAAACTGAGCGCCGTCTATTCACGCAGTCAGCAGCAGGCCGACGCCTTTGTCGCGGATTATCCCTGTCCGCTGACCTTTACCTCACTGGAGGCGCTGGCGGCAAGTGCGGAAATCGACGCGGTGTATATCGCCAGCCCCAATGCGCTGCACTGTGAGCAGGCACTGCTGTTCATGTCGCACGGCAAACACGTCATCTGCGAAAAACCGCTGGCCTCTAACCTGCGTGAAGCTGAGGCGATGATTGCCTGTGCGCGTCAGCATCAGGTGGTGCTGTTTGAGGCGTTCAAAACCGCCAGTCTGCCGACGTTCCTGCGCCTGCAACAGGCGCTGCCGCAGCTGGGCACGCTGCGCAAAGCGCTGTTCAACTACTGTCAGTACTCGTCACGCTATCAGCGCTATCTCGACGGTGAGAACCCGAATACCTTTAACCCGCGCTGGTCCAACGGTTCGATCATGGATATTGGCTACTACTGCCTCGCGGCTGCCGTTACCCTGTGGGGTGCGCCGCAGCAGGTGAAAGCTGAGGCCTCGCTGCTGGCAAGTGGCGTCGATGCGCACGGCGTGGTAGTGCTGGACTACGGCGATTTCGACGTCACGCTGCTGCACTCAAAAGTCAGTGATTCCCTGATTCCCAGCGAAATCCAGGGCGAAGCCGGCTCGCTGGTGATAGAGAAAATTTCCGAGTGCCAGCAGCTGCGCCTGATTCCGCGCGGTGGCGAGAGCCAGAACCTGACGCAGCCACAGCACATCAATACTATGCTGTATGAAGCAGAGACCTTCGCCCGGCTGGTGGAAACGCGCCAGGTGGAGCACCCTGCGCTGGAGGTGTCACGCATTACCGCCCGGTTGCTGACAGAGATTCGTCGCCAGACCGGCGTGGTGTTTCCGGCGGATCGGAAAGAAGTGTAAATATTGCAAAATATTACAGCTCCCCCATTGAATCTGCTCGCGCTTGCACGTATGTTGGCGGCAGCAAAGGGGAGTAACTTGTAAGCTGACCGATCGTCATTACGATGCGTAGCGCATCCGGTCGTCAGGCAACCCGGAATTGATTCTGTGTTGTAAGTGAGACCTTGCCGGAAGGCGAGGTTTGCTTGCAGCTCTATAAAGCGGCTGACGTCTTCTGACTCAGCCGTTTTTCATTTTCAGGACAGGATACGACTATGCACTCTGTAGGCACACCGTTACTCTGGGGCAGCTTCGCTGTCGTCGTGCTCATCATGCTGGCGATCGATCTCTTCTTACAGGGACGACGCGGCGCACAAACCATGTCATTCAAACAGGCTGCCGTCTGGTCGCTGGTGTGGATCTCCGTTTCTCTGCTGTTTGCCGCCGCGTTCTGGTGGTATCTCGACGGTAGCGCCGGGCGCGAAGTGGCAACCGCGCAAACCCTGGCTTTCCTGACGGGTTACGTACTGGAAAAAGCGCTGGCGGTCGATAACGTCTTCGTCTGGCTGATGCTGTTCAGCTACTTCGCCATTCCGTCTAATCTTCAGCGCCGCGTGCTGATTTACGGCGTGCTGGGCGCGATTGTGCTGCGTACCATCATGATCTTTGCTGGCAGCTGGCTGGTCACACAGTTCAGCTGGATCCTCTACATCTTCGGCGCTTTCCTGCTGTTTACCGGCATCAAAATGGCCTTCGCTAAAGAGGGCGATGACGCTGCCGTCGGCGATAAGCCGGTGGTGCGCTGGCTGCGTAAGCATCTGCGCATGACCGATGAACTGCACGGCGAAAAGTTCTTCACCCGCAAAAACGGCGTGCTGTTTGCCACACCGCTGCTGCTGGTGCTGATTATGGTGGAGCTGAGCGATGTTATTTTCGCTGTCGACAGTATTCCGGCTATTTTTGCCGTCACTACCGACCCGTTCATCGTGCTGACCTCTAACCTGTTCGCCATCCTTGGCCTGCGCGCTATGTACTTCCTGCTGGCCAACGTGGCAGAGCGCTTCTCGATGCTGAAGTACGGTCTGGCGATCGTGCTGGTGTTTATCGGTATCAAGATGCTGATCGTCGAGTTCTACCACATTCCGGTGGCGATCTCGCTGACGGTGGTCGGCGTGATTCTCGGCGGTACGCTGCTGATTAACGCCTGGGTAAACCACAGAAACGACCAGAAAGGCATCTCACGATAATCTTCTGCAGGGGCGCTAATCGCCCCTGCTTTGTTTCGCCAGCGCCAACCTTCGCGTTTCATATCTCTGTCACACTTCCCGTCATCAGCAGATCAAAAAACCGATCTGGCGCTCACCGGCAGAATTATCTCTTTTCTCGTCAGCTCTTTTCCTTATACTCCGCCGGGCAAACCGTTTGGCGCGGAGCAACCGCGCACAACACTCATACCGCGATAAAAAGACCGTAATATGCTAAATAATCTTCTTCGACCGCTGGGTGCGCTGTTCTCAGGAAGCCTGGTAAAACAAATCATGATCGGCCTGATTGCCGGCGTGGCGCTGGCGTGGCTTTCACGCGATGCCGCGCTGGCCGTCGGCCTGCTGGGTGAACTGTTCGTGCGCGCGCTGAAAGCCGTGGCACCGCTGCTGGTGCTGGTGCTGGTGATCTCTTCGATTGCCAACCATCAGCAGGGGCAAAAAACCAATATTCGCCCGATCATTATGCTGTACCTGCTCAGTACCTTCTTCGCGGCGGTGGTCGCGGTGATTTTCAGCCATCTGTTCCCGCAGACGCTGTCGATGGACGTCGGCGCGACCGAAATTACCCCGCCGTCCGGCATCACCGAAGTGCTGCACGGCCTGCTGATGAGCATGGTCGCTAATCCGATTGAAGCGCTGATGAACGCCAACTACATTGGCATTCTGGTGTGGGCGATTGGTCTTGGCCTGGCGTTTCGTCATGCCAGCCCAAGCAGCAAAGCCTTCCTGAATGACGCGTCGAATGCCGCGACCTGGGTGGTGCGCTGTGTGATTCGCTGCGCGCCGCTGGGCATTTTTGGCCTGGTGGCATCGATTCTGGCCTCAACCGGCTTCGGCGCGCTGTGGCAATATGCCCACCTGCTGACGTTGCTGATTGGCTGCATGCTGATTATGGCGCTGGTGGTCAACCCGATGCTGGTATTTCAGAAAATCCGTCGCAATCCTTATCCGCTGGTGTTTACCTGCCTGCGCGAAAGCGGCGTAACGGCGTTCTTTACCCGCAGCTCGGCCGCGAATATTCCGGTCAACATGGCGCTGGCCAAACGCCTGAATCTGGATGAAGACACTTATTCGGTCTCGATTCCGCTGGGCGCGACCATCAGCATGGCGGGCGCGTCAATCACCATTACCGTACTGACGCTGGCTGCTGTGCACACGCTGGGCATTGCCGTGGACGTACCCACCGCTATTCTGCTGAGCCTTGTCGCCTCGCTGTGTGCCTGTGGCGCGTCCGGTGTGGCGGGCGGTTCGCTGCTGCTGATTCCGGTTGCCTGCAACATGTTTGGCATTCCTAACGATCTGGCGATGCAGGTGGTTGCCGTCGGTTTTATCATCGGCGTACTGCAGGATTCCGCCGAAACCGCACTCAACTCCTCGACCGACATTCTGTTTACCGCCGCCGTATGTCAGGCGGAAGCGGAACGTCAGCCGCGTACCGCCGGTTAACCCGTGTCGCGGCACCCACCGGTGCCGCGCTTTAACCGCTGCCGCTTTAAAGCGTCACGCCACTCTTGAAGATCGCCAGCTCGCGGAAATCATTAGCTTCATTGCGCGCCGGCTGGCCGTTCGCAATCGCCACAATAGTCTCAACAAACTCCGCCAGCAGCGCCTCCATGCTGGTGCCCTCCAGCAGCCGTCCGGCATTGAAATCAATCCAGTGCGGCTTTTTCTCCGCCAGCGGCGTATTGGTGGCGATTTTCACGGTGGGCACAAAGCCGCCATACGGCGTGCCGCGTCCGGTGGTAAACAGCACCATATGGCAGCCGGCTCCGGCCAGCGCGCTGGTGGCGACCGCATCGTTACCGGGCGCGCTGAGCAAATTGAGCCCCGGCGTGCGCAGCCGCTCACCGTATTTCAGCACATCCACCACCTGACTCTGCCCGGCTTTTTGCGTACAGCCCAGCGACTTCTCCTCCAGCGTGGTGATGCCGCCCGCCTTGTTGCCCGGCGATGGATTTTCATAAATCGGCTGCTGATGATCGATAAAGTAGCGCTTGAAGTCGTTAATCATCGCCACCGTTTTGTCGAAAATCGCCGCATCACGGCAGCGGCTCATCAGGATGCGCTCGGCACCAAACATCTCCGGCACTTCGGTCAGCACCGTGGTGCCGCCGTTGGCGATCATCTGATCAGAGAAACAGCCGAGCAGCGGATTGGCGGTGATGCCGGAAAAGCCGTCCGAGCCACCGCATTCGAGACCAAACTTCAGCTCGCTCAGTTTGCCCGGCTGGCGACGGTCGTGACGCATCACGTTGTACAGCGCATGCAACCGCTGCAGGCCGGCTTCCACTTCATCATCCTGCTGCTGACACTCCATAAACTGCACACGTTCGCTGTCAAAGCTGCCCAGCGTGTCGCGAAAGATATCGACCTGATTGTTTTCGCAGCCGAGTCCAATCACCAGCACCGCGCCGGCATTGGGATGACGCACCATATTTTGCAGCATGGTGCGGGTATTTTCGTGATCCTGCCCCAGCTGTGAACAGCCGAAGGGATGGCTGAACAGGTGCACGCCGTCGATGCCGGCCGCGTCGTCACTCTCCCGGAGGAAGCGTGACACAATCTGCCGGGCGATGCCGTTCACGCAGCCGACGGTCGGCAAAATCCACAGCTCGTTACGAATGCCAACCTCACCCGTGGCGCGACGATAGATCTGTACCTCACGATCCGCCGCCTGCGGTGGCAGCGTAAGGTGTTCCGGCTGATAGTGATAGTCATCGACATCGCTCAGATTGGTGCGCGCGTTGCTGGAGTGAATCAGCTCGCCGACGGCGATCGGCTGAGTGGCATGGGCAATCGGCAACCCATATTTAATCACCTGCTCGCCACTGTTGAGCGGTTGCAGCGCAAACTTGTGGCCGCGCCCGATATCCTGCTGCAGCGTAATCCGCTGTTCTGCGACGATAACCTGGGTGCCGGCCGCCAGATCCTGCAGCGCGACGGCGACGTTGTCGCGTGAATGTATTTTGATTGCCTGTTGCATCGCGTTATCTCAGTTGGCTAAGGGCCGTCCGCATGCCGTGGACGAGAATGTTGTTTAGCTGCTGGCTGACCGCCGTAACCAGACCGGGCCGCTGGGTTAAATCTTCGCCCCAGTGCTGCGCGTCGCTCAGTACGTCGCTCACCAGCTGCTGCGGGGTGAGTTGATCGGTGAGGACCGCCGGCCACAGCCGGGCAAAACGCTGCAGCCAGTGCGCGTCATCCTGCAGCGGCCACTGCCGATCATCCTGCTGGCCGCGATAAAACGCCAGCAGCGCGGCAAAGGCAAAGATGAGGCGCGGCGGCCAATCGCCACCCTGCTGCTGCGCCTGCAACAGCGTTGGCAGCAGGCGCGTGCGGAATTTGGTCATGCCGTTGAGCGCAATCGCCAGCAGCGCATGGTGAATAAACGGATTGCGAAAGCGGCGCTGCACCGCATCGGCAAAGGCGTGCAGCTCGGCGCGCGGCAAATTCAGCGTCGGAATCACCTCTTCGCGCAGCAGCGCATCGACAAAAGCGGCCAGCTGCGCATCGTTCATGGCCTCACCCACGCTCGCCAGCCCGGCCTGAAACGCCACCGGCACCAGTGCAGTGTGCGCCCCGTTAAGGATCGCCACCTTCTGCGCTTTGTACGGCGTGATGTCATCCACCCGCCTGACGGCAGGCGCCAGCGCCGTCAGCTGCAGCTCATGCATCAGCGCATCCGGTCCCTGAAGCACCAGCTGGTAATAGCGCTCCCCGGCCACCAGATAGCGGTCGTCATAGCCCAGTTGGGCTGCAATCTGTGCGCCATCCGGCGGATAGCCGCTGACAATGCGATCCACCAGCGTGTTGTAAAAGGCGCAGTGCTGCGTCACCCACTGCATAAAGGCCGCTGGCAGCCGCCACTGCTGGCAGTAACGCAGCACTAACGCGCGCAGCGTATCGCCGTTATGGTCGATCAGCTCACACGGCACGATCAGCCAGCCTTTATCGGCGGCACCGGCAAAGTGCTGATAACGCGCCCACAAAAGCTGCGTCAGTTTGCCGGGAAACGACAACGCAGGTTGATCCTCCAGCCGATCCTGTTCGGCATACGCGATGCCGGCCTCGGTGGTGTTGGAGAACACAAAACGCATCTGCGGCGCGCGTGCCAGAGCCAGGAATTCATCGAACTGCTGATAAGGCTGGATTTCACGATTAAGGCTGCGGATCAGCCGGGTTTCACTGAGCGGTTGCCCCGCTTCATTCAGGCCGCGCAGCAGCGTGGTGTAGAGGCCATCCTGCTGATTGAGCGTCTCCGTCTGCATCCGGTTGCGCGGTCGCACCACCACCACGCCGGCATCGGTGCCCTGATGTTCATTGAGCCAGTCGAGCTGCCAGTCGATAAAGGCACGCAAAAAGTTGCCTTCGCCGAACTGGATCACGCGTTCGCTATAGCGTGCGCCGGGGAAATCGCGGCGGTTGAGTCGCAACATGTCGCTTCCTTGAAGATGAAATCGGTCAGCTAATGCGCAAAAGTTATCATACCAATTTCAGCGACAGGGAGATTTGTTTGCCAACTGCGTCACATTATCCATCATTGCCATACGGCGAAAGCCGGCGTGCCGCTTATTTCCATCAACTTAAATATATGTATATTCTATCAATTAAAGATAAAACCTGAGCAGGCGCACAGGTTCTTAACTTACCAGATGGTATAACAGCTTCAGCGCTTTGCGACATCGCAGGGTAAGTGGTATAACAACTTACCGTCTTTCACAGAACCGAAAAATCATGGACCTGAACGAATCCCGCCGCCTCTACCAGCAACTCGCCAGCGAACTCAAGCAGCGCATCGAAGCGGGCAGTTATGCCGTGGGGGCAAAGTTACCGGCAGAGCGGATGATTGCGGAGGCGCACCAGGTGAGCCGCACCGTGGTGCGGGAAGCGATCATCATGCTGGAGGTGGAAGGCTACGTCGAGGTGCGCAAAGGGTCCGGCATTCATGTGATCAGCGACCAGCCACAACCGCGCGACAGCGCCGCCGATCAGCTGGAGTTTGCCAGCTATGGCCCCTTTGAACTGTTGCAGGCGCGCCAGCTGATTGAGAGCAATGTCGCCGAATTTGCCGCCACGCAGATCCGTCCACAGGACATCGTGGCGCTACTGGCAATTCAGGAAAAAGCCCGGCAGGAAGATCATGCGCGCGATTCGACATGGGATATGGAGTTTCACGTGCGCATTGCCCAGGCCACCCAAAACAGCGCGCTGGCTGCTATCGTAGAGAAAATGTGGCGGCACCGGCTGCATAATCCTTACTGGCTCAAGCTGCACGAGCACATTGACGCACGCCATATCACCAGCTGGTGCGACGATCACGACCAGATTTTAAAAGCGCTGATGCGCAAAGATCCCGCCGCCAGCAAACTGGCGATGTGGCAGCATCTGGAAAATACTAAACAGATGCTGTTCGACGCCACCGCCGATGATTTCGAGTTCAACGTTGACCGCTACATGTTTGCAGAAAATCCGGTGATCCTGCCCTGAAGCCGCAATGGCAGAAACGCTGCATTTTCAGGCTAAAAAGTCAGTTAATCTGCAATAGTGTCAGCTCGTGTAAAGCTCCTTTTGACCATCTGCGTCAAAAGGTAAAACTCCTGTGCGACCGCGACTTTACACTGTCTGAATCCCGCGATTTTTGTTACAGTTATCGCCCTTTTCTTACCCTTTGCGACAGGGCTATAAAAAGTCGCTGATTTAACAATCAATTCTGGATGGATCCGGAAATCCTGCTCAGGTGGCATACCTAAAATGTATAACTTTACCCGCCTGCGCCTAAGCCCCTCACGGGCACGTTTAACAATGATGTTCAGGAATGATTGATGGATATTTTGCAAGCATTGCTGCATGCCCTGTGGCAGCAGGATTACGAAATGCTCTCCGACCCCACGCTGGTGTGGGCGATTTATGGCGTGTTGTTCATGATTCTGTTTCTCGAAAATGGCCTGCTGCCCGCCGCGTTTCTGCCCGGTGATAGTCTGCTGATTCTGGTCGGCGTGCTGATCGCGAAAGGCACCATGAGCTTCCCGCTGACCCTGCTGGTGCTGACCACCGGCGCCAGCCTCGGCTGCTGGGTCAGTTACATTCAGGGCCGCTGGCTTGGTAATACGCCGACGGTGCAGAAATGGCTCTCCCATCTGCCCGCGCAGTATCATCAGCGCGCCCACAGTCTGTTCCATCGCCACGGCTTGTCTGCGCTGCTGATTGGCCGCTTTATCGCCTTTGTCCGTACCCTGCTGCCGACCATTGCCGGCCTCTCTGGCCTGAGCAATGCCCGCTTCCAGTTCTTTAACTGGATGAGCGGCTTCCTGTGGGTGCTGATTCTTACCGTGCTCGGCTTTGCGCTGGGGAAAACCCCCATTTTCCGCCGCTATGAAGATGAGCTGATGTTCTGCCTGATGCTGCTGCCGCTGGTGCTGCTGGTCATCGGTCTGGTGGGTTCACTGGTAGTGCTGTGGCGTAAACGTCAGGCGGGTCAGAACGGGAAGTCACAGTAATGACAGGGTTGCGTAATTTCCCCAGGCGTTTACTCCCCTGGCTGTGCGCTGGCGTGCTGGCGCTGCTGGCTATCGGCATTGTGCCCAAACTGATGCAGCATGAAACGGTGGTGAAGATCCGCGTGGCACACAGCGGCACCAATCTGCCGGACGGCTTTTATCTCTACCAGCAGCTTTCAGCGCAGGGCGTGCGGATTAAAAGTATTACCTCGGCAGGCGATGCGCTGGTCATTCATTTTGAGAATGAAGAGCAGAGCCTGGCGGCGCAGAAAGTACTGCGCCGCCTGCTGCCACAGGGCTTTGTCGTGGCGGCGGGTCCGCAGGCGTCACAGCAGGTGGTGGACGCTAATCGCCCCACCTATAGCTGATCCCCGCCGTCGGATTCACCGCCCGGCGGCACCTCAATCCTCGCTATCCCCGCGTGTTTTTTGAATTTTTTCGTCTGCTGTCTATTCTTAAGTAAGCGCGAGCAGACGACAAGCTGGGATGCCCCTCCTGTCCGGTTTGCGACAGGTCGTCAACAATGGAAGGTAAAAACCTGATGAAACAACAACTACTGCTGGGTGCGATTCTTTTCTCTCTCTCGGGTTCACTGCTGGCAGCGGAATCGCTGTGTCAGCAAAAACAGCAGGATATTCAGCGCGAAATTGAGATGGCGAAACAGCACGACAACCAGCGCCGGGTCACGGGACTGGAACGCGCGCTGACTGAAGTCCGCGCCAACTGCACTGACGAGAAACTGAAATCCGCTCACGCTGAACGCATTGAAGCCCAGCAGCATAAAGTGGCTGAGCGCGAGCGCGAACTGCAGCAGGATCGCCAGGAAGGCAAAGACCAGGAGAAGATCGGTAAGCGCGAACGGAAGCTGGAAGAGGCACGCCAGGAGCTGAAAAAGCTGCAGGCCGAGCCTTATTAATCGGACTTAAATAAATGATGTAATGGAGAACACCATGGCTAAAGACACCACATCTGAACATCTGCGTGCGGAACTGAAAAACCTTGCCGACACCCTGGAAGAAGTGCTGAGCAGCTCGGCTGATAAGTCGAAAAGCGAGCTGGATAAACTGCGTCACAAAGCACGCGGTGCCATTGAGAGTTCACGCGAGCGGCTGGGCGAATCCGGCGAACGCATCGCGCAGACCACGCGTGAAGCGGCGGAGAAAGCGGACGTCTACGTGCGTGAAAATCCGTGGCACGGCGTGGGTATCGGCGCAGCAGTGGGCGTGCTGATCGGCATCCTGATTTCACGTCGTTGATATGAGCGAGAATCAGAGCCACGGCCCAGGCAAAGGGGTCTTCAATGTAGGTCAGCGCGTGGTGACAACGCTGGTTGGCATGGTCGAGACACGCGTGCGGCTGGCCGTTGCCGAGCTGGAAGAGGAAAAGGCCAATCTGATCCAGATGCTGATCATGATAGGCCTGACCATGCTGTTTACCGCTTTCGGATTGATGAGCCTGATGGTGCTGATTATCTGGGCGGTGGATGCGCAGTACCGGCTGATGGCGATTGCCATCACTACCGGCGTGCTATTCGCGCTGGCGCTGATTTTTGGTTTATGGACGTTGCGTAAATCCCGGCAGTCCACGCTGTTGCGCCATACGCGCAAAGAGCTGGACACCGATCGCACCTTACTCGAGGAGCATCGCTCATGAGTCAGCGTGAACGTGAAGCACGCATTCATGAATTGCTTAATCAGGTACAGCAGCAGCGGCTGGATCTCAGCGCTGCCCGCCGCGACTGGCTGGAAAGCACCGCGCAGTACGATCGCGGCTGGCTGACGTTTCTCAGCCTGCGCCGCTATCTGGCGATTGGCAGCAGCGCGCTGGCCATCTGGTCGATCCGCAGCCCCAACCGTATCATGCGCTGGGCCAAACGCGGACTCGGCCTGTGGAGCACCTGGCGCATGATCAAATCGGCGATGCCGCACGCTAACTTCCTCACCTTAAACCGGATCGAAAAGGTTCGGTTTTCCTCCTTCAGAATTCCTGAATAACATCGACAGTTTATCTCGCTTACAACTATTGCTGCGCGCGACTATCATCTCCCTCCATCAGCCCGACGAACTGTTTAACGCGGTTTAGCGGGAAAATAACCCGGCAGGCCAACAACCTGCGCCAAAAACCTTGTTGGAGTAAATGATGAAAAAATTCGAAGACTCAGGCCTGCTGCTGGCACGCGTATTAATGACCATCCTGTTTATTACTGCCGGCTGGGGCAAAATCACCGCCTATGCAGGCACCGCACAGTACATGCAGGCGATGGGCGTGCCGGGCTTCCTGCTGCCGCTGGTGATTCTGCTGGAACTGGGCGGCGGCCTGGCGATTCTGTTCGGCTTCCTGACGCGCTTCACCGCGCTGTTCACCGCCGGCTTCACGCTGCTGACCGCGTTCCTGTTCCACAGCAACTTTGCGGAAGGCGTTAACCAGCTGATGTTCATGAAAAACCTGTCCATCGCCGGTGGTTTCCTGGTGCTGGGTCTGGTAGGTCCGGGCGCCTACAGCATTGACCGTCTGATTCGTCAGCGCTTTATGCCAGCAACCGCACGCTAAGCACACAAGCCGTGCAACAGCACATATACTGAATAGCAGGGGCGGGGATTTTCCTCGCCCCGTTTTTTTATGGAGGGCTTATGGGACAACTGATTGACGGTGTCTGGCATGACACCTGGTACGATACGAAGTCAACCGGTGGCCGCTTCAAACGCACAGAAGCAGTCTGGCGTAACTGGATCACGGCAGACGGCAGCGCCGGACCAACCGGGAAAGCCGGCTTTGCCGCCGAGCGCGATCGTTACCATTTATACGTTTCGCTGGCCTGCCCGTGGGCGCATCGCACCCTGCTGATGCGTCAGCTGAAGGGATTAGAAGAGATGATTTCGGTGTCAGTGGTGCACCCGCTGATGCTGGAGAACGGCTGGACCTTCGACGATGATTTCCCCGCCGCGACCGGCGATTCGCTGTATCAGAACGAATTCCTCTATCAGCTCTATCTGCATGCCGATCCGCAGTACAGCGGTCGCGTGACCGTGCCGGTGCTGTGGGATAAAAAGCAGCACACTATTGTCAGTAATGAATCCGCCGATATCATCCGTATGTTCAACAGCGCCTTCGACGCGCAGGGCGCTCGCGCCGGCGATTACTACCCGCCCGAGCTGCGTGACAAGATCGACGAACTCAACGGCTGGATTTATGACACCGTCAATAACGGCGTCTACAAAAGCGGATTTGCCACGTCACAGTCGGCTTATGATGAAGCCGTAACCGCGCTGTTCCATGCGCTGGCACGGCTGGAGCAGATTCTGGGTCAGCATCGCTATCTGACCGGCGATCGCCTCACCGAAGCCGATCTGCGCCTGTGGACCACGCTGGTGCGCTTTGACCCGGTCTACGTGACCCACTTTAAGTGCGATCGTCATCGCATCAGCGATTACCGTAACCTGAACGGCTTACTGCGCGATATTTATCAGATGCCGGGCATTGCCGATACGGTGAACCTGCCGCACATCCGCCATCACTACTACTGTAGCCACAAGACCATCAATCCGAACGGCGTTATTTCGCTGGGACCGGCTTTTGACTGGGATGAGCCGCACGGCCGCGGTTAAGCGCTGACTGGCTTACGCATGCCTGCCCTTCTCTCCCACTATTGGGAAAGGAAGGCAGGCAGTATTGCGCTGCCTCAGGCAAATTTGATCAACACCATCCCGGCCAGCAGCAGTGCCACGCCCAGCCAGCCGCGGGTGTTCAGGCGTTGTCCGAACAGGATCCAGCCTGCCGCTACGGTAGCCACCAGACCGAAACCGCCCCACAAGGCGTAGGCCACCGAGAGATCGATCCCCTTCACTGCCTGCGACAGGGCGCTAAATGCCGCCAGGACAGCCACCAGCGATACCACGCCATACAGCGGACGGCGGAAGCCGTTGGCGTATTTCAGCGCGATGTTCGCCACAATTTCCAGCACGATGGCCAGCGCCAGCCAGGCCAGATGCACGACGTTAAGCGTGGTCATGACGCAGCTCCTCACGGCTGAATGTCCCCGCTTTGATCAGCGCGATACCCGCGATCAGCGTGATCAAACCCGCCGCCTTCATCACCGACAGCGCCTCGTCAAACAGCATCACGCTGAACAGGGTGATAAACAGAATACCGACGCCTTCCCACATGGCATAAGCCACGCCAAGGGCAATACGTTTAACGGCAAAGGTGAGGAAGATGTATGACAGGGCGATCATCAACAGCATAAAAATATAGCCGACGCTACCGCCATTGACGCTGGCCCATTTCATTGACACGGTGCCCGTAATTTCGGCAGCAATCGCTAACGCTAATAAAATCCAGTACAGCATGATTTCTCTCCTGTGAGAAATAAACGCCATCCACGCGCAAACCGCAGCGTGATAGCTGAAAAAGACAAAAAGCTAAGAAGGAGAGAAAAAACTACAGCGCGAAGCGCCAGTGCCGATCGCTCAGTGAGCAGGAGAAAACGCAGATGGGTGAAGAGGTTAATGCGTAAAGTGTAACGAAATGGTTATCCATAATTTTACAACTTATCCACGTTGTTGCTTTTCCCGGTGTGGATGAAAAATTGTCCTCAGTAGTTGAACACGCGCCTATTCTGGCACAGGGAAAAGAATATTTTTGCGGATTTGCGTTTCTTTACGCAGGGAAATGGGAGTTTTGTGTGGTTTTCTGGCTTCGTGCGGTTTTCTGCCCTCACCCTAACCCTCTCCCACGGGGAGAGGGAATAGTTTGCTGCGGTCTTGCAGGGCGAGCACTCAACTCGCCACACGCACAATCGGTCCCTTCTCCCGCCTGCGGGAGAAGGTTAGGATGAGGGACAGCACGCACCACACCCCCAAAAACAAAACGCCCGCAGATTCTCACCTGCGGGCGCTCATTAAAAAAGTCGAAACTGACCGATAAGCCGGGTTCTGTCGTGGACAGTCATTCATCTAGGCCAGCAATCGCTCACTGGCTCAAGCAGCCTACCCGGGTTCAGTACGGGCCGTACCATGTGAACCCCTATTTGGCCTTGCTCCGGGTGGAGTTTACCGTGCCACGGACTGTTGCCAGCCGCGCGGTGCGCTCTTACCGCACCCTTTCACCCTTACCTGATCCCATTACTGGGCCATCGGCGGTTTACTCTCTGTTGCACTGGTCGTAGGCTTGCGCCCCCCAGGCGTTACCTGGCACCCTGCCCTATGGAGCCCGGACTTTCCTCCCCTCTGCCCGTCTCCCCCGAAAGGGACGACGACAAAGCGGCGACTGTCTGGTCAGCTTCGGCGCGGGATAATAGGCGATCCGCCCGCGTTTGTCACGCCTCTTGCTGCTCCAGCGCATACTTGTACAGGGCGTTTTTCTTAACTCCATGAATTTCCGCCGTCAGCGCCGCCGCCTTTTTCAGCGGCAGCTCAGCCTGCAGCAGCGCCAGCGTGCGCAGCGCCTCTGCCGGCAGCGTCTCTTCATCCGCCTTATGGCCTTCGACAATCAGCACCATCTCGCCCTTGCGGCGATTCTCATCCGCCTGCACCCACGCCAGCAATTCCCCCACCGGCGCACCGTACAATGACTCCCAGGTTTTGGTCAGCTCTCGTGCCAGCACCACGTAGCGCGCCGCGCCCCATACGCTGACCATATCCTGTAGCGTATCCAGCACGCGATGTGTCGATTCGTAGAAAATCAGCGTGCGCGGCTCGTCACTCAGTGCACGCAGCGCATCGCAACGTCCTTTACTTTTGGCCGGCAGAAACCCTTCGTAACAGAAACGATCGGACGGTAATCCCGCCGCGCTCAATGCTGTGATCGCCGCGCAGGCACCGGGCAACGGCACCACACGCACCCCGGCCTCGCGGCAACGACGCACCAGATGGTAGCCCGGATCGTTGATTAACGGCGTGCCCGCATCGGAAACCAGCGCAATGCTCTGGCCCTCCTGCAGCTTCGCTAACAGCACGTCGGCCTTCTGCTGTTCGTTATGGTCGTGAAGTGCGAACAGTCGCGCATTGATGGCGAAATGTTGTAGCAACAGCCCGGTATGACGTGTATCTTCCGCAGCGACCAGATCGACGCTCGCAAGCACCGTCAGCGCACGCTGCGTGATATCACCCAGGTTACCGATCGGGGTAGGAACGATATAGAGCGTGCTGGCAGAAATCTCTGCCCGATCGAGTTGTTTCATTGTTTCATCCGAATTGCCGATTTAATATTGAGCATCTTGAAAAAAACATCACTGGATACAGTATGCTTCCTTCGAAAGTCGTACGTCATAAAGCAGGACGCCTGGTCCCTGTTTTGCTCGCGGGCCTGATTCTGGCCGCCTGTAGCGGCCAGGGACCGCAGCAAACCTCAAGCGTAAACGTGCAGGGTCCTGCCACGGGCCGCTCTGACTATTATCTGCAGCAGGTGCAGCAAAGCAGCGATGATAGCAAGACCGACTGGCAATTACTTGCCATCCGTGCCCTGCTGAAGGAAGGAAAGTATCCGCAGGCGCAAAATCAGCTCGGTCAGCTGCCACAGCAGCTCTCTGACGTACAACAGCAGGAATTGCTGCTGCTGCGCGCCCAGCTGCAGATTGCCCAGCAGGATTTCAACGGTGCTCAGCAGCTGCTGGGACAGATAAAAGCCGCTGACCTGTCGCAGGATCAGCAGGTGCGCTACTACGCGCTGCAGATTGCCGCTGCGCAAAATCGTCCGTCGCTCGCGCTGCTGCGCGCCTATATTGCTCAGGAACCGCTGCTGAAAGGCGCCGATCACCAGAGCAATATTGACGCCACCTGGCAGGCGCTGACCCAGCTTACCCAGGATCAGCTCAACAGCGTGGTGATCAACGCCGACGAAAATACGCTGCAGGGCTGGCTCGACCTGCTGAATACCTGGCACGCCAACAGCCAGGATGCCCAGATGCTGAAAGCCGCCATTAGCGACTGGCAGACGCGCTATCCGCAAAACCCCGGCGCGAAAACCCTGCCGACCCAGCTCAGCCAGGTGCAGAACTTCACTAAAGCCTCGACCAGCACTATCGCGCTGCTGCTGCCGCTTAATGGTCAGGCGCAGGTGTTCGCCAGTGCCATCCAGAAAGGCTTTAACGATGCGAAAAACGGTGTGCTGACTGCGCCGGCAGCCCCTGCCGCACCGGTCAGCAGCGATGCCAGCGCCTCCACGCAGCAGCCCGCCAGCACGACAACGCCAGCTAATGGCGATGCCAACGCGGTAGTCAGTCCGGCGGCCGCGGCCATCACGCCGTCAGACAGCGCACAGCCGCAGCAGCCCGCCGCACAGCCAGCCGTCGCGCAGCCCGCCAGCAGCGCCCAGGTGAAAGTGTATGACACCAGCAGCCAGCCGATTGCTCAGGTGATGCAGCAGGCGCAGCAGGATGGTGCCACCCTGGTGGTGGGTCCGCTGCTGAAAAATAACGTGGAACAGGTCGCCAACAGCCAGACACCGCTGAACGTGCTGGCGCTCAACGAGCCAGAGCAGATCCAGAACCATCCGAATATTTGCTATTTTGCGCTTTCTCCTGAAGACGAAGCGCGCGATGCCGCGCACCATATCTGGGATCAGGGCAAACGCCAGCCGTTGCTGCTGATGCCGCGCAGCAGCTATGGCGACCGCGTGGGCAAAGCGTTTGCGCAGGAGTGGCAGAAGCTGGGCGGCGCAACCGTGCTGCAGCAGCGTTTCGGCGGCGTGGGCGAGCTGAAACAGGGCATCAACAGCGGCGCCGGTATTGCACTGAGCGGCACACCACTGACGGTGCAGCCGGACCAGCCGCAGGGCGTGGCGGTCGCCGGTCTGACGATTCCGGCACCGCAGACCAGCGCTCCGGCACCTGAGAGCGCCAGCAGCAGCGGCAGCGTTGATGCGGTTTACATTATTGCCACTCAGGACGAACTGCAGCTGATCAAGCCGATGATTGCCATGCGCACCAGCAGCCGCAATAACATCGCCCTGTATGCCAGCTCGCGCAGTGCGCAGGCCGGTGCCGGTCCGGACTTCCGGCTGGAGATGGATGGCCTGCAGTTCAGCGATATTCCGCTGCTGTCCGGTGCCAATCCAGGCCTGATGCAGCAGGCGGCGCGCAGTTTTAACAACGACTATTCGCTGGTACGCCTCTACGCGATGGGCATTGATGCCTGGACGCTGGCGAACCAGTTTAACCAGATGCGTCAGGTACCGGGCTTCGCCATTGATGGCAACACCGGCAAGCTGAGCGCCGACACGGATTGCGTGATCAACAGGAAGTTGGCATGGAACCAGTATCGTCAGGGACAAATCGTTCCGGTGCAGTAAACCGCCAGCGCCTCGGCGCTGAGCAGGAGCAGCAGGCGCGTCGCTACCTTGAGCGCGCCGGACTGCAGTGGGAAGCCAGCAATGTGCGCTGCCGCAGCGGGGAAATCGACCTGATTATGCGCGACGCGGATTGCTGGGTGTTTGTTGAAGTGCGCTATCGGCGCGATGCACGTTTTGGCGGCGCGGCTGCCAGCGTGACGCGCCAGAAACAACAAAAGCTGCTGCGTACCGCTGCGCTGTGGTTGCTGGCACGCGGCGGCAGTTTTGATACGGTGAATTGCCGTTTTGACATCATCGCCATCACCGGGCGCGAACTGGTGTGGCTGGCCGATGCCTTTCGTGCGGATGGATAGAACCAGGTGGTCTTGTGCAGGACAGAATTAAAGCGTGTTTTACCGAAAGTATTCAGACGCAAATCGCCGCAGCCGAAGCGCTGCCAGATGCGATTTCCCGCGCCGCGATGACGCTGGTGCAGTCATTGCTTAACGGCAACAAAATCCTCAGCTGCGGTAACGGCGCTTCGGCGGCTAACGCCCAGCATTTTGCCGCCAGCATGATTAACCGTTTTGAGACTGAGCGTCCCAGCCTGCCGGCGCTGGCGCTGAGTGCGGACAATGTGATGCTGACGGCAATCGGTAACGACCGTCTGCACGACGAAATTTATGCCAAGCAGGTTCGTGCGCTTGGACAGGCCGGCGACGTTCTGCTGGCCATCTCCACCCGTGGCAACACCCGCGATATTGTTAAAGCGGTGGAAGCTGCGGTTACCCGCGATATGACTATCGTCGCGCTGACCGGCCATGACGGCGGTGAGCTGGCGGGCCTGCTCGGTCCGCACGATGTGGAAATTCGCATTCCGTCACATCGCAGCGCACGCATTCAGGAGATGCATATGCTGACGCTGAACTGCCTGTGCGATTTGATTGATAACACCTTGTTCCCACACCAGGAATGACTGAAGGAGCTCAAATGAAAGCATTGAACGCTATCGCCATTCTGTTAACCGCCATGCTGCTGCAGGGCTGCGTGGCGGTTGTCGCCGGCGGCGCTGCGGTCGCCACCAAAACCGCCACCGACCCGCGTACCGTGGGCACGCAGGTTGATGACGGCACGCTGGAGCTGCGCGTCACTAACGCGCTGGCAAAAGATGAGCAGATCAAAAATCAGGCGCGCGTGGTCGTGACCGCGTATCAGGGCAAAGTACTGCTGACCGGTCAGGCACCGTCAGCCGATCTCGCCAGCCGGGCGAAACAGATCGCCATGGGCGTTGATGGCGCGACAGAGGTGTATAACGAGATTCGCACCGGGCAGAAAGTGAGCCTCGGCACGTCTTCATCGGATACGTGGATCACCACCAAAATCCGCTCGCAGCTGCTGGGCAGCGATCAGGTGAAATCGTCCAACGTGAAAGTCACCACTGAGAACGGGGAAGTGTTCCTGCTGGGTCTGGTAACGCAGGAAGAAGCGAAGGCAGCAGCGGATATCGCCAGCCGTGTCAGCGGTGTGAAGCACGTCACCACCGCCTTCACCATTCTGAAATAATGCCACAGGCGGCCAGCAGGGCCGCCTTTTTTATACCGGAATATCAATCACCAGCGCACGCAGCGGCGTTTCCGCCTGCAGCGTAATCTGCGCCTCTTCACTGACAAACGCCCCATCGCCACAGCGCAGCTGCTCCTGATGCGCACTGCTGGCCCGTACCTCAAGCGCACCGTGAATCGACTGCAAATAGGCGCGCGGTCCGTGCAGCGCCAGACTGTACTGCTCGCCTGGTGCCAGCGTGACCTGATGTACCCACACCTGCTGGCGCAGCTGCAAACTGCCGTCCGCGCCATCCGGTGACGCAATCAGCACATGGGTTTGCTGCGGCAGCGCGCGTTTTTGCAGCAGCGGATTTTCCCGTTCCGGACAGGCGGCCAGCCACAGCTGCATGCGCGTCAGCGGGCGATCCTTGCTGATATTGTGTTCGCTGTAATTGACGCCCTGGCGGGCCGACAGCAGCATCGCTTCGCCCTCGCGCGCCACCAGGTGATTGCCTTCGCTGTCGCGGTATTCGGCTTCACCCTGCAGCACCAGGTTGAGCACATCCACCTGCGGATAGGTGCGCGGCTGAAATGCCGCACCGGGTGCCAGCACTTCCTGATTCAGCACGCGCAGCGAGGCGTAGCCCATCAGCTGGGGATCAAAATAGTGGCCAAATGAGAAGCTATAGCGCGCCTGCAACCAACCGAAATCGGCCTGGCCACATGCGGACGCGCAGCGGGTTGTCATCATGCTTTACCTCCGACGCACTGCGGTGAGAATCCACCACAGGCTTTATACGTCAATGGTAAAAGGCTGGACGCCGGATTGTTAGCCAGTTAATCTGCCTGGCATATTCAAATTTACTGACAGAGAGTCGGCATGGCTAAAGAGCGCGCGTTAACCCTGGAAGCTTTACGTGTGATGGATGCTATTGACCGTCGCGGCAGCTTCGCCGCGGCGGCCGACGAGCTGGGACGCGTGCCATCGGCGCTGAGTTACACCATGCAGAAGCTGGAAGAGGAGCTGGATGTGGTGCTGTTTGACCGCTCCGGCCATCGCACCAAATTCACCAACGTCGGGCGAATGCTGCTGGAACGCGGCCGCGTGCTGCTGGAAGCCGCCGATAAACTCACCACCGATGCCGAAGCGCTGGCGCGCGGCTGGGAAACCCATCTGACCATCGTGGCCGAAGCGCTGATCCCGACCGAGCTGCTGTTCCCGCTGGTAGAGAAGCTGGCCGAGAAAGCCAATACGCAGATTTCGCTGGTCACTGAAGTGCTGGCGGGCGCGTGGGAGCGACTGGAGCAGGGCCGCGCCGACATCGTGATCGCGCCGGATTTGCATTTTCGCGCCTCCACCGAGATCAACACACGCAAGCTGTACAGCATTATGAGCGTGTATGTTGCCAGTCCGGATCACCCGATTCATCAGGAAGCCGAGCCGCTGTCCGAGGTCACGCGCGTTAAGTATCGCGGCATCGCTGTGGCGGACACCGCGCGCGAACGTCCGGTATTGACGGTGCAGCTGCTGGACAAACAGCAGCGCCTGACGGTAAGCAGCATGGATGATAAACGCCGCGCGCTGCTGGCCGGTCTCGGCGTAGCGACCATGCCCTATCCGATGGTAGAGAAAGATATCGCCGAAGGCCGCCTGCGCGTCGTCAGCGCCGAGTACACCCGTGAGGTGGATATTATTATGGCGTGGCGCCGCGATAGCATGGGTGAAGCCAAAGCCTGGTGCCTGCGTGAGATTCCGAAACTGCTGGCGAAACGCGGCTGATTTCTGGTGCTGGCGGCCTTTCGCCCTCACCGCCGCCCTCTCCCGCACGCGGGAGAGGGAGCCGTCCGGGCATGGTTTGAGGGCCAGAATTCAGTCAATCCACCGGGCGCTGAGGATCAGCGCCTGAACTCACACGCCGCTGGATCGGTCCCCTCGCCCGCTTGCGGGAGAGGGTTAGGGTGAGGGACAAACCGCACCCATCCCCATCACAACCGGCTCAGACAATCCATCGCCACTGCTTTAAAGCTGACGAAATCAGCGCAGTCGCGCAGTCTTGTCACCGCCCTTTCGCGCAGGAAGGTGACAAACAGATCGTAAATCGCCATCGCCTCCTCGTATTCACTCTTACTGATCGCCAGCAGGAAAATCACTGAGGCCGTCTCATCGCCCCAGCTTACGCCGTGCGGTGCCAGCACGGTATAAACCACGGTTTTTTTAGCCAGTAATCCCAGCGAGTGTGGCAGCGCAATCCCTTCGCCCAGCATGGTACTGACAATCGCTTCACGCTCTTCAACCGAAGGATAAAAATCAGCATCGACATAGCCCTCCGCTTCGAGCCGATCGCACAACAGGCGGAACAGCGCCGACTGGCTCATTGGCCGGTCGAGCACCATGAAATGCTGCGCGTCGAAGTACTTCTCCAGCATGTAAGGCCGGGTACGGTCCACCAGCACCAGCTTGCCGAGCTGTTCCAGCTGAAACTCCGTAGGGAACGGCGACATCATCACTACCGGCTTGTTCTTCTCGCTGAGCCGCGCGGTAGAAATGACAAAATCTTCATCAATGTGCGCACGCACCTCGTAGTCACGCTGCGACAGCCGCGCCGTCACTACCAGCTGCGGGTATTTGCGCAGCAGCAGCGCCTCGATCATGCGCAGCGTGGAGTTGCCGCTGTCGCAAACCAGCAACACCTGCGGGTGTCGCTGATAGCCGACATCGTAATGTCGCTCCAGCCCGACGCCGATGTGCAGCACCAGAAAGCCAATCTCGTTTTCGCTGATGGTATACGGCGTGTATTTGCCCCAGCTGGTGACGGCCGCCAGCGTCACATCGTAGGCCATCGGATAGTGCTGCTTGATGTTACTCAGCAGCGGATTGGGAATGTGGATTTGATAGCGCACGCGGGTGATCATGGTTTTGATGTGCGTGAGCAGATCGGCGCGCAGCTGCTCATCCTGCTGCAGCCGGTAGTTGTAATGGGTGTTGATGTAGTTAAGCAGGTAATCCACCAGCGCATCCGCGTCATCCGCATTGATGGTGCTGGGGGCCAGCGCCTGAATCTGCCGCGCCGCAATGTTAACGCGCAGCCAGTTCTCTTCCGCCTGCGAGATGCCTTTACCCACCAGCGGACGCATCAGATTAACCAGATCGTGCGCCGCCTCGCGTATCTCCTCGCCGACATCCTCCGCGCCGGGATCGCTGAGCGGGAAGCCTTCGCTGATGCGGCGCACCGCCACCGCGCAGTAAATCAGCAGGTAGCGCTCGCCTTCATCGCTCAGCCGGATGGCGTGCTGCGTGAAGCACTCCGCCAGCAGCGGCTGCAGCTGCGCCAGCATGCCGCTGTGCAGCGCCTCGACCGTCAGCAGCGGGCTGTCGGGTGTCTGCTGGTCGATTTGCCACAGCAGATCGGTCAGGCAGGTGCGAATCGCCGCCTCGCTGCCAAACAGTTTCATACCGTAGCGCGGCTTGGTTTCGATGTTGAGATGATAGCGGCCCAGCCACTCGCGCACTTCCGCCATATCGCTCTGCAGCGTGGCGCGGCTGACGAACCACTCTTCCGACAGATCTTCCAGCTTGAGCGAATACGCGGCGGTGAGAAAGCGGCTCAGCAAATAGCGCACCCGATCCTGCGAGGTGCGCGGCACCCGCAGCGGTGCCGCACTCTCCTGCTGCAGGCGGCCGAAGCGCACCGCGTCGTCGATTTTTAGCTGATAGCCCGCGCCGCGCGCCAGCACGAACTGAGCGCCGTGCTGTTCCAGCAGCGCATTGAGCGCGGTGATGTCGGTGCGCACCGTGCGCGTTGAAACGGAAAAACGCCGCGCCAGCTCATCCTGTGGCAGCGTTTCGCTTTGCAGCGCCGCGAAGAGTTGAGCTAAACGCTGATTGGGAAATCTCACGGAGCCTCACCTGTTACTCATTTGTTACAGCAGTTTCTTGCACGTTGCCAGAAGCTGACGCACATCGTCAATGCGCGTGTCGCCGCTGGCGCTATCAATAATTGAGCTGTAAACGTGCGGGATGACTTTACTGACCCCGGCCTCCAGAGCAATCCGCACAATCTCTTCGAAATTACTGAGATCGATACCGCCGGTCGGCTCCAGCCAGAAATCATGGTGCGCACAGGCGTCCGCCACCGCGCGATACTCCTCCACCGCTTTCAGGCCGCCCATCGGGAAATACTTCACCGAACTGCCGCCCATATCCTGCAGCATGGCGATCGCCGTGGCGATCGGCACAATGCCGTCCGCCGCCTGCGAACTGCGCGGACCGGTGGAGATTTTCACCTTGCCCGGCGTGCCGGTTGGTGAAACCAGACCGTTCACGATGGTGTGTGGCTGTCCGAGCAGCGCGCGGCTGGTGGCCACGCCGGTAAAGACCTGATTAACGTGCTGCGGCTGCAGTTCCGCCGAGATTTCACTGACCATCGCCGACTGATTCGGGTCGCCCGCACCCAGCCCGACCGACAGCGCATTATCAATCAGCGCCGCGTACTCGCGCATATCGGCAATCGCGGCCTCATTCGAGGCGTAGTTTTTCGACAGAACGCCGACCAGCACATGCCCTTCTGCCGCCTGCCAGATCGCCTGCGCATTCTGCTTTGAACCAGCCAGCACGTTGAGGCACAGACGGCCCTGATAGAAATTGGGGTTGAGATTCATGCGCGTTTTCCTCCGCTGAGCAGCGCCTGGATGCGGCTAAAGATAATGTGCAGCTGTTCCGCGCTGACACTGCGCACATCCACTTCGATAATGCCTTCGTTGGCTTTATAGCCGCGGAAATAGATGGCGATGTCGCCGTTTTTCAGCGCCTGCACCAGCTCGCCGGTTGGCCAGCCCGTCACCACTTCATCAAATTTGATCTCAGCGCGGGCGATGTCACGACCGGCGGCATCCCACACCACGCGTGCGCTGACGCCGTTCAGCGTGTTGAGGTTATCGATAAAGGGCGTCATCTTCGCCACCATGTCGGCGCCGCTGGTTTTGCTCTGCAGCAGGTAGTTTTCAATCGCCTGAGTCAGACCGAGAATGCCCTCTTTGCCGACTTTCATCGCGCGGCCAATACCGTTGCTCTGGCGTTTTACCCATTCGACGTACTGGCTGCGGCCGATCACCAGGCCGCTGGTTGGCCCTTCAATGGCTTTGGCACCGCTGTAGATCACCAGGTCGGCCCCCATCTGGTAATAGCACTGCAAATCCTCTTCGGCCGCCGCATCGACAATCAGCGGAATACCGTGTTTGCGCGCGACCACCGCCGCCTGTTCGACGCTGAGATGGCTTTTCTGCACACAGTGATGCGACTTGACGTACAGCAGCGCAGCGGTGGTCGGCGTGATGGCCGCCGCCAGCTGTTCTGGCGAGCACTCATTGCTGTAACCGGCTTCAATCAGGCGTCCGCCGCCCAGCGCCACCATGCTGCCCACCGGCGCGCCGTAGTTTACGTTATGGCCTTTCGGCACCACGATGTCGTGCGGCACGCTGAGCGGCGCGGCGTGCAGGTTATCCAGCAGCCAGTCGTTATCTTTAACGATCACCGCCGCTACGCACTGGGCAATACCGGCCGAGGCGCAGGACACCACCACCGCGTTTTCGACTTCCAGCAGGCGCGCGATATAGGCACCGGTTTTGTTGACCAGATCTTTGATCTCAAAGTAGTGATTAAGGCCGTAGCTGACAGTATCCACCACGTCGGCGGACGGCGTCGATACGCCGAGAATGGTCATACGGCCGGAGGCGTTGATCACCTGTTTCAGGTCATATTTCTCATAAATCGAAGACATGATGCGCTTTCCCTTCCTCAGTCAGATGCCACTGGCCCGCGATCACCACGGCCAGCGGCAGCAAATGTTGCTCACCCGTGACCCGTTCGCCTTCAGCATCGACGAACGGGCGGGCTTCCTCTTTGACGGTAAAAATTGTCAGATCGGCGTCATAACCGGCGGTAAGATGCCCTTTACCGGCCAGATGCAGACCCGCTGCGGCATTAACGGTGACGCAGGCGATCACCTGCGGCAGCGTCATGCCGATGGAGAAAAATTTCGACATCACGTGCGCCAGGCTGTGCACCGGGCCGTTGATGCGGTTGCGACAATAGATATCGGAGCTGATGGTGTCCGGCAGAATGCCCTGGGCAATCGCCTCGCGCGCCACCGCAAAACTGAAGCTGGCGCTGCCGTGGCCGATATCCAGCTTCACGCCGCGCGCGATCGCCTGCTTAACCGCCGCTTTCAGCTCGCCCTGCGGTGACAGAATGCGGTTCGGCTTGCCGTTGAAGCAGTGAGTGATGATGTCGCCGGAAGTGAGCAGCGCGGCGATCTCTTCCAGCACCGGCGGGTTGTTACCGATATGCACCATCAGCGGCAGATTGCCCGCCGCCTGCTGAATGGCTTTGGCGCGCACCAGCGGCTGAATGCCGTTGTCGCCGACCACGCTGCTGCTCATGCGTGCCTTCAGGCCGACAATAAAGTCCGGGCGACGCTGTACCGCCTGCACCACCGCTTCGCCATCAATCTGCGCCATGTCGGCCAGTTCGTTCTGCGTGACGATGCCGGTGCGCGAGATGTTGATCAGCGCGCGCACTTCGGTCTTCGCGCTGCGCGTCAGCTGATAAAAGTCGTCGATGTGATCGGCACCGGTGCTGCCCGCATCCACCACGGTGGTGACGCCCTGCGCCACGCCAATCGCGTCGGCTTCGTCGTGGTAAATCGGCGATTTGGGATAGCAGTGTACGTGGCTGTCAATCCAGCCCGCGCTGACGTAGTAGCGGCCGCCGAGATCGCGCTCCTGTTGCGCTGCGCCGTCCACCTTACCGACCGCCGCGATTTTGCCGGCGTTAATCGCGATATCCACCAGCTGTTCATCACACAGACGCGCGCGGCGCAGAATCAGATCAAACATAAAACCCCCATTTACAGAGCGCACATGCCGTAGCGGCGCAATTTATTGCGCGATAAATCGCGCCGCTACGGGATTGTGCAGCCATTTCGCGCTTACAGCGAAACCGGGAAGATAGCGCCGAGCACCATGGCACCGAGAATCGCGCCGCCGGTAATCGGCTTGTTCCACAGGTAAAACAGCAGCGCACCGACCAGCGAACCGAGGCCGATCGGAATCGACGCCGCCATAGCAGACAGAATAATCAGTGGACCAAGGAAGCGACCGGAGGCATTCCCGGCGCCCATCATTACGTCCGCGCCGTAGGTGGAATCGCTCTGGTTGATGGTGAATTTACGCGCGAGGATAATCACGTAGCCAATCGCCACGCCAATCACCAGCCCGGTTGCCAGCGAGGCGGCAAAGTTCGCCACCGGAAACACGATACCGGCTCCCAGCAGCAGAGCCGGTACACCGAGGCCGACGCCGGTCTGAATCGCGCCGCCGATATCCAGAATCCCCACCAGCGAGCCTTCAATGATGCGCGCAAACAGGAAGCTGGCACCAAACGCCGCCACCGCGCCGTACACGCCGGTTTCCATGCCGGAGCGCAGCATCGAAACGAATGCCACTTCGTTAAAAGCACCGATGCCGTACAGGTAGTACATGTGCGTCCCGGCGAATACGCCGGAGGAGAGCAGGCCGACAAACAGCGGGAAAGACCAGTCGGCGTACCAGAACCCTTTGTTTTCGTTCTCGTTCATGCTGAAGGCTCCTTATTTGCCGCTCAGGCTGTTGTGGATCATGTCGAGCCAGCCAGGGATGCCGAGCTGGAAGGATTGCAGCAGTTTCACATCGAAGCCACGGAAGAAGCCGCTCAGCACAAACAGCAGGACAATCGCAGCCATCATCACTTTGGTGACTTTGTTCCAGCCGCTCTCTTCCACGCCTTTACCGATCAGAATGCCCAGCACCAGACCCGGCACGGCGTTACCCATGATCAACTGCGCCAGACCACCAAAAATGGTTGCCCAGAAGCCCGATTTCTTACCGGCATCTATCGCCGCCAGCCAGAAGATCACCGGCATCACCGTGTTCACCAGCAGATTTGCCGCCGGCACCAGCACTTTTACTGCGGTCACCTGCAGCGCAGCCGGTACGGCAGAAGCGGTACTGTTCAGGAACGCCACCACGATCATGCCGATGATGCCGCAGGCAATCGCCATGCGTTTCGGGTTATGCAGCGTTTCCGCGACGTTGCGGTTCTTTACCATCAGTGCGGCCGCGCCCCAGTTCGGCAGAATGCGGTGATCCACATCCTGCGTGAAGGAGCCCGCGGCAACGGAGGATGCCCAGGCGTTAAAGAAGAAGCCGAGACCAAAGGAGAAGTGCGAAGCCGGATCGCCCTCGCAGGAGTTGAGCTCGCCCAGCGTACGGAAGGCACCCATCCCCTGCGTGACAGGCGCGTGGAACATGCGCGCCGCGCCCGCTCCAACGCCCACGCCGACTAATCCACCTATGATCAACGACTTAAACAAAATGATTAAAAACATATTGTTACCCTTGTTGTCGTTATTCTTACGTTGCTGTGAAGGTCACGCTCTCGGTGTCGATCACAGTGACGCTGACGGTAATTTCCAGCTCCACGCTGTAATTCCGCCGTTCACGCGCGAGGAAGAAGAACAGAAATTTCTCCTTCCGCACGCTCTCCTGCGCGCGCAGCACCCGCACATCGAGCGGTTCAATGCGCAACAGAATTTTCTGGCTGGTGCGCAGCACCTGCTGCTGCACCTTGCTGAGCGCATCGGCGAAGGCTTTTGCTTTGCTGTCGCCTTTGCCCTGCACCGTGACCTGCGTCTCATACTGTTGTTTCATGCTTAGCTGCCGTGTTTTTTATTCCAGGCCTGCACCAGACGCTCACCCAGCTCTTCTTTATCCATGAAGCCAAAACCGAGCACGGTGGCGCCTTCGTTGATGGCGGTTACCCCTTCGTCAACCGAACGCATGCCGTGTTTGGCTTTGTAGCCGTACTTGTTCTGCGCGGTGATGGCACCGGCGCCGCCGCTGCCGCAGAAGGAGATGCCGAAATCAGCGTTTTCCGCCTTCATCACATCGCCCAGTTTCATATCCGCCGCCACGCCCGGCACCACTACTGCCCGGCCGCCGGCTTTTTCCACGCCAGCTGCCACTTTCTGTCCTTTACCCAGACGATCGCCAATCACTACCGTTACCATATTCCGTTCCTCTCTCAATTCATGCTTCGTTCGATTTCGCCACTTCGATATGCACCGACAGCAGCCAGGCTTCTTCGACAGGCAAATTGCCAAACAGATCCACCACCTGCTGCGCCAGCGCCATGGTCTCAGGCGAGATGTCCTCAAACAGTTCGGCTTCGACGTCCGGCAGCGCCTCTCCGGTGAGAGAGCGAGCCGCCATGGCGCGGACATGTGAGGCCAGCATTTGCTGTTGCACCGCATTGGCTGCAATGTGGTGCGCGGCATACAGCGCCGCGATTTGATTCATCACCTTATCCGCCAGCGCTTGGATTGCCTCCGGCGTGCTCGGTTTCAGCGGGACAGCATCACTCCTCACCTTGTTACTCCTGTTTACAGCGGACAATGTCAGATAATTCGCGTTGAGAAGAAATTACGCTGTCCGCCTGGCGGTGTGGAGACGCAACATTTCCACCTCAAAGTGGAAATCCCACGGGCGACTGTGCGCCAGATCGCATGATGCACGAACTATGCGAGATCGCTCACGAAATGCGTGAAATGAGGTAAAAAACGGGATAAAAACGGTGGAATGACGCGAAGCCGCGGCAGGAATAAGGCCAGCCTGCAGGCTGGCCCGGTTTATCAGCGGAATTTCTTATGGTTGGCGTTACGGATATCTTCCAGTTTCTTCGCTTCGGTTTTCGCCTCGTCCAGCTTGTTGGCCTGCGCCAGCTGGTCGACAACGTCGATCTGGGCAATCAGTGAGTCCAGACCGGCGTGGTAATCCTTGATCTGTGCGCTGTCAGCGCCCTGACCTTCCAGTTTTTCCGGCGTGGATTTTTTTGCATCCTGCGCAGCGGCACGCATCTTGCCCAGTGCAGCGTGCATTTCCTGGGCATCAGAGGTTTTCTTAACGACACTTAGCCCGTCTTTCAGAGTATCCATATCCTGCTCCAGGTCAGCCGCGAACAGGCTGGCTGAAGAGAACAGCAACGACAAAGACAACATAGCAATCACATGCTTACGCATAACGTTTTCCTTTAATTATTATCAGGCGAAAAAAAAGCAGCCGCTGTGGGCTGCTTTCATCAAGCGATGTCTTTATTGTCCGGCGATTTTCATCTCCGGCAGCAGCACCGATCCGCATTGTATATTGCTGCGCGTTTCAATGTCGTTACCGACCGTTACCATATTGAGCCACATATCTTTGAGGTTACCCGCAATTGTGATCTCGCTCACAGGGTATTGAATTTCACCGTTTTCAACCCAGAAGCCAGCCGCACCGCGCGAGTAGTCGCCGGTCATGGCGCTGACGCTGGAACCCATCATTTCGGTAACGATCAAACCGCGTCCCATCTGCTTCACCAGATCGTCAAAGCTGTGGCCCTGACCGGCGATGCGCCAGTTATGAATGCCGCCCGCGTGACCGGTACTTTGCAGGCCGAGCTTACGCGCCGAATAGCTGGTCAGCAGCCAGTTCTGCAGCACGCCATCTTTCACGATTTCGCGCGCTTCGGTGCGTACGCCTTCGCTGTCGAACGGCGTCGAGGCCAGCCCTTTCAGCAGGTGCGGCTTCTCTTCAATCGTCAGCCACGACGGCAGAATCTGCTGGCCCAGCGCGTCGAGCAGGAAGGTGGATTTACGGTAAACGCTGCTGCCGCTGATCATACCCACCAGATGGCCGAACAGGCCGGTGGCCACTTCCGGCGCGAACAGCACCGGCGCTTTCATGGTCGGCAGCTTACGTGGCGAAAGACGTGCCAGCACGCGGCGTGCGCACTCCGCGCCCACCCAGTCGGCGCTTTGCAGATCGCCCATCGCGCGGCCAATGGTGTAGGCGTAGTCGCGCTCCATGTCACCGTTGTGCTCAGCAATGACGCAACTCGACAGCGAATGCCGGCTCGAGCAGTAGCTCTGCAGCATGCCGTGACTGTTACCAAAGACTTTGATACCGACGTGGCTGTTAAAGCTGCCCCCCTCGGTATTGGTGATGCGCTTATCAGCCTGCAGCGCGGCCTGCTCGGCCTGCGCGGCCAGCTCGATGGCGCGATCGGCGTCGATCTCCCACGGGTGATAGAGATCGAGATCCGGCGCCTCAAACGCCAGCAGATCGCGCTCGGCCGGCGCAGCACAGGGATCGGGCGAGGTGTAGCGCGCGATATCGATCGCCGCCTGCACGGTGCGTTTAATCGCGTCCGGGCTGAGATCGGTCGAGGAAGCACTGCCTTTGCGGTTTTGGTGATAGACGGTGATGCCAAGCGCGCCATCGCTGTTGAATTCGACGTTTTCCACTTCGCCGTAGCGGGTACTGACACCGATTCCGGTGGTTTTGGTGACCGCCACTTCTGCTCCGTCGGTGCTGGCTTGCGCCAGTTCCAGCGCCTGCGCGACAGCCTGTTCCAACACTTTACGTTGTTCTGCAACCTGAGTAGATACGTTCATCGACCTGCCGTCTAATCTTAAGTATGAATTTATTGAGTCTATCAGACTCAGAGAACAATTTCGCAGTCGCCCGATAAACTGGTAGGATTAGCCTCTTTTTTTAGGGAGCCAACAGATGACGAAGCAGCCCGAAGACTGGCTCGACGATGTGCCGGATAATCAGGAAGAAGAAGACGAAGAGATTATCTGGGTCAGTAAAAGTGAAATTAAACGCGACGCCGAGGAGCTGAAACGCCTGGGCGCCGAGTTAGTGGATTTAGGGAAAAACTCCCTGGATAAGATCCCGCTTGATGAACAGCTGCGTGACGCCATTGAACTGGCGCAGCGCATTAAGAAGGAAGGCCGCCGCCGCCAGCTGCAGCTGATTGGTAAAATGCTGCGTCAGCGCGACGAAGAGCCAATCCGCCTGGCGCTGGATAAGCTGAAGAACCGCCACAACCAGCAGGTTGCGCTGTTCCATAAGCTGGAGCAGCTGCGCGATCGGCTGATCGAGCAGGGTGATGATGCGGTGGCGGAAGTGCTGAATCTCTATCCGCACGCCGACCGTCAGCAGCTGCGCAGTATGATCCGCAACGCGCAGAAAGAGAAAGCCGCCAGTAAGCCGCCAAAAGCCGCCCGCCAGATTTTCCAGTACCTGCGCGAGCTGGCTGAAGCGTAAGTCCGCTGCGGACGGTTTCCCTGCCCTCACCCTAACCCTCTCCCGCAAGCGGGAGAGGGAATGTAAAGCGCAGTGCTGGGGTAGCTGAAGCAGAGTGCTGAGGTAGCTGAGGACGAGCGCTGGATGTGACGTCCGCACCGGACGGCCCCTTCTCCCGCTTGCGGGAGAAGGCTGGGATGAGGGCAGATCGCCTCTCGGCCCTGAACCGGCCACGCATTACTTACCTAACCGCTCCAGCAGTTTCTGATGAATCCCGCCAAAGCCGCCGTTGCTCATCACCAGAATCGAATCACCCGGCTGCGCCGCTTTAGCCACCATCTCCACCAGCGTATCAATGTCCGCGCTCCAGTGCGCCGGCTGAATGCAGGCGTCCGCAACGTCCGCGACCTGCCACGGAATGTGGTGCGGCTGGAACAGGAACACCTCATCGGCACGCCCTAACGAAGGGGCCAGTTCGTTCTTGCTCACGCCCATCTTCATGGTATTAGAGCGCGGCTCAAGCACCGCCAGAATGCGTGCGGTGCCGCCGACTTTACTGCGCAGCGCCGCCAGCGTAGCGAGAATCGCCGTTGGGTGATGGGCAAAATCGTCATATACCTTAATCGCGTTCACTTCGCCGCGTAGCTCGAGGCGACGACGCGCGTTAATGAAGCTGTTCAGCGCCTCACCGGCATCGCACGGCTTCACGCCAACATGACGTGCGGCGGCAATCGCCATCAGGCCGTTGTGCATGTTATGTTCGCCGACCAGCGCCCAGTTCACTTCCGCCACTTTCTCGCCGTCGAGCCAGGCTTCCCAGCGCGAGGCATCCGGCACCAGCTTCTTCGCCTGCCAGCGGCCGTTGTCGCCCACGCTCTCCTGCTCGCTCCAGCAGCCCATCGCCATCACCTGCTTAATATTGTGATCGTGTTCCGGCAGCAGGATCTTGCCCTGACCCGGCACGATGCGCACCAGATGGTGGAACTGCTTCTGGATCGCCCGCAGATCGTCGAAGATGTCGGCATGATCGAACTCAAGATTGTTGAGGATCAGGGTGCGCGGGCAGTAGTGTACAAACTTGGAACGCTTGTCGAAAAACGCGCAGTCGTACTCATCCGCCTCGATGACGAAGAATGGACTTTTTCCTAATTTTGCCGATACGTCGAAGTTACCCGGCACCCCACCAATAATAAAGCCCGGTTCCAGGCCGCAGGCCTCGAGAATCCACGCTGCCATGCCGGCTGTGGTGGTTTTGCCATGGGTACCGGCCACCGCCAGCACCCAGCGATCGCGCAGCACGAAATCATGCAGCCATTGCGGTCCGGAGAGGTAAGGAATGTTGCGTTCCAGCACCGCTTCCACGCACGGGTTGCCGCGCGTCATGGCGTTGCCGATGATTACCAGGTCCGGTTCCGGGTCCAGCTGCGAGGCGTCGTAACCTTCAGTTAATTCAATGCCTTGCTGTTGCAGCAGCGTGCTCATCGGCGGATAGACATTGGCATCTGAACCGGTCACTTCGTATCCGAGCGAGCGGGCCAGCATCGCCAGTCCGCCCATAAAAGTGCCACAAATCCCAAGGATGTGAATGCGCATAAAAAGATCCATTACTCAAAAGTTCGGCGCACAGTGTAACGCCGAGTCCGGAGGGAAGAAACGGATTAGGACTATGGTTTTTGAAGTTCAATCGGCTAAACTGCGTACGCATACGTTGGTAGCTTGTTACAGCTGCTGCCACTCCATCGTAGATTCAGGGAATGTGTTATGAAAACGTTAGGCGAATTCATCGTCGAGAAGCAACACGACTTTCCTCACGCCACAGGTGAACTGACGGCGCTGATTTCCTCCATCAAGCTGGGCGCAAAAATCATCCACCGCGACATCAACAAAGCGGGTCTGGTGGATATTCTTGGTGCCAGCGGCGTAGAGAACGTGCAGGGTGAGCAGCAGATGAAGCTGGATCTGTTCGCTAACGAAAAGCTGAAAGCGGCACTGAAGGCGCGCGGTGTGGTCGCGGGGATTGCTTCCGAAGAAGAAGATGAGTTTGTCATCTTTGAAGGTTCGGAGAACGGTAAGTATGTAGTACTGATGGACCCGCTGGATGGTTCTTCGAACATCGACGTTAACGTTTCCGTCGGCACCATTTTCTCAATTTATCATCGTATTAGCGAGCCAGGCACGCCGATCACTGAAGCCGATTTCATGCAACCGGGCCACAAGCAGGTTGCCGCAGGTTACGTGGTGTACGGTTCCTCAACCATGATGGTGTACACTACTGGCGTGGGCGTTCATGCCTTCACTTACGATCCGTCGCTCGGTGTGTTCTGCCTGAGCCACGAACGCATGACCTTCCCGGAAAAAGGCTACACCTACTCGATCAACGAAGGGAATTACATCCGCTTCCCGCAGGGCGTGAAAAAGTACCTGAAGTTCTGCCAGGAAGAAGATGTATCAACGAAGCGCCCTTACACCTCGCGCTACATCGGTTCGCTGGTGGCGGATTTCCACCGCAACCTGCTGAAAGGCGGCATTTATCTCTATCCCAGCACCGCCAGCCACCCGAAAGGCAAGCTGCGCCTGCTGTATGAGTGCAACCCGATGGCCTTCCTCGCCGAACAGGCGGGCGGTAAAGCCAGCGACGGTAAAAACCGTATCCTCGATATTCAGCCGGAAACGCTGCACCAGCGCTGCCCGTTCTTCTGCGGTAATGATGCGATGGTCGACGACGTGGAACGCTTCATGCGTGAGTTCCCGGACGAACATCAGGCGTAATGTCAGCGGGCATTTAAAATGCCTGCGCGTGTGATGCCTGTCAGTAAATGATTTCGGTCGCCATTAATGGCGACCCTACAGGTTGATGGCACGGTTTATGTTGGGTGCGCATTTATGCGCACCGCGTAAATTACCGCGTTATCTTCTCCCGCGTCGCCATCCATCAGGGCGAACGCAGGCAACGTTACCGGTCATCCCTGACCCCACCCTGATTATGCTGTCGCCACGCGGAACTGTGCCATAGATGCCTGCAACTGCTGCGACTGCGCTTCCAGCGACTGCGTAGCGGCGCTGGCCTGCTCCACCAGCGCGGCGTTTTGCTGCGCGGCTTCATCCATCTGCGTCACGGCCTGGTTAACCTGTTCAATACCGCGGCTCTGCTCTTCCGAGGCGATGGAGATCTCCTTCATCAGCGCGGTGACCCGCATTACTTCGCTGGAGATCTCATCCATGGTTTCGCCGGCGCGCGTGGCCATGTCGCTGCCCTCTTTGACCCGCGTCTGTGATTCGCTGATCAACTCACGAATCTCTTTGGCGGCGCTGGCGCTGCGCCCGGCCAGGGTGCGCACTTCGTTGGCAACCACGGCAAAACCGCGCCCCTGCTCACCGGCACGCGCCGCTTCCACCGAGGCGTTGAGCGCCAGGATGTTGGTCTGGAACGCTATACCGTCGATCACGCTGAGAATATCGGCGATCCGATCGGAGCTGTGGGTGATCTCACGCATTTTCTCCATCACGTAGCACACCACTTCCGCGCCGCGATCGGCGGTATCGGACACGCTACTGGCCAGCTGATTGGCCTGCTGCGCGTTGCTGGCGTTAAGCCGGACGGTGGCCGTGAGCTGCTCCATGCTGGCGGCAGTCTGCTCCAGCGAGGCCGCCGACTCCTCCGTGCGCTGCGACAGATGCACCGTGCCCGCGGACAGCTCGCGGCTGCCGACGTCTATCTGCAGGCTGGCTTCACGCACCTGGCTGACCGAGTTGCGCAGCGCCAGCTGCATTCCCGTCAGCGCCTGGTTCAGACGGCCGATTTCGTTATTGGCCGCTGCCGGCAGCGGCTGCGACAGATCGCCGGCTGCAATCTGCTCCAGATGCTGGATTGCCCCGTCCAGCGGACGCAATAGCGCGCGGCGCAGCAGCAGCCAGGCCAGTGCAATCAGCAACAGGGTCAGTGCGACGGCGACGCCAATCATGATCTTCATCTGCAGTTCATTGTGCGCCGCTGCCGCCAGACGTGCGGCAGAGACTTCGTCGGCATACAGGCTGAAGTCGTTCACTGCCTTCGAATAGTTAGCCGCCAGCTGCGACAGGTTGCCTTCCAGCACCTGGTAATACTCATCGGTATACTGCTTTTGCAGCGCATCCATCATGGGTGCCATGGCACCTTTCTGATACGCGTTGAACGCGGCCGCGACCGCATCGGCGAGGCTTTTGCCCTGCGCGGTGACGGTACCGGCATCAATAAACGCGGTCAGATGGCGTTGCGAGCTGGCGACATCCGCCTGCGCCTGTTTGGTGACGGTCGCGCCCTCGTCCAGCAGGCCGATTTCGATTTTGCGCACCGCCAGCGCGGCGCTGGCGCGGGCACGCATCAGATCGGCGTTGCTCTGATACAGGCTGTTGAGTTCAATGCCCTGAATACGGTTGATGGCGTCAAGTGACTGGTTGCCGGAATTGATGGCGTAGATGCCCATACCGCTCACTGCCAGCAGCAGCAGCGTCATAAAGGCCAGAAGAGAGAGTAAAGCCGTGCGTATAGATAGCTGTGTGATCATGATAATTCCCGTGCGCTTTAAAAAAGGGAGAATCCAGTAGCCCTAAAACGGAGAGATTATCGGCAGTGACCGGGGGAAACTTTATCCTTCATTGATGGTCAACCTGATTACGATCATCTACGCTTCAGATTTCCTGAAGTTCGTAGCGCTAAAAGCAAGGAATGTAACGATGAAAAAATGGCTTCCGCTCGCCTGTCTGTTCGCGTCCAGCGTGGCAATGGCACAGCAAAACCCTATCGATCAGCAGCTCAATCAATGCCTGAATAAAGAGTCCAGCACCGCCGGCATGTCGCAGTGCTACAGCTCGGCCAATAAGGCGTGGGACAAAGAGATGAATGCGCAATATAGCCAGCTGATGAAGAAATTAACCGGTGAGCCCAAAGACAAACTGCGCAATGCGCAGCGCGCCTGGCTGGCCTACCGTGATAGCTGGATCGATGCCAGCCGTAGCTATTTCCTCAGCAGTCAGGGCTCCATGGCGGCGCTGTCAGTGGGCGCGCAGGGCGTCAGTCTGGTGCGCAACCAGGCGCTGATGCTGCAATCAATCAACAAAGGCAGTTGCGCCAATCCCGATGATTGTTGATAAATGGGGGCGTTAAACACGCTTAGCGCTGGCCACGGTCAGCGCGCCCATTATTCACGGAGAAACCATGGCTGCCTACGCCTCGACCCTCATACTTATCTGCCTCGCCATCCTGAGCTACTTCGTCCACAACAGCGCCGTCACCATTTCGATTCTCATCCTGCTGGTAATTAAGCTCACGCCGCTGGCACAGTTCTTTCCCTACGTCGAAAAGCAGGGCATCCAGATTGGTATCATTATTCTCACCGTGGCCGTCATGGCACCGCTGGCAAGCGGCACGCTGCCAGCCTCGTCGCTGCTGAAATCCTTTGCTAACTGGCAATCCATTGTGGCGATTATCGTTGGTGTGTTTGTTGCCTGGCTCGGCGGTCGCGGCGTCAGTTTAATGAGCGTGCAGCCGTCGGTGATTGGCGGGTTGCTGATTGGCACGGTGATTGGTGTGGCGTTCTTTCGCGGCGTGCCGGTCGGGCCGCTCATCGCCGCAGGGATTGTGTCGCTGTTTGTCACCACCAAGTAGCCTGCTGGACCATTCCGAAACGCCAAAAAGGGGGCATACTTTCAGAGTCAGTTGGCTATAATAGCCGTCACTCAACTTACGACTAATGAAGGAAAGCCAGATGAGTTTGAACCAGGTGCCTGCAGGTAAAGATCTGCCAGAAGATATCTATGTCGTCATCGAGATCCCTGCCAACGCCGATCCGATCAAATATGAAGTGGACAAAGAGTCTGGCGCCCTGTTTGTAGACCGTTTCATGTCTACCGCCATGTTCTATCCGTGCAACTACGGTTACATCAACCACACGCTGTCTCTGGATGGTGACCCGGTTGACGTACTGGTGCCAACCCCGTATCCGCTGCAGCCAGGTTCAGTGATCCGCTGCCGTCCGGTGGGCGTGCTGAAAATGACCGACGAATCAGGTGAAGATGCCAAACTGGTAGCGGTTCCGCACACCAAGCTGAGCAAAGAGTACGATCACATTAAAGATGTGAACGACCTGCCAGAACTGCTGAAAGCGCAGATCACCCACTTCTTTGAGCACTACAAAGATCTGGAAAAAGGCAAATGGGTGAAGGTTGACGGCTGGGACAACGCGGAAGCGGCTAAAGCTGAAATCATCTCCTCTTTCGAGCGCGCACAGAAGAAGTAAGTTTTCTGTCAGCGCTGTCGCATCGCTATGTATGGCGATCGGCAGATAAAAAAACACCGCCCACTGGGCGGTGTTTTTATTTACGCTTCTGCGGCGTCATCGCGCCGTAACCAGTCGCCACTCGCGATGCGGGTGCGACCGGCAATCGAACGCTGATACACGTACAGCCAGGCGCTGCCGTAGGGCGTCTGGATCAGCTGGCGCTTATACTCGCCGTTCTTACTGCGCAAGGCATCCAGCTCGCCGAGGGTGCTGGCGTCGATGCGATACACTTCGCAGTACACCGTGCCGTCCCCCTCAACCACGCCCGGATAGTGACCGAGATTGTAGAGCGCAAACCCTTCAATCTGATGGTCGCCGAGCCATTGCGCATTGGTCATCCAATGACTATTTCCCTGTTTGCGCCGTAAACTGCCGTAGACAATTATTCGCATTGCTAAAACTCAAACTGATAGAGCAAATCCAGTGCCTGATCGAGACCCGACACGGCTTCCAAATAGAGTTTGGGCATCAGGCGATAACGCAAAGTGAGCGTCGCCAGTGAATCAAATATGCCAACACCGTATTTTACCTGCAGACCCGGCAGCACATAACCACTCACCTGCACCTGCTGGCTGTCGCCGACACCGGTGGTATCAAGCGCAAGGTTACTGACGCCGAAGGTCTCGCCGATTTTACCCATAACCTGACCACTTTGTGCAACCCCCAGTCCAACCAGCGCCGAGGTTAAGGCGTTGCTGTCGCCATCGCTGCTGAGTCCCTGACCGCGTAACAGGTAAGACAGCGCCTCCTGCTGCGACATTGCCGGGTCGGAGAAGACCTCCACCTTCGGCTCGTCGGCCAGCCCGGTGACGCGCAGACCGGCTGTCACATCATCCTCGGTGGCTTCCGGGTTACGAATCGCCTCCAGGTTGACGTACGGCTGATCCGGCGGACCGGCGAACTGCAGCTCGCCTTTACGCACAATCAGATCCTGACCATACGCGTGGAAACGGCCAGAAGGAATATTGATTTGTCCGTTTAAGCCCAGGCCGGTTTTATCCTGCACCAGTTTGAGATCGCCGTTGAGGCGCGCTTTCAGGCCAAAGGCCGAGAGGCGCACATCGTTGCCGACGTGGATCACCAGATTGCTGTTGATTGGGATCGCGGCGGTTTTCGGCTGAATCGGCTTGAGGTTCTCATCCAGCATCACCTCATCCGACGACACGCCGGTAGCGCTCTCCGGCACTTCCTGCACCGTGATGCGCGCCCACGGAATATCAACCTTGCCGTCAAGATTGAACGCCGCCGGTGTGGCTTCAAACGCCAGGTCCGGCGAAACGTCCATTCGTACCATCGGCGGAACGGTAACACTAATACGGCTGCCCTGCGCAGTAACGCGCGCGCGCCAGTTATCCAGCTGGCTCCAGTCCGCGTTGCCGCCCAGATTGAGATTACCCTGCTGCGTCTGGATCAGGCCGTTGAGAGTGGAACTCATGCCGTTAAACACCAGGTTGAGATTGGCCGAAGTGAGATCGACCGGCATAAAGCTGCCGTCCACATCAACATCGCTCAGCCCCAGCTGACCAAAGATCTGCGGCTGCTGCAGCGTGCCGCCGAGACGCAGATTGCTGTTGAGGTTGCCTTTGATCTTCTCGCCCTGCATCAGCGCCGGGTTGAGCATCGCCAGTGAAATGTTGCTGATGCCGATGTTGCCTGACAGCTGGCGGCGATTCTCCGGATCGGCGATTTGCACGTTGCCGCTCAGCTGACCGTTATTCACGATGTGAATCAGCCAGTCGAGCTGCGCGCGTCCGTTACGCAGCGCCGCATTCAGGTTGAGCGTGTCGAAGGCGATCGGCAGGTTATTCCCCTGCACATCCTGCACCACTTTTACGCCGTTTCCTTTAAGCGACACCGTGCCGGTCGGCAGCGCGCCGTCGGCGGTCCAGTTCACGCGCGCATCACCGCTGAATACGCCGTTCAGCTGGGTGGCATCGGTAAGGAACGGCTTGATCATCGCCAGATCAAAGCGGTTCAGCACCACGTGCGCATGGCCGCTGGCTCCGGCCTCGATCGGCTCCGGCACGCACAGCTGCGCGTTGGGGTTTTGCCAGCAGTGCGGCCCGATGGTGGCGCTCTGTTTGCTGTTCAGGTAGTCAATCGTCATCGCGCGCGTCAGGCGCCATTCGCCCACCGGCGTGTCAAAACGCGTATTGTTGAGATTGCCCTGCCAGCGCTGCGTCTGGCGATCAAAGCTACCGTTGAGCGCCAGCTGGCCGGAGACCGGCTCGCCCTGCACGTTGAGTTTCAGCTGGTGCTGCTTCTCGTTACCGTCGGCGTTGAGCGTCAGCAGGCTGACCTTAAGCGCGTCCTGCTGTAACTGCTCCACGCGCAGCTGCAGTTTACCGGCGACCTGATCGCTGGATTTCACATCGCTCCTCAGCGTGACACGGCGGATCTGCAGCTGCTGCCAGCGCAGGCCGCTGGCGGTAAGATCGGCCAGCAGCTGGGGCGCCTGCAGCGTACCGCGCGCCTTGATGGTGCCTTTGGCTACGCCGCCGAGGCCCGGCAGCGCGTTATCCAGATGCGGTGCATCGACACTGGCGTCCAGATTTAGCGCGTCGCCCAGTTCGCCTTTCACGTCGAGATGGTTGCGCCCCAGCGCGATGTCAATGCCGGGGATTTTCCACTGATTGTAACTGTTGCCGGTCAGCGAGCCTTCGGCGCTCACCGCGTTCTGTTTCACATTGCCCTTCAGCGCCAGCTGCGGCACGCTGAGCTGCCAGCTACCGCCGTACAGGCTGCCGCGCGTGGTGATTTTACCGTCGAGCTTCGCCGGCCAGTCAGGATACTGTTTAGCGGTATTGATGCCCGCCAGCGTCAGTTCGCTGCGCCAGCTGATGGCTTTGCTCCAGTCCACCAGCGCGCTGAGGTCAATGTTGCCTTGCAGCGCCGCCACGCGAAGTTTATCCAGGCTGAACTGCTGCACGTTGCCTTTACCGTCCAGCGTAATGGTGGCCGGCGGCACCGCTTCGCCCTTCACCGCGGTGCGCAGCGACATCACGTAGTCGGTGGCTTTACCGCTGAACTGGTAGTCGAGATTATCCGCCTGATACTGCACCGGACCGGTCAGCGGCCAGCGCAGCTGCGGGCTGGTGAGTTTGAGCGACAGCGGCAGACCGGCGACCGCCGGCTGTGCGGCGGCGTCCAACTGGGCACGCACCGGCCCCGAGAGGTTCAGGCCCAGCTTCAGCTCGTCGCGCATTGCCCCGGCGAGGTTCAGTTTGATCTTCTCGCCTTTAATCGGATCGAGATTCAGCGAGCCGTTGAGCACAAAATTAACCGGCCAGTTATCCGCCAGCCGGGCATCGCCGCTGGCGTTAATCTGCCCCTGCGGCGAGTCGACGTCAAAGGTCTCCAGCTGCACATGCCGATCGGTAGTTTTGGCCTTCAGCAGCAGACGCGTAATCGCCACGTCCGTATCGCCAGTGATGCGCAACTGCTCACCCAACAGCTGCTGCACGTCGATGTCGAGCGGCAGCTGGAAATCCGGCAGTGCCGGCAGCAGCGGCTCGGCAAACATCGCCTGCAGCGTTTCGCCCAGCGGTTTCTCATCCGGCTGCGGCTGCTGCACTTTAGGCTGCACCACCTGTTCGTCCGCCACTTTCGCCGCCTTCGGCAGCGCGATCAGCAGGCTCTGGATATGGGTGGGATTGAGCGTCAGCGCGCGATCCTGCCACTGCAGGCCGCTGGTGAAGTCGAGCAGCGAAATGGCGGTGTCATCGACTTTGACGTTAATGTTATGCAGGCTGACCCGGCTCAGCGTAATCGGGTATGGCGTGCTGAGATTGCTGCTGCCGCTCTCTTCTTCCGGCGGCGGCGCACTGGCGGGCGTCATTTTTTTGCTGTCGACCACCACGCTGACGTCCTGCAGCGCGATATCGTTCACGCACACCGAGGAGTGCAGCAGGCAGTTGAGGTTGAGCGCCAGATGGAAGCGCCCGGCATCCACGCTGACGCCCGGCATCTGGTATTTCACGCCGCTCAGCGTCAGATCGCGCCAGCCGCCTTCCACCTTGTTAATCGACAGGCCCGGCACCCAGCGATCGGCACCTTTAAACAACAGATGCAATCCGGGCGTGGTGCCCACCAGAAACGCCACGCTGGCCAACAGCACCAGCACGAAAATACCGATACCGATCAGGACCTTTTTCCACAGCTTCATAGTTCAGGCCCCAGTCCTACATAAAATTGCAATCCATGCTCCTTGTCGTCACCAATCGGGCGCGCGATATCAAACTTGATCGGCCCTACCGGAGAAGACCAGCGCACGCCGAAGCCTGCACCGGTTTTAACATTACTCTGCTTGATGTCGTTGACCGCTTCGCCGGAGTCGACGAATACCGCGCCCCACCATTTGCCGGAGACGTTGTACTGATACTCGAGCGAGCCGGTGGCCAGTTTTGAGGCACCGGTGAGTTTGCCTTCGTCATCGCGCGGCGAGATATCTTTGTATTTGTAACCGCGAATGCTGCGGTCACCGCCGGCGAAGAAGCGCAGATCGGGCGGCACTTTTTCGAAATCGTTGGTTTCAATCCAGCCAAGGTTACCGCGCGCCACAAAGCGATGCTTCTCGCCCAGCGTGCGGATCCACACGTTCTGCGCCTGCAGGATCAGGAAGTCGACGTCTGAACCCCAGGTGGTGTCCGACACGTCTACCGAGTAGCGCTGTGAATCGCCCCAGGTCGGCATCAGGCCGCCGCGCGAACGGGTGCGGTTCAGGCTGACGCCCGGATAGAGCAGCATGGTGGTGTTGGTGACGCTGCCCTGAGTAAAGTGGTCGAGACTCCAGCGCAGGTTAACCGCGCGCTGCCAGCCGGAGCTGCTGTCCCAGTTACGCGACATCGCCAGCGTGGTGGTGTCCGATTTGGTGTCGTTGAGATCGGTGCGTTTCAGGCCGCCGGAGAAGGTGTAGTACTGCTCCAGCGGACTTTTCAGCAGCGGCACTTTATAGCTGAGATCAAGCTGCTGCTCCGGCGCGGAGATATAGGCGCTGGAGGTCAGGCTGTGGCCGCTGTCGTTGATCCACGGCTTTTTCCACGTACCTTTCAGCCGCGGTCCGACGTCCGTCGAGTAACCGACACCAGCTTCGATGGTGTTCTCCACGCGCGGCGACACGGCGGCGCTGAGCGGCAGCACTTTGGTCTGGCGCCCTTTATCGAACTCAGGTGCCACGACGACAGAATTAAACCAGCCGGTGGCGGAGAGGCGACGATTGAGTTCGGCCAAATCGCGTGAGCTGTAGGGATCGCCCTTTTTGAACGGCACCAGGTTGCGCAGATAGGCTTCATTGATTTGCGAGCCCTCAAAGCTGACATCGCCGAAGCGATAGCGCGGGCCGCTGTCGTAGTCGATATCCCAGAACGCTAAGCGCCGTTCTACCGAGACACCAAGCTGGCTCTGCTTAAAGTCACCGTCGAAGTAACCATTACGCAGCGCCAGGCTGGAGAAGCCGTTTTTAAATTTATCGTAGTCGCCGTGATTGAGCTGGCTGCCGACTTTCGGCCGGCCCTGCTTCACCCACGCCTGATAATCAGGATCGTCTTTTGCGGCGCCTTCCACCACGATGGTGCTGCCGCCAATCTTCACCGGCTCACCGGCGGTGACGCGGGCAATCAGCACCGGACGGCCACCCTGCGGCGGTGCCGGGCGTGATTCAAAGTCGATCTGCGGCTCGTAATAGCCTAGCGCGCGCAGGCCTTCTTTGATCGCGGCAGCCACGCGCGCCTGGAAACGGCCGTCGTTCGACACCTCGTCACTGCCGATAGTGGACAAGCGCGCCCTGACGTTTTTCTGTAACTCCCCGGTCAGGCCTTCCAGCTGCAGTCGCACTTTGGCTGCCTCAACAGCAGGTGCGGCAAGCAGCAGGCTGGCCAAGCAATAAGCATGAAATCGCGGCACGCGTACTCCTGTTAATAATGCCTGCCCCTATTCCGCAGGGGCGTTAACTCTGGTGGAAAGGGTATCACCACACCTTGCATACCCATCAGCATAGCCGCTCTTTTTTGCGAGCGGCTGCGTAAAAACGGCCGCTAAGCCAAATCGACTGCTATTGTCGGTAAATGTGCGTACCGATACAACAACGAAGCCGTGCTTCTGCGCACCACCAGCCGCCACTCGGATTAATCCGAGCCGGCCAATCACGCCGCTGGCGGCAGCAATAGCGCTGCTGCTATAATCAGCGACCAGCAGGCCTCGCCTGCACGCATTTCTGCCCCGACGTTAACGTGACTTTGTCGAACTGGCGCAGACATTTTTGGCACGGATAGCCCTGTTTGACGGGTAAGTACCGGATGTACGCCTCTTCGCGCTGCCCAGGCCAAAAATGACAAGTGATTAACCCAACGGATCTTTTATGCTTGATAGCCTGCTTGTCATTCTTTTACTGATCGTAATCAGTTCATTTTTTTCTCTGTCGGAGATCTCGCTGGCGGCTGCCCGCAAGATCAAACTGAAACTGCTGGCCGATGAAGGCAACATCAACGCGCAGCGCGTGCTGAAGATGCAGGAACAGCCTGGCATGTTCTTCACCGTGGTACAGATTGGCCTCAACGCCGTCGCGATTCTCGGCGGTATCGTCGGCGATGCGGCGTTTTCGCCCGCCTTCAGCAGCCTGTTCAATCGCTTTATGGAGCCGGAACTGGCGGATCAGCTCAGCTTTATCTGCTCCTTCACCATCGTCACCAGCCTGTTTATTCTGTTTGCCGACCTGACGCCAAAACGCGTCGGCATGATCGCGCCGGAAGCCATCGCGCTGCGCATCATCAATCCGATGCGCTTCTGCCTGCTGGTTTTCCGCCCGCTGGTATGGCTGTTCAATGGCCTGGCCAACGTGTTCTTTCGCATCTTTAAGCTGCCGATGGTGCGTAAAGATGACATCACCTCGGATGACATTTACGCGGTGGTAGAAGCGGGCGCGCTGGCCGGCGTGCTGCGTAAGCAGGAGCACGAGCTGATCGAGAACGTGTTTGAGCTGGAATCACGCACAGTGCCTTCGTCCATGACCTCGCGTGAAAATATCGTGTGGTTCGATCTGCACGAAGACGAAACCAGCCTGAAAACCAAAATCGCGCAACACCCGCATTCGAAGTTTCTGGTGTGCGACGGCGATATCGACCATATCGTTGGTTACGTTGATTCCAAAGAGCTGCTGCTGCGCGTGCTGGGCAACCAAAGCATGACGCTCAACAGCGGCGTGCAGATTCGTTCGGCGCTGATTGTGCCGGATACACTGACGCTGTCAGAGGCGCTGGAGAGTTTTAAAACCGCCGGCGAAGACTTCGCGGTGATCATGAACGAATATGCGCTGGTGGTCGGGATTATCACGCTTAATGACGTGATGACCACGCTGATGGGCGATCTGGTCGGTCAGGGGCTGGAAGAGCAGATTGTGGCGCGCGACGAGAACTCCTGGCTGGTGGAAGGCGGTACGCCGATTGATGACGTGATGCGCGTGCTGGATATCGACGAGTTCCCGCAGTCCGGCAACTACGAGACCATCGGCGGCTTTATGATGTATATGCTGCGTAAGATCCCCAAACGCACCGATTTCGTCAAATTCTCTGGCTACAAATTCGAGGTGGTGGATATCGACAGCTACCGCATCGACCAGCTGCTGGTGACGCGCATTGATGACCGCCCGCCGGTGCTGAATGTGTCGAAGAGTACGCTGGATGAGTCTGAAGGGCCTGCCGCGTAGCAGTGATCGTGCGGTTACAGAAAGATTCAGGGCGCCAGCGGCGCCCTTTCTTTTGCTTAGTTGTACTCGGCTTGCAGCCGCAGCACCTGGCGGTTGATTTCTGACATCACGCTAAGGTGCTGTTTATCCTTGACGCGCGGCAACATGACTTTGCCTTTGTCGAACTCAAACGCGCCAACATCCTTGATGTACAACCTTCCTTTAAATAGCGTCTTTACATATTTCGCAATTTGCAGCGGATTATAGCGCTGGAAGATCTTCATGCTGTTTAACTCCTGAACAGATGTAATACGCTTCGCCGTTGCCAAATTCGGTACGAGCCCTTGAAGCGCAAATGAGGCATAACTATAGAACATGATTCCTTGCCGATGTTCCGAAAAAATGGATTTTTTACTGAATTGACACATCATTACAGAGAACTCTGTCATAACGATCACAAAATCCAGTATAAACCTTCATTGGTTAAGGAATTGTGGCATGGGTTACAAAGCTGCTATCTCATCGCGACAGGCGCATCATCCACGCCTAATATTGCAAAAACATGAATAACTGGTCGGATCACTAAGGAGCATTACCATGCGTTTGGCACATTCCGTGATAGCCCTGGCGCTGCTGCTGCCCAGCCTTGCCTCAGCCCACGCGTTTAAGGTTGGCGAGCGCGTACCGGCAGTCGGTGTTAACGACAAAGGAGAACTGCTGTATCAGCAGGAGAAGTTTCGCTACCAGCCCTGGAACAGCGCCCAGCTGAGTGGCAAAGTGCGGGTCATCCTGCATATTGCCGGACGCTCGTCAGCCAAAGAACAGAACGCCGCGCTGATTGAAGCCATCAAAGCCGCCCAGCTGCCGCACGACCGCTATCAAACCACCACGGTGGTTAATACCGATGATGCCATTCCCGGCACCGGGATGTTTGTGCGCAGCAGCATTGAGAGCAATAAACAGCAGTATCCGTGGTCACAGTTTATTGTCGACAGCAACGGCAACGCGCGCAAGGCGTGGCAGCTGGAGAAAGGCGGTTCGGCGATTGTGATTCTGGATAAGACCGGCCATGTGCGTTACGCCAAGGACGGTCCGCTGACGCAGGATGAAGTGCAGCAGGCGATGAAACTGATCCATCAGCTGCTGCAGGCGTGATCGCGCCACAGCGGGTGGCGCGCATAGCGTATCAGAACAGCGAGACGCGGAAGCCCGGATTCAGGAACGACTCGCGCGGGGCGTAGTCGAGGGTTTTGCCCTGCCAGTCATGTACGTGCGCGCCAGCGGCAATGGCTACCGCATGGCCGGCACCGGTATCCCAGATATTGGTCGGCCCGAAGCGCGGATAGAGCTGCGCCTTGCCCTCTGCCACCAGGCAGAACTTGAGCGAGGAGCCAATAGCGGTGGTCTGATGCTCGCCCAGCTGGGTCAGATACTCTTTCAGCTCTTCGTCTTTATCGGCGTGCGAACGGCTCACCACCACCAGCAGCGGTCGCGCTTCACGCACGTGGATCTGCGTGGTGTGGCCGCCCTCTTCTTTCCACGCTTTGCCTTCGGCCGCAGAATACATCACCCCCAGCGCCGGCGCGTACACCACGCCCAGCACCGGTTTGCCGTGCTCAATCAGCGCGATATTGACCGTGAACTCGCCGTTACGCTTGATGAACTCTTTGGTGCCGTCGAGCGGATCGACCAGCCAGTATTGCTGCCAGTGCTGACGCACATCCCAGCCGGGTGGATCCTCTTCCGACAGCACCGGCACGTCAGGCGTCAGGGCCGCTAAGCCCTGCACGATAACCTGATGTGCCGCCAGATCGGCCGCCGTGACCGGTGAATCATCCGATTTACGCGTCACGTCCAGCGGTTGTGCGCCATCGTAGACCTGCATAATGGCATCGCCCGCGCTGCGCGCCAGCTGGCAAATTTTATCTAACATTGTTCACCTCATTTCGGCTGATGCTGCCGCTGAACCCCGGCAGCCCGTCTCCAGATATTTTAGCAGGTGCGCTGTGACAGCCGCAGCTAAGCGTATTCGCTTTGATTATCAATATCATAGTTCGCTCGTGACGGCTATGGCGCAATGCTGAATGGCAGGCACTCCGTCAGCTTGCCCAGGAAAGAGGCAAAATCCAGAGCCTCATCACAAATTGAAATGATAATTCGTCATGGTTTTACATTATTTTGAGAGGCCCATTAAAGCGAACAAGGAGCAAGCCATGTTCAAAGCGAGCATGTCGTTACTGGCACTGTGCGTTGCAGCCGCCACGGTGCAGGCTGCCACGGTGGATTTACGCATTCTGGAAACCACCGATCTGCACAGCAACATGATGGATTTCGATTACTACAAAGACACGCCGACCGAAAAGTTTGGTCTGGTGCGCACCGCCACGCTCATCCAGCAGGCGCGCGGCGAAGTAGCAAACAGCGTGCTGGTGGATAACGGCGACATTATTCAGGGCAGCCCGCTGGGTGATTACATGGCGGCCAAAGGCCTGCAGCCGGGAGAAATCCATCCGGTGTATAAAGCCCTTAATACGCTGGATTATGCGGTAGGCAATCTGGGTAACCACGAATTTAACTACGGCCTGCCCTATCTGCAGCAGGCGATTGCCGGGGCACGTTTTCCCTACATCAATGCCAACGTTATCGATGAAACCAGTGGCAAGCCGCTGTTTACCCCCTATTTAATTAAAGAAACCACGGTAAAAGACCGCGACGGCAAGCCGCATACGCTGAAAATCGGCTATATCGGCTTCGTACCACCGCAGATTATGGTGTGGGATCGCAACAATCTGCAGGGTAAAGTGCGCGTTGATGACATCACCGAGACAGCGAAGCGCTATGTGCCGGAAATGCGCGCAAAAGGTGCTGAAATAATCATCGCTATTCCGCACTCCGGTCTGAGCAGTGAGCCGTACCATGCCATGGCGGAAAACTCGGTGTATTACCTCAGTCAGGTGCCAGGTATCAATGCCATCATGTTCGGCCATGCGCACGCGGTGTTTCCCGGCAAAGAGTTTGCGGAGATTAAAGGCGCGGATATCGCTCAGGGCACGCTTAACGGCGTACCGGCGGTAATGCCCGGCATGTGGGGCGATCATCTCGGCGTAGTTGACCTGGTGCTGAAAAATGACAGCGGCAACTGGCAGGTGACCCTGGGTAAAGCCGAAGCGCGGCCAGTTTACGATGCGGTGGCGAAAAAATCGCTGGCGGCGGAAGATGCCGATCTGGTGAAAGTGCTGGCCGACGATCATCGCGCTACGCGTGAGTTTGTGGCAAAACCGATCGGCAAGTCGGCGGATGTGATGTACAGCTATCTGTCGCTGGTGCAGGACGATCCCACCGTGCAGATCGTCAATAATGCGCAGCGTGCTTACGTCGAACGCTTCATTCAGGGCGATCCCGATCTGGGCCGCTTACCGGTGCTCTCGGCAGCGGCCCCGTTCAAGGCCGGCGGCCGTAAGAACGATCCGGCCAGCTACGTTGAAGTGGAAAAAGGCGATCTTACCTTCCGTAATGCCGCCGATCTCTATCTCTACCCGAATACGCTGGTGGTGATGAAAGTCAGCGGCGCGCAGGTGAAAGAGTGGCTGGAGTGCTCGGCAGCGCAGTTTAATCAGATCGACGTGCATCGTCGTCAGCCGCAGTCGCTGATCAACTGGGATTTCCGCACCTACAATTTTGATGTAATTGACGGCGTGCAGTATCAGATCGATGTAACGCAACCGGCGCGCTACGACGCCGAATGCCAACTGATTAACCCGGCGGCATCACGTATTCAGGATCTGCGCTGGCAGGGCAAACCGATCGACCCCAAAGCGACCTTCCTCGTTGCCACCAATAATTACCGTGCCTGGGGCGGGAAATTTGCCGGTACCGGTGAGCAGTATGTTGCGTTTGCTTCGCCGGATGAGAACCGCTCGGTGGTGGCCGCCTACATCAGCAGCGAAACCCGCGCCCACGGCGCGGTGCAGCCACAGGCCGATCACAACTGGCGGCTGGCACCGATCGCCAGCGCAACGCCGCTGGATATTCGCTTTGAGACCGCGCCGGGCGCAAAAGCCACGCAGTTTATTGAGAAGTATGCTGATTATCCGATGAAAGCCGTCGGCAGTGATGAAACGGGCTTTGCCATCTGGCAGGTAGATCTACAGAAGCAGGCAGAGAAGAAGTAGTGACCGCGGGCGCCAGATATGGCGCCCGCTGTTTATTACAGGATTTCCAGCAGCTCGACTTCGAAAATCAGGGTGCTGAATGGCGGGATAGAGGCACCCGCGCCGCGCTCGCCGTAAGCGAGATTGTGCGGAATGGCCAGCTCCCACTTCGAACCAACCGGCATCAGGGTCAGCGCTTCAATCCAGCCGGCAATCACGCCGCTGACCGGGAATTCAGCCGGTTCGCCACGGGCAACGGAGCTATCAAACACGGTGCCGTCAATCAGCTTACCGGTGTAGTGCACGCGTACGCGATCCTGACGTGATGGGATCGGACCATCGCCCTGGGTGATGACGCTGAACTGCAGGCCGGATTCGGTGCTGCTCACACCTTCACGCTGTGCATTCTGCTCGAGGAACTGCTGACCTTCGGCCGCCATGGCTTCGACGCGCTCACGACGTACGCCTTCGGCACGCTCGTGGACTTCACGCAGCGCACGGTGTACCACGTCAACCGGAACTGCCGGTGAGTTCCCTTCCAGCGCGTCGCGCAGGCCCGCAAGCAGCGCTTCTGGCTGCAGACCCTGCAGTCCAGACTCTTGCAGCTGCTGACCAACCTGTAAACCGATACCGTAACTTGCTTGTGATTCGACGCTGTCAAATGAAGGGGTCGTCATCTTGTTTCCTTAATCCCGGAGAAAATAGAACCGGCAGCATAACAGCGCAGGCGGCTGGCGTAAAATCTCGCGCGCCGCGGATGACATTTCCCGGGGAAAGAGAAACAATATGCAGGTCAAATTTTTCAATGCTGGCAGGCACTTCGCGCCCGCTTTGCCCATACTATAGAACAAGAGAGCATCCATGGGCCAAATCGCCCCACGACGTCGCAGGACGCGCGCACCGCGTACCTTATTTTCCCGGTTGCAACGCTGGCTGCCTGACAGGCGCGTCACGACCGCCAGCGAGGAGGAGGAAAGAATGGCTTCTGAAACCCCGTCGCGTATACCCGCTGTGCTGCAGCGCATCTGGCATCTGCTGGATAACGTACGCTGGATGGATCCGCTGCCGCCGCTGCACCGACGCGGTATCGTTATTGCCCTGCTGGTGATGCTGCTGGCGTTTCTCTGGCCTGCCAGCACGCCGCAGTATCCGGTGGAACGTCCGGCAGAGAGCAGCGGCAAAGAGGTGCCGATGCAGGCGGAAATCTACGATAACAATGCGCAGCCGCCGCAGAATACGACGCCGAAAAGTGATGCCCAGGGCGAATGGCACAGCTATACCGTGGCCTCGGGCCAGACGCTGGCACAGCTGTTCCGTGACAACAATCTGCCAGTCAATGATGTGTTTGCCATGGCGCGGGTGGAAGGCGATGGGCAGCCGCTGAGCGCGCTGCAGAGTGGTCAGCAGGTGAAGATTCGTCAGAACGCGCAGGGCGTGGTGACCGGCTTAACGGTCGAGAGCAGTAACGGTCCGGTGTTGTTTACCCGCCAGCCGGACGGCAGCTTTATCCGCGCACAGTAAGCGACAGAAACAAAAACGCCGGCACAAGGCCGGCGCTTTCAAACTAAGTAAAAAATTACTCAGCTACTACATTCACAACCAGTTTCGCGAATACTTCGCTGTGAACCTGGAAGTCAACTTCGTGCTCACCGGTGGTGCGCAGAACGCCGTTTGGCAGGCGAACTTCGCTCTTCGCCACTTCAACGCCAGCTGCAGTAACTGCATCAGCGATGTCGCGGGTACCGATGGAACCGAACAGTTTACCTTCGTCGCCTGCTTTAGACGCGAGAGTAACGGTGCCCAGTGCATTGATTTTCTCTGCACGTGCGTTAGCAGCAGCCAGAACGTCAGCCAGTTTGGCTTCCAGTTCAGCGCGACGCGCTTCGAAGAACTCAACGTTTTTCTTTGTAGCAGGAACAGCTTTACCCTGTGGAACCAGGAAGTTACGAGCGTAGCCCGCTTTAACGTTAACCTGATCACCCAGGCTGCCCAGGTTTGCTACTTTATCAAGCAGAATAACTTGCATTACCTTATCCTCTTAAAGTCGTTAATGGACAGTTGCCGATTACTGATGACGATCAGTGTACGGCAGCAGAGACAGGTAACGCGCGCGCTTGATAGCACGAGCCAGCTGACGCTGGTATTTTGCACGAGTACCGGTGATACGGCTTGGAACAATCTTGCCGCTTTCAGTGATGTAGTTTTTCAGCGTTGCGATATCTTTATAATCGATCTCTTGAACGCCTTCCGCGGTGAAACGGCAGAACTTGCGACGACGGAAATAACGTGCCATTTGGCTAGTCTCCAGAATCTATCAATTCAATCTGCTCGGCATGTAACACAAGTTTGCTCTGGCCATTGCGTGCCTGATGGCAGCTAATAAAACCTTCGAGTGTGAGTTGCGTGCCGACCGTTATATGTTGAGTAATCGCCTGATGGGCGCTGCCGCTGATAATCACCGGCATCTGACACCAGGCTTGCCGGTGAAACCCGGCTTCCTCCTGCACAGAACGATGCTCAAGCACGAACTGGCAGTGAGGAATCCCTGACGGACTGACTTTTCGAACTGGCGTCTTGCACACGGTGCCAGACAGGCGCAGCCGATTGGCCGTCATCGTGGATTACTCTTCAGAATCCCCAGCATCTGAGTCTTCTGCCGATTCGTTAGCGAAGTCTTCGCGGCGCTCACGACGCTCGTCTTTCGCTTTAACCATCGGAGAAGCTTCAGTTACCGCGTGCTTAACGCGCATAACCATGCTGCGGATAACGGCGTCGTTGAAGCGGAAGTTAGTTTCCAGCTCGTCGATCACTTCCTGCGGTGCTTCTACGTTCAGCAGAACGTAGTGTGCTTTGTGCAGTTTGTTGATCGGGTAAGCCAGCTGACGGCGACCCCAGTCTTCCAGACGGTGGATCGTGCCCTGTGCACCAGTGATAGCACCAGTGTAACGCTCGATCATGCCCGGAACCTGCTCGCTCTGGTCAGGATGGACCATAAATACGATTTCGTAATGACGCATCGATAGCTCCTTACGGATTATTCAGCCTCCTGTCAGGGTCAGCTGCGGCCCACGGAAGCAAGGAACGTTATAGGTTGCGAATCACCCAAAAGATGAAACACACCTCTGAATGCAGCTGAAAAATTGACGCGTAATCATACTGACCTCGCCGGGGAAACTCAAGCGCACAATTCATCAAATTGTCGCTGTCGTGCCAGGCGGGGACACCTTTTGTGCTAAGGATTGAGATTCAGCAGGTTAGTCAGAGATTGTTCAAAATCCCTGAACGAGGCGTTCAGCACGACGATCTGGCGTCGTACTGGTGAAGAACTAAACTCTCTACAGGCGCAACGGTTTGGCTTAATCAGCGCGCCTGAGAGTGAAATCCCTGGAGTGAGGAGTCGATTATGAAAGCTGTCATTATCGCCACTTTACTGGGTCTCTTCCTGTCTACCCCCGCTCTTGCCAGCTCCGCTGACCAGGCGCTGCAGATGAGAAGTAACAGCAGCAAAGCGGCTTCAGGCTATGTCTACGTTAACCGGCTGGATGCGCCAGGCGGTAACCCGGTCAGCGCGAACACCAGCGCCGCCGACCGCTTGTCGTCACAACTGTAGTCCGGCCTGTTATCCCGGGCTGGCGTGCTCCGCGCCGCCAGCCCGTTCCGTTTACAAATGATGTTTAAAGAAACTGACCAGCGCGGTGAGCGCTGGCGGCGTGATTTTGTGCCCGATCTGCTTTTCCGCCAGAAAGGTGAGCCGGCTGTCGAGCTGCGCCTCGCGCAACGCCTTCTCCAGCCGTACCGTTTCGGCAAACGGTACGACTTCATCCGCTTCACCGTGCCATAACAGCAGCGGCCGGTTAGCCAGCTGCGCCAGCTGCTGACAGGGATCGTAGGCTGCCAGCGGGGCCAGCCGCGCCTGTAACGCCGCTTTTTGCTCTGGCGTATGCGCCACCAGCGGCGGGAACAGCGTCTGACTGAGCTGCATGAAGTAGCCGGAGCCCATCAGACAGGCAACGCTGTGCAGGTGTGGATAGCGTGCCATCGCGCCCAACGCGGTCATCCCGCCCATTGAGGCGCCGGCAATAGCGAAACGCTCATCCGCCACCCAATCGTTGTCGCGCAGCGCCGCTTCCAGCAGCGGCACTTCATCGATGTTCTGGCGCAAAATCTCCCAGAAGTGCGTCATGCGCGCGTCGGTATCACCGTTGTAGCGTGCGCCGTGCATCTCTGCATCCGGCATCACCACGCGGAAACCGGCCTGCGCCAGCGCCACGGCAAAGTAGCTGTACACCTCTTTCGACGAGGTAAATCCGTGATAAAACAGGATGGTGGGTAAGCGCGCCAGCCGCTGTCCGGCCGGTGCCGCGTGAATACACTCAATGCCCGCAAGGTTCTCCGTTGCCAACTCAATCATACCGTCTCCGTTGAGAATGATTATCACTGGTCTCAGTGTACGTGCTGCCGGCCAAAACGCGAACCACATCACATTTATTTCGATTAATTTCTGCCCTAAACATTTACCGCATTTTGCCGTTGATCCTGTACCCCTCCAGTTATTTATTAAAGGTACTTTATGAAGCGTCTCTCTCTCAGCGCCATGAGTCTCGGAATTAAGCTGTCTGTATTGACGTCTTTCAGTGTGGCAATCGTGCTGTTTGCCCTGACGTTAACGCTCAGCCATAACGCCGCGCGCCAGCTGGAGCAGCTGGCTGTCGACGATATGCAAAACCAGGTGCTCGGCATTAATGAAATGGCCACGATGTTTAACGCGACCTTATCGGAAGAAGTGGCGAACTATACCCGGCTGTTTCAGAGCTTTTTACCCAAGCGATTCAGCCGTGACGACAGCTCACGCATTCAGGTGGGATCGTTCAGCACGCCGACGCTGCGTGCCGGGCTGAAAACCCTCAACCTCGATCAGATCGCCGTGGACGATTTTCTCGATCGTACCGGTGCAGTCTCCACCATCTTTGTGCGCGACGGCGAGGATTACATTCGCATCGCGACCTCACTAAAGAAAGAGGATGGCAGTCGCGCGGTGGGCACCCAGCTTGATCGCAGCAGCGCGGCGTGGCGCAGCGTGAATAGGGGCGAAGTGTATCGCGGCCTGGCGACGCTGTTCGGCCATCGCTATATCACGCAATACCAGCCGGTGCAGGACGACAGCGGCGCAGTCATCGCCATTCTGTTTGTTGGCGTGCAGATTGATAAACAGTACGCGCTGATGCGGGAGAAAGTGCTGGCGCGACGTCTCGGTGACAGCGGCAGCTTCTTCGTGCTGAACGGCACGCCGGGCAGCGCACAGGGCCAGTATCTGTTTGCCCGTCAGTCAGAAGGCAAGCTGCCGGACTGGGATCGCAGCGTACAGCAGCAGATCCTGACGCAGCCGCACGGCCTGCTGGAGATCGCGCATCAGGGCGAAACCCGCCTGCTGGCATGGCAGCAACTGCCGGGCTGGAACTGGATTATCGCCGGTGAAGTCAGCCGCGCCAGCCTGCTGGCACCGATCACCCACAGCCGCAATCTGTTCATGCTGATTGGCCTGGCGCTGGTACTTGCCTTTGCCATTGGCTTTGTGCTGTATAGCCGGCGCGCCATTACCCGGCCGCTGCAGCAGGTGATCCATCTGGCCGAGCAGTACGCGGCGGGTAATCTGCAGGCGCACCTCGACTCAGCGCGCCGCGACGAGATCGGCCAGCTGGTGAACGCGATTAACGGCATTGGCGACGGTCTGGAGAAAGTGGTAGGCCAGGTACGCGCCGCCGCGCGTGAGATCAGCGACGGCACCGACACCATTGCGGCCAGCAGTTCCAGCATCAGCGAGCAGATTGGCCGCCAGGCGAGTAGCGTCGAAGAGACCTCGGCCAGCATGGAGCAGTTTGGCGCAACCGTGGCGCAAACCGCCGCTAATGTGCGTCAGGCGATGGCGCTGGTCGGTGAAGCCGCCAGCACCGTCAGCCAGGGCGGCAGCACCGTGGCGCGCTCGGTAGAGACCATGGCGGAGATTCGCATTGCCTCGCAGAGCATCGCCGACATTACCCACGTGATCGAGTCGATTGCCTTCCAGACCAATATTCTGGCGCTCAACGCTGCGGTTGAGGCGGCGCGCGCCGGTGAGCACGGCAAAGGCTTCGCGGTCGTCGCTGCGGAAGTGCGTGCACTGGCGCAGCGCAGCGCCAATGCGGCGAAGGAGATTGACGGGCTGATCGCCAGTTCGATCGACAAAGTGGCCGCCGGCCATACGCTCTCGGAACAAACGCGTGACGCCATGAGCCATATTGTCAGCCATATCGAACAGGTCAAAACCCTGATGGGGGAAATCAATATCGCCGCTCAGGAGCAGGCCGCGGGCATTGGTCAGGTCAATCTGGCGATGAACCACATCAGCCATGCGACCCATCAGAGCAGCGACATGATTAACCAGTCCGAGCACACGGCGCAGCACCTGAGTCAGAAAGGCCATCATCTGACCCAGCTGGTGAGTATTTTCCGCCTCAACGACTGATGAGCCGGGGCAGATGGCTTACACTTGAGTCATCTGCCTGTTTTCCGGAGCCACCATGCGTACGCTTATTCTGCTGCTGGGCCTGCTGCTGAGCGGCTGTGCCACACTGCACACCACGCCACAACCCCCGCCAGCGCCCACTACTCAGGCGCAGGAGATCACCCGCGCGCAAAGCTATGGCCTGCCGAAGCTTGGCACCGTCAGCGCCCATTCACGCGGCTCGCCGGATGATGTGCAGCGTGCGATCGCTGCACGCGCCAATCAGAGCGGTGCGGTTTACTATCAGATCCTGATGGTCGATGAGACCACCATGCCTGGCTTCTGGTATGCCACCGCCATTCTGTACGGCGCGCCCTCAGGCGGCAGTGGCACGCTGCAGTAAGCGTGCGCTCAGATCATCACTCAGCGCCTGTGCCGGGCGCGATGAGAGATAACGCGCACACCAGCTGTCCGCCAGTGGCGGTTCTGCCGCTTTCAGCAGCACCGCGGCACTCGCCAGCCGAATCAGCATGTCGCTGACCTGCCGTCCCTGCTCTTCGCGCAGGTTGCCGAGCTGCAGCCGCAGCTGACGCCAGCAGCGATCGAAGTGGCGATTGCTGCCCTTCACCGCATCAAACTCATCCTGCAGCATACTAAGCACCTCCGCGTGCCGTCCCAGTACACGCAACACATCCAGGCACATCACGTTACCTGAGCCCTCCCAGATGCTGTTCACCGGCATCTCGCGATACAGGCGCGGCAGTTCACTCTCTTCGCAGTAGCCAATGCCGCCCAGCACCTCCATGGCTTCAGCTACAAACGGCATACCGGCTTTGCAGATCACGAACTTGGCCGCCGGGGTGAACAGGCGTGCATACAGCCGTTCATGCGCGCTGGCCGGCGTTGACCAGGCACGCGCCAGACGCAGCAGCAGCGCGGTTTGTCCCTCCAGCTGCAGTGCCTGCTGCGCCAGCACCGCACGCATCAGCGGCTGATCGCTAAGGCTTTTGCCCATCACCTGACGCTGACCGGCGTGATGCAGCGCAATCGCCAGCGCGCGTCGCATCTGGCCATGGCTGCCGAGCGCGCAGTCAAAGCGCGTCATACCGCCCATTTTCAGGATCAGCCGCACGCCATCGCCCTCCTCACCCATCAACCAGCCGAAGGCATCCTGAAACTCCACTTCGGCACTGGCATTGGCGCGGTTGCCCAGCTTGTCTTTCAGACGTTCAAGACGAATGGCGTTGCGCGTGCCGTCCGGCAGCAGGCGCGGCAGAAAGAAGCAGCTCAGCCCGGCGGCGGTCTGCGCCAGAATCAGGTGCGCGTCGCTTTGCGGCACCGAGAAGAACCATTTGTGGCCGGTGATGCGCCAGGGTTCGCCCGGCGCACGCGTGCCAGGCGGTTCGGCGCGTGTGGTGTTGCTCAGCACATCGGTGCCGCCCTGCTTTTCCGTCATGCCCATGCCAATCAGCAGGCCGCGCTTCTGGCTGCCGGGCAGATGATGCGCATCATACCGATCGCTCAGCAACCGATCGTGCCAGTCGGCGTAGGGAGCGGGCAGATGGGTTTGCAGCAGCGGGATCGCGGCGTGAGTCATGGTTACCGGGCAGAGTGAACCGGCTTCCACCTGCGCATGCAGAATGAAACGCGCCGCGCGCGCCACCATGGCGCTGCCCTGCACGTCAGGCTGCCAGCTCAGGTTATGTAAACGGCTGGCGCACACGCCCTGCATCAGCAGATGCCAGGCAGGATGAAAGCGCACCTCGTCGAGTCGCTCACCGCGCGCGTCGTAACGCAGCAGCTCCGGCGGCTGTGCATTGGCCAGGCGACCTAATTCCAGTGACTCCGCACTGCCGAGCTGCAGGCCAACGGACGCCAGCCATTCGCGGTCCCAGCCGGCGCCTTCACGCACCACCGCCTCGCACAGCGCGCTGTCGCCGGTGAAGAGATTGCTGTTGCTGAGCGGAGATGGTTGATTGAATACGCTGTGAGTGGTCCAGGCCATGGCACTCTCCTCTCCTGTTGCCCGTACTGATGTGGCTATAAGTATGGAGAGGATGTGCAGTTATGCCTGGTACAGCTGAGGTTTTGCGGCGGCGATCACGCCTGGCGCTGACGCACCGCTTCGAACAGACAAACGCCGGTGGCCACCGAAACGTTGAGGGAAGAGACGCTGCCGGCCATCGGGATGCTGATCAGCTCATCGCAGTGTTCGCGCGTCAGGCGGCGCATGCCTTCTCCTTCCGCACCCATCACCAGCGCCATCGCGCCGGTCATTTTGCTCTGATACAGCGTGTGGTCTGCTTCACCGGCCGTGCCGACGATCCAGACGTTGTACTCCTGCAGCAGACGCATGGTGCGCGCCAGATTGGTGACGCGAATCAGCGGCACGTTTTCCGCCGCCCCGCTGGCGACTTTTTTCGCCGTGGCGTTGAGCGGTGCCGAACGGTCTTTCGGCACGATCACCGCATGCACACCCGCCGCATCGGCGCTGCGCAGGCAGGCGCCCAGGTTATGCGGATCGGTGACGCCATCCAGAATCAGCAGGAACGGCTGATCCAGTGAGGCCAGCAGATCCGGCAGATCGCCTTCCTGATAGTTTTTACCCGGCTTAACGCGCGCCACGATACCCTGGTGCACGCCGCCTTCGACCTGGCCGTCGAGCCACTGGCGGTTGGCCAGCTGAATCACAATTCCCTGAGCTTCCAGTGCGGCGATCAGCGGCTGCAGGCGGCGGTCATCGCGGCCTTTAAGGATAAAGACTTCCTGAAAACGCTGGGGATCACGCTCCAGCAGCGCCTGCACGGCGTGAATGCCAAAAATTATTTCACTCATTACTTTGCTCAAGGTTGGATGTATATCGTTGAATACAGAACATTAATCAGGCTGCACTTTGGGGCGCAGCCTGCGAAACAGGGTTGAGTAAGGTGCGTCAGCGCTGACGCACCTGGCCGCTGGCGGGTGAAGAGGCCATCAGGCTTCGCTGGCCTTCTTCTTCACTGCGCGCTTCGCCTTGGTTGCGGCGGCGATTTTACGGGTTTTTTCGGAGACTTTTTTGCTTTTTTTCTCGCTTTTATTCGCCGCAGGCGGCTGCTTCTCACCGCGGAAAGCGGCGTCCGGCTCAAAGTTGCCCTTGCGACCCGCATCGCGACGCCGCTTCGCCGGTGGTTTGCCGCCACGCTTCTCACGCTCGCGCGCGGTTTTTCCTTCACCGCGCGGTACGCGTTTGCTGGAGATCAGCGCGAAATCGATCTTGCGCTCATCCATGTGCACCGCGTCAACGCGCACTTCCACCGCATCACCCAGACGGTAAGTGCGACCGCCGGATTCGCCAATCAGACGCTGGCCCACCGGATCGAAGCGGTAGTAATCATTGTCCAGCGTGGAGACGTGCACCAGGCCATCAATGAACAGATCGTTGAGGCGAACAAAGAAGCCAAAGCCGGTCACGCTGGAGATCACGCCGTTGAATACGTTACCCACCTGATCCTGCATAAAGTCGCACTTCAGCCAGTCGGCCACATCGCGCGTCGCTTCGTCGGCACGGCGTTCGGTCATCGAACAGTGCTGACCCAGCTGCAGCATCTGCTGCATATCGTAGTGATAACCACCGGTTGGCGTGGTGTTGCCTTTTACCGTGCCCTGCTCTTTAGCCAGCAGGTACTTGATGGCACGGTGCAGCAGCAGATCCGGATAACGACGGATCGGCGAGGTAAAGTGCGCATACGACGCCAGCGCCAGGCCAAAGTGACCGCGGTTTTCCGGATCGTACACCGCCTGCTTCATCGAACGCAGCAGCATGGTTTGCAGCATTTCAGCATCCGGACGGTCGGCAATCTGCGTCAGCAGATCGGCATAATCGATCGGCTGCGGTTTCGACCCACCCGGCAGGCTAAGGCCCAGCTCGCCCAGCACGGTACGGAAGCTGGTGATGCTGTCTTCGCTCGGGCGATCGTGATCGCGGAACAGCGCCGGCTCCTGATGTTTCTCAACGAAACGCGCGGAGGCGATGTTGGCCAGAATCATGCACTCTTCAATCAGCTTGTGCGCATCGTTACGTACGGTGCGCTCCACGCGCTCAATGCGGCGCTCAGCGTTGAAGATGAATTTGGCTTCGTCGGTTTCAAACGAGATGCCACCGCGCTGTTCGCGGGCGGTTTCCAGCACCTCATACATGCGGTGCAGCTCTTCGAGGTGCTTCACCTGCGCCGCATACTGTTCACGCAGCTCCGGGTTGCCCTGCAGAATGCTCCACACTTTGTTGTAGGTCAGACGCGCATGTGAGTTCATCACCGCTTCGTAATGTTTGAAGCCGGTGAGTTTACCGCTGGCCGAGATGGTCATCTCGCACACCATGCACAGGCGATCCACCTGCGGATTGAGTGAGCACAGGCCGTTCGAGAGGATCTCCGGCAGCATCGGTATCACCTGCGACGGGAAGTAGACCGAGGTGCCACGCTGCTGCGCTTCGTTATCCAGCGCGGTGCCGGGACGCACGTAATAGCTGACGTCGGCAATTGCCACCCACAGGCGCCAGCCGCCGCCGCGTTTTTTCTCGCAGTAAACGGCGTCATCGAAGTCACGCGCGTCTTCACCGTCGATGGTCACCAGCGGCAGTTCACGCAGGTCGACGCGGCCTTTTTTCGCCGATTCCGGTACCTGCTCTTTCAGTCTGGAAATCTCTTTCTCAACTTCTTCCGGCCATGAGTGGGGAATTTCATGGGTGCGCAGCGCCATATCCACGGCCAGACCGGTGCCCATGTTGTCGCCGAGAATTTCTGTAATTTTGCCGATAGCTTTGCTGCGGCGCGTCGCGCGCTGCACGATTTCCACCACAACCACCGATCCCATGCGTGCATTCAGCGTCTCTTCCGCCGGGATCAGAATGTCAAAGCTCAGACGGCTGTCGTCCGGTACCACAAAGCCGGTGCCGGCATCGGTGAAGTAGCGGCCAACAATCTGGCTGTTGCGCGGTTCCAGCACGCGGACCACGCGCGCTTCACGCCGCCCTTTGCGGTCGGAGCCGCCCGGCTGGGCGAGTATGACATCACCGTGCAGGCAGAACTTCATCTGCTCCGCCGAGAGGTAGAAGTCATCTTTCTGACCATCAACGCGCAGGAAGCCGTAGCCATCGCGATGGCCAATCACTTTGCCGCGCAGTAAATCCAGACGCTCCGGCAGGGCGTAGCACTGGCGACGGGTGAACACCAGCTGGCCGTCACGCTCCATGGCGCGCAGGCGGCGACGCAGCGCTTCAAGCTGATCTTCGCTGGTGATGTTTAACTCTTCGGCGATCTCTTCGCGGCTCGCCGGCTTTTCACGCTTTTCTAATAGCGCGAGGATAAATTCCCGACTGGGAATAGGATTTTCGTACTTTTCAGCTTCTCTATCCTGAAAGGGATCTTTTGACATTACGGTTCCTCCGATGTCATTTATGTGGAATTGCCACCGGCGGTTCGGACAATAAGATGTGGTAAAGCGAATCGTTGTTTTGCACCAGGTCGGCGAGCGTATATTTATCCAGTTCCTGCAGGAATAGCTGGACCGCATTATTCAGCGCGCTACGCAGGCGACAGGCGGGATTTATCGCACACTCTTTACAGTTTACCAGCTGCAAAGGCTCCATTTTTCTCACGACATCGCCAATGACGATTTTTTCCGGGTCCATGCCTAAACGAATTCCGCCGTTTTTACCGCGTGTCGCGGCAACAAAGCCGGCCCGGCTCAGTTGATTGATGATTTTAACCATATGGTTACGCGATACCCCGTAGGTATCGGTGACTTCGGTAATGTTGGTCTGCTGACCTTGCGGCAATGTCGCCATGTAAATCAGGGCGCGCAGACCGAAATCGGTAAAACTTGTTAGCTGCACATGTACCTCAGTGAATCATCGATATTGTTGTTATAACGCCCGTGAGCGCTTCGATTAACATTGATGATAAACCAGTGTGGAAAACCCGGAGCGCTTTTTTCCTGCAACTCCCGAAACCAGCAGGAAAAAATGAAGTGAGCGGAGTCAAAGAGCAGATAAACGAAGGCCGGACAGTGTCCGGCCTGCAAAACGTGATTAAGCGTCGAACGGATCGCGCAGAATCATGGTCTCACTACGGTCGGGACCGGTTGAAATAATATCAATCGGCACGCCAGTCACTTCTTCAACACGTTTGATGTAATCACGTGCTGCCTGCGGCAGGCCTTCCAGTGTTTTAACACCAAAGGTGTTTTCACTCCAGCCCGGCAGAGTTTCATAAATCGGCTCGATGCCTTCCCAGCCTTCTGCCGCCAGCGGCGTGGTGGTCATCTCGCGGCCATCCGGCATACGGTAACCGACGCAGATTTTCACCTCTTTCAGGCCATCCAGCACGTCCAGTTTGGTCATGCAGAAGCCGGACAGGGAGTTGATCTGCACCGCGCGGCGCACTGCAACCGCATCCAGCCAGCCGGTACGACGACGACGGCCGGTGGTGGCACCAAACTCGTTACCTTTCTCACACAGGAACTCGCCGGTTTCATCAAACAGTTCGGTCGGGAATGGACCGGCACCGACGCGGGTGGAGTAAGCTTTGACGATGCCCAGCACGTAATCCACGTAACGTGGACCGATACCTGAACCGGTCGCCACGCCACCGGCAGTGGTGTTGGACGAAGTCACGTACGGATACGTACCGTGGTCGATATCCAGCAGCGTACCCTGTGCGCCTTCGAACATGATCAGATCGCCACGCTTACGCGCGCCGTCCAGCAGTTCAGACACGTCAACGACCATGCCGGTCAGGATGTCGGCCACCGCCAGTACATCGCTCAGCACTTTATCGTAGTCTACTGCATCTTCTTTGTAGTAGTTCACCAGCTGGAAGTTGTAGAAATCAACGATCTCTTTCAGCTTCACGGCGAAGGTTTCTTTGTTGAACAGGTCGCTGACGCGCAGACCGCGACGGGCAACTTTATCTTCGTAGGCTGGGCCGATACCACGACCGGTGGTACCGATAGCTTTGGCACCGCGCGCTTTTTCACGCGCCAGGTCCATCGCCACATGGTATTGCAGAATCAGCGGACAAGCTTCAGAGATCAGCAGACGTTCACGTACCGGCACACCGCGCGCTTCCAGACCGTTCATCTCTTTCATCAGGGCTTCAGGCGACAGCACAACACCATTACCAATGATGCTGGTGACGTTTTCACGCAGGATGCCAGAGGGAATTAAGTGGAGGACGGTTTTCTCACCGTTGATGACAAGTGTATGGCCTGCATTGTGGCCACCCTGGTAACGCACAACATATTTCGCGCGTTCAGTCAGAAGGTCTACGATCTTACCTTTACCTTCATCACCCCATTGGGTGCCCAGTACGACGACGTTCTTACCCATTTTCTAAAATCACCGATTGCTTAAAAATGGATTCTACCATCGGATTTTCACTCTTTCAGCACTTTTAGCATACGATTGCGCTGTTTTTTGCCTGAGTTTTGATCACTACAACATGTTGGGGGCAATGCTCTGCAGCAGACACAATTTAGCCGTGCGGCAGCGCGCAAATTTTTGCTCAGCCATTCGCGTGCGTGCTCAGCATGGCGTAAATCACCACGCCCGCCACCACCAGCCCGCCGCCAAAACGGTGCAGTATACGGTCCGGTAACTGCGTCATCGCCAGAATCATGCGACGCCACAGACGCGGCAGCAGCATCGGTCCTAATCCCTCCAGCACCAGCACCAAAGCCAGCGCCATCCAGACGGTTGTGTTCATTCTGTTTTCCCAAAAAAAAGGCCGACATCAGTGTCGGCCTCAAGGTTATAACAGTTATTAACGCGAGACGTTAGTTGGCGCCTTCATATAGCGGAAGAAATCGCTATCCGGGCTCAGCACCATCACGTCCTGATTGTCCGCGAAGCTGTTCTCATAGGCACGCAGGCTGCGGATAAAGGCATAGAAATCAGGATCCTGGCTGAAGGCGTCAGCGAACAGCTTGGCCGCTTCACCATCCCCTTCACCACGGCTGATCAGCGCCTGACGCTGCGCTTCTGCCAGCGTACGGGTTACCTGATAATCGGCCTGAGCGCGCAGTTTTTCCGCCTCTTCCTGACCCTGTGAACGCTGACTACGTGCTACCGCTTCACGCTCGGCGCGCATACGGTTGTAGATCGCGTCCGACACTTCGGTCGGCAGGTTGATCTGCTTGATGCGCACGTCGACCACCTGAATACCCAGCGCCGCCATACTGTTCGGGTTTGGCGCCGGCTCATTGCTGTTGGTCTCACGCTCAACGCGGGCAGCCGCGCTGGCAATCGCATCGTCAGCGGCTGGCGTCTGCACTTCGTCGTCATTGCCGGCACTGCCGGTGTTCAGCGCATCGCGTACGTCGGTAGTCAGACGGCCACGCGAGTCGGTGACGATATCTTTCACATCAAGACGGCCCATTTCTGAACGCAGACGGTCGCTGAACTTACGTTTCAGCAGTACTTCCGCCTGAGATACATCGCCACCGCCGGTCGCGAGGTAGTAACGGCTGAAATCGCTGATGCGCCACTTGATGTAAGAGTCCACAATCAGGTCTTTCTTCTCTTTGGTGACGAAACGATCGGCCTGGTTATCCATGGTCTGGATGCGCGCATCCAGCGACTTCACGGTTTCAATAAACGGAATCTTGAAGTGCAGACCCGGTGCGTACACCTGCGGCTTGTTCTCATCATCACGCAGCACTTTACCAAAGCGCAGCACGATACCGCGCTGGCCTTCCTGCACCACGAACAGTGAGGCGTACAGCACCACCAGAACAACAATAATTACGGCGATGATTGGCTTACGCATCGATTACTCCCTCCCTTCGCGCTGGGTATCGTTACGCAGCGCATTGGCGCGACGCTGATCCATGATGCTGTCCGGACTGTAGGATGAAGTGTCGCCGCGGCCGGCATTGCTGCCCGGTGACGACGGTAACTTCATCAGATTGGCATTGTTCTGACCGCTCTGGCCGCCTGCCTGGCCGCCGCGCATCAGCTGATCCAGCGGCAGCACCATCAGGCTGTTGCCACGGTCGTTAACCAGCACTTTGCGGGTATGGCTGAGCACGCGCTCCATGCTTTCAATGTAGAGACGTTCTTTGGTGATCTGCGGTGCGGCTTTGTACTCCGGGAGCAGACGCGCGAACCGCGCCACTTCACCCTGCGCTTCCAGCACGGTACGCTCTTTGTAGGCTCGCGCCTCTTCAAGAATACGCTGCGCCTGGCCGTTAGCACGCGGCTGCACTTCGTTGGCGTACGCTTCAGCTTCACGCACGTACTGCTCGCGGTTTTCGCGGGCGGCAATCGCATCGTCAAACGCGGCTTTGACCTCTTCCGGTGGACGCGCCGCCTGGAAGTTGACGTCAAGCAGCGTAATACCCATGTTGTAAGGACGAATGGTTTCGTCGATTTCACGCTGGGTATCGCTACGCACGACGGTACGGCCTTCGGTGAGGATACGGTCCATGGTCGAGCGGCCAATCACGCCGCGCAGCGCGCTGTCAGTAGCCTGACGCAGGCTGTCATCGGCACTGGTTACCGCATACAGGTAGCGCTCCGGATCGGTCACGCGGTACTGCACGTTCATCTCCACGCGCACCACGTTCTCGTCCGAAGTCAGCATCACGCCAGACGCCGCCAGCTCACGCACCGCTTCGACGTTGACGGCCCGCACCTGATCGATAAAGGTCGGTTTCCAGTTGAGGCCAGGCTCAACCAGATGGCTGAATTTGCCGAAACGCGTCACGACCCCGCGTTCCGCTTCTTTAATGGTGTAGAAACCACTGGCTGCCCAGATGACCACTGCCGCCACGGCGACAATGCCAACCAGTTTGCCACCGCTGCCGCCGCTGCGCTGGCCGTTATCGCTCTGTTTGCCACCGCCCAGTCCGCCGAGTTTTTTACTCAGCTTACGGAAGATATCATCCAGATCAGGAGGTCCCTGATCGCGACCTCCTTTATTTCCCCCAGAGTTGCCGCCTTGGTTATTGCTGCTTCCCCACGGGTCGCGGTCCTGTCCGTTATTTCCGGGCTGATTCCACGCCATGTCTCTACTCCATTTATTGTATATAAGTTTACCCTGCCACGTGCCGGGCACGTCTTGGGGTAAATGAGTTGGGCAACGGTCAAACAATATAACTGGCGAGCTGCGGTTCCTGCTTGCACAAGCGACGCCAGTCAACAATTGGCATTCGCACCTGCAAACCTACGCAGCCATCTTCTTCATTCCACTCTTTTTCAATCGCCTGCAGCTGATAGAAGCGGCTGCGCAGGCGGCCCGCTTCCGGCGGCAGACGTAAATCATACTGCGCCACTTCACCGGCTAAGCGCTCGGACAGCGCCTGCCACAGCAGCGGCAAACCGGCACCGCTCTGCGCCGACAGCCACACGCGCGTCGGCCGGTTCTCTTCGTCACGATCGATACGCGGCTCAAAGCCATCCAGCATATCGATCTTGTTCATCACCAGCAGCACCGGAATCTCATCGGCTTCAATCTCTGCCAGCACTTCGTTTACGGCATCAATGTTGTCATTGACGCGTAAATCCGCGGCGTCAATCACGTGCAGCAGCAGCGACGCCTGACGGGTTTCCTGCAGGGTGGCTTTAAACGCCGCCACTAAGTCATGCGGCAGGTGACGGATAAAGCCTACCGTATCCGCCAGCACCACTTCGCCGACATCGGCCACGTTGAGGCGGCGCAGCGTCGGGTCCAGCGTGGCGAACAGCTGGTCGGCAGCATACACATTGGCTGAAGTAATGGCGTTGAACAGAGTGGATTTGCCGGCGTTGGTGTAGCCCACCAGGGAGACGGTCGGCACATCGGCTTTCGCGCGCGCCTGACGTCCCTGCTCACGCTGTTTTTCCACGCGTTCAAGGCGGGACAGAATCTGGCTGATGCGGCCGCGCAGTAAACGACGGTCGGTTTCCAGCTGGGTTTCACCCGGTCCACGCAGGCCGATACCGCCTTTCTGCCGCTCAAGGTGAGTCCATCCGCGCACCAGACGGGTGGCAAGATGGCGTAACTGTGCCAGCTCGACCTGCAATTTCCCTTCATGGGTGCGGGCGCGCTGGGCAAAAATATCGAGAATTAAGCCGGTGCGATCGATTACGCGACATTCGCACAGCCGCTCAAGATTACGTTCCTGAGCAGGGGATAAGGCATGATCGAATAAAACGACCGATGCTCCACTCGCTTTCACCGCATCGGCAATTTCAACTGCCTTTCCTTCACCGACAAAATATTTGGGATGTGGCGCTTTACGGCTGCCGGTAATCACTTGCAGCGCATCGACGCCCGCAGAAGAGACAAGAGTTTCAAACTCCTGCAAATCTTCCAGCTCTTTGTCTTGGGAGAACCAGATGTGTACCAGTACGGCCTGCTCACCGGCATCATAACGGTCAAACAAGCTATAACCTCGCTAAAATAAAATAACCAGGACGGGAAAACGCACTCGCTCCCCAGCCCTGGCTTTACGGCCGTGCAGAATTACTCTGCGTTATCGCCGTCTTGTTGTGGCTGCGACTGAGCGCCCTGGTTGCTTCCGCCATGGTGGTAGTTACTGCCACCGCTGCCGCCCGCGTTGTTGCTATGGTGCGAAACCGGACGAGAAGGAACCACTGTAGAGATGGCGTGCTTATACACCATCTGGCTTACCGTGTTTTTCAACAGAATGACGAACTGATCAAAGGATTCAATTTGTCCCTGCAGCTTAATACCATTCACCAAATAGATCGAAACCGGTACACGTTCACGACGCAATGCGTTCAAAAACGGGTCTTGTAATGATTGCCCCTTAGCCATTCTATCTTTTCCTTATATGCTTGTTGTTTGTTACTTTGTGAACCGTGGTTCAGAAAAACTGCGTAAAAATTTGCGCACGATAACGGACCAATTGTACACAATCATCCCTGCTACGCACTAACAACCTGAAGCACCGCATTACGCGCTAATTCTGGCGCGTCACTGTCTAACCAGTGGACGTCGGGCCAGCCACGTAACCAGGTCATCTGGCGTTTAGCGAGCTGCCGGGTGGCGCAAATTCCCCGATAAACCATTTCGTCGTAATCGATTTCGCCAGACAGATAAGACCACATCTGACGGTAACCAACACAGCGAATGGAAGGCATGTCCGTATGCAAATCACCTCGTGCAAACAGTGCCCGAGCCTCCGCTTCAAAACCTGACGCTAACATCTGGTCGTAACGCAACGCGATGCGCTGGTGTAACAGTTCACGGCTCGCCGGGGCGATAGCAAACTGGTACACATCGTAGGGTAACGCTTCACCGGCCGTTTTTGTCAGTTCCGTTAAAGTTTTACCCGAAATAAAAAAAACTTCCAGTGCTCGCGAAAGTCTCTGCGGATCATTCGGATGAATACGACTACCGGCGACCGGATCGATTTCACACAGCTGGCGGTGCAGGGCTTCCCAGCCTTTTTCCGCCGCCATTTGCTCTATTCGCTGACGCACTTCCGGATCGGCCGAGGGCAGCGGCGACAATCCTTCCAGCAACGCTTTGAAGTAAAGCATGGTTCCACCAACAAGCAGCGGAATCTTACCTTTTTGGGTAATCTCCGCCATTTCTGCCAGCGCATCGCGACGAAACTCAGCAGCGGAATAGCTCTCCGCCGGGTCGCGAATGTCCAGCAAGCGATGGGGTGCCTGCGCCAACTCCTGTGCCGACGGTTTCGCCGTGCCAATATCCATCCCGCGATAGATTAAGGCAGAGTCAACGCTAATAAGTTCCACCGGAAGTTGCTGACGCAGCGCAATGGCTAATGCCGTCTTACCGGAGGCGGTCGGCCCCATCAAAAAAATTGCCTTTGGCCGGCTAGCCTGGTTCAGTTCACTCATGCTTCAACGCGTTTAGCGCGCTCTCAATCTCAAGGGTCTGTATCAGACCTGAAGGCGGCGATTTCAGCAGATGCGGACAGAGCCGTTCGAGCTCTGCCAGCAGCGTGATCGCCTGCGAGTGATTCCAGTGAGGTTCTGCCGCATCGTCGCGTCGCGCCAGCCACTGGGCCAGTGCGGAAGCAGAAACCTCTTGCTGCCGGGCGAGATAGCCTAACAGGTCTGGAATCAAGATTTGTAAATTTTGTGTTCGTAACGGTAAAGGGACAGCGCGCAGCGTCACATGCTGTCCTTCCCGTTGTAAATCAATGCCCATCTGGCTTAACAGCGTCGCCTGGGCATCAATCACGCTTAACTCTTCGTGAGCGATTTTCAGCCGTACCGGGATCAGCAGCGGCTGCGGTTTGAGCCCCTCATCGCCGGGTTGCAACTGGGCCTGTTTGAGCCAGCGCGCCGCCACGCTTAATGACAGCAGCTGCAATGTCTCCCCGCGCTCCAGCAGCGCATAGCGCTCGCGTACCACGCTGAGCACCCGGCCAAAACTTTGCATATGGGCGGCCAGCGGCGCTTCACGCGCGGGTGCCGGGCGTGGCGCGGGCGCGGGTTCAGCGGCCGGTGCGCGTGGCGTCTCCGCCGCCGGTGTTTTTATCAGCTGCTGATAAACCGCCCCTTCACGCGCGCGATAGCCCGGCTCTTTGGGCTGCCACTGGCCGCCCGTGCCGCCGGATGCCGCGCTGCCACCGCTGCGCGCGCCGGTTGCCGGCTGGGCAAAGTGATTCGCTCCGGCGGCCTGGCGGTTCTCAGGCTGCCACTGCGGCGGCGGCTCTTCGGCATGGGCCAGCGGCAATTCGGCGCTGCGACTGGCCTGCAGCACGCTCATCACGCCCTGCCAGATAAAGTCATGCACCAGACGCGACTGATGAAAACGCACCTCATGCTTCGCGGGATGCACGTTGACATCCACCTGGTGCGGGTCAATCTCCAGATACAGCACATAGGCTGGCTGCTGATCTTCACCGAGCTGGGTTTGATAGGCCTGGCGGATGGCGTGATTAATCAGCTTGTCGCGCATCATGCGACCGTTAACGTAGCAGTACTGCAGGTCGGTAACCTGACGCGCCCCCGCCGGATCGGCCACCCAGCCGCGCAGCGCCAGCTCGTCGTGCTGCCAGTCAATGCGCAGCGCGTGCTGCATGAAAGGCGTTCCGCAGATGGCACCCAGACGCCGCTCGCGCTGCGCCTCCTGCGTCACGCCGCGATACTGACGCACCAGCTTGCCGTTGTGCGTCAGCGAAATGGCAACGTCGAAACGCGCCAGCGCAATGCGGCGAATCACCTCATCAATGTGGGTGAACTCGGTCTTTTCGGTGCGCATGAATTTACGGCGGGCAGGCGTGTTGTAGAACAGATCGAGCACTTCCAGCGAGGTTCCCACCGGGTGGGCGGCGGGTTTGACCGTCACCGCCATATCGCGCCCTTCGGCATAGGCCTGCCAGGCTTCCTGCTGATCGGCGGTGCGCGACGTCAGCGTCAGGCGCGACACCGAGCTGATACTCGCCAGCGCTTCACCGCGAAAGCCGAGGCTGACAATCGCCTCCAGATCATCCAGCGAGGCGATTTTGCTGGTGGCGTGGCGGGCCAGCGCCATCGCCAGTTCATCTCTGGCAATGCCGCAGCCGTTGTCGCGGATGCGGATCAGCTTTGCCCCGCCCTTCTCAATATCCACCTCAATGCGCGTCGCTCCGGCATCAAGGCTGTTTTCCACCAGCTCTTTTACGACCGAGGCCGGGCGCTCAACCACTTCGCCAGCGGCAATCTGGTTCGCCAGCTGAGGCGGTAAAATCTGTATTGGCATGGTGGTGATCCTTATCAGGTATGGGCTGCGCGCAGCCCCTCATCAGGATTGTGGAATCTTTAAATTTTGCCCCAGCATCACGTTGCTCGACTTCATGTTATTTGCCTGCATGATGGCTTTCGGGCTGACGCCGTACTTCGCGGCAATCGCCGTCAGCGAATCACCGCGCACCACTTTGTGCCGCGCCGGACGGCTGGCCGCGCTGCTGACGCCGGAACCGGCCGGCACTTTCAGCCGCTGGCCGACCCACACCACATCGCGCTTCAGGTTATTCAGCTCGCGCAGCGTCGCCATGCTGACACCGTATCGCGCGGCAATGCCGGACAGCGTCTCGCCGCGCGTCACGGTATGGCGCTGGGTAGCACCGGTATACTGCACGGTGCCGGTCGCCGGGTTGCTGGCGACGCTAACCGCTGGTGCGCGATCCAGCGGCCGGTTTTCCTCCTTTGGGACCGATTGCAGCGGATGCGCGAGGAAATAGTTACGCAGTCCTTTGTAAATCGACTGGGCAATCTTTTCCTGATACGCGCTGCTGCCAAGCAGCCGCTCCTCCCCGGCGTTACTGATAAAGCCGGTTTCAACCAGTAAAGAAGGGATGTCCGGCGAACGCAGCACGCCGAGGCTGGCATGTTCCGGCAGACGCTTGTGCAACGGCGTTACGCCGCGCAGCTGCTGCAGCACTTTAACCGCCACGTCATAGCCGACGCGCTGTGAATGGCCAAACTGCAGATCCAGCACCGCCTGGCTCAGGTAGGGATCGGCCTGACTGTTCGCCAGCAGATCGCCCGCGCCGCCCAGCAGCTCAGACTGTTTCTCTTTCTGCTCCAGCCAGTTAGCCATTTCGCTGTTGGCGCGACGGTTGGACAGCACCCAAACCGAAGCCCCGGTGGCAGAGTGATTCGGTGCGGCGTCGGCGTGAATCGATACCAGCAGGTTAGCGTTCTCTTTACGCGCCACCTCGGAACGGCCCATCACCGAAATAAAGTAGTCGCCGTTACGCGTCAGCACCGGTTTAAACATCGGGTCCTGATCCATCAGCGCTTTGAGCTTCCGCGCGATGGCGATGGTGACATTCTTTTCATGTAAGCCGTGCTGGCCCGACGCGCCAGGATCCTGACCGCCGTGTCCGGCATCAATCGCCACGATCACCGCATCATTACGGCTGACAGCACCGCCCGGACGCACCGTGGTGTTGCTGCTGGTCACCGCCGTCACCGGATTGGCGTTGAACGGATTGCCCTGGCTGGTCGTAGCGCTGTCGCTCTGGCGCGCACGCGTCACCGGTGCCGCCGCGGTGCTGCGTCTGGCAGGCTGGGTGCCGCTGATGGTGAAGACCACGCGGTACTGATTGCCGTCGCGCTGCGTACTGGCGCGCGTTTTCGCCGCCTGGGTCAGCTCAAACACCAGCCGGATGCTTTGCTTATCCTTCGGCTGGCTATTACGAATCCGTTTAACGATGTTTTCGCCGCTAAAGTTGAGCGGCAGCCCCTGAATATTGCCGCTCTGGCGAATATCCAGCACCACCCGGTTCGGGTTGTGCAGCGGAAAGAAGCCATACACCGGCTGGCCGTTGAAGCTCAGGGTCACCGTCGCCTGGCTGTCGCCGTTATCGACTTTGATATCCGATAGTGTCGCGGCCAGCGCCGACGAGGAGAACAGACACAGCAGGGCGAGCATCATCCCGGTAACGCGTGACATCATGCCGGTTCCCTGCCCTGCTGAAACTGCTGCAGCAGCGTATCGCCCAGCGGCGAATGCGCGCTGATTTCCGCTGCGCGCGCGCTGGCAACGTAGCTTAGCGTCAGTGCCAGATCCGGCTCTGGCAGCACACCCGCGCCCTGCTGCGGCCACTCAACCAGGCACAGCGCGTCGCCGCTGAAGTAGTCACGGATGCCCATAAACTCCAGCTCTTCCGGGTCGGCGAGGCGATAGAGATCGAAATGGTACAGACTGCGGTCGCCCAGCTGATAGGGCTCAACCAGCGTATAGGTTGGACTTTTGACGTTGCCCTGATGGCCAAGCGCCTGCAAAAAGCCGCGGCTGAAGGTGGTTTTACCGGCACCCAGATCGCCATACAGATAGATCACCACCGCGCTGCTGCAAACGCGGGCCAGTTGCGCACCCAGATTCAGGGTTGCCGCCTCATCGGGCAAAGGAATAACACAGGTCTTCATGCTTTATTGTTGGATCATCTCTGGATTAACAAACTGCCACAGCAGTGCGAACAAATCAGTGGCTAACATGCCGCGCGTCCCGCGCTGTCGCGCTACCGCATCCGCCGCGGCACCGTGCGCGACACAGCCCGCACAGGCGGCGTCAAACAGCGTGGCCTGCTGGCCCAACAGGGCGGCGATAATACCGCTCAGCACATCGCCCATACCGCCGGACGCCATGCCTGCATTGCCGACATCCGCAATCGCCATGTCGCCCGTCGCGCTGGCAATTACCGTACCAGCACCTTTCAGCACCACCACGCCGCCGTAGCGGTTTGCCAGGGTCTGCGCGGCGTGTAAGCGGTCACTCTCAATCTCTGCGGTTTTCACCCCGAGCAGGCGTGCTGCCTCGCCGGGATGCGGCGTAATGATGCGATTCTGACGGTTATCTGCATTGATTGCCAGCAGGTTAAGCGCATCAGCATCCCAAAGCATCGGCTTTTCACTCAGTGCCACCTTTTTCAGTGCCTTCTGAGCCCATTCACGCTGGCCAAGACCGGGGCCGATGGCGATGACATCCGCCCACGCCAGCGCGTCGTCCAGCCGCGCGTCGCTCAGGGCATCCACCATCAGCTCCGGTCGTGCGCTGAGAATCGGACCAATATTATCTTCATGCGTTAACACCCGCACAAGCCCGGCACCGCTGCGCAGCGCCGCTTCGCCGGTCATGCGGATCGCGCCGGCCGTGCCGCTGTCGCCACCAACCACCAGCAAACGGCCGTGATCGCCTTTGTGCGAGGTGGCTTTACGCGGCTTCAGCCAGCGCGGTAAATCCGCTGCAGCGTAGCGATGAATCGGCGCCGGCTCGCCAGCCAGAAACGCGTCCAGACCAAGCGTCGCGCAATGCAGCACGCCGACGTGGTCACGCGCTTTGCCGGTGAGCTGACCGGGCTTCAGCGCAATCATACTTAACGTACAGTCCGCCACGACCGCCGCCCCTGGCGTGGTGCCGGTCGCCGCCACCAGCCCGGAAGGGATATCGACGGCAAACACCGGCGCGGCGTGCGCATTGATCTGTTCGATCAGCGACTGATAAGGCGCGGCAGGCGCGCGATTCAGCCCGGTGCCCAGCAGCGCATCAACAATTACGTCGATGTGTTCCGGCCAGGCAGCGTCGGCGGCATGAATCACGCCGCCCGCCGCCAGCCAGCCGTCGCGCGCCTGCTGTGCTTCTTCCGGCAGCGGACGTTCGCTGTCACAGGCCAGCAGCGTCACGCTTAGCCCGGCGGCCTGCGCCAGCCGCGCCACCACGTAGCCATCGCCGCCGTTATTACCGTGGCCGCATAAAATCAGCCAGTGCTGCGCCTGCGGCCACTGCTGGCGAATCCGTTCATAACTGGCCTGCCCGGCGCGCTGCATCAGTTCATACAGCGTCAGGCCCAGGCTATCGGCGGCGTCGCACTCCAGTTGCGGCATGGCCTGCGCAGGCCAGACAGAGTGTGGTAAACTGCGTGCGTTTGCTTCAATTGCCTGGTCTCTCATGTCATACCCTCTCGATCTTCAACAGCTCGCTCAACAGATTAAACAGTGGGGGCGCGAACTCGGCTTTCAGCAGGTGGGTATTTGCGATACCGACCTGAGCGCCGAAGAGCCGAAACTGCAGCAGTGGCTGGAGAAACAGTATCACGGCGAGATGGACTGGATGGCGCGTCACGGCATGATGCGCGCCCGTCCGCATGAACTGCTGCCCGGCACGCTGCGCGTGATCAGCGTACGCATGAACTATCTTCCGGCCAAAGCCGCGTTTGCCAGCACGTTAAAAAACCCGCAGCTGGGTTATGTCAGCCGCTACGCGCTGGGCCGCGATTACCACAAAGTATTGCGCAATCGACTGAAAAAGCTCGGAGAAAAAATCCAGGCCCACTGCGGCGAACTCAATTTTCGTCCGTTTGTCGACTCCGCGCCAATTCTGGAGCGGCCGATTGCCGTCAAAGCCGGACTCGGCTGGACCGGCAAACATTCGCTGGTGCTGAATCGCGAAGCCGGCTCGTGGTTTTTCCTCGGCGAACTGCTGATTGATCTACCGCTGCCGGTGGATGAGCCGCAGCAAGAGCAGTGCGGCCGCTGCGTCGCCTGCATGACCATCTGCCCGACCGGCGCCATCGTCGAACCTTATGTCGTCGATGCGCGCCGCTGCATCTCCTATCTCACCATTGAACTGGAAGGCGCCATTCCCGAAGCGCTGCGTCCGCTGATCGGCAACCGCATTTACGGCTGTGACGACTGCCAGCTGATCTGCCCGTGGAACCGCTATGGTCAGCTGACCGATGAAGAGGATTTTTCGCCGCGCGCGGTGCTGCACGCGCCGCAGCTGGTCGAACTGTTCGGCTGGGATGAAGCCCGTTTTCTGCGCGTCACGGAAGGCTCTGCCATTCGCCGCATCGGCCATCTGCGCTGGCTGCGTAACGTAGCTGTGGCGCTGGGTAATGCGCCCTGGGCACCCGAGAATCTCACGGCATTAGAACAGCGGCGCGGTGAACATCCGCTGCTGGATGAGCACATTGACTGGGCGATCACGCAGCAGCGGCAAAAGCGCGCGGCGCAGGCGGTAGAGGTGCAATCGGCACAGCAGCAGCGGCTGGTGCGCGCCGTCGAGAAAGGGTTACCGCGTGATGCATGATTGAGCAATCGCGCAGGATATTATGCTTTTCCACATGCTGTGAATAAAATTATTTCCCCGAATAGTGACGTGGATCGTTATTTCGTCTAAAAGGGGCATTCACAGTCTGAAATATCATTTACCCAATAAAAAACATAGGGTTAGATAATTACTGTAAACATTTACGTCGGGTTTTGTGCGCAGGGGCTTGTCCAGAGCTTGTGGATAACTCTGTTCAAAACGGTTTTGCAGATAGGGTAAAACGCCGTCAGCACGTTGCGGGCGCATTGTGGATAACCTGTAAGATTACTGCAACAGACGCAGACATCCTGGGCACTCACGCGGCGTGCAAAATTTCCAGATAACAAACGGAACCGCACAGGTAAAACGACTGCAGCAGTTGTATGTCTGATTGTGCCCGGGGGCAAATAACTTTAGTGAATATGAAAATCTGGAGCGGGAAACGAGACTCGAACTCGCGACCCCGACCTTGGCAAGGTCGTGCTCTACCAACTGAGCTATTCCCGCATAATCTTCGTATTTTAGTCTGCCACGGCGTTGGCTGCCTTCGCTCACCCAGGTCACTTACTCGTGTAAGCTCCCAGGGATTCGCTCAGTTGCCGCCTTGTTGCATACTCAAATACTCGATTATGTACCGGCATTCTTAAGTCACAACAACCGCAAAAAGACTAAATCCGTGATTTGGATGGCGTACTGCAACAGAGACTGGAGCGGGAAACGAGACTCGAACTCGCGACCCCGACCTTGGCAAGGTCGTGCTCTACCAACTGAGCTATTCCCGCATAATCGTCGTCTTTCATTGCGCTGCGGCGTTAACGGCCTGGACGCGGCTGAAATCCTTGATTCTGATGCATTACTTTTTACTGCACGTTCTGGAGCGGGAAACGAGACTCGAACTCGCGACCCCGACCTTGGCAAGGTCGTGCTCTACCAACTGAGCTATTCCCGCATCATTGTCTTTCAATCTGCTGCGGCGTTGACCGCTTTAGCGCAACTGAACTACCTGATTCAGAACATTTGTTACTTTTACTGCTCCGTACCTGCTGTAAATTCTTCACCGGTACGGGGTGCGCATTATACGAGAAATCCTTCCCGCCGCAAGCGTTGCAAAGCAAAATTTTGCGCTTTGCGCGCGTTTGCTGTTTTAATCGGCAAACTGCTGCTTTCCTGCGCACCCGCGTTGATTTACAGCTGCAGGAAGTGCTCGCGGTAGTAGGCCAGCTCGGCAATGGACTCACGAATGTCGTCCAGCGCCTGATGCGTACCGGCCTTTTTAAAGCCTGGCAGAATCTCTGGCTTCCAGCGGCGCGCCAGCTCTTTCAGCGTGCTGACATCGAGATAGCGGTAGTGGAAATAGGCTTCCAGCGCCGGCATGTACTTAAACAGGAAGCGGCGATCCTGACCAATGCTGTTGCCGCAAATCGGTGAGGTGTTGGCCGGAACCCACTGCTGCAGAAACGCAATCGTCGCCTGCTCCGCCGCACGATCGTCATGCTGGCTGGCCTTCACGCGCGCAACCAGGCCGCTATTGGTGTGGGTGCGCACGTTCCAGTCATCCATCAGCGCCAGCTGCGCATCGGACTGATGCACCGCCAGTACCGGACCTTCGGCCAGAATATTAAGGTTGGCGTCCGTTACAATGGTGGCGATCTCAATAATGCGATCGCGCTCCGGATCCAGTCCGGTCATTTCCAGGTCGATCCAAATCAGATTGTTTTCATTTCCCGCTGTCATGCATTTCCCGCCTGTTGCCAAAGTCGTCATTAGCCTGAATTAAGGTGTATCATAGACGTTTTGCCCAGCGGGGCGAAGCCTGGCGAAAGCGTGAGAGGATGCGTGAGCAAAAATAAATTGTCGAAGGGTCAACAACGTCGCGTCAGCGCCAACCATCAGCGTCGTCTGCAGCAACGGAACGAAAAGCCGGAACCGGACGACAGCCTGTTTGGTGAAGCCTCTGAAGGCGTAGTGATCAGCCGCTTTGGCATGCACGCGGATGTGGAAGACAGCGCCGGCGAGGTGCATCGCTGTAATATCCGCCGCACTATTCGCTCGCTGGTCACCGGTGACCGCGTAGTGTGGCGCGCCGCCGGCGAAAACGGTGGCAAAGGTATTGTTGAAGCCGTACACCCGCGCCAGACGGTGCTGACGCGTCCGGACTTCTATGACGGCGTGAAACCGATCGCCGCTAACATTGATCAGATCATAATTGTGTCGGCGATCCTGCCAGAGCTGTCGCTGAACATTATCGATCGCTATCTGGTGGCCAGCGAAACGCTCGGCGTGGAGCCGCTGCTGGTACTGAATAAAACCGATCTGCTGGATGACGACGCGCGGGCGTTTGTCGATGAGCAGATGGATATCTATCGCCACATTGGCTATCGCGTACTGATGGTGTCGAGCCGCGCCAAAGATGGACTGAAGGATCTGGAAGCAGCGCTCACCGGCCGGGTCAGCATTTTTGCCGGCCAGTCGGGCGTGGGTAAATCCAGCCTGCTGAACAACCTGCTCGGCCTTGACCTGGCAGGCGATGAGATCCTGACCAATGATGTGTCGGACGTGTCCGGCCTCGGCCAGCACACCACCACCGCCTCACGGCTGTATCACTTCCCGCACGGCGGCGATGTCATCGATTCGCCTGGCGTGCGCGAGTTCGGTTTGTGGCATCTGGAGCCGGAACAAATTACCCAGGGATTTGTCGAATTTCGTGAATTTCTCGGCGGTTGCAAGTTCCGTGACTGCAAGCACGACAACGACCCAGGCTGCGCCATCCGCGAAGCGGTAGAGAACGGGATCATCGACATTTCACGCTTCGATAACTACCACCGTATTCTGGAGAGCATGGCGCAGGTAAAAACGCGTAAAAACTTTTCCGCCAGCGAAGATTAACGGGTACAACGGCACATTCGCCAACTGACCGGGGCGCTGCTACAATCCGCCCCCTTTTGTGTAAACCAAACGTTATTAAGCCAGGAGGCAACGGTGTTTGATCGTTTTAAACTCGGCCTGAATCACATTCTGCCTAAAAAAGCGCTGACCGAACTCGCCGGTTGGGGCGCCAGCCGCCGCGCTGGCTGGCTGACCAAAGCGGTCATCGACATTTTTGTCTGGTTCTACAAAGTGGATATGGCGGAAGCCAGCAAGCCGCACACCGGCAGCTACCGCACCTTTAATGACTTCTTTGTACGCCCGTTAAAAGAGGGTGCGCGCCCTATCGATCCGGACGCTTCGCTGCTGGCCTTGCCAGCGGATGGCGCCATCAGCCAGCTGGGCCGTATTGCTGGCGATCAGATCTTCCAGGCCAAAGGCCACACCTACTCGCTGCAGGCGCTGCTGGCCGGCAATGACGACTTGGCGGAAAAATTTGTCGACGGTGAGTTCGTTACCACGTACCTCGCGCCGCGCGACTACCACCGCGTGCACATGCCGTGTAACGGCATCCTGCGCGAAATGATCTACGTGCCGGGCGATCTCTACTCGGTTAACCCGCTGACCGCGCGCAACATCCCGAACCTGTTTGCCCGTAACGAACGCGTGATCTGTGTATTCGATACCGATCACGGCCCGATGGTGCAGATCCTCGTGGGCGCCACCATCGTCGGCAGCATCGAAACCGTCTGGGCCGGCACCGTGACGCCGCCGCGCGAAGGGGTGATCAAACGCTGGCGCTACCCATCGGCCGATCATGATGGCGCGGTCGTGCTGCTGAAAGGTCAGGAGATGGGCCGCTTTAAGCTGGGCTCGACGGTGATCAACCTGTTTGCGCCGAACCGCGTTAAGCTGGCTGAAAGCCTTGAAGCCGAAAGCAAAACCCGCCTGGGTCAGCCGCTGGCTATCGCCCTGCCGCAGCCCGGCGACAGCGCTCCGCTCATCGACTAATTCCGGGAAACACCGCCGTGCGCGCCTCTCTTTTTCTGCTGCTGAGCCTGGTGCTCAGCAGCACCGCCTTTGCCGCCACCGTTCCACCCGCCAGCCAGCTGAAACAGGATCTGGAAACGGCGAAATCCGCGAAAAGCTCGCCCAGCCAGGCCGAACAGGTGCAGGCGCTGGAAGCAGCAATTAACTTCCTGTCCGAACGCGACGACTCGCTGGAACGGGCGAAACAGTATCAGCAGGTAATCGATGATTTCCCGCGGCTGGCGCGCGAGCTGCGTCAGCAAATCGCCACGCTGACTGACAGCAGCAAGCCAGTGCGCAGCAACATGAGCAATGCCGAGCTGGATCAGGAGATCCTGCAGGTTAGCAGCCAGCTGCTGGAGGAGAGCCGCCAGGCGCAGCAGGAGCAGGATCGCGCCCGCGAAATCAGCGATTCTCTGTCGCAGCTGCCGCAGCAGCAGACCGATGCGCGGCGCGCCATGACCGAAAGCGAACGGCGCGCACAGGGCGTGGCGGCTGCCGCTACCCCGCTGGCGCAGGCGCAGATTTATGCGCGTCAGACCGAGAGCGCTGCCAGTAAAGCGCGGGTCGATGAGCTGGAGCTGGCGCAGCTGTCGGCCAATAACCGTCAGGAGCTGGCGCGCATGCGCGCGGAAGTGCATCAGCGCAAAGCCACCCAGCTGGATAACTATCTGCAGGCGCTGCGCAATCAGCTCAACAACCAGCGTCAGCGCGAAGCCGAACTGGCGCTGGAGCGCACCGAACAGCTGGCGGAAAACAGCGGCGATCTGCCGGCCTCCATCAGCGATCAGTTCCGCGTTAACCGCGAGCTCTCCGCCGATCTGAATCAGCAGGCGCAGCGTATGGATCTGGTGGCCTCGCAGCAGCGTCTCGCCACCAATCAGACATTGCAGGTGCGCCAGGCGCTGAGCACGCTGCGCGAGCAGTCACAGTGGCTGGGCGTGTCAAATCTGCTGGGTGAAGCGCTGCGCGCGCAGGTGGCGCGCCTGCCGGAGATGCCGAAATCCCAGCAGATCGACAGTGAAATGGGCCAGCTGCGCGTGCAGCGGCTGCATTATGAAGACCTGCTGGAGCGCCAGCAGGCGCTGCGCAAAGAGAAACAGGCGGACGGCACGCCGTTCACCAGTGAACAGACGCGCATTCTGGATGCCCAGCTGAAAACCCAGCGTGAACTGCTGAACTCACTGATTTCCGGCTGCGACACGCTGATTCTGGAAATCACCAAGCTGAAGGTTTCCAATACGCAGCTGCAGGACGCGCTGAGTGAAGTCAAAGAGGCGACGCACCGCTATCTGTTCTGGACCGCCGACGTCAGCCCGGTTGGCCTGAAATATCCGCTGGACGTGGCCACCGATCTGACGCGCCTGCTGTCGCTGGACACGCTGGGCCAGCTGGGCAAAGCGCTGGCGATGATGTTCACTAACCGCGAAACGGTGCTGCCGATCATCGGCGCCATTCTGCTGGTGGGCTTTAGCATCAGCACGCGTCGTCACTACAACGCCTTTATGGCGCGCGCAGCCAGCCGCGTGGGGAAAGTGACGCAGGACCGCTTCAGCCTGACGCTGCGCACCGTCTTCTGGTCGATTCTGGTCGCGGTGCCGCTGCCGGTGCTGTGGGCCGCGCTCGGCTTTGGCCTGCAGCACGCCTGGCCTTACCCGTTTGCCGTGGCGATTGGCGATGGCATCACTGCCACCCTGCCACTGCTGTGGGCATTCATGATCAGCGCGGCGTTTGCCCGTCCTGACGGCCTGTTTGTCGTGCACTTTCGCTGGCCGCAGGCGCGGGTCGCGCGCGCCATGCGTTATTACTCGCTGACGGTCGGCCTGATCGTACCGCTGATTATGCTGCTGATTGCTTTCGCCAACCTCGACGATCCGCAGTTCTCCGCCACGCTGGGGCGCCTGTGCTTTATTCTGATCTGCGGGGCGCTGAGCATTGTCACCGTCAGTCTGAAACGCGCCGGTATCCCGCTCTATTTGGATAAAGAGGGCAACGGCGACAACTTCGTTAACCGGATTCTGTGGAACCTGATGATCGCCATTCCGCTGGTGGCGGCGCTGGCCTCCTGCATTGGCTATCTGGCCACCGCGCAGGCGCTGCTGGCGCGTCTGGAAACCTCGGTCGGCATCTGGTTCTTCCTGCTGGTGATTTACCACATCATTCGCCGCTGGATGCTGATTCAGCGCCGCCGCATCGCCTTTGACCGCGCGCGCCAGCGTCGTGCCGATATGCTGGCCAACCGCGCGCGCAGCGAAGAGGAAAAAGAGCAGCAGTCTGCCGTCAGCACCGATACCGTGGAAGTCGAAGAGCCGATTATCGATCTGGATGCGATCAGCGCGCAGTCGCTGCGGCTGGTCCGCTCGATTCTGACGCTGATTGCGCTGGTGTCGGTGATTGTGCTGTGGTCTGAGATCCACTCCGCGTTCAGTTTCCTCGACAACATTCCGCTGTGGGATGCCAGCACCACGGTGCAGGGCGTCGAGAGCGTACAGCCCATTACGCTGGGTGCCGTGCTGATCGCCATCCTGATCTTTATCATCACCACCCAGCTGGTGCGCAATATGCCGGCGCTGCTGGAGCTGGCGCTGCTGCAACACCTCAGCCTGTCGCCCGGTACCGGTTACGCCATTACCACCCTGACCAAATACGCGCTGATGCTGGTCGGCGGTCTGATTGGCTTCTCGATTATTGGCGTGGAGTGGTCAAAACTGCAGTGGCTGGTAGCGGCGCTGGGTCTGGGGCTGGGCTTTGGGATGCAGGAGATCTTTGCCAACTTTATCTCCGGCCTGATCATCCTGTTTGAGAAACCGATTCGTATCGGCGATACCGTGACCATTCGCGATTTGACCGGCAGCATCACCCGCATCAATACGCGCGCCACCACCATTACCGACTGGGACCGCAAAGAGATTATTGTGCCGAACAAGGCCTTTATCACCGAGCAGTTCGTCAACTGGTCGCTGTCGGATTCGGTGACGCGCGTGGTGCTGACCATTCCGGCACCGGCCCACGTTAACAGCGAAGAGGTGACAACCATCCTGAAGCAGGCGGCCGATCGCTGCACCTACGTGCTGGATATGCCGGCGCCGGATGTGTTCCTGGTGGATCTGCAGCAGGGCATTCAGCTGTTTGAGCTGCGCGTGCACGCGGCGGAGATGGGCCATCGTATGCCGCTGCGTCATGAGCTGCATCAGCTGATTCTGCGCGGCTTTGAAGAGCATGGCATTGAGATGCCGTTCCCGCCGTTCCAGATTCGCATGGAAACGCTGGGGCGCAAAACGCCGGCCAGCAACGGTTCGACTGCCAGCCGGACTTTCAAATCCGGTGGCCTGTAAAACAAAACGCCCGGCATACGCCGGGCGTTTTTTCTTTACGCGCGAGTTACTTCACAAACTCTTCGCCCTGCGCGATATCTTTTTTCAGCGTCTCCAGCATGCCGTTAAGCGCCTGCTGTTCGAAATCACTGAGCGGCCCGAGCGGACGGCGTTCGGCGATACCGTTTTTGCCCAGCAGCAGCGGCTGCGAGAAGAAGCGCGCGTACTCGCCGTCGCCTTCCACATAGGCGCATTCAACGACATTGGCTTCGCCCTGCAGTGCACGAATCAGCGACAGGCCAAAGCGCGCAGCCGCCTGGCCCATCGACAGCGTCGCCGAGCCGCCACCGGCTTTGGCTTCCACCACTTCGGTACCGGCATTCTGAATACGTTTCGTCAGGTCGGCGATCTCCTGCTCGCTGAAGCTGACGCCTTTAACCTGCGACAGCAGCGGCAGAATGGTCACGCCTGAATGCCCGCCGACCACCGGCACTTCAATCTCCGTAGGCTGTTTGCCCTTCAGGGCAGCGACAAAGGTGTTGGCGCGAATCACATCCAGCGTCGAGACGCCAAACAGCCGGTTTTTATCGTACACCCCGGCTTTTTTCAGCACTTCGGCGGCAATCGCCACCGTGGTATTTACCGGGTTAGTGATGACGCCAATCAGCGCTTTTGGCGCAGAGGTTGCCACCTGTTCAATCAGGTTACGCACGATACCGGCGTTGACGTTAAACAGATCGGCGCGGTCCATGCCAGGTTTGCGTGCCACACCGGCCGAGATCAGCACCACATCAGCGCCGTGCAGAGCCGGCGTGGCATCTTCGCCACTGAACCCTTCAACTTTCACGGCGGTAGGAATGTGGCTGAGATCAACCGCGACGCCTGGCGTCACCGGGGCAATGTCATACAGTGAGAGGGCTGAACCTGCGGGTAATTGGGTCTTGAGCAGCAGAGCGAGTGCCTGGCCAATACCACCAGCTGCACCGAGAACGGCAACTTTCATCCTGAACTCCTTATTAAGGTGGGGCAGAGATATGCCGGAAATCCATCAGGTTACGAGTTTAATCAACTTCTCAGGCGATAGCGACACACCTGTCGCGCAATAACATTACGCCGCAATCGGCTCCCGAGACATCTCCACTTCAGAAGTCGCCTGAATGATCCAGTCGCAGCCAGAAGACTATGGACGGCAATGATCATCGTTTTGTTGTTACCACTTCAATAATATAACAACTTTGCAACCTTCGCTTTGCGCGCCAGCGCGCGATTTTGGTGCAGGATAAAACTCTGTTATCATGCCCGCCCCACACGCGCATGCCGTGAATTCACGCATCCGCTTATTGCATAAAAATTCATCTAAATGCATAATAATTTATCTGCGACGGGCCTGTTGCCTGCTGCAACCCTCTTTTATTGGTAGCTTATGCGAAACCCATCTAAACAAGACGATCTGATAAAGGCGTTCAAAGCCTTACTGAAAGAAGAAAAGTTCAGCTCTCAGGGCGAAATTGTCCAGGCGCTGCAGGAAGACGGCTTCGGCAACATCAACCAGTCAAAAGTTTCTCGTATGCTGACCAAGTTTGGCGCGGTGCGCACGCGTAACGCCAAAATGGAGATGGTGTACTGCCTGCCAGCCGAACTGGGCGTGCCTACCACCACCAGCCCGCTGAAGAATCTGGTGCTGGATATCGACTATAACGATGCGCTGGTAGTGATTCATACCAGCCCGGGCGCGGCCCAGCTGATCGCCCGCCTGCTCGACTCCCTCGGCAAAGCCGAAGGCATTCTCGGCACCATCGCCGGTGACGACACCATTTTTATTACACCAGCGCGCGCCTTTACGGTGAAGCAGCTGTATGACGCCGTGCTGGTGTTATTCGAACAGGAACTATAAAACCCTGTCTGTTACCGGCGGTTCACCTGCCGGTAACCTTGCCCGCCCGCCCGCGTTTCTCCCGCTGTTTTATCGCCAACACCTTACAAAATAACCGCTTAGCCATATTCCGCCGGGTTCTCAATGCGCGAAAGTATTGGTACGACCTTTTCGCCTGCTTAACCCTTTGCGCTATTTTACGCTGCTTTACAATTAGTGATCAGCGGTTATCTCTTGCTTTTAGCGCACAGCCAGCTTGATCAACCACATTGTTTCGCACAAAAAGATAATTTGATGCAGATCATTGTTTTTGCATGGAAATACACCCTCCTGGTTAAGATCCAGGCGGTTTTAATAACTTTGCGTTATAAAAATGTGCCATAAGGATAAAGAATTACAACCAATCATTATTAGCGGGATATTAATTTCATGGGTGATTAGATCTATACTTCTTTTCGTGATGCAAATCACACGAAATCAAAAAGAGAAAAACAGAAGACGAGGAAAAATACCATGAACGTTAAAACTACTATCGCCACCCTGAGTGTTCTATCTGCCCTGTCATTTGGTGCTTTCGCCGCAGATTCTATCAATGCCGAACAGGCAGCGAACCTGCAGCCGGTCGGCACCATCAGCGTCAGCGGCATTGGCGGCTCACCGATGGATATCCATCAGCAGCTGAACGCCAAAGCTGAAGCGCAAGGTGCTAAAGCCTATCGCGTTGTTGAGGCTTATAACGACAACAGCTACCACGCAACCGCGGAACTTTATAAATAAGTTTGCCGGAACAAGATGCAGTGTGAACGGCGACCCGTTTGAGAGGCGTTTGCCTCTCAGGTTGCCCACCCCATTTCAGGAGAGTGAATCATGAAAACCAAATTATCTATTGCTGTACTGAGTCTGGCTTCCGTTCTGTCTTTTGGCGCCAGTGCTGCCACCCTGGTAACCAACACCCAGGCTGAAAATCTGCAGCCGCTGAATCAGACCATTAGCGTGAGCGGCGTCGACGGCGACCAGACCAATATCCGTCAGGAACTGTCCCAGAAAGCCGATGCTCAGGGTGCCAGCCATTACCGCATCATTGAGAACAATCAGGACAACACCTTCCACGTGACGGCTGAACTGTACAAATAAACTTTAACTATCGATCCGGCGTTATGCAGTTGCCGGTAGAAGATCGACGACCCGCTTACCCTCTTCGTGCCGCAGGTTGTTGATTCTAATGAGGAGACGAATTATGAAAATCAAAACAACCATCGCAACCGCTACGCTGCTTTCTCTGTTCGCTTTTGGCGCTTCAGCTGCCCAACTGGTAACGGATGAATCCGCGCAGAATCTGCAATCTACCGGCCAGACCATTACCGTTAGCGGAACAGGCGGCTCACCTATGGATTACCGCGCTCAGCTTTCTCAGAAAGCCGATGAGCAGGGTGCCAGCGCGTATAAAGTGATTGAAGCGCGCACCGGTGACAGCTATCACCTGACTGCAGAGCTGTACAAATAATTCCTCGTCAATTCTGACGAACCCTTTGGCCCCGCCTGCCGGGGCCCTTTTTGGTTGTGCTACTGAACATTAAAGCGGAGCTGGCCTTCCAGCTCCTCTTCTGCCTCATCGAATAGCAATATCAGCGCACCATAGCGGCGTTTCTGCCCTTTCCCCAGATTGATGAACGCAATTTCCAGCGGCAGCGGGATCTGCTCGCCGATGATCATTTCCCACAGATCGTCCAGATCGTGAATGGTGCGATCCGCCAGCGCGAAACGTTCGCAAAACTGACGGTAGAAATGAGCCTGATCGACGATTTCATTGAAGTCGAAACGCTCGGTTCTCATGGTGACATCCTCTCGCTACGCCAGACCGCCGAGGTGCAGCGCTTTGACTTCCAGATACTCTTCCATGCCCAGCACCGATCCTTCGCGTCCCAGTCCGGACTCTTTCACGCCGCCAAACGGCGCCAGCTCGGTCGAGACCGCACACTCGTTGATCCCAATCATGCCGGCTTCCAGCGCCGCCGAAACGCGGAACACGCGCTGCAGATTCTGCGTATAGAAGTAAGCCGCCAGACCGTATTCGGTATTATTGGCGCGCGCGATCACCTCAGCTTCATCGTCAAAGCGGAAGCAGGCGGCCACCGGACCGAAGGTCTCTTCCTGCGCCAGCTGCATCTCTTCATGCGCATCGGCAATCACCGTCGGCTGCCAGAAGTTACCGCCCAGCGGATGGCGCTCGCCGCCCACCAGCAGTTTCCCACCTTTGCTCAGCGCATCTTTGACATGCTCTTCCACTTTCTCCACCGCGGACGGCTCAATCAGCGGCCCGACCACCACGCCCGGCTCCACGCCGTTGCCCACTTTCAGTTTGCCCACCGCCTCAGCCAGCTGATGCACAAAGCGGTCGTATATTGCGTTGTGGATATAGAAGCGGTTAACGCTGACGCACACCTGGCCGGCGTTGCGGAATTTGTTGGCGATAGCCCCCTGCACCGCCGCGTCGATATCGGCATCGTCAAACACGATATAGGGCGCGTTGCCGCCCAGCTCCATCGAGACTTTCTTCATGGTTTCGGCCGCGTTCCGCATCAGCGTTTTCCCCACTGCGGTGGAACCGGTAAAGGAGATTTTACGCACCGCGCGGGAAGCCATAATGGCGTCGCTGATGGCGTGCGTGTCGCCGGCTACCGCGTTCAGCACGCCGTCCGGCACGCCCGCCTTTTGTGCCAGCGCCACCAGCGCAAAGGCGCTGAGCGGGGTGTTATTGGCCGGCTTGATGATGCCGGTGCAGCCGGCCGCCAGCGCCGGGCCGAGTTTGCGCGTCAGCATCGCCATCGGGAAATTCCACGGCGTGATGGCAGCGACCACGCCAATCGGCTCGCGCGTCGCCAGAATGCGTGAACCGGCTTTGGCCGGCGGGATAATTTCGCCGTTGGCGCGCTTCGCCTGCTCGGCAAACCATTGAATAAAGCTGGCGGCGTACTCTACTTCCCCCTCGGCTTCCTTTAGCGGTTTGCCCTGCTCGGCGGTCATCAGCTGGCCCAGCCAGCTTTTGTGCTCAATGATCAGCTGGTACCAGCGATAAAGGATTTCGCTGCGCTGTTTGGCGGTTTTGTCGCGCCACGCCGGAAAAGCGCGCTGTGCGGCGGCAATCGCCTGTTCGGTTTCAGCCTTGCCGGCTTTCGCCACCTGCGCCAGTACCTCGCCGGTGGCCGGATTGGTGACATCAAAGGTGCTGCTGGCGGTGTGCCACTGGCCGTCAGCGAAGTAGCCAGTGTTGAACAGTTCGTGTTGTTGCAGGGAAGTGGACATCGTTATTCTCCTGTCAGTAAGCATCCTGTCAGGAAAGTATAGATGGCAATAATCGGGCAATGAGGGTCAGCGTGGCATCAGGCCAGCCGCTGCGCCAGGCAGCGGCCAGTTTCAGATTTGGATGAGGGTGTTCTGGTACTTATCCAGCATCATCGACAGCCGTTTCACCGGTTCCGTCACGCTGGCCGGAGCGGCATAGTGCTGCAGCTTCTGCTGATAAACGTCCAGCTCCTGCAGCAGGCGCTCAAAGTAGTAGCGCCGTTTATCATCGCTGCTGGCCGCAATAATGCGGTCGGCGGTGGCGCGCAGCTGGCGGTGATACGCCGACAGGTCGGCATTGACCGGCACCTCCGCGTTGCGCAGGCGCTGATGACCAATAATCAGCGTGAGCGCGATCCGGTACTTGTCGATATCGCCCGGGAACAGATTAAGTAGCAGGAACAGCTGCTGATAAAGCGCCGGTAAATGGTTTTCCCGCCGGCGCGCCTGATTGGTGGTCAGCGCTGCCACCGCAGCATACATAAAGCGATTCAGCAGCTTGCGTCCGGTGCGGGCTTTGGATTTGTCACGAATCAGTAAAATCACCATCATCGCCACAAAGCTGCCAATCCACTGGCCGAGCGCGTTGTCGAGAAACACGTTGAACTCAAACTTCATCGGGTTATCCAGCACCAGCACGTTAATGGTGCCGATCAGTGCGCCCAGCGTACCAATCTGCCGCCGCTGTACAAAGATGCCGCCGATAAAGCCGAGTGCGCCAATCGCGATACACAACAGCAAGGCACTTTGCTGGGTGCCCGGCAATACCCAGATGAAGTAGAGCATGCCCAACGGCACCGCAAAGGCCATGCCGTAGAAGAAGTCTTTCGCCATCATCAGCGGATTCGGCATACGCATCGCCAGCGCGGTAATCACCGCCAGCATCACCATGCAGCCGCTGCCGGAAGTCCAGCCGGTATACAGCCAGAACAGCGAACCGAGCGCGGTGGCGACAAAGGTGCGCACGCCATTGATCATCGCATGATGCGTTTCCGCTGAGCGCGCCTGGATCACCACTTCACGCTGCAGAATGCTCTCCTCCAGCGTGGTGATACGGCTGTTACTTTTGACGCCATTGATCAGCAGCAGATATTCGGTCGCGGCGCCAACCCAGCTGGCCAGGGTAAACGGCACACTTTTACTGCTGACGCCAATAACGCGGCGCATCAGCTTCATGCGCTTATGTACGTCACTGACGCTGGTTACCTCTTTTTCAATCAGCAGGCGATACTGCGGCGGGATGTAATCCGGGCGCGAATTCTGAATCAGGAAGGTCTCAGCGGCCTGAGTAATCAGCGTCAGCGATAGCGTGTTGAGCATTTGCAGCCGGCGGCTGGTGTTGCTCCAGCGCGACGACTCCATCAGCAGCTGGCTGCGCATACCGTTGAGCGCGGTCGTGCGGCGCACCAGCGCGCTCCAGGCTTTGTCGACTTCCTCTTTATCCTCGTGCGCCACGCACAGCTGCAGCAGGCGGTAGTGCGCGACCAGCAGCGCATCCACTTCCGCATCAATCACTTTCTTGATCGAGCGCGGAGAGAACAGCATGTCGGCGAGAATGGCGCACAGGATACCGAGCACAATTTCGCTGCAGCGCTCCACGGCGAACTGTGGCGCCAGCGTCAGGCCGCCGCTGGCATCCGCGGTCACCACGATGATCAGCGCAGTGTAGCCGGCGAGGCCCAGCGCGTAGGAGTTTTCGACTTTAATCAGCGATGAGAGCCAGACGCACATGCCAGCCCACAGGCAGCACAGCAGCAGCATCACCACCGGCGCGCGCACCGTCGCAATCATGATGGTGAGTGCAGCGATACAGCCGATAAAGGTGCCGATAATACGCAGAACGCCACGGTAGCGCAGCGCGCCAGAGTAAGGATCGCCGCCCGCGGCAAAGGCGGTGCCGCCGGCCACAATGCCGGCGGTCATCACCGCCCAGCGCGGCGTTTCCAGATTGAAGTGAAAGCCAATCATCAGCGCCGCCACCAGCGCGAAGGTCAGCTTCACCGGGAAACGCAAAAACTCAATCATATCGCCCCCGCTTAACCAAACTCACGCAGGCGGTTGAACAGCTGCGCCATCGGCGACACTTTGGTCTGGCGGTCTTTGTCACCGGTGATCACCACGGTGGCGGTGGTCCCCGCCGGGAAGCGGTTGCCGGGTTGATCGTCAAGGCGAATACGCACCGGTACGCGCTGCGCCAGACGCACCCACTCGAGGTTGGAGTCCACGGTGGCCATGCCTTTGCTGTCGACGCTGCTGCTGCTGTTGGTCACGCCAGCCGCGATGCTGTCAACCGTGCCGCGCAGCACCGTGTTGCTGCCCAGCGGAGTGATTTCCGCACGGAAGCCGGGACGCACGCCATCCAGCTTGGTCTCTTCCATGTAGGCCAGCACGTAGAACGAGTGCTGCTGCACCAGCGCCACGGCCACCGAGCCGCGCGTGATGAATTCCCCCTGATAGACGTTGAGGTTGGTGACCCAGCCATCGGACGGCGCTTTGATGGTGGTGCGATCAAGGTCGATCACCGCCAGATCGCGCGTCGCCACCGCTTTGGCCAGCTGATGTTCGCTGGTCTGCAGGTCGCTGTTCGACTGCTCAATGGCTTCACGCGACATCGCGCTGGTACCGAGCTGGTTACGGCGCGCCGCTTCACGGCGTTTTTCGCTGACCAGCGCCTGGTAATATTCGACATCCGCCTGCGCCTCATCCAGCGCTTTCTGGTAGCGCGGACGGTCGACGATAAACAGCGTATCGCCTTTTTTCACCAGCTGGTTGTCGTGTACCGGGACGTCGGTGATCAGTCCGGTCACGTCCGGGGAGATCGCCACCACGTCGGCGGAGAATTTGGCGTCACGCGTCCACGGCGACTCGGTATAGAACACCCAGGCGCGGAAGATGATAACAACAGCGATGATAACCAGCAGGAGCGTAATGGCGTAACGCGCGATTTTTCTTATAAGCGCTTTCACTTAAAACCTCAGACGAATAGACGGGATACAAGGTAAAACACACAGCAATACAGCGCTGTGTTAAAAAGTGCCGGATGCCACACCAGATCGTAAATCCCGCTGGGCGTCAGCACGCGTTTCACCAGCCAGAACAGCGCCAGCGAAACCAGTAGTTCAATGAATATGGGCGGAAAAGACAGCCCGAATACGACAAATACCGGAAGCACACTCATTTCGGTTCCTTAGTTCGACCTTGCCGGATTGCACCGATACCTGCCCTCATGCCCTCTGGCACGTCGGGTTGATGATAGTGGGATGACGGATAATCTGATGACAACATTCAGGCCGCGTTGAGCTAATCATAGCGTATCATCGGGTAAACACTGCCGTGTTCAGGTGCGGTGAAGAGACCCAGCGTGCGTATAGTAACGCGCTTGACTATACGTTTTCTACATATTGTGAGCTAAATCACTTTTTAGCCAGAGTAAACAATGGAACGACTCAAAGGCATGTCCATTTTCGCCAAAGTGGTTGAATTGGGCTCATTTACCGCCGCCGCACGCCAGCTGCAGCTCAGCGTCTCGTCAATCAGCCAGATTGTTGCCAGACTGGAAGATGAGCTGCAGGTGAAGCTGCTTAACCGCAGCACCCGCAGTCTGGGCCTGACCGAAGCCGGTAAGATTTATTATCAGGGCTGCCGCCGCATGCTGGCAGAGGCCTCGCAGGTGCACGAACAGCTGTACGCCTTCAACAACACGCCGATCGGGATTTTACGCATCGGCTGCTCAACCACCATGGCGCAAAATGTCCTCTCCGCCATGACCAGCGAGATGCTGCACGAATATCCGGGACTGAGCGTCAACCTGATGACCGGCATACCGGCGCCGGACCTGATTGCTAACGGGCTGGATGTGGTGATACGCGTCGGTGAGTTGCAGGATTCCAACCTGTTCTCGCGCCGGCTGGGCGCCATGCCGATGGTGGTATGCGCGGCGAAGAGCTACCTGGCCCAGCACGGCACGCCGGAAAAGCCGGCTGAAATCGACAACTTTTCCTGGCTGGAGTACAGCGTGCGCCCGGATAACACCTTCGAGCTGGTGGCGCCGGAAGGCCAGGTGACGCGCCTGACGCCGCAGGGCCGTTTTGTCACCAATGATTCTCAGACGCTGATTCGCTGGCTGAAAGCGGGCTGCGGTATCGCCTATGTGCCGCTGATGTGGGTGATTGATGAGATTAACGCCGGAGAGATCGATATTTTGTTCCCGCAGTATCACTCGGAGCCGCGCCCGGTGTATGCCGTCTATACCGAGAAGGATAAGCTGCCGCTCAAGGTGCAGGTGTGTATCAATTATCTGACCGAGTATTTCAGGCAGGTGGCGAGGCAGTATCAGCAGCACCGCAAAAGTTAGCCGCCGTCTGGCGCTGGTGTGGTCGGCCTGAAGGGCGCATACGGGAAAATGCGGGGCAGTTATGCATGCCAGGTCACCACGAAGGGTGACCTGACAAAACAATTGCGTAATGCCGATCAGTTAAGTACCAAATTCAATTACCGCAGATTTCGTAGCAGCGCGATTAATCGCGCGTACTACTAGCAGCACCGTTCCCATCCATGCTTCGCGCAATAAATTGCGCCGCTACCAAAGTGTGCGTGCTGTTTACTCATAACTGACAAGCATTGTACAAACCCATTGCGCGGTTTTGACAGGGTGCGCACTGATGCGCACCAGCATGAACCTTAAGCTGTTCCGCCCACGGTAATTTTATCCAGCTTCAGCGTGGGCTGACCTACGCCGACCGGCACGCTCTGGCCCTCTTTACCGCACACGCCGACGCCCTTATCCAGCGCCAGATCGTTCCCGACCATGGAAATCTGCTGCATCGCCTCAATGCCGGAGCCGATCAGCGTAGCGCCTTTCACCGGTTTGGTGACTTTGCCGTTCTCGATCAGATAAGCCTCGGAGGTCGAGAACACAAACTTGCCGGAGGTGATATCGACCTGGCCGCCGCCAAAGTTAGGGGCATACAGACCATACTCCACACTCTCAATGATCTCCTGCGGCGTCGATTTGCCCGCCAGCATATAGGTGTTGGTCATGCGCGGCATCGGCAGGTGCGCATAGGATTCACGACGCCCGTTACCGGTAGGCGGCACGCCCATCAGACGCGCATTGAGCTTGTCCTGCATGTAGCCTTTCAGCACGCCGTTTTCGATCAGCACGTTGTACTGTCCCGGCACGCCTTCATCATCCACCGCCAGCGAACCACGCAGCCCTTGAAGGGTACCGTCGTCAACCACGGTGCAGAGTTCGGACGCCACCAGCTGGCCCATCTTACCGCTGAAGACGGAAGTCTCGCGGCGGTTGAAATCCCCTTCCAGACCGTGGCCCACCGCTTCGTGCAGCAACACGCCTGGCCAGCCCGCACCCAGCACCACCGGCAGCGTACCGGCTGGCGCCGCGACGGCAGACAGGTTAACCAGCGCCATGCGCACCGCTTCGCGCGCCCAGACATCAGCCCGTACATCACCGCTCTCATCGGCGAGGAAAAATTCGTAGCCGGTACGCGCACCGCCGCCGCTGGCGCCGCGCTCGCGTTTACCCAGATCTTCCACCTGAACGCTAATGGACAGGCGCACCAGCGGGCGAATATCCGCCGCCAGCGTACCGTCGGTGGCGGCGACCAGCACCTGCTCGTAGACGCCGCTCAGGCTGGCATTCACTTCCTGCACGCGCGGATCGGCGGCGCGTGCCACTTTATCAACCCGGTGCAGCAGCGCGATTTTGTCTTCGCGCGTCAGGCTGTCCAGCGGATTGACCGGCGCGTACAGCGAACGGTTAAGCACCGCGGAGAGCGCGTGCGCTTTACCGTTGCCCTGCTCGCGCACAATACTGCGCGCCGCTTCGGACGACTGGCGCAGGGCATTGAGGCTGATTTGATCGGCATAGGCAAAACCGGTTTTCTCCCCGCTTACCGCGCGGACGCCCACGCCCTGGTCGATATGATAAGAGCCATCTTTAATGATTTTGTCTTCCAGCACCCAGGATTCATGGAAGCTGGACTGAAAATAGAGATCGGCATAGTCCAGACGACGTTCTGAAAGCTGCCCTAACAGGGAAAAAAGGTCCTGCTGATTAATGCTGTTCGCAGCTAGTAACTGCTCACTTACCAGATTCAGAGTCATCGTTTCTCACTCATTATGTGCTCGGATAGTCATAGCCTGCGGCAATTCCCCGACGGCGTCAAATTCACTTCTTATCGGCTTCGCGCGGTTTGCGCAGCACTTCATTGATTTCCGGCTTATCCAGCGGTCCGCTGATGTGATAGCGCAGCAGCGAAATCTTATTCCACAACGGAGCCAGCACCTTGCTGGCGGCAAAAACCGCCGCGCCGACCACCGGGTTAATCACAAACGCGGTGGCCACGCCAACCGAGGCGCCGATCTCCGGAGCCACCACCGCTTCCATGTCGATTTGCCGCTGCACCAGATCTATTTTGCCCTGCATGGCGATATCCGCTTCGAGGCCATCTACCAGCAGGTTATCGGTGCGCATCACGCCGTTTTCAATCCACGCCGTGCCGTTGATCGAATCAAACCAGAAACCTTCATTAAAGGTATCGCTAAAATCGAAGCGCAGCTTACGCAGCAGGGCATCGAAGCTCACCAGCCGCAACAACTGTCCGGCACGACCGGTGTTCACATCCGCAATCTGCCCTTTGCCGAAGTGGGTTTTCAACGTGCCGCTCAGCGTCTTTTCTGAAGGCTGCCACGGTGCGGAGCGCCAGTGCAGGTCATAATCAATTTTAAACGGCGCATCGCGCAGCGGCGTGTTCATGCCAAACCAGTTGGTGGCATCATTGATATTTTTGCCGCTCAGGCTGCCTTTTAACGAGGTGCGCTGCTCGCCCGCTTTGTTCACCCATTCACCCGCGACATTGAGCTTCGAGCTGCCGGTATCGACGCTGCCGTTAGTGAGTGCTAACGTCTCTCCCTGCGGCTGGAGCCTGGCCTGGATGTGGCCGAACTTCTGGCCGCGCAGCCAGCACTCAGCGCAGTTGAGCTGCAGCGCTGGCCAGCTGCGGAAATCAATGCCGCTGTCCCCGCTGAACGGCGAGGAGGCCTTGCCCGCTTCACCGTCACTCCATTGCGGATTGTAATAAAGATAGCTCAGGTCGATTTGCCACGGCGCGTGTTGTGCGGTTCGCAGGCTGCCGCGCGCTTCGCGGCTCTCCAGCTGAAGTTGCGTGCTGCCGCCCGCGCCCTGAGTCACCGTGGCATTAACATCGTGCCACTGCTGGCCGCCGAGCGTCAGGGCCGGAGTGCGCAACGTCACATCGCCCGGCAGCAGTGCGCCGCCGATGTCCGTCTCGCCCTGCGCATTGCGTGAACCCGTCGTGCCGGTCATCAGCCCCAGCCAGGCTTCGCCGTCCAGCGCCGGCAGATTAAGCACCATCCCGCGCCGATCCGGTAGCGCCGGCGTGCTTTTGGCATCATTCAGCCAGATACCGCGATCGACGCGCAGCTGCGGCTCCAGCAGCCAGCGGCTGTTAAAGCGATGGTGCTCACGCACGCTGCCGCTGAGGTTAAAACTGTGCAAATCGCCGCTGGCATTAATGGCGATGGGCAGTGCCTCACCGGCCTCTTTATCCAGTGGTGGAGGTAAGTGACTGCTCACTGTCTTGCCGTCACCATTGATATCAACCTTGTAGCGCGCCCCACCCTGATGCGGCAGCGTGATGTCGACATTGCCCTGCCACGCCAGACTGCCGCCCAGCTTACTGCTTACACTGGCAGGCAGCATGGCCAGTTTTGCCGGCTGCCAGTCGCCCAGCAGTTTGACGTTAACGCCAAAATCATCGGGATTTTCCGTGGTGGTGAAACGCACGCCGGTGGGCTGACCGAACCAGTTGGCCTGCAGCTCTTCACTCTCCAGGTTTCCGTTGTTGTAGCGGAAACGTCCGGTCAGGTTTTTCAGCGTGGTGTTGAGCGGCTTAATGTGCAGGCTGTTGTTATTCAGCACCACGTTACCGCTGGCGTGCACCAGTTCCCCATCCAGCGGAATATCCAGGTTGAGCGAACCACGCACGTTGCCGCCAATCTGCAGCTGCTCCAGCGCCGCACCCAGCGTGGATTTGAGCGGCGTGCGGGCGAAATAGTCGGCGATATCTTTACCTTCGCCGCTCAAATCACCGTCAATGATCAGCTTCTCTTTCAGGTAATCCGGGATTACCGCACTGACGTTGCGCGCGTCCACCGCACCCAGCCGGGTTTGCGCCGCCTTCATCCACAGACCGTCGTTGATAAAATCGAGGTCGATATCGAGGTTTTGCAGCGCCGGCCAGCCTGGCTGGAACTGGAAGGTAGCATTGCGCACCGGCACGGCCACTTCAAACATGCCGTCGTGGTGCTTAAACGGGAACAGACGCGGATCGCCGGCAAACAGCAGCGTGGCATTCTCCACCTGGCCGCCTTTGACCGCTTCGCTGAGATACTGCGTCAGATCGTGGCCCATCAGCGGCTCAGGGAAGTAGCGCCACGCATCACCGGCGTCGGTGACGCGAATCCCGGCAAGAATGTCGAGCCGCGGCGCTTTACCGACATTTTGCTGATAGCGGAAATCGCCGCGCGCCCATAGCGAACGTGCCTGCACGTCCAGCTGCTGGCCATCCAGCGTCAGGCCGTTGCCATCGCGCAGCCAGTTAATCCTGCCGGTGACCTGCTGAATCTGTAACGGCGCCTGGAACATATCGCCGTACGGCACTTCCGCCTGGCCCATCTGCACATCCAGCTGGCCGTGGTTCAGACTGCCGCTGGCGCTGCCGCTCAGATTGCTGATGCCCGGCAAAAGCTGCCAGTGCTGCCACGCCAGATCGCGCCAGCGCGCCTGCAAACGCGTCTGCTCCGGCTGCGCCAGCGGAATATCCAGCGCCAGCGCGTCGATATAGCCGCGCGGCTGCAGCGCCCGCCAGTTGTCCAGCAGCGTAGGTGAGAGCGGCGCAAACAGCGGCACCAGCGGTGCCAGACGCTGCAGATCAAGACGGGTGGCACGCACCCGCACTTCCGCTGCACTGTTCGCGCCGATCATCTGTTTATCTTCCGGCTTCCACAGCAGGGCGATATGGCCGGCATCCCAAGCCACGCCGTCAGTCATCAGCCGGGTTTGCGGCACCGTCAGGCTCCAGCCATTCTGGTAGCGCGCCAGATGCGCGGTCAGGCCATCCACCTGCAGCTGATGATCGCCCTGCTCGCCGCGCCAGCGCGCGCCGCCTTTGCTCAGCAGCAGATCGCCTGCATACACCTCGCCGTCGCGCAGGTTGACCCACGCGGCCAGGCTGAAACGCGCGCTTTGCAGGCTGGTATTATCACGCAGCCAGCGGCCAATCCACGGCCGCACGTCCACGTCATCGGCCTGCATCCAGATGCGGCCGTCGTTGAGTAAGCCGTTAGTATCGTTAAGATCGAGTCGTACCTGCACCACGCCGTGCTGGCCGGTGAAGCTGGACAGGCTCACTTCGCCTTCGGCGCGATGGCGGTTGTCCTCGTTCAGCCAGGTAAGGCGGGGAATCGCCAGTTCGGCATGCTGGCCGGAAGGCGTGAGAAAACGGATGCTGCTGTCGCGCAGATCGAAATGGTCAAACTGGCGTAAGAACAGATCGTTGATTTGGGCCGGTTTGAAGCTGTTTTTTTGCTCGTCGCTGGTGAGCAACGGACGGTTGGTTGCCAGCCGCAGCTGCCAGAAGGTGAGATCGCGAAACTGCCAGCGCCAGTGCAGCAGCGACTGCCACACATTGAGCGCCAGCGTAACGCGGCCAATCTGCAGCTCGCCATCTTTTTCCATGTCGATACGCAGATCGCGCACCTGCAGGGTCGGGCCAAAATTCTCCCATTTTCCCTGAATTTCACTGGCATCGATGGTGACGCCGCTGACGCGCGAAAGGGTGTGCAGCACCTCGCCGCGATAGCTGTTGAGATGCGGCATCACAAGGCGCAGCCCGCTGACCAGCAGCGCCACAATGACGATGATTGCGGCGAGCAGCAGTAACAAAATCCCCGGCAACCGCCTCACACACCTCTCCTTGCTTTCCGTTGGGTTACGGCGTTCAACCTCACGACTTACATCATGACGACGTCAAACTGCTCCTGCGTGTAGAGCGGTTCAACCTGTACTTTGACCTGCTTGCCGACAAAAATTTCCACTTCGGCCAGCGCGTGCGACTCATCGCTTTTCAGCGCTTCACCCACTGCGGGCGACACGTACACCAGGAAGCTGTCGGAGTCGTAAGCGTGATGGACGCGGACGATTTCACGCATGATTTCATAGCACACGGTCTCCACCGTCTTCAGCGAACCGCGTCCCTGGCACACCGGGCAATCGGCACACAGCACGTGCTCAATGCTTTCGCGCGTGCGTTTGCGCGTCATCTCGACCAGCCCCAGCGCGGAGAAGCCGTTGATGCTGGTTTTGACGCGATCTTTGCTCAGCGCGCTCTCCAGCGAGTGCAGCACGCGCCGGCGATGATCGTCATTATTCATGTCGATAAAATCGATGATGATAATGCCGCCGAGATTACGCAGCCGCAGCTGGCGCGCAATCGCCTGCGTGGCTTCGATATTAGTATTAAAAATGGTTTCGTCGAGGTTGCGGTGGCCGACAAACGCACCGGTGTTAATGTCCACCGTGGTCATGGCTTCGGTCTGGTCGATAATCAGGTAACCGCCAGATTTCAGTTCCACCTTGCGCTCGAGCGAGCGCTGAATCTCGTTCTCCACGTCATAGAGATCGAAAATCGGCTGCTTGCCGTTGTACAGCTCCAGCTTGCTGGCCATCTCCGGAATATATTCGCTGGTAAATTCCACCAGCAGATCGCAGGTCAGGCGCGAATCGACGCGGATGCGATCCAGCGCTGCGCCGGCGAAATCGCGCAGCACGCGCTGCGCCAGCGCCAGCTCGCCGTAAAGCAGGCAGCGCGTCTGGTTGCGCTTCTTACGCTCGCTGACTTTGGTCCACAGGCGCTTTAAAAATGCCGCGTCCTGCGCCAGCTCTTCTGCGCCAATGCCTTCTGCGGCGGTACGAATAATAAAGCCGCCGAGATCGTCACAGTAAGCGGCAACCACCGCTTTCAGCCGCTCACGTTCGGCCTCGCTTTCAATGCGCTGTGAGACGCCCACGTGTGAAGCCCCCGGCATAAAGACCAGGTAGCGCGACGGCAGCGTGATATCGGTGGTGAGGCGTGCCCCTTTGGTGCCGAGCGGATCTTTCACCACCTGCACCATTAAATCCTGTCCCTGACGCACCAGCTCGGCGATATCGCGCACGATAAAGTTCTTCTTCTCATCACCCGCCACGCATTCGGTGTGCGGCATGATGTCCGAGGCGTGCAGAAAGGCCGCTTTGTCCATGCCGATATCGACAAACGCCGCCTGCATGCCCGGCAGTACCCGGCTGACGCGCCCTTTGTAGATATTGCCGACAATACCGCGCCGCGCTTCGCGCTCAATATGGATTTCCTGCAGAATGCCGCCGTCAATATAGGCAACACGGGTTTCAGAAGGTGTCACATTTACCAGCAGTTCAGCCGTCATCTTGTCCCCTTAACGCACGCAGCGACTGAAAATGGCTCAGCAGTTCGCTGGTTTCCACCAGCGGCAATCCCACTACGGCGTGATAACTTCCATTGATGCGGCGCACAAAGTTGCCGCCCAGGCCCTGAATACCGTACGCGCCGGCTTTATCCATCGGCTCGCCGCTGGCGATATAGTGCGAAATTTCCTCTGCCGTGATAGTGCGGAATGTCACGTCTGTGGTCACCAGGCAATCCAGTTCACCCTGCGCATCGGCCAGCGCCACGGCCGTCATGACCTGATGGGTTTGCCCGGCCAGTTTACCCAGCATCTGTGCGGCATGCGCCGCATCGCGCGGTTTCTCCAGCACTTCGCCATTCAGCACCACGATGGTGTCAGCGCCCAGCACCGGCAGATCCTGCGGTGCTATCCGCACGCCGGCCCGCGCCTTATCGCTGGCCAGACGCCGCACATAAGACTCCGCCGCCTCACCCGGCTGACGCTGCTCTTCAACATCGGTAATCAGGCGCTCAAACTGCAGGCCAAGCTGCGTTAACAGCTCGCGCCGACGCGGTGAGCCGGAAGCCAGGTAGAGGGTTATCATTGTATTCCTTATTGCACAGCAAACTGACGGCGAATCTTTCTCATCAGTAAGAATAGCCAGGGCCACAGGATACCGTCGACCACGCTACTCCAGAAGATTTCCGGGCGGAAGGAGACGTTGATGACCAGAAATTCTGCCCAGAAAACAATCACATCAACCGCCAGCGACAGCACCATAACCATTAATGCCTGCTGCCACAACGCCAGATTACGGAATAGCTGAAATTTAAAGGCCACCAGATAGGCGATAATGCTGAACGCCAGCGCACGCACGCCCAGCGTTGAGCCGGCGACCAGATCCATAATGGCGCCGAGGAAAAAGCCGGTGCCCACATTGACCCGGTGCGGCAGCGCCAGCACCCAGTAGATCAGGATCAGCAATAGCCACGATGGCCGGAACATGTAAATCTGATCCGGCCACGGCATGATTTGCAGGATAAGCGCAACAAGGAAGGACAGCCAGATCACCCAACGCCCCTGGCTGCGATATCGACTCAAGGCTGGCCTCCGCGCGAGTTCGCCGGATTACCCTGCGAACGGCTGCTGGCGGCGGGCTGTGGCGGCCCCATCTGCTGATTTTGCTGCATCATGGCGGGTGCCGGCGGCCCCATTTCGCCCGCGGGCGGCAGCACCTGCGGCATCATCTGCATCAGGCGCTCGTTGGCCACGCGATGCACTTCATCCGGTGCCATCGGCATGTCGCCGTTCTTATCCGCACCCCACAGCAGCAGCAGGTAGCGCAGACGCTGCAGACCGGCGGTCGGACGCGCCTGAATCACGGTATAGGCACGCTGCGTATCCACTTTCACTGACGACACCACGCCGACCGGATAGCCTTCCGGGAAGCGTCCGCCCAGGCCTGACGTCACCAGCACATCACCGACGCGAATATCCGTATTGCCCGGCAGATGCTCCAGCTGCAGATCTTCGCTGCAGCCGTTACCGGCGGCGATGACGCGAATATCGTTACGCAGCACCTGAATCGGCAGGGCGTGCGAGGCATCACAAATCAGCAGCACGCGGCTGGTCATCTGCCCTACCGCCACCACCTGGCCGACCACGCCTTTATCGCTGATCACCGGCTGGCCTTCATACACGCCGTTGACGCTGCCTTTATCGATGATCACCTGATCGGTGTAAGGATCGGTGCCGGTGGAGATCACCTGGGTCACCATTTTGTGCTCATCCTGACGCAGCGGCGAGCCGAGCAGCTCGCGCAGACGCGCGTTTTCCTGCTTGTATTGCCCCAGCATCAGCAGGTCACTGTTTTTCAGGAAGAGCTCACGGCGCAGCGCTTTGTTTTCCAGCTCCAGCTGCTGGCGCGAGGCCAGCGTTTCGGAAACGCCGTCAAGAAGCTGTCGTGGCCCGTTGGCCAGGAAGTAAAATGGACTGACCGACGTGTCCAGGTAGTTGCGGATCTGGGAGAACGTGCTGATCCGGCTATCGGCGACAATAATCGCGATAGCCACAATCACGGCCAGAAACAGGCGCAACTGCAGGGAAGGTCCCCTGCTAAAAATCGGCTTCATAAATTCTGCGAATTCCTCGACATCAGGGAAGAAGCGTGAGTGTCTGCACTCACGCCTCCAGGGCTGGACGCTATACGCCGTCGTGCGCAGCGTCGCCAGTTACCCCGCATCCTGCAAACCGCAGTGACGACGTTGTGCCGCTGCTGCCCGGTGCCTGCTGCTGAGGCTGCCGTGCGGCATGCGATGGCCATCGTCCTGCCGTTGTGCTGATTTTGGGTATCGTCGCTATTCCCTGCGCAATTTGACCACGGTCTCAGCCGGAGAGGAATTACTCCTCGCTGAACAAATCGCCGCCATGCATGTCGATCATTTCCAGTGCTTTACCGCCGCCGCGCGCTACGCAGGTCAGCGGATCTTCTGCGACCACCACCGGAATACCGGTCTCTTCCATCAGCAGACGATCCAGGTTACGCAGCAGCGCGCCGCCACCGGTCAGCACCATACCGCGCTCGGAGATGTCAGACGCCAGCTCCGGCGGGCACTGCTCCAGCGCGACCATCACGGCACTGACGATACCGGTCAGTGGCTCCTGCAGCGCTTCCAGGATTTCATTCGAGTTCAGCGTAAAGCCACGCGGCACGCCCTCAGCCAGGTTACGGCCGCGCACTTCGATCTCGCGCACTTCGTCACCCGGATAAGCAGAACCGATCTCATGCTTGATACGCTCAGCGGTGGCTTCACCAATCAGCGAGCCGTAATTACGGCGCACGTAGTTAATGATAGCTTCATCGAAGCGATCGCCACCAATACGCACAGAAGAAGAGTAAACCACGCCGTTCAGGGAGATAACCGCGACTTCGGTCGTACCGCCACCGATATCCACCACCATCGAGCCGGTCGCTTCTGACACTGGCAGACCCGCGCCGATTGCCGCGGCCATGGGTTCTTCAATCAGGAACACTTCACGGGCACCGGCGCCCTGCGCCGATTCGCGGATGGCACGACGTTCAACCTGGGTTGCACCGACCGGCACGCACACCAGCACGCGTGGGCTGGGGCGCATAAAGCTGTTGCTGTGCACTTGCTTGATGAAGTGCTGGAGCATTTTTTCAGTCACGAAGAAGTCGGCGATAACGCCATCTTTCATCGGACGGATAGCTGCGATGTTACCCGGCGTACGGCCAAGCATCTGCTTTGCATCATGACCAACAGCCGCTACGCTCTTTGGGGAGCCGGCGCGATCCTGACGAATGGCAACCACAGAAGGCTCGTTCAGCACGATGCCTTGTCCTTTTACGTAAATCAGGGTATTCGCGGTACCCAGGTCAATGGACAAGTCATTGGAAAACATGCCACGAAATTTTTTAAACATACTAAGGGATAATCCTGCAAGCTGGGGGCGGAAAATAAAATCCGCCTACTTTACCAACCACGCGAAGCCGCTACAAGGCGCAAAAACGTTCTGCTTCGGTGAAAAACCAGGCTGAATAATTTTTCGCGGCGGTGCTGCCGTCCGACACCGGCGTTAAACGGCGCTAAGCTGCCGCTCTAAACGCAAATTCACCCGCCGGTCGCGGGTGAATTCCGACATAAAATCTAACATTTCCCGCCGCCGATCGCGCCGGCTGCGCACGGCATAAAGGCGAAAAATAGCCGCCTGCTGCCGTATCTGTGGCTGACGCGCTAAATCCGGTAACGTTGCGAGTGTTTCTTCACATTACTGTTCACCGGCAGCGAAGGGGCAAAAAAGTCGCCCTGGCCGCCCGCGACGCCCAGCCCGGCCAGCGTTTGCCACTCCGCGCGCGTGCGTACACCGGCGGCAAAGACTTTGGTGGGCGTGGATTTACACACTTCCAGCAAACTTTGCACGAACAGCTGATTTTCTGTACGGCGCTCAATGTTGCGAATCAGGCCCGGATCGAGCTTGATCAGCTCAATCGGGAACTGCTTGATGTAAGCGCTACTCACCACCGTTAATCCGGCCTGATCTACCGCAATCCGACAGCCAAACGCGGTCAGCATGCGGAAAACCGGCACTAAACGATTGATGTGTTGACAAACATCCGCCTCAGCAAGTTCAAATAAAAATCGTTTTCTTTGCGATTTACTGCACTGCAGCAGCAATTTTTGCAGCCAGCGCTGGAACGGCCGTTGCAGCAGCGAATCGATATTCACCGGCAGCGCCAGCGTTTCATCCGGCCAGACCTCCGACAGCGCCGCAATACGCATGACCAGCTGGCGATCCCAGCTGTCGGCCATGCCAAGCTGCAGCACCAGCGGCATGAACTCTGCCGACACCACCTCTTTATCGCCGTCGAACACGCGCGCCAGCATTTCACGGTGATGCACTTTGCCGTCCAGCAGCACCGCCGGTTTCTGGTACAGACGCGGGCCGCCGCGGTTCACGGTGTTTTCCAGCAGGGTGCGCCAGCGCACGCTGCCGCGCCCCATCTCCAGCGTATTGCCCTCGCCCACCGACCAGTTGTTGCCGCCCTGCAGCGCCGCCCGGCGCGTGGCCAGTTCGACATTCTCCATCACCTGCGACACCGACTCGCCGCTGCGCCAGGCGCTGATGCCAATGTGGATCAGGTCATCGCGATCCACCATGCGCATCGGCGGCAATGAATCCACCGCGTTGATCAGCTGGTCGGCAATGCTGTTGGCCTCTTTCAAAGTGCGGTGCGGCAGCAGTACGGCAAAGTCGCTGCGGAAATAGCGCGCCAGCAGCGCACCCGGATAGCGCAGCACGAAAGTGGAGAGCATGTTCACCAGGTCGAACAGGTATTCATCGACCAGCGTCGGCCCGAGGGTTTCATGCAGGGTGTCGAGGTCCGGCAGCCGCACCATCATCACCACACCGTGCGTACCAACGTCTTCCTGGTCTTCCAGCAACGTGGCCAGCTGGTTATCGAAAAACAGGCGATTATTCAGGCCGGTACGCGAATCCTGCGCGGCAAAGGTGCGGATTAAGGTGTCGATACGCAGACGCTGCTCACCGGCTTCCTGTAAATCCCCCAGCAGCAGATCGATAGCGCGGCTGGCTTTCGGCGGCCATTCGGCGATGGTATCGCTGCGTGGCGCGCGCTCGCCAGCCAGAATGCGCTCCGCGCGCGCCTCCAGCCGCTCCATATGCTGCCAGCGGCGGTTAAGCCAGCGGTGCGTCATCACCAGCAGCGCCGACATGATCGCCACCACCGTCAGCAGGATAATCAGCGTGTAGGCACCGGTGAACGAGCGGAACCAGGTTTTGGCGGGATCGAGCACCACCACGCGCAGCGCCATGCCCGGCGCGTGCACCAGCGGCACATCCAGTTGAATGAAACGGTTGGGCTCGTCTTCCAGCATCGGATTTTCATGACGCGCGAGGCGGAACAGCACGGTATCATCGTGATGCAGTTCCAGCTGTTCGGCATTGATGACGGGCATCAGGCGCGTCAGCCACTGCGTCAGTTCCTGCGGTGACTGGCTGGCCAGCGCTTTATCGACTTCCGTCGCCAGCGTCTGCACGCGGTTCTCTACGCGCTGCTGCGACAGCCAGATAAAACTAAAAGCGCAGCCTACCAGCATCAGTAACATCGCCAGTAAGCTTAATAAGGTAATAAACGCAGAAAACTTGGTTGTTAATCGCATCCCTGTGCCTGTATCACTGCGGTTTATGAACGCCAGCCCACGGTTCGCGCCAGCCGCGCTGGTGCAAACCTGAGCAAATTATCACAATTACCGATCCAAATCAGCGCCCGCCCGGCGCCGGGTTTCGCCACCCTGCGGCGCGAGTATAACGTCAAAGTGTGAAGCGCTGGCTTCCGGGGCGGCTTTTTCGTCCTATTCTCAACAGAACGCACCGGCCAGGAAATTTCACATTTTGCCAGCGAAAGTGGCGCGCCGGGCAGCGTTTGATCATGCTAGCTGCAGTTAATCGATTTGCCGGAGAACGCCATGAAGCGCACGCACATCCTTACCGAAGCCGATGTTACGCCGGAAAGCATTTTTAATCTGCGCCGCCGCCAGGTGTTGAAAGCGCTGGGGCTAGGCGCTGCCGCGGCCAGTCTGCCCGGCGGCGCACAGGCCGATGTGCTGAGCTGGTTTAAGGGCAATGACAGGCCGCCGGCGCCTGCCGGACGCGATCTGCAGTTCAGTAAACCGGCCCAGTGGCAGGCGGACCTGCCGCTGACGCCGTTTGATAAAGTCGCTGGCTACAACAACTTCTACGAATTTGGTCTCGACAAAGCCGATCCTGCCGCCAATGCCGGCACGCTGAAAACTGACCCGTGGCAATTGCGCATTGAGGGCGAAGTGGCGAAGCCGATGACGCTGGATATGGACGACATCTTCAAACGTTTCGCCATGGAGCAGCGTATCTATCGCATGCGCTGCGTTGAAGCCTGGTCGATGGTGATTCCCTGGGTAGGCTTTGAACTCAACAAGCTGCTGAAGCTGGCTGAACCCACCAGCAATGCCCGCTATGTCGCCTTCCAGACGCTATACGCGCCCGATCAGATGCCGGGACAAAAGGACCGCTTTATCGGCGGTGGGCTGGATTATCCCTATGTTGAAGGCTTACGGCTGGACGAAGCGATGCATCCGCTGACGCTGCTCAGCACCGGCGTTTACGGCAAAGCGCTGCCGCCGCAAAACGGCGCGCCGATTCGCCTGACGGTGCCGTGGAAATATGGCTTTAAAGGGATTAAGTCGATCGTCAAAATTACCCTGACGCACGATCGTCCGCCCACCACCTGGAGCCAGATTGCCGCCAACGAGTATGGCTTCTACGCTAACGTGAATCCGCACGTCAACCACCCGCGCTGGTCGCAGGCCACTGAGCGCTTTATCGGTGCGGGCGGCATTCTCAAGGTGGAACGCCAGCCGACGCTGCTGTTCAACGGTTATGCTAAAGAGGTGGCCTCGCTGTATCGCGGTCTCGATTTACGGGAGAACTACTGAGTGCGCCTGACATTACGCCACGTTACGCTGCTGAAAGTGGTGCTGCATCTGGCGGCGTTTGTGCCGCTGGTGTACCTGTTTCTGGCGGCAAATCAGGGCTGGCTGAGCGCCGATCCGGCGAAAGATATCCAGCATTTTACCGGCCGCATGGCGCTGAAGCTGCTGCTGGCGACGCTGCTGGTGAGCCCGCTGACGCGTTATCTGAAGCAGCCGCTGTTGATTCGTACCCGCCGGCTGCTCGGCCTGTGGTGCTTTGCCTGGGCCTGTCTGCATCTCACCAGCTACTATCTGCTGGAACTGGGTTACGATCATCTGCGATTACTCGGCAGTGAGATTGTCTCGCGCCCCTATTTGTTACTGGGCATGATCAGCTGGATTATTCTGTTTGCTCTCGCCATCACCTCTTTTCAGCGCGCCCAACGCAAACTGGGACGCCGCTGGCAAACGCTACACAACGGCATCTATCTGGTCGCGATCCTCGCGCCTGTCCACTATCTTTGGTCAGTGAAAGTGCTGTCACCGCAGCCGTGGATTTATGCGCTACTGGCGCTGGCGCTGTTAGGCTGGCGTTACAATAAGTTGCGTAAACTTCTGCGCCGATAATTCCCGCAAGGTTGTTTTCCTGCTGCGAGATCTGTTAAAAGGTGTGGCCTTCGGGCCTCGCCGGATCAACTTCGCAGATAAGACCAGTATTTTGCTGCGAATTGCCTCGAAACGGATATAATGCCCGGCTTTATTGCAAGCGAAGTCTTCTTTTTCACTCTGAAGAGTGACAAATGAAGGATGTCGCGGTATTTTACGCGATGCCTCACTGATTGCAGGAGATAGCCGCAAGATGGCGCATAAATTTCACATACTGCTGTTAAACGGACCCAACCTGAACCTGTTGGGAACGCGCGAGCCTGACAAGTATGGTCACACGACGCTGGCGCAGATTGTCAGCGATCTGACGCAACAGGCCGACCAGCACCATGTGAAATTGAGTCATTTGCAATCGAATGCGGAATACCAGCTGATTGATCGTATTCACGAAGCCCGCGGCAACGTCGATTACATCATCATCAACCCGGCTGCGTTTACGCACACCAGCGTTGCCCTGCGCGATGCGCTGTTGGCGGTTAGCATTCCTTTTATTGAGGTGCATCTCTCTAATGTGCATGCACGCGAACCGTTCCGACATCACTCCTATCTTTCCGATGTATCTGCCGGCGTCATCTGCGGACTGGGCGCCGACGGCTACTCGTGGGCTTTACAAACGGCCGTAAAACGCCTGTCACATTCCAATTAAACAGAGTACGGAACCACACTCATGGATATTCGTAAAATTAAGAAACTGATCGAACTGGTTGAAGAGTCCGGCATCGCTGAGCTGGAAATCTCTGAAGGCGAAGAGTCGGTTCGCATCAGCCGTTCACCTGCCAATGTCGGTTACCCTATGATGCAGCAGGCTTATGCTGTTCCGGCTCCACAGCCTGCGCTGGCTGCTGCGGTTGCACCTGCTGCTGCGCCTGTCGCTGCAGAAGCGGCCAAACCTGAAGTCAGCGGCCACATCGTGCGTTCGCCGATGGTCGGTACCTTCTATCGCACCCCAAGCCCGGACGCTAAAGCGTTTGTGGAAGTGGGTCAGAAAGTGAACGCTGGCGACACCCTGTGCATCGTTGAAGCGATGAAAATGATGAACCAGATCGAAGCCGATAAATCCGGCGTTGTGAAGGCGATCCTGGTGGAAAGCGGCCAGCCGGTTGAATTCGACGAGCCGCTGGTCGTCATCGAATAACGAGGCGAAGCATGCTGGATAAAATTGTCATTGCTAACCGTGGTGAGATTGCGCTGCGCATTCTGCGTGCCTGTAAAGAACTGGGCATCAAGACTGTGGCGGTGCACTCCACGGCAGACCGCGATCTGAAGCACGTGCTGCTGGCGGACGAAACCGTCTGCATCGGCCCGGCGCAGTCGGTCAAAAGTTATCTTAATATCCCGGCGCTGATCTCCGCCGCCGAAATCACCGGCGCGGTTGCGATCCACCCGGGCTACGGCTTCCTTTCTGAGAACGCCGATTTCGCCGAGCAGGTTGAGCGCTCTGGCTTTATCTTTATCGGTCCGAAAGCCGACACCATTCGCCTGATGGGCGACAAAGTGTCAGCGATCAACGCGATGAAAAAAGCCGGCGTACCGACCGTACCAGGCTCTGACGGTTCGCTGACCGACGACATGGAGAAAAACCGTGCCATCGCTAAGCGCATCGGCTATCCGGTGATCATCAAAGCCTCTGGCGGCGGCGGCGGTCGCGGTATGCGCGTTGTGCGCAGCGACAAGGATCTTGAGCAGTCCATCAACATGACGAAAGCGGAAGCCAAAGCGGCTTTCAACAACGACATGGTGTACATGGAGAAATTCCTCGAGAATCCACGCCACATCGAGATTCAGGTTCTGGCCGACGGTCAGGGCAACGCCATCTATCTGGCCGAGCGTGACTGCTCCATGCAGCGCCGCCACCAGAAAGTGGTCGAAGAAGCACCAGCACCGGGCATCACGCCGGAACTGCGTCGCTACATCGGCGAGCGCTGCTCTAACGCCTGCGTGGAGATCGGCTATCGCGGTGCCGGTACGTTCGAGTTCCTGTATGAAAACGGTGAATTCTACTTCATCGAGATGAACACCCGTATTCAGGTGGAACATCCGGTCACCGAGATGATCACTGGCGTCGACCTGATCAAAGAGCAGCTGCGTATTGCTGCCGGTCAGCCGCTGTCCATCAAACAGGAAGATGTGGTGGTGCGCGGCCATGCGGTCGAGTGCCGTATCAACGCCGAAGACCCAAACACCTTCCTGCCGAGCCCGGGCAAGATCACCCGTTTCCACGCGCCAGGCGGTTTTGGCGTGCGCTGGGAATCGCACATCTATGCCGGCTACAGCGTGCCGCCGTATTACGACTCAATGATTGGTAAGCTGATTACCTACGGCGAAAACCGTGACGTGGCTATTGCGCGCATGAAAAATGCGCTGGCAGAACTGATCATCGACGGCATCAAGACTAACGTCGATCTGCAGATGCGCATCATGACCGACGAAAACTTCCAGCAGGGTGGTACTAACATCCACTATCTGGAGAAAAAACTCGGCCTGCACGAGAAGTAAGCGCAGCGCAGAGCAATGCAGAGGCCGGTTAAACCGGCCTTTTTCATTTTTGTTGCCTTTGAGGTTGCATGATGGATGGGCGTTTTTTGCAAGCTAACAAAGAGGCGCGCTGGTCGCTGTACCTGACGCTGGCGTACCTCGCCGTCTGGGGCGTGTCCGCATGGCTCGGCGGCACACAAAGCGGTTTCACCGGTTTACCGCGCTGGTTTGAGTTCTCCTGCGTGTTCGCCCCGCTGCTGTTCATCGGCCTGTGCTGGCTGATGGTGCGCGTGGTGTTCCGCGATATGTCTCTGGAGGACCACGATGGAAACTGAAATCATTCTGCCACTGCTGGCCTATCTGGTGCTGATTGCCGGGCTGTCGGTGTTTGCCATGCGCAAACAGCGCCACGGCAACTTCCTGAGTGAGTATTTCCTCGGCAGTCGCTCGATGGGCGGTTTTGTGCTGGCGATGACCATCACCACCACTTACATCAGCGCCAGCTCATTTATTGGCGGGCCGGGCGCGGCGTATAAATACGGGCTGGGCTGGGTACTGCTGGCGATGATTCAGGTGCCGGCGGTCTGGCTGTCGCTCGGCGTGCTGGGCAAAAAATTCGCGATTCTGGCACGACGCTACAACGCGGTGACGCTCAACGACATGCTATATGGCCGCTACCGCAGCCCGCTGCTCATCTGGCTGGCCAGTATCAGCCTGCTGGTGGCGTTTATTGGTGCCATGACGGTACAGTTCATCGGCGGCGCGCGCCTGCTGGAGACGGCCGCCGGTATTCCTTATGACACCGGGCTGCTGATTTTTGGCGGCACCATCGCGCTGTATACCGCGTTCGGCGGCTTTCGCGCCAGCGTGCTCAACGATGCCATGCAAGGGCTGGTGATGCTGATTGGCACCTTCCTGCTGCTGTTTGCCGTCATCCACCAGGCGGGCGGTCTGGCAACGGCGGTCACCAAACTGCGCAGCATCGATCCGCAGCTGGTGTCACCGGAAGGCGTCGGCAACGTCATCAATCCAACCTTCCTCAGTTCGTTTGCCGTGCTGGTGTGCTTTGGCGTGATTGGGCTGCCACATACCGCCGTGCGCTGCATCTCCTACAAAGACAGCAAAGCGATGCATCGCGGTATCATTCTCGGCACTATCGTGGTGGTGATACTAATGCTCGGCATGCATCTGGCCGGCGCACTTGGTCGCGCGGTATTGCCGGATCTGGCGATTCCGGATCGCGTGATCCCGACGCTGATGATCACCGTGCTGCCACCGATGGCGGCTGGCGTGTTCCTCGCGGCGCCAATGGCGGCGATCATGTCGACGATTAACGCGCAGCTGCTGCAATCGTCCGCTACGCTGATCAAAGATCTTTACCTGCGTATCGCGCCGCAGCACAGCGAGAACGAGGCGCGTTTGCGGCTGCTCTCCGGCACCATCACCTTTGTGCTCGGCCTGCTGCTGCTGCTGGCGGCCTGGAATCCGCCAGATATGATTATCTGGCTCAACCTGCTGGCGTTCGGTGGCCTTGAAGCGGTCTTTCTGTGGCCGCTGGTGCTGGGACTGTACTGGGAGCGCGCCAATGCGGCGGGCGCCATCAGTGGCATGGTGGTGGGAGCCGGATGCTATACGCTACTTGCCAGCCTGAAAATCGAACTGTGGGGCTTTCACCCTATCGTGCCATCGTTGACATTAAGCCTGCTGGCCTTCCTGGTGGGTAATCTGTTCGGCAGCGCGCCTGACGCACGCGATGCTGCCCTGGAATAAAAGAGAAACGCTATGCCATGGATTCAAATCAAAATTAACAGCACCGGCGAGCACGCCGAAACCCTCAGTGATGCGCTGATGGACGCCGGTGCGGTGTCGGTCACCTTTCAGGACACGCACGACAACCCGGTGTATGAGCCGCTGCCCGGTGAAACCCGCCTGTGGGGCGATACCGATGTGATTGGCCTGTTCGACGCGGAAACCGCCATGGACGACGTAGTGGCTGAACTGAGCCAGCATCCGCTGCTGGGATCGGGTTTCCGCCATAAGATCGAACAGATCGAGGATAAAGACTGGGAGCGCGAATGGATGGATAACTTCCATCCGATGCGCTTCGGTGAACGCCTGTGGATCTGCCCCAGCTGGCGCGACGTGCCGGATCCGGATGCGGTTAACGTGATGCTTGATCCCGGTCTGGCCTTTGGTACCGGCACCCATCCCACCACGTCGCTGTGTCTGAGCTGGCTGGATGGACTCGATCTGCAGGGCAAAACGGTGATCGATTTCGGCTGTGGCTCCGGCATTCTGGCCATCGCCGCACTGAAACTCGGTGCAGCCCAGGCGATCGGCATTGATATTGATCCGCAGGCGATCCAGGCCAGCCGCGATAACGCGGAGCGCAACGGCGTGGCCGACCTCCTGTCGCTGTATCTGCCACACCAGCAGCCGGAAAACCTGCAGGCGGATGTGGTGGTCGCCAATATCCTCGCCGGTCCGCTGCGCGAACTGGCGCCGCTGATTGGCGTGCTGCCGAAAGCCGGCGGCCATCTCGGCCTGTCCGGCGTGCTGGCCAGCCAGGCGGAAAGCGTGTGTGAAGCCTATGCGGAGCGCTTTGCGCTGGACGCCGTGGCGGAAAAAGAAGAGTGGTGTCGCATCACTGGCGTGCGCCGCTAACCGACGCATGGGCCAGCGACTGCTGGCCCGATTTTGCCCGCCTGAGACCTGTCTCAAATCCCCGCCAGCCCCGTTTTCCTGCCGTTTCTTTACATTGAAATCAGTAGACTGCTGCACCAGGCGATAGCGCTATCCCTGTTAACCGTGCCGTGCGCGGCACATAACATTGATATATCGCTTAGTGAATAAATGATGATGAAAAGCAAACACACACTGATCGCTCTGCTGCTGGCAGCAGCGCCTTTTGCTCACGTTCAGGCTGCCGCCTGGGATTATGCTCAGCCACAGCAGTGGGGGGACCTGTCCCCTGATTTTCACGTCTGCAAGCAGGGCGTGAATCAGTCGCCGATTGATATTCGCCAGGCGCTGCATGCCAGTCTGCCGGCGCTGACGCTGGAACTGCAGGCGCGCCAGGCCGCCATTGTCAACAACGGCCACACCGTGCAGATCAACCTGCAGCAGGGTGATACGCTGACGCTGGACGGCGAGACCTTCACGCTGAAGCAGTTCCACTTCCATACCCCGAGCGAAAACCTGATCGACGGCAAACGCTATCCGCTTGAGGGCCACTTTGTATTCAGTGACGAGCAGCAGCAGCTGGCGGTGATCGGGGGGATGTTCGAAGCCGGTGCGGCAAATCCGGTGCTGACGACGCTGCTGGATACGCTGCCGGCGCAGGTCAATCAGCCGGCTACGCTGCAGCAGGATGTCGATATTACGCCACTGCTGCCGACCGATCGCCGTTACTACCGCTTCAGCGGTTCACTCACCACGCCACCGTGCAGTGAAGGCGTGCGCTGGCTGGTGATGAAGCAACCGGTAACGGCTTCCGCACAGCAGTTGCAGGCCTTCAGCGCGGTGCTGGGTGAACACGGTAACAGCCGCCCGGTGCAGCCGCTCAATGGCCGGCTGGTGGTTGAGTAACGAAATACTCACCAAACGTAAATAAAGCGTTCACTTTTCAATCAAATCACCGCCATTTCTCTTGCCGATTCGCGGAAGTGGCGGTTTTTATGTTGTGATTCAGCGCATATTTTTGGAAAAACTTTTGCTCACAATTTCAGCGTATTTTTGTAATACACTGAATTTAAACAAGTAATGATCAATACCCCGCTGCTAAGCCCCATTTCCCTGATCTTAAACGGCGAATTGTTCAAAGTTTGGCCTTTCATCTTCCGGAAAAAATGCGTAATATACGCCGCCTTGCGAACAGTTAGGGTCACTTCTTTTTCATGCGCATTGGACATCACCAGCTACGTAATCGACTCATCGCTGCGCCTATGGCCGGAGTATCCGACAAGCCATTTCGCACCCTGTGTTATGACAACGGCGCCGGTATGACTGTCTCCGAGATGCTGTCATCGAACCCGGAAGTCTGGGCCAGTGACAAATCGCGTTTGCGTATGGTGCATAGTGACGAGCCCGGTATTCGCGCCGTGCAAATTGCAGGTTGCGATCCCGATGAGATGGCCGCCGCCGCGCGCATTAATGTTGCGTCCGGTGCACAGGTTATCGACATCAACATGGGCTGCCCGGCTAAAAAAGTGAATCGTAAGATGGCAGGTTCAGCGCTGCTGCAGCATCCGCAGCTGGTGGAGTCAATCCTCCGTGCGGTGGTGAACGCAGTCGATGTACCGGTTACGCTGAAGATTCGCACCGGCTGGGACAAAGAAAATCGTAATTGTGTAGAGATTGCCCAATTGGCTGAACGCTGTGGTATTCAGGCCCTGACCATTCATGGCCGCACGCGCGCCTGTTTGTTTGAAGGGCAAGCTGAATACGACAGCATTCGGACAGTTAAGCAGAGCGTCGCTATTCCGATTATCGCGAATGGTGACATTACTGACCCGCACAAAGCCAGGGCAGTGCTCGACTACACCGGAGCCGATGCTCTGATGGTGGGACGCGCTGCTCAGGGAAGACCGTGGATCTTCCGGGAAATCCAGCATTATCTGGACACAGGGGAGCTGCTGGCACCGAAGCCGCTGGCTGAAGTGAAGCATATGCTGATTGGACACATACGGGAGCTGCACGACTTTTACGGTCAGCGCAAGGGATACCGTATTGCCCGAAAACACGTTTCCTGGTATTTGCAGGAAAGTGCCCCTGACGACCAGTTTCGGCGCACATTCAACGCCATAGAGGATGCCAGCGAACAGCTGGAGGCGTTGGAGGCATACTTCGAAAATCTTGCGTAAACGAAATAAAGAGCTGAAAGAACTATGTTCGAACAACGCGTAAATTCTGACGTACTGACCGTTTCTACCGTTAACTCACAGGATCAGGTGACGCAAAAGCCTCTGCGTGATTCGGTTAAACAGGCACTGAAGAACTATTTTGCTCAACTGAACGGTCAGGATGTAAGTGACCTGTATGAGCTGGTACTGGCTGAAGTCGAGCAGCCTCTGTTGGACATGGTGATGCAGTATACCCGTGGCAACCAGACCCGCGCTGCCCTGATGATGGGCATCAACCGCGGTACGCTGCGTAAGAAGCTGAAAAAATACGGCATGAACTAAGCGTTCTGGTTCCTTGCTGCGATAACGCCAGCCTTTGGGCTGGCGTTTTTGTTTGTATTTCCCGCCTGTTAACACCGCGTGAAACGATTATCGTCAAAATGGTAACGATAGTTGCAATCGCCGGCGTGATAGCTCATCTCTCTCAGGGCCGCTGCCCTGCCCTGTTTTTGCGCAGAAAAAATCCTTCTGATCGCCCCTCAACCCGCTTTGTTTGTGATCCTGAACCGCTTCAGCGGTAATTCCACTTTGCCGTACACCTGTTCATGAGCGTTAGCTCACACTGCTTCCATATAGTGAAACTTTTTGCACTATTTGTGATCGTGGCGACTCGTCATGCTGCCTTTTGGTGCGCGATAGTAGCGACAACTTTCCGGATACGTCCGTTTATTAAAAGATCTTTCCAGTGAATTCAGGATTCTGCAAACCTGGCATCAGCTTTGCAGTGTCGTGGATGGCTAAACGCCACAGAAAGAAATAAGCGCACAGTAAAGTGCGCGCAAACATAACAACACACGATCTCGCCACACAGGATGCTTTATGAAAAAGATGATGCTTTCCACCCTGATTGCTGCCGCCTCGCTGTTCGCCGTGACCCAGCAGGCGCACGCAGGCACCACGCTGGACGCCATTAAGAAGAAAGGGTTTATACAGTGCGGTATCAGCGATGGTCTGCCAGGGTTCTCTTACGCTGACGCCAGCGGCAAATTCACCGGTATCGATGTTGACGTGTGCCGCGCCGCTGCTGCTGCGGTCTTCGGCGATGCCAGCAAAGTAAAATACACCCCGCTGACCGCTAAAGAACGCTTCACTGCGCTGCAGTCAGGCGAGGTGGATATCCTGTCGCGTAACACCACCTGGACCTCATCACGTGATGGCGGCATGGGCTTCCTGTTCGCCGGCGTAAACTATTATGACGGCATCGGCTTCCTGACCCATAAGAAAGCCGGTCTGAAAAGCGCCAAAGAGCTGGATGGTGCCACCGTGTGTATCCAGGCCGGTACCGATACCGAGCTGAACGTGGCCGACTACTTTAAAGCTAACAAAATGCAGTACACGCCGGTCACCTTCGACCGCTCTGATGAGTCCGCTAAAGCGCTGGATAGCGGCCGCTGCGATACCCTCTCTTCTGACCAGTCACAGCTGTATGCGCTGCGCATCAAGCTGGGCAAGCCGGATGACTTTATCGTACTGCCAGAAGTGATTTCGAAAGAGCCGCTGGGCCCGGTCGTGCGTCGCGGTGATGATGACTGGTTCACCATCGTGAAATGGTCGCTGTTCGCCATGCTGAATGCGGAAGAGATGGGCATCAGCTCGAAGAACGTTGATGAGATGGCGGCGAAGCCAACCACGCCAGATATGGCACACCTGCTGGGCGCAGAGGGTGATTTCGGTAAAGACCTGAAGCTCGACAACAAGTGGGCGTACAACATCATCAAGCAGGTTGGTAACTATCAGGAAGTGTTTGATCGTAACGTTGGTAAAGACAGCGCGCTGAAAATTGCACGCGGCCAGAATGCGCTCTGGAACCAGGGCGGCATCCAGTACGCTCCACCAGTGCGTTAATTGTCTCCTGCCAGTCGGGCACCGCATCCTGCGGTGCCCACGCGTATTCTTCACTGAGGTTTTAACATGTCGCAACGCCCAACCGTGAAAAGGGATTTTTCGTTCGGTAATCCTACGGTTCGCGCCTGGCTTTACCAGATTGTCGCGATTGTGGCGGTGTTTGCTGTGGTGGGTTATCTGATCCACAACACGGTGATCAACCTTGCCAATCGCGGTATCACCTCCGGCTTTGGCTTTCTTGAGCGCAACGCCGGTTTCGGCATCGTCCAGCATCTGATCGATTACAGCGAAGGCGATACCTACGCGCGCGTGTTTATGGTCGGGTTAACCAACACCCTGCTGGTCTCCGCGCTCTGTATTGTCTTCGCCTCCATCCTCGGCTTCGCCATCGGTCTGGCGCGCCTGTCGGATAACTGGCTGCTGCGCAAGCTGTCGACGATTTATATCGAGACGTTCCGTAATATCCCGCCGCTGCTGCAAATCTTCTTCTGGTACTTTGCCGTGCTGCGCAATCTGCCGGGCCCGCGTCAGGCGCTGAACGCGTTCGATCTGGCTTTTGTCAGCAACCGCGGTCTGTATATACCGTGGCCGGAGTATGCGCCCGGCACCTGGCCATTCCTGATCGCGCTGGCGATTGCCATCGCCGCCAGCGCCGCGCTGTTCCGCTTCAACCGCAAGCATCAGCTGAAAACCGGTCAGCTGCGCCGCACCTGGCCCGCTGCGGCCGGTTTAATTGTGCTGCTGCCGCTGATCGCCCATACGCTGTTTGGTGCCGCCACGCACTGGGATGTGCCCGAGCTGCGCGGTTTCAACTTCCGCGGTGGCTTTGCCATGATTCCGGAACTGGCAGCGCTTACGCTGGCACTGTCGATCTACACCTCTTCCTTTATTGCTGAGGTGATTCGCGCCGGGATTCAGTCAGTACCGCATGGTCAGAGCGAAGCGGCACGTTCGCTCGGGCTGCCCAACCCGGTTACGCTGCGTCAGGTGATCATTCCGCAGGCGATGCGCGTGATTATCCCGCCGCTCACCAGCCAGTACCTTAACATCGTAAAAAACTCCTCGCTGGCGGCCGCGATCGGCTATCCGGATATGGTGTCGCTGTTTGCCGGCACCGTACTGAACCAGACCGGCCAGGCAATTGAAACCATTGCCATCACCATGGCGGTTTATCTGATTATCAGTCTGCTCATTTCGCTGCTGATGAACCTCTATAACCGCAAAATTGCGCTGGTTGAGCGTTAAGAGAACGGAACCATTATGTCTGTGACCACACACGAAACGCCGCCGGTGTCGGGCAATCCACTGGGTAAAGCCTGGCTCTGGGCGCGTAAAAACCTGTTCTCCAGCTGGCTGAATACGCTGCTCACGTTACTCAGCCTGTGGATTATCTGGAGCGTTATCCCGCCGGCGCTGAACTGGTTGATCTTCCAGGCTAACTGGATTGGCGAAACCCGTGCGGACTGTACGAAAGCGGGCGCCTGCTGGGTCTTTATCCACGCGCGCTTTGGCCAGTTCATGTACGGGCTCTATCCGCATGAGCTGCGCTGGCGCATCAATCTGGCGCTGGTGATTGGCCTGCTGTCGATTGTGCCGATGTTTATCAAATCCATGCCGCGCCGCGGCCGCTATATCGCCTGCTGGGCGGTGATCTATCCGGTCGTCGTCTGGCTGCTGCTGTATGGCGGCTATTTCGGGCTGGACCGCGTTGAAACGCGCCAGTGGGGCGGCCTGACGCTGACGCTGATTATCGCATCTGTCGGCATTGCCGGGGCGCTGCCGCTCGGCATTCTGCTGGCGCTGGGTCGTCGCTCTAAAATGCCGGTGGTGCGCACCCTGTCGGTGATTTTCATTGAGTTCTGGCGTGGCGTACCGCTGATTACCGTGCTGTTCATGTCTTCAGTGATGCTGCCGCTGTTTATGGCGGAAGGCACCACGATAGACAAACTGGTGCGTGCGCTGGTTGGCGTGATCCTGTTCCAGTCGGCGTATGTCGCCGAAGTGGTACGTGGCGGGCTGCAGGCCCTGCCTAAAGGCCAGTACGAAGCGGCAGAGTCGCTGGCGCTCGGCTACTGGAAAACCCAGGCGCTGGTGATTTTACCGCAGGCGCTCAAGCTGACCATTCCCGGTCTGGTGAACACCATCATCGCGCTGTTTAAAGATACCAGCCTGGTGATCATCATCGGCCTGTTCGATCTGTTCAGTAGCGTGCAGCAGGCAACCGTCGACCCTACATGGCTGGGTATGTCGACCGAAGGCTATGTCTTCGCTGCACTGGTTTACTGGATTTTCTGTTTTAGCATGTCGCGCTATAGCCAGTATCTGGAGAAGCGCTTCCACACCGGGCGTAAATCGCACTGAGGTTTTACATGACACAAACAATGACAACGGCGGCTAACGCCATGATGATTACGCTCGAAAACGTGAACAAATGGTACGGTCAATTCCACGTGCTGAAAGATATCAACCTGCAGGTGAAACCGCGCGAGCGTATCGTGCTGTGCGGCCCTTCGGGTTCCGGTAAATCTACTACCATTCGCTGCATCAACCATCTGGAAGAGCATCAGCAGGGACGGATTGTCGTGGATGGTATTCACCTGAATGATGATGTACGCAATATTGAACGCGTGCGCACTGAAGTCGGCATGGTATTTCAGCACTTTAATCTTTTCCCGCATCTGACCGTTCTGCAGAACTGCACGCTGGCACCGATGTGGGTACGCAAGATGCCAAAGAAAGAGGCCGAAGAGCTGGCGATGCACTATCTGCAGCGCGTGCGCATTGCTGAGCATGCCCATAAGTTTCCCGGGCAGCTCTCTGGCGGACAGCAGCAGCGCGTGGCCATCGCCCGTTCGCTGTGTATGAAGCCGAAGATTATGTTATTCGATGAGCCCACCTCCGCGCTCGATCCTGAGATGGTTAAAGAGGTGCTGGATACCATGATCGGTCTGGCAGAAGACGGAATGACGATGCTGTGTGTGACGCATGAGATGGGCTTTGCGCGTACAGTTGCCGATCGGGTGATCTTTATGGATCGCGGTGAAATCGTGGAGATGGCGCCGCCGGAGGAGTTCTTTGCGAATCCGAAATCCGAGCGGACCCGGGCGTTTCTGTCGCAGGTTATCCACTAAGCGAACACAATTCGCCGCATCATTCAGCCCTTGCCAGCATGGCAGGGGCTTTTTTATGCCTGTGGATTTTATTGAGCGTTTTTATTGAGATAAAGGTCATCGCGGAAAACAAAAAAGCCCTGAACAAATGTTCAGGGCTTTCGTGTTTGATGCCTGGCAGTTCCCTACTCTCGCATGGGGAGGCCCCACACTACCATCGGCGCTACGGCGTTTCACTTCTGAGTTCGGCATGGGGTCAGGTGGGACCACCGCGCTGTTGCCGCCAGGCAAATTCTTTTTAAACCGAACTCATGCCATAACTGGTGCTGATACCCAGAGTCGAACTGGGGACCTCACCCTTACCAAGGGTGCGCTCTACCAACTGAGCCATATCAGCACACTAAATTTGATGCCTGGCAGTTCCCTACTCTCGCATGGGGAGGCCCCACACTACCATCGGCGCTACGGCGTTTCACTTCTGA
>NZ_JAHCSX010000004.1:0-105344 GCF_018726825.1 Pantoea sp. B270
GCAAGGAGATATTTGGCAAGACCTGACGGACATTTTAATTTAGCTGGAAAGCGGACATTTAAAAACAGCTTTAACATATTTTGCGCTGCTTATTTCTTATTTTAATGCGTTGTCTTACAGGACAACTGACCATTTCATTCGTGCGCTGCGCTCACAAAAAAACGCACTCACGACCGTTATATTATCCCTCCGTCTTTAATCTGGTTCCTGCAACCCACCCAGCTTGCTCAGAAGACGCTTCAAATCCGTAACATCCTGCGTGTCCAACCGCTGTGCTATTAGGTTTTCCGCGTTTTTAGCTTGCTCAACCATTCTATTGAGCATGGCATTTCCTTCTGCCGTCATTGTCACCAGCTTGCGGCGCCGATTGGCGGCATCCACTTCCACTTGCAGCAGGCCGCTTTTACTCATGCGATCGATTAGATAGGTGCCGGTAGCTTTATCAAACCCCGCCCGGTTGCCCAGCGTTTGTTGATCGCAGATGGTTTCTTCTGCCAACACTACAAGGATCGCGTACTGCACAGCAGAAAGCCCGGTATCGACACATTGCGTCCAGCATGTCGCTGAATGCTGACCTGCGCGACGTACCAGATGCATTAGTGAGCACTCTCCATGCGGCCAGAGCGGGGCTGCGAGTATCGGGTCGTCATGTTGTGACATTTGCTGGCTTGACTCCTGAAAAGGGGAATTTTATAGTTCGAACACAAACAGTTTTAACTTAAACTATATTTACATTTTAACATACGAGAACCACGATGAAGCTTGTGGTAGGCATGACTGGCGCTACCGGCGCTGCTATAGGCGTACGTTTATTGTCTGCGCTGCGCGATCTCGAGGTCGAAACCCATCTGATTATCTCCAAATGGGCGCGCGCGACTATTCAAATGGAAACGCCTTACAGTGTAAAGGAGGTTAGTGCCCTCGCCTCCCGAACCTATAGCGAATATGATCAGGCGGCGGCGATTTCCAGCGGCTCCTTTCGGGTTGACGGCATGATCATTGCACCCTGCAGCATGAAGACTCTGGCCGCCATCCGCTGCGGCTACGGAGGAGGCCTGATTACCCGCGCCGCCGATGTCACTCTGAAAGAGCAGCGCAAGCTGGTGATGGTCCCACGTGAAACGCCGCTTAACGCCATTCATCTGGAAAACATGCTGGCCTTAACCCGCGCTGGCGCGATGATGCTGCCGCCGATGCCTGCCTTCTACAACCATCCTTCAACTACAGACGATATCGTCAACCATACAGTGTCCCGCCTTCTCGATCAGTTTGGCCTGGATAATAACTACACCCATCGCTGGGCCGGGCCGAATCCCGCATCAACCCCGGCTTAAGGAGAGCCTGATGAAATATTACGGTGATTTACGCAGCTTTATTGATGCCCTCGACGCCATGGGTGACATCATGCATGTCCATCGCGAAGTGGACGGCGATTTTGAACCGAGCGCGATAACCCGCCGCAGCTATGAAATCCAGGCGCCCGCGCCGCTGTTTCATAAGGTAAAGGGTGTTGCGGCGGGCTTTCGTTTGTTCGGTGCGCCTGCAGCGCTCTCATCAAGCAAAGAGATGCCCTATGCGCGCGTGGCGATGTCGTTCGGTCTGGTGCCGCAATCGACCGGTCCGGAAATCATCGAGGCTCTGTCAGCCGCGCGCGCAAAGCCTGGCATTCCACCAGTACGCGTTGACGCGGCGCAGGCGCCCTGCCAGCAAAATATTTTGCGCGGTGCGGAGGCGAACCTTGACCGTTTTCCCATCCCCTTCGCGCATGATAAAGATGGCGGGCGCTACGCCAACACCTGGGGCACGCTTATTGTAAAAACGCCCGACGGCGCCTGGGTAAACTGGTCGATCGCGCGGGTAATGAAGGTTGACGGCAAGCGCATGACCGGACTGATCGTGCCGAGCCAGCACATCGGCCAGATCTGGACGCAGTGGGTCGAACGCGGCGAGCCGATGCCCTACGCGCTGGTACAAGGTCCTGCACCGGCCATCTCATGTGTGTCCGGCATTCCCATTCCGGCGCAGGCGGATGAAGCTGACTACATCGGCACGTTGGCTGGCGAGCCGGTGCCGGTTGTTAAAGCCGTCAGCGTCGATCTCGATGTACCCGCCACCGCCGAGATCGTGATTGAAGGGCACGTATCCATTACACGTGACTGTATGGAAGGCCCTTACGGCGAATATGGCGGTTATCTGGGAGAAGGCGCATCCGCGCAGCCAACTTTCCAGGTAGAAGCCATTACTTACCGAACCGATCCCATCTGGCCGATGTCAGTAACCGGACGCCCGACCGACGAGTCTCATACGCTGTGGGCGATGGGACTGGCCGCGGATGCGCTGACCACGTTGCGCGAGGCCGGTCTGCCGGTCAAAACCGCCTGGATACCGGAAGATTCGACGGTGCACTGGCTGCTGGTTGTGATGCCGCAAGACTGGCGTGAGCAGCTGCCGGACGTCAGCAGCATGACGCTGGCGCAACGCATCGGCGACGCGCTGTTCAGGACCAGCGCCATGGTATTTATTCCCAAGGTCTACGTGGTCGATGACGATTTTGACCCGACGAATCTGCGTGAGGTAGTCTGGGCGCTCTCGACGCGCGTTCACCCGACCGGCCGCCGCGTGGTCTACGAGGATCAACGCGTGATCCGCCTGCCCCAGTGCTATGAAGAAGAGGAATACGTTGCCGGTAAGGGAGCAAAAGTGGTGTTCGACACGCTGCAAAGCAAACGGCATCTGCACGCCTCTTTCGCTCAGGGATATCCTGCTGAGGTACAGCAGCGCGTGCTGGATAACTGGTAAATACGCTCTGCCTGCGTATGCCGGGGAAACCCGGCATTTTTGTATCCGCTTTAAGCTGAGTTGCAGAAAAAACGTTGGATGAAAAGCTGCATTCCCGGAGAAATGCAGCTGCGCAGAAACTTATACTTCAAGACCTGCGCGATACTGGCCCCATTTCAGCACGGAATTGACGCCGACCGACAGGAACGGCTCGCGCGGCGTAAGATTCGGACCCGGAGAGGCGGTAAGAAAATCGATCAACTCGTTTCGCTCGCCCGCAATCATATCGGCTAGCAGTTTGCCCGTGGCGGTGCCGCGCGTAATACCCAGACCGTTGCAGCAGAGCGCGCCGTAAACATTGGGCGCCAGTTTACCGAAGAATCCCTCATGGTTTTCCGACAGGCAGATAGCGCCGCTCCAGGTATATTCAAAATCCACCTGCGGCAGCATCGGAAATCGCCGCTCGAAGGATTTGCGATGGTTCTGGATAAACTGCCGCAAACGCTTTTCGCGCGGGCGCCCGTCCGGCTGAAAGCTAAAGCTGTTGCGCACCAGAATACGGTTATCTGCGGTACGACGGATGGTGCTGCCGAACGGATGCGCCGGAATTACGCCCCAGACCGGCTTACCGCCAAGGCGAGTCTGCTCCTCTTCGGTAAGCGGACGCGTCAGGCTGCCGTAGAGGAAAGTCGGCAGCAGGCGGCGCTGCAGAAATCCAAAATGGGAGGCGAAGCCGTTATTGGCGAGGATTAGCGTATCGACCGTAATCATGCCTCGGTCATGTAGCAACGTCACGGTGTCGCCATAGTCGACCGACGTGATCGGCGTGTGTTCATAGAGCGTCACGTTGGCAGGCAGGTTGTCCGCCAGACCTTTCACCAACGCTGAAGGCTGCAGCAGAAGCGTGCCAGGGATAAACAGCGCCTGTTTGTAATAGGTAGTGCCGATATGATCGGGCAGATCCTTGCCGGCGATCATCTCAGCGTCGCGACCGATTTTAGCCAGCCCGCGGCGATAGGCTTCCAGAATGGCAATCCCCTGCTCACCAACAGCGGCCTGATATTTTCCCGATGCCGACATCTGACACTGAATTTCATTCTCCTGCACAATCTGGCGCAGGTAATCCTGTCCCAGCGTATTGAGCCGAAGTATCAGATTCGCGGTAGTGACATCGCCGATATAGTCTTTCGCACCGATGTCATGGGGCACGTCGATGGCGAAGCCTGCATTGCGCCCTGCAGATCCATATCCGACCTCCTGCGCTTCAATCAGCACCACTTCATCATCAGGAAAATTAATTGCCAGCTGGCGCGCCGCTGCCAGTCCGGTCAGACCGGCGCCAACGATTCCCCAGCGGGCTTTTTTCTGTCCCATATGTTCAGGACGCGGGGTACGCGCCGGACTGGTATGAAACCATCCCGGCATGGAATCGTCAGCGGGTAAAGAGGTGATCTTTTGCAATTCCGTCACTCCAGTGCATATATGTCAGGGTTGTTCGCCGGCGAGACAGCCAACGAACCCGCTTCGCGGCTAAGAGGTCGTAACCGCTGAACCACGTAAACAGAGATGAGAAGATAAGAGCTTTTTGTATTTTTAATGTATACGTGATGTATAAAATATTCAGCGTGGAGGTATAACGTCAACGGCCTGACGCGGCATTTGCGTTCGGTATCGCAAAATTAATAAAAATATTTAGTTCAGGGAAAAACCGGGAAAATAAGGAGAAAAGGAACTGCAAAGGATGCCCGTTTACAATAGAATAAACAGGCAGATAGGCAAGGTTTAAAAAGAAATACTATCAGACCAAATCGTCGGCCTTCAGTCCCTGCGGCGCAATAAACATCTCCATATTTTCACGCGACAACTCCCAGTGTGCGAAAACCAGATCAACAACTGCCTGTTCGTCGTGTGCCTCAATTGCCACGATGAAGGCATCGTGATGATCGGCAGCGAGCTGCAGACGATGCTCCATGTCGCTATTTTTCGGGCGATAGAAGGTGTGGCCGATACGGCAATGATCGATAAGCAACCTTCCCAGGCTGGGCTGAAGGTAGGGGTTAGCAGCCATCTCACCCATAATTTCATGGAAACGGTTATTTTCCAGAACCAGCACAGCGGCATTACGCGTCTGCACCGCTTTGCGGAAGCGTTTTTGCGTCTCCTTCAGAGCCTTCAGCTGAGCAGGTTTGTAGTTCTGCACGGCAAGACGTCCGGTGGCGGCATAAATCATCGGAGCGATCAGAAAAAAGTTACGCAGCGACGCGTGGCTCATGGGAATGACCCGCACGCCGCGCTTTTCAACGATCTCAAGATAGCCTTCGCCCGCCAGGCGCTGGAAAACTTCACGCACCGGCGTACGCGACAGCCCGTACTGCGATGTCAGGCTCGACTCATCCAGCACTTCATCCGGATCGAACTCCATGGTGAGAATGAGCCGTTTTAAATCTTCATACAGTGCCGTTTTACCTGAACTCAATGCCGCCTCCCGATTAACAACGCATAACAGATAGCACCACGAACGTGATCCGCAGTAAGGAGCTATAACCTACAGAAAAAAGGGGTATACAGCAAAAATAATCACGGTGTTTTATTGCTACACATTGAGCTAAAAATTAATTAATAGTAATTTATTTTCAGTGCGTTAAATTTAATCTCACATTCTCTTTTTAACAGCTTTCAGAGGATAGCCCTGTAAAATATCAGGACTGCATACTTCTGGCTGTCTTGTAAATCAGATGCAGCATTGGTTCAGGGTCACGATCGGGATGATTGCGCAGAATTTCGCGCCGTAGCCACGTAATCTCCTCGCTGGCGGCAGGCGGAAACGTCACGTTTTCATGTGCTCGCTTTAGCCATTTCATAATGAACGCGTTTTTTTGTCGATTAGAACCAATCCGTCCTTGTTTACGTGACAGCCCAACGGCAACCAGCAGGCAGAAATAAAAATGCACGCGAACATCAAGGCCGTTATTTAAAGCGGCAAAAGGAGTGTGATAAGTGGCTGGCATCGTCATGAATACCTGTTCAGGCTGCCCACCGCACAGGGCAGGCAGTTTTTTTTCACCTCTGTTCAGACGTCGTCCTGCGCCGGAACGTCAATCCACAGCGTTTTCAACTCGGTATATTGATCGAGGGCAAACACCGATTTATCGCGGCCGCCGAAGCCTGACTGCTTATAGCCGCCGAAGGGCGTAGTCGCATCACCCTCGCCAAAGCAGTTCACCGTGACGGTACCTGCCCGCATGGCGCGCGAGACGCGGATCGCCCGGTTGAGACTGCCCGTATAAACCGAGGCTGCCAGACCATATTCGGTATCGTTTGCAAGTTCGACCGCTTCCGCTTCGGTTTTAAAGGTCGTTACGCACAGAATCGGCCCGAAAATCTCTTCGCGGAACAGTGCGCTTTCCGGGGTCACTCCGTCGATAACTGTCGGCTGTACGTAAGCGCCCTGCTCGGTTTTGCCGCCCAGCACGATACGCAGTCCCTCTTTACGCGCCGTATCGAGATACCCGCTCACCTTATTAAAGTGCTCGGTGCTGACCATCGCGCCCAGCCGATGTCGGGGATCGAGTGGGTTGCCCATCGTCCACTCCACCAGCTGCTCGGCCAATAACCCAAGCAGCCGATCTTTTACCCCCTCCTGCACCAGCAGCCGCGAAGTGGCGGAGCAGTTTTCACCCATATTCCAGAATGCGCCATTCAGCACGTGAGCCGCCACGCTGGCGAGATCATCAGCGTCATCAAATACCACCGCCGGATTTTTCCCGCCGCACTCAAGCACAATTTTCTTCAGGTTTGAATCTGCGGCATAGCGCAGGAAACGTCGCCCGGTCGCGGTAGAGCCGGTAAAACTCACCATATCGATATCGGCATGCAGGCCAATTGACTCGCCGACTTCTTTACCCGTGCCGGTAACGATATTCAGCACGCCGGCCGGCAGTCCGGCTTCCGCAGCAAGTGCCGCTACGCGCAGCGCGGTCAGGGAGGTCTGCTCGGCGGGTTTAACAATCACCGAACAGCCGGTCGCCAGCGCCGGCGCGATTTTCCAGGCCAGCATCAGCAGCGGAAAATTCCACGGTAGCACGCAGCCCACGACGCCGATCGGCTCGCGTACCACCAGCGCCAGCGCGCCATTGCCGGTCGGCGCGCTGTGATCGTAGAGTTTGTCGATCGCTTCTGCATGCCACTTCAGCACGTGAATGGTTTCCGGCACGTCCACTGCGAGGCATTCGCTGACCGGTTTGCCGCTGTCGAGACTCTCCAGCACCGCCAGCGACTCCAGCTCGCGCTCCATCAACGCAGCGAGCTTCAGCAGGACAGTTTTGCGTTCACCTGGATGCGCCTGGTGCCAGCTGCCCGCTTCGAACACTTTGCGCGCGCTCTCAACAGCGGCATTGACGTCTCTGATATCACAGGCGGCAATCTGCGTCAGAGGCTCGCCGGTCGCCGGGTTAACGGTGGTCAGTGTTTTGCCTGACGCCGCTGCGCAAAAACGTCCGTTAATGAAAGCCTTATCTGGCAAGGCGATTTCCGCGACGATACGTTCGACATCGCTCAGCGTTGCTATGTTACCCATACCGCCTCCTTACTGCGCGGTGGCCGCAGCCACATTACGTTTCACGCCTTCAATGACCGCCTGCAACTGCGCCTTCTCCTCTTCTTCCAGCGCCTGCAGCGGTGCGCGCACCGGGCCCGCTTTCAGCCCAGCCAGCTCCGATCCATATTTGATTGACTGCACAAACTTGCCGCCGTCGAGGAAATTCATCAGCGGCATCATTGCTGCCATAATCTTGCGGCCTTTATCAAAATCTTTTTCCACGACGCAGGCCGCGTAGAGCGCTACATGCTCGCGTGGAATAAAGTTTGAACCGGCGCAGACCCAGCTGCGTGCGCCCCAGGCGAAGAATTCCAGCGCCTGATCGTCCCAGCCGCAGGAGAGCGCGATTTTTGGAAACTGACACGCCAGCAGATGCAGATTATTGAAGTCGCCGGAGCTCTCTTTAATCGCTACCACGTTAGCGGAGCGGCTCACTTCCCTAAAATAGGTTTCACCCATGGAAATGCCCATGCGGCCCGGATAGTTGTAAAGCATGATCGGCAGCTGTGCGGCCTTGTCGACGGTCAGCGCGTGATGCGCATTTTCAAGTTCGGTTGGCAGCGCATAGGGTGGTGAGGTGACCAGAATCGCGTCCGCTTTATGATCGCGCGCATGGGTGGCGAACGTTACGGCATCTTCAGTGCGGATTGCGCCTGTGCCGACGATGAGCGGCAGCCGCTGGCCAATGACCTTGCTCGCATGTTCTACCAGCGCCAGACGCTCTTCTGCGCTCTGGGCGTAATATTCGCCGGTCGAGCCGCCAATAATAATGCCGTGTACGCGCGCTTCAATCAGTGACTCCAGCACATCTGCAAAGGCAGCGAAATCGATGCTGCCATCCGCTGCATAAGGCGTAATCGCCGGGGTATAGATACCATCAAATGTCAACACAGTAGCCTCCAGGGTACTATTCAGGTCCGCCCACAACCGTGGGGGGTTACGATGTTAAACAATTTGCATAGGCCAGCGCGGGAGGTCAATCAGCGTAAAAAATTTGCATACAAGTAAAATACAAAGAAAATACCGATTAACAGAATAATTTTACATTGAAAATTTATTTAAACATATAAAATCAATAAGTTATCTTCAATAAATTCCTGTAATAATTTTATAAATGAATTCAGATAAGGATCACATTCCCGCATTCTGACCAGCTAATGCATATTTACAGCCGCTGTCAGGAGGCATAGGTTTGTTGCTAGTTTTAACCTGAATTTAACAGGCTCTTTCACCGGATCGGCGAGCGAGCTTGGCTGACACAGAGGTAGTGGGTTATGCCCCAGAAAAAAGCGACGCTCATTGGCCTGATCGCCATTGTGCTGTGGAGCGCCATAGTTGGATTGATTAAAAGCGTGAGCGAAGGCTTCGGCGCGGTAGGCGGCGCAGCGCTGATTTATAGCTGTAGCGCTGTCCTGCTGCTGTTCACTGTAGGCTTTCCTGGAATACGTACTTTTCCCCGGCGTTATCTGATCGTCGGCAGTATCTTATTTGTGCTTTATGAGCTTTGCCTGTCGCTGTCGCTCGGCTTTACCCATAACGGCCGCCAGGCGATTGAGGTCGGCATGGTGAATTATCTCTGGCCAAGCATGACGATCGTGCTGGCGGTAATCGTCAACCGGCAGAAAACCAGTCCGCTTATTATCCCAGGCGTTTTGCTTGCCGTAGTCGGAATATGCCGGGTGCTCGGTGGCGAGCAGGCTTTTTCAGTCAGTGACATCAGCAAAAATATTATGGATAACCCGCTGAGCTACGGGCTGGCATTTAGCGGTGCGGTAATTTGGGCGATATATTGTGTGGTAACAAAAAAAATCGCCAATGGAAGCAACGGTATCACACTTTTTTTTATATTAACCGCGCTGACCCTGTGGGTGAAATTTCTGCTGTCGCCGCAGCCGGCATTTGCAGTGTCGCCACAGGTACTGATTAACCTTGCACTGGCAGCGATGGCGATGGGCTTCGGCTACGCCGCCTGGAATGTCGGCATTCTGTATGGAAATGTAAACCTGCTGGCGGCGGCATCCTACTTTATTCCAATTATTTCCTCTGTGCTGGCGGCCTTTATCCTCAGCTCACACCTGACGATATCGTTCTGGCAAGGCACGGCGATGGTAAGCCTGGGTTCGCTGATCTGCTGGTGGTCAACCCGCACGCCTGAAACGAAAAGCGTCACGCACGAGACGTCATAATATTATAAAAGAGAGGGCTTCAGCCCTCTCAGCTAACAATAAAATAAAAAAAGATGAACATCAATATCCGAATATTTTGCACCGGAGGTAATACTTTATGCCGCGATTAACCTGACCAGCCTGTTTAATTTATTTTGAGTCCGCTGTAGTTCCGGATAAACGTTAATAATCCTAACCGCCTTATATTAATTCCTACGTCATGTTTAAGGGAGTCTGGCACCCTGCGGCCGTTTTAAGCATCTGCTTCTGGTGCTTACTGCCGTCACGACGTCGGTAAAAAAGAGGAGTCTGTGATGTCTAATCACGTTTCTGTTGAAGATGTACCGCTTAACCGCTTTCATCGTCTGCTTACCGTACGCTCCGGCGGGGGCTCGTTCGTTGATGGCTATGTGCTGAGCATTATCGGCATCGCCATGACGAAGGTTTCACCTGCACTCGGACTGAATACGTTCTGGGAGGGGCTTATCGCTGCATCCGCCCTGATTGGTATTTTCTTCGGCGGTTTTATCGGCGGCGCACTGACCGACCGGCTCGGCAGACGGATCCTCTATTTTTTTGGTCCGACGCTGTTTATCGTCTGCTCACTGGCGCAATACTGGGTACAGAGCGGCGAGATGCTCTTTGTGCTGCGCTTTCTTAACGGCGTCGCGGTTGGCATTGAATATCCGGTCGCCACGGCGTTCCTGGTTGAGTTTTTGCCGAAGCGCTATCGCGGCCCCTGCCTGGCAACGCTGACCATTCTCTGGTTTGCCGGTGCGGCGGCAGCTTACCTTACCGGCGAAGCCATTCTGAATTTTGGCGGACCAGACGCCTGGCGTCTGACGCTGGCAAGCACCGCGGTTATTGGCGCGCTGCTCTTCCTGGTGCGTCTTGGTACGCCAGAATCCCCACGCTGGTTAATGAGCAAAGGGCGTGAACAGGAAGCTGAGGCCATTATTCAACGTGTCTATGGCCGCGACTTCGGGCTAAAGAATCTGCCTCAGCAGGCGGAGTGTAAGCATCTGTCGTTCGGCAGCCTGCTGCATTCGGGTTACGGCAAGCGTATGGCGTTTGTCACTATTTTCTGGACCTGCTCCGTGATCCCGGTGTTCGCCGTCTATGCCTTTGCCCCACGCGTGCTGGAAGCGCTGCATCTCAGTGGAAACTGGGCATCATACGGTTCGATCGCTATCACGCTGTTGTTTGTGGTCGGCTGTATTATTGCCACGCGACTGGTGAATTCGCTGGGGCGCCGCAAACTGCTGCTGCACAGCTTCCTCTGGTCCGGCCTTGCCCTGCTGCTGCTGGGACTGCTGCGTGACGGGCCGTCGATAGTCATCCTGCTGATGTTCGGCGCCTATGCCCTCTTTATTGGCGGTGCGCAGGTGCTGCAATTGGTTTATCCCAATGAGATTTTCCCGACGGAGATCCGCGCGGGTGCAGTAGGCGTTGGCACCTCGATGTCGCGCGTCGGCGCCGCCGTTGGCACCTGGCTGGTACCGGTATCGCTACAAACTATTGGTATCGGCTACACCATGTATATCGCTGCAGGCATTACCTTTTTCGGCCTGCTGGTCTCCTGGTTCCTGGCGCCGGAAACGGCAGCGCGCAGCCTTGAAGATGCGGCGTCGCTGGATGAGCCTCAACCCAGGGTCACGGGTAATTTGTCTAAGCGCAGTTCATGGTGAACCGCAGGGGCGAACAGCGCCCCTGCTCTACTCCTTGATCAGTCGTTCGACTTCGCGCCGACGCTTACGGAACGAGCTCGGCGTCTCGCCATACTGTTTGCGGAACCAGGCGATAAGATGCGAAGCGTCAGCGAAACCGGTCGCTCCTGCAATGGCGTTGAGGCTGTTGCTCGAATCCGCCATCAGCTTGCGCGCCTGTTCCAGCCGCATGCGCCGCCAGTACACCGCAGCCGTATAGCCTGTGCATCTGGCAAAAATCAGGTTGAGCTGTCGAACGTTTACGCCGACAAATTCCGCGACTTCCGCCAGCGGTGCGGGCGAGTCAAGATGATGCTTCATAAACTCAATCACCCTGGTCACCAGCTCATTATCATAGACATCCGGCTCATTGATGTTCTGCTGCGGTTTTTTCACCGGCGCCGCAGGCTCTTCTACCAGCAGATATTTGAGCACCTTTTGCGAACGCACCAGCCCGCAGTGCTGGCGAATAATATCCGCCGCCAGGTCGATTGCGGTGCCGCCAGGGCAGGTAATGATGCCGCCATCCTTAATGTAGGTTTTATCGATCACCGGAATGGCCTTGGGAAAACGAAGCCGGAACTCGTCGCGGGTTGTGAAATGAATTGCGCACTGGCGCCCATCCAGCAGACCGGCGTTACCAGCCACAAAGACACCACTGCAGAGCGTGATGACAGGCACACCGCGAGCGTGCAGATCGCGCAGCGCCTGCAGCAGCCAGGGCTGAGGCTGGCGCGTCTCCTCCAGCAGCCCACCAGCCACCACGAAATAGTCCCAGTTCCGTGTGACATCAAGATTGGCCGTCGGTGATACCGGCAACCCGCAGCTAGCGGTAACTGGTTGATTGTCGCAGGTCATCCATTCCCAGCGGCAAAATATCTGACGGCTGGAAAAAGATTCATCCGCCGCGAAGCGCAACGACTCTGCCAGACCTGCGACCGAGGCCAAGGTAAAGTGATTCATCAGCAGAAAACCAACCGTAAGATCAGGTTGCGGCTCTGCCTGCGTATCAATAACAGAATTTTTCAGCGGTTGCATACGTATGAAACCCCAGCCTGGTGGCCCATTTATTTAGTCAGTTGAGTCGTCATACCATGTTTATTCATCCAGAGATATTTGGACCAATGAATATTCGTGGTTTCTGAGTCCAGTTGTGGACACCGTTCAGCTGAGAGTTTTTAGTCGGCTCGGATAAACGATGCATTTTTATGACCGCTTGTGACCTTTTGTACCCAAACAGGCCAGGCTGCTTGTCGACTCTGCCACTTAAATTTTTCTCAGACGGGAGAAAATCAACATCAGGATTTGCTAATCCAGTGCTTACGCTGTATGAAAAGATGCTAATACTTGTCTTACAAGCTTCTCATTTTGCAGCTCGCTCCTGCATTTCACCCCGCTTTACCGGTCGGCTCTGAGGTCCGCAACCTTCTGCGCGTTCAGCCCTAGCGTGATTTATTGCCTTTAAGGTAAGTATAATTTGATCGTTATTTTTTTCGTGCAGCAGAAAATTAACGAACGCTTTGCCAGTACACCGGGGCACGCTTATCGATAAAATGTCTGAGAGTGCCTGGGAAGCAGGTTCGGTGCATGGACAATAGAGCTTGACGACAAGCGCATACTGGAAGCATGCCGAGCCAGCATATTGGCAAGATAATCGCGACGAGCTAATGCCCAACGCACAGGCATAGGCACCTGAGCCCATTATTGCCTACTGTAACAGCATGTCATTCCCGGCGCTGATGAGTGAAGCGGACGACATCGGATCCCTTCCAGCCCTACCGATGTTGCCTGGAAAGGCATCCCTGTCATGCTGAAAAACTTCGTCCCTAAAGAAATGCTGCTGGCTCCAGGCTGATGTCTCAGATCAGGCTTCCAGACCAGCGTTGTGCATGCCGCGGCGCAGCGTAAAGTTTACGCCCATGGTCAGGAACGGATCCGGCGGATTCCACTCTGGTTTAGGCAGTGACAACAGGTAGTCAATGGTGTCATTGCGCTTGCCAGCCAGCCAATCCGCCAGCATGGTGCCCATCGCCGTACAGCGTACCGTGCCCAGGCCATTACATCCCAGTGCGCCATAAACATTTTTCCGTAGTTCGCCAAACAGGCTCGATCCGTTGCGCGTCATGCCTAGCCCGCCGCCCCAGGTATGTTCGAAATGCACATCTTTGAGCGTCGGGAAACGACGTTCAAAAGAAAGACGATGCGACTGACGATACTTCTGGGTATAGCCGGGTTTATGACGTCCGTCTTCATTAAAGCTGAAGCTGTTACGGATCAAAATACGGTTATCGTGGGTGCGACGGCAGGTAGTGCCAAACGGGTCGGCCGGAATAATACCCCAGAACTCCTGGCCGCCAATGCTCTCCTGCTCGGCTTTAGTCAGTGGACGCGTCAGGCTGCCATAGGTAAAGATCGGAAAAATGGTGCGTTCGCCGAACCCGAAGTGCGTACCAAAGGCATTATTGGCCAGCACCAGTTTCCTGGCTGTGATGCGACCGGTCGCATGATGCAGCACAATTTGCGGCTCATACTCGATGGCAGTGATCGGGGTTTCTTCATACAGGGCCACATTTTCCGGCAGCGTGTCGGCTAGGCCCTTAACCAGACCAGAAGGTTGAACAAGAATGGTGCCTGGCGTGTAAAGTGCTTTGCGGTAAAATTTCGTGCCGAATATATCCGGCAAATCTTTACCTTCAATGATTTTGCATTTCTGGCCAAGCGCTTCCAGGCCACCGCGATAGGCATCAAGCACGGCAATACCGCTGTCCTCCACTGCTGCCTGATATTTGCCCGAATGGCGCATATGCGCTTCAGTGATGTTATGTTCTTCCACCAGATCTCTCAGGATACGCTGGCCGGTCTGGTTCAGGTTAAGAATATTACGCGCAATGGTTTTGTCGCCGATATAATCTGGCGCGCTGATATCGTGCGGCACATCAATCAAAAAGCCGGCGTTGCGGCCGGAAGTCCCAAAACCCACCTGCTGAGCCTCCACGAGGATCACCTGATCCTGTGGAAAATTCAGCGCCAGTTGGCGCGCCGCGGCCAGCCCCGCAAAACCTGCCCCGATAACAACCCAGGGCGCGCTGGCATCTCCCACCAGCGCCGGCCTGGGCAAACGCTTCTGACTAGTGTGGAACCAGCCTGGCGTTGGATCGTCTGAAGGAAGGGCGTCAATTTTCAGCAGAGAATTCGGGGCGGCCGGCAGGTTGTCAGTGAGCAGTGACGCGCCGGCACCTGCTGCCACTATGCCAGCACCCACGCCCGTACCGATAATCAATTTCCTTCTAGAAATACCCATTAAACAAACTCCTAAATAGTCGATCTGCATATTCAATATTGCTCTGCGCCCGAAACTAAGCTCTGCTTCCAGCGCGCGAGCTGGCTGGCCTTACTCACACGATTCCAGGCCGGAGGGCTTGCCCTTCATTTGCCCTTTTAGGGGGCTTTTCCCTAGCAGTTAACAGCCTGATAAGAATATTTCCCTATCTACTCAATGTGCATAAGGACAGGAACAGCATTAGCACCCATTTGCTTTTCATTGAAAAAGAGAGAAACCTCGCTCAGTCACGGCTAAAACGTATTTTTTATGTATTTTTGCAGTATACAAATTATTTCGCTTCGTTAAATTTATGTCAACCTTGTTATGTGTATGGGTAAAAGAGGTAAACAGTTCGCTGGACTGGACAGAACCTCTCAGCGGAGGTTAGGCGGGAATCTACTGAGAGATTTGACAGCGGACAGAAGAAATTCAGCCGCATCGCCGTGTATAGGGCCGAAAGTATTTAAAGAAGATTTGGGTCAGTTTCCGTTTATCGTCAGCTCAAATACCGGCCTGACAGGCGCAGCAGTTACGCCGCCAGTGTCTATGCGCGGCGGTGCGGCTGCATTTTTAGCAGCCGATTGTCCTGTGCGACGACTCAACGCTGCGTATTAATGGCTTTGTTTTGTCGTTCAGTAAAAACCGGCTGGCAGGGATTGATAACCGATACCCTCACATGCAGAGAGGCGGCTTCGGTCAGTGTGAGATCCTTTGTTTCAGGGACCATAAGCCAAGAAACCAGTAGAACTGTAAAAGTAATCGCGGCGGCAATATACATTGTGGTTTCAATGCCCGCATTCTGCAGCGACAGCGAGGCGGTAAAGCCCACCGCGCCGGCGCGGATTTCTGTCGGAAAGATATCATTGTGGTAAACCAACTGCAGCACCTGCACGCCGCCGATACAGAGTGCATAGACGCCGAACAGCACGAGAATCAGTAGAGAGGGACCGTTATTAAGCCAGCCCAGCAGCACCAAAGACAGCGCAGACCACAGAAAACTATGTATCAGCAACTTACGCCGCCTAATCTATTGACCTCGCGAACAGCCAGAATGTAGCCGACTACAAAAAACAAGGTAATGGCGATCGCTCCCCAAGACGCCCAGTCACCAGTCACCAGTCACCAGTCACCACTGAGGTGTAGCGCTTCCAGCACGCGCGGGGCAAAAGCGTAGACGGCAAAAACTGGCGTGACGGAGCATGTCCAGAAAATAGCAACGAACGTCATACGTTCACCGTAGCCCGAATGCAACAGATCCCGGAGCTGTAACTTTTTGCCATCGCAGTTATCCGGCAGATTCGCCAGCCCGAAATCTGCGCCGTAGACGCGGCATATAATCCGCTCCGCTTCGTCAGCCCGTCCCTTGCTGAGCAGCCAGCGTAGCGACTCCGCCGTGCCGATGCGGATCAGAAACAGCAGCACGCCGATAAAAGCTGTACTGGCAAGCGTCCAGCGCCAGCCATTTTCACCGCCGAGCCATCAGGCTCATCAGGGCTTCGCTGCCAGCACGTTGCACCTCATTATCAAACAGATTTAGCTGCACCACGCCGTTCGGCATATGTGCAGACAGACTGTCGCATCGCGCCATATTCCGTGATGCGCTCGTCGAAGCTGCGGCTCGACCCTGAGCTTACCAGCCGCTATTGTCGCGTATTGGCACAGCGCCTGCTGCATGGCCACTTTTGAGGTAATGCGCTCACCAAAAGATCTGGAGCAGCGAACCTGCTGTTAGTACAAGTCGTAAGAGTAAAATGATGTTTTATAAATTTATTTTATCTCACTGCCTTTAGCGACAATACTATTCCCGCAATTGCAATACCCGCAGTCAGATATACAATCGCTGGCCATCCCCCGAGTTGCCAGAACCATCCCCCAGCCGAACCTGTTATGCTCGATCCCATGTAATAAAACAGTAGATACAGAGAAGATGCGTGCCCTTTTGATGTTATTGCAAGCGGGCCTACCGAACCGCTAGTAACAGAATGCGAAATAAAAAAGCCTGTTGTTACCATAATGATACCTGCCACAATGCCCGCTAATGAAGGCGACAGGGTGCAAAGCGAACCTGCTAACATCAGACTAAAACCGATGATCAGCAAAAGTTTCCTCCCTAACTTATCAGCCAGAGTGCCGGCAATAGAGGAGGAAACGATACCAAAAGCAAATGCACAAAAAATGAAACTGATTTGAGTCGGGTTAAAATGAAAGGGGGCTTCTGACAATCGAAAAGTCGCATAATTGAACAGTGTTACAAAGATACTGGTGAGAAAGAAGCCGAAAACATACAACCGAATCAGAACTGGATTACTTAAATGCTGTCCCCATGCTTTAAGATGAAAACGAGCATTAATACCGGGCTTTTTGTCGAAATTTTTTGAGGAAGGCAGCAAAAGGTAGAACCCTGCCGCAGAGATTAAGCAGAGCAATCCCAGTATTCCCATTGCACCACGCCAAGAGGTTAACTCAGTCAGCAGTCCCATCCCGACGCGGCCCATCATCGCACCAAAGGCCGTGCCCCCGACGTATAACCCCATGGTTTTACCCAGGTGCGCCGGCTCAATCTCTTCGGCCAGCCATGCCATGGCTACTGCCGGAACCCCACCAAGCACAATGCCTTCCAAAGCGCGCGCGGCTAAAAGCTGATGCCATTCCGGCACCACAGCAGCGGCAATATTAAGTAATGATGCCAGTGCCATTGAGATAAACATAAGGCCTTTTCGCCCCAAAGCCTGAGATAGCGCACCTGATAATAATATGGATACAGCCAATAATCCCGTCGTTAAAGACAGTGCCAGCGAACTTTGGGCTGGAGAGACGAAAAATGAACTTGTGAATTCCGGTAATAAAGGTTGAACGCAGTAGATAAGCGAAAAGCTGGAAAAACCCAGTAAGAAAAGCGAAACGCCTGCACGCCGATATTCCTTTGTACCGCGTTTTATTACTGCTGAGGCTACTCCTTTTACACATTCTGGCAAATTTGCAGAAACAGAACGTTCCGAGGTTACAATGCTTTTAGTCATGTGAATACTCAGTTTTAAAAATTCGCTAAAACTTACGATAGCATTTAGTATCTGTCCAATATATGAATAGCAACCTTGTGATATGTGGAATATATGGAACTCAGGCATATACGTTATTTCCTTATGGTGGCTGAAGAACGAAATTTTACGCGTGCAGCAGCCCGGCTAGGAATTGGTCAGCCCCCGCTAAGCATGCAAATCAGAGATCTAGAGAGGGAGTTGAACGTTTCTCTGTTTGTGCGCAGCAGGCAAGGAGTGGAATTGTCAGAAGCAGGGAGGGCATTTTATGACGCCGTCAGGCCCATGAGTAACCTTGCAGAGGTGGCGATTAAAGCCGCCCGGCGTGCAGAAATGGGAGAGACCGGCAGACTTCACCTTGGGTTTACCGGGACGGCGGGAGTAAATCCGGTAGTCTCCGCCACGATAAACACATTTAAGCACCGTTTTCCCGAAGTCGATCTCACTGTGACTGAAGCTAACTCTTCTGATTTGATTGCCGAACTTGAAGCAAAAAGACTGGACGTGGCTTTTTTACGTCCCGCCAGACACGTTCCGCAAAGTATTGCACTTTCGTATCTGTTAAAGGAAAAACTGGTGCTTGCTCTTCCGGGTAATCATCCTCTGGCAGGTAAAAGAGGGAAGCTTGACTTACATTTACTGAAGTCTGAATCCTTTATTCTCACACCGGTTGAGGTGGGTGCCAGCCTCCGGGAGGCATCGTTACAGGCCTGTAATGATGCAGGATTCGATCCGGTTGAAGGGCCGGAGGCTCCTCATATAGTATCAATACTTACGTTAGTAGCTGCCGCGCTGGGCGTCGCTCTCGTGCCCGAGTCAATGATGCAGTTCAGACTAGCTGGCGTCTGCTTCAAGCAGGTCCGGCCGCCGGCCCCGGTCATTGGTTTCGCCGCAGCCTGGAATCATAGTAATAGAAGTCGTGTAGTTGAAAACTTTCTGTCTATAGCTGCAATTCAGTCTGTTAGTATTTTGTCAGGTAATGGGGAGAGCTGAGAGTCTGCTGCTTTTAAATACTCCTTTAAATCAAACGATTTAATCTCACTATTGAAGCTGTTTTATCACTTCAATAAACATACTTACAGAAGGATTTTTTCTGGCGCTGGACCAGGCAGCAGCAGTTGTGATCACATTGATCCTGTTATCAAGCGGAAGAGTTACAACGTTTGCAGGGGACAGACGTTCCAGCGAAGAAGGAACGAGCGCTATACCCTGTCCGCAGCTTACGAAAGCAATCTGGGACGCTACCGAACGTACTTCATGAATAATTCGTGGCGAAAAACCCCGTGATCGGCAGGCGGCAGTGATGCTGTCAAAAAACACCGGGCTGAGATGTCGGGCAAACATAACCCACTCTTCGTTACTTAAGGCATCAAGTGCAACACTGTTCTTCCCGGCGAGATCGTGATCATGAGGCAGGGCAACGACTAGGTTATCGCTGGCCAGCGGCAAGGACTCGATGTCATTGCCGAGTTCGCCGCTAAGGCGCGCAAATGCCAGGTCAATGTCTCCGCTTTGTAGTAAAGGTATGGCCTCAGCGCTGTCTATTTCTTTCACCGAGATGGTCAGTTCGGGTGCCACTTTCTTCATTTTTTCCAGGTAAGCCGGCAATACATCAAGCATGGCTGTACTGATAGCCCCGACAGTAAGAATACCGGTATGACCGGCAATTGCTTCGCGTATAGCCAGTTCGAGGCGCTCAACCTGCCCGGCAAACTTTTTCACAGCGGGCAGGATTGCCTGGCCAGCAGGCGTTAACTGTACCCCTTTCCGGGACCGGTCAAACAGCTGAATTTTTAGCGAATTCTCAAGCACTTGGATTTGTTGCGTCAGCGGGGGCTGGGTCATGCCAAGTCGTTTAGCCGCGCGGCCAAAATGCTTCTCCTCGGCGACGGCAAGGAACAGCCACATGTGCCGTAAAATGCGAAAATTTATCATAGCCCCTCAATATATTTTTAATATTAAAACTATCTTCTTTAAAGATTTTACCTATCAGCATAGTCGTTCAATAGTGTGGTTAAATCAACCACACTATGGATAACGTAATGTCATCTCATTCTCTGCTCGACAGACTTGCCAGCCTTGATACCAATACGGTTTCTGATGCCCTTGATTTCCTGGCGCTTACTGGAGCCACCTACGGCCTTCGCCCGCTCTGGAACTGTCCAAAAATCGTGGGACGCGCCAGCACGATTCAGCTTGGGCCTAAAACCGATGCCAGGCCCACCGTTCATCTCATTACACCTGTCATTGATGCGATCACCACCGACGATCGCGTGCTGGTCATTGCCGGCGGTAAAGAGGGAATTTCCTGCTGGGGAGACATCATTGCGAACGCGGCAAAGGGTAAAAACGTTCGTGGTTCGGTACTGGATGGCATGAGCCGGGACATTGAAGGCAGCGAGGAGATTGGCTATCCGGTGTATGGTCGCGGCATAACCATGATCAGCGCCCGTAATCGTGTCATACAGCTTGATTCCGGCAGTCCGGTCACCATGGCGGGCGTCACGGTAAAAGAAAATGACTATGTGATCGCTGACCGCTGCGGAACGGTCTTTATTCCCGCAGAACGCATTGAAGACGTTATTACGCTGGCTGAAAAAATCGCGCATCGCCAGAACGGTATGGTAGCCGCCGTGCGCGCAGGCCGTTCAGTAGCGGAAGTCATGCATGACAGTCAGTTTGAAGCAATTAACCAGGGTGAAAAGGCATGAGCGAAACAGAAAAGCAGCTCCTCGAATTGTTCAAAGGACTCGATACCGCAGGCGTCTCTGACGCACTCGATAAACTCGGACTGAGCGGACAGTGTTTCGGCGTCATGCCGCTTGATAACTACAGGCAAGCTGTCGTGGGTTTTGCCTATACCGTACGCTACGAGCCCGCCAGCAATCCTCCCGGTACAGTGGGCGATTTTATCGATGATGTGCCTGCCGGATATATGGTTGTCATTGATAACAACGGCCGCACCGACTGTACGGTCTGGGGCGATATCATGACGCAGCTTGCCGGCAGCAAAGGTATCGCGGGCACCGTTATTGATGGCGTATGTCGTGACGTGCATAAAGCGTTAGGTGACGGATATCCGATCTTCTCAAAAGGCCGCTTTATGCGTACCGGCAAAGACCGCGTGCAGGTCAATGCTATTAACCAGCCGGTATCGATCGGCACGGCACGCGTGGAAGCGAACGACGTCGTTGTGGCGGACGCCAGCGGCGTAGTGATTGTCCCGCGCAGCAGGGCTGAAGAGGTCGCTCACGTGGCGCATGAGATTGAAAAAACAGAGTCAGCCATCCGTCAGGCACTTGCCGAGGGTAAATCACTGCGCCAGGCGCGCGAAGAACTGGGCTATCACCTGCTGCAGAGGAAAGCATAATGTCACGTTATTATACAGAAGAGCAGGCACAACGCGCGCTGCAGCTGGGTAGCTCAACGCTGTTTGAAGCTTCTGGCCTGAATTGTGCCGCAGACCCGGCAATCAAGGCGGTCTGGCGTGGCATGGGTGTCGCGGCACCTGCTTATCCGCTTGCCTGTTCTCCAGGAGATAACCTGGCACTGCATCTCGCGCTGGAAAAAGTGCCAGAGGGCAGCGTGCTGGTTGTGACAACGGATAACTTCATCGCAGGCTACTGGGGCGAAGTGCTGACGGTCGCCGCGCAGGCGGCCGGCGTCAAAGGCCTGATTATAGATGGTGGCGTGCGGGATATCGCCGCCGTACAGAAACGCGGCTTTCCGCTTTATTCGCGCGGCATCGCGGTACGCGGCACGATTAAGGCGAGCTACAAATCGGTTGGCGAACCTGTCAGCTTTACCGGTATTTCCGTCGCGGCCGGCGATCTGGTCGTTGCCGATGATGATGGCATTGTCGTTATTCCGGCGCAGGAAGTGGCGCGCGTGCTTGAGGCTTCTGAGCAACGTGAGGCAAAAGAGCAGGCCATGATGCAGAAACTGGAAGCTGGCAGCACCACGGTTGACCTGATGAGCCTGGCGCACTGGAGAACCCAATGACAACATCGCAGCAGCTTAACCGCTACCTGGAGCACGGCAAGCCGTCCGCCACCTATCGCATCATGGACAAGGTGGCAGAGCTTAAGGAGCAGGGGCGGGCCATCATTTCACTGAGCGCCGGGGAGCCGGATTTCCCGACGCCAAAGCATATTTGCGCTGCAGCGATGATGGCGATTCAGAATGGCCACACCCGCTATACTCAGGTAGCCGGACTTAGGGCGTTACGCGAGGCCGTAGTGAACAAATTCCGGCTGGATAACGGGCTTGACGTCAGCTGGCAGGAAACCCTTATCAGTAATGGCGGAAAACAGGTCATTTATAATGCCTTGGCCGCCACGCTGAATGACGATGATGAAGTCATTATCCCGGCGCCTTACTGGGTGAGTTATCCGGAAATGGTTCAGCTGTGCGGTGGAACACCCGTTACGGTGGCCTGTGGGCAGGAGAGCGGCTTTAAGATCACGCCTGACTTACTGGAGGCCGCAATAACGCCGCGTACGCGTTGGATTATTCTGAACTCGCCCTCCAATCCAACCGGTGCGGTCTACAGCAGTGACGAACTGGCGGCGCTGGGAAATGTTTTGCTCAGACATCCGCAAATTCTCATCCTGTCGGATGATATTTATGAGCATCTCATATTTGATGACATCGAGTTTGCCACGATGGCGGCGGTTGTGCCGGCGCTCAGAGATCGCACTCTGACGATGAACGGCGTATCGAAAGCCTGGGCCATGACCGGCTGGCGTATCGGGTTCTGCGCAGGGCCGCGCTGGCTGATTAGCGCGATGGAGAAGTTGCAGGGGCAACAGACCTCAGGCGCCAGCTCCATTTCACAGCATGCCGCGCTGGCCGCGCTGACCGGTCCACGTGATTTTCTCACGACGTCACGGCAGGCATTCTCAGCACGCCGCGATTTAATGGTCCATATGCTGAACAGCGCACCCGGCCTACACTGTGACACGCCACAGGGCGCATTTTATGCCTTTGCAGACTGTCGCGCGCTGATTGGCAAAACATCTGCAGCGGGACAGTATCTGGCAACAGATGAAGATGTGGCAACCGCATTGCTGGAAGAAAAAGGTGTATCCGTTGTGCATGGTAGTGCATTTGGCCTAGGGCCTTATATTCGCATCGCCTACGCCATTGATAATGACTCGCTGGAAAAAGCCTGTCAGTTAATCATTGAGTTTTGCGAAGCGCTTAAGTAGCAGAAAAAGAAGAGGCGTAAGCCTCTTCCTGTGTCGCTAGCTCACCACATAAAGCAGTTTGCCATATCCCACTACCGCCTTCTCTTCTACCTGCGGCGCACCGATCGCGCCGCCGACATTAGTTTCAAAAAAAGGGGCTGAAATGCCAGAGGTAAGTTGATGCGATGCCTTACCCATCGCATCAAGGGCAACCCTTTAGCGGCTCAGAGCTTCGGCTGACTGCTGGTGCTTACTGATCATGCGCCACATTTCTACCGGGTTGGAATACATAGGAAAATGGCCACAATGCGGTATTTCAGCAAGCGTAACGCCACGTGCCTGAATGTAGTCAAGGTAGCTTAGGGAAGCATTTTGTTCGCCATACATAAACATTTTTGGGAAAGGCAGATTCAGGAACTTACTCATCAGTTCCGCATGGTCAGAATAGTCCACCATAGATTTAAAAATATGCTTCACCGCACCGGCGCGAACTTTGTGTCGGAGACTGGCTGAATACAGGGCGCTTGACCAGGCCGGAGAGTGTCGGGTGCGGCTGATAAAGTCATCGAAAAAGCGAACGTCATCCTCTTCCGGGTAGTCAATCACCTGACGGCTCAGAAAACAGTCCTCCGGCGCAATATTCCCTTCGATATCTACAAAGCTGAGCACACGTTCGGGATGGGTATGAGCCAGCATTAAAGCGGTAAGGCCGCCCATAGAGTGGCCAACCAGATGAAACTGCTCAAACCCAAGTTCAGCGATCATCGTCAGCGCAGTTTCAACCAGAAAAGGAATAGAAATAGCGCTCAGCGACTCGCACTCGGTTTCACCGCAGCCCGGCGCATCATAAGCAAGGAAAGGGTGATCATAGAACTCGGCGTAGCGAACGATATCAGCATAGTCCTCTTTGGTTGAACCAAAACCGTGTAGAAAAACAACAGGCTCACGTTTTCCTGATCGGTGAATTGCCGCCACGTTCACGCAAACATTCTTTACGCTAATATCGTAGTGCTGGGAAATAAACTCTGTAGACATCCGTTCTCTTCCTCTTAAATTTTTGCCAGTCTGAAACCCAAAATGAGGCGATTGATTGCATCTGCTTCACTACCAATGAGCCATTGAATAATGGCCACTTTTCAGGTTTTCTGAAGCAGTGGTGGCATCAGTACTTACATCACAGATAAAACAGGCCAACACTAAACTCTTTGGCTGATATGTAAATTAGTTTTATAGAAACTTATTGATATGTTTATAATATTAGAAGAGCAGCGGTTGATGCAGAAGAGATAATCTGAGCGTCAAGTCAGCATTGCCCCATGTACAGATTTGTTGCGAAAAGCCTCATTCTGCGCAGGGTGGAGTGAAACATCATCTCTGACAGTAAATAATTCAGTATGATCACTCATCAGCACTTAAATTAACATAAACCACCTTTTCACGAGTGGGTTACCTTCTTTTATGCGCCCGCAAGGTCCCCCGGGGCGCGCCTTTTTATTTCCTGGCGTCCGGGTTATTCTCCATATACGGGAGAAAATCCGAAAAACGGATCGAAAACGGATCCTCAGCGGGTCGATTTATTTCCGTGGTTTTCGCTGGACAGACAGGGGAAATACGTTCCACACCGCCAGACAACGGAGATTAAAAGTTTGGGCACTTTACACTTTACCCCGGGAAGTCGTGCAGATTTCATGTAGCGACGCCATCGGTCACATTTCAACCGATCTGGGCGCGGCGCGCTATTTTGACTACGGCAGCGCGGTGGCCCTGCGCAACCTGGCTGCCGCCTACGGCACCGACATGCCCCGCTACCTGCTCGCCCCCGAGGTGGCCGTGCTGCTGTCGAAGGTCGCCGACCTGAAAAAGCGCCTGTTTATCGGCACCCAGTGGAACACCGGCGGCCGGCTGAACGAAATCCTGCCGCTGGCCAGAGAGGACTTCGTGCTGGACGATCCGCTCAGCGGCGCGCCGCTGAGCTCGCCGTTCGTGGTGCTGAGGACGCTCAAGCAGCGCCGGCTCGAGGAGGCCGCGCGCAGCCGCAGCCGCCGGCGAGACCGCCCCACGAAGGAGCAGCAGCAGGCGGAGCGGGGCGGCTTACCGATCCGGGCTTTGTGCAGCGGCTCAGGGGAATGGTTTGCGACGGCGCAGCAGGCCACGGGACTAAAGAGCGAGGATACAGCGCATTGCTGGATCTCCTAGACGGTTGCGGCCGCCGCGCGCGACGGCGTGACGTTTTCCATCCGTCCGGTGACGCCCAAAACGTTCAGGGACTCGTTTGTCATGCACCTAATACAGCACACGGTGCCGCAGAAGGTCATTCAGACGCTGATGGGGCTCAAGTATGCGAAGTCCGCCGAGTGGTATACCCGGGTGTTTGCGCTGGACATCACACGCCAGCTCGGCGTGCCGCTCTCCATGGAAGCGGATGAGGCCGCGCAGCAGCTGCTGCCGTGCGCCGGTGTTTCACGGGGCTAACGGGAGGGAAATGGTCATGCCATCCGCTGCGGATCCGGATGCTGGCTAAGATGCGAATCCCCTCCATGGCTGAGCCGATCCCGTTTCAGCCCAAGTGCCTGTCTGGCGTAAGGTGCCCGTAAAGGCTTTTCCCCTTTCCCTGCCCGGACTGCGCCTTCGATGATGCTGATCTGACAGACGTTAGTTCGGATCTCTTTCTTATCCTTTGCCGTCCAGCGCAAGGATCTGCTCGTTAAGGATTTCAGCGTTCTTTTCCAGCGAGCCTATCTGTTCGCGAAGTGAGGCCGCCTGTGACCCGTACTTCGAGGCCATTTCACAGGTATTGGAGAAAGCGCCGCCGTCATTCTTCTCACATTCTTTCTGGTAGTAGGCCGCGGTGGCGCTGGTGTCATACAGCTCCTTGTGCGTTTCAGTAATCCGGTTGCTGTCTGACAGGAGCGCAGCATTCAGTGCGCCAAGTCTGGACTCTTTCAGTTCTGCAGCCCGCCGGCGTTCTCCGCTGTCTGCAGCGCTGAGCGCGTTTTTCAGATCCTGATTTTCTTTGAGCGCGTTTTCATACCGCGCGCTCAAATTGCTCATGCTGTCCCGCCAGACAGAGGACATGTCGCTGATCCTTTTACTGATGTCGTCATCCCGGCTGGTCATCGCGTTATCATAGCGCGCCTGCAGAACCTGCAGGTCCTGCGTCAGGCGCTGATTTTGCTGAACGAGGCCCTCTATCCTCCCCCTCATTTCGGTCAGGGTAGTGACGTTCAGGGCTTCGTAGGTTCCGGCAACCGCGACGGTCATCATTCCCGCCGTGCCAATGAGCCACATAGCCACCTTATTTTTCTTTATCCCGTCGGGGATCCATTCGGTGATATTCAGCATTTCCGTGTGTCAGTACAGAGAGAAAAACGAACTATATCAGAGGTTTTCTGCAAAGATAAATTCAGCGTGATGAACAGCTTAAACTCTCAGCTTTTAAGATTTGCTGTTGAGTCAGCAGCGATGCCGTCAGGTCGAATCCGGTGCCGTTTACCCGGGCTGCAGAACGCGCCTGAACCTTTGTTCATACTGGCTGTGGCCAGCGGCCATGATAAGCGCAAGACGCCTTAACTGCAGAGTGAAGCCGAATGAGCGGAAGGGAGTTGATCCAGAATATCAGCATCAGTCGATGTAAAAAATTGTAGCCTTATCCGCGTTTTCTCACGCTAGGGAGTGTTTGTGGCAGCCTGATCTGTTTCCCGCGCCCCCTCCCCATTTCCTTCTATTACCGGCAGTTCACCTCATGCTTTTCTGTGCCGGGATCGGACTGTACTTTGCATAAAATGTTTTGGCCGCCCCCTCTGGCTATATTGAAATATCCGCTTTATCGTCCTTTTTCCGGGTCTCCCGGCTGAGGACGCCATTGAGTTGGGCCATAGGAGACCGAATCTTTCGGTCTTTTTTGTGACTGGATTTTAAAGTGGAGTTTGGCTCGGGAGTAAGGGATATGCCACTGCAATCACTGGCCAGCTCATCCGCCGCTATACCCATTACCTCACTCCACGCCGTTGTACCAGCTGTGCCAGCCCGGTACATAACAGGTAATAAACCAATCCGGTAAACACAAACAACGCTGCAGGATAAACCTGAACCCGGTTATTAACCTGACCTGCCAGCGTCGTCAGCTCCGGTACGTTGAGGATAAAAGCCAGCGAGGTATCTTTGATCAGGTTGATGCCAATGCCCACCAGCGAGGGTTTAATATTGCGCAGCGTCTGTGGTAGTAGGATATGCCATAACAGTTGACTGACTGAGAATCCCTGGCTCTGCGCCGCCTGATGTTGCCCCTGCGGTAATGCCTGCAGTCCGGCTAACGCACTATGCATCACCGAGGCCGCCGTAAACCAGGCCAGCGCCAGCGTCACGGTCAGGTCGCCCGGCATATCGCTACCGGTCAGCGCGGGTAACAAATACCATAGCCAGAAGATCACAAAGATCAGCGGGATGCCTCGAATAAGCTCAGCCCACAGAAACAGCAGTGAGCGCACCGGCCCACGGAATCGCCAGGCGATGCACGCTAGCGCAATACCTGCCGGAAATGCCAGCAGCGCGGCACCGATAGCCATTAATAAGGTCAGTGATACTCCGCCTGGTTCGCCGTTGGCGAGATTGCCCCACAGTAAATACTCAAGGTTATCGACGATAACGTGCAAGCCGCCATTCATGGTTCACCTCCCATGAGGCGACGGCCAGGTCCCAGCAATCCCAGGGCAAATCCCATCAGCACGCCGGTGACCAGATATAACACTGTTCCCACCGCGAAGGCTTCCAGCGCATGGGCGTTATAACTGTCTACCTGACGTACCTGATAGGTCAGTTCAGCAAAACCGATCCCGCTGGCGAGCGACGAGAGCTTCATCAAATTCAGGTACTGACCGGTTATCGGCTGCCAGGCATTCACCAGCCCCTGTGGCAACAATATCCAGCGCAGCGCGGTTGCGGTTGAAAATCCCTGACTGATCGCCGCTTCGCGCTGCCCGTCCGGTACGGCAGCTAACCCGGCGCTGATCTCCTCCAGCAGAAAGGCGGAGATAAACACCCCTAACCCCCATGCGGAGCAGAGAAATTCCGGCGTCAGCCAACTGACGTCACCAGGTAATAACGCGCCGGGATGGTCTGCATTGATCCAGTCGCGCCATACGCGCGGCAGCAGATTCCAGGCGGAAAAATACCAGAACAGAAACTGGACCAGAATCGGGGTATTGCGGAACAGGGAAACCCACAGCGCCACACCACGTACCGCGAACGCATTGCCGCTGAGACGCAGGAACAGCAGCAGCACAGCCAGCATCGTTGCCAGTAATGCACCGATGACACTGACCCATAGCGTGGTCACATAGCCACTAAGGATCCACTGCAAAGGCTGCCCGCTTAGCACACCATGCCAGTCGAAATGCAGCTTCATGAGAAAAAGTCCTGATGCAGGGGATCTAACACTTTTTTCAGAAAGCGTTGAGCACGCGGATGGGTCGGTTGACGGAAAAAACTTTCCGGGGATGCCACTTCAAGGATCTCCCCTCCATCAATAAAAACCACCCGATTGGCAATCTCACGTGCAAATTGCATTTCGTGCGTCACCACAATCATGGTAATGCCACTCTGCGCCAGTGATTTCATCACCTGCAACACTTCACCAATCATCTCCGGGTCTAGCGCCGAGGTTGGTTCATCAAACAAAATGATTTGCGGCGACGAGGCCAGCGCCCGGGCGATCGCCACACGCTGTTGCTGACCACCGGATAACTGGGAAGGTAGGTGCGATGCTTTATCCGCCAGTCCGACATGGGTCAGTAACTCGTAGGCCCGCTGTTGCGCTTCGGCTTTTTTCCAGCCATGCACCACCTGGAGTGGCACGCTGATGTTGTGTAAAGCGGTCAGATGTGCGTACAAATTAAATTGCTGGAACACAAAACCGATGCGACTACGTAACTGACGTAAACCCGCGCCCGACAAGTCCGCCGTGGGACGGTTATCGACCAAAATTTCACCTTCACTAAGATTTTCCAGTGGATTGATCAGACGAATCAGTGTCGATTTACCCGAGCCGGAAGGCCCGATGATCGCTACCACTTCGCCCGACTCAATATGCAAATCCACACCACTGAGTACCTGACGGTCGCCGTAACGCTTACCGGCATGACGGAAGGTGACGCTGGCTTGTTGCAGATGTGAAAAATCCGCAGCCGGTGCCGCGGATACAGATGTCATGAGGAACATGGGCGTTTACTTCGCTTCAATCCTGAAGTTACGGGGTGACGGTGCTGGCGTTCCTGGACCAAACCAGGAGTTGTAAATCTGCGCCGCCTGACCATTTTTCTCCAGCGCCAGCAACTCATCATTAATCGCTTTCAACAACGCCGGTTGGTCTTTTTTAACACCTACGCCAATTTCTTCTTTACTCAGCAACGTCGGCAGGATTTTGAATTTGGCCTTATCCGGTGCCGCCGCCAGCAGTCCGGCAAGGATAGTGCTGTCCTGCGTGATCGCCTGAACATTACCGTTACGCAACGCTGTCAGCGCCAGCGGAATATCGTCATAGGCAAGAACCCTGGCCTGCGGATAACGTTGATGCAACGCCTGCTCACCGGTGGTGCCCTTCACCGCGCCAACACGCGCATGGCTGTACTTATCCAGCTGATCAGGTGATTTTGCCGGGACAAGGAACTGCTGACCGGTCACGAAATAGGGGATGGAGAAATCGATAACCTGGGCGCGTTCCGGGGTGATCGTGATATCGGCAACAATCAAATCAACCTTGCCAGATTGCAACAGCGGGATGCGATTAGCCGGATTGGTGGCGACCAATTTCAGCTTCACGCCCAGTGATTTAGCAAGGGCTTTGGCGAAGTCTACATCATAGCCCACCAGTTCATGACTGTTGGCATCAATAGAGCCGAACGGAGGGTTTGCATCGAAGGTGGCGACTTTAATTTCACCGGCGGCTTTGATATCCGCTAGCTGATCGGCACTGGCGGCGGCGGAAACCAGCAGCGTAGCCAGAAACGCAGTTGTTAATATTTTTTTCTTATGTGTTGATTTTTGGTTGCTCATAAAAATCCTTTAAAATCAGCGTGCGTAAATACCTGCTACGCTCCCATATCCAGGTGAGTGAAACAAAGAATAAAAAAAACTTATGAAATATCAGGAATGAATATTCCCGTGAATTCAGGCGGTAACAATGCGCCCTTGTTAAGACGATGCCTGCCTCTTCACCACGAAATCACCAATAAGGATGCATGTAACTTCAGTATGGCAGGACGCTAAATACGTCCTGCTTTTCTGCAGCAAACGTTGGTCGCTTTATCCATCTCAACTGAGAAACAATTTTCGCTGCGGATAAGAGTCCGGTAGTTTGCTTCCTTTCCTGAAAATCTTTTCACGCAACGTCCCCGGTTGATATGACGTTTGCGCCAGACCGCGTTTTTGCAGCACCGGAACCACATGCTCGACCCACTCTTCCCACCATCCCAGGGTGGTGACCGGCACAACGTTAAAACCATCAGCACCGGCATCAGCAAACTGCTGAACTTTGTCGGCAATTTGCTCCGGTGTTCCCGCGAAACGGCCCGGCAACAAGGCGTGTTTGATTAAATACTCACGCCATGTCAGCACCCTGCCCTGACCATAATCCGCATCCACCGCGATGCGGAACTTTGAGCGCATATGTTGGCTAAACTCTTCACGACGGCTCAGTTCGGTTAACGGCGTATCGGGATCAATATTCGCCAGATCGATACTAGAACCTCCGCTGTAGAAGCCCTGCAGGGCATTGATATCGATATTATCAAACAGATATTGCTGCTTGCGTTTCGCTTCTTCTTCCGTCGAACCAATCACCGTCGACAGCATCACCAGCTTTTTCAGGTCATCAGGCTGCCGCCCGTAATCCACCACATCCTGGTTGAGACGCGCGATATCTTTGCGCGTGGTCTCTGGCGTTTGTGATGGCAGGAAGGTCACTTCAGCATTGCGCGCGGCAAAATGGCGACCGGCTTCCGAATTTCCCGCCTGGAAGAACACCGGGCTGCGCTGCGGTGACGGTTCGACAATATGAGGACCTTCAACGCGGTAGCGCTTGCCTGCATGATTAATTTTGTGAATTTTATCGGCATCGAAGAAGCGATTGGTGGCCGGATCGTGCAGCACCGCGCCCTCCTCCCATGACAATTCCCAAAGTTTATAGACGACGTCGAGATACTCTTGCGCCCAGACATAGCGCTCATCATGTGGCACGATCTCGTCGTAGCCATAATTACGAAAACCGTTTGATAAGTAGGAGGTAACAATATTCCAACCGATACGCCCGCGGGTGAACTCGTCCAGCGAGGAGATCTGCCGGGCAAAAGAGAAGGGATGAGCCTGAATCACGTTACTGGTGACAACCAGCCCCAAATGCTCGGTTGCCAGCCCCAATGCCGAGAGGATGGTAATCGGGTCAGGTTCCGGGAATTGCGTGCCTGCACGGATGGTGGTTTTGCCATCGCCATATTCAATGTCGTAAACCCCCACCACATCGGCAATAAAGAGCGTGTCAAACAACCCTTTTTCCAGCGTCTTAACGGTTCTGACATAGGCATCCAGCTGATTGTAACTGTACTGCACCTGGCCCTCCGGCGTGCGCCAGTAGCCATGGCTGTGATGATTCGGCGTCAGATGGAGAAATCCGTTATAAATCAGTTCACGAGACATATTTGCTCCGTTAGCCTTTTCAGGCAGGTTCAGCCACACCCAAACGGGGCAGCGAGGCAAGTAATTTGCGGGTATAGGGGTGTTGCGGATGGTTGAAAATCGCATCGGCGCTGCCCTGCTCCACAGCCAGTCCGTTTTGCATCACCAGGACCCGGTCGCTCATATGGTGGATGACGCCGAGATCATGCGAGATAAACAGATAGCTGACGCCCAGTTGCGTCTGGAGATCCGTCAGCAGATCGAGGATTTGCGCCTGTATGGTGACGTCTAGTGCTGATACCGCTTCATCCAGCACGATGATTTGCGGGTGGGCCGCAATGGCGCGAGCAATGGCGACACGCTGACGCTGGCCGCCTGACATCCGCGCTGGCCATTGATGCAAATGTTCTGCACCGAGCCCAACTGACTCAAGAAGACTGATGGCTCGCTCTCGCGGCGTTTGGTTCAGGGGCTGACGATCCAGAGCGATGGCATCCAGCAGGATATCTTCGACACGCCAGCGCGGATCAAAAGACGAAAGCGGGTCCTGATAAACCACAGCGATCTGCCGACGGATCTCGCGCTGTTTCGCAGCTGAAGCCTGACTCCAGGGTTGACCACGAAACCGCACTTCACCGCTATCCGCTGATTCCAGCGCCAGAGCGATGCGCGACAAGGTGGTTTTGCCCGATCCCGATTCCCCGACGATACCCAGCGTCTCACCGCGTCTCAGGGTAAAAGAGATATCCGCAAGCGCCGTGCGTCCACGAAAACGCTTAATAATATGGCTGGCTTCCAGCAGAACTTCATCGTCTGGCACACTGACGCGCAGCGGTTCGGTGATACGCACTGCCGGGGCATGGGAAAGTCGTTGCCCTTTTGTGTGTTCACTCGGAATCGCATCAACCAAACCGCGTGTATAGGCGTGACGTGGCCGCTCGAGAACCTCCTGAGCGGTCCCGGCCTCAACAATGCTGCCACCCTGCATCACCAGTATCTGGTCAGCAATCTTCGCGACCACCGCCAGATCGTGACTGATAAGAATAATGCTGGTGCCGCGATCAAGCATCTGTCGCAGTACGTCCAGCACCTGGGCCTGTACGGTGACATCCAGCGCGGTGGTCGGCTCATCGGCAATCAACACGTCAGGATGTAGCGCAATTGCCGAGGCGATCAGCGCGCGCTGCCGCAATCCACCAGACAACTCATCCGGGCGCTGCCCCGCCCGATAAGCGGCCTCCGGCACGCCTACCTCTTCCAGCAATGCGTGCACCTTTTCCTGACGGCTTGCGGCGGTTCCCCAGCCGTGGAGCGCGAGCGCTTCGGCGATCTCTTTACCCACCGGGCGCAGGGGATCGAGGGAAACCAACGCATCCTGCAAAATGACCCCCACTTTCTTGCCACGGATCTTCCGCCACCAGCGATCGCTACGGCCACGCAGATCTTCCTGTTGAAGCTTTAGCGTCCCGGCTTCTACCCGAAGCTTATCGCCTGCCAACCCGACCAATGCACGTGCCGTGACGCTTTTCCCGGATCCCGATTCCCCCACCAGCGCCAGACATTGTCCGCGTTGCAGGTTAAAACTGACGTCTTTCACGATGTGGCGCGCTGGCGCATTATCGCTGGCTGTCCATACCTGCAAGTCGTGCACCTCAAAAACGTTGTTATCACTCATCAGCGCGTCTCCCCTTCAGTCCGCTGCTGGATAAAGCGGCCAATTTGCGTGAATGACAATGCCACCAGCACAATGGCGATGCCCGGTAAGACCTCAAGCCACCATGCGACCGTGACGTTAATTTTTCCCGCTTCCAGTAGCGCGCCCCACTCAGGAGATGGCGGAACCGCACCCAGACCCAAAAATGACAATCCTGACGCCCAGACCACGGACTGCCCAATCCCCAATGCCACCAGTGAAAACAGCGGGCGGAAAACATTCGGCGCGATATGGTTCAGGAACAGATGATGCCAGGGATGACCCAGTGCGCGAGCCGCTTCAACATAGCCGGATTGCCGCACCTGCAACGCCTGCGCCCGCACCAGTCGTGCATAGCCGGGCGCAGTGCCAATCCCCACAGAGATCAACAGGCTACTGGCTGAAGGTCCCAGCAGCGCGACAAACAGCAGTGCCAGCAACAACGTAGGAAACGCCAGCAGAATTTCCAGCAGTCGGTTAACCGGTTCTGCCAGCCAGCGTGGACCCAATGCGGCACTAAACCCGAGCACTATCGCGCCAGACATTGCAATCGCCATAGCACCGAGGCCAATCAGCATCGACAGGCGGGTCCCCCAGATAATCCGGCTGTAAAGATCGCGGCCAATATCATCCGTACCCAGCCAACTTGTCAGCGACGGCGGCTGTAAGGCCCGCGTGAGGTCTGTGCTAAAGGGATCGTACGTCGCAAGCCATGCCGGGGCGATCGCCGCGACGATAAAGAACAGCGCCACAATTGCCGCCAACAGCACGGAAAACGGTACGGTGCCGATGAAGGTTCTGGACGTCACCGGGTTTTTCACGCCGGCGTAATCAGAAAGATGAGTTGTCATGACCGACCTCTCAGGCGGGGATCGATGATCAGGGAGATAAGATCGACCACCAGGTTGATGACGATGTACAGGAAGCTGATGAGAATCACGATGCCCGACACCAGTGCAAAATCTTTATTACTCACCGCGTTGACCAGCACACTTCCCAGTCCTGGACGGGCAAACACCGCCTCTACAAGCACCGCACCGGAAAGCAGGTTACCAATCGCCCAACCGCTGAGGGTGATGGCGGGGATCAGTGCATGACGCAGCACATGGCGCAGCCGTACTCCCGCCAGGCTCATCCCTCGCGAGCGTGCAGACAAAACAAACGGTTGTTGCAGATTCCGTTCAAACTCCCCGCGAATGGCATGGCCTAAAAACCCTGCAAGTGGAATCGCCAGCGTGATAGCGGGCAAAACCGTTCCCCACAGACTGGTCCCCCCGACGACCGGAAACCAGCGCAGGTCAATGGCGAACACGATCAGCAGCAATATACCAATCCAGTACGGCGGCAAGCCGGCCATGATAGTTTCAACAGCTGAACCCAACGCCCCCAGACGGCGGTGGTGGCCAGCGGTCAACAGTGTCCATGGGATCGCGATCAACCAAGCCAGCAGCAATGCGGCAATTGCCAGGGTGAATGTCGGCAGCAGTTGCTCCGCGATGATGTGCGACACCGGGCGCTGCAACTCAAAAGAGAAGCCCAAATCGCCATGCAACAGTTGGGATAACGCGTGCAGATACTGCCCGGCTATCGGTTTATCAAAGCCGTACTTTGCATTAATTGGCGCTAGTTCAGCGGGCGTTCTCTCAATCACCTGCCCGGAGGTAATGTTGAGCAAAATGGTGGCACGATCGCCTGGTAGCACTGCCAGCACCAAGAAGGTGACTGTGATGGTGCCCCAGAGCACGAACACGGCTGCGCCAAGGCGCAGTGCTATCCTGCGCAGTAACCGCGCACTGCCGCTGCCCGGCAGCGCGTCGTTGTCTGGCGAGGAGATAATGTCACTCATGGCTTCTCCTTCACAAAGTAAGCATCGTTAAAGTTGAGCAACCCATTACCTTGGTCCTGCCACAATCCGCGGACGTTGTTGGCCATCGCGACGTTATAGGTGAAGTTGTAACCACCAATCGCAATCGCCTGGTCGTCAAACCACTTTTGCAGCACATCAAACTTCCGTTGTCTTAGCTGAGGGTCTGGCTCGCGCTGGGCATCGAGAATCTGCGCTTCGATGCGGGGATTATTGAAAAACGTGGTGTTATTACCGTTGAACGCGCCATTAAGCGTATGGTTGTAAACAATGTCGAGAATGTTGGGTGACGGCCACACCCAATAGCCAAAGCTGATTTCTTTATCCGCTGGCCGCGAGCGGGCACCGGCAAATCCTTCAGTTTGCGTTAGGGGAATCAAATCCAGTTTAATGCCGACGCGCTTAACCTGGTCCTGTACCGCCTGCAGCATCAACGCCCCTTCCGGGTCAATGATCGCCTGGATAAAGGGCAATCTGGCTTCCAGCGTTGCGCCGTCTTTGGTGCGATACCCCTGTACATCGCGTCCTGTCCAACCGGCTTCATCCAGCAGTTGATTGGCCTTACCGATGTTCTGGCTATAGCGGTCATCAACATTCAGATACAGCGGCGTGCTTTTGCTGATTGAGCCATTACCTTCATAGGGCACCGCACCTTTGAACACGGTTTTGACAATCTGTTTGCGGTCCAGCGCATAAGCAAACGCCTGGCGTACACGCTGATCGGTAAATGGGCCGCGCTGCACGTTAAAGGAGAACGCCTGAGGCCGCCCGGTTGCGACATAAGAGAGGGTTTGATAGTGGAGTTGCAACGCTTGCCATTGTGCCGAGGGAGGCTGGTAGATGACGTCCGCGCCACCGCTGACTAACGCCCCCCAGCGTGTAGTGGCATCTGGCACAAATTTCCACTCCAGATGTTTGATCCACGGCGGTCCGTTATGGTGGGCATTGGGCGGCGCCCAGTGATAACCATCGTTACGCACAAAGCTGATGCCTTCCCCCCTGACCCAGCGCGCCACTTTCCATGGTCCGGTGCCTACCGGACGCAAGCATTTCTGTTCGCTGCTGTTATGGGCCAGCGAGTCAGGCGACTGGAAACCATAATGCCCATTGGCGAGCACATTATATATTTCAGGATTCGGCTCAGATAAATGTAGTGCCACTGTATAGTCATCAACTTTGCTGAAACCCGTCATATAAGTAAAACCATGCCAGCCAATTCCTTTTTGCCATGCCGGATAATTCGTGATGACTGCGTCCGCGTTAAATTTATCGCCATCAGTAAATTTAACGTCGTGACGTAAATGGAAGGTAATGGTTTTCCTATCGGCGGATTCATGCCAACTGGTCGCCAGCCACGGGCGTATTTCCCCGTTGTCGTAACTCACCAGATAATCAAAAACCTGCCGGGATAGATACGCCTGCTGCACCCAGCCACCCCATAAACAGGGGGGTTCCTGTTCATGCAAATAGATCAGCGTGCCATCGCTGTGCGAGGGTTCTTGCGCCGGCGACGCCCAAGCCGGATTCAGCACCGAAGCCAGGGAAATAATAGCCGTAGTGGGCATGAGCCATTGCCGAAAATAATTTCGCATCATCTGGTTTTATTTTCTCTTTTAAAAGATCGAACTCAACCCCAACATGGACCTGGTCGCAGACTGGAGCAGAAGATCATGAAATAAGCAGGTAATTTTTGACCGGTTTTGAATAGAGCACAGCATGGCGGCGTGACAAATATCAATAGCAGCAGTGAATATGCAAATTGTTATTTTTGGTTCCGCATATTGGAAACATGATAATTAATCTTCTTTTGGCGATTACTTAGCAGAAAAAAACATTAATGCCGACAGCGATGCTAATGCCATAGTGCCTTTTTTGCTGATCGGGCACATTTTTGCGGGAGATTATGACGATGTCACAAATTGATTCAGGCTGGGGAACTGCCCCTTCGTCAAATTACGAACAACTGGCGCAGCCGTTTCGTCCTCTTTTTGCCGATATCCGTGCCGGAGCCATTGAACGCGAATTACAGCGTCAGTTGCCGTTTGAACAGATTGAATGGTTAAAACAGAGCGGTTTCACCGCGCTGCGTGTTCCGAAGACTGCAGGTGGTCAGGGGGCTACCCTGCCAGAGCTGTTCAATCTCTTGATTGAGCTGGGTGAAGCGGATTCCAATCTGGTGCAGTCGCTACGTGGCCACCTGGGATTCGTGGAAAATGTTCTCAGCCGCCGCAACACCCGCTATCGCAACACATGGCTGACACGTCTGGGACGCGGTGACATTGTCGGCCCGGCCTGGAGTGAAACCGGCGACGCACGTCAATCTACCTTCTCAACCCGTATTCAGCGTAACAGCAACCAATGGCGACTGAATGGCAGAAAATTTTATACCACCGGCTCGCTCTATTCTGACTGGATCGATGTTGGCCTGACCGACGAAAATGACAAAGGTGTCTCCGTCACCTTGTCACGAAGCGCTCCAGGCGTCACGGTACTGGATGACTGGGACGGTTTTGGCCAGACGCTGACGGCCAGCGGGACAGCGATCTTTGACAATGTACTGATCCAGGATGAAGAGATTAACGAAGAAGCACACTTCCGCTATTCCCCGGCATTCTTTCAACTGGTCCATCTGGCGACCATTGCCGGACTCGGGCGGGCGCAAAGCAGCGAAGTGGCCGCCCAGGTGACCGCGCGCAAACGCACCTACAGTAACGGTAATGCACCACTTGCCGCGCAGGATGCGCAGATACTTCAGGTTGTGGGACGTCTGCGCGGTGCAGCCTACAGCAGCGGTGCCATTGTGCTGCATGCTGCCAATGCGCTGGAACGCGCCTATGCGGCACAACAACGCGGCGATCAGGCAGAGGCTGACCATGCGGTGGCGATTGCAGAACTGGAAGTTTCGCAGTCGCTTAACGTTGTTACTGACCTGCTGCTGAATGCCAGTTCCATCCTCTTTGATGCGCTGGGGGCTTCCGCCACCTTAAAACCGCTGGGGTTGGACCGTTTCTGGCGTAATGTCCGCACCCTGTCCTCACACAATCCGCGCGTGTACAAAGATCGCATCGTCGGTGATTTTGCGGTGAACGGCACCTTGCCACCTGAACAATGGCGTATTGGCGTGGCCGATAGCGAAAAAAAATAATCTTTTAAGCAGGTGATGACCGGGACTATCGCGCGATCGCTGAAAACAGCATAAGAGATGATTACGCTATTCAGAGAGCAAAAGGCCCGGCAATGCCGGGCTTTTTTTACTGCGCAACCTGCCGCAACGGGGGCAGTTCAAGACTACTGCGAAAATCCGAGCCCTGATAATCCGTGTCCAGCAGTTGTCTTCGACGCAGTTCCGGCAACAGGCCGTTTAGTAACAAATCCTGCTGATCTGGTTGCCCCAGCCCGTGCAATGAAATCACATCCAGCACCCCGGCCTGGTAACGTTGTTCAATCGCATCCGCCAGCGCTGACGGCGTCCCGGCCACAAACCAGTGCCCGGTCTCCTCCGCTTTGATAATCAGCTCGCGTAGCGTCAATCCTTCCAGCGCATACTGGCGGAAAATAGCGGCGCGCCCCTGACGGCGTTGCACCTGCGCCACATGCGGGATCAGCGCGGCGGGCAGGGGTTGATCCAGCGGATGTTCGCGCAAATCCAGCTCGCCGCCCAGCATATCGGCCACGCGCAACCTACCCTGCTCATAGTTGATGCGTTCATGTTTTTCACGCAGACGACGCGCCACATCCGCCTCACTCTCACCAATAATCGCATGGAATGAGTTCATGATCAGCGGGAGATTATGCTGCCGTCCAAAACGCTGCGCCCGCTGGTGTACATCCGCCACAAATGCCTGTGCCGCCACTAAGGTGGGCTGCGACGTGTAAATCACCTCAGCATAACGCGCGCCCAGTGTCACGCCGGCGTCCGATTGCCCGGCCTGGAACTGTACCGGACGACGCTGCGGTGAAGGCGGCACATTCAGCGGGCCCGCCACCTGAAAATAGTCGCCCCGGTAGTTGATCGGATGCAGCCTGGCGGGATCGATGCGTATCCCGCCGCTGGCGGTACGCTGTGCCGCTTCGCGTTCATTCGCGTCATAAAGCGCATTAATGACCTCGATAAATTCCGTGGCACGCGCATAGCGCTCTTGGGGCGCGGGCAGCGGGCTTTCACCAAAATTCTCCTCACCGACAGAGGAGGTCACGGCATTCCAGCCGGCACGCCCGCCACTAAGATGGTCGAGTGTACCCACCTGGCGCGCCAGATGATATGGATGCAGCCAACTGGTGCTGACGGTGGCGATTAAACCAATGTGTAACGTGGCCTGACTCAACGCCGCCAGCGCAATTAGCGGATCCTGGCTGCCGGTGGTTCCTGACAGTCCGGCAGGATCGGCCTGCAATAAATCTGCGGTAAATAACCCGGTGATTTTCTCGCGCTCCGCAATTTTCGCCAGTGCGATAGCGCGTGCGATGCCCAGCCCTGGCTGGCTGTCATTGCCTGCCGAGATGACGCTACTGGCACCCACCAGCGTCTTCAGTTTTCTGCGATAGGGTTGTGACACGGTATTCTCCTTAAGGCCGCGAAAAATCAGCTTTGATTTTTTGTAAGGCGTCAGCATCGGTCAGTAGACGCAGGCCGGTCCGGGCCAGCACCCGCGCGCCAATCAGCAATGCCTGATACCCCCGTTCCGAGTTGGCCGCCTCACGAAATGGCACGGTATGGAAAATAAGATCGTCAGGGCCGATTTTCAGCCAGGGATGTGCGGTCGGCACCGCGTGGCTGATATCCCCCGCATCCGTGGAGACTTTGTTCCTTTGTGGCGACAGATCAACCTGTTCCCCGACCGCCGTCAGTTCTTCCAACAGCACGGCATCCAGTGCCGGATTCAGGCGAAAATCGCGCGGGCCAACCTGATGATCGATCTCCACGCGAGTGCCGGTAGCCAGCGCAACGCCTTCAGCAATCGCCCGCAGGCGCGGTTCCAGCGACTCCACCTGTTCACGGCTGTCGGCACGGATGTAGTAATGCGCCGAGGCATATTCCGGGATCACATTCGGCGCCTGCCCACCGTTGGTAATAATGCCGTGCACGCGCACGCCATCCGGCAATTGCTGGCGCAGTACGCTGATGCCGTTGTACAGCAGCACCAGCGCATCGAGTGCGTTAATCCCTTCATGTGGCGCGCTGGCCGCGTGCGATGGCTTTCCATAGAAATGAAAATAGAGATGATTATTCGCCAGGGTATGCTCGGTCAGGCGGGTTATTCCGGCAGGATGCACCATCAGCGCGGCATCAATGCCCTCCAGTAATCCAGCCTCGACAAACCGTTTTTTCACATTGCCTTTTGGGCCACCGGGTCCCGCCAGACCACCCTCTTCCGCCGGTGTGCCCAGCACCACCACACGCCCGCCCGTTTCCGCCAGCAGCTGTGATAGCGTGATGGCGGCTGCCACGCTGGTGGTGCCAATTAAATTGTGGCCGCAGGCATGACCGATGCCGGACAGCGCATCATACTCTGCCAAAAACGCGACCGTTGGTCCCGGTTTGTCGCCACGCTTTTCGGCATAGAAGGCGGTTTCGTGACCCGCAACATTGCGCGTCACCTGAAATCCCTGCGCCTGCAGCAACCCGGTCAGTTGTTCGCTGGCGAAGTATTCATTGTTGCCGGTTTCCGGACGCTCAAAAATCGCTTGCGCGGTTGCCACATAGGTTGCGGCGTGGTGTTCAAGGCTGCTTGCCAGTACCTGCTGCCAGGCGGTGATCTTTGTCATATCAGGCCACCTGCTGACGACGTTGTTGCGCAAATTGGTTCTCCGGCGTGGTAAGCCCGAGGTTTTCGCGCAACGTCGCACCGGCATATTCGCTGCGATAAATTCCGCGCTGTTGCAGCAGCGGGATGACCTGTTCGACGAAATCATCAAAGGCGGTTGGCGTACCCCCACGGACGATAAATCCATCGGCCGCTCCGGCGAGGAACCACTGCGCTAACCCATCGGCTACCTGCTGTGCGGTGCCAAGGAAACTGGGGCGCGGCGTGGCTTCTTCCAGGGCTGCCTGACGAAGCGTCAGGCCACGGGCGCGCGCATTGCGTTTGATGGTGTCGGTGGTGCTGCGGAAGCTGTTCTCGCCGAGGTCGCCGATCTCCGGGAACGGCTCATCCAGCGGGTACTGGCTGAAGTCGTGATGCTCAAAGTAGCGCCCAAGATATTCCAGCGCTTTTTCGATGGTCACCAGTTCGGCGGTCTGCTGGTAACGACGCTCGGCATCCTCTGCGGTTGCGCCGATGATGACGCTTATCCCCTGGAAGACGCGAATATCATCGGCATCACGCCCTTGTGCCACCAAGCGACGGCGCACGTCTTCACGAAAGTCACGGGCCTGTTCCAGCGTCTCGTGGCGTGTATAGATGGCATCCGCCGCTTCAGCGGCAAAGGCTTTACCGGCTTCAGAGGCACCGGCCTGGAACACAATCGGCCTGCCCTGTGGTGAACGCCCGACATTGAGCGGACCCTGTACGGAGAAATAGGTGCCCTGGTGGTTAAGGGTATGCAGTTTGTCAGGATCGAAAAACTGACCGGTGGTTTTATCCCTGACAAAGGCATCCTCTTCCCACGAATCCCACAGACCTTTGACCACCTGTAAATACTCGCTGGCGACGCGATAACGTTCGTCATGTTCGGGATGACTGGCGCGCGAGAAGTTCCTGGCTGAGCCTTCCAGCGGCGAGGTCACCACATTCCAGCCCACACGCCCACCGCTCAGGTGGTCAAGGCTGGCAAACTGGCGCGCCACGGTAAACGGTTCGCTGTAGGAGGTGGAAAGCGTCGCTACCAGGCCGATTTTCTTCGTCACAAGCGACAGCGCTGACAACAGGGTAATGGGTTCAAACCGATTGAGAAAATGTGGGATCGACTGGGGCGTGATATATAAACCATCGGCGACAAACAGAAAGTCAATTTTTGCCTGTTCCGCTTTGCGCGCCAGATCCAGCACATACTCGACATTAATGCTGGCATCCGCCACCGCATCCGGGTGACGCCACGCCGACATGTTGCCGGACGCACCCTGAATAATGGCTCCCAGCCGCAGCTGGCGTTGTGTCTGACTCATTCCATGCTCCTCAATAGGCGATTTCGGGTTGCCAGTCCGGCAGGACCGGCAACGCCTGTAACAGTTTTTGCGTCCAGGGATGTTGCGGCGCGGAAAAGACCTCGCCGATCGCGCCACTTTCCACCACCGCCCCCTGCTGCATCACCAGCACGCGGTCAGCGAGGTGTTGGATGACCCCCAGATCATGAGAAATAAATAGCAGCGCGGTGCCGTGTTCGGCCTGCATATCCGCCAGCAGATCCAGCACCTGCGCCTGTACCGACACATCGAGCGCACTGACCGGTTCATCCGCCACCAGCAATGCCGGGTTAGGCGCAAACGCGCGGGCAATTGCCACCCGCTGCCGCTGACCACCGGATAACTGCTGTGGATAACGTTGCAGGAAACGATCACCAAGCTGTACTTCGTCCAGTAACTGGCGCACTCGCTGACGACGGGCATCACCGAAAATACCCACACTGTCGAGGCTTTCCCCGATGATTCTTTCCACCGTGTAACGCGGGTCGAACGAGCTGAAAGCATCCTGAGAAATCAGTTGCAGGCGGGCACGGCGGGCACGGCGCGCTGATTCGCTGATGCCATGCCAGCGGCTGCCTTCCAGCAGCAGCGTGCCGCTGTCTGGCTCGGTCAGCCCCATGACGACTTTCACCAGCGAGGTTTTGCCGGATCCGGACTCGCCCACCACTCCAAGTGTTTCCCCGGCGTGCAGACTAAAGTTGATATCTCTTAAAACCTGACGGTCGCCATAGCTTTTATTCAGGCCGCGAGCCTCCAGCAGCGGCCTGGCGCCCGTCTGGGTTCGCGCGGGTAACGGTGTCGGCTCGGCAGCGCTGAGGCGTAAGCCACGCGTGGCTGGCGTGGGCACAGCGCGCAGCAAGCGCTGCGTCCACGCATGACGTGGACGATGCAGCAGCAGGGCGCTGGCGCCCTGTTCAACAACTTCACCATCACGCATCACCAGCACTCTGTCCGCCAGCTCGGCGACCACCGCCAGATCGTGACTGATCAGCAGCAGGCCATATCCTTCCCGTCGCCGCTGAGCAAGCAACTGGAGAATCTGACGTTGTACCGTCATATCCAGCGCCGTCGTCGGCTCATCCGCGATTAATAACGCCGGATTACCCGCTAGTGCACTGGCAATCAGCGCACGTTGACGCTGACCTCCTGAAAGCTGATGCGGATAGCGCCTGAGACGGCTTTCCGCATCCGCGATCCCTGCCGCACGCAGCAGTTCAATGCTTTTCTCCTGAAGCGTGGCGCTACCACGATACCCGGCGGCGGTCAGGGCATCGGCTAATTGCTGGCCAATGTGGCGCAGCGGATCAAGAGAGACCAACGCATCCTGCAACACGTAACCAATACGGCGGCCACGCAGGGCACGCCAGTCACTGCGGCTGGCGTTACGCATGTCACGTCCGTCGATCACAAAACGGTCTGCGTTGAGCTGCGCCTCTTCAGGTAACAATCCGAGCAGACTGCGTGCCGTGAGGGTTTTGCCTGAACCAGACTCCCCTACCAGCGCCACGGACTCGCCCGGCCACACCTGCAAACTCAGGTTTTTCACCACCTGATGATGGCCAAAGCGAATGGACAGGTTCTGGATATCAATCACCGGCTGGCTCATGAAGCTCTCCCTTCAAAACGCGCCTGCCAGTAGCGGCCCAGCGTATTCACGGCAATCACCGTCAGCGTAATAAATACCCCCGGCCAGACGGCAATCCACCAGGCGTTACGCAGATAGTTGCGCCCCTCCGCCAGCATCAGGCCCCATTCCGCCGTCGGCGGTTGTGGACCCATACCGAGGAAGCTGAGACCTGCGGTGCCAATAATCGCGGTGCCCAGCCCCAGCGTCGCCAGCGCAGGCACCTGCGCGATGGCATGCGGGAGGATATGACGAACGATCAGGGTAAAGCGCGACAACCCAAAGGTCCGCGCCTGCTCCACATAGCCGGAAGTCATCACGCTGTAGGTCTGCGCGCGTACCACGCGCGCAAAGCGCGGCACCGACGCCACGCCGAGCGCAATGATCAGGTTGTTGGTGCCGGGGCCGGTAAACGCAATCAGCATCAGCGCCAGCAGCAGGTCGGGAAAAGCTGAAATAACGTCAACCGCCCGACTCAGCAATTCGTCCAAAACGCCACGTGCCAGCGCGGCAGTGAGGCCCAGCAGCGTGCCGAAGAACACCGCCAGCACCATCGCCGCTACGCTGATAAGCAACGAATAGCGGCTGCCATAAATTACACGCGTCAGCAGATCGCGCCCCAGTTGGTCGGTGCCGAGCCAGTGCTGCGCCGACGGCGCTAGCTGCGCATTAACCGGATCGGCCAGGAGCGGATCGCTGTGCGTCAGCCAGTACGGTGCCACCACTGCCAGAGCCACCAACAGCAGAAACAGAATGGCGATCCAGACGGATGCCGGTAGCGCAACAGAAAAACGTTGCAGGATGGCTTGCATTATTTGCTCTCCCCACGTAAACGCGGATCAATCCACAGCGCCAGAATGTCCACCAGCGTACTCATCACCACGTAAATCAGAGCCGAGAGAATGGCCACCGCCAGCACGACCGGCAGATCCTTCGCCAGCACCGCATCCACCGTCAGTTTGCCGAGACCGGGACGGCCAAACACCTGTTCAGTGATCACCGCCCCGCTCAGCAACCCGCCGACCAGCCAGCCGGTTAATGTCACCGCTGGCAGTGCGGCATGGCGCAATGCATGACGCAGGCGAATGGTGGTTTCACCCACACCCCAGGCGCGTAGCGTCAGGGTAAATGGCGATTCCAGCGCGCGTTCGAGTTCATGGCGCAGCACCTGTGCGATGACCGCACCTTGGGCAAGACCGAGAGACAGCGCCGGCAGCACCAGCGAAGAGAGATGACGATCGCCCGCCACCGGGAACCAGCGCAGCGTAAAGCTGAAGATAAACAGCAGCATGATGCCCATCCAGAACGAGGGAGTGGAGGCCAGCAACAGCTCCAGCCCATTGGCGATCCGGCGGCCCCAGCGACGATGCGCAGTGGCTACGGCGATTGTCACGGCAAATACCGCACTGACCAGCAGTGCAGCGAGGGTAAGTTTCAGAGTCGGCCCCAACTGTGTGGCAAGCAGTTGACTCACTTCGGTGTTGAGGACGTAAGAGCGTCCGAAATCACCGTGTAACACCCGCCACAGATAGTGAAGATACTGCCACCACAGCGGTTCATTCAGCCCCCACTCAGCCCGGATCGCTGCCTCAATCGCCGGTGTGCGTATCTGCTCGCCAATCAGCAGGCTGACAATGTCACCCGGCGCCAGATGCACTCCAAGAAACGCCAGGGTCACAGCCGCCCACAACACCAGCACACCGCCGATCAGACGCCCAACAATGGCGCGCACCAGTTCACTGCGCCACAGGGATGGCCGCGGTGTTCTGGGGTTACGGGTCATGATGCTCTCCAGACTCATCCACGCCTCCGCGTTTCAATGTTCGCTCAACCAGACGTCATAGACGTTTTCCGGCATCTGTTTAAAACTGCGGAACCCGACACCGTGCACATAACTGGCCGCCGCAATCTGATCTTCCGGCTCATACAACGGCACCGCCAACGCCTGCTGCGGCAGGGCATATTGCTGGAGCTGGCTGTAGAATTTACGGCGCTGACCGATATCAAGTGTGGCGGCGGCCTGGTCGAGCCAGCCATTAATTTCCGGGCTGTTAACGCGGCTGTAGTTAATCGGTCCACCGGCTTTCACCGGGCGGTAGTGGTTTTCAATATCGATGCCGTCGGTTTCCGTATTGGAGTTGGCGATCGAACCGAATTTGCCGGTATTCCGCACCTCAACGTAGGTGCCGGAGTCGACATAACGCAGTTTCAGCTCCACGCCAAGCCGTTGACGCGCCTGAGCCTGAATCGCCTGCAACAGCACATCGCGCTGGTCACGCACTGTTGCCTGGGCCTGGATCACCTCGATAGTCAGACGTTGACCGTCTTTTGTCCGAAAGCCGTCTGCATCACGTGTTTTCCAGCCCGCCTCATCAAGCAAGGCATTGGCCGCTGTCGGGTTGTTACCGTATTTACCTTCCAGATCATTGTTGTAGAGCGGATCGATCGGTGAGGTAATTCCCCAGGCACGGGTACGCTCGCCGCGATACACCGATTTAAGGATGGGATCGATGTCCAGCCCCTGAAGTAATGCCTGACGCACCTTCACATCCTGCGTCGGGCCATATTCAACGTTAAGGAATAATGAATAAGGTGTGCCAGTATTCAGGGCGTGCTGGTAGGTGAAATCGCGATTGTCCTTAAACTCCCCGGCATCGTTACCAGATATCCCCTCAATCACATCCACCTGGCCGGACAGCAGTGCGCCGGTGCGTACTGACGATTCCGGCAGGAAACGGTAAGTGACACGGTCCAGCCAGGCCGGCCCCTGATGATGCGCGGTGGCAGGCGCCCAGTTGTAGTGAGGGTTTCTGACGAAGGTAACCTGCTGGCCCTTCTCGTAGCTTTCGAGGATAAACGGCCCCGTTCCGGCAATCTCTTTGCCACCCGCTTTGAGCTGCGACGATTGCCAACTGGCCGGTGCGAGGATCTGTAATTTGGCCGCAAAGGCGAGGAACGGTGAATACCCCTGCTTCAGGGTGATGGCGACGGTATGGTCGTCCGGCGTGCTGATGGTCTCGATACGTGAGCCGACCGCGCACAAGCTACTGCCTGCACAATACGCGGCGTCCTGCAAATGCCGGAAGTTTTCTGCCACCGCGTTAGCATCCAGTTTTTCTCCGTTGGAGAAGGTCACATCATGACGCAGGTTGAAACGGTAGCTTTTACCATCTGGGCTGGCTTCATAACTTTCAGCCAGCCAGGGAACAAAACTGCCATCATTACGCCGCGCCAGCAGAGATTCCCAGACGTTACGCAGCACCACCTCGGCTTTTGACTGGCCATTGAGCTGGGGGTTAAAGGGTACGGGTTCCGTTTCTACACCGTAAGTCAGGCTCCCGCCGCTACGTGGCTGTTTAGCAGCAAAAGTGTAAGATGCGCTTCCCAGCAGGCAGGTGAGACTCAGCGCGAGAGTCAATGCATTCGCTTTCATATTTTCCTTGGTCGTTGCAGTTTTTTTAATGTGAGGTGAGTAAATTGGCATTAAATTCCTTTTTCATAAAAACCAATGCTTCACCTAATGGATTGGTGCGATGATAAAAAGGTTGATAGCCGCGACGCTGATAGAGTTCACTCAGCCAGGGATGTTTAATCGCCGTAGCCAAATAAACACCAGGGGCTTTTAACGTTTCTTTGAGCAAAATTTCTTCGGCCCAGTTAATTATTTCCCGACCATAGCCCTGGCCTTTAAAATCCGGGTCGACAGCAAACCAGTGAATAAAGGGCAGTGATGAAGGTGCATTGTCATCCTGCTGCCACGGGAAACGTACGGTTAGCGTAGCCACGGCGCGTTTCCACTTGCGCAGCACCAGCACCGTTTCCTGCTCAATGGTGCGGCGCACCTGATCGACGTTGCCTCGGGAAATCGTGAAATGCACATCCAGTGACACCAGAGAAGCATAGGCACGCTGTAATAAAGCAAAAATTTCTTCCGCATCGTCAGGTGTTGCTACTAGGATGGACTGACTCATTATTTGTATTTCCACGTAAAGTTATTGAGAAATTATCAAAACCCGCCACCACAAAGTAAAATGAAAATAATGAGAATCGTTTTGTTAAATGCAGGAATTAATCAGAAAGGCGCATTATAAAAAGAAAACATAAGATAATGATAAAGATGAATATCAGTTTGTTAGGGATAAGAGTGAAAACAATTGCATGGGGTTAATGAAATTTCACTCTTTTATTCGAAATCACTGCCGCTTTTGCCTGACTGCTCAAAGGTGACGATGTGATTAGAGCGACTCACCGGACAGCGCAAATAAGTGACACTGCGGTTCGCTTAGCCTCAAGATAACTCGCTCTGCGGCTTTTATCTGGCTGTCACCGGGCAGACGTTGCGTCAGCGGTTCATCAACGTCGGGGATCTGATGATGCATCAGCGTTTCGTGCCAAAGGTTTTCCACCAGTACCATCTCTGCCATGAAGTGCGTCGCAGCGGCGCCAGTGAGATGCATGTGCTCCAGGCCCCCCGAGCTGGAGCGGTTCCCCCAACGATACCGCCCGCCCGGCATGTTCCAGAGATCACGCCCGCATCCGACATTTAAACCGTCACCTGCGTGGCAGAGGCTGCTCTCCTGGCAGGAATCACATACATGCGGGGCGAACCGATAAACGGTGCCACTTCAAGGGTGGCAGGGTGGTGATACAACGCAAGTGGAGTCGTCCCATTTTTGCTCTCATACTCAGAACAATCGTTGCAGGTCGATACAGTCGGTGTTCAGTTCAGGCGCACGCCCACTTGCCAGCCGGGCAATCATTTCACCTATTGCCGGTGCGTGCTTAAACGCATGACCACTGTCACCTCCCGCTACCAGCCCCCATCCCTCATAACATCTGAAGAAAAATTGCGCGTCTGGTGTGCGGGTAATCATGCAGGGATCGATGCGCACCGGCCGAAGGGCAATCCTCCCTAACCTGGACTGGACCGTCTGGCTGACTTCGCTACTTTCTGACAGCGTGACACCGCTATCGGGTTATCAGGATTGAGCGTCTGCCACACCACACCGATATCCCCTAGCTCCAGCTTGACCTCTCCGCCTGGCAGATGGCCGTGGCCCCACGGTTCAATTGCGTATCGATTTCCCGCACGAAGACCGGAAAATCGCTCAGCAGCGAATCAGGCGCAGCACCAGACCAGATCATTAACGTGCGTATCGGGTCGAGCGGCAGACGTACGCGAAGCGCTGCAACCATGTTTCTTCCGCAATCACAACCTGCTCAACGATAAATGTGCTGGTTGCCGTTACGATATGCACCTAGCCTGTACCTTGCTGAACCTCCTGCACGCGTGTCCCACTCGCAATATGCGCGCCCAACCGGATAGCCCGCTGTAACGCGGCATCGACAAAGGCTTCCGGTCGGGCAACACCGGTGTAGGGGTCAATCACCGCAACCTAATCGTGCCTCAGGTGCCGGTGCAGTGGCTGGTGTCGCATCAGTTCAGCCGCGGCGATCACCTCCAGTGCCACCGCAGCCCGCTGTGCCGCCTGTAGCGTGCCGGCAACAGCCTGCGACTCAGGGCGGCCGATTATTAACCCACCGCAGAGTTGTAACAGAGCAGGATTGCGCGCAGCAAATAACTGCCAGGATAAAACGGCGTAATCCATCAGGGCCGGATGTTCAGTACAGAAAGTACTAAACAGGCGGGTTTTGCCGTTTGTTGCGCCAAGCGCATGTGGTGGCACAAATTGGTCGATGCCCTCCTCGTTACCCCTACTCCGGCAGCCCCCACAGCGACGCCGCCCCCAGAACACCTTGACCGATCACCGCAACAACATATTGTCACTTATGATTAATGCTCTAGAGAGAGTTACCTCGGATTTACGGCAGGGTCTGTATGTCATGAGTGGCCATATGTGAACCCTTACTCCTTATAGTTTATATAAGCTATAAGGAGTAAGGGTTCAGGATTGAGAATAAGCTATAGTGAGTAGATATAAGCTATAGGGAGTGCTGTGTGTTCTGCTAATTTATGGCCTTGAAGCCGACATGATATATAATCCATTTAAAATCATCAGGATAAAATCAAGTAAGAAAGACTCTTACTTGTCAGCCATAAGCTGTAGTGAGTAATCAGCTGCTCACCATCACTGTATAAACTGTAGTAAGTGCAAAAAGCGATTATTTGAGTTTTTTATAAACTGTAGTGAGTAAGAACATCAAGAGGGAAGAGTTATATAAACTATAGTGAGTAACCCCTACTGCTCAGCTCATAGATATAAGCTATAAGGAGTAAAACGTGCCCTTGAGCCGCAAACCTAAGCTGTAATGAGTTGTTTTTTATTCTAAAACCAATAAAAATCAATCACTTATCAGAATAGTATGCTTATAACTTCAATAATTTTTGCTCTCCTGAGAAGAGAGTACTCATCACAGCTTATGTGCTACTGAGACTTAAAAATCTTCTCCAGATCCTGAAGAGAAATACCGAGTTTATCCAGAAGTTCAATCTTTTCCTGCAGTTGCGGATCGAGCGGCTCTTTTATTTTCGTTGTAGCCTTCGGTGCTTCCAGCTGCTCCGTCTTAGGCGCTCTGAGCTTTGGATAGCGATTATGGACTTGGAAGTAAACGCTGCGTCCCTTTTGAACTTCGCTATAGTCCAGATAACCAATCTCTTTAAGCTGCTCCATTGCACGGCGCACTGTCTGGTTCTGCGAAAACACAGGAGAGCGCAGATTCAGCCTTTCGCGTAGGCGCGCCAGAGAGATAGGGGCCGGGTTCTTGGGCAGGCTTTCAATGTAGGTATAGAGCGCCTGAGCGGACTCTCGGCGTTTGAGCGCGTTGATCGCCTTGAGCTGCAGTAAAACCTTGTGATCAAACTCGTAGAGCTCAAAAAGCTTCGGGTCAGCCTGCAGGATAACAATGTCTTTTTTGGTATCGTAAAAAGCTGACTGGACCAGGTGCGTGATATATTCTTTTGCGTCGTCGCCGCTTTTTGAAGAGAAAGAGATGGTGGTACTGGCAATACGCTTCAGAGACGGGCTGATACGCTCTCTGAGCTGCTTTGAGGAGCGACTTGAGGGAATGCCGCAGAGCTTGGCAAACTCTACAAATGAGAGCTGTACCTTGTCGCCAATGACCTTGTCTTTGTGCTTTGCAAAGGAATGGATGATCCCGACCCAGGTCTTGAAATCGTTATCCATATCCAAGCGCGGGCCGACTATCTCAACCTTTTCATAGCCTTCCGCTTTTGCGAGTGATAGACGCGTCAATTCCTCGGTCGCATCAGTTGTTGAAGAGGTGTTTTTCTTGCTGTTTTTTAACGACTTAAGCGTAGGGACAAATACGCCTAGCCGCATCAGTGCTACCGGCTGCACCGTATTATTGGCATTCGGCGTTAGGGTAACGATTTCCCCGGATTTCGTGTCTTTTTCTTCAAAAAGCTTTGTTAAGTCAAGATTGTCGCTGGCCACAAGCGTTCCTGCACACGTTTCAGAGGATCGTTGAGCATGATCAACCGATCCGGATTGTGAATTGTAAGATAACAACTCGCCAATGATCGAAGTAACCCTCTGACAGGGAATCAGAATAGTTATCCACAATCAAAACGGGAAAATGAGCAATAAACTCACTATAGCTTATGTGTTTTCCTAATTACAGCTTATATTTTACTGTCTATAGTTTATTGTGATCTCTGTATAGCTTATGTTTTACTTGCTATAGCTTATGTAAACCCCTCTTCAGGCCAGAGCTGGTGCGGGCTCCAGCGATCGGGGATCTCTTTGGGATCTATAAAGGATCTCATTAGGATCAATTTATTGGGATCTATCGCGTGGATAAGTGGATAACTATCAGCCCTCCATGCTTAACAGATATACCCGCGCCATCATCAACGGGTCATTTACAGCCGATCTCTGCTGCAGATAAACCGTCGCTGTATACTGCTCTTAACCAGCCTGCATTTATGTACCGATGAAAACTTTGAGGTGATATGGGGACCGTCACTCTATGAGAAGAAAAGTTATGAGACCTCTCTGAAATCGTCTGAAAGGTGTTTCGTGCTCACTACCAGTTGGTCAGACATTCCCTCTTAGGCGATTACTCAGCAGTAATGTCATTGAAAGAAGAGCCAAAATTATGCTCGGATATAAAAATCCTAGTCGTTAGGGACTGCTAAATGGTATGTCAAAATGCTCTTAATTATCTTTTAAATATCTGTTATTAAATAATTTTTTATTTCAATAGGCTTTTTTGTATGCTTTTTGTACAGGCCAATAAGATATAGAAAGCAACGTTATCAGAACGGCCACCACAACCATCGGAGAAGATTTTTCCATCAAATTGTACGCTGAGACGCTACAAATATGCCTTCTCCTATTGGTCAAGCGGCGAACAAACAACAACGGTTCCAGCTAACAGACCATATGGCATCTTGATTGGTGTGACGCCATCAAAGTGGTTATTGTGAGTCTACTTATCACTTCTGCATGTTTGATCGATGATTCTCTATAAGCTTAACATTGAGGATTCAGGGGCCAAACCGATTGAGGTAGTTAACTCAGCTGCTAACGCCAGACCGTGCAGAAACATAATATTCAGCGATGGGAATTTCAGGTTGAAATTTTCCCATATTGGTCTGTTATAACAGCATGTTAGAGAGGTTTTTTAATGGGGAATTTAATATAAAAAGAGGGGGATACTCATTGGAGTTACTCCCCTTCTCTTCACGCTGGATTGAAAATTATTTTGCGAGCATCTTTTCAATAACGGCTTTCACAGCATCATCCAGCTCAGCCTGCCAGGCCGCAGGAAGACGCGAAAACTCATAAGTCACAAGGCGCCTCTCGGCATCCGTTTTTTTTCGCGCAAACTGCTTTTTATCACTGAATTCCGCTATTTTTTCGGTCAGCACTTTTTTTGCATCACGTGCGGACTTAGGTTCGGCACTGGCTGCGCGAAAGTAACCAATAATCTTTGCCTTAACAGCCGGATCATCGTTTTCATTGAGCGCTTCTTGCGCGATACGTTCGCGAACGCCCTCTGCCAGTTCCTGGACACTGATTTGCCTGCTCGCCGCCTTCTCAGCAATATCGAGTAAGGTTTTATAGTCGTTAATAGAAAGCTCGTCGACGGAGGGAAAGACCGCAATCATTTCATCTGGTACCGACGCCGCCTGAAAAGCACGTGTGACTTTTGCTGGAGACAACCCTTCCGCTACAGCAATATCAGACTGATTCATATGCTCCGGATACATCATCTTCAGGCGATTACCCAGTTCACGCAATGTGTGCTCTTTTGCCGTCTGAATGTCGATGGCCAGCTGGCGGGCGTCTGAAAGTGAAAGCTCGTCTTTCGTCACTAACACTTCAAATGGCATACCGGTGTAAAGACATGCGGCCCTGCGGCGTGAACCGTCAAGGACTTCAATACGCCCGTCTACCTCACGGCCAATAGCAGGAAAGAATTGCTGCAGTTTAATGGTGCGTGAAATGTCGCTGACGGATTCTTCAGTTAAAAAGGCCTGATCGCGGCCGTTAATCGCGGCATCCACGTAAGTCTGCGTCTCGATTTCATCATGCAGAATCTTCGTTAGCATAAACCGCGCGGTGGCACCGGATTTAAGAGTAAAAGTGCGGGCACTTTCCGTTTCGCTCAGCATTTTGCTGAAGCTGGAGTTACCCAGGGTACGTCCCATTTTCTTCAGTTCTTTCATTATTGCATCCCTCTAACAAACTCAATCCGTTTAAATACGGCCTGAGTAAAGCGTTCGGCTTCACGTTTGGCATTTTTGAGCGCTTCTGAACTGCCCGGATAAGACTGTGGATCGGCACTGACAATAGTGTCGAACGTTTCTCCGCACCGCTCAAACCCATCCAGTCGGGGAAGCGTGGCGTCCAATATGTAAGACGTAAACACGTCTCGGGCGAGACCATGCGTCATCTCATGATCGCGTTTCGACGTCATCTTAGACATGAAGCCGATATTTCCTTTTATACGCGGTGTAATCCCCTCCTCTTCCAGCTGTTCCAGCATATCGGGTAAGCGGGTGAGATATTTCAGGGTTGAGTGGAAATCCACTTGCGCGGGCGGCGTTGGCGTGAGAAGCAGATCGCTTGCAGCAATGGCATTAAGCATGAATGCGTCAAGGTGAGGACCGGTGTCGACAAAGATGAAATCATAGTCGCTTCCCACCCTGTCGATAATGTTTCGGCGCAGGACTTCAGAAGGCAACACGCCGGGCAGATGTTCCTGAACCAGGCGATCCCACTGGCTGGCCACAAATCCATCATCAATGGAAGCCGGGATAATATCCACACCTGGAATGATGGTTGGCTTGATAATTTGTTCTCTGAGCTGTTGCGCATCAAGATCATTCAGCATGGCCTGAGCGGCGGTTTCGACAATCGACCCGATGCTGTTAGCCTGGTTCAGGAACATGGTGCTGGATGCCTGAGGATCCAGATCGATAACCAGATTGCGCAAATCATACTGCAATAAGTCAGGGTGAACGCGTAATCCATGAGCAAGCGTCACCGTACTAACCGTTTTGGACACCCCACCCTTGAGGTTCACGACGAAAATCACAAACGGGCCTTCGCCCTTATGGATGTCACGGTATTTAGGCACTTTCCGGTGAGCGTAGATATCAACAACGTCCTGAACAGTCAGCGCGTAATGTTTCGCATTGCCGGCATCCTTTTTGCCAAATACATGCCCTTTGGATTCCATTTCTTCAATGGCCTGCTCAACAGCGCGGCGGCTGAGCTTAGGCAGGTTGGCCACGGCATTACGCGTGAACGTCTGATAGAACTGATCGAGACCGAATTCCTGCCGCTTATCGATAATGTCATCACTCATGCTGCGCAACATAGCATTCGCTCTGCGCGCAGTTTCATCTACTCCACCGTAATTACTTTTCATCATCCGCTCCGCTGACAATTATTTTTGCTAGTGTACATTTATGAATGCTTTGTGCAACATTTTTCTGTTTTTATTAAAAAGTTGTACTGGCGGGTTGCGTGGATTTATTGTCTATTATTCTGCTTTTACAGGGGCTGAGGTACATGCAGCGGGTGGAATAACGCAAGCGCCCTGCCCTTTGCCTCCCTTAAATCGGACGTAAATGAATCTGAAATAGTAATGAAATTCCCATGCGGATTAAAGTTATAAGTTGTTGATTTAAAGTTATTTTATTTATTTATTTCAATGTGAAATTCCCGTCAGATTTACTGCCTACTCACGGTTGAATCAGGATTTTAAAGCGATTGTCAGGTTCGTAGACACTCGCGGTTATAAGGCCACTATGGGCGCATTATGGGCAGTGAAAAGTAGCTTGGCGCTGATTCGCAGCCAACAGGCTACTGATTCATGCATTCAGCCCCGAGCTTGTAGAATTCGTAAAAGAAGTGGAATGCTGTTCAGATCTTGGCCCATCACACTGGCCTGATAAATCGCAGCGAAGATAACCTGCAAGTGTCCGATTCATTAACGTATCTATAGACACAGACTATACACGGGGTCTCGCTGAGGCGACTCCCCCGCCACTGTTGCCGCTGACTGCACAGCAGGGTCTGTAATCGTATTGGCAATCAGGGCGTCACGCAGTCAAGGAGAGAATGCCTGCCTTCAGGCTGCATATGAACGCATGAGCACACCACCATTTAAATTCAACTGTTCGCTTGCCAGATCCACAGCTGAAAGTAGGGCTTCACCCTGCCCTCTTTTATATAAGCAAAGAGATAGAACGATTGAAAGTAACAATATCGACTCAGCTATTCTCTGAAAGGATGACACTCAGATTCAAAGAAGTTCATGCATTTTAATAACTTTGTCACGGACAATTGAAAAAAAAGGCAGGGAGTGGTTTAGTAAACGTTAATAATCATTCACCCCCAATGCATAAGGACCGTAAATTTGTCGCTACAGTCTGCAGAGTGGTTCAGCCGCAATGGCGTGGAATGCTCACGCGTCAGTGCTTGTAATGCTGGCTTCCCAAAACATCTTCATGATGAATATGTGATCAGCGCCAACCTGACGGGGGTGGAGGAAATCTGGCTGGCAGGTAGAACCGCATACGTTAAAAGTGGGCAGGTGACTTTATATAATCCGGGGACCATTCAGGCGTCGCGTTTTGACAGTCAGTCCGTTGATTTTATCAGCGTGCACATGCCCCAAAGCGTCATGAAACTGCTGGCTGATGAGGACAATATACGCAGCGACAGCCATGCGCCCGTTCTGCGCGAAGGCATTATTGAAAATAGACGACTGTTTAATGCGCTGTACCGGTTTGCGGCTTCCGCGCGCGAAGGTGAAGGGGCAAATGAAGAGCAGGAGCTGATGTTGCTGTGCGGCGAACTGCTGGAGACTCCGGCATTTCTGCAGGGCAGTGATGAACAGAGAATTAATGTTGTGATTGAATACCTAAGAGAAAATCTCAGCGTAAAACCTCAGCTGGCTAAGCTTGCGCAGATGGCGGGGCTGAGTAAATATCATCTTGTGCGCTTCTTTACCCGGCATACGGGTATGCCGCCCCTGCAGTACCATATGCAGCTTCGCCTGCATCATGCTCGCGACTTACTTCGCAGAAACGTTCATCCGCTTGATGCGGCAATAATGCTGGGTTTTTACGATCAGAGTCATTTCATTAATGCCTTTCGAAAAGTAATGGGGACGACGCCCCATCACTATGCTTCGCAGGTCTGCTCAGGCCACCATAAATTCCCGGTATCCTGACACAATGACATAGAGCGCAAAATAGCTGAAGATAAGGGCCGAGGCGATGTAGGAATATTTAAGCAGCCGCTGACCAAGCATCCTGCCGCCGAAGCTCCCGACAAGGCAAAGCACGCATGTCCAGAACATACCTGCTATAAAGAACCCACTCAGAAACCACGATGTGCCAGTCAGGCTATGATGACCCATCCGCGAAATCAGCGCACCGCCCACGGTGGCAAACCACAAGATGGCTGTGGGCGAGGACATGGCTAGCACAACACCCCGTCCGAATTCCCGCAGGAGCGGGCGAGCCTGATGAGCTTCGGTTACATTAAGTTCTGCTGCCTTTCGGTATGCAGCCACCAGCATTTTACCGGCGAACCATAACAGCAGGGCTCCACCGCCTATCCATAGCACCCAGCGAACCACTTCATACTGAAGCAGCACTGCCATGCCTGCCAGCGCCAGTAATGCATAGGCCAGGTCACCAACGCAGGTACCCATACCCAGCCAGAACCCATGGAAATAACCTCGCTGCATGGCAAGGGTAATCATGGCGATATTGGCAATGCCGATATCGAGACACAGCGATAAACTCAGCAAAAATCCGTTTGAGAATTCGATCATAATATAAAACCTTTAATCTTCTGGTCGTATTCAATCATGTCGACTGTTTTGCCAAGCCGGTTAAGCAGCATTGCAGCTTCTTCACGTTGATGATGCGGTGAATAACTTTGCAAGAACTCCACGGCTCTCCCGGTATCACCCTGAAGAACGGAGTGAGTCATCGCACTGGCCAGTGCGGTTAAAGCAGGTTTAACCGCCGCGAGATCTGCTTCATAATGGGTCCCATTCCAGTACAGGCACTGATGTTCCGTCAGCCATTTAAGCTGAATATACGCCGCCCCGGCATCGGGATAGTCGCAGGGACCACGACGCAGATACCGAAGCATCTCCAGCAGAAACACTCTCAACTGGTGCGTTTCATCCAACTGCAGTGCCTGACGCGAATCCTCAGTCAGGCACATCAAAAGACCAAACACGTCAGCCAGCGCCTCCTGAATGACCATTGATCCCCACCGGTCCTGCTTGCTCAGGCTGCCGAACCTCATTTTTTCAATGACAATGGAATGCCCCAAATCGTGACCTCTGAACCACGCAATCAAGTGACGGGCACAGATGCTGCTTTCCGGAATAACATTCTGTTGCCAGCCGAGCAGAGAAGCCTGGGTTCGGGCGAAGCGTTCGAACAGGTTAAGATACGTGTTTGCAAACACGATGGTGCGTTTTTGAGGCGCGTACTTGACGCCCTCGTCTTCAGGGAAGAAATAAGCAAAGTGTTTTGGATAGCTGTTGGCTTCGCCGGCAATCGCAAACAGGTCAACGATTTTGTAACGGCAGCCGGGCAAGGCAATCAGCCGCTCATCAATTTGGCGCTGCAGCCAGGCCAGGTTATCTGAAAAAAGTTCGTCCACCACATCGGAAACTTCCTGCAGTCCGCGATTGGGTAATCCAAACCATGCGGAATAATGCTGTGCCCTGGATTTTCCCACCCATGTCGACATATAACCAATACCCTGCACCAGCTCCTTTTCATCAAGACCGGCTATCTGCGGGAGCAGTTCGCTTGCGGTACGGGGATCTGAAAGAACATCAGCACGCAGTTGCAATGCTTTTCGGGTGTCCGGGTCAGTAAATTCCCGGGCGAGCTTAAAACAGATAATGCTGAGCTTTTCTTCAACGGACTGAAGCAATGTGGTGCCGGTTCGCGTGGCAACCGGATGGATATGATTTGCCGCATCGGCAAGCCGGGTAGCTTGATGGATAAGATCCAGCACAGCGGGAGAAAGTGAGTCTGGCAGAGGAATATCCATCATATGAATGTGATATGAATCAGCAGCAGGCCAGAATGGTGTCGTAAACATGAAATTCCCTTCCATAATGATTAACGAGACACTCACTTAACCAGTCCGCATGTTTTTGGTATTGGAAAGAATTGCGCTGTATCTTCAGATCACGTTAACGGGCAGGCTTACAGCTATTGACAGCGTCTTGTTACTGACTAAAACCGGCTTTAGCAAACCTCACAGTAAAGTCATATATCGCTTGTCTGGCGCCGAGCGCATTATCAGAGAGGGGAAGGGGAGGAAATATGGCAGACCTGACATTACGCCAGCAGTACGGTATTTTAGTCATCACGGTCCGGATGATGTGGCTGACCGGGCCGGCTGGACGCCTGGCATCCGGCTTATCGTCACCGTTGAGGGTGAGACAGTGTCACTGACATCTGTTTCACGCCTGCCCCGCGGCTGTAAAACGCTGGCGCATCTGCTGTCCGGTATTGATCAGAGTGAGCTCAGCTACCTTAACGAAGAAAGTCACGACGGACTTAATGACGCGCCGCAGGGCAAAGAATCAATCTGAGGGCTCTGCGTGCAGGACATACCCAGTGTTTAGCAGGCCGGGGCCTGACGCTTACCCTGAGCGCATTCAGTCGGGCTGATGTCCGGCATATTGCATTTATACAGCCTGCCACCTGCGCAGATATGAAACTCTGGCGGTAAAAGAATTTGGTAATGCAGACAGAGCGCGGTATTGAAAAAATAGACTGTGATATATATGCTGTATAGACTGTAATATATAAAGGTGGGCGTGTGTGGATCGTTGAAACCACGGATTTATTTGCGGAATGGCTTAAAGAGCAGGACAGGGCGATGCAGCTGGATGTGCTTGCCGCACTGAACCTTCTGAAGCAGGAAGGTCCGCATCTTGGCCGGCCGCATGTGGATACGCTTTACGGCTCAAAAATCCCGAACATGAAAGAACTGAGGGTGCAGAGCAACGGGCGGCCCGTAAGAGGGTTCTTTGTGTTTGACCCTATGCGTAAAGCGATTGTCCTGTGTGCGAGTAATAAAGAAGGCGCAGATGAAAAGCGCTTCTACAAGACCATGATTAAAACAGCGGAAAATGAGTACCACCGACATCTGGATCAACTTAAACGGAGCGGGAAATGAAAACGCTTGATGACCTGATGGCTGATCTGACACCTGATGAACTCACTCAGGTACATGAAAAAGTCGCGGCAATGAGACTTGATTCTCAGTTGTATAAACTGCGTGAGGCGCTGTCGAAAACACAAAAGCAGCAGGCTGAAGCCATGGGTATTGCACAGCCTTCCGTTGCGGCTATTGAAGGGCGCGGTGAAGATCTGAAAATAGCCACGCTCAAACGTTATGTTGAAGCCCTTGGCGGTCAGCTGACGATTGGAGTTAATATGCCTGGCGGTGAGCACGTCGATTTTACCCTCTGACTGATGCTGATATCCCGGGAGGTGCGTCAGCGGAAATACGCCTGACGCATTTTTTCGACAAGTGCCGGTGAGCGCTGACTCTGTTAGTTGCGCAAAACAAGGGTGTTATGCCTGGCTTCAGGGCCTGTACGGTAAGAAATCTGACATACAGGCCCCTCTGAGAAGAAAACAGGCGATATTCCGTTTGTTTGCCCGGCTATAATACGCGGGCAACTGGAATGTCCTCCCAGCGCGTGGTCCATGCCGGCGAAAGCATCTCGCGTTTCATCTGCCACTCATTGCTGACACCCTGACGGGCAAACCACATGTGCCCCAGCCCGGACTGATTAATGCCGTCCAGAACCTTCATCAGCTGCGCGCTGTTTGCCCGCGGCTTATCCTCATCAAACAGGTTCAGTTGACTGACGCCGTTCGGTGTGAAGTCATCGAGCATTATTCCGGCCTTCATGTAGCGCCGCCCGTCAAGCCAGATGCGGTCGAGCGATCGCATGGCCACCCCGATCACATCCCGCGTATCCTGCGTGGGGATAGTGAGATTCTCGCCGGCGCTGTTGCCGTAGAAGACTTCTCCCTGCGCGTGCGGCGAGGTCCGGATAAAAACGCTGATGCGCCGGCAGAACTGGCGCTCTTTCCTCAGTTTCTCCGCCGCCCGTGTGGCGTACTGACACAGCGCTTCCTGCATGGGCACTTTTGTTGTAATGCGCTCTCCAAAAGAGCGGCTGCAGACGATTTGCTGTTTTGCCGGCGCAAACTCCCCAAGGGTAATGCACGATACGCCGTTGAGCTCGCGCACGGTGCGCTCAAGCACCACGCTGAAGTTCTTTCGGATGAGGGCAGGGTGCGCGCGCGCCAGCTGAAGGGCGTTTTCAATGCCCATCAGGTTGAGTCTTTTTCCGATGCGCCGGCCAACCCCCCATATCTCCGCCACAGGCTGGTTTTCCAGCAGCGTTGCAGTACGTTTCGGATTGCCCGGCGTCAGCGCCAGCACCCCGCGGAACTGAGGCCACTCCTTGCTGGCCCATTGCGCCGATTTTGCCAGGGTTTTTGTCGGCCCCATGCCCACGCCGATAGTCAGGCCGGTCGTGGCCAGCACGTGCGCACGGAGGCGCCGGCCGAAATGCTCAAAGTCCTCACAGCGATCGATGCCGGCCAGGTCCAGGAACATTTCGTCAATGAAATACTGCTCGACGCGGGGTGTGATCTCCTCCAGGGCGGTCATCACGCGCTGCGACATACTATGGTTTATGTGGAATGGAATTTCAAATCCTGTAGACATCCAATTTGCATGACAGGCCAAGTTACAATACCCGCGCAACTGGAATATCTGACCAGCGAGTAGTCCAGGACGGGCTAAGCATTTCCCGCTTCATTTTCCATTCGGTATTAATCCCCTGTCCTGCAAACCACACGTTTCCCAACCCGGACTGATTGATTCCGTCCAGCACCTTCATCAGCTGCGCACTATTCTTCCGTAGCTGTTTTTCCTCAAAGAGGCTGAGCTGGCTGACTCCATTGGGGGTGAAGTCATCGAGCATAATGCCGGCCTTCATATAGCGCCGGTCATCAATCCAGATGCGATCAAGGCTGCGCATGGCCACCTCAATGATGTCGCGCGTATCCTGTGTGGGCAGTGGAAGTTTCTCACCAGCGCTGTTGCCATAAAATACTTCGTTCACGGCGTGCGGAGACGTCCGGATAAAAACGCTTATGCGCCTGCAGAACTGACGTTCTCCGCGGAGTTTCTCTGCCGCGCGCGTGGCGTACTGACACAGCGCCTGCTGCATGGCCACCTTTGAGGTGATGCGTTCGCCAAAGGACCTTGAACAGCAAATCTGCTGTTTGGCAGGAGGTAATTCCTCAATAGGTATACAGGATTCACCGTTTAGCTCGCGTACTGTTCTCTCCAGCACCACGTTAAAGTTTTTCCGGATGAGGGCAGGGTGGGCACGTGCCAGCTGCAGGGCATTGTGGATACCCATAAGGTTGAGACGTTTGCCTATGCGGCGGCCCACGCCCCAGATTTCCTCCACCGGCTGATTTTCCAGAAGAGTAGCGGTTCGCTTTGGATTGCCTGATGTCAGCGCTAGTACACCCCGAAACTGCTTCCATTCTTTACTCGCCCACTGAGCTGATTTTGCGAGAGTTTTCGTTGGACCCATTCCGACTCCAACAGTCAGTCCAGTGGTGTTCAGCACGTGGGTTCTGAGGCGGCGGCCAAAATGTTCAAAATCTTCGCAGCCGTCTATTCCCGTCAGGTCGAGAAACATTTCGTCGATGCTGTACTGCTCGACGCGCGGCGTCATCTCTTCCAGCGCAGTCATTACGCGCTGGCTCAGATTATGATAAAGCCCGTAATTCGAACTGAAAATAAACACCTTTTCGGAATAGGTCTGATTCTTTATCTGAAACCACGGCGCCCCCATTTTTATACCCAGCGCTTTTGCGGCCGCACTGCGGGCAATAACACAGCCGTCATTATTACTGAGCACTACAACAGGTTTACCACGCAAATCTGGTCGAAAAAGTGCTTCGCAGCTGGCATAAAAGGAATTCACGTCAGCAAGTCCAAACATAGGCATAACCACCTCCGGCAGGCAGGCATGTAGATAAAAATATCCACGACATTTTGGGCTGCAGAGTGTTGCTCTGAACAATGTGGAGTGAAGGCTGGATGACAATCTGCGTGATAAACGCGGTTTTCATCTTCTGTAAGCGCCGCGGATATTGCTGACGCCAGGATGGGAAAAATTCCAGAACACGCATTAAATGACACTTAAAAATACTGTACATAAAGACAGTATTGATGGGCCGTAACGCGTTGACAAGTGGTTAACGTACGATTTTTTATCCGGCAGGACAAAACTCACAATCTGACGGACAGAAACGATCGCTTTAAGAAAAAATGCAGATGCTGGGAATATTCATACAAAGCCCTGTTAAGAGATAGAGACGATTGATTGATCAGGCACATTCAATCATCTGTCTGATGAAGGCAATGAGTCTGAAGTCAACTTCACGCGGTTAGACTTTCCGGATACAGGAAATCTTTACCTTGTTACGCCGCATTATCTTCAGACTGCGAAGTCCGCCTGTACGATGACTGTACAGGCGATCCACAGCGTATATTGTTGTCTCGCGTCAGTAATAATTAATGGTGAACACTGCTTTGCTGTTGGCTGTGCCGGGCGTTACGCGGTTTTCGGTCTGATAGTAGCGTGCCTGCATCGGGATGGTATGCGTGCCCGGCGCGCTGCTGTCTACCGCTGTCTGATGCGCATTATTCAGGTTAAACGGAACCGGTGAGGGGGCAGAAGCATCGCCGGTTGCCAGCTGAATACCAATTCCTCTGGCGCTATCAGCCGCACCATCTAACTTGATAATGCCCTGCAGCGCATCGATAGCACCGAAGGTGGGGGAGATGTTCAATGCGAAGCGGTTCAGCCCCCGAAGGCCCGGCGTATTGGCCCCTCCCACGGTAAAACCAGGGGAATTCCCCGCGTCTGTGTAAGAGCCATAGAATGCCGGGCAGTCCGTCAGTGTAATGTTAAAGGGCTTCCACGGGGTGGTTTTTACGCTCCCGTTAAAATACTTGTCCATGCTGTAACTGCCCATTTGAACCGTTACGTCAGGCGTTTTACACGTGCCTGCAATGACGTTAATTGACCCGATGAAATTTTCCCGATAAGCCTCTATCGGGAGCCCGGTTACGCTTCTTGAGCCTTTCACGTCAAGAATAACCGTTGGTAACTGGGCGCCGTTTATACTCCCCCCGGCAATCGGACCAGTCTTGACGAAAACCAGCGAAAAATTATTACGGATTAGCACAGGGTTTGCACCGAACTGAGTCGATGGATAAGACCATTTAAACATGGGCGAAATGCCTAGCGGCTGACCCACACTTGCTGCATTACCATCCTCATTAATCACCGCAACGCCAATTCCCAGTACAGACGTCTGGTAAAGCATGCCTGCGTACTTTCCGCCCCAGCCGGGTGCCCGTTGCCGCCTCTGAATCTATGGCTGATCGAGTAGAAACCCTGAGTGATAACGTTAGTTTTTTTACTCGTCTGCAGGTTCGTGATGCGCAGGGGAATTACGTGATGGCCACTGAGGATCAGATCCTGGAAGAAGCCGCACGCGCCATCGAGCATCGCTATCCCACCGGGACCTTTTTTGCCTCAGCGGCGGTTTCAGAAGAATTTTTCAGAGCAAAACTTGCTGGCCGCGACCGGGAAATTTTTGCAGTTGCCTTTCTGAATAACCAGCATCAGCTGCTTGCTTACGAGGAGATGTTTCAGGGGTCTGTTTCAAGCGTCGAAGTGCATCCCCGGGTTTTGGTGTACAGGGCGCTGCAGCTGAACGCGGCGGCGATAATCGTGAGCCATAATCATCCCTCATTTTTGAAAGAGCCTTCCCGGGCTGACATTGCGATCACGGGGCGTTTGAAAAAGGCACTTGAGCTGGTCGCTGTGAGGCTGATTGACCATATCATTGTTGCAGGCAACGAGACTGTTTCACTGGCACAAATGGGGCATATCGACGGTTAAGCCGCTGCGATGACCTGGCTGGCAGAACTGCCCCTGCAGAATGCCGCACCGGCCCGATAGACGGGCCGGATCCGTGACGAGAGACAAAGCTGAATACTATGACCTGAGAAGAAAAATTTACACTCAGTACCCTACATGCGTTAACCGGCTGCGATTTTTAAGCCTACCGTGAGTGCGGCGAAATCTTCCGTCAGCGCATGAGCGCAGCCTTACTTAACGCGCTGCAGTTGCCTGACAGCTGGCGCATGAACTGTAAAATGCGGGCCGAGGGGGGCGGGGCGTATCCGGTACACCTGCGGCTGACTCGCGCGGATGCTGCTCCGCTGGCTGTCGGGCTGGTCAGCCCGTCATGCTGTTCGCCGGTATGGTGAGCAATCGTCGCAGACACCCGCATCCGCCTGCGCCTGTACGTCAGCGATCGTCTTGAACCAGCGGCGCAGCAGGTGATACTTGCAAAAATCGCAGAGTACACGCGGGCGGGCTTCACAGGCGCCGGTGAGCTTGCCGCCGCGATTCGGATGGGGAGCACACGGTATGAACCGGACCTCACAGGCACTGGTGCTACTACTGCCGGAGTGACAAAACTCTCTATGGGGCTAAGAACTGACGCAGCATTAGAGATACATCGCATGCATGGCTTCTTAAACCGGGAGATCGTGTGCAGCAGAACGTCAGCTATAAATGTTCCGTAGAAATTATGCGTTGAAAAAACAAACAATGTAGTGTGACTTAGTGTTACCCTGTGGTAGTCTATGTGTTACTAAGTCACATATCGGAGGGCATATGGCATCAACAAGACTTCGTCAGCAGGGCGGGGCCGTCGTGCTGACCATCCCGAGCGACATTGCAGCAAGAGCGGGCTGGACAGTAGGCATCGAGCTGGACGTGACCGCTGAGGGCGAGACCGTAAATATTGTGCCGGTAGCGCGCGTACCCCGTGGTCGCCGCACACTGGCACAGCTGCTGGCTGGTATTAATCAGCAGGAAATTCATGGCTATAACGAAGAAACATCTGATGGCCTGAATGACGCGCCGCAGGGCAGGGAGCATATCTGATGGTTTCAAGGAGGGTGCCACAGAAGGGCGAAATCTGGCACGTAAACGGCGATCCGGTGGAAGGCCGTGAATTTAAGGGACCGCACTACTACCTGGTAATCTCGCAGCGAGAGCTGGTGGCCGCACTGGGAACAGCGGTTTGCGTGCCTGTAACAAGCGGCGGCGGCGCGTCACGTTCGCAGGGTGTGACCGTATATCTGGATGGCAACAGCACGGACACCGGTAAAGTGACCGGCGTAGCGCTGTGCTATCAGCTGCGCTCGCTTGACCTGACTGCGCGCAGAGCAAGTTATGCCGCTACGGTTGAGCCACATGTTATGGATGAAATATTGTCGCTGGTGGTTGATCTTATCGATCCGCGTTAATCAATGTAGAGCTTAAAACGTAGCCTGCTGTTGAAGAATAAGATTATCGATTCTGGATATATGTCCTGAAGGGCGACAGGAAAAACATTTTTTCATCACGTTCAGGGCTTAACTGGTACATCACCTTCGAATTCACGGACGGTGATACTTATATTCTCAACCTGGAGGATTATCACTGATGGGCATGTTCAATCCTCCGCATCCGGGCGGCCTGATCACTGAGTACATTGAAGACAGTAATATTGGCCTGCGCGTGCTGGCGAAAGAGCTGGGTGTGTCCGCTTCGGCGCTGAGCAAAGTCGCCAGCGGTAAGGCTTCTGTCAGTCCGGAAATGGCGGTGCGGCTGGAGGCGGGGCTGGGTATTGCGGCGCGTCTCTGGTTATCCATGCAGATAGCCTGCGATCTGCACAAGGCACGTGCTAATACGGACGTTTCAGGCGTACACCTGCACCCGGGCGTGCTGGCCGCTCCTGCAGAGGAACAACCGGGCAAATAATCCCGGCAACTGATACCCGCAGACCGCGCCACCTGGCGCGGTTTTTTTTGATTTTCTGCCAGCATGTGAACAGCAACACCGACTCCCTGCGGGCCGGGGATACCCTTCACGCGTTTAATGGATTCAGAGTCATCAGTTCTCTGTTCAGCTGTTTCAGCCTGCCGCCGGAAAAGTCGCATTAACAGCAACAGCAAAAGCAACAGCAACAGCCGGGTCGGGTAGCAGCAGCGCATTACTGCGCCGCCGCCCCCTAAGAACGGTACGTGCAGGTTTCCCCGCATACCGCTCAAGCCTTTATAAATGCCCGCTATAGGCACCGGCCTCCCTGCTGTGTAACTGACGGTGGCAGTTGGGATGTAGCAGTTCAAGATTGGACATGTCGTCGCTGCCGCCCATAACCTTCCTGATCCGGTGGTGTATATTCCAGCCTGTCTGGTTAGTGATGAGTTGCCTGCAACGAGGGCAGCACTTACCCTGACGTTTCCACAATGCCGCCACGGTTTTCATCTTCTTAAGTTTCCCGGTCCAGATCAGGTCCAGACGGCGCTCGAAGTAGATTTCCATGCCGGGCGAATAGGGGGTCGCGTCCCCTCTGATCTTGATATGGCGTTTGATGGGCGTATCCATCGCCCGGGTGAGAAGCAGCGTTTTACCCTCCGGGGTCGTGGCGCTGAACTGCCAGCGCCTGTCCCCGAACGTGAAATACTTATCTGCAACCCAACGCCGGCCTTTACGAGTATGCCGCCGTTTACACCACTGCCATATTGCCCGCCAGATATGGGTATCGACGTAATTAAAGATATCTTTGGCCACGATATGCTGATGATAGTTAGCCCATCCGCGGATCACGGGGTTGAGCAGGTTAATCAGTTTCCATGCCGGAAGCGTCGGATTACCCTTAATTAATCTTCTGACTTTACTCAGGAAGTTTTTCAGATTCTTTTTAGCAGGCTTGATTAGCATCTTGCCGCCGTATTTTCTGACGTTCTGACCGAGAAAATCGAAGCCTTCTTCTATGTGCGTTATCGCTGTTTTTTCTTCAGACAGCGTGAGCCCCCGTTGCTGCATGAACGCCGCTATCAGGGGTTTGACCTCATTCACCAGTAACTCGCGGGAGATCCCTGAGCAGATGAAGTCATCGGCATAGCGCACATAGTTCACCTGATGCTTTTTCCCGTGATACCTGCTCTTCCTGAACGTGCGCATCAGCTCTCCCTCCAGACCGTCGAGTGCCATATTGGCGAGGAGGGGAGAAATAATGCCTCCCTGCGGGGTGCCGCTTTCAGTGTGAAAGAATACGCCTTTTTCCATATATCCGGCTTTCAGCCATTTACTGAGGATCCGCTTGTCCATTGGTATGTTGGACAGCAGCCAGTCATGGCTGATGTTGTCAAAGCACCCTTTGATATCGCCTTCCAGAATCCATTTCGGAGATACTTTCTGACTCATCCGGTGAAATATGGACTCGATGGCATCATGAGTGCTGCGCATGGGCCTGAAGCCATAGCTGTTATTATCAGCCGTTGTTTCTGCCACAGGCTCCAGAGCCAGCAACCATAGTGCCTGCATGGCTCTGTCCCTTATTGTCCGGATGCCCAGCGGTCGTTTTTTGCCATTCGATTTTGGGATGTATATGCGCCTGAGCGGTAGCGGTCTGTAACCCCGCGAACTCAGGCTGACAGTCCCTTTCCATTTTTCTTCCGGGGTGCTCCATGTTTTGCCATCCACGCCGGGCGTCCTTTTCCCGGTATTTTCAGTCACACGCCTGACAGCAACGGCTTTGCCGGAAAATGAACGCGTGAGAATGCGCTGAAGTTCCCTGACTTGCCGCCATTTTTGCTGCCGGGTTGCCTCTGCAATCCGTAGCTGTAGCTTTCTCACCCGGGCATGGCAGGTTCGCCAGTCAATGGCGTGCCAGCCTGCCGGGTGGGATATCGTGGACACACTGGTGTGTGTATTCATCTCGCAGAGATCCTGTTGAAAGTTTTACAGTATTTCATGCAGTTAAAGACCAGACGGAAGTCTGCCCGCTTTCGCGTCGAAGCATGATCCGCTTCGTATCCCGATGATTACTATCAGGCATTTGCTTTTTCCGTCCTCCTCTGCCCGCACCGCCAACAGTGTTCCTCGCGGTTCACCTGCCATCAGGCAGCGATACGGGTTTACCAGGTTCCGTTTAACATACACAAGGTCAGGGCGGGTTCTGTCTCTTCACCGGAGATCTCTGTGTCCATGTGCTCCGGGAGGCCCTGTGGAGCAACCAGATCTCGTACCTTTTGGTTCAGGCCTTTCAGCATCTTTGGCCTGTTGCCGATAACGGCGTTTATCAACAGTTCACATGTGTTAACCCTTCTGACCAGCCTGGCAATCCAGCCGCATGATGCTTGCAGCAAGGGAGGCTCCCTCACGGGGTCCTCCCCGGGCTGACGCCCGATCTCGTTGTCCCGGAAGCTTCAGACCCCGCCGTTGCCAGCAACGCCTGTTCCGGTAGGCTACAGCTAATGGAATAGCTGGTTTTATCAATGTAAAACAATATGTTAAACGACTTCCTGTCGCACGGCCCCCTTCGGCTCCCCGGCAAGCCGGGTCGTCGAGCCCTATGTCGCTAAGCGGCAAAGCCGCCAAGCGCCACCGAACCCCTGCGGGTTTCGGCCGCGAGCGGTTTCGGGCTGATGTCCAGGGTCAACGGCTGCAGACTGCTGCGCCGTCGCGTTCACCGTCCCGGCCTGTCGCCGGGACTTTAAGGTCAGTCCGCGGGGCGGCCTGAAACTTCCCTTCTGACGCTTCCCTGCATCCCGGCCAGCCCTTGCGCGGAGGGCTGGTCGTAGCACCGCCGGCTCAGGCAGAAAGGGGTGAAATGTACGCCGCCAAAAACTTTTTGCCGGGGCGTCAAAAACTTTTTGTCGTCGCCCCTTTATGCCTTCACTTCGTCGTTGCTCCTTTGCCCCTGCCGCGAAAGGCCAGACCGGAAAGAAGAAACCCGCGTCAGAGAAGGGCTTTTCGGGCACCGCGCGGCGGTCAGCCGGATCATTCATTTCTGACAGGAGCACAACATGACCTCAATTCCGGGCAGCACCCTACCTGAACTGCACAGCGTGGCCGCGCTGGGCGACGGACCGTTTACGCGCGCGCAGGCGGTATCCGTAACGGCCGCTTTCAGCAACGTTTTTATTGAAGACGATCAGGGCAGTCATTTTCGCCTGGTTGTCCGGGAGCCGGCGGGCGGGCTGATCTGGCGCGCGTTTAATTTTGAACACGATGCGGGCTACTCGCTGCGTCGTTACATCAACAGCCGGGGCGTGCACCAGGTGTCGTTGGATGCGTACCTTTCAGCGCTGACCGCGCTGAACACCATCACGATGACCCTTGCAGAGCGTCAGGAGTCAATGGCGGCCATTATGCGCGATGCCGCCCGGACGGCTGTGGCAGCTGTGCCGGACAACTCTGTGTTGATGCCAGCGGCGGTGTTCGGGGCATGGCAGCGGGCAGGGCAAATCGCGCTGGCGCACTTCGGGCTTCCGGGGGAAAGGGCCTGGTTTAAGGCGGGCCAGTGGCTGACCAGTGAGCTGGAACAGCGCGGCAACGTACAGGCGTAAAAAAAGCAGGGTTGCCCCTGCTTATTCCACGGCGGCCAGTTGGAGCTGGCTGCCTCATCAAAATCAACACTCTGGAGAGATAAATGATTTTTGACCCGCAAATCGTCGCACACGCAATCCATTTTGTAAACGCCCTGCGCTCCGGCCAGATGGCCCACGTTCCCGCGATGCCGTTTGCCCTGTGGCAGCAGTTCATCACCACCGTTATCGCGCCCGGAAGGATGCACCACGTACCCGGAAAGATATTGAACAGCTGGTTCGCCTGCAGATCCAGAAAGAAATCCGTAACGGTCGTTTCTTTGGCGGACTCGATGCGGTGCGGGCGGAGATAGAGCGCCGCATTACGGAACGCATGAAACTTTCGCGTGGCCATTATGCGCGACTGGATGATGCTCTGCTGGTTACAACCTGACGTTCGCTGATATCCGACTGCCTTATCTATCGTAACACGCTGGATTTGTCCCTCCTGATATCCAGCCATCATGACCATCCTGAATCCCCACCTAATCCTTTTCAACTATCCGGTTCGCGCCGGAGGCCTTCGCACGTCCGCTGAAAATTCTCTGAACAAATACTCTGCAAAATTGCTCCTGACCCTCCATGTTTGCTGCGGATGGGCGCACAGAAAATCACCCGTTACGTTGAACGCTATCGCACGCCGGTGCAACTCTGAGTTATCCACATTAACCACGAGAGGGTGAGTTGATTAGCTACTGACCGCACTGGCATTAAACTACCGGGGGAGACTTTTACAAACCGCGATGATCCGTTTAAAAACCCGTTTATCTCTCTTTTAAAAGACTGTTATTACTTACTTTTAAATATATGAGCTATTCATCCACCAGCCCTGTGGAAAGATTCACTTCCCAGACACGGTCGCAATCCTGAAGAGACGCTTAGAGTATGAGGTGGAGAGAAGATCCAGATATTAGTTACAACAAACATTAATAGCCTTCTACAACATCCTTAGAGCAGGCCTGAAACCGCGCGCCCCTCTCAACCCAGACCTGCGCCGTACCTGAAGCAGGGTTGCCCCCACTGACCAGCCCCGGCCGCCCGGCCCGCAGGGCCGGTACTGCAGTGGCTGATAAATGGATGCTGTAACTACAGACTCTGAGCTGCTTTCAGACCGGAGGCCCGCGGTTTCTTTCTTTCGTCTCCGACCGTCTGACTGATAAGCTGCTGACAGGCCGCTGCTTAAACGGCGTCGGTCAGGGCGGGGTGGGGATTATGCCTTATTTGAGCCTGTAACCGGCTCTGCCGGGCTGACGGCGCCCATTGACATCGGAGCCGCCCTCTACGATTTCTGGCGCCTCCATGCCGCTCTCGCGGCATTCACAGGACGGGCTGCGCGCTGCTCTCCCGTCCGGCTGTGTCTGAGGGGGTTGCGGTTCCCGCCGGGCGGGCTTACCCTGTGTATCCGTGGTAAGTCAGTCACCTTTTTTCTGGAGGCTTTCAGCATGGTAAGCAATCATGCAGCCCGCAGGCTGCTGTGTATGTCGGAGCGCATTTCCGCCACGCGCCGGCTTGTCTGGCGCGACGGCGTTCCCCGCACTGAGAAACGGCGGGGGTCCGGCAGAGGGGAGTACGGTCATGAATGACAACGCCCTGCGCCGCTATGAAACCATGTGCCTGATTGTGGGTGACGCGGTGTTTTCGCTGGTGTCTGAGGGGCACGAAACCCGTCGCGCCGCCCTTGCAGACATGCTGCGCACGGAGATGCTGAAGCACAACCGGTACGACCCAAACGAGCTGCAGGCTATGAACCGGGCCGTGAGGCTGCTGGAGAGTAACGCCGTTCAGGACTGAGGTGATGACGCATGAATACTGAAGCGCCGGGCTGGCTGCAGGCTTGTTGCTCTGCACACCCCCGGCGCGACGGGGGTTTACGGCCTCTGCCGCACAGGACAACCTGTTTCTGACGCCGGCGGTCCATCGCCTAAAAACAGCGCCGGTTCCGCAAAACGCTGGCCCATAACATCGGCTGGCTGCTTGCCGGGGGGGCGGACTGATGAAATCGTGCTCAAGCCCGTCAAGTTCCTTACGATGTAGGCGCACCAGTGTGTGACGGAAACCCGGTGCAGTGTAAGACCGGGCACTGGAGCCTGGTGACGACTGAGCGGACAGAATACAGTGAACGGGGCGGGACACAATTTTCTTTCAGCGGGTGTGTGGATGCGGACGGCTGCTGACATTCAGGCATTTATCACTAAGCTGCTCTGACAGGGCGTGAGGTCGTTCTGTTGCAATGACAGGAAGAACCCTGTGCCGGACGTTCAGCTCTGCCATGCGGCACATCAGCGGGCAGATCGCTCGCGGGGAAAACGGTTCTGTGAAGTTGAGCAGCCGATGAATTGTTTCACAAAAAATTCATGTGCCCGGGCTGCAGCTGACGGGCTCTGTAGCCGATAATGGTTATGCCCCTGTGCCAGGGGTGTTGCTGTGGAATATTGTTGATGGCCTTTAGCTCCCGCGCGCGCCCTGCGCGGGAGTGTTTTTTTTGCAGTGACCTGAGGGACAGAACTGACGCACCAGAATTAAGTCCTTCACTGTTAAGAAAAACGCTGACCTTTCATCATAAGCTGCAGTTCGGATAACCGGGAAAACGACGTGAGAAGCCGGTATTGCGCGCTGGTAAAAGCACGGCGAAGGCCTGCGACACGGGGCATGTCTCCGACTGGCTCTGTCACTCTGAAACCGCCTGCCCGGCGTGGACAGAGGCACCCGACATCCTTCAGGAGGGGGCGGGCATGCGTGAAGCGTACGGCGTCATTCCTGCGTCCTGTGCAATGACGCAGGTGAAGCACACAATACCGAAGCGGGCCCGGTCCTGCTCACCCACAGGGAGGAAAACATCATGCCCGTATTTGCGGGATACTGCGTGGTCATTGCGTCCGTGCTGACCGGCTACACGCTGTCGGGCGGCGTACTTTCCGCCTTCATTCAGCCCGCCGAACTGCTCGTCATTATCGGCGCATCGGCCGGTGCCTTTATGGCCGGCAATACCGGCCCGGCCCTGCTGGCCGTGCTGCGCGCCCTGCCGCAAACCCTCCGGGGCAGCCGATACAGTGCCGCGCTGGCTTCCGAGCTGCTTGCCCTGCTTTTTCACCTGCTGAGCCGCGCCCGCCACCGCGGTATGCTGGTGCTGGATGCGGAAATCAGCCGCCCTTATGACAGCCCCCTTTTTCAGCGCTACCCGCGCACGCTCGATAATCCGCTTCTCGTGTCCTGCATCACTGACTGCCTTCGCCTGCGCCTGGCGGGAAACCTCGCCCCGCGCGACATTGAGGCGCTGATGAACATGGAGGCCGATACGCTGGAGCAGGAGCACGAGCGGCCCGCAGAGGGGGTAACCCACCTGGCGGACGCCCTCCCTGCCTTCGGTATCGTGGCGGCTGTGCTGGGCGTCGTTCACGCGCTGGGGGTGACTGACCACGGCGCGCACGAGCTGGGCGCGCTGGTCGCGCAGGCCATGGTCGGGACCTTTCTGGGTATCCTGCTTTCCTACGGCTGCGTGGCGCCGCTGGCCGCCCGCCTGCGCCAGCAGTACGCGGAGACCGTGCGGATGATGCACTGCGTCAGGCTGGTAATGGTGGCAGACATGCGGGGCTGCGTGCCTCAGGTGGCGGTGGAGTCCGGTCGCAAAGCGCTGTATTCAGACATACGTCCTTCATTTGAGGAACTGGAACAGACGATCAGGACGGTACGGCATGCTGAAAACTTCGCCGCCGTGGTTGAGCGAAAATACAGTGACAGTTAACGTGCGGGAGTCGATGGGGGGGAATAGGAGCTGAGAAAAGGCGGCACCGACGGACATTGCGGCTATGAGGCGGCGCGAGACGTCGCGGGTGGTCAATGACCTGACGGCGTATCGCATTGCAGGCGGGAATAAGGGGTAATTTAAATCCGAACGCTGCTTTATTACGGTAAAAGGCCGCGTTAAGGTCTTCTGTGACTATAGTGAACGACATCGCATGAGGTTCTGGGATAACGTTATCCGGGAGAAAGTTTGCGGCAGCGAGACAGACATCGATCAGATGATAAAATTTCTGATGCTCTTATATTCCCGTATTAAGGTTATCTTAATGTTCTAAAAATACATTATAAACAACTCTTACATAGAGTCATCCGTAAAATTTTATATCATAAATGATATTTTACTCCCGTACCCCCAAGTACGGGAGGTTTTTTTAGTGATTAATTCACCGGGAATAGATGAAGGATAATGAACTTTAAAAGTGGTACATTATGGTGGCTGCCGTCTGGTTGGCTCCTGAAAATTTAACATACTTTTGAAGTGCTGTTTTACAAATGTTTAATCTGATGCGATTCATACATCCTTCTCTGTATCTGATGGAGGCAGGTCAGGTGCTGGCGAAGGAAGCAGATAATATATTTTAGTTAAAATCCTGTAACGTGATGGATTGTTCTCATCATATTCTTATTTTTAGAGAAAAAATTTAATAAAGTCGGTAAAAAAATATTCATAACTAAATGTTAAGGTTACGCTCTGGGGCATTTATCGTGAGCGCTGGGATGTCAAAGTGCTCACGATAAATGCTGCTGCAGAGGGAATTCTGAGTCGTTTAATTAATATCAGCTGCGGTGATAACTCAGGAGAGTTTTCATGAAAAATCGCTGTTTCGCACTGTCAAAACGCGGCGGTGGCCTTGCCGATATGGGGCTGGTTATGAACTGTGACTGGCTTTATCACTTTGAAACTGTTTGTCCGGCGTGGACAGAAGCTCTTGACATCTATTATGATGAAAAAACCATGCGCGAAATATGGTATAGTGAGGAAGACCTTTGGGTGATCCTCCCGGGCGAATCACCCGCGGATGAGCCGGAAACAAAGCGGGCATTGCTGAAACTGGTTTTCGCACCTGTTATGCCACTGGCCATCGTGCGAACGGCCTCGTTTATGTATTTCGCGGGGAATGCTCTGCAGGATGAACCTGCCTGTCCGGTTTCAAGAAAAGAAGATAAAGGACCTGGCGCATAATATGTGAAATGCAATGTGCGATGATTACTTTTTCAGGAAGATAGTCTGAACGTGACTGATTTATTTCATGGGACGCTTTCATCCTGAATTCGCTCACTCATCCTGGCGTCACGTTTATTATCCGCACATCACGCTTAGTTGCCAGTGGATTGACGGTGACCATGATGGTAGACCGCATCTGGTTGCTGCAGGGCCAGCGCTTTAGCAGGCCTGCTCTCTTTATTTCAGAGACATACCCAGTTGTCTCAGCTTGCTGTTATGAGATATGGTACAGAGTTAAATAGGTTTCTGTATTCAGAAGGTGAAATATATGAATGCACCAAAGTATGAGCTCAGAAAGGGTGGCACCCCGGATTATTCGGTTTGGTACTTTGTGCTGAAATCATCTGACGGCAGCACACTGGCCACCAGTGAATTATACGATTCGCGTGAGGCCGCGCTTACGGGCATAAAATCAATGCGACAAAGCGCTGCCTCTTTTACAGTAAATGATCTGACGGAATACACCAACGTAGTCACTGATAAAAAACAGTGACTATAATATTTAAAGCTACTGGATACAACGCTTCCAATATCGCATGTTGCTGATTCATTGCGTATTTCAACACATTATCTGAACATGCTCCTGAGAAATGACGGTACCACCTTTGGCCGGTATGTCCTGACTCAGAGGCTGAAAAAAGCTTCGCGGGCTTTACAGTCCCCCTGTACTCAGATGTTCCCATCAGCCTGATTGCATGGAAGTTTGGATTCAATGATATGGCTTATTTTTCTCGTGCATTCAGGGAAAACTCAGTCACTCACTAACGGAGTACCGCCATCAGGCTGGCGAGGCTCAGTTGGTGATGGCCATATGACAAGTTCCAGTGCTGGAAATAAATCTGATACCTGTAGTGATAACTGGCCTTTGAGAAATTCAGTAACGTGATTTCTCATTCAACAGAGCATCAGCTTGGTTTAAAATAAGTTAACAATTTTTTTCAACGAACCGATGGCATAGATTAAAATATAAATAAAAAAACATATAATTATAATCTTACCGTTTAACGTGCAATTAAATTCCGTTGGACCTCAAACCCCTCGTATTTAAAGATACCCTTGGGTCTCATTAAACCACTGAGGCTTTGCCTAGCATACTATCAGATGTGTTGTTCTGGCTCATCCACGTCGGGTAGCAAAACATTCTTCACCGGGGCGTACTGACACCCCGCCTGCTCATCATAGACGAAATAGGCTATCTGCCGTTCAGTCAGGAAGAGGCAAAGCTGTTCTTCCAGGTGGTGGCGAAACGCTACGAAAAAAGCGCCACGATCCTGACGTCGAATCTGCCGTTCGGTCAGTGGGATCAGACGTTCGCAGGCGATGCCGCTCTGACATCAGCGATGCTGGACAGGATCCTACACCACTCACACGTAGTGCAGATAAAAGGAGAGAGCTATCGACTGAAACAGAAACGTAAGGCAGGACTGATAACGGAACCGAATCCTGAGTAATGAGATGGGTCAAATTACAACTGCTGTTGTTGATGATGAAGATTATCGTCGGCGCATTCTGACCCAACTAAACCGGGGAGAAAGCCGCCATGCCGTTGCCAGAGTGACCTGCTCCCCGTTGATTAATACACCGCGATGTTAGTAATGTCTTCATAAGCCACATGAGGACATCCCCATGAAGAAGCGATTTTCCGACGAACAGATCATCAGTATTCTCCGCGAGGCAGAAGCCGGGGTTTCAGCCCGGGAACTCTGCCGCAAGCATGCCATTTCAGACGCCACCTTTTACACCTGGCGCAAAAAGTTCGGCGGCATGGAAGTTCCCGAAGTGAAGCGGCTCAAGTCGCTTGAGGAAGAGAACGCTCGTCTCAAGAAGCTGCTCGCTGAAGCCATGCTGGATAAGGAGGCGCTTCAGGTGGCCCTGGGCCGAAAGTTCTGACGACAGACCAGAAGCGGGAAGCCGTGGAGGTCATGTGTGATGCAACGGGTCTGTCGCAACGCCGTGCCTGCAGGCTGGCCGGTTTGTCACTTTCAACCTGCCGTTATTCGGCCCAGCGTCCGGCTGCTGACGCGCAACTGTATTTACGCATCACAGAGTTGGCACTTGAACGCCGGCGATTTGGTTACCGGCGCATCTGGCAGTTATTGCGCCGGGAGGGTCTGCACGTCAACCACAAGCGGGTTTACCGCATCTATCACCTTAACGGTCTGGGTGTAAAACGCAGGTGCCGCCGTAAGGGCCTGGCGACTGAACGGCTTCCGCTTGTTCGCCCGGATGCGCCGAACCTGACATGGTCGATGGATTTTGTCATGGATGCACTTGCCAGCGGCCGCCGGATTAAGTGCCTGACCTGTGTGGATGATTTCACGAAGGAGTGTCTGACGATCACCGCCGCTTTCGGGATTTCAGGTGTTCAGGTCGCGCGTATTCTGGACAGCATTGCGTTATTTCGTGGATATCCTGCGACGATAAGAACCGATCAGGGCCCGAAATTTACCTGCCGCGCGCTGGATCAATGGGCCTTTGAACATAGTGTTGAGTTGCGCTTAATCCAGCCGGGTAAGCCAACTCAGAACGGATTTATTGAGAGTTTCAACGGTCGCTTTCGGGATGAATGCCTGAATGAGCACTGGTTCAGCGATGTTCTTCATGCCAGGAAAATCATTAATGACTGGCGGCAGGACTATAACGAATCCAGACCTCATTCATCGCTGAATTACCAGACGCCATCTGAATTTGCAGCAGGCTGGCGAAACGGGAAGCATGAAGAAAAATCAACCGACATTACTAACTGAAGGTTGTATCTAATACTGGGGGCAGGTCATCATATAAAAAAACAGCACCTCAAGAATCTCATACCTATGGTTTTATTACAGGATAATTACAGAATCATGCACTGTAAAAATCAACCCGCACATTACATTATAATTAAAAACCATTAATATCAGGTTTATTAATCTCTCCACATGGATATAACTGCCAATATTTTAGTTGGCACTGAAATTAAAAAGATGCTAATAAATAACAGGCTAATGAAAAAAGAAATAAAATATTACATATGCACACTAATATTTATTATCTTCTTGATATATTAATTCTTGCGAAGATTTATTTTAGTAAAGATGTAAATTACATTACAACTTGCTTGTAAGGATTAATCATGAAATTAAATAAAATCTCAGCTCTTATACTCATTTCTTTTGCAGGCTTGTCACGAGCTTCAACATCCCCAACTCCTATTGACACGCACATTCCTGCTTCTGATACAGAATATTTGTTTTCTAAAGCATCCAGTACTGATAACGGTCCAAATGGCAGTGGTGGGAATTCTCAAACTAATAGTGATTCTGATGGTAGTAATGACAGCGACAATGATGGAAGTGGCCACGGCGGCGGTGATGGTGATGGTGATAATGGAGGGGACGATGGAGACGGCAATGGGGGTGGCAATTCCGATGCTGGCGGTGGTGGTGGTTCTTGATATAAACCAAGTTATTGAGGAGATGTTTTTTAAATAATTCAAGCTCAACTCAATCCAGACTTATGAATTAAAGACAGTGCGACTCTTTTAAAGTAAACCTGACATAAATGTGTCATTCAATAGTTAACTGGAGATAAGCCATGCGTAATATAGTCAAAGGGTTAATTGGTACAGCGATAATTTTTAGCGCCACTATTTCGGCTCAGGCTGAGGTTTTCCTGAGCGATTATTACCATGCCACAAATTCAGACCCCGCCAAAAATAAAGCCGGCCACGCCTTCATTCTTGTGGGCGACGGCGGAAGTGGTGGCGCAGGAGGTGCAGGCGGAACCGGTGGTAATGGTGGTAATGGTGGCAATGGCGGTAACGGTGGTAATGACGGCAACGGCAGTAACGACGGTAATAATGATGGAAACGGAAATGGAAGTAATGACGGTAGTGGCAACGGAGCCAATGATGGAAATGGAAATGGAAGTAGTGGAGGAAGTGGCAGTGATAATGGCGGTGATGGCGGTGATGGCGGTGACTAATATTATTTGATGCGTGCAATTCCGATATTCCGGCCTGGCCTTGTCAGGCCATAATATTTCAGGAGTTATTTCATGAAAAAACACATTTCATCAGTTGCAATTTTATTAGCTTCTTTTCTCAGTTTTTCTGTTGTTGCAAATGCAGAAGAGTCTCCAGTGAATATCAGTTCGAATGATAACTCATCTGCCGCATACGTATCATCTTATCAAGGCAGCTCTGTCTCGCTGATCAATGTTAAGTGCGGGCGTCCAGGACAGGATGGGCAGCCGGGTAAGAATGGTGCCGGTAAAGGTGGTAAAGGGGGGGCTGCTGGTAAAGGTGGTGCCGCAGGTAAAGGTGGCGCTGCTGGTCCATGTAACAATTAAATAAGTGTTAGTTCATGTCATTTTATCGAGGCATAGCTTATGCGTAACAAACTTTTTTTCACTCTCCCGGCCCTTTTTTACCTCTCTTCAGCAATATTCAATCACGCGGATGCATATACATTCCAACCATCACTGAAGCGAGCGGGTTATGGAGTGGAGCTTGTTGATGGTACACCTGGTGCAAATGGTGGGCCAGGTGAAAACGGGGGCGCGGGTGGTCCGGGAGGCCCCGGCGAAAACGGCGGTCGTGGAGGTGATGGTGGACCCGGCGTGAATGGAGGCCCAGGTGGTGATGGGGGTCCAGGTGGACAGGGTGGTGATGGCGCTAACGGTGCGGACGGAGGAAACGGGGGTAATGGCGATGGCTCCAGTAATGGCGGAAACGGCGGTGATGGAGGCAACGCAGGAAATGGTGGAGATGGAGGCAATGGCGGAAGTGGAGGCGATGGTGGAAGTGATGGCGGCAATGGCGGCAATGGAGGAAACGGTGGAGATGGAGGAAACGGATAATCATCTTATCCCAAAAAATGACATTAACATTTCCCCCCACGTTGGTTCATAGAATGTCCTTTATTCTGTCCTTAGTCAGATAACGCAGGTCGTCACTATTCGGCGACCTGCATAGTTTCATAACCTGAATCATCTGATTAATTCTCTATCACTCATAGTCATAGTGGGACGCGGAACGAACTGCCTGAGCAGCATGGGCGTCATGAAGTAAAGGTTCTGGCGGAACGGCCGATACTTCTCATACGGCCAGCGACTCCACTCGCAGGACCGCATTGACGAATCCATTTTCCCAGCCTGTGTGCCGGGATTTTTTTGGATATCAGAAAGGGTTACTGAGCGTTGCCGGACGCACGCGCAATGGCCTGCTGCAGCACCTTTTCACTGACCACGCCAGGAATGACGGTGGTATTGTCTGCCGTGGCATTTTCAGCGGGCATCACGATAATGCCCGGCGTGCCCGTCAGCCCCAGCATCTCTGCCAGCGCGTCGTTGTTTTCGATGAGCCTGTCGGAAGCGGCACTGTCATCACCGGAAGCCGCTCCTGCGCCGGCGGCGGTGGCCACCTTTTCAATATCCTCTGCCGTGAGTTTCCCCTCGTTGTGCCCGGTCCGGTAAATGCCGTTGTGGTAGTTCATATACGCCTCAGCCCCCTGCCTGCGGTAAATGCCCAGCCCGCGGTGAGAAGCCTGCGTCGATTCGGGATAGCGGGCGGCAAAGATGGTCCAGTCGCGGAACGCGAAGCGCACGCCGGCGTTCGCAGCCATGACCTTTTCCATCACCGGCGCCATCATGCTGCAGGCAATGCATTCGTAGTCAAAGAACTCTGTCACGATGACTTTTGAATCATTGGCCCCGCTGACGGGCACGCCGTCGAGCTGCATCAGCAGACGGTGGGCCTTCAGCGCGGACTGGACGTAAGCATGCTGCTGCATCGCCTGCTGGCGCGCCTGCAGCTTTTTGCTTACCTCAATCAGCACGTCAGGGTGTGCCACCAGGTAGTCTGCGGCAATTTCGCCGATGCGGGCCTGCTGCGCGGGGGTAAAGTCTGCTGTGTCAGCTGCATTCGATGAGGCTGAGGACAAAGCGGTGCTCATGGCCAGCGCAATGGCGGCCAGTTTCAGGAATGGTTTCATTATTTCTCTCACAGGCCTGCGCGGGGCAAGCATAAGGTCAGGCGGCCGCACGGGGCGTGCCGCATAAATTAACGTTCTTTCTGGATATGACGGGTGATTTCTGGCGCCGGCAGCTCCCTGTCCGGCTCCCGCCCGCGGGGTTCCGGCGGCAGGCTGAGCTGAGTCTGCCGCTCAAGTTCCCGGGCAGTATTTGCCAGCACTGAGGACGGAATATCCGGTTGCGCACTTTTATCTGCAGCACGCGACGGGGTCAGTTCTTCCTGAATCTGGCGGATCACAGTGGCCGGGACGGCAACGTCACCGCTGGCGGTAGTGGACAATCTGACGCTCACGCCGGTGACGCTCAGGTACCGGTCGCCGCTCAGTACCACCTGCCCGGCCTGCCACGCCCCGATGCGGTTAAAGTCGTGGCGTCCGCCGCTGACGCGCTCCAGCACCGGCACCGTGACCGGTTAACCGAGAATAACGGGATGAGAACTCCCGGAGTTGACAAACAAACCTGGAGTACGCCGGAAGCAAAATGGAATGCTCTTACCCGCCTGAAAAGAAACGGATACAAGCCCCTTCCGCTCAGGCGCATCAATATACCGAAGGCCAATGGCAAGTTGCGGCCCTTAGGTATACCGACAATGAGAGACCGCGCCATGCAGGCATTGTTCCTGCTGGTGACCTGCTCCCTGTTGATTCACACAGACTGCTGTTAGCAATGTCCGCTTTTCGCTCATTGAGGTTCTTTATATTTGGGGCTTAGCCCTTCATCGTCATAGGAATCATGGGCATCTACCCACATCCTCACCAGTGTTCAGAGGATGTTAAAACGTGCCCTTCGTAGTAGTGAAGGTGAACGCCCCACATTTTGGTTTCGTAAAACCATAAAAAACTTGCCCACTAAAAAAAACATGCCAAGGGTTGACACTGGTCTTAATTAGGTCTAAATTAAGACCACCTTCGGGTAACCCCATGCGGATGGGGTCACAATATGATGATTGAACTAAAAGCGGCTTAAGTGCCGATGATTTGTTGACCACTTAGCGTCAGCACGGAGTTAAATGATACTCAAATGAAATGAGTTGCTTCGTTAAATAGAGGTTTATTAAGAGGAAAGACTATGAGAGTCGAAACCATTAGTTATCTGAAAAAGCACGCCGCGGTGCTTGATCTTGCAGAGCCATTATTGGTCACACAAAACGGTGTGCCCGCTTATGTTGTTGAGTCGTATGAAGAGCGCTTGAAAAGAGATAATGCAATCGCATTGCTGAAACTCTTAACTATCTCTGAAAAGGACAAAAGCGAGGGACGCACGTATAGTCGTGACCAGTTAATGGCAAGTCTTTAATACTTGCTATGACTGGAGGGCACATGCCTAAAAGCAACACAAAAAAAGGTGTTATTTACACCGAAACGTTCAAACTCACTGCTCGCAATCTTTTGAATTTTCTTTCGACCAGTGTTGAAGAGCCAAAAGAAGTACTTAATAAACAACTCGATGAGTTTGAAAAGAAAGTTGATATTTTCCCTGAGAGTTGTCAGATTTCACCTGACTTGCTTGAATTAGGCTGTGACCGTTATCGTGAATGTATTACCAGGGATGGTTATCGCATCCTTTACTCCTACGATACAGAACAGGAGGAACTAACTGCCCATGTCATTCTTGGCAAACGACAGTCAGTCATTCAGTGTCTTTTCGAGAGACTAATCGCTTTGTAAAGCAGATGAATGAAGCCACTTTAGTGGCTTTAATTTTATCTGCGATTTTTTACCAGCCGATTGTTAACTTGAGTAGACCTGACCTGCCCCCAGTATTAGATACAACCTTCAGTTAGTAATGTCGGTTGATTTTTCTTCATGCTTCCCGTTTCGCCAGCCTGCTGCAAATTCAGATGGCGTCTGGTAATTCAGCGATGAATGAGGTCTGGATTCGTTATAGTCCTGCCGCCAGTCATTAATGATTTTCCTGGCATGAAGAACATCGCTGAACCAGTGCTCATTCAGGCATTCATCCCGAAAGCGACCGTTGAAACTCTCAATAAATCCGTTCTGAGTTGGCTTACCCGGCTGGATTAAGCGCAACTCAACACTATGTTCAAAGGCCCATTGATCCAGCGCGCGGCAGGTAAATTTCGGGCCCTGATCGGTTCTTATCGTCGCAGGATATCCACGAAATAACGCAATGCTGTCCAGAATACGCGCGACCTGAACACCTGAAATCCCGAAAGCGGCGGTGATCGTCAGACACTCCTTCGTGAAATCATCCACACAGGTCAGGCACTTAATCCGGCGGCCGCTGGCAAGTGCATCCATGACAAAATCCATCGACCATGTCAGGTTCGGCGCATCCGGGCGAACAAGCGGAAGCCGTTCAGTCGCCAGGCCCTTACGGCGGCACCTGCGTTTTACACCCAGACCGTTAAGGTGATAGATGCGGTAAACCCGCTTGTGGTTGACGTGCAGACCCTCCCGGCGCAATAACTGCCAGATGCGCCGGTAACCAAATCGCCGGCGTTCAAGTGCCAACTCTGTGATGCGTAAATACAGTTGCGCGTCAGCAGCCGGACGCTGGGCCGAATAACGGCAGGTTGAAAGTGACAAACCGGCCAGCCTGCAGGCACGGCGTTGCGACAGACCCGTTGCATCACACATGACCTCCACGGCTTCCCGCTTCTGGTCTGTCGTCAGAACTTTCGGCCCAGGGCCACCTGAAGCGCCTCCTTATCCAGCATGGCTTCAGCGAGCAGCTTCTTGAGACGAGCGTTCTCTTCCTCAAGCGACTTGAGCCGCTTCACTTCGGGAACTTCCATGCCGCCGAACTTTTTGCGCCAGGTGTAAAAGGTGGCGTCTGAAATGGCATGCTTGCGGCAGAGTTCCCGGGCTGAAACCCCGGCTTCTGCCTCGCGGAGAATACTGATGATCTGTTCGTCGGAAAATCGCTTCTTCATGGGGATGTCCTCATGTGGCTTATGAAGACATTACTAACATCGCGGTGTATTAATCAACGGGGAGCAGGTCAGACCTTCTATCTAAGCATGATTTTTAGTTGGTAATGACCAGGTAATGGGGTTTGAGGGCCAATGGAACGGAAACGTACGTTTAGGAGATAATTTATTGTTATAATTGAAATTTAACGCCCTTATTTCTCCCTTTTGAATATCATCCGGCAACGTGAACGTATAGTGCGCCAGCATATTAATAATGCCCGTATATCTGCGCGCGATATCGTCATTACCGGTGCATCATTGACCGGCCCGACTGATCTTTCTGCCCTTCACACGTCCCCCGATGCGTATGCTCAGGCTTTTACCCCTTCAGTCCTCCCTCCGGGGTCGAATACCTGAAATTTCTCTTTTCCTGACATGAAAACGAAACAGTAATCCTCTATAACCCCTGAACAAAAATTCGGCTTTACAGTTTCTTTACGTTAAGGATGCTGTTATGGAATTTCTTTTCGGGGAGCAGCATCAGGATTCCTGGCGCGGCTTGCTGTGCGCGGTCTGTATGGCATTATCACTGCCGTCACAGGCTGATGACGGCAGATTCATTGACAGTACAGTCAGTTATGGCGCAGACATCCCCGCAATAAACGGGCTGAGCTACCAGAACAATGTCACGTTCGCGACAGGAATGCGCTATGACGACTGGACCATCGGTGGCCTGTCGGGTATCGACCTGAACCGCGGCAGCGGGCAGTTCATTACCGCGCGCGACAACACCCGTCCCGGGCTGGGCCCGGGCGGGGCCGGGCAGACATCCCTCTTCACGCTTGAGCCGGTATTCACGCCCGGACAGCCGGGCTACGGCATCCGGTTCACCGGCGTCACCCCGTTAAATGACCCGGCCTGGAAGCCCGAAACCAACGGGCTCGAGTCGGTGCGCTACGACCCGTCCGGTGACGGCCTGTGGCTGAGCTCGGAGTCCGAAAATGTGCTGTATCACATCCACTCTGACGGCACGACACGCGATACCATCCGGCCGCCGGAAACCGTGACCGGCAGCGGGGGTATCTCATCCCATCGTCTTCATCAGCCTGCAGGTGAATGGTCGCCTCGCCGCCGCCACTGAGGTCTCCAGCATCGGAGAGCATCCAGCTCTGAGCCGCACCGCCGCGGGCGTCCACGGTGCGGAAATCACGCAGCCAGGCTATTGCCGCACTGATGCGAGCAATACGACTGCTGAGCTCCTCAGCTCTCAGCATAACGTTAAGCTCCGTCAGGAGAGAGTCAACGGTTATTTCCTGTTCACGCACGGCAAGATTGACAGCTGCTTCACCAATAACTGCGTGACCGGTCATGTCTTCGCTGTACAACACGTTTACACCTCGCTTAAATAATGAGAATGATGTTAACCAAATCTTAATTATAGCAAATGGGATGGGGTTAATTAAATTCCATCTGTCGCCATGACCTATAGATAAATAAGGTAAAATATAATGAACCTTTGTGGTTTGATATAAGTGACTGATGTGCGGCTGTTTATAGAAGTAATCTGATTATTTTTTCGTGTTATACGGATTTCGGGTGCGTTAGCTTCAGGTGTTCTTGTATCAGACCATGCACGTAGAAATACTTTCACAAGGCTGGCAGAACCCATCTGCCCGTATCAGGTTCACCATAGCAACGTATCATGCTTATACAACTCTTCGGGCGCCTTAAGCTGGCAGGAGTGTATTCACCGCGCGGGGTATCCAGCAAATGATAATGAGCGATATCTTTAAGGGTTTCTTTTTAATTTAAAAGTGAGTCCTGACTGAAGAAAAGATGCCCGTCGCTGCCTCTGATTTATACCGAAATATTATTCATAACTTAAACGAATATGTGTCCCTGTGTGCGCCAGATATACCAGCACGATAGCGTACCAGTTGCCCAGACAGTGAAATATTTCCGTTCTGACTCCTGGGAGCGGCATTATATTGCCGGTGTTCATTCCGCTGGAGTTACTTTACGTTTTAACATAGCCCTCAGTTAATCACTTATACGGCGCAGGACTTTTCGATATTAGCCATTATATAAAATTAAACGCCATCCAGGAACAGGCGTGGAGTCTGCCTTCCTCTTCCAGTTGGCTTTGCCCCCGGATGTTCAACTGGTGCTCAGACGAACGGCGGGACTGAACGGAGCGGGCCAGTCAATGGAGTGAATGTTGCTCACGGGCTTCAACGCGCGTTTTTTTGCTCTGCACGTCAGCCGGAACAGACCGGGGTACCCCTCTGTATTCAAGCTATCCGTCATCTCCCCGAGAAGCCGTTTAACCTCCTGTACTCCGCAGCAGGCCCTATGACGCCGACTTCGATACGCCCTAGTCGCCGCCCTCGCCCTGGGTGCTGTGTGCGCTGACGGGACGTTACGGCGTCATCGTTTAACACTGGTATGTCGCCGCGGGCTGCGACTACTGCGGACGGGCAACCTACTCTGGCGGCGTCCAGCAGGAGGAGCGCTGTGACTCGCTGGAGTGGAGCGAAGAGTAAGATGAAGACGGTTACCGTGACGTGACCGGGCCAGACTGGATTATTGACAACGTGGCCTGCTATGGCGGCTGAACCGAAGGTGTCGGGTTAGCCGGGCGGCCTCGCAAACAAAAGAAACTTCGTCGCCACCTCACCCGTTCCCCGTCGTGCTCGGGACATTCAGACCGCTCCGGCGGCTCGTGCGGCTTCCGGTGTTGCCCCTGTTTGCTCCGCTGATCGCCCGTCTGTGTTGAGGTCACTGCACCATGACCGGTGCCACCTTCATTTATGGAAAGTGGAGTTCACTCCCGTCACAGACTTAACGGGATATTGTCGTTTTAAGCTTTAGCCAGAGGCTTCATTCGATAACATATACTCATACGATTGATGGACTTCATAGTGGCATTCTACGAACTCTTTTTCACCAAATACTGAAAGCGCTGCGGTTTAAGCTTCATCAGAAGTCTGCGTTTCGCTAATTTGCGTAACCTCTTCCGCCCATAAGCAGGCTGCGTCAGGAGTGTATGAAAGGGAACGGATTTATGTCCATGGAGGATGCCCGGTGCAAAATCGGAGCATGGCGCATACACTATAGACCGAGCCGTCCCCACTCCGCGCCGGGCTGGATGCCCCTAACAGAATTCACCGAAAAATCTGCCGGTTGCCAGAATAAGCATTCAGCCTGAAGCCGGTTATTCCTGATTATGAATGGGTTATATTCCGGGCCAGGGTCACAAAATAACATCACTTACTGGTCGTTGTCTAAGACTGGGGCAGGCCACAGTTCAGAGTCATTTTAATGATCACCCCAAGCCTGATTTGACGCAGCAGACCGCTGAGAGAGCGAAATGAAGTCCAGGCGCATGCGCGCTGCCTGGGCGGAAAAGCGGAAGGCAGCTGCTGCGGGAACGATCATCACAGCGAAGTGCCCCTACTGGCTGAAGGTTAACGCTGCACGGGACGGCTTTGAGGTGCTGGAAGAGCGCGCAGAGGTAACCCGCTCAGTTTTCCGCATGCGTCTTGAGGGCATGTCCTTTGTCAGGATCAGCTGCACGCTGAACGCGCAGGGGAAGGAGAATCTGAAGGGAAAAGTATCACAGTGGAACTCTTCATCCATTGAACGACTGGTCAGAAAAAAGGCGGTAATAGGGTATCTCGTGCCGTCACATCAGTGCACCGCGACAGAGGCGGAGGAGATACCCGGTTACTACCCGTCGATCATGAGCGAAGAGGATTTCGCGCGCGCAGCTGATGTACCGGGAACCGGAAAGCCGCAGGGATGGTAATTTTAACCCTTACCTTATCAATATTTTCCGCGGGCTGATGCGGTGCGGCCTCTGCGGTCACGCGGTGATCCTTACCGGAATCTCGGTAAAGGGCTATGGCTACTACGTATGTTCAATGCGCCGGCAGAACCGCTGTGAAGCCGTCACGATACGCCGGGACCTGACCGATCGTTATCTGACAAGTGGTCTGGTGCAGGGGGCATCCGTCACGAGCGGGCGCGTTTCAGCTGAAGATACGCTGCGGCCGCCGCCAGCTACGGCTCAGCCCGTCCGTTTCTGGTATTTACCTCCGGCGCAGCTCACTGGATAACGGCTTTGACGAACGCGGACGGCAGCATAGTCCCCTGGACGCGCGCATCACCGGCGAGCTTCGCGCGCTCAATAAGCTTCTGCAGCGTTCGGGTTGGCGACGCGAGGCGGCCGGAGGTTCTGATGAACAACTGCACCACCTGCTTGCGGACGAATTCAGCATAGAATAAAGCCATGACAGGAAATTCCTGACAGACATAGAAGCCTTCGCATTCTTGCCGAAGATGACCATCCTGCAAACCGTTTGTTTCTTCGACATCAATTATTTTTCATTGCGTTAACTGGTGAGCGAATACTCCTCAAACCATTCCAGATGTAAATGTTTCGTAATGACATTGATCTTCTGTTGATTCAGGCTGAGAATGATCATTCTCAAAAAAGAGAACAACAAATCTCAAACAGGTAACTTATGAAGCTTAGATTGATGTTGTTATGCCTGAGTCTGATGGTCACCGCATGTGACAACCAGGAAAAAAGTAAAAATAAACAGGGTGATGTTTTAGATGTTGACGTCATCACGCTCCAGTCTCAGCCCGTAGCGGTATCTATGTCTTTGCCGGGCAGAACTACTGCGATAAGAACTGCAGAAGTGCGGCCTCAGGTAAGCGGCATCATTCTCAAGCGTCTTTTCAGAGAGGGAAGTGAAGTTAAAGCAGGCGACCAGCTTTATCAGATAGATGCCTCTACCTATGAGGCAAGCCTGGAAAAAGTAAAAGCACAAAAAGTAAACGCTGAATTCGTGCTTAATCGCTACCGATCGCTAATTAAATCAAACGCGGTCAGCAAGCAGACTTATGACGAGGCCGTTTCTGATTACGCTCAGGCTGAGGCTGATCTCAAGACAGCCCAAATTAATCTGGATTACACCAAGGTGAGAGCCCCCATAAGTGGGCGGATAAGCCGGTCATCTGTTACCGAAGGCGCTCTGGTGACTGACGGGCAAAGCGATGCGCTGGCAACCATCACGCAGACTGACCCAATATACGTCGATGTCAGTCAGTCCTCTAGTGATCTGCTGAAGCTACGTCGCGCACTGGCCACGGGGCAGCTGAAGGCGGTCAGTCCTCATGAAGCTGCGGTCCAGCTGACACTTGAAGACGGAACGGCTTATAACCACGAAGGAAAGCTGGAGTTTTCTGAAGTGAATGTTGATGAAGGGACCGGTACGGTGACCCTCCGTGCACAGTTTCCTAACCCTGATAATATCCTGCTTCCCGGCATGTTTGTTCACAGCACTATCCTGCAGGGTGTTGAACAGGCAGGTATTCTCGTACCCCAGTCTGCCATTATGAGAGATAACAAGGGTAACCCTTATGTATTTGTCGTAGATGATAAAAATCAGGCTAAAAAGCAAGCGGTCTCTACCGGTCAGATGACAAATGGTCAGTGGCAGATCACTGATGGGCTTAAAACTGGCCAGCAGGTAATTGTCTCCAATCTTCAGAGTATTTCTGCCGGCGTAAAAGTTAAAACCAGCGAGTACAAAAAACCTGAGCAGAAAAGTTCTGATTCGACAATCTCTCTCTCCATGACAGATCCGTCAGCACAATAACAGAGGGCTTTATGTCAAAGTTTTTCATTATGCGCCCTGTTTTTGCCTGGGTGCTGGCAATATTAATTATGGTTGCCGGAGTGATGTCTATCTCAGGCCTGTCCATCAACCAGTATCCGAATATCGCACCTCCGGCGATTTCCGTTTCTGTTACCTATCCAGGCGCCAGCGCCGAAACGGTACAGGAAACGGTTGTTCAGGTGATTGAGCAACAGCTGACGGGTATCGATAACCTCCGTTATCTGGAATCAAACAGTAACAGTGATGGCAGTGCTTCTATCATTGCCACCTTCAATCAGGGAACAGATCCCGACATAGCACAGGTTCAGGTGCAAAATAAAGTCTCTGTCGCAGAAACATCTCTGCCGACTGAAGTGACTGAACAGGGCGTGACGGTCGCCAAGTATCAGGCAAATTTTATGATGGTACTGGGCCTGGTTTCAAAGGATGGAAAATTATCCGATGCGGACCTGAGTGATATTTTAGTTTCAAAAATGCAAGATCCCATCGCCCGAACCAAAGGCGTTGGCGACTTCATGGTCATGGGAGCGGAATACGCTATGCGTATATGGCTCGACCCGTCGAAACTGTTTAAATATGGTCTGAACCCAAGCGACGTCAGCACTGCTATCAAAAATCAGAACACCCAGGTTTCATCAGGTAAGATTGGTGGTCTGCCAACCGCCCCGGGTACTCAACTGAGCGCGTCAATTATCAGTAAAACCCGCTTTACTTCTGTCGAGCAGTTCAGAAACGTTCTTCTGAAAGTAAACCGCGATGGATCACAGGTGCGCCTGAAAGACGTCGCCTCAGTTGACCTGGGACCAGAAGATTACAGCATCTCCTCTACCTATAACGGGCGGCCTTCAACGGGCATTGCGCTACGTCTCGCTACGGGTTCCAATATTCTTGAAACTGTCAATGCGGTTCGTGCGACCGTAGACAGACTGAAAACCACACTGCCTGATAACGTTGAAATCGTTTATCCTTACGACACGTCACCTGTGGTCAGCGCCTCCATTCATGAGGTAGTGAAAACGCTGATTGAGGCGATTATCCTCGTGTTCTTTGTCATGCTGATATTCCTCCAGAATTTTCGCGCAACCATCATTACCACGATGGTCGTACCGGTCGTGCTGCTGGGTACTTTCGGTGTGCTTTATGCCTGCGGTTACACCATTAATACCCTGACCATGTTCGGTATGGTTCTCGCTATAGGACTGCTGGTTGATGACGCAATCGTTGTGGTGGAAAACGTAGAGAGGGTAATGGAAGAAGAGGGGCTCCCACCAAAAGAGGCCACTATCAAGTCTATGCAGCAGGTACAGAGTGCACTGTTTGGTATTGCCATGGTGCTTTCTGCTGTATTACTGCCTATGGCCTTCTTCAGCGGATCTACAGGAATTATCTATCGTCAGTTCTCTATTACCATTGTTTCGGCAATGGCCCTTTCAGTGCTGATTGCGCTTATTTTTACCCCAGCCCTGTGCGCCACTTTCCTTAAGCCCGTCCAGCATGACAAAAAGAAAAATGGTTTTGCCGGCTGGTTCAACAGAAATTTTGATCGCGGAACAATCCATTACACCCGCAGCGTCAGGCACGTTATTCATCGCCGCGGCATCTTCATGATTGTTTATCTCGGCATTGTGGCAGGAACCTGCTTCCTCTTTACCAGGCTACCCACCACTTTCCTGCCGGATGAAGACCAGGCCGTAATGATGGTTCAGACAACGCTGCCTCAGAATGCCAGCGCAGAGCGAACTCAAAAAGTCATTTCCGAGCTCAATGATTATTTCCTAAAGAATGAGAAGGATTCTGTAGACTCAGTATTTTCCGCTAACGGATTCAGCTTTGCCGGCCGGGGGCAGAACAGTTCCATATCTTTTGTGAAGCTGAAAACCTGGTCTGAGCGTTCAGACGCGAATCAGAAGGTTCAGGCTCTGGCCAGCCGTACGATGGCACATTTTGCCAATAATCCAGATGCAAAAGTGATAGCCATGGTCCCTCCTGCCGTGATGGAACTCGGCAACAGTACCGGGTTTGACATGTACCTTGAGGATGAAAATAACCAAGGACATGACGCGCTGATGGCCGCTATGAATAAATTCCTTGATCTCGCTTCTAAAGATAAGCGGCTTTCAATGGTCAGGCATAATGGCATGGCTGATGAGGCCGAGTATCACCTGAGTATCGATGAGGAAAAAGCAAACGCGCTTGGCGTAAGCAGCTCTGACATTGATGACACGCTCTCAGCAGCGTGGGGATCAAGCTATGTAAATCAATTTCTTTATAACGGTCGCGTTAAGGACGTCTATATCCAGGGTAGGGCATCTTCGCGCATTACGCCTGATGATATGAATAAATGGTACGTCAAAAACGATGAGGGCAAAATGGTCCCGTTCTCTGCATTTGGTCGTGGAGAGTGGCAGTATGGCTCGCCTCGTTACGAGCGCTTTAATGGCGTTTCGGCGGTAAACATACAGGGCTCCCCAGCTGATGGCTACAGCAGCGGTGATGCGGTAAGTGCGGTTGAAGAAATCGCGAAACAGCTGCCCGAGGGTTACAAAGTTGGGTGGCACGGTCTGTCCTACGAAGAGCAAATGTCAGGATCTCAGACGACAACCCTTTACCTGCTGTCAGTGCTGATCGTTTTCCTCTGCCTTGCCGCGCTGTATGAAAGCTGGTCTATCCCTCTGTCTGTCATGCTCGTGGTTCCGCTGGGTATTCTGGGAACGGTCAGTGCCATGCTGATGCGAGACCTGCAGAATGACGTATTTTTCCAGGTGGGTTTGCTGACAACTGTCGGGCTTGCGGCCAAAAATGCCATCCTTATTGTCGAATTTGCCAAAGAGCTCCATGAGCGTGACGGAAAGGATCTGGTAGAGGCTGCCGTTGAGGCTGCGAAGCTGCGTATTCGCCCCATCATCATGACCTCGATGGCCTTTATTCTGGGCGTACTCCCGCTCACTATCTCGAGTGGCGCAGGTGCGGGCAGTCAGCACTCTATTGGTACAGCGGTTATCGGGGGCATGATTTCGGCCACCTTCCTGGCCATCTTCTTCGTTCCGATGTTCTATGTCCTGGTTATGAAAATATCTCAGCGTCTGTTTAAAAAATCATCTCAGGTAGAGGCTTCAGCCCAATGATCAATTTCGCGCATTTTAAACTGGCTGCCTTACCGGCTCTGATCGTTATGGTCACGTCTGGCTGCACACTTCAACCCGAATACAAAAGGCCTGAAGTACCCGTAACCAAAGAGTGGAATGATAAATCCACCCATGGCGCCGTTGCATCTGAACTGGCATGGTCAGAGTTTTTCTCTGACCCCACCCTGCGCCAGCTCATCACCCTGGCGCTTAGAAACAACAGCGATCTGAAGGTCGCTGCTCTCAACGTGGAATCGGCCAGGGCGCAGTATGGCGTGACCCGCGCAGATTTGTTTCCGTCAGTAGATGCCAGCCTGACTAAAACAGCTGAACATCTGCCCGGCGGCCTTTATTCAACACAGACAACAGGCCCTGTAACCTATCAGCAGTACGAAGGAAATCTTGCCGTCAGCTCATGGGAACTCGATTTTTTCGGCAGGATACGCAGCCTTAAAGATGAGGCGCTTGAAACTTATTTATCATACGAAGCAACGCGGCAGGCGACACAACTGTCGCTGATTGCCGAGGTCGCAGAAGCTTACATAACGCTTTGTGCCGATGCAGATCTCAAGAAAGTGGCAGAAGATACGGCCGGGAGTCAGCAGGAATCATTGAAGCTTGCGCAGCAGAAATTTGCTGCCGGTATCGTCACTGAACAGGACGTGCTGCAGGCGGAGACCTCAGTTAAAAGCGCAGAAGCGGACGTTTCACAATACGAGAGACAGCGTCGGCAGGCGGCTAATGCGCTGCAGCTGTTGCTCGGCACATCGCTGCCGGCAGGGGTGGCTGAAAACGCCACGCTTGAAAAGCGCTGGGTCTTCCCTGAGCTGGAATCCGGATTACCCTCAGATGTCCTTACCCGCAGACCTGACGTCATCGCGGCCGAGCATACATTAAAAGCAGCTAACGCCAATATTGGTGCTGCGCGAGCGGCGTTCTTTCCCACCATAAGCCTGACGGCGTCTGGCGGCTCTGCATCCTCCAGTCTGAGCAAGCTGTTTGATGGGGGGACCGGAGCGTGGAGCTTCGGCCCTTCCATCAATATCCCGATATTCGAAGGCGGAAAGAACAGGGCCAACCTCGATGTCGCTGAAGTGTCGAAGCGGACAGAGATTGTTAACTATCAAAAGGCGATCCAGCAAGCCTTCAAAGAGGTTTCAGACGCATTAAGCGGAATGGCAACATACGATGCAGAGGTCCGGTCAAGGAAAGAAAATCTTGAGGTCAACACCCGAAATTATCAGCTGGCCGCACTCCGTTATAACAATGGCGCGGATGATTATCTGCAGGTGTTAACTGCTCAGCGTTCCCTGTATTCTGCAAGGCAAAATTACCTGAGCACCTTAGCAGACTCTCTTGACCAGAAGATCACTCTGTACAAAGTGCTTGGAGGAGGCTGGAAGTAAATCTGCCCTGAGCTGCGCGACATAGAAAAGGAGTTATAAATGAAGCCAGAAACTGCCCATCTGAAAAGACAGGCACGCCATAAAATTATCCTGGATGCGGCAAGGCGATGCCTTGAGGAAAAGGGGCTTCATGGCACGACAATGGCCTATGTAGCCAATGAGGCCGGACTCAGCGTCGGACAGGTTTATCGCATCTTTGACAGCAAAGAGGAGATTATTGAGGAAATTGTTTATGAAATAACCTCTGCTCGCATCAAAAGAATGTTGGATGAAAATCACGACTTATATAATAAAGCGAGAATTCTTTCTGGACTTAGCTTCACTTATTCTGACAGCCGGCAGGATGACTATCTGCTGATGGAGATTAACGCTGAGTCAACCCGTAATCCCCGTCTCAGGCAGATACTGAAAAAAGCTGATGACAGGCTGAAGGAGGAAGGCGGAAAGCTGATACGTAATTCGCATCCTCAGATGAGTGAAAAAAACGCCCAGGTTATCGCGGAATTTATTGCTGTGCTGACAGAGGGAGCATTGTATCGTCAGGGGCTTCAGGAGCACTTCGCTTATAAAACCGAAATGCGTGATTTATACCTTACGGTGTTTGATTTTATTTTCCATAAGAACCCCCTAAACAATGAACCCCCTTCTGATTGATTATTAACTGCAGGGGGAATTCAAACCGGTAATATGAACTCCCCTGAATTAGGAGCAATATGAACACAGTAAAATATAAAGCAGCAGTTATCCTCGGGACATTAACTGCGCTGGGTCCGCTTTGCACAGATTTTTATCTCTCCGCTCTTCCCTTAATGACGCAATCATTAAACACATCAACTTCAGGCGCACAGCTCACCCTTACCGCTTCGCTCGTCGGTCTTGGATTTGGCCAGTTTGCATTTGGTCCTCTGAGCGATCGGGTTGGACGCAAAGCACCTCTTATTGCATCACTGGTACTATTTATCATTACATCTATAGCCTGCGCGATTGCTCAGGATATTTCGCAACTAATAGTGGCCCGATTTTTTCAGGGAGTAGCTGGAGCCGGTGGCGCTGTACTCTCTCGCGCAATTGCCAGAGATATGTACAGTGGCACTTCCCTGACGGGATTTCTTGCACTGCTGATGACGGTGAATGGCGTCGCTCCGGTATTAGCGCCGGTAATGGGTAGTCTGCAGCTTACGTACACTGGATGGCGAGGTTTATTCATCTCTCTTGGCATGATCGGAACAGTTATTCTGGCGTTAAGCGCTCTGGGTCTTAAAGAAACCCGTATAAAAGCCTCTTCCTCTGATAACCAGCCAGCTGGTGCTTTAGGTGTCCTGAAAGACAAAACCTTCCTGAGTTTCAGTTTGCTGCAGGGCTTTATGATGGCAGGGATGTTTGCTTATATTGGTGCGTCTTCATATGTGTTTCAGGACATCTATCACATGTCCCCCATGGCATTCAGTATGACATTTGCCGTAAATGGCGTAGGGCTTATCCTGTCCTCACTTATCATTGCCCGGATCAGCAGAACGGCAGGTGAAGTCAAAACGCTTGGTGTAAGTCTGATGCTGGCGCTTGTCTTCAGTGTTTTGCTGTTCACTTCATTCTGGATAACTATGCCGCTCTGGTCGGCGATCATACTGCTGTTTCTGGCCGTATCCATTAACAGCGGCATCTGCACACTTGCCAGCTCGATTGCCCTACAGCAACAGAGCAGGCATTCAGGCACGGCGTCAGCATGGCTGGGGATGCTGATGTATTCTATGGGCGGCATCAGCGCGCCCCTGACAGGTATAGTCGGAACGTCCGGCGTATCAATGAGCGCAGTGATCCTGGTGAGCTACTGTCTGGCTTTTATATTCTTTTTGTTCGGTAAGCGAGCATACTACAATCAGTCAGATTTGCAGAGATTCCAATGATTATTAATCAAATCTGTTTTTTAATTGCATAGTTTTTGTTCACCCTGACTATTATCAGAAAATTTGTGTTCGCTTTTCGCTTTAAGCTCATAGCGGATATCGGCCTGCGTGTCATTTCGCTTTGTGCGGGGAGTAGGCATTTTATGCATAGGGAAATATCTAAGTCATCGTCTAACGGCTGCTCCGCAGCAGCTAGAGTTTATTCCGTCCATTTGAAACAGTGAATCGCCACGGGTTTAACAGACACCCCAGAGTCATTTAGTGGAGTAACCCCGAGCCCATGGACAAATGCCCCTGGTCCATTCCATTCAGAAACAGAATTCCGTCATGTCTATGGAGGATGCCCGGTGCAAGATCGGAGCATGGCGCATAAACTATAAACCGAGCCGTCCCCATTCCGCGCTGGGCTGGATGACCCCAACAGAATTCACCGAAAAATCTGCCGGTTGCCAGAATAAGCTTGCAACCTGAAGCCGGTTATTCCTGATTATGAATGGGTTATATTCCGGGCCAGGGTCACAAAATAACATCACTTACTGGTCGTTGTCTAAGACTGGAGCAGGCCATAGTTCAGAGTCATTTTAATGATCACCCCAAGCCTGATTTGACGCAGCAGACCGCTGTGGCAAAACCTTGTTAGTCAGCGATAAAATCTGAGCCGAACGACAGTTTTGCCGGAACTGTACCGTTAATCTTACCGGTGGAAAGACGCTGTAGTCAGACTGCACGACACGCGTACGCTGCACGTCTTGAACTGACTTTTCAGGTGGTGTTTCCATGAAAAAGGCGATTGCATACCTTCGTTTTTCCTCGCTGCAGCAGGCGAAAGGTGACTCAGCCAGGCGCCAGAAAAAACTTATCGGTGAATGGCTCAGCCACAATCCCGACTATTACCTTGATCCTGTTACATATGAGGACATGGGGCTGAGCGCATGGCGTGGCCAACATGCCGTCCGGGGTGCCTTCGCCGTTTTTATGGCAGCGGTTGAGCGGGGGTTCGTCGAGAGCGGTACGGTACTGCTGATTGAAAGCCTCGACAGGCTGTCGCGCGAGAAAATCGGTGAATCTACAGGCCGTCTGCGGGCGGTGCTGGAAGCCGGCATTGACGTCGTCACGCTCAGCGATAATGTTCGATATACCCGCGGTTCGCTGGACGATCCCTTCGCCCTTATCAGGGCCATTATGATTGCCCAGCGGGCGAATGAAGAGAGCGAAATGAAGTCCAGGCGCATGCGCGCCGCATGGGCGGAAAAGCGGAAGGCGGCTGCAGCGGGAACGATCATGACAGCGAAGTGCCCCTACTGGCTGAAGGTTAACGCTGCACGGGACGGCTTTGAGGTGCTGGAAGAGCGCGCAGAGGTAACCCGCTCAGTTTTCCGCATGCGTCTTGAGGGCATGTCCTTTGTCAGGATCAGCTGCACGCTGAACGCGCAGGGGAAGGAGAATCTGAAGGGAAAAGTATCACAGTGGAACTCTTCATCCATTGAACGACTGGTCAGAAAAAAGGCGGTAATAGGGTATCTCGTGCCGTCACATCAGTGCACCGCGACAGAGGCGGAGGAGATACCCGGTTACTACCCGTCGATCATGAGCGAAGAGGATTTCGCGCGCGCAGCTGATGTACCGGGAACCGGAAAGCCGCAGGGATGGTAATTTTAACCCTTACCTTATCAATATTTTCCGCGGGCTGATGCGGTGCGGCCTCTGCGGTCACGCGGTGATCCTTACCGGAATCTCGGTAAAGGGCTATGGCTACTACGTATGTTCAATGCGCCGGCAGAACCGCTGTGAAGCCGTCACGATACGCCGAGACCTGACCGATCGTTATCTGATAAGTGGTCTGGTGCAGGGGGCATCCGCCACTAACGGGCGCGTTTCAGCTGAAGATACGCTGCGGCCGCTGACGGCGCGGCATCTGCAGCTGACCGGAAGTCTGCACAATGTCATCAGGGCGATTGAAATCGCGCCGGACGTGACTGAACTCTGTGAGCGGGCAAAGAGCCTTTCCGGAGAGATAAAAAGACTGGAAGGAGAGATGGCTGGCGTCCGACAGATGCGTAACTGCGCAACGGATCTGAACCTGCTGGATATCAACGATCGCAAGGCGTGCCAGCTGACGGCAAGAAGCCTCATCCGGGAGATCAGGATGCATACCGAGGCAAAAACGTGCGACGTATTTCTCAACAACGGCATGAGGATATACAACTTTCCGCTGGCCCGACAGGTTAGCTGGTCATCCATTCTTGATGCGATGGCTTACCTTGGAGAAGAAGAGGTTTATATGTAATAGCGGCGCGGGCGTTGATAATCAGCCACATTTTTGCTGCGGTGAGCACGGTTTCACGCATAAGGGGTTAAACGCTCATCTGTCGCGGTTTTCGTTTTACGGCTCCGCTTTGTGCCTTGCCTGCATCTTGAGACTCAGCACTAGTCACTTACGGCATCTGGTACCGGAAATCAGTCGAACTGCTTCATCAGATCGATCATTGCCCCCGCGTGCGCGTCAACGTGGCGGATATAACGCATCACCGTTTCCGGCTTTTTCCAGGTTCCTTCCTGCATGATCTGCGCGGTACTGTATTTTTTCGTGGCCATATCGATGGCGGCGCCGACCCGCGCACTGTGACCGGACCAGGCGCGGTAACGGTTCTTGTTTGGCCGCACACTGCTGGCATCGCCGGCTTCCAGCCAGGCGCGGGCAAAAATATCCTCCAGCGCCCGGGCGGAAAGGGGCTTTTCAGCCGCAGCGACTGCCCGGTTCGAGCGATGAACCGGACCGAAGATGAAGGCGTCGGGTTCGCCGGCCAGCCCCGAAAGCGTCAGCCATTCCGTTAGGCGCTGTGAGGAGAGGTCGCCCAGGGCCTTGATAAGCCCCCCGGTCATCACAATGGTTTTGGTCCACGCCACGTCCAGGATGACCCGGCCGTCCGCCGCGCGCGAGATGTCACGCACGCGCAGGCGGCCCAGCTCGCTGATACGCAGCAGGGTGGCGTAAGCCACGTGCAGAAAAGCCAGGTCGCGCCGCTGCTGCAGGCGATCGGAAACTGACCAGCACTCGTCGAGCGAGAGCAGGTTTTGCAGGCGGAAGGGTATGGCCTGACCGGCACGCTCGCCGGCAATAACAGCAGTGCGGTTGATCTTCTTCACCGCCCGGAATACCTGCGGCGATGCGTTAGGCGGTATCAGTCCGGCGTTACGGTGTAACATAGAAATGAGCGCGGCGTGCGTGCTGATGGTGGAGGAGGCGCGTCCGGACGCCTGCAGCCACAAAAGATAATCGCGCAGATCGGCCGGTGCCATCGGCAGTAGTGCCCGGCCGTGCTCCGCCGCCCAGCGGCCGGCAATGCGCATCACGCTAAGCAGCTGCTGCCACGTGTTGTCCGAGAAGGCTTCCCTATCGCTGACGAATTCACGCAGCCGCCCGGTGATGTCGCCGTCCTCCGGGCCGGTCAGGCCTGGCAGGAGTGCAGTATGTGTCATGTTTCCACCGATTATTCATCTGGCGTCGCTACGTGAATTCTGAGAAAAAAGCAGGGCCTTACCCCTGCAGAATTCGCGCAGCGCTGCCGCATTTTTATTCGTTTTTGCCCCGTGCAGGCCGGATCCCCATCATACCCGGATCCTCAGTCGGATCCCAGCTTCATATAAACCCTATTATATAAAGTCACCATTTTGCACAGTTAGCCGATAGTGGCAGGTTAGGGAGTGGAGCGGCTGATAACCCTAATCATATAGAGGTGGGATTCAGCAAAAAGTACGCCTTGAGACCGTCTTTCTTAGTTAGTAAGCATAACTTTTTTGAGCTTCTTCTATGCTTTAGGATATGTTAAATGGGATGGGACATTCATAAAGAGGAAGGTTAGTATTTGGTTAATAATGAAATATTTTTCTACTAGAACCCTCTCGTATAAAAATCAATTGAATTCTCATTAAATTCATTGTGTTATGGCCGAATATTGTTTAATGTCATTACAACGTTGTCGAACCCTAAATGCTAAATCGGCTTATCGCTGAGGGCGGTAGCTTTGTTAAAATTAAAAAACCTCAAACAATATCTTACACACGACTAATATACCGAGATTTAAATGAGCATAATAAAAAATCTTGATGAAATGATTGCTGTGCGTAGATCAGATTTTGATTCATGTTTAAACATAATAGAACATGAATTGAAAGTTGATTCTTTAACAGCTGAGATACGTCTTCATCATTTAAAGTTTGATGGGAACGGAAAGCCAATGGTTGCTGCTTTAGCTAATAAACTTTTTGAATTTATAATTGATTATTGTCTTTCGATGCAAGACAGACCAGATAAGTTGACAGCACAACAGGCTATGTCGTTATCAAAAGAAGCCCGCTCACTTTTCAGACACCCTGAAATTAGTGACGAGTCACCTGACAAAACTGGAGAAGCAGGCGAAACATTATTATTCTTTTTGATGGAAGCAATAATTGGTGCACCACAATTAGTTTCTAAGATGGAACTGAAAACAAATTCAAATGATGAAGTTAAAGGTTCAGACGGAATCCATATAAAATGGAATGACCGTGATAATATTGTTGACTTCTACTTTGGCGAATCAAAGTTATATAAAAAAATGTCTGATGCTATTGATGCAGCATTGATAAGCATCAATGATTTTCATGAAAATAAAATGTACAGCCATGAATTTACGATGGCAACAAAACACTTCAAATACGCTCAAGAAGAGGTAAAGCAAGCAATAAAAGAACTTTTTGTTTCTGGAGAGCCCGGTTCTAGGGTTAGAATAAATCATGCTTGTTTGATCGGATTCAATTGGAGCCAATTTTCAAAACTAAATATATCTTCATCTATAGCAATAAACCATCAATTCATAGAGCTAGTAAAAAAAGCAATGCCGAGATGGATAGCCCTACTTGATAAAAAATTCAGTCTATTCGAAAGGAAACATTTAAGGTTCGAAGTTTTCTTTGTTCCTTTCCCATCAGTAATCGATTTTAGAAATGAATTTAATAAGGCACTTGATTAATGGAAGAGTCAATTGAAATTATTTATGAAAAACTCATCAAGCAAAGTATATCTAAATACCTTAACATTTCACAAACAGAAAAATTGGATGGGAAAACAATTTTAAAACTATTGTCCTATTCTTCACTGCTAGCTTTATCCGATGAAGATAATGATGTCAAAAGGGCATATGATATCATTAGTAGAGTTTTAGACATAGAGGACAGCCATGATGAAAAGATAATTTCAGCATGTGATATAATTCTATCAAGGATAGGTAACTTCCCAGGAAGAGATCTATTGAGAAAAAAGTATAATAATGGGGTTATGCCTAGGCTAAATATTCCTCTATCATTAGAAAGAATAGGGAGAGAGTCGGAAAATACACATGATGATATAATGCTAACTAACTTTCAATATAAACTATTGAGATCTATGATCGAGAGTAATTACTTGAGCGTTTCAGCACCTACATCCGCTGGAAAAAGTTTCGTCTTAGCCTTAGCCATAATAAATAAAATAAAGCTTCATGCAAAGGAATGCATTGTCTATGTTGTTCCAACTAGAGCATTAATTACTGAAGTATCATTAAAAATAAGAAATGAGTGCATTTCGGCTGGCTTGAATGAGGTCATCGTGAGAACAATACCCGAGCCAGTTGAGATCGAAAATATTGCTCAAGGGCTAATATACGTACTCACACAAGAAAGGGTTATTAGTCTTTTATCAGCATCTTATAACTCTAAAAATTTTTTCATAAATTCGTTATTTATTGATGAAGCACATGAAATTCAAAAAGGCAAGCGCGGCATTGTACTTCAAAATTCAATAGAGTTAGCTCTAGAGCAACACCCTCACATGCAAGTTATGTTCTCAAGCCCTCTAATTAGTAACCCTGAATATTTCTTTTCTATATTCAGATGGCGAAGAAATGGTGAATCTTTTGTTGAGACTGTTTCACCGGTCACTCAAAATCTGATCTTAATTAATGAAAAAAAGAATCATCCAAGGCAGATTTGGGCCAATCTTATAAACCTAGAAAACAAAGTAGAGTTGGGGGTAATTCCAATTGATTTTGAATTAAGAGGAAAGAAGACTCTTCAAAAAGCCCTTTTCGCTAAAATGATTTCAAAATCGGGAGGTGCAGTTATTATCTTTGACAACAATCCATCGACTGCTGAAGAAACCGCATCTCTTATACCTAAAATTAGCGAGTCGAAGGCTTTGAGTAATGACTACCTTGAGTTTATAGCCTTAGTTGCTGAGGAAATGCACGAAGACTATATATTAATCGAGTGCCTGAAAAACAGATCAGCTTTTCACTATGGTAATATGCCATCCATAATAAGAAATGGAATTGAATACTTTTTCAAACTTGGAGAGATCAATTTTTTAGTTTGCACTAGCACCTTGCTACAAGGTGTTAATTTGCCAGCAAAACATCTTATAATTGAAAATCCACATAGTGGTGAACAGCCGATGACACGGTCTGATTTCCTGAACCTGGCTGGGCGTGCTGGCAGGCTTAAATATGAATTCCAAGGCAATGTCTGGTGTATACGGAGTGACAATTGGGATGAGAAATCGTTTCAAGGTCAAGGATTACATGAAATTAAATCATCCATGTCTAAAATTATGGAAGATGGTGGAAGTTTAATAACGAACGCTATAGATAATCTTTATGGAGAAAAGGATAACATAGAATTAGCTGAAGTAGCATTCGCGAGGTTTTATCAGGAAGTAAAACGTGATGGCTATCAGTTGTCTTATTTTAATAGTGATTTTGTTGATGGAGCACATGAGATACTTGAGTACAACTATGAAAAGGTTTCTTCCATGAAAATAACAGTCCCTGAAGAACTTATCAAAATTAATAGCGGGACTAGGCCTGATTGTATTCAAAGGTTATACGACTATTTTAAAAACCATGAGTCTTTAGATGATTTAATATTAACAGCACCATATCAAAAAGGAGGAAAAGCCAGAGTTGATAAAGCAATTGATATCATTATGGATATATTCAAATGGCCTGTTTCACAAGGCTATGCCAAATTAATTAGTACTATAGCACATCAGTGGATGACATCTAAGTCACTGAAGTCAATGATAAATTATAAAATAAATAAATATAAGTTACTTAATGGCATTTTGCATGATGGATTGAACAACCCCAAAGGAAAGAAAAAGATATCCACTTTGATAAGAGAAGTTCTTAACACGCTTGAAAATCAAGTCAGATATAATCTTGTGAGATACCTTAAAGTATATCGAGAGGTCCTTATTCATGTGTTGATCGAAGCAGGTATGAAAGATAAAGCCGAAAAAGTCGAAAATATTAGTGCTTATCTTGAATTCGGTTCTTGCAATTCAATAGAATTAAATCTTATGTCTTTAGGCATCTCTCGTAGTACCGCTATAGCTCTACGAAGAAAATTCAAAATCCCCAAAAGCTTTTCTCCTGAACAAACTTTAGAATATTTGAGAGAGAAAGACTTTAATAGTTATGACTTGCCTAATTTCCAAATTAGAGAGTTAAATCTTTTAGTCGATAAAAAATCTGCATAATTATGATCTGCTTTTAACCATATGAATTTATTAGAATGTTTTTGCTAAAACACTAGACTATCAACATTCTAGGTGAAATACACTTTGTCTTCCTTTTTTTTGATGCGTGTAGAGGATCCTGTAAGAGAGATTTTGGTAAGGAGGATAAAATCACCAATTTTGATTGCTTTAAAGCATTTACCCTCCTAACTACTGTATTTCAAATCGCCGCAGATGTAATTTTATAACGTTTTGATTATCAACTCTGGATGGAAAATTTAATGCTTAACATTGGGAAAAATGATGCTTTCGAGCGCGTTTACATGGAAAAATTTCGCGCTATTGCCTCACAGTATGGTGAGTTTGTACATTATGAGCACGACCGCGGGGCTAGAGATATTGGACTGCATTTAACCAGGAAGTTTTCATCTGGTAAAGAGCAGATGACCAGTGCGTTAATCTGGTTCCAGATGAAGGGTAAAATGGCTAGCACTCTTTCAATTGATGAATATAACGCTCAGGATGTAGTTAAATTATCCTTTGAAATTACACACCTTACCTATTGGTATTTACAACCCTTACCAACATATCTCGTACTCTACATAGAGGCAGCAGATGAATTTCTGATACTAAATATTTCTTCATATGTTCAGGATAATTTCGGCCATAACATCATGAATATGGACCAAAAAACGCTCACCATTAATATTCCCAAAAATGCCAAGTTAGACGGTCAGGTTTTTCGACTCATTTTGGAAAAAAATGATATTGAAGAATGGAGGAAAGTGCTTAATGTTAGTGATGAAAAAATAAATTATTGTTACAGAGATTATGACCTGATTTGGCACTTAAGCACCGCAAATGAAAGGAATGTTAAACACAATTTAGTTTTCTGGGACTGGATGACGAAAACACGGAGCCAGCTTAAAATTTTTGAGGAAAGCGCAGAATCTAATTTCATTTTACGAGATCACTGGCAGTACATGATGTCTATTGAAGACCTTGAAGAAACCTATCCATACGCAGAATTCTTTGTTGAAGAGAGTGAAAGAGACTGGTGGGACGACGAGGATGAAGATTCTATTGAAATGATCTTGTCGAATGGAGATACACTAACAGGTGTTAACGCAGCCAATGAGTACATCGAATACAAGTGTGGTATGAAATTAAATGAACTCGGTGAACAAATGGTTGAGTGGATAACTTTTATGACCAAAATTGGTTTAATTGAGATAAACGTAGGGCAACCTGAATTCATAAGTATAGCCCCATGGCATAACAGAAAAATTTAATAAATTCGACTGTTCAGACTGTTTATCCAGCGGTGCAGCTATAAATATATCCATAATGAATTAGCGGGTATTCAGGTGCGAGGGGGCAATGTCCGCGCAGCGGCGCTAGTGTCCTGCCATATCAAAGCATGGCCTTCAACTATAATTCCGGAGATTACACGCACTCTCTCGCCCGTCTCCTTAACCCTTCCTGAAACTGCGCAATGTGCTCGTATACCCATAATCTGCATTATGGCGTGCGTCCCACGCGTCGGCGTCGACCACGTCATCGTCTCTGAAAAACTAGGCCTGTAGCCTCCGCTGAGAGGCTTCATGCTCGCCCGCTGTGACTAGCTGCTACGGCTAGCACTGCGTTGCTCATTCCCGCCTTGCCAACTATCTTCCCAGCCCTTGTTCTATGCTGTCATGCAAACCTTGCGGCGCCTTCAGTATCAGTGCAACAAAGCGTTCTTCCTTCGTTTGCGGGCCTCTCCAGCCTTCACTCGGCAGACGACAATCGGGGCCACATACAAGCTTTGTCCCGGATCGTCGCCGCGCTGTAAAACTTAGCAGTCACCATATTTAACATAAATAGCATTATGCGCATTTATTTTGTAGTGGCTAAATTCAGATGTCCGCCTCTGGCTATATTGAGATGTCCGCATTATCGTCCTTTTTCCAGGGTTTCCC
>NZ_JAHCSX010000005.1:0-96796 GCF_018726825.1 Pantoea sp. B270
GAAACCCGCAGGGGTTCGGTGGCGCTTGGCGGCTTTGCCGCTTAGCGACATAGGGCTCGACGACCCGGCTTGCCGGGAAGCCGAAGGTGGCCCCTGCTTTTGCTGTTAATTAGCCATGACCTTAAGAGCTCTTAAATATAACGCCTCTTACTGCGAAGAAATAAAACCTTTAAGGTCTCGTAAATATTGGAAATCTGCACAAAAGACTTTATGGTTTTTAGCGGAAAGCTTAAAAGACTCTGAGTTCTGGGAGTCAGAGTTTTATTATTTCAGTAGGCTTAGGCTTTCTGTAATTTTCACGACAGAAGATCACACTTACTTGCGATCCCAGGGAGTCACTTAAATGATATAAATATCAACAACATAAAACCGCGCCCGATAATCTCAGGCGTCCTGATGTGTCACCTCGCAAATCATCTCGTCCCCTTGCATCCACGTAGTCAGCTTTTCACCGGACAGCAGTTTTTGTGTGATTCTTGCGCCTTCCTCGTACATTTTCATAAAATCATCAATATAAAAAGTGACGCCATTAAATTCTGCGAAAGGCGGGCGCTTTTCATCCATGGCATATTTATTAGTTTGCATCAGATATCCTTTAATTAATTTTGGCGCACATCCTGACTGATTACATATATAAATTCAAGCTGGTTTTAATATTTGCTTAACCGGTGTTGTCTGTCCTGATACCGGCGCGGCCACCGCTGGCGTTAGCCAGGGGTGGCCATGGGGTTTACGCGCGCTCAGACGGGTCCGCTGCCGGATGTTAAATCCCTCCATCGTCAGCCCGCATTGCATGGTGGGGCGGCGGCAACACCGCCCGCGTAGTTAATCAGTCCAGCGCACGGAAAATCGCGTCTGCTTCGTGATGTTCACCGGCGTACTTCATCAACTGCCGGTGGCGTTCGCAGTAGTGTGCACAAAGTTCTTCTTCATCGTGTCGGTCATACATCCAGCTCCGGTGATTGAGAACCAGCGCGGTGACGATGATCCCCGCCGCCTCCGCGCTTACGTCCAGCTCGCTGTAATTGCCCGGATTTGAAAAGTGCCAGCGCGCCTCCCCTTCCGGCTTCATAAAGCCGCCGCCGCCGGGCAGCTGCGCGAACTCCCATACGCCGCCGTCATAGTCGCTGAGAAAGCGATCGGCATACTGGTATATGTTGAGTTCGGCGCGCATGAAATCGCCGGCAAAAAGCATCGGCAGAAAGCGCATTTTCACGTAACCGTCCAGGATTTGCGCCGGCTGGGGCGCGTGCAGTGCTGTGTTCATCAGAAACCTCCGCAGTCAGAGTGGATAACCGTTCCGGCCTGTGCCGTGACTGAATGACAGCCCGGCGAAAAGCGAAGTGTTCAGGAGCGACACCGCAGGCCGCAGCGCAAGCGAGCGGGAGGCGGGATAACGGACGGCGGCGACGCGAAGCATGAGCGGAGGCGCGACGGGAGTGAGCCCGCCGGAGCGAGTGCGAACGGGCGAGGACGGCGAGCGAAGCGATCTCTTGAACACGCAGCGGCCGGGCTAAAGTGAAGTCACGGCACCGGCCGCAGACCGCACGTTTTTCCTCCCCCGCCGCAGGCGGCATAAAAGCGGCGCGCAGCAACGTCCTTTTCCTCTCAGTCCTGTCCACAGCCGGCGTGCATATCAGCGCCGGAACCCTGTGGATAAAACTGGCCCTGCCGTACGCCGGCAGGGCTTTTGTGTTTTGGTTATTTATTAACCACCCTGGCGATAGTGTTTCCGGATCTGCGCCGCGCGCCGGCAGAGTTCCACCAGGTCGTTGTCGATTCCCTCAATGAGTAAGCCGGTCATGCGCTGCTCCAGGCTGGCGCCGTGCCAGAGGTGGCGCGCTGTCATATCACGCAGCCGCAGATGAAACTCATACAGCGATTCTTCAAGATCTGCCACGTCGTCGGCCAGCGCGTTTTCAGGGGTTTGCGTATTCATGTTTTTCTTCTCCGTAATGGTCAGGCGGCGCGCGCGCTGCGCCGGGCGTAAAGGCGGCGCAGGCCGGCGGCGTGGTACTGTTCCAGCAGCTCGATACCGATCCAGCGGCGCCCGCATTCCTCGGCTGCCACGCAGGTCGAACCGCTGCCGGCGAACGGATCCAGCACAATGGCGCCCGGCTGCGTAAAGGCTTCAATCAGCGGCCGCAGGATGCTGAGCGGCTTCTCGGTCGGGTGGTGGCGGTTGCCGGTGTATTCCCATGGCATCACGTCCGGCAGCGGTTTTGCCGGCAGCGACGGGCGCCCCTTCGCCAGCAGGTAGGCACTTTCATGCTGATAGCCGACAAAGGCCGACTTTAAGGCGTAGGGCTTGGTGAAAACCAGGTGACCGACAACGCGAAACCCCGCTTCCTTCCAGGCCTGCATGAACGTGTCCACGCGGTTCCAGCCGTAGAAACTGACCGCCAGGCTGTTATCTTTCAGCACCCGGTACATTTCCCGGCTCGCCGGCAGCACCCAGTCGCTGTTTACGTCATTCGCAATGGTGCGCCCGGACCGGTCTTTAAAGCCGACCAGGTACGGCGGATCGGTGAGAATGAAATCAATGCTTTTGTCCGGAAAGCCGCCCATAACCTGTACGCTGTCGCCGTGCATGAATCGTGACATTGCTGTGCTCCTGTGGATGAAGGGGGGCACCACTCTGGTGCCGTGACCTCCACAAAGCCGGGCGACCAGCTGAGCAAACAGGGGCGGACGCGCAAGCCGCACGCGCCGCCGGAGCGGACTGAATGTCCCGCGCACGGCGGGGAACGGGTGAGCAGTTGTGTTTGATGTCAACCTGGAAGGATGTTTCAAAGACGTCAGTGGTTACAGGTGATGAGCGTCCACTAAGAGCGAAGAGCGGACGTCGAAATAATGATGACAGGTGAGTTCTGCCAATTTTACCATAACATCCCGATCACGAATCACATCACCTTCCACATCATGTTATGTTTAAATCCCTTCCAGAACATGAGGATAGAAACGTGATCGTAAGAACATGGCACGGATGCGTACCGCTCAAGCACGCAGAAGGCTTTGCAAACCATCTGCAAAAAACCGGCGTTGAACATTCAGAGAGTACGCCAGGAAATCTGGGGGCATATGTACGCAGAGAGACGCAGGGTGAATGGGAGCATTTCTTCCTGGCTACTTACTGGAAAGATCTTGAGGCCGTAAAGGCATTCGCAGGCGAACAGTATCAGGTTGCAGTCACCTATCAGGACGACGAGCAATTTGAGCTGCTGTCCGATCCTTACGTCTTCCAGCACGACGTACAAGCCGTATCCTCCCTGTAGTTATTTGCTGGCCGCACCCATGAGGCGGCCTCTCCTCTTCTGATTCTGCCCAGCACTCATATTTAACATAACAGTGCGGCAACGAACTCAATCACTATCGTTTTCAGACAGCCAGTGCCAGTTGCAGATGATGCTCTATGAAGTCCGCTTTTAGGATGCTATAGCGGTGAACATCATTCCTGCTAAGCAATGCTGCTGAGTGTTTTATCTCAGCATACTTCCCTGTAATCTCCTTGTTTCGTCGGAGATAATCACGGAAAGCAAGATGCTTTAATACCTGCAAATCTCCGACGGCAAACGCATGCACTTGATGACTACGCTGATCACCACCCTTAATGAAGTATCTACGCCCCGGAATCCCGTTCTCACCGCGAGCAACATACCCGCCGCGAACCATTGCTGAGTTATATGTATCCAGTTCATTGATGTCGGAAACTTCAAGCAGCATGTCGATTACGGGCTTTGCTGAGAGACCAGGCACTGACGTACTTCCAATATGATGGACACTTTTAGCCACTCCGCCGAGCAATGTCCTTATCAGTAAACTTTCAGCCTCAAACATCTCAGGCCATTTATCATCGTATGGCACAACAACGACTGTCCGCATAAGCACATCCTCCATGCCTGAGTATTTACCATAACACCTCGATCACTTGGCCGCACCCCCTGAGAGCCCCTCAGCGCGTTTCTGACGCGTGCGGGCCGTTTCCGGCACCTTTCCCTAGCCATAACCCTGAAAAACGCCCCTGATGATTTCGGCGCATATGAATGGTTATGCAATGAGATCCGTTCTCCACCGACGAGTGCTCGCAGATGTTGAAAATGACAGCTTTTGGCACAAAGCGGTAGGTTGGCGCTGAAGGTCCGCTATGAGCGAGGAGCGGACTTTGATTCATGACGATTCCCTGTTTCTGCCCAGCTGAAAATTACCTATATGCGAAACGCATGACTGGCAATTTCAGGAAGTGCCAATTACTATCCAGAATCTATGGATATGAACATTTTTGGCTTTATGCCAGCATTACTCCCTGTTGCACTGTCCCCTGGAGCGAGCTTTACTCTCGTTATGAACAGTGCTCTGACAGGAGGTAACAAAGGTTTATTAAGAACCCTCACCGGAACAGCTCTGGGTATATATACCCATGCATTTTTTATAGGGCTTGGTATCACGGCAGTGCTCATCTCGTCGCCAGCAGCGTTTGCTGTACTTAAAGTAACCGGAACTGTCTATCTGCTTTGGTTAGGCGCGATGCTTATTCGGAGTGGGATAACGGTAAATGCAGGCGGGCTTACTGGTGCAAAGCATTCCGTGACTTTAAAAGAGGCTTGGCTGGCTAATGTTTTGAACCCTAAAGCCATCCTTTTTTATCTGACAGTCGTTTCACAGTTCGCAGGCGCGAAGGGTGGCGTTGGCAACTACCTTATACTGGCATCAGTTCATATAGTAGTAATGAGCATCTGGCTTTTTGCAATCACTCAAACGCTCATATTCTCAGCAAAAAAAACCAACCCATTGATGCTGAAAAAATACGTCAACATTGTCGGGGGGATGATGCTAATTGCTTTTTCTCTGCACAGCCTTATCTATTAACTCCTCAGCAAGAGCCTTCACGTCCGCTACTGGCACATAGCGGACATTAGCCCTATCTCCCAATCGTAGTTGAAACAATTCCTTTATAATCTCACTTTTCAACAAGTGAAACATTCCTGTCGCTGTTCGGGAGCACTGAGCTCTGCTTTTTCTCACCATCCCGGATTATCGCATTTATGATAGTTATCAGCTTCCGCATACATGCAGTCATAGCAACTTTGAAAACTTTGCCTCTGGCAATCAGATTTTCATAAAAAGCCTTTATCTCTGGGTTAAAGCGCACAGCCGAAAGTACGGCCATGTATAACATTGAACGGATATCAGAACGACCACCCCATATCATCCTGCGCCCACTGAAATTCCCACTATCCCTTGAGTAAGGACATAGTCCAATAAGAGCACTTATCTTACGGCGCTCAAGAGATCCCAGTTCAGGCACTTGTGTTAGTAATGCCGCCATCACAACCGGCCCAGTTCCTTTAACCTCTTTAAGCAGCTCAACTTTTTCTTTCAGTTTGGGAATCTTCCCGATCCTTCCAGAGAGGACTTCGTCGATACGCTTAATTTCCAGGGTCAGCCACTGAATATGGCGACGTATATCAGTTTTAATTTCCTGTTCTGTTTGTGCTTCAAGACGGTTCGTCTCCATTGTGCGATTAGCGACGAGCTGACGTCGGCGACTGACCATTGATTTAAGCTTCAAGAGTTCTTTATCAGGCTGCTCTCTGATCGGCGGCTCCATACGCATACCGTATTCACAAATTAGTCTTGCATCCTGTACGTCAGTTTTTGACCGAAGACCTAACGCACGACTGAAATTTTTTATCAGGCGCGGATTAACGACAGCAACTCGAAAATCATGAAATTCCAGTACTTCTACAAGTGCTCTGTGATAGTTACCTGTTGCTTCAACCACGAATGAACTGATTTTGTGGCTGCTGACTAAATTCAGCAATTCTTCAAAACCTTTGGCTGAATTTTCAAAATGATAGGTGCCCGAACATCCACTGACACATACGTCAAAGCTGTTCTTAGCTATATCTACACCCACAATGACTTTCGTATTCATTTCAGTTCTCCCAATCTTGCAAAATTCGGGCTGGAATTAACCGCCCAGGCAGTTGTTCGGGCTGGTGCTGAAAAAATGCTGCGCTATTCAGCTCACCCTCGGGCTTGTAAACCCAGCAGGCCGATCGTGCAGCAGCATTGCCAGTTTAAAGAGGCTTGCTCAACATACAAGCAGGCCGGCGACAGCTCCCTTATATGTCGGGAAATATCTAAACTGACTTTGCAGGTCTGGCGAAGTCTGTGCAGCAGGTGAAGCTTCCGGGGCGCAAGAGCCCGTAAACAAGCGAGTGCGCACGGACTGAGCCACTCATCATTAGCCCGGACAGTTGTCTGAACCCCAATTCGTATCGTAAGGAGGGGCACCATGAGTCAGCCGGATTTGCAGTGCGTGGGAATTGACGTAGCCAAGGCCATGCTGGATGTGGCAGGAACTGAAGGGATGCCCCCTTTTACTGCCAGCAACGACGGGGCCGGCTTTAAGACGATTACCGATAAACTCAGCGGAGTAAACGTTTCGCTGATACTGATGGAAGCCACGGGCGGACTCGAGGCAAAGATTGCTGTATACCTGCAGTCAGAAGGCTTTGACGTGGTTATTATCAACCCGCGGCAGGCGCGCGATTTTGCCCGTGCTATGGGACATCTGGCGAAAACGGACCGCCTGGATGCTGCTGTGCTGGCACAGCTGGCGCGCGTGATTGACCGCCACCCTGACCGCAACCGCTACATTAAGCTTATGCCTGATGCGGCCAGGCAGGCGCTGACGGCTCTGGTGGTCAGACGGCGTCAGCTCAATCAGATGCTGGTTGCGGAACGCAACCGGCTTTACCCCTCCCACCCCGATGGCCGTGAAAGTATCAGTCGGGTCATGACGGCCCTCAAGGCTGAACTTGCTCTTGTGACCAGCATGATGAATCGTCAGGTACGACAGCATTTCCGCGATCAGGCCCGCCAGATGACCAGCGTGAAGGGCGTGGCGGAAATCACCGCCGCCACCCTGCTGGCCGAACTGCCGGAGCTGGGTACCCTGAGCCGCAGGGAAATCAGCGCGCTTGTCGGTGTCGCCCCCGTTAACAGAGACTCAGGAAAAATGCGGGGAAGACGAACGATTTTTGGCGGAAGGGCCGGCGTGCGCTGCACGCTTTACATGGCGGTCATAACCGCCATTCAGTTTAATCCGGCAATCAGGGCCTTTTATGTCAGGTTAGTTGAAGCCGGTAAGGCTAAAAAGGTGGCGCTGGTTGCCTGCATGCGTAAGCTGCTGACCATCCTGAACGCCATGGTCAAAAGCGGGACGTACTGGGAGGACCATTTCACGTCACCCCCGACAATTTAGTGAATTAAAAACTCAGTCCGGTTCTGAGATTAATTTCATCAGAGCTGTTTCGATGCCACCCTGAAAAAGTTCTGCAGGGCCATCAGTGCTCTGCTGGTTATAGCTGTTTCTGATACCATCACGGCGTCAAGCTGATCTGGCCACGTCGTGAAGCGGCTCATGCCTGTGAAGGAACAAAACGAACCAGATGTCAGCTTAAGCTGCGTCGGTCTTTTAATCCGGGCATTCAAAGACGCTCTGCGAGCTCCTGATAAAACAGATCTCATTGTGAAAAAATAACGTTTTTTACGCCCCTATACTCTGATTATTCAACTTAAATGTAACCGATTACAATATTCGAATAATGTTTTCCTTCACCAAAGGGAGGTTGCGCATCAGGTACGGAGACATGCTCATGTATCATGGAGAGTCTTTGCAAAACAGAACTGTCAATCCTTCTTGGTACTTTCGATGAGTGACTCCAGAAACTTACGTTGTTTATCATTCAAATCAAGCGATTTTACTTTTTCCCGAATGCTTTCACTGCTTTTGTCTGTGGGCTGTGATGGTTTTCCTTTGTCAGGCTGTGCTCCATAAACGAACGCGGCGAAAATGCTACCCCATACCAGACAGCAAAAAATTAACATAATAATCCAGGCAGTTCTGCGACTTACTTTCATCATTAATCCCAGTAATCGTTAAGAACACGTAAGACAATTCTCATGTGATGTGGTTCTAGGTGTAAGCGATTACAGTGATATGTGCGGCATTTACAGTGCTATGGATAGCTGTAGTAAAATTTCCATCTGAAATAGTTTCAGTCTGTGGGAAGATATCTAAGTACCCTCGCATGTTGTTAGCGCTCGGACTATTATGGCTGTTTACGATGTCATCCCATTATCATAATACTTACCGCTCTGAACGCCATGGTCAAAAGCGGGGCAAACCGGGAGGATCATTTAACAACGCTTTAATAATTTACTGGGCCAGAAATTCATAGCAGCTCTGAAAGAGCATTAAAATTCTTTAAATGGAACCTGGTAAAATTTTGCATGCAGTTATCTTATTTTCAAGCATAATTGCCCACGTGAGATATCAGAAACGTAGTTCAGGATGCTTACAGAGCGCAATGGCATCAGCCCGCAGCCCGTTACTTCGCTTACGGGTCTGCGGGTATAAGCAACTTAATGTTACAATATAACATTTGAAGTTGCGCCCGAATTTTTTTGCAATGACACGGTACAGGTGGGCGGCGTTGACTCCGTGCCGTGTGTCGCTGCGACCCGCCTGACAAATGGCCGTCTTGCCAGTAACATCCGGCAAGGCGGCTTCCCTTGAGTGCTCCTGCAAATGCCAGCGGCTGCGGAGTCAGTTTTTATCAGCAGCCGTAGCGTAAATGCGGGCCCGATAATCCTTACTGTCCGTTCCACTTGCTTGGCTTTTTCACATCTCAGCCGTTCCCTCTGGCTGCGGTCTTCCCGGTGACGATGAAAGTACGCCCAGACAGCCCGGGAACAGGCATGAAGGAAAATGATGATGACGACATGAGCGCAGCAGCCCCGCCCTTGCTCTACAGCGATGGCACTCAGAAGGATAACGCCTGCTCTCTCATATCTTCTCAGAGGTAACTAATGACAATAGCCCCAGACAGGGAATCCAGACTATTCGAAACGATATATAAAAATGTCCTTTCCGCCTTGGGTATGCCCGGCGTTACCCGCTTTGGCAGTACACTTAAAGCTTATGTAACCTTCCGTACGTTAATTATTTTTAAACTTGATTTGATGCTGTACGACTATAAAGAGAAGAACGATCCATTTCGCTTTACTCTGCGCGGTCGGGCTGCGTTGGACTCGTTTCTTTTTAACTACAAAGGAATTACCTTTGATAAAACAGCCACATTAACGCTCCATGAGGTGCTAACTTTACTTGCGCCCGAAATTCAGACGTATCAGATCCCTAATGACGTTATGCAACTTCTGAAAAAAAAACCTGAGTTCAGTTTTGAGCCTTTTGAGAGGAGCTTTTCAGCATCACAGCCGGATTTCTTCGGAACCGAATGGGATCCTGAACTTCTGGACAGGCAGTATCGCTGATCAGCAAAGCTAGACACGTATTGCCCGCGCACCATCGACAAAAAATTACCATCAGATGATATGCAAGCACAGTTGCTTGTTTGCGAGGCCGCCCGGCTACCGTGAGGGCACGGCACTTTATGCCCGCCGTTTACCGGCCGCAGGACGGGAGACGGCATAAACGTGGAGCGAAGCGACGTCATCATTATCTTTCCCGTGAAAAGCGCCGCCCGCCGGGCGGCCGCCTGAGTCGTCGTTTTCAGCCCCGGAAATCAGGCCAGTGGCAACCGCACCGGTCGCTCACCACGGGTGCCAGAAGCGTACCGGTCACTTCCCACTCATCCAGAAAATGGAGGCCGGAAAGTGTTGCTGCCTGCTGCGCATCAAGTTGCACGAGAGACTTCAGCCAGACGTCATTGCCGTCAAAGCGCCAGTAACAGCCTTCACTCTCACGGGGTTCGCCCTTCCACCACGTACGGCCCATGAGCATGCAGCCCGCCTCTGCCAGCTGCTCATCCGGTGACAGGATGAGCATATGCTCCTCTGAGCATATGCCCTGCCACTCTGCCTGAAAGGAAGCCAGCCAGGTGTTCACTCTTTTTCCTCCCGTTTTGCCAGAACCGTGTCAGCGCAGTGGCGCAGGAAGTACCAGCTGAGACTGATATCCGCATCGAGCGTGGCATCGGCCAGCGCGATCGTGGCCAGCACCTCATCGGACGTCAGCTCCGGTGCCACGTCTTCGAAATCATCGGCTACCCACAGGTGCACTACGCAGGGTGTGTCTGGTGCAAAACGCTGCAGCTGTTCGGCCAGCTGGCCAGTGGTGAGAGGGTGATTCATGGTTACTCCGGTTACAGGTTGCACGGCATCAGCGCCGTGACGTCACGGCAGCCGGGTCACTGCGGAGTACGCAGGATCGAGGGACGAAGCCGCACGCGCCGCCGGAGCGGACTGAATGTTCCGCGAACGGCGGGGAACGGGTGAGTCATGAGGCGAAGCTGCCTTGCGGACGAAGCGGTCCGGCTAAGGTGAAGTCACGGCGCAGCCCGACGGTCAGGAGGGAGGTACACAGGCAATTCATGCTGTAAAAGTTGTGGGATAAGCGTAAGCGTCTCGTTCACACCGTCTTCCATTTCTGGCCGTGTTTCCTACCATGGACCCTTTCGCGAACGTGGACACTACCGTGGACAGAAACACGCCTTACATCAGCAGACCCTGGATCATCACCGCACTCAGCCTGCGGTTTAACGACGCCCTGACTTACCGTGAAATCGCTGAGCAACTGAACATTAGTACTTCCGCCACGCATAAAATGTTCAAACGTTTTCGCCGCACGGGTATTAACTGGCCGCTGCCGGATGAATAACGCCTGAGCGCCTGGAGGAGGAGCTTTACGCCTTCAACCTTGAAACAAACCTGCCTGTCAAAAAACGCCGTCCGGACTGGCCACTGGAGTTCAAAATCCGCATGGCGGATTTGACCCTGCAGCCGGGAGCCTGTGTGGCGCAAATTGCACGTGAGCATGGCATCAACGATAACCTGCTCTTCAACTGGCGGAACCTGCATCGTCAGGGACTGCTGGACCCTGCCAGCAGGGCCGCTCTCATTCCGGTCTCCGTGGAGCCGCTTCCGCCACCATCCAGACACAACGGGGCCGTTTCATCAGACCAGCCACCGGTCATCAGCTGTAAGCTGACACTACCGGGTGGCAGCCTGAGCCTGACCGGGCCACTGACGCCGGAGCTGCTGCGGGCGCTTGTGAGTGAACTCCGGGAGGGTGAGGCATGATTAACTTTCCGGCTGGCTCGCGCATCTGGCTCGTTGCCGGCGTGACGGACATGCGCTGCAGCTTCAACGGGCTGGCGGCCAAAGTGCAGAACATGCTGCGTACAGACCCGTTCAGCGGTCACCTGTTTATCTTCAGAGGCCGGCGCGGCGACATGGTGAAAATCCTCTGGGCCGATGCTGACGGCCTTTGCCTGTTCACCAAGCGCCTGGAGCGGGGCCACTTTGTCTGGCCGGTAAACCGGGACGGCAGGGTGCACCTGACGCAGGCCCAGCTGGCGATGCTGCTTGAAGGTATCAACTGGAAACACCCGCAGCGAATAAATCATCCTGGCCTGCGCATCTGAACCGGCGTAATGTGGACGCATGGAACGCTCACTCTCTGCAGAAAACGCCCGGCTAAGGGCTCTGCTGGACACGCAGCAGCACACCATCCGCCAGATGGCGGAATATAACCGCCTGCTCTCACAGCGGGTGGCGGCCTACGCCAGCGAAATCAACCGGCTGAAGGCGCTGGTCGCCAGGCTGCAGCGCATGCAGTTCGGCAAAAGCTCCGAAAAGCTGCGTGAGAAAGCGGCACGTCAGGTGCGCGAAGCTGAAGATCGCATCAGTGCCCTGCAGGAAGAGATGGCGGAGGTTCTGGGTGAACAACATGACCCGGCTCTCCCGCAGCCGCTGCGCCAGTCTTCCGCCCGTAAACCGCTGCCGGCCTCGCTTCCCCGTGAAACCCGCATTCTGTCGCCAGCCGAAACCGCCTGTCCGGCTTGCGGCGGCGGCCTCAGCCCGCTGGGCTGCGACGTGTCGGAGCAGCTTGAGCTTATCAGCAGCGCCTTTAAAGTTATCGAAACGCAGCGGCCAAAGTTTGCATGCTGTCAGTGCGACCAAATCGTTCAGGCATTTATGCCTTCCAAACCGATTGAGCGCAGCTACGCCGGACCCGGGCTGCTTGCGCGCATCGTCACAGCAAAGTATGCAGAACATATTCCACACTACCGTCAGTCGGAAATCTACCGCCGGCAGGGCGTGGAACTCTCCCGGGCCACGCTCAGCCGCTGGTCCGGCGCGGTCAGTGAGCTGCTGGCACAGCTGTATGACATGCTGCGGCAGTACGTGCTGATGCCGGGCAAGGTCCACACCGATGATGTCCCGGTGCCGCTGCAGGAGCCGGGCAGCGGCAAAACCCGCACGGCGCGGCTGTGGGTGTACGTGCGGGATGACCGCAACGCAGGGTCGCAGCTCCCACCGGCAGTGTGGTTCGCGTACTCGCCGGACAGGAAAGGTATCCATCCACGACAGCATCTTGCAGGATACAGCGGCATTCTGCAGGCAGATGCCTACGGTGGCTACAATGCCCTGTACGAAACCGGCCACATTACTGAAGCGGCCTGCATGGCGCATGCCCGGCGAAAAGTCCACGACGTGCACGTCCGTACACCCACGGACATCACCACCGAAGCGCTCAGGCGCATCGGTGAGCTGTATGCCATCGAGGCGGAAATACGCGGCAGTCCGGCAGAGGAACGACTGGCGGTCAGAAAAGCCAGAACCGTCACGCTGATGCAGTCGCTGTACGACTGGACACAGGTGCAGATGGCGGTGCTGTCGCGCCACTCGGATACGGCGAAGGCCTTCGCGTACCTGCTGAAGCAATGGGAGGCGCTGAACCTGTTCTGCGGCAATGGCTGGGCGGAAATCGACAACAACATCGCGGAGAACGCGCTGCGCGGCGTAGCCCTGGCCGGAAAAACTGGCTGTTTGTCGGTTCAGGTGCAGGTGGGGAGCGCGCTGCAATCCTTTACTCCCTTATCGGCACCTGCCGGCTCAATGGCGTGGACCCGGAAATATGGCTACGCTATGTGCTGAGTCATATTCAGGACTGGCCGGTGAACCGGCTGAATGACCTGCTGCCCTGGAAAGCTGCCCTGCCGCCTGCAATGGGATGATGTCTCAGAACCGGTAGCTCACCTGCAGCGAACCCTGACTGTCGCGGTAGCCACCGCCCCCGGCCTGCTGCGTGAATACTACGGCGCCCGTCAGACTCTGCGAAAGACGCCCCTCCACGCCCGTTTTCAGCTCCGCGATATTACGGCTCCCCCGCACACCATCCGCGTCCTCGTTCATGCGCACGCCGTACACCTGTGTATTGTGCAGCCAGTTCACTTCCACGAACGGCTGGAACTCGCGCACGGTCTGCTGGTCTGCCCGGCTTTTCCCGTTCAGGTAAGTTCTGAGTCCGAGGCGGGTGGTAACGCCGTCGTTTGCCGTATTCTGCACGCGGGTGCCGCCCGCCTCGGTGTGGTCATCCGCCCGGATGCCGGACCAGATGACCTGCGCGTGTGGCTCAAGGAATACCCGGCTTTCCATACCGGTGTCACTCTGCCAGCTGTTTACCTGCCACGCGTAGCCTCCTTCCAGCGACGCTTTCAGCCCCTGGCTGTTATAGCGCTCCACCGGCAGCATGTCGCCGGATACCTGGTTGCGGAACCAGTTATATTGCGCCCACGTCTCTGCCCACGCTCCGGTCTTTGACTCCGCGTTCTGGTACCACGTGCCATAGGCCCCTGCGCTGTATCCGCTCACGCGGCCTTTCGCGTCCCGCCCGGTGAGACCGTTGTGCGAGCTGCTGTCTGCCCTGCCATATCCGCCCATGAGGCCGGCGTGAAGCGTGTCCGTACCGTTTGTTGAACCCTGAATAACATCACCGCCCAGTTGCAGCACGTAGCGGTTAGTCTGAGTACTATTCTGTCCATCTGCCATTGATGCCCGCCCGTGTCCGCCCAGGTTGCGCATCCACAGGCTGGTTGTCCGGTTTTCACCCGTTAACGGGGCGGTATAGCGAATTTCGCCGCTGCGATCCCGCATTGACAGGTCAAACAGGGTACTCGCCGCCTGCAGGTTGGCGGTATAGGCCGCCGCTTCCGGGCGGTACATTCTGACCAGCTCAGAAACAGGCTGAGGCTGGAGCTGGGCCTGAGGCTGGGGCTGAGGCAACACGGAGGTGAAACTTGTCAGGTACCAGCCCGCCGTGTCAGTGCCAGAGACATTTCCTTTGCGCAGGCTGTAGTCATAAGCTCCTGCCACCACGCGGCTCCCCAGCGAGAACACCGCATCAGAACGTCCGCCCACGCTGATGAGCTGAATACCGTCCAGCGTCTGAGCGCCACCGCCGTTCTCATTGGTCACGAAGAGGGTGCTGGCACCGCGCGTGTTCCCGGTCACCACCAGACGGTCGGTCAGCGAGTCATCGCCGCCCAGCACGCTGCCGAGCGAGACTGAACTGCCGGGCAGGCCGGTATAGTCACCGTTAACGGTCAGGGTATTGCCGGCGCTGATCGGGGTCGGGTTCAGCACAAGGCTCCCGCGGTTGGTCAGGCTGGCGTTGATGGTGGAGGACGCGGTCTTTTCAGTACTAAAAAGAAGCGTGCCATTCTGGGACAGGGCGCCGTCAAGCACGCTACCATTTTCCAGCGTCAGGGTGCCGTTGTTTACTGTACCGTTTACAGCCGCCCAGCGGGCAGAGGAAGAGAGGGTCAGCGAACTGCCGGAGTTGACGGTAATGTTGTCTACGCTGACGTTATTCGTGGCAGTGAAAGCTGCGTTGTTACTGCCGTCGCCCACGGACACGTTGGAGCCAGCCTGACCAGTCACTGCACCGTTAATAACTGCTCTGGAGCCACTGATATATATTGCTGAGTGACCAAGGTATACCGGCCCGTCAATCAATCCCGAGTTGTGAACACCGCCACTTATATTACCTGAGTTATAAACAGACCAGTTTCCCCCCCTTATTGTACCGCTGTTTTCAATCTGAGAGATGTTTCCGGCATTGCTGATTCCGGTGTCTGCGCCCTGAATGATTCCGGCAGACTCGTTTATAATACTGCCTACTGTTCCTTCATTGAGAATGCCATTGCCGACGGTGCCCGAGATGATGCCTGAGTTGCTAATCTGGCCTATCCGGTTGGTTATTCCACTCGTTGTAAGGTTGGTGATGCCGGTCGCCGCCCTGATTACCCCGCTGTTAAGCACCGAATCAATCGATGAAAGATTATAAAGAGCCGTGGTGTAATTGTCTTTCCCGGTCAGGTCACTGTTCAGAGCCAGGCTGGTGATTGCTGAATCGTTCTGTAGAGTTCCGTTATTTGTAAAATCACCAATAAACCCTGAAATATTATATACAGCCGCGATGCCCGCTCCGCCCGTGACAGATATCAGACCGTCATTCATAAAATCTTCTATATGCGTTTCATTTGCTGAACCAGGTCCGTTACTGGCCACGCGAACAGCAATGTATGCGGAAGCTATTGTTCCGCCGTTGGCAAAATTGTCGAGGTTGTTTTCAGGAACAGAGACCGCAACGAAGCCATTGCCTTCTCGGGTGACGTCAACAGAGGCACCTTCTGCCACCGTAAAAAAGCCCAGTGACGGCGAGACAGTACATTCTTCGGTTTCCTGACTGGTAATAGTCTGAACTTCATTATCGCCAGCTGAAGCACACACGCTGGCTGCCACTGATGAAAATGAAAGTAAATTTAAACTCATCAGGCTAGCGGTCCACATTGCGTGCTTTTTTTCATAAACCATTTTTAATTCCCGTCAGAAAACAACTTTTTAAAACATCGGCGTGAACGTAAAAAAAACAGTCTTAATCATCACGATTATATCGCGTCCTGTTCAGTCAGAAATAATTAAGAATCACTTAACTTAGCAATATTCCACTTACCAGACAAGATACCGACCGGAACTAAAATGAGCGCAGGGCATAACTGGCCTCACAGCAGGTTACCCCCCTGACAAATCCACACTGAAGTTCAGTACTAGCGGCTAACCGGAACGGAGATCAGGCTGTCACAGCTTACCACCGTTATGAAAATACGGTTTTGAACAACGCTTTTCAGTGCCGGTGATAAGCAGAGTAATGCCAAGATTTCGTGGGAAGTGTGTTATTTTAACCGGGCGGTGAATCCCCCTCAGCGGCGGGGCTGAGCCACAGACGGGGTGAAAGCCTTGGCCAATAAGCGGGTCAGGTTGTGGCTTTTCCTGACTCACCGGGAGGCACCCGGCGCCGCTCAGTTTGCCTCAGGGAAGCTGACAGATGTAAACAAACGGACGTAAATGGGTCGGGGTCGGCTCTGCTGCGTGCAGCCGGCACGCCCTGAACAGCTACCGTTTTCAGCAGGCAAAAGGCCTGCGGTTAAAACCACAGGCCTTTTGATTTATGCTGAATCCGGAGGCGTGCTACACATCAAAAAAAGCAACCTCCATTCCGGAGTGTTGGGGTTATTACGCCCATCCGGTGTCTTTCAGGTCCTGATTTTCCGGTAGGCAGGGTGAGTATTCACCCCCCACAAACCGGCCAGCGCACTGACAACAGCCCCCGCCAGAAGAGCGATGAATGACCACAGAGCGATTTTTGCAGCCGCGCTGGCGGCTTCGTCAGCTTTCTCTTTTGCCTGCTTTTTGAATTCCGCGTACTGCGCCTTCGCATCGTTCAGATTACTCTGGAGCCGGGCCATGCGGTCGCTTACCTCCTGAACGGTTTTGTCACGCGCCTGAATGAAGTTATCGACGGCCCTGTCCGCTTCTTCCGGTGACAGACGGGTATTTTCTGCCAGCGCTTTTTTCACCTCATTCCTGTCGACACCTTTGCTGACCGCATCCGCCCGTGACTTCAGTTTACCGCTCAGCGTATCAATAATGGCGTCACTGTTGCCCGGGTTAACAGCCAAATCTTTGACCGAATCTGCAATATCACTCCCCGCTGCCTGAAGCTGGGACTGCAGAAATTCCGGCTGAAGTTCTTTAATGTTGCTCCTGCGCAGCGCATCCAGTACCTGTTTGTCCGCCTGCGGGGCTGTGAGCTGCGTGTTCAGTCCGAGCCTGTCAGCAATATTCTGAGCGATATCGGCTGTTGCGCCCGATGCTTTTCCTGCTGCACTGCCCAGTCCACCCACAGCAGAACCCGTGGCAGATGCTGCTGCGCCAACGGCGCTTCCCGCCATGTGCAGAATGCCGCCAGCGGCGGCGAAGCCCAGCACGGAAGCAATAAGCAGGGATGTGGCCCATGAGAGAAATCCATGGATGGTTCCATCCGCGCCCGCCAGCCTGCCGGCCACAAAACCGCCGCAGGCCAGACTCAGCACTATCGAGATAACTGACCAGATAATAACAGCCTTGTCAGCACCGTTAATGACATCGTCAGACTGAGGTGAAAGCATTGAAAAACCCAGGCTTGACCCAAGCGTGGTCAGTAGCAGGGACACAGCCATTACCGTTACCACGCCCGCAATGATGCTGCCCCACGAGACGCTTCTGTTCAGTTCCGCTTCATTTACAAGTTCCATTGTAATCTCCATTTAAAAGCTATTAAAAAGACGGGATTAATCCACGCCCAGATTAATCTTAGTAAAAATATGGGGCACTCAAAGCCGATTAGACGAAACAAGCATCACCTGTGCTGTCAGAGAAAGGTGTGCCGAACCGATAAAGCGCAAGACGGTGCAGGTAAGACGCTTACCCGTAATCTTCACGACCGTTTTTCAGGATTCTAACTGAAAAAGGTGCCGGAAACGGTTCGTTAGCGCCAGAATCGCCCTAAGGGTCTATCAAAGGTGCGCCCAATTAGTCTTGTGTTAAATCGGGCAGCACCAACGCAAAAAAAAGCCGCCTCTTAAGCGACCTTTTTTAGAAATTTTTTCAAGTGCCACTACCCTGCGATGTCGTTTACGGTTCAGGTATCCATGTATCTGCTTCGTTATCGTCGGGGTAATAATAACCATTCGGTATCGATTGCAGCTCTATTAGGCTTCCCCATGGGGCCTGGAAGTATACGCTGGCATTATCTTCAGTATCTTCATGACGCGAGTTTCCGTGTATTTCTGAAAGAAATCTGCCTCCTGCTGCCTTTACCCTTTCCACCGCATAATTTATATCGTCCACGTAAAGTGAAATGTGGTTCCAGCCAATATCCTGCAGTCTTACAGGTTGTTCCTGTTCCCGGCTTACTATCTCAAAAAGCTCCAGATTTGGACCATTACCAATCCTTAGTAGCCTTTGTTTGATAATCATTGAGCCCGAGCTTAAACCCAGCTGTCTCTCAGTATCAGTCCCTTTTCTTGGGGGATCATTGTCTGTAAGGCCGTTATAAACAAACATGGCGTCCAGCGCCTTTTGCAAAAATTCAGTTGCCTGCTGCAGGTCCGGAACGGTTAGCCCTACATGGTTTATGCCCCTGGTAAGGGTGCGTTCCCTTTTATTTCCCATGCTTACCCTCTGTTAGCGAGTCTTAGGATACCTACAAAGGGTAGCCTCTTTTCGCTTAGAAGATGTGTTATGTCTAGTGTGGCAAAATTTCCCGATCGCCATCATTTTAATGTCCGATCTTCGCTCAAAGGAGACACTATTTTTCAGCTTCCTTTTGATACACAGGGTCGTCGCTCCCTGTAATACTCGCGCAACGCTTCTGACTGCTGACGCTCGACCTCTGCCGCGTTCACCGGCAGATTCAGGCATTCTTTGTACGCAACACCGGCTGCGGCTAAATTCACGTTGATCCGATCGCGCTCTTCCCGGGGCCGGGCGGCAAGGTTATGTGACATGATAATCCCTCCGGACAAAATTATACCGCCTATGCTGAATAGCAGGAGGGGCTTATGTGTGGACGATTTGCGCAGTACAGCAGCAGAGATGACTACTTTGACGCTCTGGGTATTGGCCCGGAAGAACTGACCCGGGATGCTGAGCCCATTGGCCGGTACAACGTGGCGCCGGGTACTAAGGTTCTGTTGCTCAGTGAGCGTGACGGCGAGCTGAAATTTGATCCTGTTTACTGGGGCTACGGTCCGGAGTGGTGGGATAAACCGCCGCTCATCAATGCCCGCAGCGAAACGGCTGCGACAGGGCGTATGTTTAAGCCCCTGTGGGAACACGGGCGGGCCATTGTGCCGGCATCGGGCTGGTTTGAGTGGAAAAAAAGCGGTGCCAGGAAACAGCCCTACTTCATTTATCACCGAAACAGAGAGCCGCATTTTTTTGCGGCCATCGGGAAGCCGCCTTTTGACCGGGAGCACGGGCAGGAGGGTTTCGTCATCGTCACCGCAGCCAGCAATCAGGGGATGGTCGATATACACGATCGCCGTCCTCTCGTGCTGACGGCCGACGCGGTCCCGGAGTGGCTGAGTCATGACACTTCGCCGGCGCGCGCGGCAGAAATTGTGCGTGACGGCGCGCTGCCTGAGTCCGTCTTCACATGGCATCCGGTAGCGGCAAAAGTCGGCAACGTTCACAACCAGGGGCCTGACATTATCCGGAACACCGGCGATGGCTGACAGAGTGTCCGGACATCTGCTTATGAAGGGCGCCGGTACGGGCTGCAGTTTATTTACCCCCTGGTGAAGGCGGAGAATATAATCCCGTACCGGCACCGGTTAATTTAACACGGCGGTGTCCCGTCGACACCGGCGAATGCGTCAGCACCTGATTCAGCCCGCATCCAGAGGGCCTGACGGGTGAGCCAGAAGCCGGGGGAGTGGAACACGATGCCCAGCTGCTCCGCCAGCGTCTGCGTCACCGGCAGGCGCCCCGCCAGAAAAGCCCGGGCGATATCGCTGTCCAGCCCGCAGCGATCACACAGCTGCGTCACGGAGATATCGTGCTCAGTCAGAAGATAAGCGAGAAAACGTGCGGGAGAGGTGTGGCCATCCATAGATTGCCCCGGAGGCTGATGAGGAGTTTCATCCAGATTAGAACGGTCCGTCAGGCCTGCACAACGGGTCCCGAAAAAATACCTGCCGTTAACTGCCAGCCCGCCACGCTCGCCGCAGTCACGGCTGAGGCGTACCGCAGCAGCGCGAGGAACGAACAGTCGTGCCGAGGAAGCGTCATTTCACCGATGCCGGCATCGACTGCTTACGCACATTACGCTTATTGTGCATTTCAACAAAACCAGCCCGGCCCAAGAGCGCCGGGCTGTAAAGATACAACCGGAAACGCCTCTCCACGTCTGCCGGCCCTGACCTGAGCATAGTGGCGTCACTCAGTATCAGCCAGCCGACCTTCATAAAAATTTCCCGGCGGGTCAGTCAGATGGCTTCGCTTCTGCGCCAACCCGTTTCGCTCCCTCTTGCCAGATAATTCCCCCTCAATAATACTGTATGTATAAACAGTAAAACAACAGGAGGAATTTTATGCGCGATTTACTCAGCACTTTTGAAGTCACACTGCAGCATGGCCGGGGCAGCGGATCATGAACCCGGGCAGCTATACCGCCGGCCTGACGCTGCTCTGGCCACCCATTATTACGCCGAGGGTCAGGGTACCGCTTTATGCCGATCCGTGCGCCGCCGGCTTCCCCTCCCCTGCGCAGGATTACGTCGAGAAAGAGCTCGATCTGAATGAGCTGTGCATCCGCCGGCGCGCCTCAACTTTCTTCGTGCGCGCCAGCGGCAACAGCATGCGTGACCTGGGCCTCTGCGACGGCGACGTCATGGTGGTTGACCGGGCCGAGGAAGCCGCTCACGGCGATATCGTGATTGCCGAGGTCAACGGCGAGTTTACGGTTAAGCGTCTGCAGCTGCAGCCCAGGCTCGCGCTGCTGCCCATGAATCCGGCCTACCCGGTGATCCACCCGGAGGAGCTGCAGCTGCTCGGCGTCGTGACCTGGTTCTTTAACAGTACCCGTGCCCGCCGGAGGTGATCATGCCCATGTTTGGTCTGGCCGACGTTAACTCCTTTTATGCCAGCTGCGAGGCGCTCTTCCGCCCTGACCTGCGCGGCAGGCCGGTGGTGGTGCTAAGCAACAACGACGGCTGCGTCATTGCGCGCAGCGCCGCTGCCAAAAAACTCGGCATAAAGATGGCCGCACCGTGGTTTCAGATCAAAAATGAGGGATATCCTGAAAAGATTCATGTGTTTAGCTCAAATTACGCCCTGTACCACTCGTTGTCGAACAGGGTCATGATGGCACTGGAGGAAATGACGCCGAAGGTCGAGCAGTACTCTATTGACGAGATGTTCCTCGATTTAACCGGCATTGATGGCTGCGAGGACTTTGAGCACTTCGGCCGGCGCCTGCGCGCCCACGTGCTGGCCACGACCGGCCTGACCGTCGGCGTGGGCATGGGGCCAACAAAAACCCTCTCAAAATCAGCACAATGGGCCAGCAAGGAGTGGCCGCAGTTCCGCGGGGTGCTGGCACTGACGTCGGATAATCCGAAGCGTACCGCGACGCTGCTGGAAAACCAACCCGTAGAGGAGATATGGGGCGTTGGCCGGCGCATCGGCAGGCGGCTCAATCTGATGGGCATTGAAAACGCCCTGCAGCTGGCGCGCGCGCACCCTGCCCTCATCCGAAAAAACTTCAGCTTGGTGCTCGAGCGCACCGTTCGCGAGCTCAACGGGGAATCGTGCATTCCCCTCGAAGAGTTTGCGCCGGCGAAACAGCAGATCGTCTGCAGCCGCTCTTTTGGTGAGCGCATTACGACAAAAGTGGCCATGCAGGAAGCGCTGTGTCAGTACGCCACCCGTGCGGCGGAGAAGCTGAGAAATGAGCGCCAGTTCTGCCGGCGCATCAGCGTTTTTATCCGGACCTCACCGCACGCGCAGGGAGAAGTCTTCTACGGCAACAGCGCCGGCGAGAATCTCACCCTACCCACGCAGGATACGCGCGACGTGATTGAGGTGGCCATGCGATCGCTCGACCGCATATGGCTTGAAGGGCGGCGCTACATGAAGGCCTGCATCATGCTCGATGACTTCACGCCAGACGGCGTCAGTCAGCTGAACCTGTTCGATGAGGACAAGCCGCGGGCCAACAGCGCGCAGCTGATGAAAGTACTGGACGGCATCAACCAGTCCGGGCTCGGCAGCCTGTGGTTTGCGGGTCAGGGCGTGAATACAGAATGGAAAATGAAGCGGGAGATGTTATCTCCTGCCTGGACAACGCGCTGGAGCGATATTCCCGTGGCGCGCGTTAAATAGCTAGGCGCAGGCAGCTAAAGCTGGAGCTGATGCCTGCCGTCACCCTGCCCTCTCAGGAAAACCGATGCCAGAATTCATCCACAATATACAGAGGCTTGCCGGGTTTCTTACCGCGGAAATAACTACCGCGTGGCAACTTGTCACCACTTGAAAGCTGACGAATCCAGTCTTCAAAAGCAGGGCGACGCCGGCGGTACCTCCTCTTAAACATGTCGGCTGACTGAGTATACTCATGCAGGTTTACTCCATACCCGCGCGCCTGCTGCAATAGACCCTGTATTCCCATCTTTGTGCCTTTTTTTGCTGTATTCTTCAGCGTGAGCTGTTTTTCTTCCAGGTATCATTGGCCATGAATGCCGCACGCGACACGCAAGCGCCCCACAGCAGCCGCAGGCCGATTTTTATCAACTCGCTGGCGTGCGGCAGGAAAAAGAGCGGCACGATAAATACCGCACTCAGCAGGAATCCCCACTCAGCAACAGTTTTGCTGTCTTTTCCATCGAGCTTTTTAAGCCCATAAATCCCAAAATTAAATTGATCAGTCTGTTCATTGTGACCTTCAGATTCAGTGCCCCAACATCTTCTCAAATGGCTTGCAGCTTTATAGCCAGTAGATTAATCAGGGGATCGCTTTTATTCGTTCTCTTTAAGCCAGTCATCAACAAGGAGGTTGATTACGTCTGTTATAGAAGTACCTTTTCTGGCGCAAGCAGCCTTGAATCTTAGGTGCTTTTCCTCATCAAAATTGACGTTTACACGCTTAGCTTTTCCAGTCACAACTGGAGTGGTGACAACATTTTTAAGATCCCTGTTTTCACCAAAAGTCATTTTCTTATTACTGCTGCTATGAGCCTTTTCAAGCGCCATGTGACTCTCCACGGAAAAATTTCACTGAGTATATGAGTATATGAGTATATGAGTTTCAAAAGCTTCAGTCAAATGAGTAATTGAGCGCATGAGTATCATTAACACTCATATGTGTAAATACTCAATCATTCAACACTACTAACTATCTCTTTTGTAAGGATTTCTATTTCACCCTTAGCTGCACCATCATTGGATTCAAACACACTGTCACCATCGAGAATTGATTTTACATACACCTGTCGCTGAGTTATTGCAGTGCGAAAACATTTGACACCTGTATCCTTAATGCTTTCTTTAAGAACATTGAGCATGGTTGCCTGCTCAATTTTTCGAGTGATCAGGAAGCGGGCTTCAACTTTTCGGCTGTATGCTTGCGCTTCAAGCACCGTAACAACACTGCCAGCTGCAGAGAAATCTAAAGGACTTGGGGTAACAGGAATTATGACAAGATCGCTGACCATCACGGCAGCAGAGGTGATTACGGAAAGCGAACCAGCACCGTCGACGATAACGTAATCATACTCAGCAAGATCTTTGCGGATTCCGTAAACATCTTTTTCTGAGGCAGCTGTATATACATCGAATGCTGCTTTGTCAGACTTACTCCAGTTTGTCAGACTCATCTGGGGGTCTGTATCAACTACTGCAATATTGTACCCGCTTCTGGCCATAGCAGTGCTGACATTGATAACAGCAGTCGTCTTACCGGAACCACCCTTTGGGTTCAGAAAAGAAATAACCTTCATGTTAGATAATCCCTACGTTAAAACTCAAATGAAGCTGTGAGTAAATGAGTATAGAGACTTAAAGCTTACGAATAAAGAGTTTTTACACATCAACTCAAAAACACAAATGAGTATAAACTCAAAAAAAGCTTACTATGTGATTGATAAAAAACAAGAAACGCAACTTCAAAAACTCATTTGAGTAAAGACGCATATGAGTTTTGATTCAAATGATGTTCTGAAGATGCAGTCATCGATAAACGAAACACAAATTTACGTACCATACCCAGTGTCATCCTTTCCTCAGCATCGCCACAGCCTCATTGCCCGGCATCTGAAACTGCACCCGGTGCCGCGCCGCGACGTCCAGCGCAAACACTCTGGTGTAAATCTCCGTCGACTTGATACTTTTGTGCCCGAGCAGGCTTTGCAGCGCCTTGAGGGGCGTGCCGGCGTACAGCATGTGCATGGCATAGCTGTGCCGGAAGGTATGCAGGGTCACCGGAATGGAGAACGTCACGCCTTCTGTCGCCGCCTGGCTGACCGCTTCGTTCAGCCAGGTCCGCGCCGTCCTGTCGGTGATCTCCCACAGCCGTACCCGTTCAGTCCTGCCCGCGATTTCGCTGCGACGCTCCAGCGGAATGCGCAGGGTGGCGATCATCATCTCAAGCTGGTTAACGTACTGCGCGTCGGATAGCGGCACCAGGCGGTGGGGCACGGCCCCGGCGGGCAGGCGTCCGGCGCGGCGCTCCGCCTTTGCCTCGCGCTGCTTGAGCGTAGCCAGCTGCACGAAGGGGTACTGCTGGCGCAGCAGGAAGTCTCCCCGCGTTAGCGCCAGCGCCTCACTGATGCGCGCGCCGGTGTTCCACAGCGTGGTGAACAGCATCTTGCGGCGCAGGTCGGGCATGAAGTGGAGCAGGGCGCTGACCTCCGGTGCCAGGAGGTATTTCGGCAGGTCGTCGACCAGCGCGGCCATCTGCCGCAGCGCCAGCGCGGCCGGGTAGTCGATGGCCACCGGCAGCTGTGCGGCCCCTAGCTGCGGGAACATGGCGGGCAGGTTAATTGTATTGATATTCAGCTCCCGGCGGATTCTCTGTGACAGTAGGACGTGGGCTCCCCCCGGGTTTGCACCGTATAGGAAGGAAAATTCGTGATTTCTATATTACTGAATGGCGTAAAGATTTCGCCTGCAGGCAGACGCCGGCGGAATCCTTCCAGGACAGTCTTTTCACCCGCAGGGCCGACGGACGGCATCGATACCGACAAGCTGTCAGGAACGATGCGGGAATGGCTGCCTTTATCATCCATCCGCTCCAGCATTCTGAGCTTCAGCGTCAGGTCAGAACTGCTTTTTTTACCCGGAATGGTCCATGTCGATGAGACCTCATACACTGCGCTGTCCTGCTTCCTGTCAACCACGGTTCCCCGCATCTGCAGTATAGTCGGCTGGATCATTTTTCCGTCGCCCGGCAGATTCTTACTGCATACCATAACGGAGCCGGACGGATAGGCAGCGTTCAGGTGTATAACTTCATCCCGCGTCGCGGCATGCGTGGCAGGCACCACTCCTGCTGACGCAATGACTCCGGCAATCAGACCGGCAGCCAGGCGTCCCCGGATCCCTGCCCGCGGACTGCTCCCCCGGACGGTCAGCGGGTGAGCAACCGGAACCGTAATGCCGCGGACTATATCATCTGCCTTCACCATCGTTTTTTCTCCATTTCCTTTAAATCCCGCCATCCGGAACCGGTATCTTCAGCGGGCGCGATCGCCGTCGCGGCTCTGCCCCGGGAGGGCGGCCTGCGCCAGTATCCTGTCGCGGTGCGCGTCAAGCCGCTCCAGCCGGACGCCGGCGTCCCCGGCGTGCGTGATTTCCGGGCTGCCCGCGTCCCCCCTGAACCGCCAGCGCGGATGTATCCCCGGCAAAAGGCCGCCGCCGTCGCTGAGGGTGCAGATGACCCGCCCGCCGCCGGTGACGATCTCGAGCCGCACCTGCGCCGCCTGCCACGTGCTCCCGGCGATCCGCGTTTCCCTGAGCCAGAGTTCCCGCAGCCGGAACACGCCCCGCGTGAGGGCGGCAATGTCGTCCATCGTGTTACTGTCGATCAGATTCACTGTAATAAACCTTATTATTTCAAATGCAATAATCAATGCTACCTATGAAACCCTACGTGATAGTCACATTTCATACAGTAAAGTCCGGACGCATACCTCAGGTGATATTACCACCACGAAATTAACGGAAGGCGGCATCTGGTTGATCCGCTTTCTGTAGGATTTACCGCTTTTGCGGAAGCGTAGCACGCACCGCCGGCGGGGAAAAGCGCCATTTCCGCGGCCGCGTCCGCCCGGAGATCCCCATATATAGTGCCTAAAACAGCTGAAACAGCCACTACATGTAGTATTTAGCGCAGAAAGCCGCCACCAGGGAGAAAAGATCCGGTTCTGTCTTTTTTCGGATCTTCGATAAAAAGAGACAAATAAGAATATGTGATGCATATACATATGTCCTACATCTGCATATACTTAACAGATGCATATGCTTTACATCTGCATATACAGTGGATATGCTTTATCTATGCAGCGTTGTACTGCCACAAAAAATAGCCGGTATCGGCACAGTGTCGGAAATCCGACCGGAAGGAGTAACCATGAGAACCGTATCCATTTTTAAAAACGGCAACAATCGCGCCATTCGTCTTCCTCGTGACATGGATTTTGAAGGAGTGAGCGAACTCGAAATCATCCGGGAAGGGGACAACATCATCCTGCGTCCCGCCCGGCCGACCTGGAGCTCATACCTGGAACTCGAAAAGGCCGATCCAGACTTTATGGCAGAGCGCGAAGACGTTGTCAGCGACGAAGGACGATTTAACCTGTGAACACAACCTATATGCTGGATACCTGTATCTGCTCGTTCATCATGCGCGAGCAGCCGGAAGCCGTACTGAAGCGCCTGGAGCAGGCAGTGCTGCGCGGCCACCGCATCGTGGTGTCGGCCATCACCTACTCAGAGATGCGCTTCGGCGCCACCGGCCCGAAGGCCTTGCCGCGACACGCACTGCTGGTTGACGCGTTCTGCGCCCGGCTCGATGCCGTCCTGCCCTGGGATCGCGCCGCGGTGGATGCCACCACGGAGATTAAGGTCGCGCTGCGGCTGGCCGGGACGCCGATAGGCCCGAACGACACGGCGATCGCCGGGCACGCCATCGCTGCCGGTGCCGTGCTGGTGACGAATAATACGGGGGAGTTTGAGCGGGTACCGGGTCTGACACTGGAAGACTGGGTATGACAGGCGGCCCCCGTTTTCCACCGTTCCGGACAGGGGCCCGTCCCGCACTGTCTTCTGCGGATTGGGCTTCCTCGCGTGCGAGTCTGACAAGCACCACCACCTAAGAACTGGCCATGGCAACCCGCTTTCCACCATTCTGTAATGCCACGCCCGGCGCGGCGAGGCTGGCACGCGTTTCAGAAGCCTGAAGGCATATTTCTCAGGGAAAGTGGCCAGTCACCCGGCCATACATATCTGTCTTTCAGGATCCCGGCACTGTATCCAAGGCAGACACGAACCGGATAATCTGGATAAATACGATCCATTTCATCCATCAGCTACTGCGCGTTCTCACTGCGGCGTAGTTCCTTCACAAAATCGTTGATGTACTGTCGCGTATAACTGATGGCAGAAGAGTGGAGTGTCATTGCACTGGAAGAGTGTGCAATCCATACGTGACAGTCGGTGAATACCAGATCAGAAGCAATCAGCGTCCGGCTGGCCGGGATCCATAAGGGCGCAATGTCAGTACAGTCTCCGGCCACAAAACCGAGGATCTGAATTGTTTCACCTTCCAGCAGGATTTTATCTTAAGTCCATTTTTTTCAAAAGAAAATTTAATATTCACACCGTTATGTCCAGGAACCGTTTTTCCCCAGTACTGAATTTTGAAGTCATACACCTCAATGATACCTGAAGATACTTTTTTATAAGCAATCACTCTGGCGTCAGGATACTTCTGCTTGTTCACTTCCATACCCAGATAATGATCGCGGTGAAGATGAGTAATATAGATAAATATAATATTACGGTCGAGCCCAATCAGTTCGGCCACTAACCAGTATGCATTCTCTATCGTCATAAATGACTGTTGACGTGATACCGAAACCGTTACAATTATGGCTGCTCAAAAAACCTTTTTTCTGAGTGAAATTTTTACTAACCCTGACAGTAATGGTCTTAAATATGTATAACGCCCGTTTCCTGATACTGTAAAAAAGAGTTCTGAAAGGAATTCAGTACCAATTAAGGAATCCGGACACGCGAAAAAACTATCTTTCAGACAACAATGATAAAACACCTCAGAAAAGGCTTTTTGAAAGACTTTCTAACAAATTTCATCTGGCAGTAATATATATTCTCAGTTCCGGAGCAGGCCGTTTCAATCAGATATTGAAATGTAATGACGGTATCTCACAAAAATGCTTTACCGTACTCTAAAGAACCTTGAAGAGAATGGCATGGTAATGCATAGCGTCTATGGAGAAAAAGTCCCGTAGAAATGGTTTTCAGCATTACGGATTCTGGCTCTTCACTGATTAAAATTCTGGAGCCGCTCATTACCTGGTCGGGAGAGAACGTCAGCAAAGTCAGTAAGTACCGGCTGATTTACGTGACTAAATAAGGCGAAGATAAAAGCGGTGATTTTAAATAACAACGAAATCTGCGGCACTGGATTTTTTACGATGTAATCAGCATCATCATTAAAACACAAGCACTATAACAGGAATTTAATATCAAACTGTAATTCCAGCCTTCATTTTTAAAAAGGTAAGCATACCTCACTTACCTAATCTTTAATCTTTAAGCCAGACGGAACGCAGAAGCATATTCCGGGAACAGAACACACAGATATCGGGAGTAGTATTTTCCGTGAATGACTTTTACTTTCAGCTGGTTACTGACCATCAGAAAGACGGTCAGGCTTCTCTGAAGTGCGCGCATCCTGCTGCCCGTGATCCGGAAGAAAAACGGCTGGCTGACACTCTGCCTTTCAGACAGAAGTAGCACGGTACTGCTCATTGAGCGCCTGTGCAATCGCCTCGGTTTCTGCATCGGGTGTGCCGTCAGTGTTTTCCGGCCTGAAATGCATCTGAAATGCGCTGATGGTTTTTCGGGTGTCTTCATCCAGGAAGCCGCTGAGCGGGATCTGATCGTAACCGTATCGCTTAAGCAACGTCTGGACGCTCAGGACATCCGCAGGGGCATTCATTGCACGTCCGGCCAGATACTTTTGCACACGTTGTGGCTCAGGCCAGGCTCCCACACCCTGAGCCGCAAGCGCCTTCCACGGGAAAAGTCTGCCTGGATCCTGTTTACGTAGTGGTGCGATGTCACTGTGGCCGAGCACGTTATCCGGCGTGATGCCATAGCGCCGGATGATCTCTTTGGCCAAGGCTGTCAGGGCGCTAATCTGCTGCTCACGGTAAGGATACCAGGTCTTTTGTCCCAGCATATCTTCCGTGAAACCGGGATTCACGATTTCAATGCCCACCGAGGAGTCATTCAGGTTGATCCGCCCGTTCCAGTTGCTTACACCGGCGTGCCAGGCCCGCCTGTTTTCACTGACCAGCCTGTAGACGACAGGTTTGTCTGTGCGGCTGTCTGTCTGATCTGAAATCAGATAGTGTGCGCTGACGTTCTCGCCGGTAAGCAGTTTCAGCGAAGTGGCCTCGTCGACTGCCGTGTAATGAAAGACCAGGAAACGTATCCGTTCGTTTTGTGCTGCTGAGGATTGGGTCTTGTCCAGCAAATAATCCTTCATGCTGACGCGTTGAGATGTTTGCGTACTGCAGCCTGTAAGTACGCTGAAACAGAACCAGAAGGTGAGGATTAATTTAATTCCTTTACCGTAAACTGACATGCGAAGTCCTTTATCCATTAATTCCGGGAGGCAGGGGTTCTGCGACGCAGAATAGCGGATTCCGCGCGCCCCCCTTGATAATTCTTTCTGTTTTCTAAAAACCAGATAATAAATTCATTGTTGTTTACCACCCCAATTTTTTTCATTACTCTCCTTTTGTGATAGCTGACTGATTTCTCGGGTATCCCGGACCATTCGGCAATCTCCTTCATTGTCATGCCGGTCATAAAGAACCAGGTCACTGCAACTTCCCTCTCTGTGAATGACAGACAGCGCTGAGCATTATCCATAAACTTCACGGATCCTCCATTTTTAAATTAATTAAATAATCATATGAGCCCCGGCGCCAGAGCAGGTTGACAGCCAGAAAGCAGACATTTATTTTTAAATTTTAATTAAGCACCTTCATAAATCTGGCATTTTTCCCGACATCATCAACGATGGTGTATTCAACAGGCGTCTTTTTACTGTTTACAGCTTCTGATAATTTAAAGCGCTTATGACTGAAAGGTGCAATCAACCGATCCATGCCAAGTGTTACTGGCTGCCCGGCGCCAGGCGAATTTACCTTTACCGAAACAGGCGTAATGTAATACGGTGTAGGATTAGTTATTTCCAGTATTCTTCCTCCGTCCGTTAAACGTAACCCTATGGATTCACCAGTAGTGTTAATATTCATGGCTTCTTTGAATGGCCGGTAAATAATCTTCAGCTGCGAGTTTAATCCGACCTCTATTTTATTTATATGGTGCGATTGCTTAGTTTGCTTGACGCCCGGTATTTCATAGAGGTTGATCCAGAAGACGGACTCACGGTCTGTTGGTAATTCACTGATTTTTTCCGTGGGCAGTATCTTCAGGTTTAAAACCTTACCCGGTGCCATCCGGGTCACCGCCGGAATGACCACAAAAGGATAGTTTTTTTCTTTGTTCATATCACCTGTAGCACCGTCATCAATCCAGCTCTGAAGAAGCACCGGCGCTTGTCCGTCATTGTTGACGATGAGCAGGCGCCTGTCGCTGTCGGTACTGCTAAACAGCACCCTGTCCTGCAAAGGAACAACCGTTGCGTGGACCCCGAGTGAAATAAACATGAAGACAACGCTGAAAAGGTGAACCATGTGTCTCATCACCAGTACCTCACATTAATATAGGCTGTCGCGTCAACCTGACCGGGTATGACTGGTTTAGACGGGTCAATGATGCCGTAAAATGCGAAATACTGTGACGTAATATCTACCTGATTATTGCCATTGTTAGAACGGGAGACAACCCCATCGAGTGGAGAAAACCATCCGACTCCCAGATCCTTATATGCGTTGGTTAAAAACCCGACTTCCTTACCCGCAACAGATAAGCCGATGCCAACATTAGAAGCATAGCCGTCCAGCCCGTCATTATCCGATAATGTATAACGCGACCAATCAACCCCATTCCCCGGTACGGGATGGTTTGTACTGAATGCCACCGATATTTTATCGGCCCCCGCCCCCGCGAACCTGTCAATAAGCTGAGCAATGGCTGCTCCTCCACACCTGTAAGTGACATTAAAGTTAGCGCCTTTTTCTACGCCGGCCTTCAGTTCACTGAGAGTGACCGGAGGAAGAGTTACAGGATTGGTGTAGTTGAAAACACGGCATCCCCATAGTGTCTGTGTGAAGGAATTATCCGCGGCGTAGTGCATCCCAAAGCCAATCCAGTTACTGGCGCTGAAGCCACCCCAGTTGGTATTGCTGTCGGTGCCGGGCTTGATGTTTCGGGTGTCATTCCAGCCGGGACCGACAAAAACCGTATAACCATTTGGCTGGGAACACGTGTAGCCTATCCCATTCGCAGTATCATCGGCGGGGCCGTTACATCCCCAGTGTGCGATCGGATCACCGCCCCTGAGCGTCGCAGGCAGACGGTAAATTTCTGCCGTCACGCTACTGAAGTCGCTGGCATAAAAGTTAAGTTTATTACCTTCTCTGTGTCCTCGAATGGGCGAACTCTGCCAGTACCTTGAAAATACTTTTCCATCAGTATCCCGGATGAGCTTTATGCCAATAAAGGGGAAAAAGGTCTGATAGACGCTGTCACCCGCGCTGATGTTGCCGCCGACGTTACTGTCTCCGTTGGTGGCAAAATACTCATAGGTCTGTCCCTCATCGGCAAGATCGCAGGTATATAACAACGTATCCGGCCCCTGTCTTGCCTGAAACGCCTGGGCCTGCCCCACGCTCACATTTGTGACGCCTATCAGGCCGGCTGGCATGAATTCTGCCGGGGTAAGTTTTATGGTACCGTAGCTGAGAGGCACACCTCCCTGAGCATCCCCCCCCGGGGAGCCGTGCTCGACAGATTGACATCTTGCCAGGGCTGATGATGTAAAGAACATCGCCATCAGCAAGGAAAAAATAGTTACATGCTTTTTCATGTTCTGACCTTATTCACAGAGTGCAGTGACATAATTGAGGGCCTTTACGGGCGTCGCATTCACTGGCGCATAGTGGATAACACACTGTTCATCCTGTGCGCTGCCCCAGCGGGCGCTCAGCGCCTCACGGTTTTCCAGCCGCAGATAGGTATTCCCCGCCTGACTGACCGTTGCAACACTATTGCCACTGGAGTCAAAGATATCTGCTCCCAGGGGAACGTAGCTGCCATCCCGGCGTTTCAGCTGCATCATGACCGGTATTCCCTGACGGGTTTTGAAGACCACCCGGTTGACTGAACCTGCATAGGGGGTAACCACTTGATGACTGTCGATAATATCCACATCAGCGGACTTCCCCTCCGGTGCATCAAGGTTGACGTTGTTACGTCTGTACGGCATCAGCGAAGGAACGATGGCGTAACCTGAACTGTCAATTTTAATATTCTGGCCGTTCAGCACCGTCGCACCCTCAGCTCCTTTGGCTTCTACGATGGCAAAGGTGTCGCTTACGGTATGGCCCAGGGTGATACCGCCGCTGTGAACGGCGACCGCGCCACTGACAGAACCCGATGCCTGCCAGCTGCCCGTGGATTTTGAGACCGTTCCGCTTACGTTGGCTTTTGGCAAAACTGTGGCCAGATTAAGACCCGTACCACTGCCCGTTCTGTCCCGACTGTAATTGACGCCCCACTGGGTATTATTATTCCTGCCTGCGCTGCCAGACAGCGATGTCTGATAGCTGCCTTCATTGTTGCTGTTAATGTATGAGGTACTGAGCGTGGTATTCCGAGTATCCCGTCCGAGAGGCACGGAAAAGTTAAGGGCAAACTGGGTATCTTTGGAATACTCCTTGTAACGGTCATTATCACGTGCCCCCCATCTTTGCGCATCTGATACGCGGGTGCGGTACTGTCTGGAAATGCTGAAATCCATGTGAATGCCGTAGGGCAGCGCCGTGGTGTATCCGAGCTGGTAAGACGTGTCTTTGTTCCGTCCGTCATAGTAATTCTGTGAAGAACCCGAAACATAGATGCTCCCCAGCCCGTCCAGCGGCTGACTGACGTTCACCTGAATGCGATTTTTTTGCATGAACGTCCCCCCCTCAACCGACGACAGCGGGGTGTCGTAATTATTCAGCGCGACAATGTCCTGGAGATCCCTGTACCCCTTCGTGGAATACCGGTAGCCAGCAAAACTGATCGTGGTTCCGGTTGGCCCCAGCGTCTTACTGTACTGAGTGTTTACCATCCATCCCTGCGTGGTACTGCCATTTCTCAGCCTGGCATTTGACCAGGTTGCGGAGCCCCCGAAGGCTCCGAGCGATGATGAGTAAACGGCCCCACCGTTGACAGCCTGGTAACCGCGACCAATACGTAACCCACTGTTGGCCGTCGTCGTATTGGAAACACCGTAATTAACAGATAGTTCAGAAAACTGATTATCGCGGGAATAGTCGCGAATTTCCCCGGCAGAAAATGCATAGTCCAGTCGACCCGGGCGGACCGAACCCGGCAACGTAGAATAAGGTACTGAATATTCGGTTGTACTGCCGTCACTTTCCGTGACCCTGACACTCAGGTCACCGCCGTAGAATGCGGGTGCAAGGTCATCAATGCTAAAGGCGCCCGGTGGTACAGTCGTCTCATAAATCTTGTTTTTCTTCTGAAAAACCTCGACTTTCGCGTTAGTTCGCGCCGTCCCTTTTACAGTGGGGGCGTAGGCGACAAGCGAGGGGGGTAGCATGCGGTTGTCCGTCTTCAGGCTTAATCCCGTGAAACTAAGCCCGCTGAAAGTATCTGATCCCGAGCTGAGCTGTCCGAGCGACAGTTCACTTCTCAGCGCGGGTAAACCGCGTCTCACATACAGGCGCGATGAATTCCACCGTGAACCGTAACGGTTACGACTGAAATTGCCCTGCTGCCGGAACTGCCACTTGCCTGCATTAAAGCCGCTGTTGAGTCCAAGGTATGTTGAGCTCAGCACGCTTCCATAGGCGCTGTGCGACTCATACTGGTTTACCGTATAGTTTGAGAATAAAACGCTACTGCCCGCCTCAAACTCACTCGCCGGAATATAGTCATCCGGTCGTGTTTCCAGCAAAGACTGTGGAACGGCAATATCGACCCTCAGAGAGGAGAGATCAAGCCCAACTTTTGACTGGGGCAGGACTGATTCCAGGAAATATTTTTTATCCCCGTCAAGAGCCTCAGGCTTTTTTTTCAGGGGCATGCCGTTTATAAAATCGCCTGTAAATAACGGAACTAAGTTTTTACCTTTCATTTTAAAAAGTAGCGTTCTTTTAGAGTACAGCTTGTTATTCACATAAACAGAAACCTCATACTCTCCCGGTTTATAAAAAGCATTTCCATCTGATAAAGCAGCAACGCCCGTCAGGCCACTTGCTTTCAGCATGGCGGGGCTGAATTCGTATTCTTCCGCATGTAAAAGAAAGGGGCAGAAAGAAAAAATGAAAAGTAATATCTTAATATTCATTTCACTGAAATCATTAGTTTATTTATCGGTGATCAGGAAATTTACTGGTGTACCGTAATCATTGATCATTACCGCATGAAGCGGACCTCTTACAGAACCACTTTTAATATCTTTAGAGAAAGAATCACCAGGCTTCAGGGTCAGATTTTTCGCAATTATCAGTTTTCCATTGTTGATATCTCTGATGGAAAGAACATTCGGGCTCTGATTGCTGATGGATAACCTTCCATTCTGAATATGGTATGACACTTTAGTTTCTTCTTTTGCAGAAAACGCATTAATTGACTCAGGTCTGTAGATAATTTTCAAGCGGCTTTTGATGATAATGTTTAAATGGTTATCGTCATTTTCACTTTTTTTGGCACCAGGGATCTGAGTGAAATTAAGGTAAAAAAGTGACTCTTTATCCTCTGGAAGAGATGAATGCAACAATCTTATTTTTACCGTCTGCCCCCCTTTTTCTTTAATTTTGAATACAGGTGGCATGGCAATAAAATCAGGGTCCCCGGCATTATCGGATTCAACCTGTACGATGAAAGGGTTATCGCTGGTATTATCGAATGTAACGGTTTTCTCCATGCTGCCTTCCATGACGATCCGCGAAGCATTCAGCACAACGGCAGCCTGCGACAACCCACTGATAAAGAATAATGAAAGCAACATCGTCTTCATAAATGATATAATTTTCATGATATTTTCCGACCCCGCGAATATTCGCGGGGCACTTTAATTAAAGGTAATTAATGGCGTACTGAACTGATGCCTCGACATTACCGGCTGTGGCCGCACCAGTGGCAATATACTGCGCGGTAAACTGTGCTTCTGCACTGTCAGTACCTGATAGCAGTGAAAACGCTTTTGACGTAGCCTGGCCAGACGATAAATTGATGGCGTGACTGTCTGGATCCAGTAACTGAATAGCCACGTTAGTCGCAGGGGATGTGGTGGCAATATTTTTCAGGTTGCCAGAAGCATCAACATTATTAGATACAAAGTTGATTTTGATATCCTCCCCAGCGGTTCCCGGATTCGCACATCCTGTCAGCTTCATGCTGAAAGTTGTTGGAGTTGAAGTATTACCCGCCGCAGTAAGGTCACTGACTTTTGCGGCCTGCAGAAGGATAACAGGCGCTGCAGAAGTTGAGTCATTGACGCTGATATTACATGTCTGAGCCGACACACTTCCTTTGAAACGAATGCTGTTTTGCTGTGCTGCAAATGCACTGCTTGCAGTCAAAGCAACAATCATCGTGACTAGAGTTTTCTTAAACATTTTTTCTCCTTTAAGGTTCATAAAAAACTGATTACTGTTTTAGCCGAATAACCAGCCAGCTTAATTACCTGCATTACTGTTAATACCGAAGTATCACTTTCATACCGGCACATTAAAATTTCACCGGCATGTTAGACACTGAGGGGTAAAAAAGCACCTTTGAATATCTCTAAATATATTTCATCTTATATTAGTTCTAGTTTGTTATTTTTTTTAATGAAAATCAATGATTTATGTTTTAAATTTCTTTTTTTAAACATAGTAGGAGAGTGGCCTAACATCGAAAAAAATATGAATTATATCATTTAAATTGATTCATACAGTTTTAAGTATTATGATCATCTTTTTACAGAAAAATCTTAAAGAATTTTTATTCCTTATATTTATTGTGGGTTTATGGTTTTCTTTCGCGTCACTGGAGAATATCTTGAGCAGAAAAATCACTCTCAACGAGTTTCTGATTTTCGAACCGGAAAAAAAAAGAATAACCGGCAGGGGAAGACCTGTGATTATCAGTGCATCGGCATCACTGTGCCTGGAGCTGATGATTGAGAACGCAGGTCAGCTGATCACACATCAGCAATTTTACGATTTTGTATGGCGTCGTTTCGGAACAGAGCCTGCGCCGACGGCCCTCTATCAGAATATATCAGCCCTGAGGCGAGCGCTGAATAAAGCCGGTCTCCAGGAGGATATTATCCGGACTATGCCCAGGAAAGGGTTTATTCTGTCACCTAAAACGACTATATCCAGAGAAATTACTTCTGCTCCGGCTTCCGTTCAGGTGCAGGCAGAGAGTGTTCAGGCTGTCAGGTCCGATGAGAACAGCAACTTTGTGAATACAGAAAATCCTCTTAAGAAGACAATATCTGAAGAAAAGCCCAATGTTATACACTCCGCCAGGAAGCGACTCACACATTCTTTTTTTATCAAAGGCATCCGTTTCTGGTCGGCCTTATCCTTTAAAGAATCTATGGCAATAATCTCATTCACGCTTATGCTGTTTGTTATTGTTTATTTTTTCTCTCTCAGAACGGGCATGGATGATGAAAATGCATTATTCAGTTACAGCACAGATTACAAAGGCTGTAAAATTTTCAGTAAATCGGACGCATTACTAAGCACTGAAAATGTTCTAAAAAAAGTAGATCAGCTTAAAATAAATTGCAGAACTGCACCTTATATCTATCTTACTGCTTATGAAAACGCTGACAGACTGTCATATTTCAGCTGTCAGCATCCCCTTGATAGCAGTCTTCGAGCAAACTGTCGCTCTTTCTACTATGTGAAAAATTTCAACGATGAATAAGATAATTTATCCTGTTTCGCTGTTTTTTTTGTTCTATCTTTTTTGTCCTGTAAAACGTCAGGGTGGGCACGTTATTACGTGTAAAGCCAGCGTCTCTTATTTCTGGAATGAAGAGCGGCTTGACCTGCGCATCTCGCAGGACCTTGATGGTGGAAAAGGGTTTCTCTCAGTGTCAGGCATTGTTTATAACAGTGATAAAACTAAATCCTATCTGGACAAGACAATCTCATTTTCATACAGACAAAATAAAGATTTTTATTATTTTCAGTCTGAGATCATCATGAACTCGCCACAAATGACGATGAGTGTCAGCGAGCAGAAGAAGTGGTTGCCTGAATTTTTTATCAATCGTGACGCGGCAATGTTGCTGAAGATAAAACCCTATGGCAAAAATGCTTGGTTATTTTATTCTGCAACCAGTCCGCTTTTTGTTTGCGAAAACATTCGCTGACGGCCTTCACTTGCTCGAACCCACCTTTGCGGCACAATTCTGAGAACTGAATACGTCATTAAAATCCGGTTCAGGGTGACTGAACTACTCCTGAAGTCATCACCCTGTTCCGGCCTTCATGCTTTGCGCTATATAGAAGTTGATCGGCTACAGACAGGGCTTTTTCCATATCTGTATCATCGTGTTGAAGGCCGCAGACGCCTGCTGAAACTGTGATGTGGCCCGCTATGGGGAACCGGATACCGGCTATGGTTTGACGAATACGCTCAGCAACAGACGTAGCTTCAGTCAGCGTTGTATATGGAAAAAAAATAACAAACTCTTCACCACCAAACCGGCAGATAATATCCTGCGTGCGGCATCCTTTTTTCAAAAAACCGGAGACGGCGACCAGTACCTCGTCACCAACGTCATGTCCGTAACGATCGTTAACATGTTTGAAATGATCAATATCAAAAACAGCAACGCAGTGGGGCCCCGGATGACCAACAAAATGGGCCGTGAGTTGTTCAAAACCACGTCGGTTGTGCAGTTTCGTCAGGTGGTCAGTCAACGCCTCATCGCGTAACAGTGAAAACGTTTTGTTGATGGTCTTTGTATACATCAGAAATGCTTTTTTTAGCCTGTCTGCTTCTCTGTACCAGGTTTTTACCTCTCCGATCTTTCCGGTTAATCGCTCTGTGGTACCAGTGCCAGTCAAGCGGGCCAGCTTTTCAAGGGGCTGTGAAATACGGGCAGAGATATACATGCTCGCGCTTACCAGCAGAAGTGCCAGCACCAGCCCATAAAGAATGACATCACGGAAAACATGGTCAAGGACATTGCTGGTGACGTCCGGCGAAACGCAAACAAAGACATGCCAGTTTGTTTTGACAACATCGGAATACCCCAGCAGACAGCGCTGCTGATTTAATGTCGTTTTTAGCGACCCGTATCTGTGCCGTTTAAGCTGCGCTGAGAGATCGGAACTCAAGTTGAGAGTTTGCCCGGTCAGCGATTCATCGGTTGAATAAACGACTTCACCGATGTCTGACACAATACTGACGACCGTTTTATCAGCATAGAAATGTTCACTTAAAAGACGGCTCAGCATACTCTCTTTTTTCAGATAGATTGAGCCAGCCAGATAGCCCAGATATTTTCCCGTGGACGAATGTAAAGGGGCTGACAAAAATACGAGGTAATTTCCTGTATAAGGCGTGAGGGGTTCCGAAACGAAAGGGCCTTTTTTTACGGCCTGTAACTGCTCAGGGGCAACATTCAGCGAAGCACCGGATGGAATAAAGTTTAAGGGTGAAGTAATTATCACCTGCCCCTCAGGAGAAAGAACGAGCACCGAACCGAACATGTCTGACTGCAGGCGCAGCCTGTCGGTTTCATACCGCAACGCCTGAGAATCCGAGAAACTGGTGATTTGACTGGCGCTGAAAGCCAACTCCTGCTGCGCAGTACGGAATAAATTATCAGCACTGTCAGCCAGTTTACGGGCATAAGCAGTGTTGGATTCAAGGATTCGCTCTTCAGTAAAAATTTTGAGCACAAAGACAGTTATTGTGACAAGCAGTATTGCTGTTATCAGTATGCAACTTAAAGAAAGAAGACACAGCAGACTCTTCAGTGGCGGCTTGTTCAGCATGGCGTGTACCTGAGTGACCTTTTGTTTTTACGGCCGGAAGATGTTTTGACAGCCAGTTATCAAGATAGGGTCGCTTTAGCAATAAGTAAATCAGTTATTCCATTTGTATCCAGGAATGACACAACAACGGTATTTTCCAGGAATTATGTCGGGTATTCATTTACTCGTCTCAGGCCCTTGAGGCAGACAAACAACATTTCCTCTTTCAACCGAACTTTTAACTAAACGCCGCACTCCTGCCATTATACCACTTCATTAAGTAGCAGTACCGGACGTAACGATCACAGACTGACGACATGAGTTAAGCCTATGTCATTGCTTTCAGGCTTTCCGAAATCTTCAAAAGATGTTTAAGAAGAATGAAATTTTCAATTAACCGGTTGATTTATAATAATAAAAACTAAAATATAAAAATCGCTAACTGCTGCCGGATCATGGCGATTGCAAAGTTATCCGGAACGTACGAACTCCTCTATTACAGAAATATCAAACAAAAACACATATGAATCAACACTAAACTCTGTTTCCGGTTCTAGCCTTTTCCGGATCACTGCGTAAGAAGTAAAAAATACCGGGCACATACTTAGCATATCCCTCAGATATGCATATACAAACCATCTGCATATTTACAGCATATACATATCCTATGTATATGCATATACTTAACCTGTTCAGACCCATTGTGGCTAAAAAAGAGGCCGGTAACGGCACAGCGTCGGAATTTCGACCGGAAGGAGTAAACCATGCGAACTGTATCTGTGTTTAAAAATGGCAATAACCGCGCCATCCGCCTGCCCCGCGATCTGGATTTTGAGGGGGTGAGTGAGCTGGAAATCGTCCGGGAAGGGGACAGCATCATCCTGCGTCCCGTCCGGCCGACCTGGGGCTCATCCCTGGAGTTCGAAAAAGCCGATCCGGATTTTATGGCGGAGCGCGAGGACGTTGTCAGCGACGAAGGACGATTTGACCTGTGAAAAAAACGTATATGCTGGACACTAATATCTGCTCATTCATCATGCGCGAGCAGCCGGAGACCGTGATAAAACGCCTGGAGCAGGTGGTGCTGCGCGGTCATCGTATTGTGGTCTCGGCCGTGACCTACGCCGAGATGCGCTTCGGCGCCACCGGCCCGAAGGCCTCGCCTCGCCACATGCAGCTGGTTGACGCGTTCTGCGCCCGCCTTGATGCCGTCCTGCCCTGGGACCGTGCCGCGGTGGATGCGACCACGGAGATTAAAGTTTCGCTGCGGCTGGCCGGGACACCGATCGGTCCGAACGACACTGCGATCGCCGGGCACGCCATTGCCGCCGGCGCCGTGCTGGTGACGAATAATACGCGGGAGTTTGAGCGGGTACCGGGTCTGACGCTGGAAGACTGGGTGAAGTAAACCACTCTCTTCAGGGTAATATCCTGAATTATCCGGCAGGTTATTTCGGCGTGCCGGGTATTTTGTCTTTAAGGGTGTAGAGCCTGTCAAATTCTGCATAAGGCTCCCCTGTTTCAGCCGCATGCCGGAGCTTAGCTTCCAGCAGATCAGGCAGAGAGATACCGTGACTGAGTGAATGATAAAGATCATAACCACTGACACAAATCACCCGTTTTCCTTTCCCGAAGGCCATCAGACATTCATCACTAAACCCCATCCAGCTGATGAACACGCCCCGGGCCCATTTTGCCTTGGTGCTGAGTTTTCCTTCAAATACGTGCAAATCTGCCGCCGGCGTTTTGTTCTGATGACACTTCGCTTCCATCAGGTAAAAGTCATCATTCAGCCGGAAGCTGCCGTCAATCTGCTCACCCGTGTTACGAAATGACGATCGGGGGGCGAGCTTAAAGGTACTGAAAAGTTCTGCAAGCCATGCTTCAAACCGGAAACCCCGCGGATGTGGCGGCAGGGATTTCATTTCATTCATTTCGGCTATCAGTGAAGGCCAGTCAACACCGTGCCATACCTGAACAGGCCTGTCGCCTTTGGCTGTATCAGCATCCGTATTTTCCAGCCGTGAAGTCAGTGCGAGCCAGTCGTTGCGGCTTTGTTCGGCCTGCTCAGGCATGGTCTCCATTTTATACCGCCACAGAGCATCAAGAACCCGCAGGGCGGTTTCACGATCGACCTGTTTCAGCAAACATCTTACCCGTTTGGCTTTTGAGGTTCCTTCTTCCTGATAACGTTCATCATCAATATCAATGTTCAGCTCTTCATCAAAAAAAGCCGACAGCGTGCGGTTGGAGAAATCGAGTATCCAGCCCGGAGCGCTTTCAAAGACGAGATTAAACAGTCTCAGATCCTGCATTTTCAGCTTCACGCCAGCCTCCTGTTTTTTAAGAGTATAACGGGATGTCAATGCAGTACTGAGTCAATACCGTACATCAATTTCGCATGTTCCGACTTTGCATTTTTCCGGATCCGGCCGGATGCGGAGACAGATAAGCAGGCCGAGCGGGAAAGGAATTGGCGAGTTTCAGGCCGTTTGGCGTGTTTTACGTAAAACTGCATCAAACACTCCAAATTGCATCACAATTAACCTTATGACTTTTTTATGTTGCATTGCCATTTACCTGATGCAATTATGGTCCCGTCAACATACCGGAGCCAGAACATGCCTGACAGCATCAGACCCAAGAAAAAACCACTCCCACCGCTTCTGCCGCCGCCCTCCACGATCACGGTCCGCAATGTTCCACATGACATTGACGCGGCAATTTCGGCGCAGGCGAAGCTCGCGGGCAAGTCCAAGAGTGATTACGTGCAGGAATTCCTGACGGCGCACTTCGGCGACCTGATCGGCAACTTCATCCGCACCAGCGAGCTGGTCGCGCTGATGGACAAGGACGTTGCCCGCATGCTGGAGGCCTCGCTGAGCGATTACTGGTTTGATGCGGCCCAGACCCTGGCCGAGAACCGCGCCTGGTGCCGCATCCTTGGTCTGAGCAGCGAGGAGCAGCTTCATACAATAATGCGCAAGGGCTCGCCACATCTTGAGGTCAGGCTGCGTCAGTGGCGTGACGTGAATGTTGTGCCCTACGGGGTTTCTCTGCTGTTCTGCCTGTTTGCCGAGGCGGCCAGGCGGGATCTGCCGGAGCTGCAGAAGCTTCATCAGGCGCTGTTCTTCGCCATCAGTGAGGACGAATTCCTGGATCAGATTGACGAGATGCGCGCCGACATGCGGCTGGATCCTGTGGAAAGATCGCTTATCTGAGCGACAAAACGAGAAAAGCCACCCCGAGGGGTGGCTTTTCCGGACTGCTATTGTCGCGTGAGACCTCCGAAGAGGCGACTCCGCCTTGATGGATTTATTACGCCACAGACTGACGCTGACGTCAATTATTTTAACCCCCCTAGCGGCAAGAGAACGTAAAGCATGAGCCTGGAAAATTACATATCAGCTGAGCGACTGGACATATATGAAAAGCATCTCAAGGTAGAATCCGGACAGGTCATGGCCGCCTACTACTGGAATAAAGCTCTTGCCGGCGCCATGCTGCCCGCGCTCCAATGTCTGGAAGTTACCCTCCGTAACGCCATCGATAAGGCGGTTCAGTCCGGACCCGTTCCGGGTGCAGCAGGGCTGTGGCTAACCGATCACAACTGGATTTTTAGCCTGCCGCGTTATATGGGTAAAAAGGCATATCCCAAGCTCTGGAAGCGGTACAAAATGGCAAAGAAGTCCGCCGACCGGCAGGATGCGCAGGGAGTCATGCTGGATCAGTACGGACACCGGATCATTGCACGTAAGGTTCGTGAAGAAACGCTGGTAGATCAGGCACGCGATATTATCGTAGCAGAGGGTAAGACCATCACCCCGGCGCGGGTGATTTCCGGGCTCAGCTTCGGCTTCTGGACAACGCTACTCGGCACCAAATATGAGGACGTGAACAGTAAGTCTCTGCTGTGGCCGAATCTGGAAGCTGCCGTTTTCCCGCATGCCCCACCAGGTTTTGGGATGCCTGAAGTCAGGAAAGCTTTTCACCGCGTTCGTGCATTACGTAACCGCCTTTCGCATCACGAAGCCCTGTGGAAATTTCATTATGACGATCCGGCTACAGGACAGCCGGACTACTCTAATCCGGTATATGGCGCTCAGGCCAGCTGCAGTCTTCTGCGAAAACACTATGATGATATCATTGAAATGACTGGCTGGATGAGTCCGGCTCGCGCCACTAATTTTCTCAGTCACGGCGCAGACAGGCGGTTTCGCGCACTGTGTTCGGTTGACGGGCTGCACGCCTTTATAGATCCCGGCAAGCTAAGTAAGACGCTCAGTCTGTCTGATGACACGCCTGCTGACGCGCTTATAGAAGCGCTGGCAGAGCCCGAATACACCCTGCTCATAAGGCCAGACGGCAGTTTTCAGGTCGTAACGGGCGCAGACATCCCGGCCACCGGATATCCCGGAACCTGAACTCTGAACCGTATATCAGAATGGTGCTCCATCATCAGGGAAGCTCTTCAACCTGAACGATGTCTTCCGGTGGAACTGCGATGCCTTTTCTGTCAATTCCCCAGTTTGCACAGCTGTCTGGCGGGAGGTTACGTACTGACGTATAAGCGTAAGCGAGAGCTGCCTCGATGCATCGCTGGCTGTCGGCCGGCGGGGCGATAAACCATATCATGCGAGGTTTTAATACAGCGAGATAGTGCTGCATAAGATCTGCTCCGTGCTCTTCCCGATAGGCATTGCAGACGTCCTCGACCAGCTCCGGCATCGTTGAATAATTATTATGCATTGTCTCCTCATTGTTCAGCTGAACTTCCCTGACGAGAGAGCCATAAGGCCCCCAGTGAGTGGCATTTCTGTGGCGAAGCTGAAACATGCTGTCAGGCACACCGCTTCCCGCCCAGGCACTTATCCGCGCACGCACCGTGCTATCAGGCGCGTGCTCAGCCAGCATCCGGATCACGGCCTCAGCCGAGTGATTCAGGGGAAAAATGCCTTCATTAAACCGGTTAGCCGCTGCGGTGCGGGTCCCGTGAAACCAGTACGCTGAAGCCACTTCATCTGGCTGACCGAGCCTGCTGCAGATATGTTCATAAAAAAACTGGTTTGCTGAAATCATGATATCCGGGTCAGAGGCAAAGGCCACCTCAACATCAATACCCAAAAGCTCTTTCTGCAGCTCCGAAACCGGGCAGCGAAATCCTTCACTGAGAGATTGCAGAGCCATGCCTCTACCTGAACAATTCAGTACAAAACTCAAAATGATCCCCTTATCTACGGTTTAGCTTATCAGCACCTTTTTAAATTGATTTCAGTTTGATTTGTATCGTTAAAGGCCGTACTTACGCTCTCTCTCTTTAAAGGCCTGAATCCCGCCTTCCAGAATTTCACAGACGTGCTCCCTTATTCCCTGGTCATTCAGGCGGCCGGAATTTCCCAAGGAAGCAAAGGAGCATTCCAGGGAGCCGGTGAAATATTCAAACCGGTATTCATTATTTTCAATACCGGATCGCTGCCCGCTCTGGTTGGAGACAATAACGCATTCCGCATCCGTCCCTACGACAAGATTGGCATTGTGTGTCACCATGATGATCTGACGGTCGGCCTTTCGCAGCCTTACGAAGTCATTCAGCTGTGAATAGATGGTCCGGTTGTCGAGGTTATCCTCAGGCTGGTCTATAAGGATTGGGTGCTGGGAATTGCTCAGGTGGAGGATCAGGTTAAGTAGAACCAATCCCCGCTTGCCTGGTGACATCTGTATGATGTCGTCGTTCCGGTAATGGACAGAAAAATCAATTAGGAAACAGTCATCGAAAAGATAACCCAGAATATCTGAATCTTCGATTCCCTTTCTCACCGAAGGATTACCGGCGCTGCTTTTGAACCGTTCATGAACACCTGCAATAGTCTTTGCATGGCCGGATACGTCAAATATGTATTCTCCTTTTGCATTGACCAGCTCGCCAAGCAGAGCGTTCATATTTCCTCGCCGGTCAAAGCAGCCTGTAAATCGCTCAAACTTTTCTGTGTTAAGCGATATGCTGGCAGAAATACTGATTTCGCCTGCAGGATGATATTCCGGTTTGCTGAGTTCCTCCGTATAAGTCTGGTACAGGCCAGCCAGAGTCGCATATTCAGCGTGCAACTGACTTTTTGTGTCATTACCTTCCTGGGTAATGGACCGGCGACGCTCGGAAAGCTGTTGCAGGTTTCTGAGCTTTTCTTTCTCTTTTTCCAGCGCGCCCAGCGCTGCTTTTAACGTCTCCTGGTCAGTAATTTTGACGGACAGGGGAAGCAGCCTCTGCTGTTTTACTGCGCCTTCTTTATCAATTCTTTCCAGCAGCGACGGACTGTTGCCGAAACGATTTTCCTGATCAGCGATAAAATTAACGACTGCCGACGTCAGGCTGGCTTCAAGCTTACGGAGGCTTTTTTCCAAAAAAGTAGAGTTCTCAGGCAACGGGAAATCGATCCTGATCTGATCTGACAGGCTCAGGAATGTACTTCGGGCATACCGGTTGAGGCTCTCTGTAAGACTGTCGTTGGCCCGGTCAAGATCCGTTAATGTACTCCTGCGGGCCTGAAGGCAATCAGCGCGGGTTCTGAGCGCCATGTATAGCGCTTCTTCTTCTGGTGAAAAAGACGCCTGTTTTCTCAGCAGAGCTATTTTCTGTTCCTGGCGCTGGATCTCTTCACTTACTGCCTTTTCCGTGCCGTACTGTTCCATTTCCTTGATGCATTCGCTGTATTTTTTCCTCAGCTCGGAAAGGTAATCAATTCTGGCAGTTATGGTCTTTAAAGACGCCTCACGCTGCGCCGCATTTTCCGTAGCAAAAGCTCTGAAGGTATCATTTTGAAAAAGAATATCCTCGACCAGCTGATTAAGCTGATGCCGACCGCTGCTTTCAGCAAGGTGGTTAATATAAAGCTGTGGGATGTACGTGACGGGGCGGCTGTCTTCGCCATGCAACGAGCTGACTTCGCCATTTCCCCATGTCACCTCCACGTCAATGTTATTGAGCTCATCATAGACCGCCTGTTTAGTCAGTCGTATCTTTTCACTGACCTCACTGCTGTTGATGGCACGCGCCATGTGGTACAGCAGCAGGGATTTACCGGATGATTTTCCGCCGATGATCGCATTTAAATCGGGGCTGAAATGCACCGGCTGACCTGAGAACAGAAGCTTACCGCTGCGATCGGTAAAGCGGACGTGCTCAATGTATTGATAAGGCGTTTTGATATTGGGGGATGTTTTCTGAATTTTGACGCGGCTGTGATCGTACAGTATCTGTTTTAATCCAGCGAAGGTCGGATCGGCCTTAATCCAGCAGAACCGATCGTGGTCGGGACGAAAAATTTTCGCCAGTTCGTGAGCATCCGAACCATGCAGGCAGGGAAGCAGTTTGCCGTATTTGGCGATAACGTCAGCCTTGCTGTCGCTGCCCAATCCCTGAAAATAGTCACGATCCTGCGGATTACCGGAAAAAATCGCATCTATCAAGCGATACATATTCTGCCGCACCGCGAGCAAGCCGCTGTCGCGAAGCCCGGAAATACCGTCCCCTGAGCTGTTTGACGCAACAATTACAACGTTCTCCCGCAGCCAGGTTTCATTACGCAGCCATGACTCAAACTGTTCAAAAGAGGGCTTGAACTGATTGATGCCCTCACGCAGATTCTTCTCCGCAGAGGATGGGCCCGCGACAGCAATGCCCAGATCGGCCAGTTGCTGGTCACTACAGGAATAATTCTGCTCTTCGTAACGGAACGTAAGCCGGGCCAGCGCATTTCTGATTTTGGAGACGTGATCGGCGGCCGCAGGGTTAATGATAAGGTGGATATTGACGCCTTTATCCTTCTGCGTTTCCGGGGTAATGCGAAATTCGATATTGGGAAAAATCGCCTCAATATTAGAAATCCTGCCCTTCTCACGGTATGCAAGTAACTTTTCATAACCCGTAATAGTACAGTAATCAGTGACACCGATGACGGCAACCTCGTCACCGAAGGCTTCAATTGCCGAAAGATAGGCCTCCCAGTCACCGCCATACAGATTTTGCAGCGATGACTGAGGAGTATGTACGTGTAAATCCCATTTGCGCCACTCTGAACCTTTCGGGAAAACCTTCACTGTCACCTCCATTTAACATGCGTCAGGAATGCGCAGCCGGCCATTGATAACCGGCACGCCAGGAAATAATTCATAACGTATTCTTAACGTCATGCATTTACAAGCTGCTAGAAATGGCATATTTGATTCTGAATGACAGCGGACAAACGATGCGTGCCTTTTTAATTAAATGATCGTCTAAATGCATTCATGCTCTACCGGCATTCAAGCGGCTGTCATCAAAACAGATACAACTGGGTGAACAGCGCGGTATTCAGCAAGGCAAGATAGAGGGGGAGCGCGAGGCCACCCTGAAAATTGCCTGCAGAATGGAATTGACAGACATTTTGTACTGAAGATGACCGGTCTGTCTGAAAACGATCTCGCGGACCCGGGGCATTAGTCAGGCCCCTCCGGGCAGCACAGGTGCCCGGTGAAGACCTGTCTCTGTTCGTATTTATGCTCTGCTTCATAAGAAGCCAGCATAATTATCTTACCGGAAAAGCCGGCATTTTTTCCCCTTCCGGATCCTCTGATGCCTCCCACTGCCACCACCGCCCGGCACCATATTCACTGTCGTAAAAGACCGTTTTTTCCCGCTTGCGCTGGAGGTAATCCGGAGTGTTCATGCCGAAGACTTCCATCGGTAGCACTTCCGTTCCCGGCACATCGGTCAGCACGAAGTCCGGAAACACGTCCTCTTCGCCGTCGTAGCGCAGCGGCTTGATGAACGCGCGCTTTTTCTCCCACAGGCGTACCTCGACCATTCCCTCATAGCGGGAATCCAGCGGAATGTAGCGCGGACTGACGGTCATCAGCGCCGCGTCGATAACCCTGCAGCTGCTTCGCGGCACGTTACGGCCATCTTTGCGTATAAAGGTGGTCTCCGGCGGCTCGGTTTCACAGATGAGCATCGTCCGGGCGCCGCGGCGCCAGTCTCCGAGCTCCCGCGAAAAGCTCCGTGCGAGCCGGTCCCTGACGTCGTCAGGCAACGCCAGCGAGGGAAAGCCGGCAAACAGCCCCAGCGGCAGCGTATGCTGCAGCCGTTCTTCCGCGGCATCGCTCCAGGCAGCCAACTGCGAAAAAAAAATCAGGCGGCGGGAGGCGCTGCCGGCGTCCTTCGCAGTCTGCCGGTTCTGCGCAGCCTGCGGCGAATCCTTCATGGCCATCAGCATCAGCGACTGCTGCAGCGGGATCCGGCCGATGCGGATGCGCGCGGCAGTCTCATTCAGGCGCCAGCTCACCCAGCCCGGCGAGCGTTTCTTTTTATCGAATGCAGGATGCCAGACGTTGATGCCGGACTGCTCCCAGAGCAGGTGCAGCAGCCCCAGCAGGCGCATCGAGGGCTGCCGGCGCCGCCTCCCCGGTCCGGCACCGGCCGGAGGCGCATCATGGGTTTTATCAGGAACGTCTTTCTTCTGCAGGCCGGTGGGCAGGCGGACTACAAGCCGGCCATCCGCCGCCGCTCTGACCACGTCGGGCGCATAGATGGCGGCCTGTCGCTCATCCGGCCAGACGGAGTAAAAACGGCAGTCTGGCGCGTGTTCGTGCCCGGAGAAGGCCCATGAGGCGAGCCAGCACTGGTCCGTTTTCTGTGACAGATGCACTTTCAGGCGCCGGCGCTGCGCGTCTTCCTCCGGGGGATGGCACAGGCAGGTGACCACCGTGGTGGCTTTGTTGTCACGCGCGTGCTTCAGCCAGCGCTGCCACTGCTCCGGCTCAGCGCTACGGAAATCCGCACCGCATTCCCGTGAGCCCCGCAGCCCGGTGAACCGGACCGGATACGTTTTCTTTGCCGCCATCATAACCCCCTTTCCGTAAAGAACGCTGAATATGCGACCTGCGTGATTTTAATTCAGGCCGGCTGCCGGGCAGATTACCGGTGAGGATTCATTCCACAACCGGTTAAATTCAGCCTGATACTGGCGGGCAATATCAGGTTCGTCTTTAATCACCAGCGCGTTCTCCGCATTTCTTTTTCAGCAGAAGACGTGTAATTAAATGAGCCGGTTTCCACCGCACTGCCGTCGGCCACAATAAACTTGTTGTGCATAATGCTGTACATACCGTTGAGGCGCACGTCCACGCCAGCGCACGCGAGCTGGCTGACAAGAGACCAGCGGTCCCGGCTTTTCTTTTCATCGGCGACCAGCCGGACCTTAACGCCCCGCGCAACGGCCGCTGACAGCGCCTGCGCCAACGGCCGGCTGGTGAAATCCCAGGCCGCCACGTCGGCGCTCTGACGCGCGCTGCCGGTGAACTGCAGTATCAGATCCAGCGCCGAGCCCCCGGGCGAAAAGCCGGCCGTTACGGAGGCCTCCGCGCCGTGAATAACGGGAAGGGTCAGTAATGCCGTCATGATTAAAGCCTGTCTTTTCATTATCTCTCACCACCATAAAATAATGTTGACAGATTTTACCACCTGAAAGTTATTAATATAAACATGATAATATGAATCCATTATAAATATTAATTCAGGGCTGAAGATATTCCGTAATCTGACGATAACAGTTACGTGTCAGGGAGCAGATAATATGAATACATTTCACGAATTAAACATCATGACGTCACGCGGCGATATTCACGGCGCCTTTTCGCTCATCCGCAGCTGGAGCGAAAACGTCGCCCGGAAAATCATGAAAAAAGCGGGCTACCCTGTGACGCCGCACACGGGGCGCGCGTTCTGGACGTGGGTGCAGGAGACCCTGATCCGGGCGGGCCGCGAGCGGCGCTGCGGCTACCGGGCGCGCGCTGAACGCCAGGTACCGGTGCGGCGCTGGCGGCAGCAGGCCGCGGAAGACTATGATGCCTGGGCGCAGATGATGGCGTCAGAGGCCGCGCCGCAGGCTGAGGCTGCCCCGGAGGGAAATATAGCGCCCCTCGATGCTGCTCCTGAAAAATGCGTCGCCGTCCGCGGCCGCGCAGAAGGCCTGGTACACCTTTGCCGGCACCGCGAGCCAGCGCCGGCACGCGCCGTTCCGGTACTCCAGTTCCAGCACGCCGGTGGTCGGATCGTAGCCCGCGCTGCGAAACAGCTGAGACGTCATTTCATGCCTGTTCATAGTGTGGTTCCTGTCAGGGCCATCGCTCACGTGGCCGCCGTCCGAAAAAGTGGGGTGCCACCCGGCAGCTCCCCCTGTTCAGGGAATAAAATCAGAGAATTTATTATTCAGCTTACGCGGGTGTTATCGGTTGCCCGCCGTGAAACCTGAGCCGGCGCGGAGGTTCACTGTAGTCTGTGAAGTACGTTACCTTTCCGGTCCCGCCTCACGCAGCGCTGAATCCGTCCGCGAGCAGAAGATGCAGATGTTCATCAGAACCTCCGGCCGTTCCCCGGCGCCAGCCCGAACGCTGCAGCAGCTTATCCAGCGCGGCCAGGTCGCCGGTGATGCGCACCGGCAGGGGACTACGCTGCCGGCTGTGCTCGTCAAAGCCGTTATCCAGTGCGCTGCGCCTGAGGTAAACACCGGAAACGGACGGGCTGAGCCGCAGCTGCCGGCGGCCGCTCCATTCATTTTCTGACAGCACCATATAAATCCAGCCGGTGAGCTTCACGGCGTGCAGGGCGTGCTGGAGCCGATACAGGTCGTTCTGCGCCTGCAGGTGGCCGTTTCCTGCGCGCCACAGGTAATCCAGCTTGCCGGGCAGGTCGGCGCGCAGGCCCTTCTCTCGCCCTTCCTTCAGCAGCCAGCTGATGTCGCTGGCCAGCGACCGGGGAAAGCGACGCTGTTTTTCAGCGGTGGCCAGCCAGCGGGTCAGAAACAGGTTGTCCTGCGCGGGTGACGTCACGAGCCCGTCGCGGCGGGCGGTATGCAGCGCAATCAGGCCGCACCAGGCCAGGTGGCTGACGTTCAGATTGTCGTTATTCATAAACCGCGTCCTTCATGCCAGACCACATGAAAAAGTGGCCCTGAAATACGGCATTTTATGACATCATCAGGCCTGAGGAAACCCGGCGGAGCCGGCAGGAGGTTCAGCAGCACGGACTGACTTTATCCGGCTGGCTCCGCAGGTGTTCAGTCTCGCAAATCAGGGCGGGAGCAGGCGTAATGAGAGCGGTCCTGGTTGCAGGGACCGGGTTGATTAGATTAAATACCGCTCCGGATTGCTGAGGTCGATTGTCAGCAAAAATTCTGCTATATCTGCGTGCTGACAGGTTCAAACAATTTAGGGATGAGGGTTATGTTGGTCAGTGAAGAGGGGTTGCTGCGTTCCGGCTTCAGTTCTGCGGAACTGCAGGCAGTTAAAAACAACGTCGAAAGTTATGGCGGGACGCTTGAGCTGGCCATCCATGACCTGGCAAGGCGATTTAACAGAATGCTCTGGACAGGAGCGGTTTTTCTGGCAATTTTCATTATCCTGGTGCTGTTCAGTTCAGGGATAAAAATAATTGCCGGCGGCATATCTTTCCTGTTGGGTATTGGCTTTATGATACTCAGCCAGCCCCCGGTGCTTTGCTACAAGTCATGGCGATACTGGCGGGCGGTACAGTCTTAGTGCGACGAATTATCGACCGTCAGCAGGTCAAAAACCACCTTCGCTTTTAGCCCATAGCCAGCGATACGCATAGTCAGCTTAGGCTTACTTATGCTATCTACTTTGCGGTAATAGTCTCTGGGCATCCATCGGAACAGGCGCCATGCCCCGGCTTTCCTGGCTGCGCCAAAAACACCGTAGACGCTGGCAGATAAAGTGGCCGCATTATATATAGCCAGACCCGTCTCAGGCCTGAATCCTAAAAATTCAGCGCCGGCCATAGCCGCATCTCCGAATATACCTTCGGAATGAGCACTCCCTGGCGGTGAAAAATGGTTAATGATTTCCAGTGAAAGACCATTGATGCCGTCGCTTACCAGTACAGCACCGGCCAACATCCCGATTGCAGGCATCGAGGTTATCATCGCCAGCCCGGTGAACAGGGCAATGCCCGATATGGCAATATGGACAGCAGACAGGGTGTAACCAACAATTTTGTTATTCTCCCAGACAAATTCGACCTTCGCGTACAGTTGCGCCGTCTTGATTTTCAGCAACCTGTCCTGCTCAGCCAGATTCTCAGATTCTTCACGAAGGTTTTTTATGCAGGCCATGCATTCTTCGTCAGTCCTTGCCCGTCTGGCGATCGCAAACTGACCTTCAATGACATCCCTTATTTCCTGCACAAACTGAAGTCGTGTGAGTCCATCCCTTATGTGAAATCCGGCTACACGGTTAGCTGTTTCAATCAGCTTACGGGCTTCAAGATTCACCATCGTTTCTGCCCAGGCCTTATTGCGCGCATTTGAGCGCATCATAGCGAGTAGAGCTTCATCCATTTCACAGTTCCTTTGACTGGCCGATGATTTGATAATACTTAATCAGTTCCATCCGTAAAATGAGAAATTAATCCGGGCGCCGGGTTTACGCATATCCGGAATCCTCCGCGTCAGTTTTCGCTTTGTTGAGCATCAGCCCCATTTGAGGGCTGACGGGCAGTGTGCAGCCCGCCCTCTATGCCGCGTCAGCGGCATATGTAAATGCCTTTACTCATTGTTTAAAATCAGAAAAAACATCATCGGTGATTTGCGCAGTAAACGTAATACCTCTTGGCAGCTCAATATTTACACTCTTTTCAGAGTTAAGCTGAACAGTCACTGGAGGAACCGGAACTGATTCAATGACATCGCCTACCAGTTCGCCGTTCACATATCTCTGGGTATCGTAATAGTTGATAACCCCGGAAATTTCTGCTTTGTAACCCCCATTATTTTCAACAAGATCGATATACAGAGTGGTCGCGTTATATTTCCTTTCCAGCGTATCGTGAAATTGTTTACCCGGAAGAGGCGACAACGAATAGCGGTGGATGTGACGGACATTGTCCTCCTTGATGTAGCTAAGTACCGGATCTGTAATTACTGCTTTTTCTGAAACAGGAGACTGCATTTCCGTTTTCAGATAGAGGGGGGCAGAAGATTGCGGTTGTGTTGCACAGCCTGTCAAAAGAACAGCTGCAGCCAGAGTTAAGCTGGTTAATAGTTTCATTTTATTCCTGTTTCTATGCGGGACCTGTTCCGTATATCGGCTGGATTATGCGTGGCTTGATACCATTTATAACGAGGATTTTGACAGAAGCAGGCAAGCAGCGCGCAGCCGGCCCCTGAATGCCGCGTGAGCGGCATGGAGGCGTCAGAAACCATTCAGGACGGCGCTGATGCCATCGGCCGCCGTGAGCCCGGCGGAGCCGGTTACAGGCCAAAACCACAGAATAAACTGGCCCTGAGATCCGGAATTTCAGGACGTCATCAGCCCTTAGAGAACCCAGTCGCCGCCATCGCGGTGCCTCTCCACGACCTCCTGGTCGGGATAGATTTCCAGCGTCTCGATCGCACTCAGCATGGCCGTTTCCATCTCCGGCGACCATGCCTGCGTTCTGACCAGTTCTCCGCGGATAAAGCTGGCAATCCGCAGCCGCGTGGTTTCAAGACCGTCGCCGGCCATGGCCATGACCACGGCGCCGATCATGGTGTAAACCCTCTCCAGCTCCCCGTGCTGCTGTTGAGCCATCTGCATCGCACTTACCTCTCAGACGTAGCCGGACGGGCGAGCAGTGCGCAGCCCGTCCTGTGAATGCCGCGTGAGCGGCATGGAGGCGCCAGAAACCGTTCAGGACGTCTCAGATGCCAGCTGGCGCCGTTAGCCCGGCACAGCCGGTTACAGGGCCGATGGTGGCGAAAGCCCAACCCCGCCCTGACCGACGCCGTTTAAGCAGCGGCCTGTCAGCAGCTTATCAGTCAGACGGTCGGAGACGAAAGAAAGATACCGCGGGCCTCCGGCCAGAAAGCGGCTCAGATTCTGTAGTTACAGCATCCATTAATCAGCCACTGCAGTTCCGGCCCTCCGGGCCGGGCGGCCGGGGCTGGTTAGTGGGGGCAACCGGGCTTCAGGTACGGCGCGGGTCCGGTCTGAGAGGGGCTGGATGGTTCAGAACTGGCTGATTACAGTGAATTATTTGTCTGTTGTAACTAATTGCTCAGAAGGGGCCCGCGTAAGCGGGAGGTGCTTCAGATTCTGAGCGGCGCGGCCGTTTACGGCCGCTGCAAGCGAAGGCCTTATTTATCCCCGCAGAATGCCGGCATGAACACTTTATTTATCTTTTCTGATTAATTCTTTCTGACGTAAGTCAGGAATGTTTTGCGGGTAGTTTCAGGGTCGTTTGCAGGTAAGTAACGCTTTCCAATTGCGGGTAAGTGTGGATAAAAAAATCCGCGACCGGAGAGCGGCGCGAATGTGGGATATTTTGCGGGAAAATGGATGCCGCAGCGGGCCGGAAATACGCGATTTAATCTGCGGCACAAACGCCTTTACCGCCAGTCAAGGCGGTAAAATTCGCAGGTGTTCGTCAGTGGACGACGTCGGGCGGGGCGGGCTCGTAGCCGAGGCCGAGCTCCAGCTGGTTCAGGTTCTGCCACACCAGGCGGTCAAAGGCGTCCGCGTCGGTGTTCATCAGCTCGTGGTTCGGCAGCGTCCGGATAAGCCAGCTCGCCATCGCCGTACGGCGCTCGTCGAGCGGAAGTTTACCCAGCTTTTTGCGGCGCTTCTCTTTCACGGCCTTTTCACGCCGCTTCAGCAGCGTGGCCATGCGCATGTTCTCATACCAGCGCTGGCGGGCGGCGCGCACCGATTCATGCGTACCCGGCACGATGATGCCCTCCGCTTCGGCCTCAAGGCGCTCATTGCGCTGGACGTACAGTTTGTCCATATTGACGCCGCACAGCTGCCAGAAACGATCGGTGAGCACGATATGGCGCGGCATCCAGAATTTCTCAACCGGGTCCCACTCAAGCGAAGGCATCTCCAGCAGCCCGTATCGCGCCAGCTCCGGAAAAAGGCGCGACAGCCGGCACGGCTCTACCCGGGTGCCGGGTATGACGTCGCCGTTCTCATCTTTCGGGCTCAGCTCGCCGGCCAGCCGGCCGACGTTGACGGTGACCACCCAGGTGGCCATGTCAGCGCGCTGAACCAGCAGCGGAATAAGAGCGTCAATGAGGGCGCGGCGCTCCGGCCGGAAGTCCCGCTCGCGGCCGGCCGCGTGGCGCAGCCTGACGAAATACGGATTACGTGAGACCCGCTGGCGCAGGCGCAGCTGGCCGGTGCCCCGGTCCTTCACGACGAGCCGGCGCATGGCGTGGCCGAACTCACCCGGCAGCGGGCGATAGTTCTGCGGCGCGAACCAGACTGGCTCAGGACATTTGCAGGTGACGGCGTGATCGCCACGATGGCGCCCGTCAGTTCTGGAGGTCGGGTCGTTTAACCCGATTAAAATCTGGTCATTCACCCTGTCCTGAACTTATGGCGGACAGGGGTTGTCTTATGAACTGCATGCGTTATAATCCTTTGCAGGCGCAGCGCCTGCTTTTGGACCCCCTGATTCTGATTCTTCCGCCAAGTTGAGCTCAGATTCGGGGGGTTTTTGCATTCAGAGCCCGGTAAAACCGGACTCCGTACCCTGGACGTTTTTACGGATACGTCCCATCCGGTTGATTCTTCCCGCGCCGCGCATGTCCGGCCACAGGTTTTCGCACATCCCCGTCATCAACCACCACAGTATTCGACAAGGATCTAAAAAGGATCGCCGCCCGGCGAATTCTGAAAAGAATACCCATCTCAACCGGTTAAATCCAGCACAGATTGCACATAGCACGAATCGTATGGATAAAAAAAGTTCACCGATAAATTTTACCGTGACCGTCATCACAACTGCGGTTGTGGCTTAACGCAGTTCTGCGCTTGGCGGGACGCTGAAACGACAGAGAGCATGGGGGACGGGTAATTTTTCATTATTCAGCGGAACGATCGCAGACGATCGCCATTCAGGCGACGGGCAGGGCGGTCAGGCTGAGGCGTACCGCAGCGGCGCGAGGAACGAACAGCCTGAATGACGTGGCCGTCAGGGGGTAAAGGTTCTGGCGGGATGGCCGATACCCCCTCACGCGCCGGCAGTGAAACCATTCTGATAATGCCGTCGCTGCTGGTTGCCCGGTTCTGCCCCGGGCTTTTTTAGTTTCCGCCTGCGCGGACGATGGCCTGCTGCAGGACCTCTTCGCTGACGACGCCTGGGATGACGGTGGTGTTGTCAGCCGTGGCATTCTCTGCCGGCATGACGATAATGCCCGGCGTGCCGGTCAGTCCCAGCATCTCCGCCAGCGCGTCGTTGTTTTCGATGAGCCTGTCGGAGGCAGCACTGTCATCACCGGAAGCCGTACCTGCGCCGGCGGCCGTGGCCACCTTTTCAATATCCTCTGCCGTGAGTTTCCCCTCGTTGTGCCCGGTCCGGTAAATCCCGTTGTGGAAGGCCATATAGGCCTCCGCGCCCTGCCTGCGGTAAATACCCAGCCCGCGGTGCGAGGCAAGCCGCGATTCCGGATAGCGTGCAGCAAAGATGGTCCAGTCGCGGAAGGCAAAGCGTACGCCGGCGTTGGCGGCCATCACCTTTTCCATCACCGGCGCCATCATGCTGCAGGCGATGCATTCGTAGTCAAAGAACTCCGTAACGATGACCTTCGAATCCGCCGGCCCCTTAACCGGTACGCCGTCGAGCTGCATCAGCAGCCGGTGAGCTTTAAGCGCAGACTGCACGTAAGCCTGCTGCTGCATCGCCTGCTGGCGCGCCTGCAGCTTTTTGCTCACCTCAATGAGCACGTCGGGATGCGCCACCAGGTAGTCAGCGGCAATTTCACCAATGCGGGCCTGCTGCGCGGGGGTAAAGTCCGCAGCCTCAGCCGCATTCGATGGTGCTGAGGGCAAAGCGGTGCTCATGGCCAGCGCAATGGCGGCCAGTTTCAGGATCTGTTTCATGATTTCTCTCGCATGCCTGCGCGGAGCAGGCGGAAGGTGAGGCGGCCGCACAGGGCGGGCCGCAGTCATTAACGTTCTTTTTGTATGTTCCGGGACGGTTCGTGAGAAAGTTCGGGCGGCAGGCGCTCGGGCCCCTCGTGCTGAGCCGGCATGCTGATCCCCGCCGCAATCTCTTTGTCCGTCCGCGAACCTGCGGCAAGCTCTGTTGCCAGTTCTGATTCTCCTTTTCCTGAAGGCACCGGCTGCTCCCGGCTCTCCTCCTGCATCCTGACCTCCGGATAAGCCTGCCGGCTGCCTTCCAGAACCCGGCCGGCCAGATCCGTTTCGTCCACGGCAGGCTTCGCGACAGGGTCCACAGGCTGCTCAATGTCAGCCGCCGCCTGTGGAACTGCACGGCTGAGGTCTGCGGCGAGCTTTTCCTCTGCCGCCACGTCTGCCCGCCCGTCTCTGACGCTGCTCTGCACCTCCGGCGCGTCCGGCACATCAGGCTGATGCGCGTCCTGCCTGACGAGGTCTCTGATGGTCTCGTCGCCAATGCCGGCGGGTGCCGCCGGCGTGACCGGTTCATCCGGAACAGGCGGCGGGCTCTGCAGGCTTCTGACCGCCTCTTCCACCGCCGCCCCGGCGAGCGGCTCCAGGCCGCCGGAAACCTTCAGCAGCTGCGGAGACGGAGCGGCGTCCCCGGTCTTCAGCAGAATGCCGGACGTCGGGTATTTTCGCGCCGCGCTGAGCGCCTCTTCCAGCGTGGCCACCACAAGTGTTTCTCCGTTCCGGCTTTTCTGTACAAGAGCGGCCTGCGCGCCGTCGGTGACGATACGCCGCTCGGCCCCCCGATCGACGTCACCGCTTCCGGGGCGCAGCGGAACCATTGTCAGGCCCGCCGGTTTACCGTTACCGTCAAACACCGGCAGGGCCAGGTGGGGTTCAGGGAACTTTCGCGTCGGCGGGATGATACGTGCCGTTACGGGGCTGCCGCTGAGGCCGTTTGACCGCAGGTACGCACGGCCAATTGCGGTTTTCGACGCGGCCTGCCCCATCGCCCAGATCCGCCGGGCCTGATCCCGCTCAGGCTCCGGCATAAGCGCATCATGCGCCGTCGCCGGTCCGCTTTTTCGGACGCCGAGCGTCTCCATCCAGCCGGCTCTGTCATCGGTAACAATCTGAACATGGTCCTTCGCGCGTGAGACGTTGATATAAAACGCCCGCGCGCCGCTCATCCGCTTACGGGCACCTTCCACGCCTTCCAGCGCCAGCGAGTAGCGGGCACTGGCACCCTGTGCACCATAGCCGGTGACCGCCCAGCTGTAATCCACGTGCCGGTCTGCCAGCGTGGTCGCCGGGTCGATGACCTTCACCCCGCTGCCGTTACGCAGAACAATCTCACCGTTTTCGCGCAGTTCATCGACGCGGTACTGCTCGTGCGCAGCGTGACCGGCCTGCTTCTGGGTTTTACTGAGGCGGACGCTGTCACCGGTGCGCAGCTCAATTTCACGGTGTTCAAAAACCTCGATTTCCATTGCGTTAAGCTCCTGCGGCGACCAGTAGTGCGTGCGCCCCGCTTCATCCCGCAGGGTGACGTTGCCATTTTCGTGGTCCACGCCGGTAACGTGCAGATACCGCTGGTTCGCCATGACCACCTGTCCGGTTTCCCAGTCCTTTATGCGGTTAAAATCGTGCCGCCCGCCATTAATCCGGTCCAGGACAGAGACGGTCCGGGCTTCCCCGCCCAGCTCTTTCGCCACCACCATCGCATTATGGATGCCCTCGTTGATGGCTCTGCGGTCTTCATGCAACTGCACCATGATCATGGTCTGCTCCCGCGCCTCATCGGTGCGGCTCATAAAGTCAGCCACAATGCTGGACACCGGGTCTGCTGACTGAACAATTGATCCGCCAGGTACCACCGTACCTGCCCGGCGGGGTACAACGTCCGGCGCGACGCTTTCAATCTTTCTCAGCGCCGCTGCGGAATCATTACCGATGATGCTGTAAACCGCAGACTTCAGCGCCGTATCACGCTGGCGCACGATTTCCTTCATCACCGCGACGTCGATCGGGCTCCGCTCCTGCATCAGCTGGAACGGCGCGCCACTTTCAGGCGACTGCAGCTGCGCAATGTCCCCCACCGCCACGGCACGGCCGTTGCCGGCAGCGATTGCGCGGTACGCCGCCGCGGTGTCCTGGTTACCGATCATGGAAGACTCATCGATAAGAAACAGCATATTGTCGTAGCGGACGTCCTCACCGGCGGCGCTGCGCGTCTGCCAGTCCAGCACAAACGACTTAAGCGTCTGCGCATCGATGCCGGTCCCCGCCATCTCCTTAACCGCCCGGTGAGTCGGCCCCAGCCCGACGATAACCGGACGCACGTCAGCCGGCAGGGTATCAATAGCCGCCTTTACCGCATTAAACTGGGTGGTTTTACCGACGCCCGCATACCCCTGCACGGCCGTAAAGCGGTCCGGACTCTTCAGAATAAGCGAGGTGGCCTCTTTCTGCCCCTGCGTCAGGCCTGACAGGAGAGCCGGATCGACCTGTGCCATCAGCGGAACCTGTGTGTTTTTACCCCGATCGATTTCACCGAGGATGGCTTTTTCCATCTCCCATGTGGACCGCGCAACGAAGTGGGGCCCGGCGCTGGTCTGTACCCCGACGAGATCACCTTCCTTGACCTGACGGGTAATTTCATTTTCGATGAGCTTCAGGTCACCACAGAACGTCAGCGCCTCATCAAGCAGTTTTGTCCGGGAGAAAGCGACCTCCCGCATCTGCGCGACGCCGCGCGTAACGGCTTTCTGCGCGTCAGAGAGCAGCTGCGTACTGAGCGTGTCTATGGCCTCACTGGCGTCTTCCTTCCCGCTGGCCTGACGGACCAGAGACAGCGGGGAGCGTGTTGAGCGCAGGCGGCCGAGCTTCTCTTCCGCCCGGCTCAGGGCTTCGCCGGTAAATATTTCGGCCTCATGGCCAGACTGCGCCAGCGCGTTAATCATGTTGACCGACAGATCCTGAGCCCCGAGGCTGGCCAGCACGGTACCGTGCTCGTTGTCCCGGCTTCCGGGGGCACTGACGTAGCCGTATGTAACGTAAAGCGGATTTGCCGGGTCGATACGCAGCGGCTTTTTCTGCCCCTCCCGCTGCACGACAAGTGCGCCATTCTCAACGGAGGTGACGGTGAGGCGATCACGTGCCTTCAGCCCGGTGTTTTTGTCGCCGGCAAGCGCAAACAGCCGCTCCCCCGCAGCAACCTCCAGCTGAGACTGTGTAAACAGGCGCCAGTCACCGGAAAGTGCGCTGAGCTTTACACGGGACAGTACACCATCCCCGTCAATCAGGGAGAGCATGCGGGTTTCATCATGTACGCGGTCAATGACGTAGTGACGCGTTTCATTTCTCTCCGACCTGTCTTCCAGCACCATACCGGCGCGGTAGGTCTGAGGGAGGCGACGCTCTTTTGCTGTCATATAAACCGGCGTGCGCGCCGCAATGCTGACCGGCGCCTCCCCCAGTCGTCCGGCATCTTTCAGCGCATTCCGGATGACACCGGTCAGCTGGGCCTGCTCACGCGGACCGGCCACAACCGCCGTCACGGGACCGTCTGCGGGGTCCATTCCGGCAAAACGCTCTGCGAGTGCACGATAGCGCTCGCGCTTGTCCTGAATGCTGGTCACGCGGACCTCAATACCGTCAGACGGTGCGTTCAGGCTCTGACGTTCTACCCCCGCTGCGGTCAGCACGGACAGTGCGTTCGCGTTTGACTGCCGTCCGGCGCTGTCCAGAAACAGCAGCTGCGCGTTCTGCAGCTGAGCCTCGCCGGTCAGCACCAGCATTTCCTTCAGGCTGAGCTTTTCCGCACTTTCCACGATGACCGTACTCTGGGGATCAAGGCTGAAGGTGCCATCAAGCATACGGCTGCGGTGGAGAAGCCGGTCTTTGAGCGCCGGGGATTTGGCAAAGCTGAGCGCGCGCTCGGCTGAACTGGTCAGTACACTGACCTCACGCCCCTGTTCACGTGACATTGTCACCAGTTCTTCTGTTACCGCACGCAGACGGCCGACTGAGGCCGGTGCGCTGATGATAACGGCGGGCGCCCGGGCCACGTGCTCAAGGTGCCCGGGAACCGGACTGCCGGTGAGGCTGAAATTGACCACCCTGTTCTCTTTCAGAATATCCGCCGCCAGCGACTGCACCGACAGCTCATCCAGCAGGTGAATGTGCGAGGTAAATACACCCTTATCACCGTCGAGAGGCACGAGCAGGTTGTCATGAATCGCCTGATCCAGCGCCCTGCGCAGGTCCGGAATGCTGTTCTGCAGTTCACCGGCGTTGTGTGCGGTCAGCAGGATGTCCCCATAGGTAAACCGCGTTTTGTTGTCGCTCAGCACGGAAATGGCGGTGCGGACCGCCTCCATCGCCTGCACTGGCGCGTCCTGCACCTCACCGGCATCAGGCCGGGATTTTTCACGCTCGCGGGCTTCATTCATGACGCCCTGAAGATCAAAACCGACGTCGTCCATCTGCCGCTGCCAGCGATCGCGCAGACGGGCCCGTCCGTCTGCGGTTTCCGGCTTAGCGATCGGTTCTTCCTGCTCCCGGACTGCAGATTTTAACGTCGCCTCAGTGCCTGCTTCAGGGACTCTGTCAGACGCATTCACAGCCAGCTCTGGTGAGGCGGGCGGTTCCTGCCGGGTGCGTAACGGTGCCGTTTCGTCTGCGCCATACTGACTGATATCCTGCTTGCGCTGGCGCGTATCCAGCGCTGCCACGTCGCGGCTTTTCAGCGAAGCGTCTTCGCCTGCGCGCGCATGAATTTCACGATGGCGCGATGAGAATTCGTCCAGCACCTCCCCGGTAAAGCCCTTTATTTCCCACAGGTCGTGCCGGCCGCCGGTGGGCAACGTTTCATACCCAATATCCTCCGCCTTACCTTTCAGCAGGTTGCGGTAAATTTTGCCGTACGTTATCTGGTTGCGGTACACCGTTTCGATGAAGCCGGCGCCGTGGATCGCATCGGTAGCCAGCGCTTTCCACTTCCCGTCCAGCTCCGTCACGTTGGCCACCACTGCGTGAGTATGGATCTGCGGGTCGAGGTTACGCGAAGTGTCGTGCGTGAACAGCGCAGCGACCATTTTTCCGGTTGGCGTGATGCGCGTGACGCCGTCCTTCGTGTCGCGCGCGCTCACCATCTGTTCCATGATGGCCAGCGTTTCTTTCACCGCATCGTGGTGCGCCTCCAGCAGGCGTTTATCGCCGCCGGCGAGGATCAGCATGGAGACGCTCTTGGGTGCCGAGAAGGTAAAGTCATGACCGGGGCGGTGCACGTGTGCACCCTGAACGTCCTTACCCAGTACCACACCGTTGGGGAGGCTGCCGTGCAGAATTCCGGTGAAAGTATCGAGATCAACCGGGCCTTCCAGCCCCAGCTCGCGCGCGCCCTCCCCCAGCCACTGGGTGGGCATGTCGTCCAGAAAGTAATAGTTATCCTTGCTGCTGTAGTAGCCGGCAGCGTCGGCGGCAGAGGCCACCGGAGCAACGGTCATCATCGTTCATATCCTCCCGGGTCCAGGCTGTCACTCATCTCCTGGTACGCCGCGTAGTCGTCGCGGTGTCGCAGGATGTTTTTCTCGTCGTCGGCCATGCGCGCGTTGGCGTCGCCGTGCTGTGCGGCGCGCTCCTCCTCACGTTGCTGTTCGGTTTTACGCGGGCTGATGTGCCGCACGGTCAGCCGGCCCCCGTCGTCTTTCTCCATCTGCATGTGCAGTTCGGGGGCTTCACCCGCGGGGGCTTCGCTGTCGGTTTCTGCATTACCTGATGTGCTGTTCTGGAGCCTTCTCATCCTCTCCAGTGGAGAAAGCGGCGAACCTGCCTCTTTCCTGGCCGGTGCCGGCGTGGAAACAACCCTGATGGTTTCCGACGGTGCTGTGGCGGTACCGCCCTCCGGGACAATGGCAGGTGTGGATGATTCAGCCGGAACCGTAGTGACGCGCGGAACTACTTCGCGGTGCGGGAACGGTCGCACGTTAGAAGACCCTGACGATGCGCTTATGTCGGGGGCAGACGTAGCGGGAACAGCAGGCTGGCCCTTTGCGACAGACGGCTTCCCCTCTCTCACGGTAGCCGGCTCCGGCGTCGTCACGGGGACGTCAGCTTTTGCCGGCGCGGCGGACGGCGAGGCAGCCTTAGGTTTAACCGGAGCGGGCGCGGAAGCGCGGTCCTCCCCTTCCAGCCACTCCTCCCCGGTCGGGAACGAAATGTCCGCCGCCCGGGCGCTGCGCTCGTTATTTTCGATGATGCGCTCGAGTTCGGGACTCAGCCGGTCACGGAAATCGCGCTCCATCAGCGCCGGATGATATTTCTTCTGTTTGCGGTACTTCAGGCTCAGCTTCACCACCGGGTATTCGCCCGGCAGGCGTACGTAAAAGCGCAGGTTGGGCATCTTCATAATCTGGTCGTAGTCCACGATGGGCTCGTTGACCTTGTCCTTACTGATGGAGATACCGTCGCGAATCTGGTCGAGGCCGTAGCTGTTCTGCTCGCGCGCCTCGCGCCGGCGCTGGTGACCCAGCTCCTCCTCCACCATTTTGGCCACCTCGGCGCTCGGCGAGCGGCCGTAGGCGCGGGTGTTGAGCAGGTCAAAGATGGCTTTGGCCATCTCGCGGCCGTAGATGTGCACCAGCTGCGGGATGTTCTGGATGCCCAGCACGAAGCAGCCGCCGAACTTGCGGGCCTCGGCCAGCGTTTCGTTAAACTCCGGTATCTTCTGCAGGCTGGCAATTTCATCGCCGACGAACCACACGCGCCGATCGCTGTTCTCCCCCATGCTCTGCAGCAGCAGGGTGGCCAGCGACAGCCACATGGATATCAGCGGGCGCACCGCTTTACGGTGGCGGGCCGTGGTGGAGATAAACAGCCAGCTGCTGTCGTACTGCGCGTCGGTCATCCACTCGCGGATACTGAACTCCGGCTTGCCCTCCTTATCCAGCCCCTGCAGGTAGCGCAGCGACTTGGCGTAGTTGGTCAGCACCGAGCGGATGGAGATGGCGGTCTTCTCGATTTTCTCCTCGACCAGGTTGGCCGACGGCGTGTTTTTGAGAAACTCGCGCAGGCTTTTCAGGTCGATCGAGAGGCAGGTCTTCAGGAACGTCTCGATGCTGCGATCGGGGCGTGAGGCAAACTGCATGGCCGTGTCGCTGAAGATGGTGCGCGACGACGACACCCAGAACGGGTCGGAGTCGCCCTCCACCGGCATCAGCGCCGCCGTCATGTTCTCGTAGTCCACCACGTCGCGTGCCTCGCGCCACAGCACCCAGTTTTCACAGCGGCTGTCGTGCGCGTTCAGGATTTTGTCCAGGCGCTCGTCGTAGTGCGTCTCAATGAAGGTGCCGCCGGAGTCGTATACGATCGCGCGGTCGCCGCGCCGGCGGATATAGTCCAGCAGCCAGCGGATGAGCGTGGACTTGCCGACGCCGATGGTGCCGTGGATCAGAAAGTTCATGACCTCGGCGTTCTTCACCATGTTCAGGCCGCCAATCTGCAGATCGGACTTCTCGCCGGCCTTTTTCAGCAGCCGGTTCACCTCCTTCGGCTTATCGGTGAGCGTCATACCCGAGATAAACTCGTCCTCGCTCTCCTTCCTGCCGATGCGCCCCACGTACCAGGCAATCAGGCACCAGAGCAGGCTGGCGGCGATGCCGCACGCGGTCGCGATAAAGCGCAGGTTCGCCATAAACTGGCGGCCCATCTCCTGCATCCACGGGTTGTCCAGCAGCTGCGCCGGCGTCAGCTTTATGGTGCAGAGCTGTGCGCCTTCGCCGCAGTGCCAGAAGATGTCCCACGTGGCGCCGGCCGCGCGCGCGGACAGGCCCAGCAGCGAATGGGTGGGCATTGCCGCCCAGTACCAGAAGCCGTTACGCAGTACGTCGTCAGGCGTTGTCAGCCAGAACAGACCTGCGGTGGCCGCCACGAACAGCAGCAGCATCCAGTGAAATATCCAGTTGCTCACCTGCGCAAACATGCGCAGGCGGTAGGCCGTCATCTGGCCACCCTGCGTCAGGTATTTAGGGGTAAAACTCATGGGAAACTCCGGAAAGCGCGCAGGCGCAGCCCGCCCGGGGAAACCGGGCAGGCTGTTGCAGGGGGAGAAAGTAGCTGAGGGGCCGCGCGGGCCCCGAAAATTACTTCAGAATGCCTGTTGCCGCAGGGCGGCCTGGAAACTTACGGCGCTGCAGCCAGACGCCGGCCATCAGGGGAAGACCGCAGATAAAGCACAGCAGGTTCCAGCAAACCATCGTGAGGGCCGAGAGCACGCCGCCTGCCGTCAGGACCAGCAGGACCAGCAGTGCGGTGATGATGCCCGGCGGCATCATATCGCCCTGCATCGTGCGGGTGGCAAGGTCATACGTATAGAACTGGCTGTGGGTCATGAGGGTTCTGACGATATCAGGCCCGAACTGCCACAGCACGACCGCGCTCCAGGCAAAAAACAGGGTAAACCAGACAATAAGGGTGCGTGCCGCACCGCTGAACGTGAGCATGGGAATATCCTTCAGAGAGTTAAGAACAGGGGGGTTAAGTACAGCCGTTACAGCGCAATTCCCGACGCGCTCAGCGCGCAGCAAACCGCACGCGGAGCGAGATAAAAAACGTCAGAGAAATCAGAGCCACGCTCCCGCCACCCCGTGCACCGGGGAGGAAGCGTAAAAGGAGTCCCGTGAGGGAGGAGGGGCAGCACCCGTGGTGGTGGTGATGCTGCCCCCGGTGTCCGCTGCCCGGGGGCGCAGACGGAGGTCGGCAGGCGCCCCGTTGTCAGGAGAGTGTTCTCATTTCCCCCTTAAGGCGCGTGCCGCCGGTTCTCACCGGTCATTAAGTAATACCAGGTAATTCAGCGACCTGCAAGCTTCAGGATGCGTTTTATGGCCGTCAGCAGCACGGCGGCCAGGACCAGCCCGCACGCACCCATGCAGATGACGTAAAGCAACATCGCCGCCAGCATGAACAGGCAGAACGCTCCCGTTCCCGCCCCACCCGGCGCGGCATCCAGCAACCTGAGCCAGCCCACAAAATGCCAGGGGAGCCAGCTGTCCGTTAGGTTCACGAGCAGCAGGGTCATGATGGCGGCTGTCAGCATCAGATTCATGAAACCGGGCAGTGAAGACGCCAGTCGTTCAATTTTTCTGCGCATGGCGCCTCCCGCACCTGTCAGCTGAATGAATTACATGATCCCGGCAACGGACTTCGCCAGCTGCGCTTCCAGCACCGGCTTCGCCTCTTCAAACTTCAGGTTGACCTTGTTCGCGTTTGACACCACGCGGGTCTGGTATTTCATGCGGTTGCCCTCTTCGCTGCTGGTCTGCAGCTTGATGCCGGAAGTGCCCTGACGCAGCGCCGCCACGTTGTCCGTGGTTACGGCAGTTTTGCTGCGTTCAGAAATCTGCAGATCGGTCACCATCGTGAAATTAACATCCTCTACCAGTGCATCTGCGGCCATACCTGCCAGGCCGGTAGCCAGACCGACACCGAGGATAGCTCCGCCAGAGGTGCTGTTATAGGCGGTGATCCCGCTGCCCAGTGCGGCACCCAGCACGCCCCCTTCGTAGCCGGAGGACAGGAAGCCCTGTGCCTGACGCAGATCCATCTTCTCGGCCTTCAAAACGTTGGCCTGAATCCAGTAGTACGCAGCGTCAGGATTTGACGTCACGGTATAGCCTTTCGCGCGCAGATCCTGCGCCAGCATCGGCTCCAGATCGCTCATGTCCTTGTCGGAGGTGTTGCGAACCTGCAGGTAAACCGTCTTCTGGCTGGAAGGCTCAAGCCAGACGGTCTGGCTCATTTGCGTTTTCACGTCGAGGTTGCGTTTTTTGATGGCGGTGCTCATGGCACCACAGCCGGAAAGCATCAGGGAGGCAGCGGCAATCGCCGCCACGAAGGCGTTACGGTATTTCATAGACGTATCCTTGTTAAATGGAAAAACGGGACAGGCGCGCCCCGGGGCACGCTGTTTTATATAGGGATTTAGAGAGAAACCCTTCCGTCAGAATGCCGGAAGGGTTATCGGCGGGAGCCGCAGGAACTTAAATCTTTTTAATCAGACTGCTAATTTTTTCTAAAGCCATTCCGGAACCTAATCGGTTAATCTCAGAGCCAATTATGATTCCCATAGTAAACATCATAATCAATAACAGGGCAGGTATTGCAAAAGTGAACAATGGGGAAATCGCGGCCAGCACAACTGAGCAGAACATTAAAAATATGAAGATAAAAACTGTCCTACTCGTAACCTTACATAGGTGCTGCAAAATAATTGATTCATTTCTTACATCTTCAGGCAAAGTGAGGTACATCGTAACCTTGCTATAAGTTAAGAGTATAAAGAACAAACCAATAATCGCTGTTGGAACTACAACAACCCATCCTTCCGTACCAAAAAAATGCATATATCCTGCGACTGTTTTTTCATTCCATGCTGAACTGAAGTAAAAAACCACTGTACTAAAAAAACTTAAAGCGACTGCAATCAAAGGGATTGATGATGTCTTCTTTAGCAGCTCAGATGGTGAAGGAATAAGACGCTTACTTGAATCTAAGCTATTAATTAGATAGTTCACGTCTGCTTCTAACTTTTCTACCCTCAAATTTCCCATGCATGCCGTCCTTTAATTAAACTAAGATGCCTTTTTCTGGGCCGCTCTAAGCTTTTGCAGTTTTTCTTCAAATCCGGTGGCTTCAGCATTATCGAAAACAGGTTTTGTCTGCCTGATATCCTCTTCAGTGCGCCCTATCTGCTGACTTCTGACCGCCCCTTGATGCTCATTCCTGAGTATATCACTGGACGTCTGAACAGTGGTTTTATTTTCAGCGATTTTACCGTCATTTTCCCTGATTGTTTCCATCAGGCCAGATCTTTGTGCTGCGACCTTGTTGGCCACGTTACTTTCAATACCGGCACCCGATGCCTTCTCGCCCACGCGTTGTGAGCCACTGCTGAAATCTTCGCTCATGGCCTGCGACGGGGCACCTGCCGGCGCGGTCAGATTACGTTCACGTATCTGCACGTTTTCCTCCGTGACGCCGCTGCCGCGTCTCTCCGCAGTGGAATACTTGCTGGGATGAGATGCCGTGCGGACAGCACCGCCGCTGACAGTCTCCGGCACGCCTCCCCTCTCAACATCACTACTCCGCGCTCCCCCCGGAACGTCCAGTGACTGAGCCGGCTGCAGCGGCTGGCCATTCACCTGCTCAGTCCGGGCGCCGTAGTTGCGCATGATTTCCGGCTCAAGCCGCTCGTGCATAAACTCGGTTGCCGCACCCTGCGCGCTCCGGACGTTGGTCAGTATGTTCTGCGCGTCGCTGCCATACTTCGCCGTAGTCCAGTCAACAAACTCCTGATTGTAGTTGGCGTCCAGGCTCGCGCTCTGCGTCTGCGACAGCGTGGCCATGCGGCTGAACTCCTGGCTGCGGGTGCTGCTCTCCGTATACTGATGGTACTGACTTTTTGCGTCATTGAGCGTCGCCGCGAACTGCTGTGCAAGTGAGTTCGACTGGTTGTCCGTGTGACTGCCCGACTCGCTCAGGCGGGTCGACGTCACCATGTCCATGCCCTGACGGAAGTCGCGCGCCTCCTGGCTGCTCTGGTCATGACGGTTATCACGACCCTCCGCGTGGCTGTCCTGCGTGCCGTGTGAGCTGCCGGAGGTGTGACGCCAGTCCGTGTTCAGGTTCGCCTCACCGCCGGCGCTGAGGCCTGTGGCCCACTTACCGAGCTTCCCGGCCAGCTGGTCGCCGGAATCGAATTTCACATATTCCCTGACACCCGCACCGGCGCTCCCCTGATTGGTGATATCCATCAGCTGGTTATACGCCTGCTGCTCGGAAACGTTGTGCGACTTCGCATAGCTTTCCACCGCCGACTGCATTTTGCTGACCCCGCGGCTCATACTGGTGGCCACGCTGTTGTCGCTGCCCTGCGTGACGGTGTCGCTGTTGCCGCTCTGCTGCGTCAGCTGGTTCATCTGCTGGAACCCGCTGGTCACACTGTGGTTGTAGCCATCCAGCGAACTCTGCGCCTGCTGCTGCGCCTGACGTGCTTGTTCGGAGAACCCGCTGCTGGCCAGCGAGCTCAGCCGCATGCTCACCGGCAGGTTGGATATCGCCTGGCTGGTATCCACCACCGTGTGGCCGTCCGCCGTCTGCGTCATCATCGCATTGTTGCCGGTCTGGATGCTCTGCGACCCCGAACGGCGGAGCATGTTGGTGTCAAACTTGTTGGCGTTCACGTTGTCCATCGACATGTTGTTAAACGACCAGTTGCCGTCCGCCGTGGTGGACGCCTGCCCGCCGGTTGCGAATGCAGCTGAACTCATTACGCTACCCACAACCTGCGAGCCCACTGACGCCGCCCCTTTGGTCAGGAAGAACGCCAGCACCGGAATGGACATGCTCAGATAGCCCGCGATGTTGGCCGCGTCCGAATGCTGCAGCGCCACCTGGTCCTGATTGGCCAGCACCAGCGGCGTCGCCCCGGTTTTGGTCTGCAGGTAGAAGTTGGCCAGCGAGTTGAGGATGGCGAACATCACCGGCCACATCGTGAAATAGATGAACCCGCCCGCGTACAGCTTCAGCGTTTTCAGCCCGAAAATATCGTGATTCACCAGCGCCAGCGCGATCACCAGCGGGAACAGCGCAATCAGGACCAGCATCATCAGCGACTGGAACATTGGCAGTGTGCGCGCGGCAATCACCCCGCCCGCACCCCAGCTGATGCGCTGCTTGGTCAGACTCGACTCGGTGGCAAGATTCAGCAGGTTGGCGGTATCCGACGATCGTGCCGCAAAGCCCTTCCAGCCATCGCGGATGGCCGCGTTGGTAATGTTGTTGCGCATGATCTGCGAGGCGCTGAGGCCGCCCGCGTAAAAGAAGTTGTAGCTCTCATCCATCGCGTTGCCGAGCAGCGTATCCCCGCTCACGCGGTTGCCGAAAATACGCGTGGCCAGCGCGTGCCACGTCGTGCCGCCGATGCGCACGTCCGCACCGATAAGGTTTTTGATGACCGCCGCCGCCTGCTGGCAGGTGATAAACTGGCGTCCGCCGCCGGTATCCTGATACAGACCGCGCAGCGGGCTCGGGTTATCGGTGATCAGCGTCAGCGGATCGGTGCTGTTGAGCAGCTGCGACACGGTGTACTTGTTGTTCAGCAGGATGTCGCCCACCACGCAATTCTCCACGTAATCGGTCAGCATCTGTGACAGCTGCGGGTTCTGCGAGCGGAAGTCTGTGGTCTGCGCCACGATCTGCGAGCCGAACAGCATGCCGGACTTCGTGTAAGTCAGCGAGTCCGGACGCGAGAAGCTGTACTCATAGAGGCGCGCCAGGCCGAACTCCGTGGACGTGGTCAGCCCGGCGATGAAGGCGAGACCCGCCGGCACGTTGTCCACCTCGTACACCGCCGCCGGGTCCGTGACGTCGATAATCTGCACGCTGCGCTTCGGAACGAGCAGCACTGAGGTGATCACGAAGAATACGGCCAGCCAGTGCAGAAACACCGTCGGGTTGCGGGTTTTGATAAAGCTGAACATCACGCCCAGCACGCCAAACAGCCCGACGATGCGCTTCAGCGTATCGTATGTGTCGCTGCCGATGACGGTGACAACGCCGTTAAACACCTGCCGCCACATGTCACCGCCGTAAATGGTCCAGACTTCAGTCATGACGGATACCCCGCTGAGAATTGCCCTGCCAGGACGCTGCGATCATGTCCGGCACCATAGAATCAGTCATTGCCGGTCCCCCACTGATAGTTGCCCTGATAGGACGTTGAGATAATGGTCGATACCTGCTGCTGCAGGTACTGCATGTTGCGATCGATACCGTCCAGCGCGTTCTGGTCGGCGGTCGACTGCAGCTTCATCTGCGCCAGCAGGGAGGTCGCGGTCTGCACGTTGTTTCGCAGCTCGCCGGCGGCCTGTTCCGGGAAGTTTTTACCCGCCAGCGACTGACTCGCCTGCTTCACCAGCTCCTGCAGGTACTGGATCATCATGTCCTGCGCGATGAAGTCCGCGACCTGAATAAGGTAGGTCGGGCTCATGCCCATGCTGCGTGAGTTGGTCAGGTACTTGAGCACCGGCACCGAGGTGGTGTTGATAAAGCCCTTTTCCCTGTCTGACAGGCCGGTGTCGGCGCTGAGCTTGCTGTCGATGGAAATCATGATGTTGCGGACCTGCGTCACCAGCGCCACATCGCTGCTGACCGTTACATCTGCAGGCATGGGCCCGAGGCACAGATCCTGCTCGTCGCAGCTGTATATTTTTGCGGTACCACCGCGCATCAGGACATTGATGATGTCGCGGTTATCGACCAGCGGGGTCAGGATGGTGACCTGCCCGTCCTTGTTGAAGATGATGGAGCCCACCACGCTCATCACCAGCTCCTTCAGCTGACGGTTGCCGTCAAACAGGTGGTTGCGGCCCAGCGCGTCCCAGATGAGGTTTTTGTTTTTCAGCACCTGGTCCTTATCTTTATCAGAGGCGCGACTGGTGACGCTGTCACCCTGCCCGCCTACCGTGCAGCCCTGACGGGACGCCGCCCAGTCAGAGAAAATGTTGCTCTCGCCGGCAATGTCCTGGCAGATTTTCTGATTGGACACCTGCGATACCGGCCAGAGACCGCCGATAATGCCCTGCGCGGCCTGACAGGAGCTCATGTTCATAGAGTTCACGTCCGAGGCCAGCTTCTGCAGGAAGTCTTTGGCCTGCTTGAGCTCCGGCACCATCGTCTGCAGCGCGAGGTCAAAGGCGTAGCCGGCGGCGTTACTCATAATCTGCTTCACGAACCGCTGCAGCTCGGCGCCGTTGATAAAGGAAAACGCCCCGAGGTAAGCATCGATGCCACCGCAGCCGGCGTTCAGCGAGGGCACCTGCATCGAGATGAGCTGTACCTGTTTGACGGGGTTACGCAGATAAACCGAACCGCCGGTGAAATAGCCCGCGGCCTGTCCCTGCCACGCCTGCGCTTTTGAGACGTTGCCGTCAAAGCCGAGGCTGCCAAAGTAGCCGTTGAGGTCGCCCTGCACGTCGGCCAGCGCCGGGCTGCTGATGGTTAGCGCCGCCAATGCGCTGATAACTAGCTGACGAAGGTTCATGATGCCGCCCTCACATTAAAACGATCTTTCTTTTTCATTGAAAACTCCGGTCTGTCATGAATCCGTGCCGGCGCAGCGTGATGCTGACCAGCGCGCCGCAGCCAAAGCCGCCGGCAAGGGCAAACAGAAACAGCAGCGGGTAGAGCTGCAGCCCGCTCAGCAGCAGCGCATCCGTGCCGTAAGCGACACCGGCGGGCAGGTGGGCAAGGTCGCAGGCAAGCCAGGCATAAATCCCGGCCGCCGCCAGCATTGAGGCGCAGACGAGCAGCAGCGCCGTCTCGGTTCGCGAGAGCGTAAAAGGGTGTTCCGTCATGATTTTTTCCGTATGCGGCGGGGCCGCGTGCGTTACTGCGGGGTCAGCGAAGCACTGCTCGGTACCGGTCCCAGCGTGTCGGGCGGCAGATGGTCAATGTCGGCCTCTATCATCTGCGCGAGGCGCTGGCTTACCGTGCCCATGTCGGTGTCGCCCTGATAAAGCGGATAAGCCATGTTGGTGTTCACGTTGACCATAAAGGTGGTCGGCGTCGCGATGGGCAGACCGTTGCCGAAGAACGTCAGGATCTCGCCGGCGATGGGCTCGTTCGGCCCGGCCTTGCGCGGAATGAGCGCCACCGGGAAGGATGTATCGCCGTACCCGTCAAGCGTGTACGGATACACTTTTATGCCGGTTTCATCCGCCCACGCCTTCAGTTTTGGATCAAACTTCGCGCTGTACTGGCAGCCGCGCTGCATGAACACCACCACCGCGTAGTCGTTGAGATTTACGCGCCGGCCATCGGTCAGCGTCATCAGATTCGGTGGCTTCGCCGGCGCGGTTCGGGCAGACAGGTTGCCCGGCAGCCCGAAGTCTGGCAGCTGAGCCCCCTGCTGCGCCTTTGCCTGCTCCAGCGCGGCGATTTCGTCGGCCACCGAAGCCTGTGCCAGCACCGGCAGCAGCAACGCTGCCGCCAGCAGAACCTTAAGCCTCATGATGGCCTCCCGGTCCGCTGCGCGCGCGGCGGTGCGCGATGATCCCGAGGAGAATCCCCAGTCCCATAAGGACAAAACACGCCACCGATACGACGATCAGCACGTCGTACGTCAGGCTCTCGGAGTACGTCAGCAGCTGGCGCAGGCAGTTGAAGATAATGCCCGCCATAAACAGCGTGACGATAAGCGGTAGTTGTTTCATTCATGTTCTCCTTTAGCGCGGCGGCGCAGGTGCCACACGGCCAGATTAGCTAGGACGGAAAGCACCACTGCAGTCCTGTAGAGCAACAGCAGCGTGCTGCCGGCCTCAGCAGCCCACGCCTCGCGGCTGACCGCCGCCTTCTCACACATCACGGGCGTGGGGTCAGGTTTTAACGCATCCGGAACAGGGGCTTCTTCACGAAACACTGACAGTGGAGCGGGCGGGAACGCCGTCAGAGGCCTCGCCTGTGATACACAGCCCCACACCTGCCCCGCCGACGCGTCGCGAACCAGCTTTTCGGCCTCATCAAGCAGCATCTGCCCGGCGCCGCCGGCGTGCTGATGTGCGGACAGCAGAAACAGCAGGAAGAACAGTAGCGCCGGGTGGATAACCAGCGTCTGCATCAGCAGGTTCGTCAGGCCACGGGCAGCGCGCAGCCGCCCGTGCCAGACGGGTGATAGCGTTAGCATCATGAACTCCTCAGAAGTTAGGTTTAAAGCCGGTGGCCACGTTAAGAAAGCGCTTCGCCAGGTCATCCTGCGTCATAAAACCGTAGGCGAGCGGGCGGAAGCTTTTTGACTTCGGGTCGACCAGGAACAGCGCCGGGAAGTGGGTAATGCCCATGCGCGCGCTTTGTCCCGCGTCCTGACGGCTGTCAGGCACCTGCGGCGACACCGTGCCGTCCACGCTCACCGGTATCAGCGAGACGTGACGCAGGCGGGCAAAGTCCGCCACCACGCCCGCCATCTGCGCGTCTATCGGGTCCCCTCCCCGGTAGAAGTAGAACAGGCCATACTGCCCGGCGAGTTCGCTGATAGCCTGCGTCTGCTCGGCCTGATCGCGTGCCTGCTGCAGCGGCGCGGTGCTGTTGTAGTGCGGGTGTTCCAGGTTGTAGTCGAGATCCGGATGGTCAAGCTGCGCCACCGCGAACGACTGGCTGAACATCGAGGCCCGGTCGGTCCAGAACTTCTGCCAGCGCAGGAAGGTAGCCGTATTCTCCGCCGACGGGTGCAGGATGGCGTTGTTCAGCGCCTCCTTCGTGTAGCCTTTCAGCACGTCAGCCTGCTCGCTGGGTGACAGCCGGCTGAAGTCCGGCACCTGCGGCGCGGGCTGCGGCTTCGGCGCAGGGGGATCGGTTTTTTTCTTCGGCTCGTTGTACCAGTGCCAGCCGGTGAACGGCTCTGCGGGCGTCACGACCGCATCAGCTGACGGTGCATCGTCCGCGAGAGCCTGACAGGCGCCCGCCATCAGCAGGCAGGCAAGCACAATCTGCTTCATTTTTTTCCTCCGGTCTGCGCCTGCACCTGCGCGGCGATGCGATCTTTCGCCTGCTTCACCATCGTGGCGGAGTCAGGAATTTTCTGGTTGGCCATGAGGTCGCTGTAGAAGTCCTGGAAGTTAATCAGGTCGAAGTTAATCGCCTGCAGCTCAGGCACCGTGATGCCGCGGCAGTTGGGGGAGTCACCGCTGCCGAAGCTCACGTGCAGCTGGTCGCGGCGACCCTGCTCCTGAATGATACGGGCAAGCTTTCCGCCGAATACGCAGTAGGCCTGCTTCTTCTGCACGCATACGCCAAGCACCGCCCGGTTGCAGGCTTCACCGACCAGCACCGTGACCTTTTTGGCTTTCGCCTTGCCGATGGCCATCTCATCGCTGTTGCAGTTGGCAAGCCCGGCGCTGTTGCCCCAGCCGGTGTCGACGCAGCAGTTGGAAAAGCCCGCCATTGCCTTGCGACAGTAGAGCGCCTGACCGGTGAACGCCTTCACGTTTACCTGATCGGCTTTGACGTCATCGCCGGCCGAGGCCAGGCCGGCAAGCTTCGCCACCGCGGTATCAAAGCCGCTGTCGCCGGCGCCGTCGGTTCCGCTGCAGTCACCGGTCCGGCAGAAGTACTGACCGCCGCACAGCAGCCCTTCTGAACTGTAGGCGGTCTGGCACTGGTAAGTGTCCTGCTCGTGCAGGCAGGTGCCGCCTTCTTTCTGAGTACAGCTGCGGGCTGAGACCGTGCAGTTTTTGTTGGCCATCAGCGTGCTGCAGTTGCCGGTTGAGCTGACCGGCACGATATAGGCATCCGAGTACTGCCAGCAGGAGGCGCTCTGCGTATAGTCTTTGCCGTTCTGATTTACCGTCCGGCTCCCGCCCGGGTCGGTACACACCGTGCCTGCCGTACCGGTAGCCTTTGATTTATCGAAGCCGCAGGACTCACTCCAGACAACCTGTGAGCTGGTCGTGTCACGTTCGGCAGCCACAGGGAAAACCATCCTGAAAACATAATTGCCGTTACTGGCGGACCTGACTATCCCGTCACGCCCGGAGTCCTGGTGACCGTCAGTGTGGTAGCGTATGTATAATGAAACTATCTGGCCTTTAGTAATGCGCTGCGGTGTGAGTGCCGCCTGTCCGCTATTGTTTACCGTGATATGATCTACCGTGAGGTCGAAGGCTTTCATGGTGTACCACAGTCGATTGCCATCCTGACTGTGATAGCCTGGCGATTTGGGGTACAGGAACTCCCACGTTCCTGCGCTGACAACGCCGGACTCTGGCGCAGTGAAGTCATAGCGCACCCAGTAATCATCCAGAAGGACTGCTGTAGAATTCGCAGCGTCAAGTACGAGCTGGGTGTTAAACGTTTCCTTCGAACCCGTTACCTGAATGCTTCCGGTGCGTGCACACGTCTGCACCTGTGCCACATCCCGGTCGCAGCTGTAGTTCTCAAACACCGACTTTGACACCACTTTGGTGGTGCACTGCTGGTTCGTGCCGTCCACGATGGAGCCGCTGTTCGCCTCGGCATTTTTACCGTTCCGGATAAAGTCGGCGTTCGGGTCGATGGTCACCGCCGGGTTTTTCGTGGACGAGTCTGATATTGCCTGCCCGGCCTCGTTCTGGCTGAGTTCGGTCTGGCCTTTATCGCTGATGCCACCATCTCCGCCCTGCACCCCGCCGTAGTAGCCGCTTTGCGATGGGCTTGATGTGTAGCCCGGAATAACGGACGCCGGGTCTGTGCCTTTTGCTGCCGATGTTCCCTGACCTTTGTTCGCGCCGGCATACCCCGCACCGGCGTTATAAGCATCGCTGACGTCGTCAGCACGGGCCCCGGCGACGGAGAACAGCAGCAGGATGAGTAGCAGTCGCTTCATCGCGCGCCCTCCGCATTCTGCAGCAGCTGCGCCGCCGTGGCTGAACAGTCACCGCGCTGCCTGACCTCCTCCAGCGCCTGCTGCACCGGCAGGCTGCCGTACAGCACGTCAAATTTGCCACCGCAGGTCACAACCAGCGCAGGCACCGCCTTAATGCCGTACTGCTGATACAGGGTCGGGTCAATCTGTACGCCCGCCTGCTTATCCTTTTTCGACAGTTCAAACATCTTCTCTGCGGTCTGGCGGAAGTCGTTGTTCAGCAGCCCGCGCAGGGTAGCCGGAATGCCGAAGCGGCGGGCATCAGAGAGCATCGGCAGCAGCCCCTCCTCCGGAATGCCCAGGCTCACGAAATACACCGCGCGCGGCGTCTGCCGGGTCGCGCTGTTCTGCTCCGCCTGCGCGGCGGCAATCTCATTCTGCATCTGCGCCACCCGTCCCTGCTGCGCGTCCGGCAGGGTGATGTTCGTGCCCTGCAGCTGGCTTTTGAACAGCTCCAGCTCGCGCTGCTGCTGTTTCATGTACGTCATGTCGCTGCCGGAAATGGTGGGCTGCTCAGCCGCCTGCGTGGTCGCGCAGAGCAGCGCAGCGCTGAGGGCCAGCGCCGTAGTCAGTGGAATATTCATGCTGATTCCTTACAGGTAAACGCAGTTGCGCTTTCGCCACATGAGGTAGCCGAAGTTCTTCTTCGACGCGGGAGAGTTGTGTACCGAGCCCCACAGCTGCGTGGTCGTACCGAACGGGTGGCAGTCCGAGGGTTCGGGGTACATGTTCACCATCTGGTAGCGCCAGCGGGATTTTGGGATGATCGGGGACGGATATTCGTAGCACACCGCCACGTCCGCCCCGACCGTCTCCATCACCAGTCCCTCCCGGTGCAGCTTGAAGGCCATGCGCTCGCTGACCAGCAGCGAAGCCTCCAGCGGCGAAAACTCGTTGCTGGTATAGCCCGTGAACGGGTACATCGAGCCCTGTGCACCGGCGCACCAGAACAGCGGGTCCAGCGGCATACCCGCGGTAGAAGCGATTGAGTCAGCCGCGCAGGCGCCCTGCGCCAGCAGGTTGCTGAAGAGCGCCACTTCCGGATTCAGGATCATGGCAAGCGTGCTGTCGTTCCAGAGCGGGTCCACCTCCGAGAGGTAGGCAATGTCCATGTCGCCAGTCTGCATGCAGCCCGTACTGGTGATGATGTTGAGCCAGAAAATCAGCGGATACTTGTACCAGTGCACGTGATAGAAGCTGCCGGGCGTGGGCGCGTCGCTCTGCCCCCCGCGCCCGGTACCGGTGCGGCCGAGGTCGATTTTAAACCCGCCCATGTTCACCATCACGCCCGGCTCGCGGGTCACGTCGGTGAGCGCCAGCGGCTCCCAGAAGCCGATGGCCAGCCCCAGCCGGTAAAAAATGCCGTACGGGCACAGCTGAATGGGCGAGGCCGGGTTCGGCGTGTCCGGGTGCGCGCCGGAGGCCAGCTGAATGCTGCCGAGCGACATGGGAAACAGGCACTTCCAGCAGACGTCGCTGATCGGATTCACCCAGCGGCCGTCGCCGGCGTTGCTGGTTGCCGCCATCACCGGCTTTGCCATAATGCCCGCAGTCAGCAGGCACAGTATGAGGAGAAAGCGCTTCATGCGTCCTGTGCCTCCGCCTTTCGCCGCAGCCAGACGCACACCGGGCCGTCGTCCGTGTCGTGGATGCTGCCGGTAAACCAGCCCCCACCAGGGGGTCCGGAAGGCTGCCACTGACTGCAGTTACCGGTTTTCCGGTAGTCCGACATCATCCAGTCCGGGACGTCGTTTTCCATCCAGGTGGTCGCCGCCTGCATATGATGCGCGTTAAGCCAGGCTTCAAACTCGCCAGGCTGCGGATAATCATTGCCGTCTGCCGGCAGAAAAAAGGCCGGATGCGTCCAGCCGCCCCAACGATCGCGCACGACCGGCTTAGCCGATATTTCAGCGGGGTGTGTCATAAGAGGAAATTCCGTGGTTGCGGCAGCCGGGCTGCCGGGGTCAGACGTTAATCAGGCCTGCCTGCGGGGTGCAGGCTGAGGCGTACCGCAGCGTATGCGAGGAACGAACAGCCTGCGCAGCGCGGGGAGGAAAAGAACGTTAAGGTGATCAGAGAAAGAGAAACTTCAGCAGCAGGAGCACGCACGAGGTAACGAACGTTGCCATCAGGCATTCCAGCATCACGCTGACGGATGCAAAGCGCAGCCGCGCCGGCGTCAGGACGTCATCCGTCAGGCGCAGGCGGCGCAGCGAGCGGAAGTCAGTGACCAGCCGCCACCACAGCGTGACTACCACCAGTATCATCACGCTGATTAGCACCCCGTCTGTACAGGTCATACTCTCAGGCCAGTGCCAGTGCAGGTCCTTCATGTTGTCATCCTTTTCATGAATACCGTGTTTACCGCCGAATTCTACATCGCTTCGCCCGGTATCAGGGACAAAAAGCCAGTTTGGGTTTGAGTCATACCCCGATCCTCACGTCGTTACCGCACCGTCAGGCAGCTGGTTCACCTCACGCCTGATGACATACCAGCCGGCCGCCTCTGCGCCCTGCTGACACCAGTCCGCCCAGCTGCCCGCGTAGCCGTCCTCCGCTGCCTGCAGCTGCAAATCTTCCAGCGCCGCTTCACTCCGCAGCGGCGTAATGTGCCGCGAGCGCGCTTTCACAATTGCCCCACCCGCACGGGCCCGCACGGCGTGCGGTAACGCCACTTTTGCCCGTGCATCGGTGCCAAAGGTGTATCCTTCCGCCTCAATGGCGGCTGCGAAAGCGGCCAGCAGCTGCTGCCAGTACGCGGTTTCCTCATGCGCAAGCGCACGTGCAGCCATCGCCGGACTGCCGAACGGCGCCGGCACGGGAACCGACGTTCCGTGGCGAACGCTGAATGCATCAGCCCGATCCGCCTGCCTGGCAGTGAACACCCGCCCCACACGAACCATCACAACGGACAGCACCAGCAGCATAAGGAATAAACCGGCCGCGGGCAGATGATCCGTCAGGTCACCGAGTGCGCGAATACTCGCTGGCGAAAGCGAAATTTCCGCGCGACAAGCGGGCTCAGGCGCGGGCGCGCTCCAGACCGGCTGCACGGCTGGCGCTGCATTTTGCTGCATGGCGGGAGCCTCTGAAGATTTCCAGTCATTAACCAGTCGCGGCAGCAATTCATTCTGCATGATGCCCCCCGCCAGCACCGTCATGCCGTACTGACGCATGACCTCTCCCACGTCTTTGTCGGTGAGTGAGGCCAGTACGATGGCCGACCGGACCTCTCCGCTGCACGCCAGCAGCGTCTGCAGCGCCGCGCGCATAATCATCGACTCCGAGTACAGCGGGAACTCGGCGGTCATGCGGCGCAGCCCGGATTTGTCGTCGTCATCGAGGCGCACCTGTGCGACATGACGCTTTAACTTCTTCGGGGCCGTCTGCCCCCGTGCGTTGTGACTCATTTCAGCGCCACCTCCTCCACCTTCAGCATCCTGTCCGCGCGCGTGATGCGCACCGGCGTGTGCTCAAAGCCGAATTTTGTTGTTAACGTGCCGTACTGGTCGAAGTACACCGGCTCATCCAGCGCGATGCTGCTGTCGTGCACGTTACCGTTGACCAGAATGACCTTATAATTCTGCTGCCCGGCGAGCTGCGGCTTCAGCCACGCCATCTGCTGCGGGTTGTCGCCATCGATGAAATACAGCGTCTCGCTGAAGGCGACCTTATCCAGCGGGTTGACCCTGTCTCCCGCCCGGGCGATGACGTTGCCACGCATGTCCCGGATGGTTTCCCGCACCGTGAAGGTCGGGTCATACAGGAATGCCCTGTCCGTTTTCGCCGGCGTCAGGCCGGCCACCGGCGCGGGCCTGACGGCGTGGGCCTTCACCCGCGCCTCGGCCTCGCGCTGCAGCCGGTCAAGCTCACCGCTGTCTTTCATGCCCTGCAGGCGCTGGCCGATAAAGGCCAGCAGGTCGGGCTCGGCAATGGGAAACAGGTGGCCGATGGTGCCGAGCTCTTTCGCCTGCGCGGACCAGATAACCGCTGTGGCGAGCAGAGCAACCGCTGTGGTGAGCCGCTTCATGGCGTCGCCTGCATCTGGCGGGCGATATCGGCCTGAATCGCCGGCGTAATGTCTGTGACGCCGGCCACCACCGCGCCCTTCACCAGGATGACGCCGCCGTGCGCGGCCTGCCAGTCCGACAGGCTCGCGTCCAGCGCAGAGCCGAAGCGCTTCGTGAGCGCCGCCAGTCTCTCCTTATCCAGCGCAGACTGCGCGGTCTGCTGGCGGAAGGTGTCGATGGTGCCCTTCATGTCAAACACCACGTAGTCAGGCTGTACGGCCTGCGCAACCAGCGCGCTGACGCCGGCGCTGAGCGTGATGACCAGCGCGGCAAACGCGGCCAGCCGGACGCTACGACGGTGCAGCAGGCCGGAAACGCGCTTCACGGTTACGCCCTCACGCAATGGCTGCGCGTCCGGCGTTTCGCCCTCCACAGCGGATAAGGCGTGGATATCTTCCTGCATCGTTGATTCCTCTTTTTATACGGGGGGCAGGCAGGCCCAGCGCTCCAGCTCCTGCATCTCGGCCTGATACATGTGCGGCTCGCTGGCCAGCAGGTACGCGGCTTCCTCGCTGGTTGCGCCGGCCTTCTGCGCCTCGGTCATCCACTCGTAGTCCTCACCCGTGGTGCTGAACATCGCGCGCGTGACCGGATCGACAAATACCCGGTAAAACGAACTCTGCTCGCCCATTGAGATCATCACAGAGCTGAACCCCGTCAGGCGGGCTTTGGCAAAGCCGCGGATAATCTGCGTTTCCATCTCGGTAAACTGATCCGGACTGGCGTTGAGGTAGGTCTTGAAGGCCTTCGCTTCCTGCAGCAGCGTGATTTTGGTGGCGCTGTTATCCCAGGCCGCAGCGGCAGCGGACGATGCCGGCTTGTCGGGCAGGCCGGTAAAGTCCCTGATACCCTGCGTGATGGTGATAAACGCGCCGCGGTGGCGGCGCACCGTGCGGTAGCCGGTTTCGATAAAGCGCGCGGCGTGCGGGTTCTGCCCGCTGAACAGGCGCCAGGCCTCGTCGATGATGGCGAGCTTCTTGAGGCTGCGCGGTGAGTGGTACATCTTTTCCTGAATCGCCAGAATCAGGGAATACAGCACCGCGGACAGCAGGTGCGGGCGGCTTTCCAGACTCAGCAGCTCGAGTACCGTGAAGCGCGTTTCTCCGTCAAGCGTCGGGTTATCCGAGTTAAAGTACTCCCCGTCGCTGCCCCAGGTGCACCAGCGGTCCAGCAGCAGCACCAGCTCGTTGATGCGGCTCATGATGGTAGGCTGTTCGCCATACGCCTCCCTGACTTCCGCAGACGTCATGTAGTGCACCACGTCATCGATGCGCGCCCGGTTCTGCTTCGTCTCATATGCCGCCACCACGCCTTTCTGCAGAATGGCTTCGCTGACCTCATCCAGGTTGCCCTGCGGGCTCGCCAGTACGGTCAGCAGGCCGGTAATACCCTCCACCGACTCGGCGATGTCCGTTACGTTGGCAAACGGATTAAAGCGCAGCGTGGCACCGTCCAGGTACGCGCCGCCCGCCTGACGGCAGTAGTTTTTGTAACTCCCCCCCATGTCGATAACCCAGGCAAACCCCTGCGCATTCAGGACCTCACGCAGGATCCCCTGTATCAGGAAGCTTTTGCCCGCGCCCGACGTGCCCGTCACGCCGATGTTAAAGTTGGTCGAGCCGTTTTCCTCATCGAACATGTCAAAAAAGGCCAGCTGGTTGCGGTAGGTAGCCAGCGGTATGCCCCTCGGCGACATCTGACGCTCGGCCACTACCGGCATCAGGTTCACGGCGTTAAAGCTTTTGCAGCGCAGGGTGGCGTTCATGTGCTTCATGTCGTCCCACAGCCCCTCCTGCATCACGAACGGCAGCGAGGTCAGCCAGTTGCGCAGCTGCTGATAACGGGGTGCGGACATCTCCAGGTCATTTTTACGGAACACGTTGATGGCCGAGAGCTCACAGCGCTGCTGCCCGCTGTCGCTGTCGGGCGTAAACAGCGTCAGGTTAAGATTGAAGCTGCACATGGCAATTTCGTTGCTGGCAAGCCCCATGCGCAGGTCGCGCCACTCCTCGTAGGTGCGCTGCGTGTTGGGGAACAGCTTGCCGTAGGAGGAGTTGGCCTTCTTGCCCATGTCCTGCTCCTTACGGAACGCCTCGTTCTGGCTGCTGACCTGTTCTTCCACACAGATGGTCCAGCTCAGCAGGAACGGACAGGGGATGCCGAGATCGGGAAAGCGCATGTTCTGCAGGTTGTCGGCTGCCTGCCAGAGCGCGAACTGCTTCGGCACCTTAGTCAGCTGCATGTTCACGATGCGCGTACTGGCCATCGTGGACGCAGCGCCCTCCTCTACGGCTCTGTCACCGGCTTTTGTGGAGGTGGTCAGCCGCAGGTAATCCGGGTGCACCTCCATTTCTGTACTGGTGTCCACGCACTGGCGGTGCAGCTCCTGCTCCGGGTTCCAGTGCTCGCTGGCCGTACTGACCTGACCGGGGCGATAGTTCAGCTGCTCGCGGATGATCGACAGAAACTCCGACGCGCCCACCCGTCGCGTATCCATTGACGCGGACATCAGGGACACGCGGACGGTCTCCCGAAGTTGCGCCACCTCGTCCATCGATTTAAGGCCGCCGGTGCCGGGGTGCGCATACACCAGAAACACGCGGTAGTTGCGCAGGTAGAGCGGATATTCTCGCTCGTTGGCCAGCCCCTTCAGGGCCGATCGCTCCCAGTAGGCTTTGGTGATGGCATTGAGCTGCGGCGCCATGTCGCCCTTCCACATGTCACGGCTCAGCCCGTTCTCCAGCATGTCACCCACGCATTTGCTGGCCACCATCAGCACCGTGACCGGCGTCCTGCGCGGGAGCTTTTTGCGCATCAGGTCGTCCAGCGCCTGCACCACCTGCTGGTTTGCGCCGGCGAGCGGTGCCACCTCCAGCATAAAGCCTACCGAGCGGGTATTAATGAAGAGTTCCGATTTTTCGTCGAACTCGCGCCACGGCAGCAGGCTGGTCAGTGAGGGGTAGCTGAAGCTTTCCTGCAGCTTCTGGCGGGCAAGCTTTGCCCCGCCCTCGTCCCGGCTGCTGTTCATAATGCCGGCGAGGTGATCGATAACGTTACTGAGCATGCTGAACTCCTGCGTAAGTTGCGCGTAGCACTGTGTTCATCGCATCCCGTAACAGCAGGCTTTTGCCTGCGCCGGTGTCGGCGCAGATGAAAATATGCCCCGATGAAACATCCGCCTGCAGCAGACTGATACCGGGCCAGAGCCGGTGATGCAGTGCGGCCGCAGACGATGCGGGCACCCGCTGCTCATGCGCGGAACGGAAAGAAAAGCGTTTTTTCATTACTCCCCCTCTCTGATAACCCGGAAATCTTCGTCCCAGCGTGATTTCTGCTTAACGAATTCCACCACGGCGGGCTGATGGAAGCTGTCCTGCTCGTCGACCCACGGCGCGATCCACAGGCGCTGCGTCGCGTCAGGAATGCGGCGGGCGTCTACCTGTCCCGGTCCGCTGTAATCACCCGGTACCACCGGTGTTGCTGCGCGAACCGGCACCGTGGATGCACGGAGACTGTCTGCGCTCAGCGCCTGCCCGGAGACAGGACGGGGAGTCAGCGTCGCCACGCTCACGGGGCGGTAAGGATTAACGGCGGGCTTCACATTGCCGGGCGTCGCCAGCGCCTCAGCGGCAGGCTTTGGGCCGGCCTCCTTCTGCGCGGTCAGGTCGTCGAGGCTTTTTCCTTTTGATGCCAGTTTGCTGGCCTCAGACATCGACAGGCACTGGTCCGTGGCGGTTTTGTTACAGTCAAAGTCAGAGTTCATGCCGGCGCAGCCGGTCAGCGCCGCGCACAGCAGTGCGCACGCAAAAAGTTTTTGCATGGGGGGTATCCTCAGTGGCGGCCTGGCCGCAGCGGTATTAAAAGTGAGTGGTGTGGGTTAAACGAATGGTGCGGGTTGCCCTGGTGAAGGCACAAAAATTCGCGATTCAGTCTGTATGCTTCTTTTTCATAAAGGTTTGCACCATCTGCAGGTCCTTAAGCGCATCCTCGCTCATAACGCGATGTCTGCTGGCAGCGGGTACGTTTTTTACCGGTGCTTTTATGTGTGCCCAGACGTCTGCGCGCGGTGTGCCCGGTGAAACCTGGCGAATGACGTCAGCAATGTACGCCGCCAGCCGCTCAATCGTGACGTCAGCGAGTGCGGGTACGTGCCCGGAATTCTCTGCCAGCGGGCGAATTGCCGCATCCGGAACCGGTCGGGTATTAAGTCTTTCAAGCCGGAACACCATATTGCCGGCGGGATGCGTCACGCGGATGAGCAGCGCTTCCGGCGGGGTGACTTTTTTATCAGGAACCATAGGCACCTCAGATTAAGCGATAAGGTTAAAGAACCAAGCCGGAAAGGTGGAGCAGCAGCGCCGCACTGGCCAGACAGGCGCTGGCGGCACTCGCGATGGCCAGCCGCTGGAAGCTCAGCTGCATACGGCCTCCGTCTGAGTACTGTCTGCGGCCAGACGGTGCTGAATCACCTCGATTTCGGTGAGCAGCGCCGCGAGCCTGCAGCTGCTGGCCTGCGTCTTCCACGCTTTACGGTAGCGGAGCTGCAGCGCGCAGAGCCGGATACGCTGCTCCCGGCGGGTGCGTTTATTCATGATGGCTCCTGCAGTCAGATTCCCCGCGCTCATCCCGTTCACGCTCAGTGAAAGCAAAAGTCCGCCGCCGGGCGGGCGTCGTGAAGGTCTGCATCTCTTTATCAAGCCAGCAGGCAAGCATGGGGACCGAAATAAATCCTGCCTCAACCACCACCTGCTGCAGTTCACGCCAGGCCGTGACGTCCCGATAGGGATAGACCGCCAGCCTTCGGGCAATCAGGTCCTGCCAGTTAAGCGGCTCCCGCAGCCGCATGACAACGGCGGCAGCCACAACAACGGCGGGCAGCACCATCAGCCAGCCGGCCCAGACCCGCCCATGATAAGAGTAATCGCCCCAGAGCACGGCCAGTACCGCCAATGCCAGTATGCAGACAACCAGCGTGTCGGCATAAGGCGATTGGCCGTGCTTCCAGCTGGCCACCATGACCCGTATCTCTCCCAGCTGACGGCGCCGGCGTTTTTCATCGGATAAGCGTGTCCTGATCATGCCGCCTCCCCGCGCGCGGTGATGTGAAAGCGCATATGGCTTTCCACCGGCACGCGCACCTGGCGGTTCATCAGGGTCAGGAGCAGAATGGCGCGCTTTGTACCATCCGGTTCACACCACACCGCCTCCAGCCCCTCGAATGCCCCGTCCTCAATCATCACGCGGTCACCGTTCACCGGCGCGTCCGTGGTAAGCGGCACGCCCTCCCAGCCGGTCTCCAGCTGCGCGATGACGCGGTCGGGCACCACCGCCGGCAGGCCGCCAAAGCTGATGAGCGTGGAAATCCCCCGCGTGCCCTTGATGGCGGTGGTGTGCACCACCTCCGGATCGAAGCGCACGAACAGGTAGCCCGGAAAGAGCGGCTGCGGCGTCACGCCGCGCACCCTGCCGTTGCGCAGCCGGACGCGGGAAAACACCGGCAGCAGGCAGGTGACGCCCTGACCCTGCAGCTGTTGACAGGCGTACTTCTCCTGCGCCCACTTTGTCTGTGCCACGTACCAGTTTTCCATCGCTCACTCCTGTCAGTTAATGGTGTCGCCGAGGCGCAGCTGGCTGGCCTGACGCAGAACTTCATCGGGGTTTAACACCGGGGCGCTGTTGCTGCCGCCGGTGCTGACCGGCTGGTTCGCTGCGGTCTGCTGCACCACCGGCTGCGGTGCCTCTTTCTGTGCCTTTTCGGCATCAGCGTCTTCTATGGTTTCCAGCCTGAAGCCCTTCTGGAACACCACGGTTACGGCGTTGCCGGCACCGATATCAATCACCGGGTGGTACTGCTCGGCGCGCTTAATCCAGTACTGGCTCAGCGTGTCCGCCGCCTTGCTGGCACCGCCGCCGAAGCCCTGTTTAAGAATGTCACCGGCACCGACAGAGGCACTTGCACCGAGTCCTACCGTCGGCGTGGCGGCAGACTTGATGCCCTCGCCGAAGCCCGACAGCAGGCCGGCCGCGCCGGCGTTGGCGATGATGGCGCCGTTACGCATCACCGGCTTACCGCGGATGCCTACCTTGCCCTGGAAGGACACGTGACCGTCGAACGGCATGTCGATATGCTTGCCGTTCTTCAGGATGCAGCTGATGTTATGGGTGCGCACCTCGCCGCGCTCGCTGGAGATATCGCCGTACATCTCTCCGGTGACGCGGCACTGGTCCATGTTCCAGGTCTTGCCGTTGGGCATGGAGACGTCACCAAGCAGGGTAATGACCACCGGCGAGGTATTCTGCTGGCCGGTCACGCTGGCGTTGGCGTCAGCGCCCTCAATCATCACCGCCTCAGAGAAGGAGCCGGAGGGGATCCAGGGCAGCTTCGTCTTTTTGTCGGTGAGCGCGGCGTAAGTGAAGGTGTCGCGGCTCAGACCGCCCGGGCGCACCGTGCCGGCGCCAGGGTAGAACCCCTGCCCCTGCGCGGGATAGAACTGACTGCCCTGCCCGGCAGCCGGTCCGCCGCCGGGATTGCTGATGCTCCACTGCGCCGGACCGGACTGTCCGGCCGGGACGGGGCCATTCGCCGGTGAAGTGCTGGCTGGCTGCGAGGCGGCAGGCGCCTTACTCCCCTGCGCCTGCTGCGTCTGCAGCTGCGTGATGGCGTCGGCCATTGTGCTGAGCTGCTTTTTGAGCTCGTCGTTCTGGCTTTTAAGCGTGCTGGTCAGCGTGCCGAGGTCGCGCTCAAGCCCCGCAGTCTTGTTCTGCTGCTGCTGCAGCGCCGCAGTGGCCACACCATCGGTAAAGGAGGTGTTTATCAGGCCGCCGGTCAGGTTCGGCGCGGCCTTAGGTGCGGGCTTGTTCAGCTCCGCCTGATGGTGCGAGTACGCCCAGATGCCGCCGCCCACCGCCAGCATGACCGCGGCGGAGACGCTGGCAATCACCCACTGTCGGCGGCGCGTGGCGGTATTGATGTTGCTCATGAGCCGCCCTCCGCGTCAGTGGAGAAAATCACCCACACGAAGCCCTCGCCGTTTGCATAAAGCGTGCGGGTTGAAAGCATCACCGCGCGCACGCCCTTCTGCCAGAACTGCTTTTCGCTGAGCGCCCGCGTCACGTAGCCGGTGTTTTTCATGCGGTAGCGCATCACGCGCAGGTGCGAGCCGGCCAGCTGGCGCTCCGGCGTCAGCTGCACGCCCGAGGGTGGGTTATACGCCGGGCCGCGCGAGACTTTCACCTCGGTGTAGTTCTCCGGCACGTCGCCGTTCACGATGCTGCGGGCAACGCTCACCAGCGTTTTCTGGAAGGGCTGGCTTTCCTCCCACACCTTCGCGTCCGGGTTGGGCTTCAGCGGCACGTCCGCCGGAATCAGATGCAGCGTGCGGCCGTTGCCGGGTTTCGGTGAGACGTCAATCGAGACGCCGACGCCCCCGGCGGTTTCCAGGAACAGGGTGAAGTCCTGCCCGGTCAGCGGCGTAATCAGCAGCGCGCCGTCGGCGGTGGTGGCCTTCGTGTAGGCGTTATCCGGACCAGTCACGGCGGTGATGAGCTCGCCGTCGATGATGATTTTGTTGGGGCTGGTATTGCTCATCTGCGCCTTCAGGTGCGCGTTGTTCTCAAACATGGTTCCGGCCGGGCCGGGCACCGCGGCCTGTGCGGCGGGCAGCAGCGCCAGCGCGCCGGCCACGGCGATGGCGGAAAGGGTCATTTTCATGGGGTCAGTCCTGTTGCGGGCGGCGTTCAGGTTGGGTCCAGGGCACCTCGGGGAAGGCCGTCAGGCGGATAAGGCCGTCCACGTAGTGCACGCTAAGCCGGTAGGCTTTATGCGAATCCGGAAGTGATATCTTCAGGTTGCCGTTGGTGGTGCTGGCGCTCAGCGTGCCCTGCGCAATGACGTCGCCGGTGGTGGTGTCGGTCATTTCGTCATCGATGCGGAACACAGAGGAGACGCCGTTCTTTTTGATGTACTCAGCTTCGGCGGCGAGCTGCTTTTTCAGGTCGTCACGGTATTCAGCGGGAACGAAGCGCAGCAGGGCGGCGTGCTGGCTGTCCACGGTTTCCGGCGTGACGGACAGGCGCAGGTTAATGAAAGAGCGCACCAGCATGCTGTTTAAGGCCGCGTCTCCGGAGGCGGAACCGGAGGTGAACGGGCGGTCAAACATCATCGGGGTAGTGATGGTCCTCTGCGTTTTCGCAAAGTGCCACGCCAGCGCGCCGGTGACGACGGTGCTGGCAGCGAGAATAAACACGAGCAGCGAAAGCGCGCACAGGGCAAGAATGATTACCCGGTTGCGCCCTTCCCGGACCTGATACTTCATAGCGTTATCCTTTTAATAAGCGCCACCCGAAGGCGGCGCGCGGGTTACTGCATCCAGTGCCGGTTACTCGAGTCAGGCACGCGGCGGAACTGCAGCCGGAGCAGCGCGGTGGGCAGGTACCAGTAAAGAAGGTTCATGAGCCACCAGGTGCCCTGCCCCTTCTTCAGGTGGCGGACCAGCAGCCAGAGCGCGGCGGCCACAATGAGCATGATGATGAACATGTCGCAGAGCAGGCCGATGCCGGCGCACGCAAGGATGAGCACGGCCTCCTCTGTGGGGAGTCCGATAAGGCGTTTCTGCTCATTGAGGGTTTCCGGGAACTGGTACTGAAGCGATTCCCTGTCCATACGGGATTAGCCGGCCAGGGAGAAGAGCGTGCGGGTAACAACAACAAGAAAAGCCAGGCCGCCCACGAACAGCGCCGGGTTACGGGTTTTGATGAAGGTGATTATGGAAATGACGACTTCGGCCATGTACAGCCCCCACTCAACGGTGCTGCCGTGACCAAACGTATCTTTGGCGTCCTGCTTCTGACCGGACAGCAGGTCCTCTGCGCGCACAAGGTGCGGCAGCGCGAGGGCCAGCACGACCAGCGCCAGCAGCAGTACGTTCGCACGGTGGCGATAACCATATGCATACATCTGGCTAAAGGCGCGGCGGGTGATGCCGATAAGTCCCTCTGGCGCCGCCCCGCTTAGCGTCGCGCAGGCTTCCGCAGCCCCCTGCACCGGTGCAGGGTGTGAAGTGACAACTTTCATGTATAAAACCCTCGATTTGAGTTAAAGAAATGTCAGTGTGCGTAAACAGACGTAACGCGCCGTAAGTGTACATTTTCTCAAAAAAAAAAAATCTGTGACGCAAGTCACACTTTTAAAGTCTCTCACGCTCCTTTTTAGGATTATTCCTGAAAGGGCGTGGCGTACGCTTGCTGCCTGTCCAGGGTGAGCCTCGTAGGGAGGTGATAACGCATGAAAGTAAAAGAAAAGATGGCCGACGGTCGCGGACGACCACGGAAATATGCCCGCGGGGAAATGCAGTACAGGAAACTGTGGTTACCGGAGAACCTGCTGATGGAATTACGCGTGGCGGCACGCGTCCGTCGGTATACCACCAACGACGAAATCATCAGCCGGTTAATTACGTCGATGCAGTTTTCTCCGCGGCGTCACGTGATTAAAACCGACGAGGGACAGCGGCTGGTTGCGCTGGCCAGGATGTTCGATGAGTTTATTCAGTCCCGTCTGGATATTATCCGGGAAAAATGCAGGAATGATGAAGAGAAAAATACAGATAAAAAAACGTTCACCCCGGGAAAAAGCAAGGCCTTCAGCAGCAGCTTTCCGGAGAATCTGCGCCGGGACATGGAAATCAGCGCGCGGTTTAACCGCCGCAGCGTGAACATGGAAATACAGGTACGCCTGCTGGATTCGCTCAATTACTTAACGGAACAGCAGCTGCCGGAGAATGAGGAGGTAAGACGGCTGCGCGAACTGGCCATTTTATTTGACGAGTTCATTCTGGAAAAAGTCGTGGTAGCGGAGAACCCGATAGCGGGAAAAGAGACCGGGTCGTAACGGGAAAACCGGCGAGCCATAACAGCATTAAATGAAATATTTTTAATTTTAAAATCGTTTAATTATTTTCACTTCTTACCAACCGGAAGGGTGCCGCCAGCCGCTTCATCAAAACAGACGGCACCCGGCCAGTGGTTCAGGCCAGTCAAAAGGAATTCAGCGCCATTATTTATCAGCGCATTTATGAAGCTGCTTAATTCTCACTGATGATAAAAATATGCCGGTTATTTATCATTCGTCTGAATGAAGGTACCTGAATGATGCCATCCCCTGCATCATTAACAAATGGAGTTCACATCCTGGCCACATCTGAAACACACAACCTAGATTCCGTGGCAGGTAATTTCACCCATTCTTCAGGCGCTTTCTGTATGCCATGCCGGGTGCTGACTGCCACCCGGATTAAAACGGGATATCCGGAGAGCGCGCAGGGTGCAGGGGGATAAGGATACATTTGTTTTTTCTCCCCCCGCTACGCTCAGCAGCCATTCTGAGGGGGAAACTTAAACTATTTAATACTTATCCCTGACCCTTACCGTTTATTAATAAGTTTTAAAACTGTTACTCATAACGATGTCAGGCGTCAGCATGGCCGCTCTCTTCATGCCGGACAAAATGCCGGTTATCGGCATCGCTTTCAGAGCTGTCAATTTCGGCCAGGTACTGGCTCAGCAGCGTGTCTATGCGCTCGGTTCCGCCTCCTCCTGTTGCGTTAACATACAGTTCTGTCATCATGGTCAGTAATATCATAATACCTTCTTTACTGCCGCTGACTTTTCTGATGAGTTCGCGGTTAAATTCTTTCTGATTGAAGGTGTCCTCTTTGTTTTTGGCTTTATGCATAATCAGACCAAGCCGTAATAATTCATTGCACGTTGATGACAGGCTGACTTCGGCCGGGCTGGCCCCGTTCTGAATGTCCAGAAGATAAATATCCCTGATTTCCTTCTCAATTTTATCTTTGACGTAAATGCCCATTCTGCCCATTATCTTTTCTCCTGAGTGGCTTAATTAACCACCGTCATATTTTCTTTAGCGTTTCGTGCTGTGGCCGGTTTAACTGCACTATCAGACGATACCAGCACTGAGTGTGCACTTTGCTCTGGAATTCTGATTTATACAGGTAGTCGTTACCGACACCATCATGTCGTAGAGTGTGACACTGTACGACATACAATACACTGATTAAAAATCACATCTACATTCCTACGATACTGTATCGCAGGAACCTACGACAACAGGTAGTAGGAACCGACGATACACTATCGTAGCTTACGACACCATTGTGTCGTCGTTTCCTACGACAAAACAGGCACATACACCTTGCAAATAATCAATAAGTCCTCATAACACAATGAATTAAAACACAAAAACAGCAAGATAAAATCTTGCGTAGGGTGTGATGGAATTATATATCTCAAGAGCGGCTTGTTAAATAACGCTATCCTCCTGAATTCTTTATATCCCTGACGATGTTCATCACCTGCCCGTCAGCGCACCGTGCGCGTCTGTAACGAATTATCTTGCATCAGACGACCTGAGTGCGTATTTTTCACACGAACCCGCCTGGCGCTTTATGCGCATGTACGTGAGACAATAAGAATGAAATGGTTTGCAGCTTTCGGGCTTGCCGCTGTATTCAGCGTGCAGGCCGCGCCGGAAATGTGTTTCACAAAAGCTGGTCAGGATTTCGGCATTGATCCGCGCCTGCTGATGGCACATTCAATACAGGAGTCGCGCATGCGTAATAACGCCCTGAACACGAAAAGCAGCGGCGGAACGCACGACGTCTGTAATATGCAGATTAACAGCTCTCACTTTAATCAGCTGAAAAGGTTTGATATTACGCGGGAAAGGTTGCTTAAGGATCCGTGCATCTGCATTTACACCGGCGCGTGGATCGAGGCGCGCAACTTCAGGCAGTACGGCAGGAACTGGGACAGCGTCGGGATGTATAACACCGGCCCCAGCCCGAAGCTGATAAAACAGCGACGTGAATATGCGGCCATCATAAAAAGTATTTACCGCGTGCTGATCGCCCGCGATGAAGTTTACGCCGCCATGTCACAACAGAATAAAAAAACGCCCGCGCCGGAAACCTTTCTCAGCGCGGACGTCAGCACCGCATCAAAATAACCCCGGCAGCCGGGGTTAACCGTTATGATTTGAGTTTTGCAAACTCTTCCGCCATTTTCCACAGCGCCTGATTCAGCTTAATATCGCCATCAATACCCGTTACCGGGCGCGTGGTGGTTCTTTTTCCCTTTGCCGTTCTGCCGGTGATACCGCCCTTGATCAGGTTTTCCTGCACGATATTAAACGCAGTCCATAAGTCGGTGCCTTTGTCATACCAGGCGCGCGGCTGAATAATCCGCTCGGCTGTTACCGGCGGCTCTTTCCCGTCATACTTATAATCCAGCGCCAGCTGACCCAGCAGGCGGCGTTCTTCATTGTTAACCTGAATCCCTTTCATGATGTCGATGTTATTTTCAACCCTGTCGAATACACCGAGCACCTCATAAGCGCCCTCAATCACCTGTGACACGATATCGCCTTTATGCGGCACGCTGATTTCACCAAATGATTTCCAGCACACCAGGCCGTTGCTGCACACCTGCCGGAAAATACCGGGGATCATTTTATAGCTGCTGGAGCCGTCGTGGCTGTTCAGTAATACAATTTCAGGTACTTCCCCGCCGCCGTTATTATATCCCCGGCGCAGGCGGATCATGTGTTTGGTAAAGTCGCGGCGCTCCGGGTCGCGCACGCGGGACTGGCTCGCAAAATAAGGCTGAAAGCCTTCCTCGCGCAGTTTATCCAGCAGTGTAACGGTCGGAATATAGGTATAACGGTCTGAGCGCGAGTCATGTTTCTCTTCGGAAAATGCGCTCGGCACGACGCGCATTAATTCGTCATTGCTCAGCGGGTGATTTTTACGTACGGAGGTCGGGGCAGCGTAGCGGGTAGCAAAACGGACCATAATCAGATTCCTTAAATTGAGAAAGAGTGTGAAATAAATCTGTTTTCTGACCGGGATCAGTTCCCGGCCGCAGCGGCGGCGTAATACTCCCGGACGACCACAAATCCGGTGTCGTATTCCTGGACGACTGCGGGCCAGCCTTTGTGGACATAAATCTTCAGGGCTTCCGGCTCCGGGGTGGGCTCCTCAATCAGCGTCAACCCGGCCAGTACGGCACTGTGCACGCCTGCCACGCCGGTAAACTCCCCGTTCGCACGGATCCAGCGGTACAGGTCCGCAAACTGAGCCGGGCTCAGGTCGATGCTTTCCTGTCCTTTCACCCATGTTTCGGTAGATTCGGCAGCGGCGGTTTTGACGTTCTGTGTGTTCATGCTGGTTCTCCTGTTGTCGGTTGCTGAAACCATGTTTCGGTGAGTTCGTTGCGGCGAAGGGCAAAGGAGCAACGACGAAGAGAGGGCATAAAGGGGCGACGACGAAAAGTTTTTGCGGCACCACGCAAAAAGTTTTTGGCGGCGTGCACTTCACCCCTTTCTGCCTGAACCGGCGGTGCTACGACCAGCCCTCCGCAACGGACTGGCCGTAACATGCGCAGACGGGGGCGGGATAAGCAGGAATGCACCCCGGACGGCTTTGCCGGTCCGGGCCTCAGCGGCCACGGCTTTTCGTGGCCAGTGAACGCGCGGGCGCGAGCCCGCTGCAGGAGTTGACCTCAGCCATCAGCCCCTAGCCGCAGGCCCGGAACGCGGTCCCTCGCGGTCCGGCGGAGCTTGCCGGCTCTGCCGGTTAGCGGAGTAGGGCTCGACGACCCGGCTTGCCGGGGAGCCGAAGGGGGCCATGGCCCGTGACGTGTGGGTGTGTATTATTTCAGGAGGGAAATGGCAGAAGCACAGCAGCAGGAGCAAAGAGAGCAGGACAGCTCGACGTCTGTCTCACATGAGTAAGCGCACGCGACGGAAGAAAGCCGGTGCGTCAGCACAGGTTTTTTACCGGCTTAGCCGTGGGGTTTATCCCTGCGCGCGCGTCCTGATGCGGTACAGCGAAACCGCTACGATGGCCGCACCCATTATCATGGACAAAAGCGGCAGCAGCAGCCCGTGGGATGCAGAGTACAGCATGTCATCGTCTGCCGGTCCGCCCGTCGCCGGGTCAGCCAGCAGGTTCATTGCGCCCCACACGCACAGAGACACGCCGCCCACCGGAACGGCCAGCGCAAGGAGTTTCATCACTACCCAGTCACCTGCGGGCTGTGGGTGCTTTGAGGCCAGCAGGCGCGCCAGCACGAAGCACATCGCGTAGCCGCACCAGTATGTCAGGCTTATATCGACCGGTACCACGAACCGGAAGGCCAGCGCATAACCCAGGCTCAGCAGGGAACCCAGCATTAAAAAACTCATCATCGTCTCCTCGCACGCCGCGCGGTCAGGCTGCACTGAATATAATGTTCTGCAGGTGTTTTGCCACTTAAAGATGGCCGGTGCTATAGTTTTCATCGGGAACAACGGATGTTCCCCCAAAGTCAGCTGTTAAACCGCCCGGCACCGACTTAGCCGGCGGCGAAAGGAGGCAGGGGGGTCTCCTCCCCTGCCTTTTTTCGTTCTAGTCTGTGACCTTCCGGTTATAAACCACCTTCCAGTCATGGTACGCCGCGCAGTCGCGCAGCGATTCAATGCGCACCACGTTCTCCGCCACGCCGTTCATCATCAGTACGCGCTCGATGCCCGTAAACCAGTCCTCCGCCGGGTTGAGCGGGAACCACAGGTTGCTGTTGATGCCTCTCAGCAGCGGATCGTTGCAGATGTGGATACCCCGCCCGTATCGGGTTTCGCTGCCGGTCACAATCAGTTCGCCGCGCAGCTCGCGCGTGACGGCGCAGCGCGCCAGTTCTGTGGCTACGTCATCCCAGCACCACTCTTTGTCCTCCGGCACCGGCAGCTCGACGCAGCGCAGATGCTTGTTGCCCGCCCGGGCGGTGCGCTGTGCGAGCCCCAGCACCGACGGTTCGTTACTTTCGCCATCCGCACCGGTGAGCCAGAATCCGTTGTAATAAAAGGCTTCGTCGCCGTTGTCCAGGCGGATAAAGCAGAATTCGCCCAGCGCGCGCGTGATGTCGGCCTGCGTCACCTTTTGCTGCGCCGCGTCCGGGGACAGGGTGTTTTGTACGCTCATGACTGTACCTCCAGCTGCTGACGCACGGCGTGCATGAAGTGCGGCCAGCTGCTGAATGTCATTTTCGGGACGCGCACGCCGCGACCGCTGTTAAAGCCTTTTACAAACGCCTGCGCCTGTGCGACGATTTGCGGGTCAAAATTCATAACTACACCTCTAGTGTTGGTTTTGATGAGGTCGCCAGCGCTATCTGGCGACCGTTGAGAAGGCAGGGGCAACCCTGCCTTTTTTACGTCTGTGTGTCGTCGGGCTCCATGCGGAGGCTGATATCCGTCAGGCGTGCCGCCAGTGCGCCGCTCGCCCGCCCCCAGATCACCTCGCCCCGGCTGCCGAACTGCGCGTGCACGATATGACTCGCCACAATCCACGCGCTAAACGATGACAGCGGCAGTGCGCTGTCCTGCACGGTATCGGCAATCTGCTGCGCCATGTCGTGCAGTGTGAGCCGCAGGTGCTCGTGCTCCTCGCGGGCGCTGAGGCGGTGCTTTCCCAGCTCCGTCAGGGTCGCCAGACTTTCTGCCAGGCCCGGCGTCAGGCCCGGGATTTCTGACTGCGTGGCCGCCAGCGTGGCGGCGGTATACGGTTCTTTCATCGTGTCGCTCCTTTAGTCAGTTTCCGGTGTGTCATTGCCGGTTTCAGTGCACGTTCGCCACGTGCATCACATGGCCGTTCCCCCATGTTTTGGGAGATTCTGGCGTGGCGGTTTTGACGTTGACGTTGTGTGTGTTCATGGCATTTCTCCTGCTCAGGTGGGTTGTCATGTTTCGGTCGATCCAGTCGCGGCGAAGGGCAAAGGAGCAACGACGAAGAGAGGGCATAAAGGGGCGACGACGAAAAGTTTTTGCGGCACCAGGCAAAAAGTTTTTGGCGGCGTGCACTTCACCCCTTTCTGCCTGAACCGGCGGTGCTACGAACGGCCCTCCGCGCCTGGACTGACCGGAACAGGTCCGCCGCGCGCGAAAACGGCAAGAACACACCCCGGACGGCTTTGCCGGTCCGGTCCTCAGCGGCCACGGCTTTATGTGGCCAGTGAACGCGACGGCGCAGCCGTCTGCAGCCGTTGCCCCTGGATATCAGCCCGAAACCGCTCGCGGCCGAAACCCGCAGGGGTTCGGTGGCGCTTGGCGGCTTTGCCGCTTAGCGACATAG